>CAVUKU010000004.1:0-219727 GCA_963742275.1 uncultured Solirubrobacterales bacterium | reverse complement strand
GATCGGTCTGATCACCGTCAAGATAGTAAGGGCACATGGTGGATGCCTTGGCACCAAGAGTCGATGAAGGGCGTGAACGGCTGCGATAAGCCACGGTTAGGCGCTGAATAGCCTTTGACCCGTGGATTCCCGAATGGGGAAACCCAGCGCTGGTAATGCGGCGTTATCCCCGGCTGAACACATAGGCCGGCGGAGGACAAGCGGGGGAAGTGAAACATCTCAGTACCCCGAGGAAAGTAAATCAACAGAGACTCCCTGAGTAGTGGCGAGCGAAAAGGGATCAGCCCAAACCTGCTGCGTGTAAGCGGCCACGCGTTGCGTAGCGGGGGTTGTAGGGCGCTTGTTCCGAGCCGTGGCCGGCTCGGCGGAAGTTACAAAATCATGTGGTAGTCGAAGCGTGTGGAACCGCGCACCATAGAGGGCAACCGTCCCGTAGACGAAACTGCATGATCTTCCGTCAAGCGTTCCTGAGTAAGTCCGTGCCCGTGAAACGCGGACTGAACCTGGGGGGACCACCCTCCAAGGCTAAGTACTCCTTGGTGACCGATAGCGGACAAGTACCGTGAGGGAAAGGTGAAAAGTACCCCGGAAGGGGAGTGAAATAGTACCTGAAACCGCGTGCCTACAAGCGGTGGGAGCAGGCTTGTCCTGTGACCGCGTGCTTTTTGCATAACGAGCCGGCGAGTTACTCGTCTGCGGCAAGGTTAAGCGATGAGCGGAGCCGTAGCGAAAGCGAGTCCTAATAGGGCGTCATAGTCGTAGGCGGTATACCCGAAACTGAGCGAGCTACCCATGGGCAGGCTGAAGCGGGGGTAAGACCTCGTGGAGGGCCGAACCGACCTAGGTTGAAAACTGGGCGGATGACCTGTGGGTCGGAGTGAAAGGCTAATCAAGCTCAGTGATATCTGGTTCTCTCCGAAATATATTTAGGTATAGCCTCGGATAAATTGCGTGGTGGCCGTAGAGCACTGTTTGGACTAGGGGCCCTACCAGGTTACCGACTTCAGGCAAACTCCGAAGACCATTACGTCTACTCCGGGAGTCAGTTGCTGGGGGATAAACTTCAGCGTCGAAAGGGAAACAGCCCAGACCGCCAGCTAAGGTCCCTAAGTACTAGCTAAGTGGGAAACGATGTTCGAGTGCATAGACAACCAGGAGGTTGGCTTAGAGGCAGCCACCCTTGAAAGAGTGCGTAACAGCTCACTGGTCAAGTGTTCGAGCGCGGACAATGTAACGGGGCTCAAGCTAGTCACCGAAGCTGCGGGTGCGTGAGACCTTCGGGTCGATCGCGCGGTAGGAGAGCGTTCCCATGCCAGCAAAGCGGCGGCGTAAGCCAGCCGTGGAGGCATGGGAAGTGAGAATGCCGGCATTAGTAACGAAAGAGAGGTGAGAATCCTCTCCACCGATTGCCCAAGGATTCCTTAGTAAAGTTCGTCTACTAAGGGTTAGTCGGGACCTAAGGCGAGGCCGAAAGGCGTAGTCGATGGCCAACAGGTTGATATTCCTGTACCACGTCGCTTCCGTTTGACCGATGGGGGGACGAGGAAGGCTAAGGGAACTCAGGCGATGGTTGTCCTGGGACAAGCATGTAGGGGCGGCCCTAGTTAAATGCGGGGCTGCATTCAACCCGAGGTGCGATGTGAGCTGGCGTACAAGCCGGCGCCTCCCCGACGCCATACCTCCAAGAAAAGCCTCTAGGGAGGAAGCGCGTGCCCGTACCAAAACCGACACAGGTGGGCAAGTAGAGAATACTAAGGTGATCGAGATAACCCTCGTTAAGGAACTCGGCAAAATTGCCCCGTAACTTCGGGATAAGGGGCGCCCCAGTAGGGTGAAGCTCTTCGCGAGTGGAGCCCGAGGGGGCCGCAGTGAATAGGCTGAAGCGACTGTTTACCAAAAACACAGGTCTCTGCTAAGTCGTAAGACGACGTATAGGGGCTGACGCCTGCCCGGTGCCGGAAGGTTACGTGGAGTTGTTAGGGCTTGACCCGAAGCAGCGAAGCTAAGCCCCGGTAAACGGCGGCCGTAACTATCAGTTGACCGAGGTAGTTGTAAAACTTGGCTATATGCTGGAATATCCGAGTATCCCGCACTACGATTCCGTCCACAGTGGTCGGTATCGTGACAATGTGACGGGTGCGGACAATCAGCAGGAAAGGCCCAGGGTCCAGTCGGACCAGGACGGTCAGCCGCGTGAGCGGTGTCCTGGACGGCGTCAAAGGCGCTGGGAATCCTCAGAGACTATACGCCAAGCTCACCCTCCAGACCGGGGGTGGGATGAGATAGTCCGCTCTCATGGGCGACCATGAGAGTCCGTCAGAAATGTGCGGACCGCCTGGGCGAAAGCTCAGGTCGTAACAGCAGGAACGGTCCTAAGGTAGCGAAATTCCTTGTCGGGTAAGCACAAACACTTGCCCCGCCGTCTCGCGAGAGGCGGCCGAGAACCGGCTCATATCGGGGAAACCCTCCCTGCCAAAGTGGCAGCGGGCAATCCCGAGGGAAGTCCTAGTGACCCCCTAACGACTGATCCGAAAGGAGAGGCGTGTCACGCTCCGGGAAGTCCGGAAATCCATGTGATGCGCAATACGCCGGCCCTCATCGAAAGACAAGGCGCCTATGGAAGAGCAGTACCGCTGGACCCCTGGTATGTCACAGGTCTGACGGAGGGCGAGGGATGCTTCTGCATCTCCTTGGCCGTCCGGGCGAAGTTGCGAACAGGTCTCGAGGTGAGGCCATCGTTTTCGCTCTCACTCAATGAGAAGGATCTGGGGCTACTGGAAGGTCTGAAGGCGTTCTTTGATTGTGGTTGGATCCGGGAGTCGAAGGGAGACCGCACCTTCAAGTACGAGGCGCGGTCGATCGGAGACCTCACGGGAATCATCCTTCCGCATTTTGAACGTTTCCCCTTGCGGGGATACAAGGCGAGAAGCTGTGCAGGCTTCTCCCACGTATGCCGGATGGTCGAACAAGGAGATCATCTGCAGCGGGATGGTTTGCGAGAGATCGTTGGTATCGCCTACCAGATCAATCTAGGTAAGCGCCGCCACTCGCAAGCTGCACTCCTAAGGGTGCTGGATGAGGTGAAGGTATAGTCTGCGCTCTCGGGTGACGAGAGAACACGCGAAGTTCCGACCTGCACGAATGGCGTAACGACTTCAGCACTGTCTCAACGAGGGGCTCGGTGAAATTGCAGTCTCGGTGAAGATGCCGAGTACCCGCGGCTAGACGGAAAGACCCCGTGAACCTTTACTACAACCTGGTATTGGGATTCGGTGCATCTCGCTCAGGATAGGTGGGAGGCTTTGAAGCGCCGGTTGCGGCCGGCGTGGAGCCAACCTTTAGATACCACCCTTGGTGTATTGGGTTTCTAACAGCACTCCGTGAATCCGGGTGCTGGACAGTGCCAGGCGGGTAGTTTGACTGGGGCGGTCGCCTCCCAAAATGTAACGGAGGCGCACAAAGGTTCCCTCAGCACGGTTGGAAATCGTGCGTAGAGCGCAAAGGTAGCAAGGGAGCTTGACTGCGAGACTGACAGGTCGAGCAGGTGCGAAAGCAGGTCTTAGTGATCCGGCGGTAGCAAGTGGAAGTGCCGTCGCTCAACGGATAAAAGGTACTCCGGGGATAACAGGCTTATCGGGCCCAAGAGTCCACATCGACGGCCCGGTTTGGCACCTCGATGTCGGCTCGTCGCATCCTGGGGGTGGAGTTGCTCCCAAGGGTTGGGCTGTTCGCCCATTAAAGCGGTACGCGAGCTGGGTTCAGAACGTCGTGAGACAGTTCGGTCCCTATCTGCCGTGGGCGTTGGAGAATTGCGAGGATTTGTCCCTAGTACGAGAGGACCGGGATGAACGCACCTCTGGTGTATCTGTTGTCCTGCCAAGGGCATAGCAGGCTAGCTACGTGTGGATCGGATAACCGCTGAAAGCATCTAAGCGGGAAGCCGGCCTCAAGATGAGTTCTCCCATCCCCTAGAGGGAGTAAGACCCCTGGTAGACCACCAGGTTGATAGGCCGGATCTGGAAGGGCGGTAACGCCTGTAGGAGACCGGTACTAATAGGTCGAGGGCTTGACGGATTTTTTGATTTTTAGTGATACCCGGTGTGGCGCTGTGCAGTTTTGAAGGACCGGGGAGGCTGGTCTCTCGCCTTTTTCCGGTGGCCTTGGCGAGGGGGAAACACCTCTTCCCATTCCGAACAGAGCAGTTAAGCCCCTCAGCGCCGATGGTACTTGGCCCGCAAGGGCCTGGGAGAGTAGGACGCCGCCGGTTCTTTCGCATACGAGCCGCCCCCCGGGGCGGCTCGTTTCGTCGGGGTGCTCTGACGATTTCGTTTGCGCGTCGGGCTGCCGATTGCTCCGAAGACGTCCGGTCGCTGCGAGCGCGAGCGGTTCGACACGGTTTCGTGGAGTAGCCTTGCAATGCGATGTCTCGCCTGGCACCGATCTTTGCCCGCATCAGCCCCTATCTCGCTCACCGTCCCGGCAGCGCCTGGGCCACACAGGCCCACGGGTGGATCGTGCGGCGCACCGGCGGGCGAATCGGCGGCCGCGCCCTCGGCGGGGACATCCTCGTGCTGCGCACCACCGGGCGCCGCACCGGGCGCATACGCGACGCTCCGCTGCTGTTCGTCAGCCAGGGAGACGGGTTCGCGATCGTCGCCTCCAACGCCGCCTCCCAGCGTGCGCCTGCGTGGTGGTTCAACCTGCAGGATCGCCCCGACGCTGACGTGGTGCTGCGCCGGCGGACCTACCCCGTCCGGGCGCGTGCCGCGACCGCACAGGAGCGCGCCGAGCTATGGCCGCGGCTCGTCGCGCTCTACAGCGGCTACGAGCACTACAAGTCGATAGCCCAGCGCGAGCTGCCCGTAGTGATCCTCGAGCCGCGCTGATCGGCGCACGACGACGGCTCCACCTGCCGGACCTCTGCTCGGTGGTGCGATACGGCCGGTGCACTGCGGCTCACCCGTAGTAGCGCGAGATCACCAGCAGCTGGCTGAAGATGTCGTGGCCCAGCACCATGAGTATCAGGACCGCACCCACCGCCGGGCCCCAGCGCCGGCCCGCGCCGCGCGCCGCCAGTGCGAGAGCCACGCCGAACAGGGAGATCAGCGGGAGCAGGTAGCGGGGCTCTATGTACGCTCCCTCGAACGTCGGGTAGGAGAAGTAGTCGGCCGCTCCAACCTGCGCCATGACACCTGCCGCCATGGCGAGGTACGCAGTGAGCTCCGGCATGCGCCCACGAAGCGCCACCCGGCCGCGAATCAGCTCGCGGATGCAGAGGCCGACTATCAGGGCAGTGGGGATGAGCGCTGCGTCGTAGACCCAGCCCGGGAAGAAGGTGTCCAGCCAGCCATAGCGCCCCACGAGGCCGTCGAACCACAGCTGGCGGGTGGTCGAGATGTCGTGGAGGAAGCTATGCATGCCCGGTAGCCTGGGCAGGAACAGCTCCCAGATGTAGCTGATCTTGCTGAATGCCGATCCCTGCAGCCCGATGAACTCGTTGCCGATCCTCACCAGGTCGAATCCCCCTACGTGATGCGTCAGCGCGCCGATCGCGACGAACAGGAGGACCGGACTGGCCGCGACGCCGAGCGCGAGCGCCAGGGAGCGGATGGCCGCTCGCCGGGAGGTTTGCCCCGCGCGGATGGTGAGGGCGACCAGACCGACCGCCGCCCCCGGGACCAGGCCAACGAAGTTGAGCGTAGTCAGGAGGCCGATCGCGATAGCCGCCCCGATCGCGCAACCGCGCGCGGGCGTCAGCCCCAACCGAAACGCTCGCGCGAGGCTGAAGAACAGAGCGGTCGCGACCGCGAAGAGCATCGTGTCCGGGCTGACCGCACCTGACATGAAGCCCAGGAGAGGGAAGAGCGCCACGCCAAGTCCGCCGACCGTCCACGCCCACCGTACCCCGGGGAGCGATTCGCGCACGAATAGGAAGGCGAACAGTCCTGTGAAGCCCGCCATCAGCGCAGACAGCAGCCTCATCAGCGTCAGACGATCGAGGATGTTCCCTCCCGCCAGGCGATACGGGATTGTCTCCAACGCGTAGTAAAGCGGCGGCTCCGGAGTCGCCACACCCCCGTCTTCACTCGCAGTCGAGGGATTCTCCGCGAGATCCCGCTCCAGCGTCCGCTGTTCCCGCGCGGAGGAGATCGTGTCGTTCTGCGGACGCCCCCGGACCTGCGGGTAGCGCAGATCCCTCAGTGCGACCGTCTCCGTCGGGGAGAAGGATAGGCCGTTGACCGTCGGACGGGTGCCCGTTTCCGCAAGGTGTTGCGCGTAGGCGAAGTGACTCGGCTCGTCCGGCACCTCGAATGGGGGCGATATCGCCGACCAGCTCGCCGCGTTGAGGCAGGCGACCACAGCGCAACCCCACGCCGCCAGTGGAATGCTGGCGAGGACGCGGCGAGGACGAAACCATGACGCGCTCACGGCGTGGAGCCCTGGCGAGCGGCGCCGCCCGGCGTGCGCGCGTCCTCCCGTGAACCGCTTGCCGGCGGGAGTCCTCCTCACGGGTGCCCGCTTCGCCCCCGGGGCGCTGCGCCTGCTCATTCCAGCTCCCGCACGATCAGCCACGAGGTGATCGCGATCACGCCCAACACCGCGGTCGCGGCGAAGAACACGATCCACATGCCGCTCGGGCTGCGCCCAAGGCTGAGATGCCGGGCCACCGAGGATGCGAGCGCCAGCCACGAGGTGCGCCCCGTCCGTACATATTCGGTCCTGAACCTTCCCCGCAGGGGCTGGCCCGTCTGCGTGACCGCCGCCCGAGCAGGCGGCGTGGGTTCCCCGATCAGCGAGACTTTGCCGTTGAGCTTGTCGAGTGTGAAGCAGGTCGTCACGTGCGGGACGGTGTGCGGGACGCGCATCACCGGAACCGTCACATCGCCCCCGCTCCAGCCGGTGCCATGGCTGCCGCGGGTGATGATGTGCGTGCCGGATGACACCGTCACGGACACACGTGCGCCGATGATCGCCGACAGCGAGAGGCGGATCTCGGTAGTGCCCGCGGGCAGGGTTTCGCCACTCTGGCAGGCGCCGATTTCAGACGTGGCCGCCGCCAGGATGCTTGCCGCTGAGACCGAGTCGGTACCGGCGAGCGTGGACGGTGAGCGTGTCAGCGTCACCCCGACGGCCGCCGCGATGAGCGTGAGTCCTGTGGCGAGAACGATGGACGTGCGCACAATCTCTTCGCGATCCACGCGAGGTTGAAGGGGGCGGGCTGTGGGCTGTCGAATGGCCAGTGGCGACCGGAGCGGCCGCTGCGGTGTCGAGCTACCGCGCCGCTAGACCATCCTTAATGCGCGCGGGCCCGTCAAGGGCGGTGGGGAGACGACCTCGCGGACGGTCGCGTTCACTGGCTGGCTATCTGTGAATTCCCCTGGAAAACGCAGCAATCCGAGATCGGGATCGCTGTGCTTACGCCTAGCGGAGGTGGGAAACATACGCGGTCAGGGGCGGACGGGAGGGGACCTCCCGCCCGCTGGGGCCCGGCCGCGGCGTGGAGCTGTGGGCCGGGCCGATCGGGCAGAGACACAACTGCGGCGGAGGCGCCGGCTGGCCCCTCCGCCGCGGTGTCCGACGACTGCCCAGCGGCGCGCGGTGCGCGTGCGCCCACACGGGCGCGTCGCCGACCGGCTCGCTCTCCTCCCTGCCGACCTCCCAGTCGACCGGAGCGTCGTCCTCGAGCAGGAGGAGTGCGCGGGTCAGCTGAAGCGCTTCCCGGGCGCGCCGTGCGAGTGCCGATGTCCGAGATGAACAGAACATGTGTTCGTAAGATAGGGAGCGCCCCGGACGGAACCACACGAACACATGTCCGCCGACCTTCTGCGCCAGCAAAATCGCTTCACTGAGCCAGATTGACCCATCGGTGGTGCAATGGAAGTTGCAGCCCCACCCTCCGGCCGACCTCCTTTGCCGAGGTCTTGCAGGGCCAGGAGTGAGCGGTGAGCCGAGGCGGGATGAGGTCGAAGCGGGGCCGGGCCGCTCGCTCGACTGTGGAGCGGGCCGCTGGCTCGACCGCGAGGCTGCGCGGTGCAGGTCCCCGGCCTTCGTGCGCGAACTCCGTGAGGAGATGACTGTTACCCTTGCTGGGCGACGCGGCGGCGGTCCGATCCTTGGCCGGCGGGCGCGAGCGAAGCCTATGGAGAAGTTCGTCATCGAAGGCGGCGTCCCGCTCTCCGGCACACTGACCCCGGCCGGGAACAAGAACGCGGCGCTGCCCATCCTCGCTGCGTGCGTCCTCACCGAGGATGAGGTGCTGGTCCACAACGTGCCCCGCATCCGCGACGTCGAGGCGATGGTCGCGATCCTCGAGCAACTCGGGGTGCGCGCCGAGTGGCAGGGCGCGAATGAGCTGTCTCTGTGCGCCGCTGGGGTCCACGGCGTAGAGGTTGACCCCGAGTTCGCCGAGCAGATCCGTGCCTCCTTCCTGCTCGCCGGTCCGCTGCTGGCGCGCTTCCGGCGCGCCGTCATGCCCCCGCCCGGCGGCGACGTGATCGGGCGCCGGCGCCTGGATCCCCACCTGGACGCCTTCCGCGCGATGGGCGCCGTGGCCGACTGCGGGCGGGACATCCTGCTGAGCGCCCCCCGCGGCCTGCGGTCCAGCGACGTGTTCATGGATGAGCCCTCCGTGATGGCCACCGAGAACGCCCTCATGGCCGCCGCGCTGACGCCGGGGCAGAGCGTGATCGGCAACGCCGCCTGCGAGCCCCACGTGCAGGACCTCGCGAGAATGCTCGTCAAGATGGGGGCCGACATCCAGGGGATCGGCTCCAACCTGCTCACCGTCACTGGACGGGAGAGCCTCCACGGCTGCGCGCACGAGATCGCCCCCGACCACATCGAGATCGGCAGCTTCATCGCACTTGCCGGGGTCACCGGAGGGGAGCTGCGCGTCAAGGACACCGTCCCCGGCGATCTGCGCATGATCCGCCTCGTCTTCGAACGCCTCGGCCTGCGCACCGAGCTGCACGGCAACGACGTGCTCGTGCCCGGTGGCCAGCGCCTCGTCGCACAGGCCGACGTGGGGGGCTACAAGAGCAAGGTCCAGGACGGGCCCTGGCCTGCGTTCCCGGCGGATCTCACCTCGATCGCGCTTGCCCTTGCCACCCAGGCCGAGGGGTCGATCCTTGTGCACGAGTGGATGTTCGAGAACCGCCTCATCTTCACCGACAAGCTGATCCTGATGGGTGCAGACATCGTCCTCTGCGATCCCCACCGCGCGATCGTCACCGGCCCCCGGCGGCTGCGCGGGGAGCGCGTCGAGTCCCCCGACATCCGCGCCGGGATGGCGATGCTGCTCGCCGCCCTCTGCGCCGAGGGACGCAGCGAAATCGGCAACATTCGCCAGATCGACCGCGGCTACGAGCGGATCGACGAGCGGCTGCGCGAGCTCGGCGCCAACATCGAGCGCGTCGCCGTCGAGCCCCATCCTGTGATGCACGTTTGATGAAGGAGGAGGGGCCCGACCGAAGCCGGGTGACACGCGCCTTCGGCGCTGGCCGACTCGGGGATGCGAGCGGAGCGGGTGTTTCCCTAGTCGGTCCCAGTTTCGGCCAGCCGGCTTCGGCCGACTGCGCCACCCTCTAGGCTGCGGGCCATGATCCACCCAATCCCCAGCGGTACGCGCGACGTGCTGCCCGACGAGATGCGCGAGATGCGCGCCATCACCGAGGCTCTGCGCGGGGTCTTCGAGCGCCACGGCTATGGCGAGGTGTACACGCCGGCGCTCGAGTACGAGGCGGTGCTCGCCCGCGCCGACTCCACGCCCCCCTCGCAGCCGCCCGCGTACCGCGTGTTCGACGAGACCGGGGCGCTGCTCGTGCTGCGCTCGGACATGACCGTGCCGATCGCCCGGGTCGCCGCGACCCGCTACGCGCACTCGGAGCCCCCGCTGCGGTTCTGCTACCTCGCGCACTGCTACCGCGGGGTGCGCCCCCAGCGGGGCCAACCGCGCGAGCTGCTGCAGGCCGGGATCGAGCTGCTCGGCTCCCCCGCTCCACGGGGCACCGCGGAGGCGCTCACGGTGCTCTGCCACGCCCTGGACGCCACGGGCCTCGAGGGCTACCGCGTGGGCCTCGGCGACGCCGCGCTGTTCCCCGCGCTGATGGCCGGTGTGGGCGTCCCCGAGCGGGCGCGCCCCGACCTGCTGGAGGCCCTGGCGCGCCGCGACTTCGTTGCGCTCGAGCGCACGCTGGGCGACGCCGGGCTGCTCGCGTCCGAGGCCGAGCTGCTGCTGAGCGTGCCCCAGCGCCGCGGCGGGCCGGACGTGCTCGCGGGCCTGCCCGGCCCCGCGGACGACGCGGTCGGCGGGGATGCGCATGGTCCATGAGCTGCTCGAGCCCGCGGTCGCCGAGCGCGTGATCTTCGACCTCGGCCTGGTGCGCAGCCTCGGCTACTACACGGGCGCGGTGTTCGAGGTGTACGACCCCGCGCTCGGCGCCCCCCTCGGCGGTGGCGGGCGCTACGATGAGCTGCTGGGGCACTTCGGGCGCGCGCTGCCCGCCGTCGGCTTCGCGCTCGGCATCGACCGCCTGCACATCGCGCTCGCCGGAGAGGAGCGCGGCACCGGGGCGGGGCTGACGCGATGAGCGCGATCAACGGCCTCACGATCGCGGTGCCCCGGGGGGCTCTCTTCAAGGACACCGTGGCGCTGCTGGAGGGGCTGGGGGTGGACACCGGCGAGCTCAGCGGCAACGACCGCAAGCTGCTGTTCGAGGAGATCGGGGTGATCACGATGCGCCCCTCGGACGTACCCACCTATGTGGAGGCCGGCGCGGCGGACCTGGGGATCACCGGCAAGGACGTGCTCACCGAGCAGTCCCTCGGCCCCTACTCGATCGGGGCGCCCACGGGGGGCGGTCGCGAGGTCTACGAGCTGCTGGATCTCGGCTACGGGCGCTGCACGATGGTGCTCGCGAGCATCGCCGGCGAGCCCGATCCCGCGGCCGAGGCGCTGCGTCGCCTGGGGGTGATGCGGGTGGCCACCAAGTACCCCCGGATCGCCGCGCGCCACTTCGAGGAGACCGGTCGCCAGGCGGAGATCGTGGAGGTCAAGGGCTCCGTGGAGCTGGCTCCCCTCACAGGCCTGGTGGAGGCGATCGTGGATCTCACCGCCACCGGCACCACGCTCCAGGAGAACAACCTCCAGGTTCGCGAGCGCATCTTCGAGTGCACCGCCCGCCTGATCGCCAACCCCGTCGCGCACAAGCTCAAGGCCGCCGCGATCGACGATCTGCTGGAGCGGCTGCGTGCTGGTTGAGCGCATCGATCTCGGGGACCGCTCGCGGCTCGGTGAGCACGAGCGGTTCGATCTAGGAGACCGCCCTGAGTCCGGCGAGCCCGAGCGCTCCGACCGCCCCCCGCGCCAGAGCGGACCCGCCGAGGTGGCCGCGCTGCTGCGCGAAAAGGCCCTGTCGGGCTCCCACGGGGAGATCAGCGACGCGGTCGAACGGATCGTGGCGGCGGTGCGCGAGGAGGGGGACGGGGCGGTGCTCGGGTACACCCGCGAGCTGGACACCGCCGGCGCGGACCCCAGGCCCCTGCTCGTCCCCGCGGGGGAGCTCGACGAGGCGATCAAGCGGCTGCCCCTGGAGGTGGTGGCGGGCCTGCAGGTCGCGATCGCCAACGTCGCCCTCCTCGCGCAGGCGGGGGTGGGGGAGGACATCTCGATCGAGCTTCCCCAGGGGCAGCGCATCGCCATGCGCGAGCTGCCGGTGAGCGCCGCCGCGGTGTACGTGCCGGGGGGGCGCGCCCCCTACCCGAGCACCGCGGTGATGGGTGTGGTCACCGCCCGGGCCGCCGGCGTGCTGGAGGTCGTCGTGTGCTCCCCACCCGGCCCCGACGGGCAGATCGATCCAGTCATCCTTGGCACCTGCCGTCTGCTGGGGGTGGAGCGGGTGTACCGCATGGGCGGCGCCCAGGCGATCGCGGCGCTGGCGTATGGGACGGAGACGGTGGGGCGGGTGGAGGTGATCGTGGGTCCCGGGAACCTCTACGTGCAGGAGGCCAAGCGCCAGCTCTCGGGCGTGGTGGGGATCGACTCCTTCGCGGGTCCCAGCGACCTGCTGGTGGTGCTCGGCGAGGACGCCGACCCGGGGCTGGTGGCGCTCGACATGCTCGCCCAGGCCGAGCACGGGAGCGGGAAGCTTCGTGGGCGCCATCTCCCCCTCACCCGAGCGCCCTGGACGCGCTCGCGGGAGAGCTTGAGCGGCTGGGCGTCGAGAGCCCCGAGGTGGAGCCCGCGGCCTGCGTGCTGGTGCAGAGCGCCGACGCCCCCGAGGCGGTGGAGATCGCCAACGAGTTCGCCCCCGAGCACCTCCAGCTCGTCGGGGCCGAGGCGGAGGCGCTCGCGCCGCGGGTGCGCTGCGCCGGCTGCCTGTTCGTGGGCGCCGCGGCGGCCACCGCGTTCGGGGACTACGTGGCGGGCTCCAACCACATCCTGCCGACCGCGGGCGCCGCGCGCTTCGCCTCCGGCCTCTCCCCCCGCCACTTCCGCCGGCGGATGGCGGAGGTGAGGATGGGAGAGGTGGGGGGGGAGGCGGTGCGCAAACTGGCCGCCGCGGGCGCCCCGATCGCGCGCGCGGAGGGCTTCGAGTGGCACGCCCGCTCGATGGAGGCACGCGCGGCGCCGAGCGTCGTGGAGCCGCCGTCCGGTAGCGGCGCCGCGGAGTCAATGGCTGGCCGGACTCCCCCGCGGCCGCCGCTCGTGGAGAATGGGGAGCGATGAGCGGCGATCAGGTCACCAGGGGATCGCGCACCGCCACGATCGAGCGCCGCACGGGGGAGACCGAGGTCGCGCTGACGCTCGCCCTCGACGGCAGCGGCGCGGGCGCGCGCTCGACGGGTGTGGGCTTTCTCGACCACATGCTCGACCTGCTCGCCCGTCACGGGCGCCTTGATCTGGAGGTGAGGGTGAGCGGGGATCTGCACACGGGCTCTCACCACACCGTCGAGGACACCGCGATCGTGCTCGGCCAGGCGCTCGACGGCGCGCTGGGCGACCGCGCGGGGATCGTGCGCTACGGCTCGGCCCTCGTGCCGATGGACGAGGCGCGCGCGAGCTGCGCCCTGGACATCTCCGGGCGCCCCTACACGCTCTTCGAGGCCGCCCTCCCGCCGGGCTCCACGGGCGGCTTCGAGCACGAGCTCACCGAGGAGTTCTTCCGCGCGCTCGCGAACGCCGCGAAGCTCACGCTGCACCTGAGGGTGCAGGCGGGCACCAACACGCACCACATGATCGAGGCCGCCTTCAAGGCGTTCGCGCGCGCGCTGCGCCAGGCGGTCGCGCTCGACCCCACCGAGACGGGGGTGCCGAGCACGAAGGGGACGCTCATCTCATGAGCAACGCTCCGCGGGGTCAGATCCAAGCCTCGCAAGGACGCAGGGAGCGTGGTGTGCTTTGCACACGAGCGACCGAGGACACAGCGAGGCGCCGGATATGACCCCGCGGATCGCGGTGGTGGACTATGGGATGGGCAACCGCCGCTCGGTGGAGAAGGCCCTGGAGCGGGTGGGCGCGCGGGCGTTCGTGACCCGCGACCACGCGGAGCTGCGCTCGGCCGACGGCCTGCTGCTTCCCGGGGTGGGCGCCTTCCCCGCGGCGATGGCAACGATCCGCGAGCTCGGCCTCGACGGGCTCCTGAGCGAGCGGGCGGCCGCGGGAACACCGCTGTTCGGGTCGTGCATGGGGATGCAGCTGCTGTTCGAGCGCTCCGAGGAGCACGGCGGCGCGGAGGGGCTGGGGCTGCTGCGGGGGGAGGTGCGCGCGCTGCTGGCCAAGACGGGGGCCGATCGGGGAGACACTCGCTCCGCTCGCATCCCCGAATCGGCCGGCGCCGAAGGCGCGTGTCGCCCAGCTTCGGCGGACACTGGAGCGGTCCCCCCGCGGAGGGGCGCGAATCCGAATCTGAAGCTGCCCCACATCGGCTGGAGCGAGGTGGGCTGGCGGCGGCGCTCACCGCTGAACGAGGGCCTCCCCGACCCCGCGTTCCTCTACCACGTGCACAGCTTCGTCGCGCACCCCGCGGACCCCGAGGTCGTGCTCGGGACGGCCGTGTACGGGGAGAGCTTTCCCGCGGTGGTGGAACGGGGCAACGTGTACGGGGCGCAGTCGCACCCCGAGAAGTCCTCGACCCACGGCCTGCGGCTGCTGGGCAACTTTGTGGGCATCTGCGCCGCCGCGGCGGCCGCACGGATGCCGCTGGCCTCGTGACGCGAGGCCCAGCGCGCCCCCAAGGGCCCCAACCGTGAGCTTCCGATGATCCTCTACCCCGCGATCGACATCCTTGGCGGCAACGCCGTGCGGCTCGTCAAGGGGGACTTCGACGCGAGCAAGGTGTATGACCAGGATCCCCTCTCGGCGGCGCGGCGCTGGGTGGAGGAAGGCGCCGAGCACCTGCACGTGGTGGACCTCGACGGGGCCCGCGCAGGGCACCCGGTGAATCTCGAGCACGTGCGCCGCGTCGCGAGCGAGCTGGACGTGCCGGTGCAGCTGGGCGGCGGACTGCGCACTCTGGAGGCGATCTCACAAGCACTGGAGGCCGGTGTCGAGCGCGTGATCCTGGGGACGGCCGCGTTCGCCGACCCCGACCTGCTGGAGCGCGCGCTGGCGGAGTACGGCCCGCGGCGCGTGGTGGTGTCCGTGGACATCCGCGAGGGCCGCGTGACCACCGAGGGATGGACGAAGGCGGCCGAGGTCAGCGTCAGTAGTGTCTTCGCGGATCTGATCGCGCGGGGGGTACGCGAGCTCGCATACACGAACGTCGATCGCGACGGGATGCTCGACGGCGTCAATCGCGACGACGTGGTGTGGGTGGCCAAGGCGGCCGCGGCCGGCCACCTGATCTACTCGGGCGGGATCGGCCAGCTGGACGATTTGCGCGTGCTGGCAGAGCTCGGCCAGCCAAACCTCGAGGGTGTGATCGTCGGGAAGGCGCTGTACGAGGGGCGCTTCACGGTGGCCCAGGCGCGCGCGGCGCTGGGGTAGGTAGCTGTTGGACGATGCCGCATGCTGGCCGGCCGATATGGAGATCGCATCTGATCTCCTATCGGTCGGAGATGCCATCCATCTTCGATCGGTACGTGGCAGGGCCGCATGCGGCCCTGCCTGGGACGGCCACATGTGGCCGTCCTCGGGGCCGCACATGTGCGGCCCCGCCAGCAGGCGCATGTGCCTGCTGGAACAGCGTCCGCCAGAGCGAAGCAGATGACACGGCCGGCGGCAGACGCTACGGTGGGCGCGTGCACCTCAAGCGCGTGATCCCCTGCCTGGACGTCGACTGCGGCCGCGTCGTGAAGGGCGTCGAATTCGTGGACATCCGCGACGCCGGCGACCCCGTGGAGCTGGCCGCGCGCTACGACCGCGAGGGGGCGGACGAGCTGGTGTTCCTCGACATCACCGCCACCCACGAACGGCGCGAGACGATCGTGGCGCTCGCGCGGCGCACCGCGGACGAGGTGTTCGTGCCGTTCACCATCGGCGGGGGCATCCGCTCGGCACGGGACGCCCAGGCGGTGCTGGACGCGGGGGCGGACAAGGTCGCGGTGAACTCCGCCGCGCTCGAGCGCCCCGAGTTGATTGACGAGCTGGCGCGGGTCTTCGGCGCGCAGTGTGTGGTGCTCGCGATCGACGCCAAGGCGCTGGCGCGGCCCGCCCCCACGAACGGCACCCCCGTGAGGGCCGTGGAAGGCGTGGACCTCGGCCTGGAACGCGCCTGGGAGGCGTACCTCGCGGGCGGGCGCACCCCCACCGGCCGCGACGTGGTGGAGTGGGCGCGCGAGGCCACCGAGCGGGGGGCCGGGGAGATCCTGCTGACGAGCATGGACCGCGACGGCACCAGCGACGGCTACGACCTGAAGTTGACCGCCGCCGTGAGCGCGGCGGTGGGGGTGCCCGTGATCGCCTCCGGCGGTGCGGGCGAGCTCTCGCACCTCGTGGAGGCGCTACAGGTGGGCGCCGACGCCGCGCTGTGCGCCTCGATCTTCCACTACGGCCGCCACACCATCGCGGAGGCCAAGGAGTACATCGAGCGCGCCGGCATCCCCGTGCGGCGGTGATGGGGAATGAGACGCCCCAGCGCGGGCGATGAGCAGGGGGGGCCGCCGGTGAGCGGGCCGGGAGCGGCAGACCTGCTGGAGCGGCTGCGCGCCGAGCCCGGCGGGCAGGAGCTGCTCGCGGCCGTGTCCGAGATCGCCCCCGTCAGGGCATTCCTGGTGGGTGGCGCCGTGCGCGACCTGCTGGCCGAAACGGGGATGCTCGCCGAAGGCGAGTGTCTACCGGCTTCGGTCGGCCGCCGCCCCCGCGAGCTCGACGTGTCGGTGGAGGGCGAGGACTCGCCGTTCGGTCACGCCGCCGCGTCGCTGGCCGGCAGGCTGGCATCCCGTCTTGGCACCCTCGCGGAGACGAGCGAGCACGAGCGCTTCGGTATGGCGATCGTCCAGTGGGACGGCGGGCGGATCGACATCGCGACCGCGCGCACGGAGCGCTACGCCTCGCCGGGGGCCCTCCCCGAGGTCGAGCCCGCGCCCCTCTCGGAGGACCTGCTGCGCAGGGACTTCACTGTCAACGCCCTTGCCCTCGCCCTCGACGGCAAGCGCCCCGGGGAGCTGCAGGGCGCCCCCGGCGCGCTCGAGGATCTGCGCGCGGGCCGCCTGCGTGTGCTGCACGAGCGGAGCTTCCTGGACGACCCCACCCGCCTGTGGCGGCTTGCCCGCTACAGCGCCCGCCTGGGATTCGCCGTCGAGGAGGGCACCGCGCGACTCGCCGCGGCCGCGATCGCCCAGGGAGCCCCGGGGACGGTGTCCGGCGCGCGCATCGGCGCCGAGCTGCGCCTCGCGCTGGTCGAGCCCGACCCCCTGGCGACCCTCGCCGAGCTCGAGCGTCTCGGGCTGCTCGGGGCGCTGCACCCCCGACTGCGCTTCGAGGCACCGCTCGCGCGCCGCGCCCTGGAGCTGATGTGCACGGTCGACGGCGGTCCGGCTGGGGGTGGCTCTGGGGGAGTGCGCGCTGAGAGTCGACGCGGCGCGGAGAGCCGACGCCGCGCTGAGAGCCGACGCCGCGCTGAGAGTCGCCGTCCTGCTGAGAGTCGCCGTCCTGCTGAGAGCTGCCGCTCCGATCTCTTGCTGCTCGCCACGCTCACCCTGCCGTTGGCGCTTCGCGCGGACGGCAGGGTGGGTGGGCACCCTAAACCCGAGATCGCCGCGCTGCTCGACCGCCTCGAGTTCCCCGCCGCCGAGCGCGACCGCGTGGCCGCCGCCGCCGCCGCTGTCCCCCGCCTGGTTGATGAGCTTCCCCGCGCCGCCACCCCCTCGCGGCTGCGCGCCCTCGCCCTGAGCGTGCCGCCCGAGGGGGTCGCGCTGAGCGGCGCGGTGAGCGAGTCCGCTGCTCCCGCCGCGCGCCGCTGGCTGGAGGAGGTTCGCCACGTGCGCCTGCTGATCACCGGCCAGGATCTGCTCGCCGCCGGTGTGCCCCAGGGCCCGGAGGTCGGCCGCCGCCTGGAGGAGACCCTGCGGATGCGCCTCGACGGCGAGCTTCCCGACGGGCGCGAGGCACAGCTCGAGGCGGCGCTCGGGCTACGGTGAGCGAGATGGTCACACCTCCAGGCAGGGCGCTCGGGCTGCGGTGAACGGGATGACCACTCCCCCAGGGCAGGGCGCTCGGGCTGCGGTGAGTGGGATTGCCACACCCTCAGGGCAGGGCGCTCGGGCTGCGGTGAGTGGGATTGCCATACCCTCAGGGCAACGGCTCGCGCCCGAGCTCCCCACGCGCTTCGAGCTCCCTGGCGGCGGCCACGCACTGTTCACCGACCGCGTTCAGGGCAACCTCTCCACGATGCGAGGTCCCGGCCATGAGCGCGGCCACCGCGAACGCGAGCGCCTGCGCGAGCAGCTCGGACTGCGCTGGCTCTGCGCCGGCCGCCAGGTTCATGGGGCCATCGTGCAGCGTGTGAGAGCGCACCCCGATCGGGGGTCGGCCGGCGGTGAGGAGGCCGTCGCGATCGACGCCGACGGTCATGCCACCGCTCTGCGGGGGGTCGGGACGATGGTGCTCGTCGCCGACTGCCTCCCCGTGATCCTTGGGTCCGAGGGCGCGGTCGCCGCGCTGCACGCCGGTTGGCGCGGGCTCGCCGCGGGGGTGCTCGAGGAGGGAGTGCGAGCGCTGCGCGAGCTGGGCGGCGAGGGGGAGATCGTCGCCGTCATCGGCCCCGGCGCGGGCCCATGCTGCTACGAGGTCGGCGAGGAGGTCCACGCCGCGTTCGGCAGCCGATCGACGCCGCCGCCGGCGGGGGAGGGGGAGAGCGCGCAGCCCGGAGACGAGGGTCGCCCTCAGCGCCGCAACCTCGATCTCCCCGGGCTCGCCCGCGACCGTCTGGAGGCGGCCGGGGTCACGCACATCGAGGATGTGGGGGTGTGCACGATCTGCGACGCGCGTCTCTTCTCCCACCGCCGCGAAGGCTCGGGCGCCGGGCGTCAGGCGGGGATGGCATGGCTGGGGTGATCGCCGAGATCCACGCCGAACGGGTGCGCGAGAACCTAGCTCGCATACGCGAGGAGATCGCCCTCCTCGCCCAACGCGCCGGGAGGGGGCCGATCGCTCGTCCCCCTGATCGCTCCGCTGAGGTGCAGGTGCTCGCCGCCACCAAGTACGTGACCCCCGAGGACCTGCCCAAGCTTGCCGAGGCGGGGGTGCGACTCGTGGGTGAGAACCGCGCCCAGGATCTCCAGGAGAAGGTGGCCGCCCACGGCGAGCTCTTCACCTGGCACTTCATCGGCCGGCTCCAGAGCCGCCGCGTGCCCCTGATCGTGCCCCACGTGCGCCTCATCCACTCGCTCGCCAGCGAGTCCGCCATGCAGACGCTCGAGCGCCACCGCGACGAGGCCCACCCTGAGCTCGAGGTCCTGATCCAGGTCAACGTCGCCCGCGAGCCCGACAAGGCCGGGGTGCTCCCGGAGGAGCTTCCGATGCTACCTCGAGCGCTCCCCTCTCCCCGTCGCCGGCCTCATGACGATGCCCCCACTCGCCCCCGATCCGCAGGAGAGCCGCCCGTGGTTCAGGGCCCTGCGCGAGCTCGCCGACACCCACGGTCTGCGCGAGCTCTCGATGGGGACCTCCCAGGACTACGCCGTCGCGGTCGAGGAGGGCGCCACGATCGTCAGGCTGGGCTCCACGCTCTACGCGTAGCCACGTCCAAAAAGGCTGGACGCCCCAGGCGCACCCGAGGCGAAATGGCTAGGATAAGCAGGGGAAATCCTCTCCTCAGCGAACAACCACCCCTAGAATGGCCTTCCGCGACTCCTGGCACCGTGCGCTCGTGTACTTCGGCCTTGCCGAGGAGTACCACGAGGAGTACGAGGACGATACCCCCCACGAGGCCGCGATCGAGGACCGCTACCGCGAGCGCCCCAACGTCCGTCGTCTGCGTCGCCGCGGCGACGACTACGACGAGATCTTCGCCGAGGACGAACCCCGCGGGCGCTCCACCACCGTTCTGCGCTCCGTCGGCCCCCGCTCCAACGGCGACGTCCGCGTGCACCTCGTGGTCCCCAAGTCCTTCAACGACGCCCAGCAGGTGGCGGACCGCTTCAAGGACTCGATCCCCGTGATCCTCAACCTCCAGGGCACCGAAACCGACCTCGCCAAGCGCCTCATCGACTTCGCCTCCGGCCTCACCTACGCGCTCGACGGCGGGATGCAGCGGATCGCCGACAAGGTCTTCATGCTCACCCCCCGCAACGTCGAGATCTCCGCCGAGGAGCGCGCGCGGCTCATCGAGAAGGGCTTCTTCAACCAGTGCTGACGCGTCTGCGGGTGCTCCGAGCGGAGATCCAAGCCTTGTCGATGGGAACCGGCCGGCCCACCCGTGTGGCGGGCTGAGGACGTGACGAGCGGATCGCGGCCCCATGCCCGATAGCCTAAGCGCGCAATGCAGGTCGGACTGATCGGAGCAGGCAACATGGCGCGCGCGCTCGCCCGCGGGTGGGGGCGGCCGGTGCTCTGCTTCGATCCGGTCGCCGAGCGCGCCCGTGCGCTGGCCGAGGAGACCGGGGGGGAGGCCCTCGCGAGCAACGCCGAGGTCGCCTCCCGCGCGGAGCTCGTGGTGCTCTGCCACAAGCCCGCCCAGCTGCGTCCCATCGCCGAGGAGCTCGTCCCCCATGCGCGTGCGGTCGCCTCGATCCTCGCCGCCACACCCGCTCGCCGAGGTGAAGGACGCCTACCCCGCGCGGCCCGTCTACCGCTTCATCCCCTCACTGCCCGTCGAGGTTCGCCAGGGGGCCGTCGTGCAGGCGGCCGACCCGGAGCGGGAGGGGGCGTGCTTGCCGGAGCGCTCGCCGTCGAGGCGATCGAGGAGGCGACCAACGGGGGCAGCGCCCTCGACGCACAGGTGCGCGAGCTCTTCGCCGAGCTCGGCTCCCTGGTCGTGCTCGACGACGCCCTCCTCGACGTCGCCACCGGCCTCATGTCCTGCGCCCCCGCCTACGTCGCGCTCGTCGCCGAGGCCCAGATCGACGCCGGCGTGCGTCGCGGCATCCCCGCCGCGGAGGGCGCCCAGCTCGTCGTGCAGACCCTTGCCGGCACCGCGGAGCTCCTGCGCCGCCGCGGCTACGACACGCTCGCCCTGCGCCGCGAGGTCTGCTCCCCCGGGGGGCTCACCGCGCGCGGGGTTGACGCCCTGGAGCGTGGGGGGGTGCGCGCCGCCTTCAGCGACGCCCTCGACGCGGTGCTGCGCCGACGTGGAGCGCCAGCAGAGCGGGGGCGGCGGCGATGATCCTGCTCGCCAGCGCCCGCATCGAGATCGCCAACTACATCTCGACGCTGATCGACGTCTACATCCTGGTGATCTTCGCCCACATCGTCGTGGGGTGGCTCCTGGCCTTCGGCGTCCGGCTCCCCTACTCGCGCGCCACCAGCGCGGTGATCGGCTTCCTGCGCGACGTCTGCGAACCCTTCCTGCGGATCTTCCGCCGCGTCCTGCCCAGCTTCGGTGGCTTCGATTTCAGCCCGATCGTCGCGATCGTCGTGCTCGAGCTCGTCAACAGCATCGTGGTACAGGGCCTCATCCACGGTTGACCGGCCAGCGCGATCGGCGACCCAACGGGGGCTCCAGCCCGCAACCGGACTCGCTGCCGGCGCCCTCGACCCGCGGGCTCTCGCCGGGGCGCCTCTGGATGCGCGCCTGGATCGGACCCTGGATCCGCGCCGCGCTCGTGGCGCTCGCCGTGTCGCTTTCGACCAGCTCTCCAAGCACGCCGTCCGAGCGCTCGATCGTCCCCGGCGAAGAACGCAAGGTGCTGCCGGGCGTCGAGTTCGTGAACACGCGCAACCACGGGGTCGCCTTCGGCTTCCTCCCCGGCGATCACCTCGCGGTCACGCTCGTCATCGGCCTCGCGCTGCTGGCGCTGCTGGCCTACTTCGCGCGCCACTCCGCGCGGCCCCTGATCTGGCTGCCCACGGGCATGCTTGTCGGGGGTGCGCTGGGGAACATCCTCGACCGCCTCCGCGAGGGGTCGGTCACCGACTTCGTCAAGCTCCCCCTCGGCTGGCCCCCCTTCAACCTCGCCGACGTCTCCATCACACTGGGTGTCCTGATCCTTCTGCTGGTGATCGAGCGTCCCCGGAGCGATCCCGCGCGGGCGGGTAAATAGGGCCCTTGGACCGGCCTCCCCGTTCGCCCGGGATGCAATTCGAGATCGCCTACCAGGACGAGCACCTGCTCGTCGTCGACAAGCCCGCCGGCCTCGTCGTGCACCCCGCCCGCGGGCACCGCGAGGGCACGCTCTCCCAGCTGCTCGCGGGCACCGCCGCCGGCGGGGATCCGGAGCGTGCGGGCATCGTGCACCGACTCGACCGCGACACCTCCGGCCTGCTCGTCGTGGCCCGCTCCGAGGAGGCCCATCGCCTGCTCCAGAGGGCGCTCGCGGCACGGCGCATCGAGCGCGAGTACCTCGCGCTCGTCGAGGGACTCCCCCGCGCGCGCAGCGGCACGATCGAGGCCCCGATCGGACGCGACCCCCGCGTGCGCACCCGCATGGCGGTGGGCGGCAACTTCCCCCGCGAGGCACGCACCCACTTCACGCTCGAGCGCGCCCTCCCCGAGTACTCCCTTCTGCGTCTGCGCCTGGAGACGGGCCGCACCCACCAGATCCGCGTGCACCTCCGGGCGATCGGCCATCCCGTCGCCGGCGACCCCGAGTACGGGACCCCCGGCCTGCTCGGTCTGGAGCGCCAGTTCCTGCACGCCACCCGCCTCGCGCTGCGCCACCCCATCACGGGCGAGCCGCTGGAGGTGCACTCGCCGCTGCCCAAGGATCTCGCCGCCGCCCTGAAACGCGCCGAGGGCTAGCAGCGCCCCCCATTTTCTCCCCACCGGGGATCCCGCCCCGGCCGCCAGGCCGGACGGACGGGATTGAGCCTGCGTTGGCGAGAGCAGCTATCCTAGGCAGTCAAATCGGACACCTCGACCCGGATGGATCACGGATCGCGGCCCTGCTCCAGGACGATCGGCCTGCGCCGGTCACCGACCTGTGAGTCCGCGCCCCGCCAGACGGATACCAAGCACCAACCACCAAGGCATACTCATAAGGGAGCAAACCGTGGCTCAGGTAGGCATCGCGGAACTGCTGGAGGCCGGCGTCCATTTCGGCCACCAGACGCGCCGCTGGAACCCCAAGATGCGCCGCTTCATCCATGGCGAGCGCGGCGGCATCTACATCATCGACCTGCTCAAGACCGCCGTCCTGCTCGAGCAGGCCCGCGAGTTCGCCGGCACCCTCGCCCACCGCGGCGGGACCGTGCTGTTCGTCGGCACCAAGAAGCAGGCCCGCGACATCGTCCGCGACGTCGCCCTGTCCGCCGGCATGCCCTACGTCAACCACCGCTGGCTCGGCGGCCTGCTCACCAACTTCCAGACCATCAACCTCCGCATCCGCCGCCTGCACGACCTCGAACGCTTCGAGGCCGAGGGCCAGCTCGCGCTGCTTCCGACCCGCGAGCGCATGGCCGCGCCAGGCCGATCTCATCAAGCTGCGCGCCAACCTCGGCGGGGTCAAAGACATGCAGCGCGTCCCCGACGCCATGTTCGTGATCGACCTCAAAACCGAGGCCATCGCGGTGCGCGAGGCCCAGCGGCTGCGCATCCCCATCATCGGCCTCGTCGACACCAACTGCGACCCCGACGGGATCGACTTCGTGATCCCCGGCAACGACGACGCGATCCGCTCCTGCTCGCTCATCACCCGCGCAATCGGCGACGTCGTCGCCGAGGGCCGCAACGTCTTCCGCGCCGAGGAGGAACGCGCCCGTCAGGAAGCCGAGGAGCGCGCCCGTCTCGAGGCCGAGGCCCGCGCCCGGCGCGAAGCCGAGGAAGACACCGCCCGCCGCGAAGCCGAGGAGCAGGCCGCGCGCGAGGCCCAGGAGCGCCTCGCCGCGCAGGCGGCCGCTGCAGCCGCCGTCGAGGCTGAGCCCCCGGCGCAGGCGCCTGTGCAGGCCACCCCTCCGGCGCAGGCGTCCGCCTCAGGCGCCCGTGCAGGCCTCGCCCCCGGCGCAGGCGCCCGCGCAGGCTCCAGCCGCGGTGACGCCCGCTGCGCGGGAGGCGCCTTCACCGCAGAGGCAGGCTGCCGCAGAGCCCACTCCGCCCCAAGCCGCGTCTGCGCCGTCGCCCGTCGCGGACGGCGGCGGCTCGGCCGAGGGCGCGGAGAGTCCGGTCGAGACCCCCCCGGAGACCGCTGCCGGCGGGACGCCTGAGGAGCCCAGCGCACAGGAGGCCGGCGCACAATGAGCGCCGTTGAGATCAGCGCCAAAGACGTGAAGGCCCTGCGCGATCGCACTGGTGCGGGGATGATGGACTGCAAGAAGGCCCTCACCGAGGCCGCCGGGGACCTGGAGAAGGCGATCGAGATCCTGCGCCTGCGCCAGGGCAAGAAGATCCAGGATCTCGGCGAGCGAACCGCCACCGAGGGCACAGTGCAGGCCTACATCCACGCGGGCGCCAAGGTCGGGGTGCTGATCGAGGTCGACTGCAACACCGACTTCGTCGCCACCAACGAGGACTTCACGGGCTTCGCTCGCGACGTCGCCATGCAGATCGCCGCGACCCCCACCGTCGGGTACGTGAGCCGCGAGGACGTGCCCGCCGAGCAGCGTGACGCCGAGGCCCGCATCTACGAGCAGGAGGCCGCCGAGAAGCCCGAGAACGTGCGCGAGCGCATCGTCGCCGGCAAGCTCGACGCTTGGTATCAGACGATCGTGCTGCTCGAGCAGGAGATGCACAACCCCAAGTTCGAGGGCAAGACCGTCCAGCAGTTGCGCGACGAGCTCGCCGCCAAGACCGGCGAGAACGTGGTGATCCGCCGGTTCGTGCGTTTCGCAGTAGGACAGTAGAGGCCCGGGAGGCCGTGGACGCGGCGCCGCTGGGCGGTGAGGATCCCTCGGGACGGATAGGCTCTCTCGCTGAGATGGCCCCCGCTTTCAAGCGCATCCTCCTCAAGCTCTCCGGCGAGGCGCTGATGGGGGAGCTCCAGTTCGGCACCGACCCCGCGCGCGTGGCCGCCGTCGCACGGCAGGTCGCCGCCGTGCGCGATCGGGGGGTGGAGGTGGCGATCGTGGTGGGTGCCGGCAACATCTACCGCGGCATGAAGGGCGCCGCCGCCGGGATGGACCGCTCGACGGCCGACTACATGGGGATGCTCGCCACCGTGCTCAACGCCCTGCCCCTCCAGGACGCCCTCGAGAAGAGCGGCACCGACACCCGCGTACAGTCCGCGCTGGCGATCTCCGAGGTCGCCGAGCCCTACATCCGCCGTCGCGCAATGCGCCACCTGGAGAAGGGGCGCGTCGTGATCTTCGCCGCGGGCACCGGCAACCCGTTCTTCACCACCGACACCGCCGCCGCCCTGCGCGCCGCAGAGGTCCACGCCGAGATCATCCTGATGGCCAAGAACGGCGTCCAGGGTGTCTACACCGCCGACCCCGCGCTCGACTCGAGCGCGCAGTTCCTCCCCGAGATCACCCACATGGAGGCGCTGGAGCGCCGCCTGCGCGTGATGGACTCCACCGCGCTCGCGCTCTGCATGGAGAACGGGATGCCGCTCAACGTCTTCAACATGGACGACGAGAGCAACATCTCGCGGATAATCTCCGGGGAGCGCGTGGGCACCCTGGTATCGACAACGCCGAGCGAGGAGGAGGCGAGCGGCCGTGGCTGAGGTTTGGAGAGCCAAGAGGACCTGCGGCGCCGAGGACCGAGCGAGGCGCACTGTGACCCCTCGGAAGGAGGCGGGCGGGGATGGCCGCTGAGATGATCGACGAACTGATCGAGGACGCCCGCGGGCGGATGGCGAAGTCCGTGGAGGCCACCCAGCACGAGCTAGCCACCGTGCGCACCGGCCGCGCCAGCCCCGCGCTGTTGGAGCGCGTGGTGGTCGACTACTACGGCGCCCCCACCCCCCTGAATCAGCTCTCGACGATCTCCGCTCCCGAGGCGCGCCTGCTGACGGTGCAGCCCTATGACAAATCCTCGATCAAGGCGATCGAGAAGGCGATCAACGAGTCCGACGTGGGCCTGAACCCCTCCAACGACGGCAACCTCGTGCGTCTCGTCGTACCGGAGCTCACCGAGGAACGCCGCCGCGAGCTGGTCAAGGTCGTGCGCCACCTGATCGAGGAGGGGCGCGTGAGGGTCCGCAACGTGCGTCGCGACATCATGCATGACCTGCGCGAGCTCAAGGAGGCCGGCGAGACGGGCTCCGACGACGAGCACCGCGCCGAGGTGGAGTTGCAGAAGCTCACTGACGCGCGCATCGCCGACCTCGACGGGGTGCTCAAGGCCAAGGAAGAGGAGATCCTCGAAGTCTGATGGCGGGCGCCGAGCCTCCCGCGGCGCCCGGCCCCCCGGGGGCCTCCGAGCCTTCCCAGCAGGCGGAGCCGGTGGGAGCAAGATATGTCGCGATCATCACCGACGGCAACGGCCGCTGGGCGCGGGCGCGGGGAGTACCCGTGAACGAGGGGCACGAGGCCGGCGCCGACGTCGTCAAGGCGCGTCTGCGCGACGCTGTGGAGCTCGGGATCGAGGAGCTCACCGTGTACTCCTTCTCCACCGAGAACTGGTCCCGCTCGCCCGCGGAGGTGGGGGGGCTGTTCGAGATGTTCTCGCGACGGATCGCCGGCGAGACCCCCGAGCTGCACGCCGAGGGAGTACGGATGCGCTTCATCGGCCGCCGCGAGCGAATCCCCGAGGGCCTGGTGGAGCAGATGCGCTGGGCCGAGGAGCTGACCGCCGCCAACCACACGATCACCCTGTTCGTGGCCTTCAACTATGGCGGGCGCGCGGAGATTCTCGACGCCGCCAAGCGCTTCACGGGCAATACCGAAGAGGAGTTCCGCCGCTGCCTCTACGCGCCGGAGATGCACGACCCCGACCTGATCATCCGCACGAGCGGCGAGCGGCGCCTCTCCAACTACCTGCTCTGGCAGTCCGCCTACTCCGAGCTTGTCTTCCGCGAGGAGCTCTGGCCCGACTTCACCCGCGAGGTGCTCGAGCAGTCCCTCGCGGAGTTCAGCGCCCGGCGGCGACGCTTCGGCGGGCGATGAGCCGCGGGCGCTCGGACCTCGCCGCGCGCGTTCTCGCCGCGCTGCCGGCGATCGCGTTTGCGCTGTTCATCGTGATCGAGGGCGGCCTGATCTTCGCACTCGGCGTGTTCGCGCTCGGCGCGGTCTGCATGCACGAGCTCTTTGCGATGTACGAGCGCGCCCACCCCGTGCGCCTCGCGGGGCTGATCGCGCTCGCGGGGCTGCTCGCCGCCGCCCTCTACGGTGGGGGTGGGGGCGCCCAGGACGTGCTGCTCGCCGCCGTCGCCTCGCTACCGGTGCTGTTCGCTCTGACGCTCGCCCAGCGTCGCCCCAGCGTGGGGGGGATGGCGGTGACGCTGCTCGGCATCTTCTGGATCGGCCTCGCCTTCGCCCACGCCGTGATGCTGCGCCGGCTGCCCCACGGGGAGGGCATCATCCTGGACATTCTGATCGGCACCTTCCTCGGCGACACCGGCGCCTATCTCGGCGGGCGCCTCTTCGGCCGTCGCCCGCTCGCGCCCCGGATCTCGCCCGGCAAGACCGTCGAGGGACTCGTGATCGGGATGGCCTGCGCGGTGGCCGCCGTGTGGTTGGCGGGGCGCTACCAGGAATGGCTGCCCGGCACGCACGCGCTGGTGCTCGGCGCGGGCGTTGCGCTTGCCGCCCCCGTCGGCGACCTGTTCGAGTCCTTCCTCAAGCGCGAGGCCGCGATCAAGGACTCGGGGCGGCTCTTCGGCGCCCACGGCGGCGCGCTCGACCGCCTCGACGCGGTGCTCTTCACCGCGGTGGTGGGCTACTACATCTGGCTGGCCTACCTGCACTGACTCTGACTGGCCTACCTGCACTGATCTTGGGGAGCCACGCGATCGATCGCCGGGTCGGGCTGTGCTCGCCGGCAGATCTCGCTCGGGGACGAGACGGCGCCCCGCAACTATTCTCCCGGGCATGCCCAAGCGCCTCCTGATCCTCGGCTCCACCGGCTCGATCGGCACGCAGGCGCTCGACATCGTGCGCCGCAGCGAGGAGCTCGAGCTGGTGGGCCTCTCCGCCGAGCGCTCCTGGGAGGCGCTGCTCGAGCAGGCCCACGCCCACGGCGTGCGGCGGATCGCCCTGGTCGCGCAGGACGCCGCCGCGCGCGCCGCCGAGGCGTGGACCGGGGGGGAGGTGCTCGGCGGGGCCGAGGGCCTTGTGCGGCTCGTCGTGGAGTCCGGCGCAGAGCTCGTGCTCAACGCGCTCGTCGGCTCCGCCGGCCTCGGGCCCACCGTGGCCGCGCTCGGCGAGGGCATCGATCTGGCGCTCGCCAACAAGGAGTCACTCGTCGTGGGCGGCGAGCTCGTGACCGCCCTCGCCGAAGCCACCGGCGCGCAGATCGTGCCCGTGGACTCCGAGCACACCGCGCTGCACCAGCTACTCGCCGGCCAGCCCACCGGGGCCGTCGAGCGGCTCACGATCACCGCCTCCGGCGGGCCGTTTCGCGGGTGCACGCGCGCGCAGCTTCAAGACGTGACGGTTGAGCAGGCGCTCGCCCACCCGACCTGGGCGATGGGGAGCATGAACACGATCGGCTCGGCCACGCTGATGAACAAGGGCCTCGAGCTGATGGAGGCCCACCACCTCTTCGGCACCCCCTACGAGCGCATCGACGTGATCGTGCACCCGCAGTCGCTCGTCCACGGGCTGATCCACCTCGCCGACGGCGCGATGCTCGCCCACATCGGCCCGCGCGACATGCGCGTCGCGATCTCCTACGCGCTGCACGGCGGGGAGAGCGTGGACCTCCCGATCGCGCCGCTCGACCTCGTGAGCGTCGGAGAGCTGACGTTCGAGGCGGTCGATCTCGACGCCTTCCCCTGCCTGGAGCTGGCGCGCGCGGCGGCCCGTGCGGGGGGCACGGCTCCGTGCGTGCTGAACGCCGCCAACGAGATCGCGGTGCACGCCTTCATCGAAGGTCGCCTCCCCTTCACCGGGATCCCCGCCGTGATCGAGCAGACGCTCAGTGTGCTCCCCGCGGCGCCCGTGCACGCGTTCGAGTCGCTCTACGAGGCCGACCGCGAGGCCCGCCTCCTCGCGGGCGAGGCCGTCGCGGTCTGCGGGAAGTCCCACCGCCGCCTGCCAAACTGAGACCCATGAGCTGGGTGCTCACCATCCTGGGCATAGCCGCCCTCATCATCCTGCACGAGCTGGGGCACTTTGCGGTTGCCAAGGCCGTGGGGATGCGCGTGGAGCGCTTCTCGCTGTTCTTCCCCCCAAAGCTCGTGGGGGTGCGCAGGGGTGAGACCGAGTACATGATCGGGGCGATCCCCGCGGGGGGGTTCGTGAAGATCACCGGGATGAGCCCCCAGGAACTCGAGGGGCTCGAGCCCGCGGTAGCGCAGCGCGCCTACTACAACCAGCCCCCCTGGAAGCGGATCGCCGTGATCCTCGCCGGTCCCGGCATGAACCTGCTGATCGCCTTCCTGCTGTTCTGGGGGATCCTCTTCGCGGGCAGCTTTGCGGGGGCCTCCACGCTGGAAAGTCTCAACCCCTCGACTCACACGCGCGTCCCGAGCACCACGGTGGCGGCGATCGAGAAGGGCGAGCCTGCCTACGGCACGCTGCGGCCGGGCGATCGGATCCTCACCATCGACAGGCGGCCCGTGAGTGTCGACTCCGCGATTCGCTCGATCGGCGCCCACCGCTGCACCGGGACGCCGCGCGAAGGCTGCCGCGCCGCCACGCCCGTGCAGCTCACGCTCAGGCGTGGGGGAGGGGTGGTGGCGCTCTCCGTCTACCCCCGCTACAGCGCTCTCCTGCACCGGATGCTGATCGGCTTCGACTTCGGCGCCACCGCAAAGCGCTACGGGGTGCTCGGCGCCGCCGGGACCGCTCTGGGGGAGATGTGGGGCATCACCGTCCACTCGCTCACCAACATTGGCCACGCCTTCACCAGCGCCAAGGTGCGCCACCAGTTCAGCAGCATCGTCGGGATCACCGTGGTCACTCAGGAAGCCGTCGTCGCCGGCGCTGGCTATGCGCTTGTGATCATCGGCTTCGTCTCGCTCGCGCTCGCCATCATCAACCTCTTCCCCTTCCTGCCCCTCGACGGCGGCCACGTGCTGTGGTCGGTGGCGGAGAAGGTCCGCGGCCGGCGCGTCTCGCTCGCCGCGATGTGGCGCTTCAGCTCGATCGGGATCGTGCTGCTCGCCTTCCTGGTCATCAACGGCTTCAGTAACGACATCGGCCGCCTCGGCGGATGATTCCGCTAGCTTTGTAGCTGGCGCAGATCGAGCGCTTGCGAGCGTGGAGAAGGGAGACCCGATGGAGAGTGCCACAGCAGCCAAAGAACCAGCCGCGGCGCAGGAGGCCTCCGTCGATGCGCGGCGCTCGGCCGCCTCGCACGCGGGCACGATGGTGCAGGCGTTCGAGATCACCTCCGCCGCGCTCGCCGATCGCGTTGCGATCCGCACCAAGAGCGACGAGCAGACGCTCACCTGGGCGCAGTGGCGCCGGCGCGTGCGCGACCTCGCCGGGGGGCTTCACCGGCTCGGGCTGCGCCGCGGGGAGACGGTGGCGATCATGCTTTCCAACCGACCCGAGTTCCACGTGGTGGACATGGCCGCCGTCACGCTGGGAGCGACGCCCTTCTCGATCTACCAGACCTACGCCGCCAACCAGATCGAGTACGTCGTCGCCGACGCTGCCGCTCGCTTCGCGGTGGTGGAGCGCCAATATCTCGAGCGGCTGCTGGAGGCCCGCGAGAACCTGCCCCTCTTGGAGCGCGTGATCCTCGTCGATCCCCCCGAGGAGGAGTCGCTCCTCGATGGCGTGCTCACGCTCGCCGAGGTCGAGGCCTTCGGGTGCGACGCGCAGACGCAGGCGGCCGTGGAGCAGGCCGCCGCGCAGGTTGGGCCCGAGGACGTGCTCACCCTGATCTACACCTCCGGCACCACCGGGCCGCCGAAGGGCGTGCAGCTCTGCCATCGCAACCTCATGAGTGCCGTCGCCGGCATCGAGCGCCTCGTGCGCTTCCCCGACGAATCGCGCGTGATCTCCTGGCTGCCCGCCGCGCACGTCGCCGAGCGCAACGCTCATCACTACCTGCCGATCGTCTTCGGCCTGCAGGTCACCTGCTGCCCGGACCCACGCCAGGTGCTCTCCTACCTGCCCGACGTCCGCCCCCAGTGGTTCTTTGCGGTGCCCCGCATCTGGGAGAAGCTCAAGGCGGGCCTGGAGACGATGATCGCCGGGCAGCCCCCCGAGCAGCGCGAGCGCACCGAGCGCGCCCTCGCCGCCGCGGTCGAGAAGGTGCGCTACGAGCAGCGCGGGCAGGCCGTCCCCGAGGAGCTCGCTGCGGAGGTGACGGCGGCCGACCGGGAGATCTTCGCCGGACTGCGCCAGATGCTCGGCTTCGACGAGGTCGAGGCCGTCAACGTTGGCGCCGCCCCCACCCCCCTGGAGGTGCTGGAGTTCTTCCACGCTATCGGCATCCCCCTCTCGGAGCTCTGGGGGATGTCCGAGACCTGCGGCGCCGGCTGCGTCAACCCGCCCGAGAAGATCAAGCTCGGCACTGTCGGACCGCCCGCCCCCGGCATCGAGATTGCGCTCGCAGAGGACGGCGAGGTGCTCGTGCGGGGCGACGTGGTGATGCTCGGCTACCGCGGCGAGCCCGAGAAGACCGCGGATACGATCGACCCCGAGGGCTGGCTGCACAGCGGGGACATCGGCGAGCTCGACGAGGACGGCTACCTACGGATCGTGGACCGCAAGAAGGAGCTCATCATCAGCGCCGCCGGCAAGAACATGTCGCCCGCGAACATCGAGGCCACGATCAAGAGCGTCTCGCCCCTAATCGGCCAGGCCTGCGCGATCGGCGACGCACGCCCCTACAACACCGCGCTGATCGTGCTCGACGCCGACTTCGCCCCGATGTGGGCTTCCCAGCACGGCCTGGGGGGCCGCACGCTCGAGGAGCTCTCCCGCGAGCCCGCCGTCCACGCCGCCGTGCAGGAGGCGCTCGACGCCGCCAACACCCGCCTCGCCCGCGTGGAACAGATCAAGAAGTTCACGATCCCCCCCGGCGACTGGCTCCCTGGCGAGGACGAGCTCACCCCCACGATGAAGCTCAAGCGCAAGCCGATCTCCGAGAAGTACGCCGCGGAGATCGAGGCGATGTACGCCTAACGGTAGGGCCGCACGCACACCCAGCTCTTGGCCAGCGGCCCGATGCGCTCGGCCTGCGCCGGGCCGAACAGGGCCTCGAGCTCCCCCCGGCGCAGCAGCTCGATCTCTTCCCATTCGCCCGCCGCGCCCAGCCGCCAGTAGGGGCGCCGCAGGAGTGGGGGTAGCCAGTGCGCCAGCGGCAGCAGCGCGTGGGGCTCGATCGGGAACGACCACGCCGGGGTCTGCACGAACCAGCCCCGGCCCACCCGCCGCAGCTCCTTCGCGAACGCCTCGCGCCGCGCCGGCGGGACGTGCTCGATCACGCTGCTGCAGTACACGAGGTCGAAGGATCCCGCCGCGAACGGCAGCGCCTCCGCGGCGTCCGCCTGCACGAACGGGCCCGGATAGCCCTGGCTTGGCGCGATGTCCACGCCCGTGATGTCAAGCTCCGGCTCCAGCGCCCGCAGGCCGATCCGCCCGCAGCCCACGTCGAGCACGCGAGCGCCCTCCGGCAGGCCAGTGAGCTTGAAGAAGCGCTCGTGCCGGCGCGTGCGCGCGCGGGCCGCGTAGGGGGAGGCCACGCGCGCCAGCGGCCCGCGCGACGTCGGGTAAACCTGGGAGGGTCCTCGCGTCATCGTAGAATCACCGTACACATGGCCTCGGAGCGGCAGATCACTGTAGGAGGCGTTCCCATCGGCGGCGGCGCCCCCGTCGCGGTGCAGACGATGACCAAGACCGAGACCGCCAACCTCGCGGCCACCATGGAGCAGATCCTGACGGTCGCCGACGCCGGGGCGGACATCGTGCGCGTCGCGGTGCCCCGCGAGCAGGACGTCGAGGCGCTGAGGAGCATCGTCGCGCGGTCCCCGATCCCTGTGATCGCGGACATTCACTTCAACCACACCCTCGCCCTGAAGGCGATCGAGGCGGGTGCTCACTGCGTGCGCATCAACCCCGGCAACATCGGCGGACCCGAGAAGGTCGGGGAGGTCGTCGCGCTCGCCCGACAGCGCGGTGTACCGCTGCGCGTCGGCGTCAACTCCGGCTCCCTGCCCCGCCACCTGCGCCAGCTCGAGTACGACAACCCCGTCGAGGCGCTCGTCACCGCGGCCCTCGAGACCGTCGCGTTGATGGAGAGCCTCGACTTCAGCGACTTCAAGGTCTCGATGAAGTCCACCTCCGTGCCCAACACCATCGCCTCCAACCGCCTGCTCGCTGAGCACATCCCCTATCCGCTTCACCTCGGGATCACCGAGGCCGGCACCAAGTGGTCGGGTTCGCTGAAGTCCGCCGTCGGTCTCGGCACCCTCCTCGCGGACGGCGTCGGGGACACGATCCGCATCTCCCTCTCCACCTTCCACGCCGAGGAGGAGGTGAAGGTCGCCTGGGAGATCCTCAAGGCGCTGAAGCTCCGCGAGCGCGGGCCCGACCTGATCGCCTGCCCCACCTGCGGGCGTCTGCAGTTCGACATGGACACCGTCGTCGCCGAGGTCGAGCGGCGCCTGGAAGCCTACGAGGACCCCATCGAGGTCTCCGTGCTCGGCTGCGCGGTCAACGGGATCGGCGAGGCCCGCCACGCCGACTTCGGGATCACCGGCGCCAAGGACATGGGGATGATCTACTCCAAGGGCGAGCCCCTGAAGAAGGTCCCCACCGAGCAGCTCGTGGACGAGCTCTTCAAGGAGATCGACCGCTACTACGCCGCCGGTAAGACAGTCCAGCGTGACGAGCGCGCCGCCGCCGAGGCCCGCGAGTGGCTCGCCGCCAACGAGGACGACACCCAGATGACCCCCGAGCGCATGGCCGCGCTGGAGGCCGCCGCCGCCCAGAACGACGAGGCGGCCGACGCTGTGCTGGAGTCGATGCTGGAGCCCGTCGGGGCCGCGCCTCTTGATGAGGCCGAGTCGCCCGTCGCGGGCCGGCGTTTCAGCCGCGGCTCAAACGGCTCCGCCCGCCGGTAAGCGGCACCCGCCGCCCGGCGGGCCAGTCGTGCCGACCCGCCCGGGCGCCTCGCTGTTCGCTCAGCCCGCGGCGCTGAAGCGGTCGGCGACCGTCGACCAGTTCACCGTGTTCCACCACGCGTCCAGGTAGTCCGGGCGGCGGTTCTGGTACTTGAGGTAGTAGGCGTGCTCCCACACGTCCACCCCCAGCAGCGGGGTCTTGCCCGTGGAGATCGGGTTGTCCTGGTTGGCGCTACCCACCACCGCGAGGCCCGAGCCGTCGTGCACGAGCCACGACCAGCCCGAGCCGAACTGGTTGACGCCCGCTTCCTTGAGCTTCGCCTGGAAGTCCGCGAAGGAGCCGAAGGCCGAGTCGATCGCCGCCGCCAGCGCCCCCTCGGGCGCGCCGCCGCCGTCGGCGCTCATGCTCTCCCAGAACAGCGTGTGGTTGTAGTGCCCGCCGCCGTTGTTTTTGACAGCGCCGCGCTTCTCCTCCGGGACCCGGCTGAGGTCCTTGAGCACGTCCTCGATCGCCGCGTTCTCCAGCGGTGTTCCCGCGAGCGCCGCGTTGACCTTGTCCACGTACGCCTGGTGGTGCTTGTCGTGATGGATTTCCATCGTCTGCTTGTCGATGTGCGGCTCCAGCGCGTCGTAGGCGTAGGGGAGCGGGGGGACTGTGTAGGCCATCGGGGACTCCTTCTCTGTTCTTCAGATTGACACTCGGCAGTTGCACGCTGTTCTATCAAAGGCTCTAGGCTCCCCCTCGTGACCCGTCTCTCCGAGTATCTCCTGCCCACCGAGAAGGAGGCTCCCGCGGACGCGGAGGCGATCTCGCACAAGCTGATGGTGCGCGCCGGGCTCGTGCGCCAGATGGGGGCCGGCATGTGGACCTGGCTGCCCGCCGGCTGGCGTGTGCACCAGCGCGTCGTGGCGATCGTCCGCGAGGAGATGGACGCGATCGGCACCCGGGAGATGCTGATGCCCGTGCTCCAGCCCGCCGAGCCGTGGCGCAAGACGGGTCGCCTCGAGATCGAGGAGCTCTTCAAGCTCACCGACCGCAAGGGCTCGGAGCTCGTGCTCGCGATGACCCACGAGGAGGCCGTCACCTTCCACATCGCCCAGATCGTGCGCTCCTACCGCGACCTGCCCCTCGCGGTCTACCACTTCCAGGTCAAGGAGCGCGACGAGCCCCGCCCGCGCGCAGGGGTGCTGCGCACGCGGGAGTTCGTGATGAAGGACGCCTACACCTTCGACCGCGACGCCGTCGGGCCTGGCGGATGAACTACGAGCGGCAGGTGGGGGCCTACGACCGCATCATGGAGCGCACCGGTCTGCGCTTCTATCGCGTCGAGGGCGACGTGGGGATGATGGGCGGGTCATGGTGCCCACGAGTACATGGCCCCCTGCCCCGCCGGGGAGGACAGCGTGGCGCTCGCCGATGGCTACGCCGCCAACCTCGAGGTCGCGCTGCACCACCCCGACATCCGCGAGATCGCGAGGGCGGCGGGGGCGAGCGGCCTACGCGCTCGGCGAGCGGCCGCTCACGATCGAGCCCGCGATCGAGATCGCCAACATCTTCAAGCTCGGCACCCGCTACTCCGAGCCGCTGGGCGCCACCTACCTCGACGAGCACGGCCAGGAGCACCCGATCTGGATGGGCTCCTACGGGATCGGCCCCGCGCGCATCGTCGCCGCTGCCGTCGAGCAGTACGCCGACGAGCACGGCATCTCCTGGCCGCGCGCGCTAGCGCCCTTCGCCGTGCACCTGGTGGCGCTCGGCAAGCCCGGCACCCCCGAGCGCGACGCCGCCGACGGGCTGTACGAGACCCTGCGCGCCGGTGGGGTGGAGGTGCTCTACGACGACCGCGACCTCGGCACCGGGGAGAAGTTCGCCGACGCCGAGCTGCTCGGCTGCCCGCTGCGGCTCACCGTGGGGCGCCGCTCGCTGGAGTCGGGCGAGATCGAGGTGCAGCTGCGCCGCGGGCGCCAGAGCGCTCCCGGCCTGCCCTTGGGCGCCGACGCCGGGGGGCTCCTGCGGGCGGTGGACGAGCTGTGCCAGAGCCTCCCCTAGAGCCCGCCCGGCGGAGGCGGCGCAAGTGGTGGCGCTCGCGAGGGGCCCGGCGGACGATGCCGGGAGCGGCGGTGGCCGCACACGCCTGACCACGCGGCGGCTGTTCGGTCTCGACCGCTCCGGCCCGCCGCCGCCCGAGACTGCGGCCGGTCAGCCGCTGCGGCCGTGGACGATCCCCAACGCGATCGGCTTCCTGCGGCTCGCGCTGATCCCGGTGTTCCTCGTGCTCGCCCTCTCCAGCAGCGACGGCACGGAACGCGCTGCCCGCCGCGCTGTTCGCCGTGATCGGCTGGGGCGACTACGCCGACGGGATCGCCGCGCGCGTCACGCGCCAGTACAGCCGGCTGGGGGCGCTGATGGACCCCCTCACCGACCGCCTGCTCGTGATCTCTGCGGTGGTGGTCTGCTGGCACTTCGCGCTGCTGCCCCGCTGGGCGCTCGCGGTGCTCATCGCGCGCGAGCTCTCGATGCTCGCGCTCGGCCGCTACGGCCTCGCGCGGGGCCTGGAGCTGCGCATCAACTGGCCAGGGCGCCTCTCCGTCGCGCCGATCATGGGCGCCTTCTTCTTCGCCATGGTCGGCCTGGAAGGTCTGGGGGAGGTGCTGCTCTACATCGGTCTCGCGCTCGCGCTCGCCGCCTCGGTGCTGTACGTGCGCGACGGCCTTGCGCAGCTACGCGGCGGCCATTCCCCGGGCGCCGGCAAGCCCTCAAGCTCAGCTTGACGTTTCGGCTATAGTTGTGGGCGAGCCGCAGCGCCGAACCGCCGCCGTCCGCCCCCGCGCCGACGATGGGCGACCGCGGCGGCCCCACTCAAACTAGCCCGCGAGCAGGAGGAGAGCAAGCCCGCCATGGACACGTTTCCCGATCTGGGCTCCCTCACGGACCCGGAGCTGAAGGATCTCATCCAGCAGCTCACCGACGAGGAGACCGAGATCTCCTACCAGCGGCGCATCCTGCACGGCAAGATCGACATCCTCCGCGCCGAGCTCGTCAACCGTCTGCAGCATCAGGCACGAAAACGGCGAGTCCGCTGATCACCGGCGCCGACGTCGCAGCAGCTCACCGAGATCCTCGCCGGTCGCTCGCTTGGCCGGTCCCAGGCCGGCGAGCGCCAGGACGACGCCCCCACCGACGCCTGAGTGGAGGCCTGAGGGGGATGGCGATGCACTGTCCCGAGTGTGGGTTCGAGGGCGACGAGGGCGCCAACTTCTGCCAGCGCTGCGGCGCCTCCCTGCGCGGCGAGAGCCCCGGTGGGGCGGGCGAGGGGGCGGGTGGGGGAGCGCTCGAGGGGGACTCCGTAACCGCGACCTACCGCATCGACGAGAGCGGGGAGCTCGTGCCGGTGGAGCTCGGCGAGGTGACCGCGCACGGGCCCGCGCTGGTGATCCGCGCCGGCGGGGGCCGCGTGGGGGAGAGCTTTCCGATCGAGGGCGAGCGCATGAGCATCGGGCGGCGCCCCGAATGCGAGGTGTTCCTCGACGACGTCACCGTCTCCCGCGACCACGCCCTGCTGATCCGCCGCGGCGACGATGTGGCACCTCGACGACTGCGGCTCCCTGAACGGGACCTACGTCAACCGCGAGCGGATCGAGTCTCACCGCCTGGAGGAGGGCGATGAGCTGCAGATCGGCAAGTACAAGCTGACCTTCCACGCACGCTGATGGCCACCACACCGACCACAACCTCCGCTCGCTGATGGCCACCGCATCCACCACAACCTCCGCCAGGGCGATCGCGGTCGTCCACGTCCGCTGATGGCCACGGCACCCACCACGGCCCCCGCCAGGGCGATCACGATCGGCGCCGTCTGCAAGGCGCTGGCCCAGGAGTTCCCCGACATCTCGATCTCCAAGATCCGCTATCTGGAGGACCAGAAGCTGCTCACCCCCCGGCGCACCCCGGGCGGCTACCGCCTCTACAGCCAGGGGGACCTCGCGCGCCTGCGCACGATCCTGCGCATGCAGCGCGACGAGTTCCTGCCGCTACGCGTGATCCGCCAGGAGCTCGCCGCGGGGCGCGGCGGGGAGACCCCCACGCTTGGGTTGGACGGGGACCCCGCCCAACCCAACCGCACCACCCATCCCCGCGCGCGCCGCGCGAGCGTCAGCGTGCGGGAGGAGAACGGCGCGCTCTACTCCCTGGAGGAAGTGCTCGAGGAGACCCACGCCGACGCCAAGCTCGTGCGCGAGCTCGAGGAGTACGGGGTCGTCAAAGGGGAGCAGCGGGGGGGGCTGCGCTACTACGACGAAACCGAGCGCGAGATCGTGGGCGCAGTCGCCGAACTCGCGCGCTACGGCGTGGGGGGGCGCAATCTCCGCGTGTTCCGCACCTCCGCCGACCGCGAGGCCAACCTCCTGCAGCAGATCCTTGCCCCCGCGCTGCGCTCCCGCAACCCCCAGCGGCGCAAGGAGGCCCTCGAGGCGCTGGAGAACCTCGCCGCAGTCACCACCCACCTGCGTCACCTCCTGCTGGTGCGTGACCTGCGCAAGATCGCCGGCTGAGCGCCGGGCTGGGCGGGGGTGGGCGGGCTTCGTATCACCTAGGCTCTCGCTGTGCCCACCACGCAGCGCACGCGCACCATCGACGCGCCCGCCGGTGAGGTGTGGCAGCTAATCAGCGACCCCCACCACCTGCCGCGCTGGTGGCCGCGTGTGGCGCGCGTGGAGGCGGTCGAGCGGGACGCCTTCACTGAGGTCCTCGCAAGCCCCCGCGGCCGGCTGGTGCGCGCGGACTTCCAGGTGGTCTCCCGCGACGAGGGCGCGCTCGTGCTGTGCTGGGACCAGCGGATCGAGGGCACCCCCTTCGCCCGCCTGCTCGCCCGCGCGGAGACCGAGCTGCGCCTGGAGCCCACCGGGAGGGCCACCACGGTGACGATCGAGCTGCGCCAGAAGCTGAAGGGGGTCTTCGCCAATCTCGGAGCCAGCCGCGTGCGGCGCGCGGCCCGCGCCACGCTCGATGAGGCGCTCGACGGGCTGGAGCGGATCGTTGGCTGACAAGAGAGTGGGCGAATCGGGGACTCGAGCTGGAGGCGTGTGTCTCCCGGCTTTGGTCGGGCCCCTCGCTCCCGGCCAAATACCCCCGATGCGCTGGTGGGGATGGGGCGACCCCGCCCACCCTCCGGCGCTGGGGCCACAGGCGCTCGAGCTCGTGCGCGAGCTGCTGGGCATGGCCGGCCGATCTCCGATCGCTCGCCCCCACCCGCCGGTGGCGCTCGCGAGGGTGCGCCTGGAGCCCGCGAGGCTGCCCGGGGCTGCGCGCGAGTCCCTGCGGGCGCTGCTCGGCGGGGAGGGGGTGCGCGAGGAGCACGAGGAGCGCGTGACCCACGCCGCCGGCAAGGGCTACCCCGACCTCGTGCGGCTGCGCGCAGGCGAACCCGAGGGGGCGCCCGACGCGGTGCTCTACCCGAGCCGCTCCGAGCAGCTGCACCCGCTGCTCGAGCTCCTCGCCCGCCACTCGGTGGCGGTGGTGCCGTTCGGGGGCGGAACCAGCGTGGTCGGGGGGGTGGCGCCGCTGCGGGGGGAGCACGCCGCGGTCGTCTCGCTGGACATGCGCCGCCTCGGGGAGCTCGTCAAGCTCGACACGCAGTCGCGGATCGTCACCGTGCAGGCCGGCATGCGCGCCCCCGCGCTCGAGCGGCGCCTGTCGAGCAGGGGCCTCACCCTCGGGCACTTCCCCCAGTCCTTCGAGCACGTCTCCCTGGGGGGCTGCGCAGCCACCCGCTCCGCCGGCCAGGCCTCCACGGGGTACGGGCGCTTCGAGGAGCTCGTGCTCGGTCTGCGCGTGAGCGCGCCCGCGGGCGAGATCGCGCTGGGGGCGCAGCCCGCGAGCGCCGCCGGGCCGGACCTGCGGGGACTGCTGGTCGGCTCCGAGGGCACGCTGGGGGTGATCGCTGAGCTCGACCTCCGCGTGCTCCCGGCGCCGCTGGAGCGCCGCTACGAGGGGTTCTTCTTCGAGGACTTCGCGTCCGGCGCCGGCGCGCTGCGAGCGCTCGCCCAGGGGCGCGCGGCCCCGGCGGTGGCGCGACTCTCCGACGAGGCCGAGACCCGCATGTCGCTCGCGCAGGCCGGCGCGGACACCGGCGGTCTGAAGGGCCTCGAGGCTCGCCTTGGGCGCGCGTACCTGCGGGTGCGGGGCCGCGGATCGGGGTGCCTCGCGATCCTTGGCTTCGAGGGTGCGCCCGGGGAGCTCGAGCGCGACCGCGAGCGGACGATCGAGCTCGTGCGCGGCCACGGCGGCCTTTCGGTGGGGAGCTCGCCGGGGGAGGCGTGGCGCAGGCAGCGCTTCGCGGCGCCCTACCTGCGCGACGAGCTGCTCACCCACGGGGTCATGGTGGAGACGCTGGAGAGCGCCACCACCTGGGCCAATCTTTTGCGCCTGCACCGCGAGACCGCCCGCGCGATCACCGACTCGCTGAGCGCTCAGGGGACCCCGGGGGTGGTGATGTGCCACATCTCCCACCTCTACGAGACGGGGGCCTCGCTGTACTTCACGGTGCTCGCCCCCCAGCGCGAGGGCGCGGAGATCGAGCAGTGGCGGGCGCTCAAGCGCGCGGCGAGCGATGCCATCGTGCTGAACGGGGGCACCATCACCCACCACCACGCGGTCGGACGCGACCACGCCCCCTGGATGGTGCGGGAGATCGGCGAGCAGGGAGTCGGCGCGCTGCGTGCGCTGAAGGCGCAGCTGGACCCCGCGGGGATCATGAACCCGGGGAAGCTTCTGCCGGGCTGATCGAGAGGGGCCTGGCTTTGCCCCACCCTCTAGGTCAGCTTGAACGCCCCGCTCAGCACGATCGGGCCGGGCTGGCGCGGCTGTTCGCTGTGCTCCTCGGTGAGGATGATCGTGCCGTAGTGCGCGGCGTTTGCGGGCAGGCCCCCCGCTGCTTTGAGCTGACCGTTGGATCCCACCGTCGGGCCTCTTCCGAGGAGGGAGGCGTCGGTCGGGGAGTTGTAGAGCCAGGCGGCGTAGCGGAACCCGTTTGTCGGCGGCAGGTGTTCGGCCGCCACCAGGAAGGCGTGCTGGTTGTTCTCCGAGACGACCTCGATGATCCCCACCGCTTTGCTGGAGGGATCGGGGGAGGTCAGCGTGAGGGTCGCGTCGAGGTGCGGTTCGCCGGACCCCTTGCCGGTTTTGGCGGACGCCGAAGGCGACGTGGTGGAGGTCGCCGTCGAGGGGGTCGATGTGGTGTCCACGGGGGTCGAGCTGGTGGAAGCGGTAGTCGCGGGGGTCGAGCCCGTCTGCGCGCCCGGGGCGGAGGAGTCGGTGGCCGTGCTCGCGTGGGAGCCGCCGCCGAGGCCCACGATCAGCGCGCCCGCCACGATCACGATCGCGGCGAGCCCGCCAAGCACGATGACGCCCCCGCGGCGCGAGCTGGGCGCGAGCGCGTCCGTGTGCTCGGTGGCGAGCGGCGCCTCGAGGGCCCCGGGGATCTCGGGCAGCGGCGCGGTCGCGAGCGGGTCCAGCTCCGCGGTGAGCGCCTGCGCCCAGGTCCTGGCGGGGGCGGAGCTCTCCAGGCAGGCGCGGGCCGCGATCAGCTGCGCGGGGTCCGCCTGCCCGAGCAGGTACTCGCCCACCTGCTCGCGCTCGGCGGCGCTCAGCTCGCGCGCCTGGCGCGGGGCGAGCAGGGCGAGCGCGGCGTGCGCGCGGTCGCGCACCGCGCGCTCCTGGATGCCGAGCATCCCGGCGATCTCGGCGTAGCCCTTGTGCCGGCCCACGAGCAGCGACAGCACGGCCTTCAGATCTGGGGGTAGGTTTTCCAAGCGGCTCACGTCGGGCCTCTTAGGCTATCGTGGCGCCGCGATGGCCATCCCCAGTGCGGAGCAGATCAACGAGGTGCTGCTCGGATTCGACCGCCTGTATGGCCTGGAACTGCTGGAGGTCTCCGATGAGCGGGTGCGCGCCCAGGTGAGGGTGCGCGAGGAGCTCAAGCAGCCCGCGGGGCTGGTGCACGGGGGGGTGTACGCGGCGATCGCGGAGTCGATGGTCTCGCTGGCCACCGGGATGGCCGTGCTGCCCGGTGGATCGACCGCGATGGGCCTCTCGAACAACACGAGCTTTCTGCGCCCGGTCACCGCGGGAACGGTGCACGCGGCAGCCACGCGCCTGCACCGGGGGCGCACGACGTGGGTCTGGGACGTGCGCTTCAACGATGACGCCGGGCACCTCTGCGCGGTGACGCGCATGACGATCGCCGTGCGCCCGATCGAGGCCCCGCCGCGGTCCTGAACGGGCGCCCTGCCTGGGTGGCGGCCCCGCCACGGTCCTGAACGGGCGCCCTGCCTGGGTGGCGGCCCCGCCACGGTCCTGAACGGGCGCCCTGCCTGGGTGGCGGCCCCGCCACGGTCCTGAACGGGCGCCCTGCCTGGGTGGCGGCCCCGTCACGGTCCTGAACGGGGAACCCTGCCTGCTATCGAGGCCCGCCGCCGCTCTGAGCGCGGGCCTCGTCAGCTCCGGACGGACCGCGCGCGCAGTGCCGAGGCCCAGTTCGCGGGCGCGATGGGGGGCCGCTGGGAGGGGAGTGGCTTCTCCCCGAAGCCGCTGTCGGGCAGCGCCCGTGGCAGCGGCGCACCGGAGGTGCCGAGCGAGTTGATGGTGACCATCGCCTGCGCGGCCGCCCACGCCAGCGCAGGGGTGGAGGCGTAGAGGTCGACGACCACCCCGCCGGTAGCCACCACGAGCGTCCTGCCACCGTGCGAGGAGAGGCCGACCACCCCCCTCAGCAGCACCGGGTGCCGAGGCGCGCCGCCGCCCGGAAGGAAGCTGTTGTCGGGGGAGGTGACGATCTGCAGCGGGGTCACGCACGCGTTCTCACCCCCGAGGGTGCAGTTTCCGTACTGGATTTCATAGGCCCCGCTGGGGTCGCGCTCGACGCGGGTGATGCCCAGCCGCTGGAAGACCCCCCCGAGCCAGTACACCGGGAACTGTTCCTGCATCACCAGCGGCTCCAGGAAGCTCGGCGTCACCGGCCGGTCCTGCAGGGTGTCCGCGCAGGCGCCCAACCCCAGCGCGCAGAGCAGGAGGAGGAGCGCGGCGAGCAGCGGCCGGGGCATGCTCTCAGCCCCGATACCTGTTGGTGATGGGCATCCGCCGGTCGCGGCCGAAGGCGCGGGTGGTGATCTTGATGCCGGGTGGCGCCTGGCGGCGCTTGTACTCCGCGAGGTCCACGAGGCGGATCGTGCGATCGACCTCCTCCGCAGGCAGCCCCTCGGCGATTAGCTGCTCGCGGCTGCGGTCGAGCTCGATGTAGCCCTGGAGGATGCGATCGAGCAGCGGATACGGGGGCAGCGAGTCCTCGTCGCGCTGATCCTCGCGCAGCTCCGCGGAGGGGGCGCGCTCGAGGATCGACGCGGGGATCGGCGCGGGAACGCGCTCGTGGCCGCTGAACGGCGACAGCGATGGCGCGGGAACGTGACTCCCGGGCGTCGGGACGTCGGCGCCGGCGGGAGAGTTGCGCCACTCACATAGCCTGTACACGAGCGTCTTGGGGACGTCCTTGATGACCGCGAAGCCCCCCGCGAGGTCGCCGTAGAGGGTGGTGTAGCCCACCGACATCTCGGACTTGTTGCCCGTGGTCAGCACGAGCCAGCTGTACCTGTTGGAGAGCGCCATCAGCAGGTTGCCGCGGATGCGGGCCTGGAGGTTCTCCTCGGTGAGGTTCGTGAGATCCTTCGGCGGCTCGCCCGCCGCATCCCCCGCGAGCACTTCGTGCAGCGTCTCGGCGTAGGCGTCCATCGCCGGCCGGATCGGCAGCTCGTGGGTGCGCACGCCGAGCGCGGCGGCCAGGGCGCGCGCGTCCCCTTGGGTTGCGGTGGAGGAGTAGGGGGAGGGCATGATCGCCACGCTCACCCGCTCCGCGCCGAGGGCGTCCACGGCCAGACAGGCCACCAGCGCGGAGTCGATTCCGCCGGAGAGGCCGAGCACGACGTGGGTGAAGCCGTTCTTGTGCACGTAGTCGCGCAGGCCCAGGCACAGCGCCGTGTAGATCTCGGCCTCCACGGGCGCGATGGGGGCGGGTAGCGGCCGCCCGTGCTCGGCGAGGTCGCAGACCAGCAGCTCCTCCTCGAACTGCGCGGCGCGCGCGATCGTCTCGCCACTGGGATCCAGCACGAAGGAGTGGCCGTCGAAGAGCAGCTCGTCCTGGCCGCCCACCAGCCCGCAGAAGGCGATGTGGGCGCCGTGCTCGCGGGCGCGCAGAGCGAACAGGCGCTCGCGCTCCAGTCCCTTGCCCGCGTGGTAGGGGGAGGCGGAAATGTTGAGGATCAGCTTCGCCTCTGCCCGCGCCTCCTCGGTCGCGGGGGGACCGGGCTTCCACAGGTCCTCGCACACCGTCAGCCCCACGGGGTGCCCCGCGACGTCGATCACCACGCCCCGCTCCCCGGCCTTGAAGTAGCGCTGCTCGTCGAAGACGCCGTAGTTGGGGAGATGAACCTTGCGGTAGATCGACTGCACCCTCCCATCGGCGAGCACCGCCGCGGCGTTGTAGAGCCCATCCGTCGCCCGCTCGGGAAACCCGACGATGGCGGTGAGCCCATCCACGCCGTCCGCCAGCTCCCCCAGCGCGGCGCGGGCGTCCTCGAGGAAGTGCTCGCGCAGCAGCAGATCCTCGGGGGGGTAGCCGGTGAGGGCGAGCTCGGGAAACAGCACGAGGTCCGCGCCCGCCGCCCGCGCCTGTTCGATCCCTGCGCGGATGCGCCGCGCGTTGCCCGCGATGTCGCCAACGGTGGCGTTCATCTGGCAGAGCGCCAGGCGCACTATGGCTTGGGTGTGGCTGGGCGGGTGCGTCCGCCGATCTCAACCCCGCGGCCATTGGCTTTGGCTTTGGCGTTGCCCGTCCCCGCGGGTGCGCTGCTGCTGCCGGCACGGCCGCCGCGCGGGACCGCCCGAGCGGCTGTTCTCTGCGCGGCAGTCCTCTGTGCGGCTGTCTTCTGTGCGGCTGTCTTATGCACAGCCGTCCTCTTCGCGGCCGCTCTCCTTGGGGTGGCCCTCTTCGCCGGCGCGCGCACGCCCGCGGCACGGGCGAGCCGGCCGATCGCCCGCTCCAGCTCGAGCGCGATCGCGTCGAGGTCGGGGAGCGCGTCGTAGTCGGCGAGCAGGCCGAAGCCGAGGTGGCCGTCGTAGCTCATCACCGCGATCCCCAGCCCCTGGCGGCGGGCGAGCGGCACCACCGGGTAGAGCGAGAGCAGGCGGCGGCCGAGCAGGTAGAGCGGGAACTGGGGGCCGGGCACGTTGGTGACGACGAGGTTGAAGTAGCGCTGGCGGGCCTGCAGGCGCGCCGCCTGGCTGAGGATCGTGGGGGGGGCGAAGCCGGCGAGGTTGGTGAGCACCTCGGCGCCCACCGCCTGGCCGGAGCGCTTGAGATCCTCCATCGCCACGCGGATCCGCTCGTAGCACTCCTCGGGATCCTCGATGCCGACTGGCAGGGGCGCCCACATCGCCGCGACGTGGTTGCCGAGCGCCGGCGCACTGGCCGAGCCCGATGAGCGAGCTCCCCGTCCCCGCTCGCGGTGCACGGATACCGGCACCATCGCCTTCAACACGAGCCCCTCGGTCTCGTGGTCGTGCGCCCGTAGCCACGCGCCGAGGGCGAGGCTGACGGCGGCGAGCACCACGTCGTTGAGGGTCCCCCCGAGCGAGTCCTTGATCGCCTTGAAGAGAGCGAGGTCGCCGTCCACCCAGGTGTAGCGGCGGTGCGGGCCGATGTCCACGTTCAGCGGGGAGGGGGGAGCCGGCGCGTTGATGCCCGCGATGGTGGTGGCGCCCACGCTCGCGAGGCCCTCGCGTAGCTGTCCCAGGGCGCGCAGGGGGGCGCGTGCGATCCGTCGCACCCCCCGCGCGATCTCGGTGGGTGCGGTGGTGCGCTCCAGGAGCGCCTCCCCCAGCAGCTTGGCGGAGCCGGGCAGCGGCCTGGGGTTCCACGGCTCCGGCGGGCGCGACTGCCCCGTGGGCTCGGGCGCGGTATCGAACAGGACGGTGGTTATGTCCACTCCCGAGATCCCATCCACCAGCGCGTGATGGGTCTTGGCGACCAGCGCGAAGCGCTGGCCCGCCATGCGCTCCACCAGCCAGATCTCCCACAGCGGCTTGGAGCGATCCAGGCGCTGGGAGAAGAGCCGTCCCGCCAACCGGCTCAGCGCGGCATCGTCCCCCGGCCGCGGCAGGGCGGTGTGGCGGATGTGGTAGTGGGGGTTGAAGTGCGGGTCGTCGGTCCACACCGGGCGCCCCTGCTCGAGCGGCACGTACGCCAGGCGCTGGCGGTAGCGCGGCACCAGGTGCAGACGGCTCTGCACGTGGTCCACGAGCTCCTGTGGAGTCGGCGCGTCGCCCGCGAAGATCATCACCGACGCCACGTGCATGTGCGCGGTGGAGTGGTCCTCCAGGTGCAGGAACGCCGTGTCCAGGCCCGTGAGGCGGTCGGGGTTGGCCATGCGCCTGATTGTCGCTGCTTGGGGGCGGCACGTCAACGACAGCCTTGGAAACATTTTCGGCGAGTTCTCCTGTGGCGGGATCGCCCACCCCGCTTGGGATCGTCCGACTGGCCCGGCTGCTGTGTGATGGCGCGCACAGTGACCCTGCGCGAAGCGTCTATTCTCCCCGGGTCTTTTGAATCTGCCGAATCGCCGCCGTCGTTGGCGGCGAACGGGGGACCCACTGCCGGACCGCCCTGTGCGGTCTGGATGGGGCGAATCCGCCGCTGCTGCGGCGGTAACGCCTCGCTGACGCACGCCCTTCGTGCGCGCAGCGGCGCGTGAGCCCGACAGCTAACCCCGTAGGCGGTGAGCAAGGAGGACTGTATGTACGTTCCCTCGACGCCCGCGCTGGCTGCGCCACCCCTGGCCCCCGCCGGGATCATGGTGGGCGAAGCTCCAGCATCCGTTCCGCCCGTTCCCCCAGCCGAGACCTCGTTGAGAGTGAGGCGCACCGACCTGAACGTGCTCGACGGCGCGGGCGCGAGCGTCGCGGGAGCGCTGCTGGCCGATCTCGCTCCGAGCGGAGCTCGGCCGCGGGGGGTGGCCGGGCTGGCCGTCCGCCTGCAGGCGCGCGGGCGCCACAGCTGGCACACGCTCGCGACGGCGCGCACCGGCGCGCGGGGGCACTTTCGGCTGCGCTATCGAACCGCCCGCATCGGCAGCGAGTTCCTGCGGCTGCGCTTCGCGGGCGCGCCCGGCGAGCGCGGCGCCCAGCGCGCTGTGGGCCGGCTCAACGTGTATCGCCTTGCCGAGGCGTCGTGGTACGGGGGCGAAGGCAGCCTCGCCTGCGGCGGCTGGTTGACGAGCGCCACGCTGGGGGTCGCCAACAAGACGCTGCCGTGCGGCACGCTCGTCACGCTCCGCTACGACGGGCGCACGTTGCGGGTCCCGGTGATCGACCGCGGCCCCTACGTGGTCGGTCGCGAATACGACCTCACCGAAGCGACCAAGCGGGCGCTCGGCTTTGAAGGAGTGGGGGAGGTGTGGGCGACCCGTTGAGCGCCCTGCTTCCAGGCTCCCGGTTGCGAGGAGGTATGCCGGGATGCCTGTGTAGGGGACGCCTGTGCAGGGGACGCCTATAGAGTCCGCGGCCGCAACTACCCGAGAGGCGGTGAGCATGAGCGAGCAGGTTCCCTACGCCAACTACCAGTACGAGGTCTACCTGCGGGGGCTGGGCGGGCAGCGTCCAGCGCGGCCGCTGGACTGGCGGCGGCTGGAGCGCGACGCCTACCGGCTGCTTGCCGACGGTCCGCGCGGCTACATCGCCGGCGGCGCCGGGCGCGGCAAGACGATGCGCGCCAACCGGGAGGCGTTCGAGCACTGGCGGATCGCGCCGCGGATGCTGCGCGATGTCTCCGAGCGCACGCTCGCGCGCACACTGCTGGGGACGGAGCTGCCCGCGCCGGTGCTGCTCGCGCCGATCGGGGTGCAGACGCTCGCTCACGCCGAGGGGGAGCTGGCGATGGCGCGCGCCGCGGCCGAGGTCGGGGTGCCGTTTGTGGCTAGCACCGCCGCCTCGCACACGATCGAGCAGATCGCGCAGGCCGCCGGGGAGCTGCCGCGCTGGTATCAGCTCTACTGGCCGCGCGACCGCGAGCTGGCGCGCAGCTTTGTGAAGCGCGCCGAGGGTGCCGGCTACGGCGCGATCGTGCTGACGCTCGACACCTGGCTGCTCGGCTGGCGCCCCGCCGATCTCACCAACGGCTTCCTGCCGTTCCTGTGGGGTGAGGGCAACCGCAACTACCTCGAGGACCCCGTCTTCCGCGCCGCGCTGCCGGCCCCGCCCGAGGAGAACATGCAGGCCGCGATCGGCCATTGGGCGTGGCAGTTCGCCAACCCCGCCGTCACCTGGAAGGACCTCGCGTTCCTGCGCGAGTGCACCGAGCTGCCGATCGTGTTGAAGGGCATCCTGCGCGCCGACGACGCTCGTCTCGCGGTCGAGCATGGAGTGCAGGGCGTGCTCGTCTCAAACCACGGTGGGCGCCAGGTGGATGGCGCGGTCGCCGCGCTCGACGCGCTACCCGAGGTGGTCGCCGCCGTCGAGGGCCGCTGCGAGGTGCTCTTCGACAGCGGCGTCCGCTCCGGCTCGGACGCGCTGAAGGCGCTCGCGCTCGGCGCCCGCGCGGTGCTGCTCGGCCGCCCCTACATCTGGGGCCTCGCGCTGGGCGGTGCTACGGGCGTGGTCGAGGTGCTGCGCTCGTTCCTCGCCGACCTTGACCTCGCGATGGCGCTCAGCGGGTATGCGGCGATCGACGAGGTCGGACCTGACGCACTGGTGGAGCAGCGCAGGTAGAGCACCTGAGTGGGAGGCCATCTCGAGCAGGTCGGACAGCTCGATTCGCAGCTGGCCGAGGCGCTGAGGGACACCCGACGGAGCGGATCGTGGGCGCTCTCGGGCCCGCCGGACGGGGCGCTAGATTCGCCTGAGAGTGTCCGCCGAGTTCTCCGAGTCATCCGGGCTGAGCACGGCCCACATCGACTGCGACGCCTTCTACGTCTCGATCGAGTTGGGGCGACGGCCCGAGCTGCGCGGGCTGCCAGTGGTCGTCGCCGGTACGGGCCCGCGCGCGGTGGTCACGACCGCGAGCTATGAGGCGCGGCGCTTCGGGGTCGGCTCGGCGATTCCCGCTTCGCGCGCGCGGCGGCTGTGCCCGCAGGCGGTGTTCCTGGCGCCCGACTTCCCCACCTACCGGGAGGTGTCGGGCCGGGTGATGGGGATCGTGTGCGCCCAGGTCGAGCGGGTCGAGGTGGTGGGGCTCGATGAGGCCTACCTCGACGTGAGCGGCCTGCTCTCCCCACGCGCGGCGATGCGCCGGCTCGTGGAGGAGATCCGGGAGGCGACGGGGATCGTGTGCTCGGTGGGGATCGGACCCAACAAGCTTGTCGCGAAGGTCGCCTCCGACGCGGAGAAGCCCGCGGGGTTCGTGGTGCTGAGCCGCGAGCAGGCCTGCGCGCGTTTCGCCGGCGCCTCCCCGGGGCTAGTGCCGGGGATCGGGCCGAAGACCGTCGCGCGGCTGGCGCAGCTGGGGCTCACCACGCTCGCCGCGGTGGGCTCCGCGCCCGAGCGTGTGTTGGTGGAGCGCTTCGGCCCCAACCTCGGGCGCGAGCTTGGCCGCCGCGCGCGCTTCGAGCACGACGGCGAGGTCGGCGCTGCCCGCAAGGTCGTATCGGAGTCGCGCGAGCGCACCTTCGACCGCGACGTCCACGACCCCCGTGAGCTGAGCGTCGCCCTGGAGCGGATGTCCGCGGAGCTCTGTGCCAGCCTCGCCGCCCACGGCCGCCGGGGGCGCACGATTGGGATCAAGGTGCGTCTCGATGACTTCACCACCGCTACCCGCGCCCACACCCTCGAGGAGGCCACCCGCGATCCGCGCCTGGTCGACGCCGTCGCCCAGCGGCTACTGCGCGAGTACGCCCCCGCGCGCCCCGTGCGGCTGCTGGGGGTGCGCGTCGCCGGCCTCGGCGGTGATGGGGCCACCGCCGATCCGCGCAGGCCGCGGCAGGAGGGGGCAGGTGGCCCCTCGGAGGATCAGCTTGCTCTGCCGGTGTGAGTGCCGTGTGTCACTCGATTGGCTGGCGCTCCTGTCGGCGTGGTGCCGTGGGCGCCCAAGTTGATTTCCAGTCGGTGTGAGCGCCGCGCGGGCGCTCAGTTGACGAGCAGGTAGGTGAATCCCACCCCGCTCGGGCTCGCTACCCGGGAGCCCGTGTAGGAGGCGTTCGCCCGCCAGTTCCCCACTGCGGGTGCAGTGAACGGGATTTCCGCTGAGCCTTCGCTGACCTGCGCTTCGAGCTCGCGGTAGAACTGCCAGCCGAAGACCGGGTCGAAGCGCTGCACTTCTACCTTCACCGGCCCCGAGGCCCCCGGTGAGACGCGAACCTTGATCGGGACCGTCGTGCCCACGGTGCCGCGCTGGACTCCGAAGGAGATCCTGGTGCGGGTTATCGTGCGCGACTCGCGGGTCAACGTGAAGTCTCCGGAGGTGTGGTTGCGCACCGACACCACCGCGTAGTAGCGGCCCTTGCGTAGCTGGTGCTGCAACTTCTGGGGGCCGCTCCCGCTACAGCTACATTCGAGGACATCGCCGTTCTGGTTGCGCAGCTCGAGGTTGAATTCGGCGCTCACCGGTGCGCTCAGCCTCAGCGTGATATTGGAGTGGCTGGTCACGTCCATCCGGTAGAGGCGCAGAACTTCGATGCCCGTGCCCTCCAGGCGCCCGTTGGCGCGCCCGTAGTTGCCGAGCGCGAGCCCCGGTGCCGTCTGCGCGCCGTTCGCCGGCGCGATCTGCAGATGGAAGCGCTGCTCGCCCTTGTCGGCGGGGCTCGGCGTCACCTCGAAGCTGTAGAGCCCGCCCTTGCCGATGCCGGGGGTGAACAGCCGGTAGCCGCCGCAGTCCACGCGCAGGCGCGCTGAGGCCCCTTCGAAGGAGCTAACGCCCGGGGCGAACAGCGCGCCGCCCACGCACCCCCCCTTCGTCTCGTTGGCCAGGTTGATCAGGTAGCTGACCCCCGCGTGCAAGCTGAACGAGTACGCGGCGTTGATGTTCTGGATGCGATCCACCTGCCCGCTCACGCCCTTTCCGGGCAGGCGTGGCCCGGGCGGTGGCACCGCCGGGGTGGGCTGGAAGACGTTCAGCGTAAAGGCCGCGAGCTGAGAGTTCGGGAGCGCCGCCACGCGGATGTCGTAGAGGGTGTTCTTCTTGGCCCTGAAGGAGAGCGAGGTCTTGCCTTCTTCTTCGGTCTGGCCGCACGTCACCGGCTGTAGCTGTGAGCGCACCGCCTTGTATACGTCGAGCGTGCCGTCGAGCACGCCCCCCGCCGCCAGTTCCACCGCGATCCGCTCGGCGCCCGTGGTGTGCAGGCTGTACCACACCGAGGCAACCGTGCTCCCCGCGCAGCCCGACCCCGGTTCGCTCGTCACGGTAGTTGCGCCCACCGTCGTGCCCCCGATCGTCGCCGGCAGCGAGTGGATCGCCTGGGCGTTCGCCACTTCGTCGTTCGCCGGCGGTGGGGGGGCTTCGCTCGGTGCAGCCCCAGCCGTCGGCGAGAGCGCCGAGCCGGCCATCAGGATGAGTGCGAGAACTGCAACTCGCGCGAATCGTGCCACCGTCTAAATCCTACGGGGGGGCTCAGACGGATAAGATCCCCCGATGCCGCTTGCACGGGTCGGGGAGGTCCAGCTCTCCTATGAGCGCACGGGCTCCGGTCCGCCGCTGCTGGCGATCATGGGGATGAGCGGCACCCGCCTGAGCTGGGGCGAGCCCTTTCTGGGGTCCCTGCGCGAGAGCTTCGAGGTGATCGCCTATGACCACCGCGGCGTCGGTGAGAGCAGCCGCATGGAGGCGCCCTTCACGATCGCCGACCTCGCCCGGGACGCCACCGGGCTGCTCGATGTGCTCGAGCTGGACTCCGCCCACGTGCTCGGCATCTCGATGGGCGGGATGGTCGCCCAGGAGCTCGCCCTCGCGCACCCCGAGCGGATCCGCACGCTCGCGCTCGGCTGTACCTACTGCGGCGGGCCGGGCTCCTCGCTCGCCTCGCCAGCCGTCGCCCAGCGACTGGTCGAGTCGCTGCGCTCCGGCGACCGCGCGAGCGCCCTGCGCACCGGCTGGGAGATCTGCATCTCGCCGCGCTTTCGCGATGACCCGGAGCTCTACGACGCCTATCTTGCCCGCGCGCAGCAGCGGCCTGTCGCGCGGGACGTCATCCTGGCCCAGATGCAGGCCATCGCCGTCCACGACACCTCCGCGCGCCTGTCCGGGCTGGAGCCGCCCACGCTGATCGTGCACGGCAGCGCGGACGATCTGATCCCCGTCCAGAACGCCCACGTGATCGCTGGGCACATGCCCCACGCCCGCCTGGAGATCCTCGACGGCGCCGGGCACCTCTTCTTCTGGGAGGAGCCCCTGCGCTCCGCCGAGCTCGTCCGGGACCACGCCGCGGTGCATGCGTAGCGGCACTCTGCCTCACAGGCTGCGGGCGTGGCTGCGCGCGAGCTGAGCGTTCTCACCGACGACGGGGTTCTGCTCTGCGGAGAAGAGACGGATGCGGATCCCACCCGCCCGGCGATCGTGCTGCTGCACGGTCTCACCGCCACCCGCCGCTACGTCGTGATGGGCTCCCGCTTGCTGGAGCGCTCCGGATACCGCGTGATCGCCTACGATGCCCGCGGCCACGGGCGCTCGGGCCCCGCGCCGGATCCCACCGCCTACGGCTACGGACGCCTCGCCCGGGACCTTGGGGCGGTGCTCGACGCGCTCCAGATTCCCCGCGCCGCGTTCGCCGGCGCCTCGATGGGCGCCCAGACCGCCCTGCGCTTCGCCCTGGAGCACCCGGAGCGTGTGGCGGCGCTGGGACTTGTGACGCCCGCCTTCGACCCCGGTGCGTCCGGGGGGGCGAGCGCCCCGGCGGCAGAGACCGCCGCGGAGGGCGAAGACGATTCGGGAGTCTTCCCCGAAGGCGACCGCGACGAGCTCGCCCGGGGGCTGCGCGAGGGTGGGGTCGAGGGGTTCCTCCGCGCCTACGACTTCACCACCCTGCCCCCCGCCTGGCGGGAGACCGTCGAGACGGTCGTGCGTCAGCGGCTCTCAGCGCACGAGCACCCCGGGGCCGTGGCCGACGCGTTGGAAGTCGTGTCCCGCTCGCGGCCCTTCGAGGATTTCGCCGAGCTGTCCGCCATTGCTGTCCCCACCGTCGTCGTGGCCTCCCGTGACGAGGTCGACCCCGGGCATCCGTTCGCGCTAGCGGAGCGTTACGCGCGGGCGATCCCCGGGGCCACGCTCACTGTCGAGGACGGTGGTCCGCCCCTGCGCTCGCCAATCGCCTGGCAGGGGGGGCAGCTCTCCAAGGTGCTGTTGGAGTTGCTGGGCCGGGCCTATCGTCTCGCATAGCGCCTGTAGCTTGCTTCGCCAATGGGCGACCCACGTGCGGAGAACTGGCGCGACCCCGCTGGTCTTGATCCTGACACTGGACGACCGTGGCGCGTCTGTGACATGGTTGGCAGGCTGGAGGAAAGGCTGGTCGAGCGCACCGCGGCGCACGTGCGGCAAGCTGGCAAGATATTTGGGATCGACTTGATGACACGCAACGCAGCCAGTACAAGCAGGCACGTGGACGGCGGCCGGGCAAGCGCCGGTAGCCCTGCTCGGGTCGAGGAGGCTGCCCGTCTTGCGGAGCGGGCCGAGGAGATCCTCGGCGGCTACTTGAAGCCTGGGCGTCTGCCGACCGCGCGGGTCGCTCATCGCTTTCTGAAGAGCGGTGATGTGGAGCGCGTCCTCAGCCTCTACATGCAGGCGATGGAGGGCGATCCGCTGGAGCCCGCGTTCCCTTGGAACCTCGCCTCCTCACTTGACCGTCTGCGCCTCCCCGATCTGGCGCTCGTCTTCATCCGGCGAGCCATCCGCGTCGCGCGAGAAGCCGGCGATCAGGAGTGGGCGGGGGCTGACGCCAACCTCGCGTTGGCTGACATCGCAATCCGAGCGGGAGAGCCCGAGACGGCCGAGATCGCGATCGCCCAGGCTCACAGCATCGATCCCAGTGCCCCCGTAGAGCGGTACCTGCGCCGCCTGCGTCGCGAGTCCTTCACCCCGGAGGGCAGGGAGCTCGCGCGCGAGGAGACCCGCTCTGCGCTTCCGAAGCGCATCCTCGAGGAGTTGGCGATCCTCGAGCGCAACGAGGAGAGACGTTGACGGTACGTGAGTGGGACGGCGGAGTCTACGACCGCATTTCCGCGCCGATGGAGGCGCTGGGGCGCGCGGTGCTCGACCGCCTGGAGCTGAGTGGGGAGGAGACCGTGCTCGACGGGGGCTGCGGCTCGGGGCGCGTCACGGAGGCGCTGCTCGGGCGGCTGCCACGGGGGCGTGTGATCGCGGTGGACTCCTCCGCCTCGATGGTGCGCGCCGCGCGCGAACGCCTGGCGGGTGCGGGGATCGGCCCGGAGCGCGTGGAGGTGCGGGAGGGGGACCTGCTGGATCTGGAGGTGGAGGAGCCCGTCGACGCGATCCTCTCCACCGCGACCTTCCACTGGATCGTCGACCACGAGGCGCTCTTTCGCCGCCTGCGCGCCGCGCTGCGCCCCGGAGGGCAGTTGGTGGCGCAGTGCGGGGGGAGCGGCAACATCGACGTGCTGCGCGGCGTCGCCAACGAGGTTCTAGCGCATGAACCCTACGCCGCGCATTTCCGCGACTGGCGGGCGCCCTGGAACTACGCCGGCCCCGAAGCGACCGAGGAGCGGCTGCTGGGCGCGGGCTTCTCCAAGGCGGAGTGCTGGCTGCAGCCGGCCCCCCAGCGGCCCGAGCACCCGCGCGAGTTCCTCTCCTCGATCGTGCTTGGCCCCCACTACCAGCAGCTACCGGAGGATCTGCGCGAGCCGTTCCTGGACACCGTGCTCGCCGAGTTGGGGGAGCCCGTGGTGGTGGATTACATCCGCCTCAACATCGACGCCGTGGCGTAGCCCTCAGGCCAGCGCCGCGGAGTCGGTCGCGGCTCGCCCCGCCGAAGCCGGGGGACACTCGCCTTCGGCGCGAATCCCCGTTTCGGCCAGCGTTGCATAGCGCCCGCCCAGTTCCAGCAGCTCCTCGTGAGTGCCGCGCTCGACGATCCGCCCGGCGTCGAGCACGAGGATCTGATCGGCATCGCGCACGGTGGAGAGGCGGTGGGCGATTGCGATAGTGGTGCGCCCGCGGGAGAGCTCGTCGAGCGCGAGCTGCACCGCGCGCTCGGTCTCGGTGTCGAGCGCCGAGGTCGCCTCGTCGAGGATCAGCACCGGCGGGTTGCGCAGGATCGTGCGCGCGATCGCAATGCGCTGCTTCTCCCCGCCGGAGAAGCGATACCCGCGCTCGCCCACCGGGGTGTCGTAGCCGTCGGGCAGCGAGACGATCAGCTCGTGGATCTGCGCGGCGCGCGCGGCGTCTTCGATCTGCTCATCGCTGGCCTGCGGACAGGCGAAGCGGAGGTTCTCACCGATCGAGGAGTGGAACAGATAGGTCTCCTGCGACACCAGCCCCACGGTGGCGGCGAGCGACTCCAGCGTCACGTCGCGGATGTCGCGCCCGTCGATCGTGATGCGCCCACGCTCGGGCTCATACAGGCGCGCCACCAGGTAGGCGAGCGTGGTCTTGCCCGAACCGGTCTCGCCCACCAGCGCGGTGCGCGTTCCCGCGGGGATCTCGGCAGCGATCTCCTGCAGCGTCCAGGGGCCGTCGGGCCGATAGCGAAACCAGACGTCCTCCAAGCGCACCTCGCAGGCGATGCCACCCCGGCCCGTTGCTCGTGAGCCGAGCGGCGAGGCGCCGGGGCGCTCGACGATGTCGATCGGCAGGTCGAGGTACTCGAAGATCCGCCCGAACAGCGCCAGCGAGGTCTGCACTTCGAGTCCCACCGACAAGAGCTGCTGCATCGGGAACAGCAGGCGGGTCTGCAGCGTGGTGAAGGCGACGACTGTCCCGATCGAGATCACGGCGTGACCGTGGACGGAGGTGTAGCCCGCGAACCAGTACACGGCGGCGGGCATGATCGCGAAGCTCATCTGCACCGAGGCCATCCGCCAGCGCCCCGCCATCCGCGCGCGCACCTCCAGGTCCGCCAGCTCGCTGGACTCCGAGGAGAAGCGCTCGACCAGCTCGCCCGAGCGGCCCATCGTTTTGCCGAGCAGGATGCCCGACACCGACAGCGACTCCTCGACCAGTGTGGACATGTCGGCGAGGCGGCCCTGGCGCACCGACTGGATGCGCCGGCGCTCGTTGCCCACGCGGCGTGTCAGCCACACGAAGAAGGGCAGCAGGATCAGCGAGAACACGGTTAGCTGCCAGCTCAGCGCGAACATCGCCACGACCGTGGCGGCCACCGTGGCGACCGTCGAGACGGTCGAGGTGGCGGTGCTTGTGACGACGTCGTCGATCCCGCCGATGTCGTAGGCGATGCGCGCCTGCACCTCCCCCGAGCGGGTGCGGGTGAAGAACGCCAGGGACATCCGCTGCAGGTGCGCGTACACCGCCGCCCGCAGGTCGTGCATCACGCGCTGGCCCACCTGGTTTGAGATCCAAGTCTGCGCGACGCCGATCACCCCGTTGACGATCGCCAGCGCGATCATGCCCGCCACCAGCCACGTGAGCAGCACCAGGTCGTGCCCGACGATGCCCTTGTCGACCGCTTCGCGCAGCAGGAAGGGCGAGGCGACGCTGAGGATCGAGCCGAACACGATCAGCCCCAGCAGCAGCCCGAGGCGCACGCGGTAGGGCACGAACAGCCGCCCGATCCGCCGCAGCGACACCGGTTTGTCGGGGATGTCCTCGGGGCGGGGCCCCTTGCGTGGCGAGCCGCCCCGCCCCCCGACGTCGCCGCCGCCGCGGCCCTCGCCGTGGAAGCTGCTCACGGCAGCGCTGCCGATCCCCGATCGCTCATCCAAACGACTCTACCGTCACTAGGGTTAAGGGCCATGGACCTCTCCGCCTCCGAGCTGCGCGTGCTGGGGTGCCTGCTGGAAAAGCAGCGCACCACCCCGGACGCCTATCCGCTGAGCCTCAACGCGCTGCGGCTGGCATGCAACCAGGCGACCAACCGCGATCCCGTGGTGGAGTACGACGACGGCGTGCTCCGCGACGCACTGCACCGCCTCGAGCGCCGCGACTACACGCGCCTGGCGAGCGGTGCGGGCAGCCGCGCGCCGAAGTACCGCCACCTGCTCGCGGAGGCCCTGCCGATGGGCGCGGACGAGCAGGCGGTGCTCTGTGTCCTGATGCTGCGGGGCCCCCAGACGCCCGGGGAGCTCAAGCAGCGCACCGAGCGCATGCACGCCTTCGCCGATCTCGGGGGGGTGCACGAGACGCTCGAGCGGCTGATCGGACGCGGGCTGGCGACGGCTCTGGAGCGCCGGCCAGGTCAGAAGGAGGAGCGTTACGCCCAGCTGCTCGGAGATGAGGCCGGGGGTTCGAGTGAGGCGCTTGCGCCCGCCCCGGTCGCTCGGGCCGTGGACACCCTGGAGGAGCGGGTGGCGCGCCTGGAGCGCGAGGTGTCGCGGCTGCGCGCCGCGTTGGGGGACGAGCAGGAAGAGGGGGAGGGGGAGGGGCTCGAATGAACGTGATTCACGCCACGGCGATCCTCGCCGCCTCGGGCTCGGCCGGGGACACCGCCACCGGGGTAGGCATCCCCTTGGCGCTTGCGGCCGGGTTGGTTTCCTTCCTCTCGCCCTGCGTGCTGCCGCTGGTGCCGGGCTACCTCTCGACCGTGATCGGGGTGGCGCCCGCTGACATCCAGGGGGCGGGGGCGCGGCGGGTGCTCGGGCCGAGCCTGCTGTTCATCGCGAGCTTCTCGCTGATCTTCATCCTGCTGGGGCTGAGCGCCACGCAGGTGGGCTCGCTGCTGACCGACCACCTCGGCACGCTGCGCACCGTGGGGGGGGTGCTGATCGTGCTGATGGGGGTGCTGTTCCTCGCCACGCCCTTCGTGGACGCGCTCAACTTCCAGTGGCACTCCGAGAGGCTGATGCGCCTGGCGGGCCGCGGCGGGCCGCTGCTGGCGGGCGCGGCGTTCGCGATCGCCTGGACTCCCTGCACCAGCATCACCCTCGGCGCGATCCTCACCCAGGCGGCGGTCTCCAGCTCCGCCGCCCACGGCGCGCTGCTGCTTGCCTTCTACTCCCTGGGCCTCGCGATCCCCTTCCTGGCAATCGCGCTCGCGTTCGAGCGGATGACCGGTGCGCTCGCGGTGGTCAAGCGCCACTTCCCCGTGATCGTGGGCGTCGGCGGGCTGGTGATGATCGCGCTGGGCCTCCTGATCCTCACGGGCGAGTTCACGATCCTCAACAGCTGGGTGTCAAGAACTCTTCCCATGCCCTGGGAGTCATCGATCTGACGAAGCCTATGTTCGGCAACTTGTCGTACAATGCTGGTATGGCTACCGTCACCATTCGAGAGCTGGGCCGCCAAGTCAGCGGCGTCGTCAACGAGGTCAGGACCACGGGGCGACCAGCGTTCGTCACCCATCGCGGCACACCTGTAGCCGTCCTGATGCCGCTCGACGCAGAGCAGCTCGAGGACTACGTGCTCGCCAACGCACCCGAGTACGTCGCCTCGATGCGCGCGGCGGACGAGGCGATCGAGCGCGGCGAGCGCGGTGTGCCGCTCGCGGACGCCATCGCGGAGTTCGAGGCCGAGTACGGGTCGCTCGACGGCGCAGGCTGACACAGGCTGAGGTTCAGTGGCGAGGGTGGCGGTTGAGCTCGATCGCCAAGCGCAGCGCGATCTACGCAAGCTCCATCCCGAGGACCACCGGGCAGCCCTGCGCGCGATGGCTGACGTGCTCACGTGCGAGCCGTTGCCGGCGAACGCGAATGATCGAGCGCTGAAGGGACGAGCGCCCTGGAGGCGGTTACGGGTCGGCGAGTTGCGCATCCTGTGGCGCACGGTTGGGGCTGGCAAGAGCAGGCGCGTGGCGCGTGTCGTGCACCGCCGCGACCTGGAGCGAGCAGTACGCACGCTTGGCGACTGAAGACCGGGATCACGCTTGTCAACGCGAAGGCCAACTCGCTGCTTCAGGGCACCCGGCCTGGACATCTCGAGCATCTGACGGCGGGCGCCGGCGGACACGCTCAGGCTTGGGTTGCGGACTTGGCTCGCGCGGACTGCTCGCGCTTGCGCTCGCGGTAGCGCGATTCCCAGGCCTCCTGGTTGCGTTTGGCGTCGCGGATGAATGGCGAGTAGCCGATCGCCTTGACGATCAGCTCGTTGATCTTGGACTCCGGGAAGGGGAGGGGGCGCAGCACGTCCACGAACAGCACCACGCGGGTCTCGTCGGTGTCGTTCCACACCTCGTGGTTGAAGGTGTCATCGAAGATCACACTCCGGCCCGCCTCCCAATGCCGGATCTCCTCGCCTACCCGGATCCGGCACGCCTCGGCCTCGCGCGGGACGACCAGCCCGAGGTGGTAGCGCAGCACGCCCTTGTAGGGGCCGCGGTGGTCGAGGATGTGCTTGCGGGGGGAGAGGATCGAGAACATCGCTGTGGTCATCCCCGGGATCTGGCGCATCAGCGCGGCCGTGCGTGGGCACATCTCCACGCCGAGCTTCGCCTCGAAACCGTACCCGTACAGGAAGAACGTCTTCCAGCGGTCGTCGTCGGTGATCTCGATCTGGTCCCTGGAGATGTCCTGGAAGTTGGGCAGCGCCTCGCGGTCCTCCAGCACCCGCTGTAACTCCTCCCGGATCGTCTCCCAGTTCTGCTCGATGTGCGCCACCCAGGGGAAGCGCTCCAGCGGGAAGAACGCCGTGTCGCCCACCAGCGAGCGCCTCCCGATGAAGCGCTCGACGGGGGCGAGGATCCGTTCACCTACGGCGATCGTCCATTGGACGACACGGTCCCACATACGGCTTAGATCTTACGCCGCCTCACGCAATGCTGCGAGCTCGGGTGACTCCGCGAGCTTCTTCAGCGCTCGCTGCTCAAGCTGAGAGGCCCGCTCCGCTGAGAACCCCAGGCGCTTGCCGATCGCGGTCAGCGTCTGCGGCGCCTCCTGGCCGGTGCCGAAGCGCAGGGTGAGCACCGTGCGCTCGGTGTCGGGTAGCTGGGAGATTGCGAGGTGTACGAGGCGCTCGCGCTCGTTCTCATACGCGGTCTCCTCCGGGGGCTCCTGGTCGGAGGGCAGCAGGTCACCGAGGGCGGTGTCGCCGTCCTCGCCCACCTGCTGGTCGAGACTCACCAAAGCAGCCCGCTGATGGCGCACTTCCTCGACCTGCTCGATCTCCAGGCCCGTCTCCAGTGCGATCTCCTCCGTGGTGGGCTCCCGCCCGAGGCGCACCGAGAGCTCGCGCTCCACGCGCCCCACCTTGCGGGTGCGCTGGGCGACGTGCACCGGCAGGCGGATCGTGCGGCCCGAGTTCTCGAGGCCCCGCTGGATCGCCTGGCGGATCCACAGGGTGGCGTAGGTGGAGAAGCGGAAGCCCTTACGCCAGTCGAACTTCTCGCTGGCACGGATCAGGCCGAGCATCCCCTCCTGCACGAGGTCGGCCAGGGGCAGCCCCTGGTTCTGGTAGCGCCGCGCGTTGGAGGCCACGAGGCGTAGGTTGGAGTTGATCATCAGTTCCTTCGCGCGCAGGTCCCCGCGCTCGATCCGCTGGGCCAGTTCGATCTCCTGGTCGGGGGTGAGCAGGGGGTAGCGCCGCGAGTGCGCGAGGAGCTGGTCGACCGACTCGGGGATGAAGCTTTCGGGCTCCGCGGCCACCGGGCGCCGGCGGGCGACGGGCTCCGAGCGGCTCTCCGCAAAGGGGGAGTCGAGGGTCGCGGGCTCCCGCGCGGACCCCTTGGGGGCGTCCACGGCCTCGAGAGTGTCTAGTGTGGTGATCTGGCGGTTATCTTCTGACATGTGGCCTGGTCTCTATGTCCGATGCTTGGAGTCGGAATTATAGGGCATAGTAGTTGCGTTGTCAATTACTCTTGGCGGAGCGGCGTCACGGCGCGGTTACCCGGCCTGTATAGGCGCGCCACCCCTTTGAGCCCATCGGTGGCCCATAAGTTGCTCTACCCGAGAAGTTCATCTACCCGCCCAGACGGGTCGTTATTCGCTGGTTATCGGCTGTGCTTGGTTTTCTTATTCGCCCGTCGCCCCGAGAAACCTGCGAGCCATGGCGTTCGGTTCATCGGACGTCTGGGGGAATCGCAGTAGCGGTGTGGGGCCCCGCTGGCCGGGAGTACGTCCCGAGTTCCCTCATGTTCTACGGACCTCTCAGGCGATCGCGCGAGACGCCCGGGGCGGTCGCCGGGAGTACATCTCCGAGCCGTCCTGCGCTCTATGGCAGCCGGGCCTCTTCGACTCCCGTGCTCGTCGTGAGGAGCTCGGCCCCGCCGCGTGTGAGTGTGCGCCGCACGAGGCCCGGGAGCAGCAGCCGGGCGGCGGCGGCGAGGAAGTAGGGCCGCGGCACGTAGCGCTCGGGGCGCCGGCGCAGGCCCGTATCCACGATCGCCTGGGCCGCGCGATCGGAGCTCGAGACGATCCAAGCCGTCAGCGGGCGCGCGAGGAGCTCGCGAGCGGGGAAGCCCTCGGTGGCGATGTAGCCCGGGAACACCAGGCCCACGTGCACCCCGTGCTCGTGCTCCTCCGCGTAGAGCGCGTCGCTCCACCCGGTCAGCGCGAACTTGCTGGCCGAGTAGGCGCCCGTACCCGGGCGCGCGACCCGTGCGGCGGTGCTCGATACGTTCACGATCGCGCTCGGGGCGCAGGCCCGCAGCGGCCCCAGCAGCGCCTCCGTGAGCCGCACGGGGGCGTCGAAGTTGAGTGCCATCGTCTGGCGCACGTTGGCGTAGCCGCTCTCCGCGAACGTTCCTCGCCAGGAGGCCCCCGCGTTGTTGACCAGCAGTGTCAGGCGCCCCCCGCAGTGCTCGCGCACGTGGGCGAGCACGCGCTCGGGCGCGTCCTGGTCGGTGAGGTCGAGCGCCAGGCAGGTGCACTCGGCGGGCAGCGTGTCCGCGAGCCGGCGCAGGCGCTCCTCGCGGCGCGCCACGAGCACCAGCCTGGCGTTGGGCTCACGCGCCAGGCGCCGCGCGGTCGCCTCCCCGATGCCGCTGGAGGCGCCCGTGATCACCGCGACGAGGGGTCCGCTCAAGGGCGCGACCTTACAGCAACGACGCCGCTATCCAATCGACGACGCCCATCGGTCGGACATCACCCTCGCATCAGGGCTCCCGCTTCCCATCAGCCAAGCCGGCACGACCCGCGTGGCGCCCGGTACTCTGTGGCGTGGCGCCCGGTACTCTGTGGTTATGGAGCCCTCAGGCCAGATGCTACCGGTGGAGGGTCACCGCCTGACGGGCATCTCCCCGCGCGCCTTCCAGCATCCAGCCGACCGCGCCGCCACCGCGGCACTGGGGTCGATCCCCTATCTGGACACCGTGGTGCGCAAGCTCGTCGAGCTGGGCTACGAGCGCGCGCTGCGCCAGAGCTACCTGGGCTCCGCGGTGCGGCTCTCCGAAGAGCAGCTCGGAGACGTGTGGCGCGAGCACGCGATCGCCTACGCCACGCTGGACATGGCCGAGGTGCCCGATCTGTACCTCACCCAGTACCCCTCGCCCAACGCGATGGCGATCGGCTCCAAGCGCCCGATCGTGGTGGTGCAGTCCGAGCTCGTGAGCCTCCTGGACGTGGGGCAGCGCCGGGCGGTATTCGCTCATGAGGCCGCTCACATCCTCGCCGACCACCAGCTCTACCGCACCGCGCTCTACATCCTGATGCTGCTGACACGCACCTCGCGGCTCCTGCTCCCGCTCGCACCGATCCGCACGGCCTTGATGGAGTGGGAGCGCGCCACCGAGCTGAGCGCCGACCGCGCCGCCGCGCTCGTCACGCGCGACCCGCTGACGGTCTGCCGCACACTGATGTGCCTCTCCGCGGGCGCGATGGTCGAGGAGCTCGATCTCGACGTGTTCATGCGCCAGGGCCTCGACTACACCGAGAAGGGGGGAGGCCTCGAGCGCCTGACCCGCCTGCTGATCGACCTGGGCGTCAGCCACCCCATGCCGGTGAAGCGCACGCACGAGCTGATGGCGTGGGTGCGCTCCGGCGAGTTCGACCGGATCATCGCCGGGGAGTACCCGACCCGCGACGAACCCGTCGACGCCCGCGCGGAGGGCAGCGACGCGGTCTCCCACTACTCCGAGCGCTTCCGCGAGGCCTTCAGAGACGCTGGCGAGTCGATCAACTCCGTCGGCCAGGAGCTCGCCGGCTGGCTGCGGGGATCGGGTAGGGGGGAGGGGGAGAGGGAGGAGGACGGAGACGACGGGGAGGCGTAGGACTCGAGCGCGGCAGCGGCGCCTTGTACGCTGGCCGCAGTGGGCCTCCTAAGAGCGCCACTTCCCCTGCCCGTAGCGCGCGAGCTCCAACCGCGCGATCACGCCGCGGTGAACCTCGTCGGGGCCGTCGGCCAGGCGCAGCGCGCGAGCCACCGTCCAAGCGGCGCCCAGAGGGAAGTCGTCGCTGAGGCCGCCGCCGCCGTGTAGCTGGATCGACATGTCCACCACCCGCTGGGCCATGTTGGGTACGGCGACCTTGATCTGGGAGACCGCGCCGAGGAATGATTGCCCACCCGTCCCTGCGGTGTCGATCAGCCACGCCGCGTGCAGCACGTGCAGGCGCGCCTGGTCGATTGCGATGCGGGCGTCCGCGATCCGCTCGCGGTTGCCGCCGAGGTTGGCCAGTGGCCTGCCGAACGCCACCCGCTCGGTGGCGCGGCGGCAGGCGAGCTCCAGGGCTAGCTCGGCGAGGCCGATCAGGCGCATGCAGTGGTGCACACGCCCCGGGCCGAGGCGCGCCTGGGCGATTGCGAACGCCTGCCCCGGCCCGCCGACGATCGCGCTCGCGGGCAGGCGCACGTCGGTGAAGGAGACCTCGCCGTGTCCGCCGGGGGCGTCGTCGAAGCCCATCGTGGAGAGCATCCGCTCCACCTTCACCCCGGGGGTCTCGAGCGGGACGAGCACCATCGAGTGCTGGTGGTAGCGGTCGGCCTCGGGGTCGGTGAGGCCCATGAAGATCGCCACCCTGCAGTTGGGGTGGCCCACGCCGGTGCTCCACCACTTGCGCCCGTCGAGCACCACCTCCTCGCCGTCCAGCTTCGCGGTCGCCTGCATGTTGGTGGCGTCCGAGGAGGCCACGTCGGGCTCGGTCATGCAGAACGCCGAGCGGATCTCCCCCGCGAGCAGCGGCTCCAGCCAGCGCTCCTGCTGCTCGGGGGAGCCGAAGTGCAGCAGCACCTCCATGTTGCCGGTGTCCGGGGCGTTGCAGTTGCACACCTCGCTGGCGATCAGCGAGCGGCCCATGCGCTCCGCCAGCGGGGCGTACTCCACGTTTGAGAGCCCCGCCCCCTGGACCCGGCCGCCGACTTCGGGGGCGCCGGGCAGGAAGAGGTTCCAGAGGCCCTCCCCGCGCGCCTTCTCCTTGAGCTCCTCGATCGCGACCGATCGGCGATCGGCCAGCACGATCCACGGGTCCGCGCGCGCGAGTTGGCCGAAACGGGGACCGATTGGGGAGACACTCGCTCCGCTCGCATCCCCAAATCGGCCAGCGCCGAAGGCGCGTGTCCCCCGGCTTCGGTCGCGGTGGTAGGGCTCCTCGCGAGGGGTCACCTCGCGCTCGATGAACCCGCTCAGGCGCTCCTGCAGCTCGCGCGCGCGGGGGGAGTGCTCGAAGTCCATCACCGGATGTCGAGGACGACCTTGCCGGTGGCGCGCCGCTCGTCGATCTCCTGCAACGCCTCGGCGGCGCGCTCGAGCGGGAAGCGCGCGCCGACGATCGGGCGCACGAAGCCCCCCTCGATCAGGTCGCCGATCCGCTCGCCGATCTCGCGGCAGATCTCGGGCCTGGCGAGCGCGTAGGCGCCCCAGCCGGCGCCGACCACCTCGACGTTGCCGAGCAGCAGCCGGTTGACCTTCACCTCGGGGATCGAGCCGCCGGTGAACCCGACCACCACGAGGCGTCCGTCGGGGCGCAGCGAACGCAGGCTGTCGGTGAAGCGGTCTCCGCCGACGGGGTCGAGGACCACGTCCACGCCGCCGCCGGTGAGCGCCTTCGCCTCGTCCTTCCAGGGGCCCTCGGAGCGCAGCACCTCATCGGCGCCCGCCGCGCGCGCCACCTGCTCCTTCTCGTCGCTCGATACGACCGCGATCGTGCGCGCGCCGAGGCCCGCGGCGACCTGCAGCGCGGCGGTGCCCACGCCGCCGGCGGCCCCGTGCACGAGCACGGTCTCGCCCTCCCGCAGGCGCCCCCGCAGGGCGAGCGCGAAGTAGGCGGTGTGGTAGTTGAGGATCAGCGCCGCGCCCTGCGCGAAGTTGAGGACGCCGGGCAGTGGGAAGGTAAGGAAGGCGGGCGCCACGGCGACCTCGGCGAAGCCGCCGAGCACGCAGAAGGCGGCCACGCGCTCACCGGCGCTCGGCGAGTGGAAGCTCGAGCCCTGCCCGCCCCCCGCGGGCGCACTGCGCACCACCCCGGCGACCTCGCTCCCGGGGACGAACGGCAGCGGCGGTTTGTGCTGGTACTCGCCGCGCGTCTGGAGCACCTCGGGGAAGGAGACGCCGGCGGCGTGCACCTCGATCACGACGCCCCCCTCAGGGCTCAGGGGGTTCGAGGAGCTCTCGGGCTCGGGCACCTCGAGCAGCCGCAGCGCGCCGGCGGGGCCGCTGAGCTCCACGATCTGCATCGCCTTCATTGCGCCTCCTCGGCTGCCGCGGGACGGGGGCCACATTCAACACGCTTTCGGACCGTGTGGACTCCACGTCCGTCTGTCTCACGACAGCAAGCGCGAGCACTCACGCCGCGGCCCGGCTCTCCCGCGTGCCCGCACCCCGCGGCTGCGCCCGCTATCGGCGTGGGCAGGGTACGGCGGTGCGCGCCCTCGTGTGGTTGCCGTTTTCGAAGCTGAAGCGGGCGGCGAACTGGAAGCCCCCACGGGGGCAGACGCGGGGCAGGATGATGCCCCGGGGGTGGTAGGGGACGTATCTGCCGTGGGTGTGTTCGTAGTAGGTGAGGTTCAGGGGGCCGATCGTGGAGTGCAGCTCCAGGAGCGCGGCGTTGGGCCCCCCCGGGAGCGTGGGGACGAGGGGGATGGTGGTGGAGAGCTCGCCGCCGAAGGGGTTCCGCGCGGGGAGCACGAGGCCGGGGAAGATGATGTGCGCGGAGACGGGGGACTCTCCGACTGCGTAGAAGAGCAGGCCGAGGTGCCCGTTGCGGACCCGCGCCATGAAGATCGTGGTCTGTGTGCTCTCGTACAGAATGGTGGGGCCGAAGGGGACCTCCACGAGCGCCTGGCCATAGCCCATCTGCGACTGGGAGGGGCAGCCTTCCACGCCGGCGATTTCGAGGACCGCGACGCTGCAAGTTTCGAGGCCGAGACCGCTGGTGGCGATCCCGAGGTTCGCGGGGTAGTCGAGGTCGACCCCCGTCAACGGAGACGGCGCCTGGCCCTTCTGGGTGTGGATCGTGAAGCCGAAGACGATCGTGGTGCCCGCGCCGAGGTGCTCGGGGGTGAGCCCTGCGCTGAGTCGGGCCGTCTGAGCGCCCCTCGCCGTCTGGGCGCCCTCGGCCGCGGCAGGCAGGCATCCGCAGGCCATGAGGAGCGCGACGACGGCGGGGACGTGGACGCGGATTCGGGCAGGCAGAGAGCAGGTCGCGGCGGCGAGGCCGAGCCGCGCGGGCAGCGTTCGGACTTCAGAGAAAGGTCTCCACACCTCGTCAAAACCATACAGCTTGAACAGCCACGACAGGCGACGCATTGCTGAACGTTGTCTGCGCAAGCCGCTCGAACTCGCCTGCAACGGAGGTTGCGCGCTTGTGGCGGCGCAGAGCCCTCCATTGAGTTAGGGTACCCTAATTCCCGCGCCACACCACTGTCTGCCGGTCATCTCGCCGGCATCGTCCCGACTGGAAGGACCTGATTCGATCGATGTCCCACCACAAGCGCTCCGTCTCCGTCTCCCTGCTGCTGCTTGCTACCACGCTCCTGGGCGCGTGCGGCGGCGCGAGCGGCTCCTCGCACGGGCGGCCGTCAATCACTCTTTACAACGGCCAGCACGAACAGACCACCGCGCAGCTCGTGGCGGGGTTCGAGAGGCAGACGGGGATCCATGTGAACGTGCGCTCCGACGACGAGGCGGTGCTCGGCAACCAGATCATCCAGGAGGGCTCGAGCTCGCCGGCAGACGTGTTCTACACCGAGAACACCCCTGTCCTGGAGGCGCTCCAGGAGCGGGGTCTGCTCGCCCCGCTGCGCCCCTCGACCCTCGCCAAGGTTCCCGCCCGTTATGACTCCCCGCAGGGCGATTGGGTGGGGGTCTCCGCGCGCGCCTCGGTGCTCGTTTACAACACCTCACAGGTGCGGCCCTCCGAACTGCCCAGCTCGATCCTCGAACTCGCGGAGCCCAAGTGGAAAGGGAGAGTCGGATTCGCCCCCTCGGAGACCGACTTCCAGCCGCTGATCACCACGATCACCAAGCTCGACGGCCTCCCCGCCGCGGAAAAGTGGCTGCTGGGACTGAAAGCCAACGGGACTGTCTACCCCGACAATGAGACCGTGGTGGCCCAGGTCAACAACGGCGAGAGCGCGGTGGGGATCATCAACCACTACTACTGGTATCGCCTGCGCGACGAGGTCGGCCGCGGCGCGATGCACTCCGCGCTGCACTACTACGCCCCCCACGGCCCCGGCGACCTGATCGACGTCTCGGGCGCCGCGGTGCTGAGGTCGAGCGCGCATCTCACCGCCGCGCAGGAGTTTGTGGGCTTCCTGGTGAGCAGAGCCGGCCAGCAGATCCTCGCCCGCAGCGAGAGCTATGAGTACCCGCTGGGCTCCGGGGTGCAGACCGCCCAGCCGCTGCGGCCCTTCGATGAGCTCCAGCCCCCGGCGGTGGGCGTGCGCGAACTGGGCGATGGCAGCGCTCCCCTGGCGCTCGAGCAGAAGCTGGGTCTGCTATGAGCACGCTTGCCGGCACCGATCGATCTGCAGGCCGCTGGGCGCGCGCCTGGTCGGGGCGCCGGCGCCCGCCGCTGATCACGATCGCGGTGGCGCTGCTGGCCGCCGGGCTGGTGCTGCTGCCACTTGTGTTCCTCGTGGTCCAGGCGCAGAGCTCTGGGTGGGGGGAACTGAGCCGTCTGCTGCTGCGCCACATCACGGTGGTGCTCTTGTGGAACACCGTGCGCCTGGCGGTGGCATGCACACTGCTGTGCGCGGCGATTGGGGTGGGGGCGGCATGGTGCGTGGAGCGCACCACCCTGCCCGGCCGGCGGCTGTGGGCGGTTGCGCTGGTGCTGCCGCTGGGCGTTCCCGACTTCGTGGTGGCCTTCGGCTGGGTGTCGCTCGAGCCGGGGCTGCACGGGTACCTCGCGGCGGTGATGATTATGACGCTGTCGCTCTACCCGCTGGTGTACTTGCCCGTGGCGGTGAGCCTCGCGCGGCTCGACGGGGGGCTCGAGGAGGCCGCCCGCAGCCTGGGGTCGGGTCCCTGGGAGACCTTCCGAAGGGTGACCCTGCGCCAGATCTGGCCGGCGGTGCTGGGCGGTTGCCTGCTGGTGACGCTCGGGCTGCTGGCGGAGTACGGGACCTTCGAAATCGTGCAGTACAGGACTTTCACCGTGGAGATCTTCACCGAGTTTAAGCTCGGGTTCGATACCGCCGCCGCGTGCGGCCTGGCGCTCGTGCTCGTGCTGCTGGGCCTGCTTGCGCTCGCCGGCGAGCTCCTGCTCGCCGGGCGCGGACGGGTGGCACGGGCGGGCGCGGGCGCGCGCCGCGCCGCGCCGCGAGTGCGCCTTGGGCTCCGCTGGGGTGCGCTGGCGCTGCTCGCGATGACCGCGCTCAGCGGCCTCGCCCTGGGGGTTCCGGTCGGCTCGCTGGTCTACTGGCTGGTGCACGGAGGCTCCACCACACTGCCCCCCGCCTCGATCCTCACCGAGGCACTTCACACCGCCGAGTTCAGCGCCGCCGCCGCCGCTCTTGCCACCGCACTGGCGGTGCCCGTGACCGCGCTCGCGCTGCGCCACCGCAACCGCTTCACGATCCTGATCGAGCGCCTGGCCTACCTGCCGCAGGCGCTCCCCGGGTTGGTGATCGCGCTGGGGCTCGTCTCGTTCTCGGTGCGCTACGCCTTCTCGCTGTACCAGGGCGCCCTGGAGCTGATCGTCGCCTACGCGATCCTGTTCCTGCCGCTCGCTGTGGTGGGGGTGCGCTCGGCGAGCACGCACGCGCTGGTGCCCCTCGAGGAGGTCGGCCGCTCGCTCGGGAGCCGTCCGGTCGCGGTGTGGTTGCGGGTCACGCTGCCCCTGATCGCTCCCGGGCTGGGGGCCGCGTTCGCGCTCGTGTTCATCTCCGCGGCCACCGAGCTGACCGCGACGCTGCTGCTGCACCCCACGGGCGTGAACACGCTGGCGACGCAGTTCTGGACCTACACGACCGATTTCGCATACGGCGCCGCGGCCCCGTATGCGGCGCTGATGGTGGCGATCTCCGCGGTCCCCGCGTATCTGCTCAGCCGCCGCATCGCGGCGCTCACACGGACCGGAGGGTCGTGAGAGCGCGCGATCGTCATGGGGTGGATGCGCCCCGGCCGATGGGCATTCCCCGGCCGATGGGCATACCCCGGCCGATGCTCGCGGACGTGGGCGCACGATGAGCCGACTGACGGTTACCGACCTGTGGAAGGGCTACCCGGGGCAGCCGGTGCTGCGGGGCCTCGAGCTCGCGGCCCCTGCGGGATCGCTGACCGCGGTGCTGGGGCTCTCGGGCTGTGGCAAGACCACGCTGCTGAGGGTGATCGCCGGCTTCGAGCGGGCCGAGCGGGGACGGGTGCAGTTGGGGGAGCGGACCCTCGACGACGGGCGCAGCTTCCTCGCGCCGGAGCGGCGTGGCATGGGCTACGTGCCGCAGGAGGGCGCGCTGTTCCCACACCTGAGCGTGAAGGGAAACGTCGGGTTCGGCCTCCCCCGGAGTGAGCGCCGCGGCGGCGCGGTCGCCGAGCTGCTCGAGCTGGTGGGGCTCGCCGGGCTGGCCGACCGCTTCCCGCATCAGCTCTCCGGCGGCGAGCAGCAGCGCGTGGCGCTCGCCCGTGCGCTCGTCCGGCGCCCCGAGGTGCTGCTCCTGGATGAGCCGTTCTCCTCGTTGGACGCCTCGCTGCGCACGCGGATGCGCGAAGAGGTGGGCGCGCTGCTTCGCGCGCAGGGGGTCACGACGGTGCTGGTGACACACGATCAGGAGGAGGCGCTCTCGCTGGCCGACACCGTCGCGGTGCTGCGCGACGGTGCGATCGCTCAGCTGGGAACGCCGGTGGAGCTGTACACCCAGCCCCGCGACACGCGCCTCGCCGGTTTCCTCGGAGCCGCGAACCTGATCGAGGCGGCGTTCGAGGACGGGATCGCACGCACGCCTCTGGGGGCGCTCGAGCTGCGCCGCGAACCGGGGCGCCCGAGCACGGCGGGGGGACTCGTGCTGGTGCGCCCCGAGCAGCTCGAGGTGCGCAGCCGCGTCCGCGGGGAGCCGACGGCGGCGGGTGGGGAGTCCTTGATGGCGGCGAGCAGCTCCACAGACACTTGGGAGGGACCTGCGGGGATCGCGGGCACGGTGGAGCAGTGCCGCTACTACGGCCACGACGCGCTCCTGCACATCCGCCTCGAGCAGCCCCGCGATGCGGAGCTGCTGCTCGCACGGGTGCATGGTGAGCAGGCGCTCCCCGCGGGCACGCCGGTGACGGTCGCCGCGCGGGGGCCCGTGACGGTGGTGGAGCACGAGGAGCCGGCGCAAATGGGCGTGGGGTCCTCCGGGTAAACGTCTCCACCGGCGTAGTCGCCGAAAACCGCTCCTCAGCGCCTGGTGCAGGCGACGCTCAGGTCCGCTCCCAGGCGGCGAGGCGCACCAGTGCGCGGGAGTTGACCGCACGCGCGGTGAGGATGCAGGTATGGCCGGCTTCGCGCCATGTGAGGATGGTCGGACCCACGGCCCTCACGATGTGGAAGCGCACGCCGTTGCGCTCGACCATGGCGCTACCGGCCGGGACGGGCAGGGCGGCACCGGAGACGATCGAGTACCCGATGCGCCGCGCGCCGCGATCGGCGTAGAAGACCGTGGTGACCGTGCGTCCCCCGACGGTGTCGGTGCGGGCGCCGATGGTTTCCCAGCCGAGCCTGCCGCCCCAATAGGGGTAGGGGATCCCCGCGGCGGAGACCGCGAGCAGGCGCGAGTCGTGCGAGTTCTCCGCGGGCGCGGCGCGTGTCGAGGGGGCCAGCGCCACGCGCGAGGCCTGCAGCACCGTGGGCGCGGCGGAGCCGCCGGAGCCGCCCGTGGTCAGCGCCACGGTCACCGCTGCCACCGCCACCGCCGCCAGCGTGAGCGCTGCGGCGGCCTGTAGCCGCAGGCGCACAGGGCCGCGCCGGGTCATGGGGCGCCGCCTGCGAGGAAAGCCGGCCGAGCGGGCGCCGGCGGGGAGGTCCTCGCCGGCCGTCAGCGTCTCGATCGAGCGGCGCAGCACGCTGGGCGCCTGAACGCTCTCGAGCGTCCCCAAGACCGCCAAGGCGTGGCGCTGGCGCCGGAGCTCGGCCGCCAGCTCGGGGCGCTCGGCGACGAGTGCAAGCAGCTGCTCGCTGCGCTCGGCCGACAGCGTGTCGTCGGCGAGCGCCGCCAGCTCGATCTCGATGTTCTCGGGTCCGCTGCTCATTCGTGACCTCTCTGCATAAGACGCCGCCGGGGCGGCCGACCTTCCCGCTGCGTCAGAGGAGCCTCGGGTTCGCCGACCCCCGGCGCGGGCTTCCCTCCGAGGGGCGGCTCCAATGCGGGGCTGGACTTCCCGTCAGGTTTTGGCTCCCGGTCGGGACCTGGCTTCCCGCCGAGGGGCGGTTCCAATGCGGGCCTGGACTTCCCGTCAGGTTTTGGCTCCCGGTCGGGACCTGGCTCTCCGCCGAGGGGCGGTTCCAATGCGGGCCTGGACTTCCCGTCAGGTTTTGGCTCCCCGCCGTGCCTGGACTCGGACTCGGACTCCCCCGCAAGCCTGAGGGCGACCTGCTGGCGGGCGCGGAAGACCCGCGTGGCGATCGTCGCTTCCTTTGTCTCGAGGACGACTGCCGCCTCGCGATAGGAGAGCCCGGCGATGTCCACCGCGACCAGCGCGAGACGGTAGCGCTCGGGGAGCGAAGCGATAACGTCGAAGACCTCCCGCGCCTCGAGGGCCTCCTCGGGGCGCTTCCCGATCCCGGGGTCGACCGGGTCGCTCTCATCGATGGGCGCCCCGCCGATGCGCGGCCGACGCGCCGCGGTGCGGCGCTGAGTGAGGAAGGTGTTGCGCAGCACCGTCATCAAGTAGGCGAGCTCGTCCTGGCCGCGCAGCAGACGCGGACGGGCAAGGACCCGCGCGCACGTCTCCTGCACGAGATCTTCCGCATCGTGGGGGGAGCCGCACAGCGCCCGGGCCACTCGGTAGAGACGGTCCAGATGGCGCGGCAGCGACTGGGGATCGAGCGCGGGCACCAGGCACGACTGTAGCGGTCGTCATGCCAGGCAGTGAGGATCTGGCGATGGTGCAAGACGGGTCTCAGAGTGGCGGAGTAGCGGAAGCGAGCGGGCGGAAGGTTTGCTCTCGCGTGGAGTCCTTGGGTAGTGAGACATCATCGAATCGGCCATAATCGAACGTATCTCGAATCGATCCATCGGTCGGGTCAATCGATCAGGTCAATCGTCAAATCGATCCAGGAGGTCAAGGGTGCGACACCCTTCCGTGCTTGCAGCAACAGTTCTCCTTGCCGCCGGCCTTGCCGTTGCGGGCTGCGGCTCGAGTTCCACCAAAACCGAAGCGAGCGGCTATCCGTCGACGGCGGCGTCCACGGCGAAGAGCGCGGCTGCCGCGGGGGCGAGCGCCTCGACCGGAAGCTCCGCGGCCGGCGGTACGGTGGTTACCACCATGCACACGAGCCTCGGTACGATCCTCGCGGCGGGGCCGAAGCGGTTGACGGTGTACCTGTTCGCGGCGGATACAGGCTCGACCTCGACCTGCTCGGAAGCGTGCGCGCAGGTGTGGCCGCTGGTGACTACCACCGGCAACCCGAAGGCCGAAGGGGGTGCGGCGGCCGCGGACCTCGGCACCACCGGTTCGGGAGGGACCAAGCAGGTCACCTACAAGGGGCATCCGCTCTACTACTACGTGAGCGACCAGCAGTCGGGGGAAACCACGGGCCAGGGTGTCAACAGCTTTGGAGCCCCCTGGTACGTCCTCTCTCCGGCGGGTAGCGAGATTCGCTGACTCCTGGAAGGAAATGCGCTGCGGTAGAGGTCTGGAAGGAATGCGGCCGCGGTGGAGTCAATGAATCCGAAGGAGCCCTTGCCAGGGCAGTACCCCCAGATGAGCGGCCGCCACGTAACGGTGGCCGCTCATCTGCTTGCGCCTCATCTGCTTATGCCTCATCTGCCTGGGCCTCATCTGCCGGGGTAGCCGGTCGGAGGACGATCGCCCCCATGGGTGCGCGGGGGCGGGGTCTCCCCGGGGCTCCTATCCACCTCCGCCGGCCAGCCGCCGATCCGCAGGACCTCACCGTCATGAGCGATGAGCCGTGCGGGCAGGCCGAGTTGCTCGAGCCACCGCGGCGCGCGCGCTCCGCGCACGAGCGCGGCGGTGCTCGCGATGTTCGCATCGGTGCAGTCGGCCGCGGCCACGCTGACGGTGCGCCATGGGCCCTGCACGGGGGCGCCGGTGGCGGGGTCGATGATGTGGTGCATCGCGGCGCCGCCGCGCCGCCAGCGGCGCACGGTGGTGCTCGATGTGGCGAGGCCGCCGGAGGCGATCGCGATCGTCTGTCCCGGGGTGTCCGCGCCGTCTCGGTGGTCGTCTGTGACGTGGATGCGCCAGCCGCCCGCCGGAGCGCTCCCCGCGGTGGCGATATCTCCGCCGAGACTTATCAGTACGCCGCAGCCCGCCGCTGCTTGAGCGGCGCGGGCGGCGCGGTCGGCGGCCCATGCTTTGGCGGTGGCGCCGAGGTCCAGCAAGATCCCGCGGGGGACACGCACGGTCGAGAGCGTGGGGTCGAGCTCGACCGTGCGATAGCCGCTGCGTAGCCGCGCGGTGAGGGTGGGAGGTCTGCTCGGAGAGCGCCCGGCGGCGGAGCAGGGGAGCCCGCGCTCGTCGGGGTGCTCCAGCAGCGACCAGTCGCGGTCGTAGCCCGCGAGCACTAGCGCGGCGCCGACCGTGGGGTCGACATCGCCGTCGGTCAGCTCGGCCGCCCGCAGGGCGACCTGGAGCGCCTCGATCAGCAGCGGGGCGGCTCGCACCGGAGGACCTCCCGCGAGGGCGTTCACGCGGCTGAGATCCGAGTCCGAGCGCAAGCGGCTGCACGCGCGGTCGAGCTCCTCGAGCTCGCGCGCGAGAATCGCACTCGCGCGGGGCAGCCAGAGGGGGTCCGTGACCTGCAGCACCACACCAGTACCGAGCGCCTCCCAGCGCGCGGTCGCCAGTCCGCCGCCGTGGCTGGGGGGCTGCGTCGTCTGGCCCGGCGCCCGGAGCGCGGAGGGATTCATGGGTGAGGAGTATGTGCGGCCTCCAGAAGCTCCGGCTAAAGGGCGGGTGAGAAGTTCCATACGGTTTCCCGCTTAGAATTTCTTCCACCACAGCGCACCCCTGGCGCGTGCGCGTTGTTCGAGCTTGCAGCAGGTGCCCCCAGACCCGATTCACAGCCGAGCCGCCCGCATGGAGTGGGGCAGCGACCGCCGCACCTTTCTCAAGCGAGGGCTGCTCGCCGCTGGCTCGCTGGCGCTCGGCTCTCATCGCCGACCGGTGCCGGCCCGTGTGGGGGGGAGGCCTCGCCGCCACGGGAGGAGGGCGGGCGGACGTGCACCCAATCTTCTCGTGATCCTCGTCGACCAGATGCGCGCTCCGGTGTGGTGGCCGCCGGCCGTGGCGCCCCAGACGATCACTCCCAATCTGCTCGCGCTGCGCGCGGGGGCGGTCAGCTTCGAACGCCACTACACCGCCGCCAACGACTGCACTCCCTCGCGCGGAGCGCTGCTCACCGGGCTCTACTCGCACCAGACCGGCTGCCTGGTCACCGGCGACAGCCGCCTGGACCCGGGCTTTCCCACCTGGGGGACGCTGCTGCGCGAGCTCGATTATCAGACCAACTGGTGGGGCAAGTGGCACCTCAACCCCGATCCCAACGCCTCACTCGAGCCCTACGGGTTCTCGGGCGGCACCTACCCCTCGCCCAACGGCTCCCCCGGGCAGGGCAGCGAAGTCGACTCCACGATCGCCGCCCAGTTCGCCGAATGGCTGCGCGAGGAGGGCGCGGGCAAGCCGTGGTGCTCGACGGTCTCCTTCGTGAACCCCCACGACATCGCCTGGTGGTATCGCTTCACCAGCGAGATCCCGCTCGAGAGCTCGCCTCCCGCGCTCGCTGCGGCGCTCCCCTCCAACTTCGAGACTCCCGAAACGCTCGAAGCGCAGCGCAAGCCCCTCCTGCAGCGCTCCCTGCAGGACACCGCGGCGCGCTCCTTCGGAGAAGTCCCCTTCTACGGCCCCGAAGCGCTGAACGTGTGGACCGGGCTGATGGACACCTATCTGATGCTCCAGAGTTACGTCGACGCCCAGATCGGCACGGTGCTTGCTGCGCTCGCGGCTCAGCCTGCCGTGAGGGAGAACACCGTGGTGCTCTTCACCTCCGACCACGGCGAGTACGGCGGCTCTCACGGCCTGCGCGGCAAGGGCGCCGGCGCCTATGAGGAGGCGATCCGCGTGCCCTTGTATGTGCGCGACTTCCGCGGTCTCACCACCGCCGCGCCCACGGCCGGCCGCTTCCAGCTCACCTCCTCGGTCGATCTCATCGCGCTGCTGCTTACCCTCGCCACCGGCTCGGGCGCGTGGCGCGGGGAAGAGCGCTACCGCCATCTGGCCGCTCGCCATGACCTCGCCGCGATCTGCGCCCATCCCTCCGCGCCCGGGCGCCAGTGGATCCTGCACGCCACCGACGAGGACGTCACCGAGTTCGCCACCGAACCCTACGCCGCCGATGCGCCCCGCCACGTCGTGGCGCTTCGCACCCAGCGTGGCAAGCTCGCCCTCTACTCCAACTGGGCGGGAGGGGAAGCGCCTGATCCCCTCGCGGTGGAACCCGCCGGCCAGGAATTCGAGCTCTACGACTACAGCTCACCCGCCGGCCGCGCCGAGTTGCCCAACAGCGCGGGCGCGGGCGAAGCGCTCGAAGAGGAACTGTGGGTCACTCTCGAAGAAGAGGCGATCCCCCGCGAGCTGCGCGCTCCCCTGCCCGCCTCGCTGCATGGGGCCCAGCGCCGCGGCCTCGCCAACTACGAGAACGTCGAGGAGGTCCAGAGCCTCAGGGCCTACGCCGCCCATGAGCGTGGCTCTGCCTCGGAAACCGAATCGGCGCCCACTCCGGATTGATGGCGCGGCGGGCCGTGGGAGACACGCTCGGCGCCGACTTCGGATTGACCGCGCGGGCTGTGTGAGACACGCCATGTTTCCAAACGCCTGGTCTGGGGTAATATTCGGCTAACCGGATCGAAAGGGGAGGGAGAGGCGTTGCCGCGAACATCACCGCCCGAGAACGAGTGGACGATTCCAAGTCTGCGCGAGCCGCGCTACTCGCAGTCGCTGGAGCGAGGCCTCGCGATCCTCGCGTGCTTCACTCCCGACCGCCCCGTGCTGGGGATCGCGGACATCGCCGACGCGCTCGGCATGAGCCGCTCCACCACGCACCGCTACGTCATCACGCTTGTGGCCCTCGGTTATCTGGAGCAGGGTGCCTCGCGCAAGTACCGTCTCGGCCTGCACGTCACCGACCTCGGCATGTCCGCACTGAACTCCACCGGGCTGCGCGAGCACGCCCAGCCCTATCTGGACGAACTGCGCCGGCGGACCGGATACACGATCAACGTAACGGTGCTCGACGGAACCGAGATCGTCTACGTCGCGCGCGCCCGCAGCCATCGCCGCGGTCAGCAGCGCATCGACCTCGGCCTCACTCTCGGGTCGCGTCTGCCCGCCTACTGCACCGCGATGGGCAAGCTGCTTCTCGCCCACCTCCCCGATCGCGAGTGCCGCGAGCTGATGTCGGAGATCCGCCTGGAGCGGCGGACTCCCACCACGATCACCAACAGGCGCTTGCTGCAGATCGAGTTCGAGCGCATCCGCGAGGAGGGCTACGCCGTCAACGACCAAGAGCTCACCCCCGGCCTGCACTCGATTGCCGCGCCGATCCGCTCCGACGCGCGCGAGGTCGTCGCCGCCGCGAACATGGCCGCGCACAGCTCGATGATCTCCCTGCAGGACCTCATCGACCACCTCGGCCCCCATCTGATCGCTACCGCCGATCGTATCTCCGCGCGCCTTGGCTACCGCCGCGACGACGAGATCGCCGCGGCGGGCGCCCGTTAGGATCGGCGCCTGGGGCTCGCGCTGAGTGCCTGGGTGGCCGTGGCCACCCGCAGCAGAACCGTCGTGTCGGCCGGGACGCTCGCCGCGATCGCGCCCGTGGTACTGGTGACCGCGCCGGTCCACACGTTGCGCACCTGATAGGCCGCCGCCGCCGGCACCCCAACCGCGGCCGCTGTGGTCGCGATCTCGATCGTTTTCCCGGAGCGGTTGAGCAGCGCCACCGCGCGGGTGCCGTCGCTGAGCGGCTTGACCCACACTTGCCCGGAGCTGCTCGAGGAGAGCAGCCGCGCCTGCTGGCCGGCGGGATCCTGGTCGATCGCGATCGCTTCCCTGCTGGTGAGCGTGGTCTGGGTGGCGCTCGACATCGAGACCAGGTCCTCGCTGGTCATGAGCGGAGCCGCGAGCATCGCCCACATGCTGAACTGCGTGCGGAACTGCGCCGCGGACATCCCTTGGTCGGGTCCGAGGTAGTCCGGGTCGTTCCAGTGCCCCGGGCCCGCCGCTTCGGGATCGGCGGCGTCTGCGTCCAGGTTGCGCAGCACGCTGGTGAATTCCACGTCCCCCGGAACTCCCACGTCGGTGTCGGTGCGCCAGCTGTTGCCCACGCTGGGACCGAAGGTGTAGGAGGCGAAGGCCGAGCCTTCCAGCGCCGGGATTTCACCTTCGTACTGGCCCGGTTGCAGGAAGTTGCAGATCGACAGCAGCATCGGGCGGTGGCTGGAGTTGTGCACGATCGCTTCGTGGAGGGCCGTGTATGTAGCCGCCGGTTCCAGCCCCTGCTGGATGCCCCCGCAGTAGTCCACCTTCACCGCGTCGAAGCCCCAGGCCGCGAACGTGTTCACGTCCTGCTGGTAGTGCCCGTAGCTGCCTTGCCCCGTCCCCCCGCAGCCGTTGGTGCCCGCGTCGGTGTAGAGGCCCACCTTCAGTCCCGCGGCGTGCAGCACGCTCGTCAGCCACGCCATTCCGTGCGGCCACTGCTTGGGGTTGACCGTGATTTCTCCTGCCGCGTTTCGCGTCCCCTGCCACCAGCCCACGTCTAGCCACAGGTAGTCATAACCGTCGTGGATTAGGCCCCGCGAGCGCATCTGGCTCGCCTGCTCGAGGATCGTGGCCTCGTCGTAGTGGGAGCCGAAGGCGAAGTACGTGTCCCAGCCCATGTACGGCGTGGGTGCCAGCACGCTCAGAGGAGTCGCCCCTCCGCTCGCCGCGCGCGCGTTCGATCGATGGCTGGGGCGCCCGCCGGCGCTGGGGTGGATGCCAGGATGGGTGACTCGCGGTTGAGTCGCCGCATGCGCGGCTTGACGAGCGGCTGCCAAGCCGGCGGTTGCGAGCGCCAGCGCGAGAACCCCGCCGAGGGCACCGCAGATCTTGGCCACGGCGCTCATCGCCTACTGCGGATGGACGCCTTTCGGGAGGACGCCTTGCCGGAGGATGCCTTTCGGGAGGAGGCCTTTCGGGAGGATGCCTTCCCAGCGCCGCCCAGCGTGACCGTGGCGCTCTTCAGCTGGGCGCTGAGCGCGCCGACCACGGTTCCGCTCACCGAGAGCTTCGCCGTGAGCTTGTGCAGGCGCGCGAGCAGGTGCCGGCCGGTCGCGTTCAGAGCGACGGTGACCGTGCGCTGCGCCCCAGCGGGCAGGTGCGCGGTGCTCGCGCCGACCGTCACTGTCGCGTGGCGCGTGCGGCTGGCCGCCACCGCGAGAACGCGGCCTCCCTTCAGCGTCTCCACGACGCTGAGGCGCAGCGTGATCGAGCAGCTACCCGCCGCCTGGGCCGAGCAGGTCAGCGGCACGCTCACCGTGCCTCCCGCCACGTGCACGGCCCCGACCTTGGTCTCCGAGATCGAGCCCAGTCCGCCCGCGGGCACGGTGACGAACGCGCTCGTCGCGCTCGCGCTGCCGGCCGCGTTGGTCGCGCTCACGCGGCACTGCAGGTGGTGGGAGACGTCGGCGCTGCCCACCAGGTAGGTCGAGCTGTTCGCGCCCGCGATCGCTTTGGTGTCGCGCAACCATGCGTAGCTAAGCGTCGCGCTGCCCGAGCCCACCCCGGATTTGCAGGTGAGGCGCTGTCCGGGCGCCGGGATCCCGCCGATCGAGGGGTGGGGCTGCACGAGCGGGGGGGCGGTCGTCGTGAACGTGGCATCCAGCGTAGTCTCGGCGCCGCTCGCGCTGGCGAGCACCAGCCGGTAGTGGTAGGTGGTGTGGGCCGTCAGGGCGCTCAGCGCCGCGCTCACCGCCCCGCTCGAGCCGCCCGCCGGGAGGGGGGTGTTGCAGGGGGCGCTCTTTTCGTAGGCCGTGCTCGGGCCGTATTCGAAGCGGCATTCAGTCAGCGCCGTGTCCTCGGGGTTCACCGCGGCCGTGAGCGTCGCCGATGTTTCGGCGATCGCGCTCGCCGAGGGTTCCGTGGCCGAAGGGGGTGGGGTGCTCGCCACGAACGCCTGGCCGGCGCCGGCACCCGTGCCGGAGACAGTCGCGCAGAGTCCTTCGGAGGTGCATGAGACCCCTGTCAGCGATGTTCCGGGGTCGATCCCGGCGAAGGTCCAGGATGGTGCCGCCGCGGTGGGGTCGTCACTGAGGTAGGCGCCCCCGCCGCCGTCGACGAACACGCAGAGGCCCGCAGCCGCGCAGGAGACGCTCGTCGCCGCACTGGGGCCCGTGAGCGATTCGATCGGGGTCGTGCTCCAGGTGGGTCCCGGCCCGCTCGGGGGGCCGAGCGCGGCGATGTTCGCGCTCGCCAGCGCATCCCCCGCTTCATCCACGGCCACACACACGCTGACGGGAACGGGGCTGCAGGAGATCGCGGAGAGCGCCAGGCTATCGAGCGGGCGAGCGTGCCACACGCCCGAGGTGCCGCTGCTTCTCGTCAGCGCCTGGCCGGCGTTGTCCACCGCCACACACGGCAGATCCACGGCGCAGGAGACCGAGCTCAGCGCGTGCCCCTTGTCGATTTCGACCTTCGACCAGGTCGAGGCGGTGCCAGCGGTGGGGTTCGTGCTGAGGAACGCGTTGCCGTCGCCGTCGACCGCAACGCACAGCGAGGTGGTGGGGCAGGAGACCGAGCTCAGCGCGCCCCCCTTGTCGATTTCCACGGGAGGGGACCAGGAGGCCGGCTCGGCCAGGGCTGGATCGGTGCTGAGGAACACGTCCCCGCCTTCGCCGATCGCGGCGCAGAGGGCGTTGGAGGCGCAGGAGACCCCGGTGAGCGCTGCCGCGCCGGAGATCGCAACGCGGTTCCAGCTCGCGCTCCCGGCAGGGTTGGTGGCGATCACCGCGTGACCTTCTCCGTCGACGGCCACGCAGAGGGCGTTGGAGGCGCAGGAAACCCCGGTGAGCGCCGTCGTGTCGATTTGCTCGCCCTCCAACTCAGCACCGGCGCCGCCGCTGCCAGCGGGGGAGCCAGACAGGCCAACAGCGCAGCGCAGAGCGGTGCCGCGATCGCGGCACGAATGCAGGCCGAGGAACCCTTCGGGCGCATGTCCACTCCTAACACCGGTGCCGCTCCGCGGTTGCGCATGGCCACCGCGGAATTATGGGTGCAATGTAGCGCCCGCGTTCAGGACCCCGATGCAGCGAGTACACTTGTCTGCATCAATCATTTCCCGGGTTTGAACTATCTGCCGATTCGTGTTTATCAAATGACCAGTCTACAAGAATGATTCCATAAAGGCGACATCGGGCGCCGATTTGATGTACGGTCAGGTTCAAACATGCCACGTAAGCGAACTGTTGGTCTATCTGCCGGAGAGGCCGTGCTGGGGCTCGTGATCGAGCGGCCCGACAGCGCCTCGCGGCTGGGCCAGCGCCTGGTGGAGCGCTTCCGCTCCGCCCAATTCACCCGCTCCACGGGCCACAACGCGCTGAGCAGGCTCGCTCGGCAGGGACTCGTCCGCGCGGTCGCCGACGGGGGCGCGCCCGGGGGGGAGGAGCGCTACGAGGCGACGCCAATGGGCGTCGAGCACTTCCGGGTGTGGCTGCGGGCTTCCTCAACGGCAGCCCCGGCGCTACGCGAGGAGCTGCATGCGAAGGTCGAATTCTCTGCCCCCGAGGACCTGCCGCCGCTGATCGACGCGATCTGTGCGGAGGAACGGGCCTGCGCGCGCATGTTCGCGGCCGCCCAGGGGCGCCTGAGCGAGGCCGAGCTCGTCGCACCGCGGCCCTCCACGGAGGCCGAGCGGTTCTCGCAGTTGACGCGCAGCGCCGTTCTGCGCGACGAAGCCGCGATGTGGGGCATGAGGTTCAAGCGCCTGGAGCGTCTGCGCGCGCGCCTGGAAGAGATGCGCTCCGCAACCTGCGCGGTGGAGCTCGATCACCGCGCCGGCGGACCTCACCGACCCGACTCCGTGGAGCGCGACGCGGCGGGGACCGCGCGGAGATGAGCGCAGCGCTCTCGCTGGAGGGGGTGGGCAAGCGATACCGGCGCGGAGAGCTCACGCGCTGGCTGCTGCGGCGTGTGAGCCTCCAGGTGCGGGCGGGGGAGGTCGTCTCGGTGGTGGCGATGCGCAGCCAGGGAAAGACCACGCTGCTACGACTCGCCGCCGGAATGCTCCCCCCGGACGAGGGCCGGGTGCTGCTCGGGCGGGTGGACCTGGCAGGCCTCTCCGACCGCTCGCACTCGCGCCTGCTGCGCGAGCAGATCGGCTGGGCGGGCCGCAGCGGCCCGGGGATCGGCGTGAGGATGCTCGACTACGTCGCGATGCGAATGGCGATCGGCGGGCGCAGCCGCAGGCGCGAGGTGCGCTTCCTCGCGCTGGAAGCGCTCGGGCGGGTGGGCGTCGAGCACAGTGCCGAGCGGCGCTGGGAGGAGCTCTCCGATTGGGAGCGCGCGCTGGTGGAGATCGCCCAGGCGATCGCGGGCGCGCCGCGGCTGCTGCTCGTCGACGACCTGATCGATGGGCTCGGGATGCGCGAGACGGAGGAGCTCGCGAGGCTCGTGCGCTCGCTCGCGGAGGATCTGTCGATGGGCGTGCTGATGGCGGTCTCGGACCCCGAGGCGGCGCTCTGCTCGCACCACGTCCTCTCCCTCGCGGGAGGTCGCCTGGCGCCGATCTTCGATCCCGGCGCTCGGAGCCCGGCGAACGTGATCGACTTCCCCGCAAGCGTGGAGCCGGCCTTACGCGGCGTGCGTCGTCGGTGAGCGTCATGCTGGAGCTGCGCGAGCTCGTGAAGCACTACCAGGTGGGCGACGGCGAGCCGGTGCGCGCGGTGGACGGCGTGTCGAGCACGATCGCCGCGGGCGAGCTGGTGGCGCTGTACGGGCCCAGCGGCTCGGGCAAGACGACGCTGCTGATGCTGGTCGCCGCCCTGCTGCGTCCGGACAGCGGAGCGGTGCTGGTGGGCGGGCGGGATGTCTCGGGGCTCTCCGAGAACGACGCCGCGGGCTACAGGCTCCGGGAAGTCGGGATCGTGGGTGCGCCCTCGGACCTGCTCGCGGGGGCGCGCGCAATCGAGAACGCCTCGCTGAAGCTGTGGCTGACCCACACTCGCGACGCCGAGCGGCGGATCGAACCCCTGCTCGAACGCCTCGGCCTGGGCCGGCGCATGCGCCACCGCACCGAGCAGCTCTCGATGGGCGAGCGCCAGCGGGTGCTGATCGCCCAGGCGCTCTCGACCGAGCCGAAGCTCGTGCTGGCGGACGAGCCCACCGGCAACCTCGACACGCACCGCAGCCGCGAGGTGCTGGAGCTGCTCTCCGAGCTCTGCCGCGAGCGGGGCGCCGCGGTCCTGCTTGCCACCCACGATCCCCAGGCGGCCGCATACGCCGACCGCGTCCACGAACTGCGTGACGGCCGCCTGCAGGAGTACCGGCCCGAGCAGCCGCCGATGCCCGCGGCGGACCTGCGATTCGCGGGGTCCTGAGCGGCGATGGCCTCGTGGGAGATCCTCTATATCTACCGCGCCCGCCTGCGCGCGCGGCTGGTGCTCGTGCAGGAGCTGCTGGCGGTCCTCGGGATCGCCGTCGGCGTGGCGCTGCTGTTCGCCTCCCAGGTGGCGAGCACGAGCCTCGACGGCTCGATCCACCAGCTCGCCAGCGGAATCGTGGGTCGCGCGAGCCTGCAGATGGTCGCACGCGATCCGCATGGTTTCGAGGAGCGGCTGCTCGACCGGGTAAGGAGGCTTCCGGGGGTCCTCGGGGCGGCGCCGGTACTCGAGGTGCGTGCGACCGTGATCGGCCCGAGGGGGCGCAGCGCGGTCGACCTGATCGCCAGCGACCCCCGCGACGTGCACCTCGGTGGCTCGCTGCTGCGGCGCTTCACCGCCGCGCAGCTTGCCTCGCTGCGCGTGCTCGCGCTGCCGGTGCCGGTGGCGGCGGAGATCGGGGTCGATTCGCTGCAGACGGTCGGGTTGGAGATCGGCGCGAGCAGGCTCACCGCGCTGATGGGGGCGAAGCTCGACGCGGGCAACATCGGCGCGCTCGTGGACAGCCCGGTCGCGATCGCGCCGCTGGCCTACGCGCAGGAGGTGAGCGGGCTGCGGGGCCGGGTGACGCGGATCCTCGTGAACACCGCGCCGGGGCGCGAACGCGAGGTGCTCCGCGGCCTCGAGGAGCTCGCGGTGGGGCAGCCGGTGAACGTGGAGCCCTCGGACTTCGACGCGCAGTTGTTCGACACCGCCGCTGCGCCCGCCGACCAGAGCGAGGAGCTGTTCTCGGCGATCAGCGCGCTCGTGGGCTTCATGTTCGCGTTCAACGCGATGCTCGTCACGGCGCATTTGCGCCGCAACCTGGTCGAGACCCTGCGCCGCCGGGGGGCGACGCGCACGATGACGGTGCAGGTGCTGCTGTTCGACGCGCTAGTCCTCGGCGTCCTCGGCACGCTCCTCGGGCTGGCGCTGGGGGAGGCGCTCTCGATCGTCGTGTTCCGCGCCAACCCCGGTTACCTCGCGTTCGCGTTCGCGGTCGGGGAACAGCGGATCGTGGCCTGGCAGAGCGTCGCGCTGGCAGCGGGCGCGGGGCTGGCGGCGGCGTGCATCGGCGTGTTGGCCCCGCTGCACGATGTGCTCGTGCGGCGTCTGCGCTCCTCGCCGGGCCCCGTCGGCGAGCGCCGGCGCCGCGGCGCGGCCCGTCCGCGGCCGGGCCCGGCCGCGGACGGGCCGGAGTCGAGCCCGGCGGCGCTGCGCCCAGGCTCCGGGAGAGGCTGGAGCCTGCTCACCCACCCCGCCGGGGATCGGGCTCCCAGAGCGCTTCGCCTGCTGCTGGGAGCGGGCTGTCTGGCACTCACCACGGCGATCCTGCTCGCGCGTCCACAGTCCGCGATCCTTGGCAGCGTCACGCTCGTGGCGGCACTGTTGTTGCTGCTGCCGATCGCCTTCGACGCGATCCTCGCCGCCTTCGAGGCGCTCCAGCGCCCGCTCTATGCGGCGTCGACCCGCATCGCGATCGTCGAACTGCGCACCCCCTCCAGCCGGATGCGCTCGCTGGCGATCGCCGCGACGGGCGCGATCGCGGTGTTCGGCAGCGTCGCGATCGAGGGAGCGAGGAGCAACCTGCAGCGTGGCCTGAACGCCGCGGCGCGGGGGATCGACTCGAATGCCGCGGTCTGGGTGAGCCCACAGGGCGAAGCGAACGCTTTCTCGACGATCCCCTTCCGAGGCACCGCCGCCCGGACGCTCGCCGGCATCCCGGGCGTGAGCGCTGTCGGGGTCTATCGCGGAGGCTTCCTCGACTGGGGTGAGCGCCGCGTGTGGGTGCTCGCGCCGCCCGGCACCGCGCCGTACCCGATCCCGGTCGGCCAGCTCGTGGGGGGCGAGCTCGCCGCGGCGAGCAGCGCGATCCGCGGGAGCGGCTGGGCGGTGCTCTCGCAGGCGCTCGCCGACGAGCACCACCTGCGGATCGGCGAGCGCTTCACACTGCCCTCCCCGCGCCCCATGACGTTCCGCGTGGCCGCGCTGAGCACCAACCTTGGCTGGCCCCCGGGCGCGATCATCCTGAACGCCGCGGACTACGCGCGGGCATGGGGCAGCGCGGACCCGAGTGCCTACCAAGTCCAGATCGACCCGGGCGCCTCGCCCTCCGCGGTGCGCGCCGGGATACAGCGAGCGCTGGGACCGCGGACAGGGCTGGTCACGGAAACGGTCTCCCAGCGGGTGCGCTGGCATTACGCCACCACGCGTCAGGCGCTCTCACGTCTGGCGCAGATCGGCACGCTGGTGCTGATCGCCGCGGTGCTTGCGATGGCTGGCGCGATGGGATCGATGATCTGGCAGCGCCGGCCGCAGCTCGCCTACATCAAGCGTCAGGGCTACAAGCGGGGTGTGCTGTGGCGGGCGCTGCTCTGCGAGAGCGCCCTGCTGCTGGGTGCCGGCTGCTCGCTGGGGGCGCTCTTCGGGGTCTACGGCCAGCTGCTACTGAGCCATGCGCTCGCGAGCGTCACGGGCTTCCCGATCGTCTTCTCGGCCGGGGGCCTTCAGGCGATCTCGAGCTTCGCACTGGTCAGTGCCGCCGCGGTGGCGATCCTCGCGCTTCCCGGCTATCTTGCGGTGCGTGTATCTCCGACAACTGTCAGCACCGTCTAGCCGCTGCACCGCGATGCCCCATCGATCCGCCCGTCGCTGAGGAGCTTTCGCCAACGGCTCGCTCGCCTGAGAACGTGAGGTCACTCGAGCTGGGAGACGGGGATCGCGGCCGCGCGCAGAGCCTGAGCGGCCTCTCGCTCCGGCAGCTGTGGTCGCTGGCGGGCGCCGCGACCCGTGAGCTGCTGTGGGGGCTGCCAGCGGTCTCCCGGGAGGTGCGCCGCTGGCGCGTGCGGGCCACGGGCATCCCCGACGCGGCGCTGCGTGCCGATGCGCTGGGATCGCTCGCGAGCAAGCGCGCGAGCACCGACGGCGCGGCGCTCTTCTCGACGCTTGCGGGCGCACGCAGCTCGAACCTGCTGAGTCTGCTGGTGGCCTTCGAGGTGATGGCGGACTTCCTGGACAGCGCGAGCGAGCGGGGCGTGCGGGCGGGCACGGCGGGCGGCGTCCAGCTGCACGCCGCGCTCAGCGAGGCGCTTGACCCCGGCGCGCCCGTGTCCTCCTACTACCGTCTGCATCCGTGGCAGGACGATGGGGGCTACCTGCGGGCGCTCGTCGAGGCCTGCCGGGAGCGCTGCGCGCGGCTCCCCTGCTATGAGGGCGTGCGCTCGTGGGCGATCCGCGCGGCCACTCTCGCGCAGGTTCTGGGACTCAATCACGAGCCCGATCCCGGGGTGCGCGATGCGGCCTTGCGGGAGTGGGCGCAGCGGGAGGGGCTCAGTTGGGAGGAGCTCGCCTGGTTTGAGTCCTCGGCGGCGGCGAGCGGCTGGCTGACGGTGCTCGCGCTGCTGGCGCTGGCGGCCGGGGGGGAGCTCGAGGAGGGGCGCGTACTCGACACCTACGCCGCGTACCTGCCCTGGATATCGCTGGCGGGGACGATGCTCGACAGCTACGCCGACCAGGCGCAGGACGCCGCGGAGGCCCAGCACAGCTACATCGACCACTATCCCTGCGCCGAGGAGGCGGTGGAGCGGGTGTGCGAGCTGGTGGGCGAGGCGGTCCGGCGGGCGCGCGCGCTGCCGGATGGCGCGGGGCACGCGGTGATCGTGGCCTGCATGGTCGCGATGTACCTCTCCAAGGACAGCGCCCGCACCCCGCAGATGCGCGCGAGCACACGCAGTGTCGCCGTCGCGGGCGGCTGGCTGGCGAGACTGCTCCTGCCGGTGCTGCGAATCTGGCGCATCGCCTACACCCAGCGTGACGAGTAGGTGATCTCTGTGTCACGGGCCGCCCCCAGCGCAGGGTGGCTTTCGACCGGGAGAGCCGGGGAGGAGGGGAGAGGGCGGGTGGCCCTTGCGGTGTTTTGTCTGCGCAATTCTTGTTTTATGAAAACGCGTTGAACGGTCTGGGGGAGCGGTTTGCGTAAGGATCGGTGGTGTGAGGTCACGACGTGGGTAGGGCGACTCGGGAGCGGTCAGCTTGAGCGAGCGGGGCGTCTCGCTCGGGCTGACCGCAGCACAGGTCGCCAAAGTGCTCGCGGAGGCAACCGCCAGCGGGGAGGGTGTGGAGTTGCTCGCGGGCCTCGCGCTACCGGAGGAGCTTGCGGCCTCGCCGCTGTTGGAGGACCGCAATATGTCGAGGTCGCTGCTGTTCGGCCTGATCGTGCTGATCGCCTTCCCCGCGGATGGGAGCGAGCGGGGAGTCAAGGCGCTCGCACGCGAGCTCGGCCTGCCGACCTCGACGACCCACCGCTACATACGCACCCTCCACGCCGTGGGACTAGTGGAGCAGGATCCACTCACACGCCGCTACCGCCGCGCGAGACCGTCCGATACGGCACCGCGGATCGGCCGATGAGCAGGCGCCTGCAGTGTGCGTCCACCCGCGAGGGACGTCGCTCGGAGCCCCGATGCCGCGGGTGAGCAGACCCCTCGCGGCCCTGGCGGGTTCCGGACAGGTGTGGCACGAGTCGATTCCCCACCTGCGCGAGTCGCGCTACTCGCAGTCGGTGGAGCGGGGACTGGCGATTCTCGAGTGCTTCACCCCGGAGCGTCCGGTGTTGGGCATCGCGGATCTCGCGGACGAGCTGGGTATGAGCCGCAGCACAACCCACCGCTACGTGCTCACGCTGACTGCGTTGGGCTACCTCGTGCAGGGCGCGCAGCGCAAGTACCGGCTGGGGTTAGGGGTGACGGACTTGGGCATGTCCGCACTGAGCTCCACGAGCCTGCGCGAGCATGCGCGGTCTCACCTGGAGGAGTTGAGCCGGCGCGCCCCCTACTACACGCTCGCGATTGCGGTGCTCGATGGACCGGAGCTCCTGTACGTGGATCGCGTCGGCGGCACCCGCCGGGGACAGCACCTGATCGATCTCGGGCTCGATGCGGGCTCGCACCTGCCGGTGTACTGCAGCGCGATGGGCAAGCTGCTGGTGGCCAACCTCCCGGCGAGCGAGCAGCGCGGGTTGATCGCGGAGCTGACGCTGCGCAAGCGGGGACCAAACACGATCGCGACCAAGAGCGCCCTGCGCGACGCGCTCGCGCGGATTCTCGAGGGGAGCCTGGCGGTGGGCGATGAGGAGCTGGCGCCGGGGCTCTACGAGATCGCCGCGCCGGTGCGCTCGGAGACCCATGAGGTGCTCGCGGCGGTGAGCATGCAGGCCCACAGCTCGATGATCTCACTGGAGCAGCTCGTGGAGCATCTCGGCCCCCACCTCATCTCCACCGCGGATCGCATCTCCGCACGCATGGGCTATCGCCGGGCCGACGAGCGCGGCGGGAGGCCGGCCAGGGAGCCCCCTACGGGCAGGTGACCATCAGCGAGAACGAACTGTCGGCGAGGGTGGGGCCGGCGTACGTCAGCACTTTGATTGTGTGTGGACCAGTAGCCGCGGCCTGCGCTGTGCGCGCGGGTTCGGCTTCGGCGACTTCGTTGACCGTCACCACGATGGCGCATCCTTTCAGCACCGGTTCTCCCGTTTCGTCAGACAAATCATATTCGCCGGTCGCGGTGAGTTTTGATGTGAGATTGCCCACCAGGGCGGTCCCGGTTCCAGCGGACGTAACGGTCTCCACATCGGCCAGGCCGCTACCCGTCGCACCGGAGATCCCCGGTTCGCCGGTCGCGCCCGTCGGGCCAGTGGCGCCTGTCAGGCCAGTGGAGCCGGGGGGACCAGTGGCGCCCGTCAGGCCAGTAGGACCCGTCGCGCCGGCGGAGCCTGTTTGACCGGTCGCACCCGTAGCGCCAATGGGGCCGGTCGTGCCCGTGGGGCCTGTTTCGCCGGTCGTGCCCGTGGGGCCTGTCTGACCGGTCGCGCCGGCGGGCCCTGATTCGCCGGTGGCGCCCGTCGGGCCCGTAGCGCCGGTTTCGCCCGTCGCGCCGGCAGGGCCGGTTTCACCTGTCACGCCAGCGGGGCCGGTCGGGCCAGTGGCGCCAGTGGCCCCGGTCACGCCGGCGGGGCCTGGTTCGCCGGTGGCGCCCGTCGGGCCCGTAGCGCCGGTTTCGCCCGTCGCGCCGGTTGGACCCATCAGGCCTATGATCCCCGGTTCGCCGATTGGGCCGGTTTCACCGGTGGCGCCGGTTGGGCCGGTCGCACCGCCACCGGGGCCGGTCGGACCGGCGGCGCCGGTCGCGCCCACCGGGCCGGGTGCGCCGGCGGGGCCGGTCGCGCCGCGTAGCCCGCTCGCGCCGGTAACGCCCGTGGCGCCGGTCGCGCCTGTCACTCCCTGGAGTCCTTCTGTGCCTCTGGCGCCGTTCAGCCCGTTCACTCCATTCACCCCGCTGGCGCCGGTCGCGCCGGGCGGTCCAGCGGGGCCGGCGGGGCCGCGCACAGTGGCACTGTGATGGCCCTTCGACTTTGCTTTGGACTGGCCCGCGGAGCGGGCCTTCGCGGCGTCGGCCGAGGTGGTGGCGCCCAACGCGAGCACACTGAGCAAGCCGCCGCCAAACAGGCTCCGACTCACTCTGAGACTCCACTGACATACGCGGTGCATCTGCATATACAACGTTCCCCAGCCGCAAGGTTTTTGCAGATTCTTACTGCGTCCTTTAGGCGATTGGTCAGAGAAACCGAGAATGGGCCCCAAATAGGGACCACCCAGGACACAATACTGAGTTAGTATACATGGAACATGACCGCCAGCCGGCCGTCAATCTGCCTGTGCATGATCGTCAGGGACGAGATCGATGTCCTGGGGTGCTGCTTGGACTCATGTCGTGAGCTGATCGACCACTGGGTGATCTGCGATACCGGGTCCACCGACGGGACGCAGGACCTGATTCGCCGGGCGCTCGCGGGCACTCCTGGAGAGCTGCACGAGCACGACTGGGTCGACTTCGCCCACAACCGCAGTGAGCTGATGAAGCTCGCACGCGGCAAGGCCGACTACCTGCTGCTGCTCGACGCGGACACCACGATCGAGGCAGATCCACGAGCGCTGGAGAAACTCGGGGCCGACTCCTATCTGTTGCGCCACGCCGGCAGCATCCAGCATTACACCAAGCGCTTGGTCAGCGGCAGGCTGGACTGGCGCTATGTGGGTGTGGTCCACGAGTACATTACCTGTGAGGAGGACCACACGACAGAGCGGCTGGACGGTGTTGCTATCAGCTCGTGGTCGGTGGGTGGGTTGCGCAAGGGGCGCTGGCAGTGCGACGCCGAGCTGTTGGAGGCGGAGCTCGGACGGGACCCCACGAACACTCGCACGGTGTTCTACCTGGCGCAGACCTACCGTGACATCGGCAGTGAGCGTAACGACCACGCCGCGCTCGGACTCGCGCTCGAGTACTACCGGCGCTGCGCGGAGATGGACGGCTGGGTGGAGGAGACGCACTTCGCCCGCTACCAGGTCGGCGTCCTCAGCGCCCGCCTGGGCGACTGGCCCGGGGCCGTCGATGCCTTCCTCACGGCCTGGGAGCAGCGCCCGGCCCGGTTGGAGGCGGTGCACGATCTTGTGGTTGGGCTGCGCGAGCGCGGTCTATATCGCGCGGCGCACCAGTTCACGCGGCTGGCCGCGAGCCTGCAGCCCCTGCCCATGCCGGATGACATCCTATTCGTGTCGCCGTGGATCTACGAGTGGGGAATGCTGTTCGAGTATTCGATCACCGCCTACTGGTGTGGTGAGTTCAACACCTCGATCCTCGCCTGCAAGCGTCTGCTCTCGATCCCGTCTCTGCCGCAATCTCACCGCCGCCAGACACGTGCCAACCTGCAACATGCCTTCAGAGAGAGAGTTCGCCAGGCGAGCGTGCAACCGCCTGCGCCGCCGCGCAGGCTGCCGCACGTCGGGACCTCGACCACGAGCCGTCCGCGCAGTCGGTGAACTTCCGATACTCCCCCGAGAGGGGTCTTAACCATCAAGGGCCCGCGCTCAGGCGGGCCCTTGATGGTTACTGTTGTTTCTGCCCTACTTCTTCTTGCCTTTCTTGCCTTTCTTCTTCTTGATGGCTACATGCGCCTTCTTGCCCTTGCTCTTGCCGTGGGCCTTGGGCGGGTCGGCGAGCGCTCCGGGGAGCGGGGCCACTAGCCCGTAGCGTGCCTTCACTTCTTCTTCGTGTTTTGTCACTTCTGCTTCGCGCCTTGTCTTTTCGGCCGCTGCTTCTGCTTCGCGCCTTTTCTTTTCAGCGGCTTCTTCGGCTGCGCGCCTTTCATTGCTCGCCGTGATTTCCGCGGCGGTCTTTTTTTCTGCTTCTTCTTTTGCCTTTTCTTTTTCGTTCTGTCGTTTTTCGGCAGCGGCTTCTTTTTCGTGCTGCCTTTCTTCAGCGGCCTGTTCCCTCGAGTTGCGTTCCTTTTCGGCCGCTACTTCTTTTTCGGCCTTCGCCTTTTCAGCTTCTTCAGCCGCTTTCTTTTCGGCGGCGGCCTTTTCTTCCGCCGCTTTCTTTTCAGCGGCCGCTTTTTCTTCGGCGGCTTTCTTTTCTTCTGCTGCTTTTTCTTCTGCGGCTTTCTTTTCTTTCGCCCCGATGTTCGTCGAGAAGTCGACGAGGTGGTCGCGGACGATCTCCTCGCCTTCATACCTGGCGGTCAGATCGACCGACGAGGTCGTGCTGTTGACCAGGTCGATCGCAGCCAAGCCCAGGCTGTTGGTCGTAACACAGAGGTGATCGGAGCCTTCGTCGGAAGGATCCCTCACATAGCTGCCGCCTAGGTAGACGTCGGTCCCCTTGCCCAGCACACCATTGGGATCTTCCAGGTGATCTTCATTCGTGGGGTTGCTGAACTGATAGAGCCCGGTCTCCTGCTGCGCGTGGAAGCACACCGTCTCGCCTACGATCGGACGCCCATCGATGTCCTGAGCCTTGGCGACGACGATCCGCACGTTCGTTTCTTCTTTACCGTTACCCTTCGGGAACTCGAAGAATTCCTTTTCCCACAGCGATCTGACTTTCTTGACTACCGGCGCTTCCGAGTTCTGCGAGCCGTAATCGACCGACTGATACGGATACACAGCCGTGGCAGAAATCGACGATTCGCCGATGACTTCTTTGTACAGGCCTTTCAGGTCGCAGCCGCCGTCGGCGTTCTTAACGATCTTGCCGGCTTCGCTTTCGCCTTCGGCTCCACCGAACACCGGGATGTGGTTCAGGTAGAAGCCGTCACCCGGCGTGTAGGACACGAGCACTTCGCCACGCTCGTCCGTGTAGAACGTTTCGTTCAACGAACCACTCGGAGTCTGGTAGTAGACCGAACCTTCCTCGTCGCCGAAGTTACGCCTGAGGCACCCCGTTGATTCCGCGGAGCGTTCTCCGCTGGTGTGAACCGACGTCCAGAACGTATACGGTTCGGGGTGTTTGTTCAGGAACGCGGGGAAGTCGCCTCCGGGGCTCGGTCCGTCGATCCCAGACGCCTGGGAAACGGGACGATCGGTGGCGGGGATGTACGCGCTGTAATACGGGTTGTCCGAGTAGATTTCAGCCTTGTCCGCGCCCGAGATCCGACCCACGCCGCCCAGGCTCGAGCCGCCTTCGTTCGGCGCCAGGTGCACGTCGATACGAATCGCCGGCATCGGCGCATCGTCGGCGTTGAGACTTCCATTGCTGAGGAGCGTTTCGGGGGCCTGCGGATCGAACGGTCCGAACGCGCCTGTGTTCGGGCTGTCTTCCGGACTTCCGTGGATGTCCCACAGGCCCGGGTTGGTGCCCTCCGGTTCCAGTTCTTCGGAGCTGGTCGCCAGAGTTTCGGCCAAGGTTGGCCAACTCGAGGGCAATTCGTAGCTTTCGTCGGGGAGGAGGTTGTGCAGCGCCGAGCCTTTTTCGACCGGGAAGCTGCCCGTTACCTTGACCTGAACGAGACCCTTGTCCGCGTTGGATTCGGGTTCCGAGAACGGCGACGGCACGAATTCGCCGTTGCCCGAGGGGTCGCCCCCGTAGGGGAGCTCGGACAGCGACGGCTTGTTGAACGTCATCCAGATAACGAGGAACTGATGCGAGAACACGATCGATCCCGCTGCGTTCGTGACGACCGCCCTGATTCGAGCCAGACCGGGAACCAACGACTTGTAGTCGATCTTCACGCATCCGGCGCCGATCGAGGCCTGGCTGCTGCCTGCGCTCGGAGCGAAGAACGCCTGGGACCCGGAGTCGGGCGCCGGGAGCTCGGCCGCTTCGGGCCGGCCGGACCAGTCCTCGAGCTGGAAGTTGACTAGCTGGCCGTCCTGGCTGGCGGCGATGGCTGGGTCGCACGCCACGAGGCGCACATGCTCACCCACCCACGCCACGTACGGGATGTTGGCGCTCTGGGGACCGTCACCTGATGGTCCTGGGTTCGGAGCGGCAACGGCGCCTGCCGTGAGCGTGCCCAGGGCCAGCACCGCCGCTCCTGCCGCGGAGACGAGTCCCGCGATCATTTTCCTTTTGACTTGTGGTCGCATTTGTGTGCGGCCTCCTCCTTGAGTGAGTGGACTAAGTGCCTTCCAATTGAAAAGGGCATGAGCGCCTTCCAATCGGCACAACAGACGTCGTGATACACCTACTGCGGCATATCATTGACGGGGCATATTATGGGCCTGGGCAGCTCTCCACAATCGTCATGTAGGGTAGTCTTTGGCCTCCGCCGAATGGGTAGGTGGATCACTACCCGAAGTGACATGCCATGTGAGAATCCGTAATGCTGAAGCGGATTACTCTGGTGGCCGGGAGCGGGTGGTGAGCAGGTGGTCAGCTCGCCGGGAGGTGGTCCACCGAACTGCCCTACTCGTCGTTGTTGAACGTATTCGAGCCTTCCGTGGGGCCTTCCCGCCGCTGGCCTACCGCTTGCACCGCCTGCATCGCCTGTACACGGTTGCGCACGCCGAGCTTGGAGTAGATCGTGTGCAGGTGGAACTTGACGGTGTTGGAGGAGATCGTCAGACGTGCGGCGATCTCCTTGTTGCTCATCCCGGAGGTGAGAAGATCGAGAACCTCGCGCTCGCGCACACTTAACGCGGCGAGCGTGACATCCTCCTGGAGCGACGCCGCCTGCCAGCCAACGGGCATCACAGCACGGCCCTCGAGCACATGGCGAAGGGCGAGAATCATCTCTTCGGCGGTGTCGGATGTGAGCACCACCCCCTCCGCCTGCTCCTCGATCGCACAGCGGACCACGGCCGGGGTGGCGACCTCGCAGAGCAGCACGATCTTCAGCTCCGGATGCGCGCGTTTGATCTCGGCGACCGCTTCCGGACCGGCCTCCGGGTCGTCCGTGTAGACGATCGCGGCCTCCACATTCAGCTGGCCCGCACGCGATATGCTGCCCAGCTCGCGGTAGCTGGCATAGGAGCCCACCACCCGGTTCCCGCTTTTCGTGAGCATCCAGGCGAGCGCCTCGGTGGTGAGCGCTCCAGCTTCGCCGACGATTGCGATCCTTGGCTCAAGCGCCGCCACTGGTCATCTGCGCATGCTGGTTGGCCGCCTCGACACGATTGCACACTCCCAGCCGCGAATACAGGGCACGGATGTGAAACTTGATCGTGTTTGGACTGAGTTCGAGATCGAGAGCGATCTCCTCGGTGCATCGACCCTGGGCGATGAGGGCGAGGATCTGACGATGACGGGGGCTCAATCCCATCCGCTCTCCCGGGGTGACCACCCGCTGCCAGCCGGCCGGCATCACGGTGCGCCCGGTGGCGGTGTAGGCGATCGCCGCCCGTATATCCTCCGCGGGATAGCTCTTGAGGAGGACTCCGCTCACCTGGTGCTCGATCGCGCAGCGAACCACCTCCTCGCAGATCTCCTGGCAGAGCATCACGATCCTGAACCCCGCCTGCGACGAGCCCAGCGCTCCGACGGCGCTCCGACAGCCGCGGGGATCGCCTCCGTCGCAGTCGAGCAGGAGCACCGCCGGCGGGCTATCCCAGTCGGCTGCCAGGAACTCGGCGGCCGACTCGAAGGTTCCCAGCACGTTGAGTCCATCCTGTGCGGTCAGCAGGCTTGCGGTTGCTTCCCGCAGCAGACGCTGCCCGCCGATCAGCGCGAGCGTGACAGTGGGGCTCGGGCGAACGAGGGGGTTGGTGGAGGGCGACCAGCCTCTCCACTCAGCCGGTACGCTCGCGCTGATCGCGGCGACCGGCGGCGGCGCACACACGACGCCGTCCGAGCTCAGGGCTCCATCTCTGCGCAGCTCGTTCGTCCTTGACGGCATATTCAATAGCTCTGTACGCGATAGGCCTGCCATTGCCCGGCAATCCGCTGGGCCCCAGCATACACGAATCCGAGATCTTATTGATCATCGGATTTTTGCGGAAGATGGGATAGTTATTGAAATAGTAAAAATATCCAGGAAGCCGCTCTCGAGCTCGGCGCGCCCGCGGCTTGGGCCCAGGCGCACACGCGCTGTCATGACATGATCCTCCGCTCACCATGAAGCCCTTCAAAGTCCATCGTCGAGTTCCTCGCCTGAGCAGCCGATTATGAGCATCGGCGAGGTCCTCGCCATCGCCCTGGCGGGGCTCGCGGCGGGCATGATCAACACGGTGGTGGGCAGCGGGACGCTCATCACCTTCCCGGTGCTGCTGGCTTTCGGCTATGCGCCGGTGACCGCCAACGTCTCGAACACGATCGGCCTAGTCCCGGGATCGCTCTCGGGGGCGATCGGCTACCGGCGCGAGCTCGCGGGCCAGCGCGAGCGCGCGATGCGGCTGGGCGTGGCCTCCGTGCTGGGCGGCATCACCGGGGCCGTGCTCCTGCTGGTGCTACCGGCCTCGGCATTCGAGACGATCGTGCCGGTCTTCATCGCGCTCGCGCTCGTGCTGGTCCTCCTGCAGCCGCGCCTCAGCCGGCTGCTCGCCAGGCACGCCGGGGACCTGGATCGCAGAGGCGGCATCCTCACGACGCTCGCGCTCTACGCGACCGGGGTCTACGGTGGCTACTTCGGAGCCGCCCAGGGGATCCTGCTGCTGGCGATCCTCGGATTGGCACTTGCGCAGGACCTGCATCGCACGAACGCGCTCAAGAACGTCCTCGCCGGCCTGGTCAACGGTGTGGCGGGCGTGGTCTTCATCCTGGTCGCGCACGTCGAGTGGGGGCCAGCCGCGATCATCGCCTGCGGCTCGGTGCTCGGCGCTCAGCTGGGGGCGCGCTACGGCCGGCAACTGCCACCGGCGGCGCTGCGGGGGCTGATCGTGGTGGTCGGCGTCGCCGCGATCGTGCGCCTGCTGGTCACGTGAGCACGCGGCGCGGGGCCGACCCCGCGGGTGGGGAACTCTCGGTGGGGAACTCTCAGGGCCTCGAGGCGTCAGACGCCCGGTGTGCTCCTGCGGCTATGAGCGGCGGGGCGGCCGCCGTGGGCGGGCCCGCGGCGGCTCGCCCGATTGCGCGTGCTCTTCCCAGAAGGCGACGGTCTCGCGCTCGTGGCGGATCCCGAGCTCGAGCGCGAGCCGGATGCCGGCTCGCGCCTCCTCGGTGATCTGCTCGCGCAGCGCTTGGTATTCGGCGAGTCTCTGCCGGTGGGTCTCGAGCTGGACCTCAGCCAGGTCATGGGCATCGGCGCCGAAGAAGAGCTTGAGCAGTGCGAGGTCGCGCAGCATGTAGAGCTCGGGCGTGAGGACTCGCAGCCAGTCCTCGTGTGCCTCGCGGCCGCGGTCGGTGAGCGAGTAGAGCTTGCGGCGTCTGCCGTCGTGCTCGCGCTGCTCGATCACGTAGCCCGCGCCCGCCAGGCGCGTGGGCTCGGCGTAGAGCTGGGAGTGGGGGAGCGACCAGAAGTGCCCCACTGTGGCGGAGACCATCTGCTTGAGGTCGTAGGGGGTCGCCTCGCCGCTCATCGCGAGCAGGCCCAGCACGATGTGGGAGGTGGGTGTGAGGTCTAGCTCGTGGCTCACGCTGGGGTCCTTGACTTAATCTGTTTCGGATGGTATGTTTAGGACTGTTAGGGACTCGAGCGGCCGGAGGCGAGCTTAGATGACCGAGGCACAGGAGACTGCGGGAGGCGTGCGCCAGAGGAGTTGCAGGGGGCGCCCTGGTGGAGACGCCGGCCCGAGGGGCTTCTGTCGCGAAGGTGTGTGCCGGGGTGCTCGGCGCTCCGCGCTCCAGCCGGCGCCGGAGAAGCGCTCCAGCCGGCACTGGGGGCCGAGCGGTGCGTAGAGCGTCCGCCTGTCCTGTCCTGCTCGTCCTGGCCTGCCTTGCGTTTTCAGTCACCGCCTCGGCGGCGCCCACGGTCACCCTCAAAGTGACCGCCATCCCGATTCCCGGGTTTCCCGGGACGGGCGACACGCTGGGAGCGGGCGCCGAGGTGGAAGCGCGGGTCACGATCAGCGGGACCGAATACGGAGGCTTCCCCTCTCCGCTCACCAAGGCCACCTTCTACGCGCCCGCGGGGGTCAAGGTGAGTCCCGCGGGATTCACCTACTGCCCCCCGGCGACGCTTGAAGCCATTGGGGCCCCGGGATGCCCGAGCAACTCGAGGGCCGGCCCGACGGGCGAAGGATTGGGCGTGGTCAGTTTCGGTGGCGAACGCGTCAACGAGAGAGTGTCCATCCAGCCGTTCTTTGCCCCCGCGGGCGGCCTGATCTTCTACGTCGAAGGCAACACCCCGGCCTCCTTCCAGATCCTCGAAGAGGCGCATTGGATCACTGCAAGCGACCCCTTTGGGCCGGAGTTGCTTGTCGAAGTGCCGCTGGTCGAAACCGTGCCCGGCGCCGACGATGCCTCGATCCTCTCCTTCAGAGTCAAGGTCGGTGCGGCCTTTACCAGCAGGGGGGCGAAGAAGACGATCTCCTACCTCACCCTGCCGAAGAGCTGCCCCAGGGGTGGCTTCCCGGTGAAGGCCGAACTGCAGTTCATGAGCGGGGAAATCGTCACGGTCGCCTTCAAGCAGCGGTGCCCGAGCCACAGGTAGGGGCCTCCGTTGGATTTGCGCCGTCACCGGTCACGAGCGCGAGCACCAAGCCATCGTGGCCCTTGGCCCCAACCGTCTGGATGGCGGTTGCGCTCACACGGGGCTCCGCCGCGAGTAGCTCATAGAAACGACGCACGCCCTGCACGCCGCGGTCGCCGAGCTGCGGGTCGCTGGCGCCGGAGTCAAGGATCGCGCCGGCGCGCACGACGTTATCGGCGATGATCAGGCTCCCGGGACGGGAGAGCTTCAGCGACCACTCCAAGTACCCTGGGTTGTTCTGCTTGTCGGCGTCGATGAAGATCAGATCGAAGGGCCCGGCGCCCTCGGCGAGCAGTTCGGGCAGCATCTGCAGCGCGGGGCCCACGCGCAGCTGCACGATCTCGGCGAGGCCGGCCCGCGCGATGTTCGCGCGCGCCACCTCGGCGTTGTGGGGGTCGAGCTCGAGCGTCACGAGGCGTCCGCCCTGCGGGAGCGCACGGGCCAGCCAGATGGTGCTGTAGGCGCCGAGGGTCCCCAGCTCGAGGATGCTGCGGGCGCCGTGAACGCGCACGAGCAGCTCGAGCAGCTTGCCCTGGTTCGGGGTGATCGCGATCGGGGGGAGACCCGCAGCTTCGCTGGCTTCCAGGGCGGCGTCGAGCACCGGATCCTCGGCAAGCAGGTGATCGCCGATATAGCGATCGATCGCGGACCACAGCTCCAGGGTCATGGCCGAGGCTCCGCTGAGGGCCGCTCCTCGGCAACCAGCCCGGCGAGCTCGCGTCGGTCCCCGGCGACGCCGACCACGTTGGACACCGTGCACAGGTCCAGGTTGCGCGTACCGGGCGGGTGTACCGGAGATGGAACGAGTGTGCGGGCGGGGGGGAGGGGAGGGGATCGTCGGGCTCGACTGCGGCGATCCATACGCTCGCCAAGTATATGCTTGCAGCGGATCGGGATCCGTCCGCACTCCCCACCACGTAAAGACCGAGATGAGCACCTCGAACCCGCCAACGCCGCCGGTCGCTCCGATCCCCGAGCACCTGCATACGGTCACCCCGAGGCTCGTCCTTAGCGGTGCCGCGGAGGCGATCGAGTTCTATCGCCGCGCCTTCGGCGCCGAGGAGGTCGGCGAGCGGTTCACCGGGCCCGACGGCGGGATCATCCACGCGGAGCTGCGCATCGGGGACTCGATCGTGATGATCACCGACGAGGGCGATCCCGAGGCGCGGGAGCGCTCGCCTCGCTCGCCCGGCGGAGGCGTCGGCGCGATCATGGCCACCTACTGGGAGAACGTCGACGCCGCATGGGAGCGCGCTGTCGCCGCTGGCGCCGAGGTGCTCTATTCGCTGGAGGACCAGTTCTACGGTGAGCGGGGCGGTCGCCTGCGCGATCCCTACGGGCAGCAGTGGATGCTGAGCCAACGCATCGAGGATCTCTCCCATGAGGAAATCGCCCGCCGAGCCGCACAGTTCGCTACGGCGGACGAGTAGCCTTCCGGGTGTCCCCGGCATGTCTCAGGCAGACAGACGAGCGGATGCTATTCTGACACCGTATGCGGTGTAGTAAAGGCGCATCGGTGCTACTGCGCGAAGCGAGGGCACGGCATGGCATCAGCCAGCGACGACTGGCGCTGCGCGCGGGGACCAGCCAGGATGCCATCAGCCGCATCGAGCGAGGCGTCGAGTCGCCTACACTCGAGCGGCTCACCAACCTGATGATGGTCCTCGGCGAGCGCCTCGAGCTCCACACCACGCCGCTGGTCGAGGCGGAGGACGATGTTGCGCGGCTCACCGCGCGCGAACGGTTGCGCGAGGCAGCATCGTGGAACCTGATTGCAACCAAGCTCGAGATCGCGGGTGCACGGGCCCGAAGAGCCGGCCATCCCGCAACGCGCCACGTACGGTCGTGAGCGACGCGCCTGAGCGCCCGCTGGACCTCCGAGAGTTGTTTCAGGTGCTCGCTGAACACGGTGTGGACTATCTGGTAATTGGCGGGGTCGCCGCACAGGTGCATGGCCGTCGGCGAACTACCAAGGATCTCGACGTAACACCCGCACCCGATCCAGAGAACTTCGAGCGCCTGGCAGCCGCGCTCATGGCTCTCGACGCCCACCCGATCGATCTCGGGCCGAGTGCCCCGACCCCAACTGCAGAGCAGCTCAGCGTCGCCCCGGTCGTGCCGCCTCTCATCACTCGACACGGGGAGCTGCACATCTTGAACGACGTCCCCGGCGCCACCGCGTACGCCGGGATGCGCACACGTGCGCTGACGACCGACCTCGACGGGATCGCTCTGCATATCGTCGGTGTAGATGATCTCATCCGGATGAAGCAAGCGGCCGGACGGCCAAGTGACATCGATGACATTGAGGCCCTGACGACGGTCGCACGACGTGAGGCGCGCGGCGTTGATCAGGCCAAGCACGACTTCGGGACAAGCTCTTCAGAGCAGTCTGTCTAGATCAGGGGTACAGCTAGCCAAGACATCGCTCTAGGCCAAGACGTAGGCTGGCTGCTAATGCGCTGGCTCATAGATGGCATGAATGTGATCGGCACGCGTCCAGATGGATGGTGGAAGGACCGCCACGGATCGATGGTCAAGCTCGTGAACACGCTCGAGCGGTGGGTCGCGAGCAGCGGCGAGCAGGTCACGGTCGTCTTCGAGCGGCCTCCATCGCCGCCAATCGGCTCTACTGTGATCGAGGTCGCCTACGCTCCACGACCACATCGCGATTCAGCCGATCATGAGATCGCGCGGCGTGTCGCGGCAGACTTTGAGCCAGCCGCCGTTTGTGTCGTCACCTCTGATCTCTGGCTCGCCGAACGGGTGCGCGCCATAGGCGCAACAGTCGAGTCATCCGGGCCGTTTCGGACGCTGATTGAAGACGTCTGATGGTGCCTACTACGCGCTACGCCCGCAGCGGCGATGCAACGATCGCCCTATCAGCTCGCGGGCGAGGGCCCGCTGGACCTGTTGTTCCTGCCGGGGTGGATCTCCCAGATTTAGCTGGGGCCGTCGTGTCGCTACAGTCGAGCGCATGACGATCGAACGCATGGAGCACGTGGGTATCGTGGTCGACGACCTCGCGGCCGCGACGGCGTTCTTCGTCGAGCTCGGACTCGAGCTGCAGGGCGAGCGGCCGGTCGAGGGCGGCTGGGTGGACCGCGTGGTGGGGCTCGAGGGCGTCCGGGTGGAGATCGCGATGATGCAGACCCCGGACGGCCACGGACGGCTCGAGCTGGCGAAGTTTCACGCCCCGTCGGGCAGAGGCGGCGAGCGGCACGCGCCAGCGAACACCCCGGGCATCCGCCACGTCGCATTCGCAGTCGACGACATCGACGCCGTGGTCGCTAGCCTGCGAGCCTGTGGCGCGGAGCTCGTTGGCGAGGTGGAGCGCTACCAAGACAGCTATCGGCTCTGCTACGTCCGCGGCCCGGAGGGGATCATCGTCGAGCTGGCGGAGAAGATCGGCTGAGGGCTCCGGCCGCAGGCCTCGGTGGCCGGGTACGAGGATGCCGCACGCCCGTACCATGAGCGTCCCCGAGCAACGCTACCTGCTTGCCAGGCCGCACGGCTACGCGTTGATGTCGAGAACCCGCCGACGGCTCCGACAACAGGGTGAACCCCCCGACCACGAGGAGCATCTCGATGCGCTACATCCTGCCGATCCACCAGAACACCGAAGCCTGGAACGGGCTCGCCCAGGAGGACTGGCCCGACGCCCAGTACTGGGGCGTGGAGATCCGCGCGCTGATGCACAGCGGTGGGAAGGAGGACTGACCGATGCTCACACTCTATGAGCACCCCTTCGCGCTCTACTGCCAGAAGGTCCTGATCGCGCTGGGCGAGCAGGGCGTGGCCTACGACGTCCTCGAGGAGCAGCGTGACTTCGACCGCGCAGAGCTGGCCGAGCTATGGCCGCCAGCGTCGATCCCCGTGCTACGCGACGGCGAGGAGATCATCGGCGAGAGCTCGATCATCATCGAGCACGTCGCCGGCGCGCAGCTGGTGCCGTCGCTGGAAGCGCGCAAGTGGGACCGCCTCTGCGACCAGTACATCTCCGATGCTGTCCAGGCGATCGTCTTCGACGCGATCGAGGAGCGCTTTGACGAGCGCGCCGTCGCCCGCGCGCGCGGGCGGCTCGACATGGTCTACGGCATGCTCGAGACGCAGCTCACCCAGCACGAGTTCCTAGCCGGTGATACGTTCACGATCGCCGACTGCGCTGCTGCGCCGGGCCTGTTCTACGCCCTGGCGATTCACCCGTGGAGTGAGGGCGCGCACCCACAGCTGACGCGCTACTACCGGGCGCTGGCACACCGACCGTCCTTCGCCAACGTGATCGCGGACGCGCGGCCCTACCGGCACCTGTTCCCGCTGCCCTGGCCGGCCGACTTCGACCGCTACCACTAACGTCCTGGGACGGGCGCGCCAATGGCGACCGATGCCGCCGTCCGGCTTGACCTACTCGGCATCAGACCCGCGTGGCTGTCGCCTACGCGGCTGGATGGCGCGCGAGAACGTCACGATCATGGCCGTGCTCTGTCTAATTCATCGTCAGCGAGCTGATCGGCGATGCGATCAGCTCGCTGACGGCCTGAAGCCGCTTGAAGCTAATTGGCGGCGGCTTCCTTCTCGGCCTGCTCCAGTTCCCGTTTGAGCTCATTGGCGTCGGCGTCGATCTCCTTCTCGATCGACTTTTCCGCGCGTGTTAGTGCCTTGTCGAGCTGCTCTTGCAGACGCGACTCCCCGATCACGATCAGCGCCGCCTCTCCTCCCTGCAAGAGCTCGCCAAGCTCCTTGGCGTCGCCCCTCGAGATGCCCTTCCTCAGGTGCCCTCCTACGCCACCGACCAGGCCACCGACCGCGGCGGCTGCGATCACCGACGGTGGAAACAGGATGCCGACCACCGCGCCCACGGCGATGCCACCCCACGCGCCGTGCTGAGTCGCCTTCTCGTGCTTGCTGACGTGGATCTTGCCGTCGGTGTCCTTCACGATGATCGCGACGTCGTAGGTGCCGACCAGCTTCGCCGCGTGAAGCTCCAGCAGGCTGTCGTAGTCGGCGAAGGCGTCCGCCTGATCGGCGTAGGTCGCTGCATATATGAAGACAGGTCTATCGCTCATGTTAATCTCCTCTTTCTGGGGCCATCACACACACTGAATAACGCCCGCTCCGTCGACGGGCCAAGGTCACGCGGCGGGCGGTTGGGAAAAGGTGTCGGTTGTGGTCATCCTCCCGTGTCCGCGAAGACTGTCGCCCAGTCGTTCTTGATGCTGACCACGGTCCAGCCGTCGTTGTCGAACACCGCCACTCGCTCGGGCGGGGGGAGATAGTCGGCGCTGTCCTCTTGCGTGACGCTCTCAACGAACTCGACGATCGCCTGCCGCGTCGGGGTGTCCCTCCAGGAGGGGAGTGTGTCGCTCATCGTCCCCCCCGGTTGCGGGCTCTGCAATCAAGCCGTGCGCCGCGGTTCATTGGTGCTTGAGCAGCGTCTCTGCTTCGCGCTCGAGATCGACATACGGCTCGCCGCTGACGTCGATGGCGACTCGATTGATTGTGCCGCCGGTGAATCGGTAGGGGGCCGCACCCGGGTAGTCCTCGGTGAGCGGCTCACCCCCGTGACGCCCGACGTACAGGCCCGCGCCGGCGACCGCGAACGCCCCCAGCTGGGTTTTGAGCTTGTCTTCACCCACCTTCCTATCGCCGTGGTAGAGCGAGAGCGTGCCCGCGGCCCAACCGGGTTCCTGTGCTTCCTTCTCGAAGGACGCCGAGAGGATCAGGTTCTCGCCGGTTGGCAGGTCCTCCGTGGCGACGATCAGCTGCTCGGTGATGCCGACGAAGCTGTTGACGTAGTGCAGGCGGTTGTCCTTGACGTACAGCGCATGGCCGCCGAAGCGTGAGCCGATCGCAAACAGCACGCCCTGCGCTCCGGGTGCGGGCACGTCGAGGAGCGCGCCGATCACGAACGACCGGTTGCGCGTGTTGACCGCCTGCCACTCGCTGACGGGCGCCGCGTCCGGGTAGTACACGTAACGCTCGCGGGCTCCCGCGAGCTGAGGCCGCGGCGTAGTGAGGATCTCGACGGGCGAGCGATCGTCGAGCGGGAACGCGCCATTCGCCCCCGCCTCCGCGAACCAGATGTTGACGAGCTCCCTGAGCTTCTCCGGCTGGGCGGCGGCGAGGTCGTTCAGCTCCGAGCGATCGACATCCGTGTTGTACAGCTCCCACTCGTCCGCGTTGAAATTGCTCCAACCGGCCATCGTGGGATGCGTCGTCACCGCCTTCCAGCCTTCGTGCCAGATCGAGCGGGAGCCGAGCATCGAGTAGAACTGCGTCCTCCTGTTCGACTTGGCGGAGGCGTCGTCGATGCTGTCGAGCATGCTGACGCCGTCGAACGGCGTCTGCACATGACCCTTGACGCTCTCTGGAGCGCTGACCCCGAGCGCGTCGAGGATCGTCGGGACGAGATCGATCGCGTGGTGATACTGCTCGCGCACCTCGCCGCGCGCCTTCGTCCCAGCCGGCCAGGAGATGATGCACGGGTCGGAGGTTCCCCCGTTGAACTCGTAGCGCTTCCACATCTTGAACGGTGTGTTGAACGCCATCGCCCAACCCGTCGGATAGTGGTTGTAGGTCTTTGTGCCGCCGAGGTCGTCGATCTGTGCGAGGTTCGCCGCCAGGTCGTCGGGGACTCCGTTGGCGAACTTCATCTCGTTGACCGAGCCGTTCGGACCGCCCTCGCCGCTGGCGCCGTTGTCCGACACGACCACCACAAGGGTGTTCTCGAGCAGCTCGCTCTGCTCGAGGTAGTCGAGCACGCGCCCGATCTCGTGGTCGGCGTGGCCGAGAAAGCCCGCGTATACCTCGGCCATCCGCGCGAACAGCCGCTTCTCCTCGCCGTTCAGCGAGTCCCAGGGCCGAGTTGTGTCGATTTCAGGGAAAGGCCTGCCATCGGCGCTGGAGCGCGTCTCGGGTGTGCCGATCGGATTGATCGGCGGCAGCTCCGTGCCGGGCGGCACGATGCCGAGCTCCTTCTGCCGGGCGAGCGTCTGCTTGCGCATCGCCTCATAGCCCGTGTCGAAGCGCCCCCTGTACTTCTCGATCCACTCCTTCGGCGCGTGGTGCGGGGCGTGGCAGGCGCCCGGCGCGTAGTACAGGAAGAACGGCTTCCCGGGCGCGACGGCCTTGGCGTCCTTGATGAACTCCAGCGCCTTGTCGGTGATGTCCTCGGTGAGGTGATAGCCCTCCTCGGGGGTGCTCGGCTGATCGACGGGATGGTTGTCGTGAACGAGATCCGGATACCACTGGTTTGTCTCGGCGCCGAGGAACCCGTACCAGCGCTCAAAGCCGCGGCCGCTCGGCCAGTTGCGGCGCGTCGAAGCAAGGTTCATCTCGTCGGTCGGGCACAGATGCCACTTGCCCACCATGAACGTGTTCCACCCCTGCTCGCCGAGGATCTCTGGAAGCATCCCGTTCTCTGGTGGCACCGTGCCGCTCGCATTGGGAAAGCCGATCGCCGCCTCGGTGATGCAGGCCATGCTGTTGCGCGTGTGGTTGCGACCGGTCAAAAGGCACGAGCGTGTGGGCGAGCACAGGGCGGTCGTGTGCCACTGTGTGTAGCGCACACCCCGCGAGGCGATCCTGTCGATGTTCGGCGTCTCGATCGGCCCGCCGTAACAGCTCATCGCCGAGAACCCGACGTCATCGAGCACGACGTAGACCACGTTCGGTGCACCGTCAGGTGCTTTAGGGGGCTCGAACGGAGCCCAGTCGGCTTCGGAGTCGCGAATGTCGATGTTGACGACGCCACTAAACGGCCTGGCCATGGGCTCACTCTCCTTGGGGCTCTCGAGCTGAACGGCCCATCCCGGAAAGTGGGGGCGGACCGGGCAACAAACGTTGGCGGGCACCATCGGAGCCCTGCTTCTCGAGCGCTCACGAGATGCAGAGTTCCAGCAAAGAACCCTGCACCGATTCGGGGTGAGCAGACCTCACCCGAACGGGATGAGAGCGCGGTGCCGGCGTCCACCATCGGGTGGGGTGAGCCGGGGAGGCTTAGACGCGCAGCTCCTCGGGAACGATCCGAGAGACCTCGATGATGCTGTCGACCGGCGTGTTCGCCCGCTTGCCGGCTTCGATGATCGCCTCGGGCGAGGGCGCCTCGTACAAGCAGTAGCTCCGGTGCTTGTCGGCCGAGAGGAACGAGAACAGCCAGTTCACTCCGACGTCGGCGTTGACCTCCTCGATCAGGCGGACGTCATCGCTGGAGAGGTCGAGCTGCTCCGCAAAGCTCCGCTCGATCAGATAGAGCGCCATCACGAGATCGTACTCCTGGACGGTCAATCGGCCAAACCGCGGCGATGCGCGTAAGCGGCTGCCTCGGTGCGGTTGGCGCAGTCGGTCTTGCGAAGGATGCTGCGTACATGGCTCGCCGTTGTGTGCTCACTGATAAACAGCGCCGATCCGATCTCGCGGTTGGACATCCCTCGGGCGACCAGCCGCAGGACGTCGCGCTCGCGCGCCGACAGGCCGTCGCCCGACTGCTGCGGCGCTGAGCCACTCGGGAGGCCGGCGGCTCGGACGCGCGCGGCGACCCTGACGAGGCCGTGCCGCTGTGCGATCCCGAGCGCCTCTTCCAGGTGCGTGGCGGCCGCTTCGCGTTCTGGGGCGCCGCCGCGGCGAAGCAGCATCCGGCCGTGCTCGCACAGCGTGTGTGCGAGCCACGTGTCCGCACCGAGCTTCCGGTTCAAGGCGGCGGCGTCCGCGAAGTGCCGATCGGCGAGCTCCCATTCGCCGAGGACCGTGGCAAGCATTCCGAGTTGACGATCGGCCGCACCGAAGCAGGAGATGAGATGGCCAACGACGATGTTCGCGCCGCTGTGGTTCGCGAGCTCGCCGTACAGCACCTGCGCCGCGTCGGCGTCGTCGAGTAGGGCCGCGGTATCGGCGAGGTAGACGAGCGATGCCGTCCACAGCGATCGGCGCTCGGCATCGAGGTCGTCCAGAACTCGGTCGAGCTCGCGCTTGGCTTCGTCGGCCATCCCGAGCTCGGCCAGCACGACGGCCAGACCGGGACGCCAGGCGCCGCCGCCTCGGCGAGCGACCACCCGAACGACCGGCGCGAGCTCGGCGAGACGTCCCTGCTCGCGCCGGATGTTGTACATCTGGATTCCGTGGCCCCCCCAAGCGTCGCGTCCGACCAGCATCCGGCTCCATTCGTACGAACGGTTGGCGGCGTTTTCGGCCAGCTCGAGGTCGCCGTCGCAGACGGCCAGCGCCGCGGCGGAGTGCTCGGCGACGTGCAGGTGGAACGGTTGGCGCTGCGCGCGAGCGGCGTCGAACAGAAGCTCCAGGCAACGATGCGCCATCTGGTGGTCGCGGAGCGCCGCGTAGGTTGGGACGAGCCACCCGAGGAGCTCGGTTCGCAGGTCGTGATCTCCGAGCTGTTCTGAGATCTCGAGGCCCTCGGTCAGCATCGCCTTGACGTCCTCGCGCGTGCTGCTCGAGCGCGCCCACGCCCCGGCAAGTGTCTTGGCCAGACCGCGCGCGTCGCCACGCCGGCGCGCCATCGCGATCGACTCGTCGCTCGCCTCCGCCGCCGCCTCGGCCTCGCCGAGCAGCCCGAGCGCCCGTCCGAGCCCGCCGAGCACCCGGGTCTGTAGCTCGGAGTCGCCGCGGCCGAGTGTGATTGCGGCCTCCTGGAGCAGCGTTACCGAGGCGCCGTCATGGATCCCGGGTCGCCAGCAGCTCTCCTCGAAGCCGATCGCCGCGCGCGCCAGCAGCTCGGCGTCCTCGTGCTCGCGCGCCAGCTCGGCCGTCCGGCGGAACGCCCCCAGAGCGTCGAGGGCTCTCCCAGCCCGGTGGCTGGCGTTCCCGAGGTCGAGGTACGCGCCCGCCGCCTGCGCCGGGTCCGGTATCCCGAGCGCCAGCGCGGTACGGAGCAGCTCCGCCGCCTCGTCGTAGGCAAGCGCCGCCGCCGCGGCACGGGCCGCCAGCAGGCTGTATCTGACCGCCGGCTCGGTGCCGCCGACGGGAACTGCCGCGGCGTAGTGGTGGGCGAGCGCGGCCAGGCGGCTGCCCTCCTTGGCGGTCGAACCGCCCGCGACAAGCGCATCTGCGACACGGAGATGAATCGCCGCGCGGCGTGCCGCCGACAGGCGCTCGATCACCGCCAGGCGAACGAGCTCGTGGCTGAATCGGTATGCGAGCCCGCGTGAGGGGATCTCGCTGATCAGCCCATTGGACTCTGCTTCATCGACAGCGTCGAGCAGGTCTGGCTCGGCCAGCTCGGCGGCGCCTCTGAGCGTCGCGAGCTCGAACTCTGACCCCGCCACGGCCGCCGTCTCGAGCAGCTTCGTGGTGACTGGCGAGAGCCGCTCGAGACGGTGACTGACGACCGCGCGCACCGATTCCGGCGTCGCCAGCGACCCGAGGGGGCGGGCCAGCGCCAGCACGCCCCCCTCGTCGCTCAGTGACTCCGTATCGACGAGCTCGCGCCACAGCTCGGTAACGAGGAATGCGTTGCCGCCGCTCAGGTCGACGATCGCACTCGCCAGCTCGTCCGCCGGCTCGACGCCGGTGTTGCGGCGGACGAACTCCGCGACCTCCTCGACGCCCAGCGCCGCGAGATGCACCAGCGTCGTGGCGTCGCTGCGACGGACCTCGGTCAGCGTCTCGGTCAGATCCGAGGCGGCGGTCTCGCCCACGTCGCGATAGGTCGCGACCACCAGGATGCGCGCCTCGCCGGCGGTCCGCGTGAGATGCCGGAGCAGCAGCAGCGTTGGGACATCGGCCCAGTGGATGTCCTCCAGGACCAGCAGCAGCGGCGCTTCACGCGAGGCCACCGACAGCAGGTCGGCTACCGCGACGTGCAGCCGGTGGCGCTCGGTGTCGGGGTCACTCGAGGAGTCCACGGCGCCGGCGCCGGCAGCCGGCCCGGCGCTGGGGATCAGGCGGGCGAGCTCGCCGGCCGACACCTGTTGGAGCTGCTCGGGAGGCGTCCGCTTGATGAGCTGATCGAACGCGTCCAGGAACGGCCGGTAGGGCACGCGCACGGCCGTGTCGCACGCGCCGTAGAGCACCAAAACGCCTTCGTCGGCGAGCTCGGCGGCGAGCTCGCGCGCGAGTCGGGTCTTGCCGGCCCCTGGCTCTCCGGAGATCAATACGGCGCGGCCTGCCTCGCCGTCGACCCGGGGGAGCAGCGTTCGGAGCAGCTCGAGCTCGCGCGCCCGCCCGACGAACGCGAAGGTGGGGGCATGACGGAACGATCCAGGCAGGTGGTTGCGCGGCAAGTAGTCAATTCTGACGATCAGGAGCCGGGTCCAGCGACGCAAAGACAGTCAGGCCTGCCGATGACAGACAAGGTCGCGAGGTCTACGGTGCTTGTTGCCGGGGCGGCCTCGCCCCGCGGGACGATAGGAGAGCAGATGAGCACCACCGAAATTTCCTCAGAGAGTGCGCGCCGCGAGCTCGGCGCCGGCTTTGGCGGGCACCTGACCGCTCCCGGCGACGGCAGCTACGACGAGGCGCGCAAGCTGTTCAACGCGATGATCGACCGCAAGCCGGCGCTGCTCGCACAGTGCACGAGCTCGGACGACGTCGCACGCGTGATCGGGTTCGCGCGCGCCCATGACCTGCCGCTGGCGATCCGCGGCGGCGGACACAACGGCGGCGGCCTCGGCAGCGTCGACGACGGTATCGTCGCCGACCTGTCGGGCCTGCGTTCGATCGCGGTCGACGCCGACGCGCGGACGGTGCGCGTCGGCGGCGGTTGCACGTGGGCCGAGGTCGATGCGGCGACCAACCCGCACGGACTGGCTGTGCCCTGCGGCGTGATCTCTACGACCGGCGTCGGCGGGCTTACGCTCGGCGGCGGTATGGGTCACCTGACGCGCGGGTACGGACTGACGATCGACAACCTGCTCGCTGCCGAGGTGGTACTCGCCGACGGCCAGCGCGTAAGGGCAAGCGCGGACTCGGAGCCCGAGCTGTTCTGGGCACTTCGAGGCGGCGGCGGCAACTTCGGCGTCGTGACGGAGTTCACGTTCCGCGCGCATCCGGTGTCCGATGTCGTCGGCGGCCCGACGTTCTGGCCGATCGAGCAGACCGAGCAGGTGCTGGCGGCCTATCGCGAGTTTTTGCCGACGCTCCCGAATAACGCGACTGGGTTCTTTTGCTTCCACCACGTCCCGCCGGGGCCGCCGTTCCCGGAGGAGATCCACTTGCGCAAGGTGTGCGGGATCATGTGGTGCATCGTCGGCTCCGACGAGGAGGCCGAAAAGCTGATGGCGCCGATGCTCGACGTCGGCGAGCCGCTGATGCACGGCGCCGCTCGCGTGCCGCTGCCCGCGCTCAACAGCTCCTTCGACCCCGTGTACTCCCCCGGTGACCAGTGGTACTGGCGAGCGGATTTCGTCGACGAGATCTCCGATGAGGCCGTGGCCCGAAACGGGGAGTGGGCTACGAACATGCCGACCTGGAAGTCCGGTTCGCACATCTACCCGATCGACGGCGTCGCACATCAGATCGGCGCCGACGAGACGCCCTGGGCATACCGTGGCACCCGCTACGCGCAGGTGATCATCGGTGTCGACACCGAGCCGGCCAGCGCACCGGCGCTCCGCGATTGGACCGTCGGTTACTGGGAGGCGCTGCATCCCTACTCCGCGGGCGGCGCCTATGTCAACTTCATGATGGATGAGGGCGATGCTCGCGTGCGGGCGACCTACGGAGACAACTACGACCGGCTGGCGCGCGCGAAGGCGGGATACGACCCCGAGAACTTCTTCCGGGTTAACCAGAACATCAAGCCGGCGTCGTAAGCTCAACCGCATGGCTTCTCGGGCGGCGCCGGCGATCAGGACGCGCGACGTAGGTCGTGCTGAGGCAAATGTCACACGGCGGCGGACGGCCCGGCGAGCGACAGTTGCCGGATGGCGAGGTGGACGACCCGGGGGAGAGGGGCTGGACCGCCCGACGACGTCCTGACATCCACCCGATGGCCGGCGGTGGGCGCTAAGATGAGCGCCGGCGACAGCGACATGGAACGTGTGCTTGGAATCGGTGGATACTTCATGCGGGCCGCCGACCCGGTGGCCCTGGGCGCGTGGTATCGCGATTGCCTAGGCCTGGACGCCGATGAGAACGGCCTGTGGCGTCAGGAAACCGGGCCGACGGTGTTCGCGACGTTCGAGTCCGAGACCGACTACTTCGGATCCCGCGCCCAGCAGACCATGCTCAACTTCCGCGTCCGCGACCTGGATGCGATGCTCGCGCAATTGCGCGCCAAGGGAGCAGACGTGGCTGAAGAGACGCAGGAAATGGAGGGTGTCGGTCGATTCGGTTGGGTCACTGATCCCGAGGGCAATCGGGTCGAGCTGTGGCAGCCCGCCTGACCGTGTCTTCACACAGCCGGTGACATGCCTCTGCGTTTCAGATGAACGAGATTCCTGTCTCACATGGATGAGACGCCGAAATGCGAAGGCTGCTGATCGCTATCTTCGCGCGCAATGGGTAGTGTCTCGGTTTGGTTCGGCCAGGGCCCACGCTGCAAACCCTCAAAGTCTCCCGACCTGCGGGATCATGTAGGGTGCGCTTCCCGTGAGCGCGTCGAACTCGATACGTCGTTTCTTCAACCTCCAGCCCAAGCCCGATGGACCTAGCGGCACGTGGCGATGGCTGGTCCTCTGCTGCGTCGGCCTCCTCGGCCTGCTGGTCGGAGTTGGTATCGGGGCCAGCGGCAAGGAAAAGACGTCGACCGTGACTGTGGCCGGCGGCGTCACGACCGTCCGGGTCGCAACGCGAGCGCCCGTGCGCACAATCACACGGACCGTGGTGCATGTTCATATCCACACCCACTCGGTCACTCAGACCGTCACCGCGCCAGTAGCCAAAAACCCTCAAACCAGCTCAGGTGGCGGAGAAGAAGGAGAAGAAGGGGGGGAAGAAGACGAAGTTGGCTCCTTGAGCCATGCGACAGACGGCAAGTTCTGCTCCGAAAACGAATGCATTGGAAACTTTGAAGGCGAGAACGGCACGATCGTCGAATGCTCCGACGGCACCTACAGCCACGCTGGAGGTATCTCGGGCGCCTGCTCCGACCACGGCGGGGAGTCGTAGGGGCCGGATCCACGTACTTCGGCATCGAGACGCAAAACGCCATGCGGCATGCAAACTGCGGCGTCTCACGGATCTGAGACAACCGAGTCTCATCCATCTGAGACCGTGGCCGTCTCATCCATGTGAGACCGACGCGACGACCTCAATGATGCAGTCCGCGGGACGCTGCGGGTGGGCGCTCGCTGCGCTCCCGTCCAGCGGCATCCGGCTTACGCGAGTGCTTCGAGCGTGAGGCCGATCATGTCTGGACGCTCCACGAGATTGCCGCGCTGCTCGATTGAGGGCCTTCGCGCCATAATCCATTGATCGTGATTCACGACCTGTTCCTCTTCCTCGTGCTGTCCCTTTTCTGGCTCGGACCATCGCTGCTGGTAGGGCGCATCGCAACTCGCAAGGGACGCAGCTTTGGTGTCTGGTTTGCTGCCGCTCTCCTGCTCTGCTGGCCGATCGTCCTAGTCGTGGCGCTGATCGCGCCCGTAAGATGCGGCGTCCCGCCGATCTGAGACGGCCTAGTCCCGTTCATCTGAGACTGTGACGTCCCATCCATATGAGACGGGGCATCGCGCCATCGCACCCGCGACCGTCGAGGCCGAGGACGCCGAGGTGCGTCTCGATCGGCGACGATGAGTTTCGGGGCTTGGGCCGGTCTGTCTAATCGGAGGCGGCTCGCCGTTCTAGCTGTAAGTCCCGAGTAGGTTGGTTCGCTCGTTGAGGCGAGCGATGGGCGGTTGGTGGCTGAGGGCTGAGTGTCGTCTTCGATTGTTGTAGTGCCAGAGCCAGCCGTCAAGGGCGGCTGTGCGCTCTGTGCTGTTGCGGTAGATCGCGCCGTAGGCCCAGCCGCCGAGCATGGTGCGGATGAAACGCTCGGCCTTGCCGTTGGTTTGTGGGCGGTAGGCGCGGGTGCGCAGATGATGGATCCCGAGGGCTCGGCAGGCGATCGCGTGCACCAGCGACCGGTATCCGGATCCGTTGTCGGTCAGCAGCTGCTGCACGGTCATCCCGTGGCGCTCGTAGAACGCGATCACACGCCGCAAGAAAGCGACGATGGTGGCCGCCTTTTCGTCGGCGAGGACCTCCGCATAGGCGAGGCGGGTGCAGTCATCGATAGCGATATGCACGTACTCCCAGCCGACCTGACGGCGGCGAGTTCCTGAAGGGTCTGTCTTCGTCGGGTTGCCCCGGCGTTTGCCGCTCACGCGATGCCCAGCACCACGCTCGATCCGACCGAGCTTCTTGATGTCGATGTGGATCAGCTCGCCCGGCGTCTGGCGCTCGTAGCGCACAGCAGGCTCCAAGCCCAGGCGTCCGAGCTTGCCCATCCCGATCCGCGTGAGGATCCCCGAGACCGTTGAGAGCGACATTCCCAGCGTCTCGGCGATCTCAGGACCCGTGAAGCGCAGCCGTCTGAGCGACGCGATCGCTGCCACCCGCTCCTCGCTGGTGCGATGCGGGATCGAGCACGGTGCTGAGGAGCGGTCCATCAGCCCGAGCTCGCCCTCGACGCGGTAGCGCCCCACCCACTTGCGGGCACAGCGGACGCTGACTTCGGCGGCCTCGGCCGCCTTCGTCACCGTCCACCGCTCATCAACGACCCGCCGGCACAACAGCCGACGTCGATTCAGACTGAGCGCAGCGTTAGCGTGCAGATTCATCCGGTGTCCTCCCTTGGGACTGAGTCGCTCGGCAGCTCTCAGCCTCCAAGGGGACCCGGATGGACCAACCTACTCAGAAACTACAACTAGGACACCCCAACGGTAAGGGATTGGATTCCTACGAGAGGAGATCGATGGGCATCGTGTTTCCAGGAGAGTCAGCGGAGTACCGGGTGGCCCGCGATCGGTTGTTGGAGCGAGAGGTCGAGCTGCGCCGGACGATGGAGGCGCTCGCCGTGGCGAGGCGCGAGCTTCCACCCGGGGGGATCGTGCCGGAGGACTACATTTTCCAGGGGATGCAAGCCGACGGTGCGTCGGCCGAGGTGAGGCTGTCGGAGCTGTTCGCGCCGGGCAAGGATTCGCTGGCGATCTACAGCTTCATGTTCCCGCGCGACGCAGGCGACGATAGCCCCGGACCGATCAGCGGCACGCTCGCCGGGCTGCCGCTCGCAGAGAGCCCGTGCCCGTCGTGCACCGCGCTGATCGACCAGCTCGACGGCGCCGCAGAGCACGCGAGCCAGCACATCAACCTGGCGGTCGTCGCGAAGACTTCGCTGCCGAACGTGCTCGCGTTCGCGGCGGACCGCGGCTGGACGCGGCTGCGGTTCCTGTCCTCGGCCGGCAACACGTACAACCGGGATTACCACGCCGAGACCCCGGACGGCAACCAGCGCCCGATGCTCACGGTGTTCCACCGCGACGGCGATGCGATCCGGCACTTCTGGAGCTCCGAGATGTTGTACGCGCCATCTGACGCGGGCGAGGACCCCCGCCACGTCGGCACCCTGGAGCCACTCTGGAACCTGTTCGACCTGACGCCAGACGGACGGCCGGGCGACTGGTATGAGCAGCTGAGCTACGCGTGAGCGCGGGAGGGAGAGGAACGCATTTGATGTCGGCATACATTGATCTGGGCGGCGTGCGGACGTGGTACGACGAGCTCGGCGACGGAGAGCCGGTGGTGCTCCTGCATCCGGGCGGCGCCGGGGTCGACGCGCGCGCGTGGGGGCCGAACCTCGACGCCGTGGCCGCGCGCTTTCACGTCTTCACCCCGGAGCGCCGGGGCCACGGCCGCACGCCCGACGTCGAGGGCCCGATCAGCTTCGGGCTGATGGCTAAGGACACGATCGCGTTCCTTGAGGCGGTCGTCGGCGGCCCCGCTCACCTGGTCGGCTGCAGCGATGGCGCGACAGTCGCGCTGCTGGTCGCGCTGCGCCGCCCCGACCTCGTCCGCCGGCTCGTGTTGATCGCAGGCGTGTTTCACCGCGACGGCTGGTCGCCCGGTGTGCTTGACGGATCCCCGCCCGAGTTCCTCGCGCGTCTATATGTCGAATTGTCCCCGGATGGCGCGGAGCACTACCCGGTCCTTGTCGCCAAGCTCGAGCGGATGCACGCGCAGGAGCCCACCCTGACCGTGGGCGATCTGAGCGAGCTCCGTAGCCGCACGCTGGTGATGATCGGTGACGACGATGAGGTCACGTTCGAGCACGCCGTCGCGCTGTACCGCGGCCTTCCCGACGGTGAGCTCGCGGTCATCCCCGGCACCTCCCACGGGCTGCTGGTCGAGAAGCCGTCGCTCTGCAACACGATCATCCTCGACTTCCTCACCAACGAGCCTGTGCCCACGATGGCGCCGATCCGTCGCGCCTAGGGCAGGAGGTCTAGCTCGATCTCTTGAACCTCGTCGGCGGGCAGCCCGGCCGCGGCAGCGTGGTCGCGGATGTGTTGGGCGCTGGGCGCCTTGTAGACGCAGTAGGAAGTGAGGCCGTCTTTCGTGCGCACGACGTGCGAGTGCTCCCACTCGATCTCGGGGAAGCGCTCGGCGCGCACGCGGCGAGAGACCTCTGCGGCCGCCTCGAGTTCGTCCTCGGTGACGTCGCCAAGCGCACGATTGATCAGGAAGCGGGGCATCGGTCCTTTCGTGGAGTTCGAGCCGGTGCTCTCAGAAGAGTATGCCAAGGTGACGCGGGTGGTGATCACGATCCAGCTGCTCGGCGCGCCGGCGATTCTGCGCGACGGCCGCGGGGCGTCGCCGCCCCGGGGTCGAAAGGCGTGGGCGCTACTGGCTTATCTGCTGCTGAGTGAGCGTCCGGTCACCCGCCGCGAGCTCGCCGAGCTGCTGTTTGTCGATGCCGATGATCCACTCGGCGCGCTGCGGTGGAACCTTGCGCAGCTGCGCCGGGCGCTCGGCCCGGCGGCGGTGTTGCAGGGCGATCCGGTGCAGCTGACGCTGGCTGGTGATGTGGCGGTCGATGTCTACGACTCAGACTCTGCGGGTGGGGTGCTGCTGGAGGGGAGAGACTTCGCGGCGAGTCCGGCGTTTGAGGCATGGCTGCTGGTAGCCCGTCGTCGGTACGCCGGGCGGGCGGAGACTGTGTTGCGTGAGAAGGCGTTGGCCGCGCTCGCAGCCGGGCGAGCAGATCAGACGGTCGAGTTGGCTACCCGTTTGGTGGCGCTGGACCCGTTCGATGAGGCCCACCATGAGTTGCTGGTACGTGGCCTGGCCTGTAGTGGCGACCGCGCCGGCGCGGTCGCGCAGGTTGCGGCCTGCCGACGTCTATTCCGTGGCGAGCTTGGATGCGAGCCCTCACCAGCGGTATCGCGGGCGGCCGGACCCGGGGTCGGTGGCGAGGCCGCCGTCGGTGACCGCGTCGCGGCACGAGGTCACCTTGAAGCCGGCGAGGCGGCGATGGCAGCTGGAGCGCTGGAGCACGGGCTGGGATGCCTGCGTCAGTCCCGCGCCGAGGCTGCCGCATCCGGCGATCTGGTTCTGCATGCCCGCTCGCTGGTCGCGCTCGGCAGTGCGCTCGTGCACTCGGTACGCGGACGCGATGAGGAGGGCGCCGCGGTGTTGCACGAGGCCCTCGCGGTAGCCGAGGCGGCCGGTCACCGCGAGACACTGGTCTGTGCGCTGCGCGAGTTGGCCTACACGGATGTCCAGGCGGGTCGCCGTGCGTCGGTCGAGCGCTGGCTGACTCGCGCCGAGGCGCTTGCCGACAGCGACGCCGAGCACGCAGCGATCCTTGCCGTGCAGGGCATGAATCGCTCGGACATGGGCGACTACGCCGGCGCATTTGCGGCACTGCACGGCTCAGTGGAGTGCGCTGGGCGCTTCGGAGATCGCCGGCAGGCTGCGTTCTCGCTGAGTCTGATCGCGCGAGCTCAATTGCTGCGCGGCGAAGCGAGCGAGGCGATGTTGGTGCTGGACCGTGCGCTGGGGCTAGTCGAGGCCGAGCGCTGGCTGTCCTTTCTTCCCTTCCCCGAGACGCTGCGCGGCGAGGTTGACCTGTTGCGTGGCGAGATCGCGCGGGCGGCCGAGCGCTTCGAGCGGGCGTTCGCGCTGGCGTGCGAGCTGAAAGATCCATGCTGGGAAGGTCTCGCGGCGCGCAACCTCGGGCTGCTGCACCGCGCCCACGGTCAGCTGGAACCTTCGCGCGGGTGGATCGAGGAGGCGCGCGAGCGCTGCACACGGCTGCCCGACCGCTATGTGTGGATGCACGGACACGTCCTCGACACGGCGATTCTGTTCAGCCTCGATAAGGCAGAACACGATCACACGCATAAGCTGATCCGTGCGCTCAGCGCAATGGCGGCGCGGACCGAGATGCGCGAGTTGGTGGTCCGGGGGTTCGTTCACGCGGCACGGATCGGACAGGCCGGTGCGCTGGACTCGGCGCGGATGCTCGCCGGTGAGATCGACAATCCCACGCTGGCGACGTTGCTCGCGGGAGATTCCTAGTCACACGCCAGTGCACACGGTCTGCGGCCATGATCGGAATGACCGTGAGCGCGGCGATCAGGCGTGCAACCAGGCCGCCGCAGCGACTTCCCAAGCCGACAGGAGACACACATGCGATCCATCCGACGTGAGGACGTGCCGGTCGTCATCGAGGACAACGGTGTTGAGGTCCCGTTTGCGCGACGAGGACGGTCTGTCTGTTGGGTTCGTGCGGCTGCCCGCCGGGGCGGACCTGCGGCCAGCGACCAAGGGCCTGCCGGACGATCTTTGCCCGTGTCCGCATTGGGGGTACATGATCAAGGGCCGGGTGCGGATGCACACGCTGGAAGGGCATCAGGACTTCGTCGCGGGCGAGGCGTTCTATTGGGGCCCCGGGCACGCGCCGGAGGCGCTCGAGGACTCTGAGTACGTGGACTTCTCTCCGACAGAGGATTTCCGGCGGGTCATCGAGCACATCACGTCCGGAGCTTCGGCGCCCTCGTGAGCGGACGCAGCGCGATCGTGCTCGGTGCGGGCGCCGCCGGGCTCGCTGCGGCGGCCACGCTTCAGGGCGTCGGCGTCGAGGTGATCGTGCTCGAGCAGACCGACCAGGTCGCTGCGAGCTGGCGGACACGCTACGACGGGCTGCGGCTCAATACGACGGGATGGATGTCCACGCAGCCCGGGTTTCGTGCGACCCGACGGCGCTACGGCGAGTTCCCGTCTCGGGAGGCGTGGATCCAGTACCTCGAGGACTACGCCGAGCACCACCGCATCGACGTTCGCTTCGGCATCCACGCCCGCCGGGCGGTGACCGCGGACGGGGGGTGGGAGGTACAGACTGATCGCGAGGACATGCGGGCGCGCTTGGTGGTTGTCGCGACCGGATTTGACCACGATCCCGACCTTCCCGACTGGCCGGGACGCGAGGGCTTCACCGGCGAGCTGATCCACTCGTCCGCTTACCGAAACCCCGAGCCTTACCGCGACCGCGACGTACTTGTCGTTGGGCCGGGCACGACCGGTTCCGAGGTCGCCGCTTACCTCGTCAACGGGGGAGCGGGGCGGGTGCGTGTGGCCTGCCGGACGCCCCCGAACCTGACGGCCCGCAAGATCCTGGGGTCTTCGATCAACATCTCCGGGATCGTGCTCAACCACCTTCCGGTGGGCGTCGGGGATCGCCTGTCATGGCTGTCACAGCACATCATTTACGGCAACCTCGATCAGTACGGGCTTCCGCGCTCACCAAGTGGGCTCGCGACGAATATGCGCCATCGCCAACAGGCGCCGGCCTACGCCGAAGCGTTCGTGCCCCTCCTGAAGGCCGGGCAGATAGAGATCGTCGCCGCCGTCGAGGGCTTTGATGGTCCGGGCGTGCTGCTGGCCGACGGCACCCGCATCGAGCCGGAAGCCGTGATCGCGGCGACCGGGTATCGACGCGGGCTGGAGGGGCTAGTCGGCCACCTCGGCGTGCTCGGTGAGGACGGCATCCCGCTCGTCAGCGGCGGCGGGCAGCACCCCTCGGCGCCGGGGCTGTTCTTCACCGGCTACAGGCCCGACCTCAGCGGACATCTGCGAACCATGCGCCCCGAGGCCCGCGCGATCGCACGAGTTGTACGGCGGCTATAAGCCGTAGCTGCCCGTCCACGACACGTCAGCGCTCTAGGCCAATGTTGGCGGGGCTGCTCAAGCACCAGGCCCACCAGGTCGACGCCGTGACAGCCGCAGTTGGGTGAGCCTCAGTCTCACGTGCGCGCGTGGGTCCGGCCGATCGGCGTCAGGCCGCTTGGTCGATCGCGGCGCGCAGCCAGCTGAAGAACCGCGGGGGCGGGGAGTGGGGTAGCGGTACAGCGCGTCCAGCAGCGCGCCGTGCGTGACGTCGAACAGGATCTGGCGGCTGCAGCTCGCGGAAGTGGCGGCGGTTGTCGACCATCACGTCGCGCAGGACGAGGAGCGACCAGCGGTTGCCGAGCACCTCGATCGGTCGCGTTGGTCGGAGACACCCGGAGCGCGGTTCGCCCGCAAGGGGCATAGCCATGTCCTCCATGGTGCTTCCAGGCTGCAACTACTCTGATACGGACCCGCCCGCGCGCCGCCGCTTGCAAATCACAATCACTTTGGAGGAGCGTAATGGCCGACACCACCTGCCACATGTCGATCTCCCTCGACGGCTTCGTCGCCGGGCTGGATCAAAGCCGCGAAAACCCGCTCGGCAAGCGGGGCCGCGAGCTTCACGACTGGCACCTTGGCGACGAGCGCGCAAACGAGGCGGACGCCATTGCCGAGCGCCGTTTGCTGCGCCCCCGCGGCGCCTACGTCATGGGCCGCAACATGTTTGGCCCGATCCGCGGCGAGTGGGACGAGGAGTGGTCGGGCTGGTGGGGGCCCGAGCCGCCCTACCACGCGCCCGTGTTCGTCCTAACCCATCACACGCACGCGCCGATCGAGATGGAGGGCGGGACGACGTTTCACTTCGTCACCGATGGCTTCGACGCCGCCTACGCCCAGGCTTGCGAGACTGCCGGCGCAGACGGCGTCGACATCGCGGGCGGCGCCTCGACCGTCCGCCAAGCGCTGCTAGCGGGCGTCATCGACGAACTCTGGCTCGACATCGTCCCCGTTCTACTCGGCTCCGGCGAGGGGATATTCAACGGCGTCGCCGAGTTCGATTTCGAGCCCGACGAGGTCCTTCATTCCCCACTGGCGACGCACATCTGCTACCGCCGGGCGGGATGAGATGGGTACCGCAACCGTGCAAGCAGCTGCGCAGTACGGACCACGAAAGCCAGCCTCAGCCCGGCTGTCTCAGATGGGCGGGATCACACCGTCTCAGATGAACGGGATTCCCGTCTCACATGAAGGGGACGCTGAGCAAGCGCATTGCGAACGGCAGAAACCGAGCGGTGAGTGCGCTCGTCGGCATGGCGGTGTGCGCCGTGACCCTTGGCGTCCCGAGTGCCGGCGCTGGCACCGCGGGAGGGCCGATCTGCCGAGCGCCGCGACTCGTGGGCCTCACACTCGAACAAGCCGTGGAAAAGATGACCGTCGCCCACTGTAACGGCGTGCACCCGCGGGAACCCGATGGCAACGGGCGGGGCGCCAAGCAGGCTCGAATCCTTACACGCTCCGCAGGGCTGCGGCTGGAGCGAGCCGTGCGGCGCGGACGGCCGGGTAAAGGCCGACGAGTGCCCCGAGCGCCAGCGCGATCGCGATCGCTCCGGCGACGGACAGCACCGGCACGACCACGATCCAGCCCTGGCTGAAGGCGTAGCCGGCGGTCGCAGCCGCGCCGAGGGCGATCCCCATGATCCCGCCGAGCGCCGACAACAGAACAGACTCGCCGAGGAACTGCACGCCGATGTGCACCGCCCGCGCCCCGAGCGCGCGCCGCAGTCCGATCTCCGAGCGGCGCTCGAGCACGGAGATGACCATCACGTTGGCGATCCCCACGCCCCCTACGAGCAGTGCGACGGCGCCGAGGCCGAGGAACACGGCGGTGAGTGTGCTCTGGGCGTCCGCGCGCGCCTGCAGCGCGGCGGAGGGTCGGCTGACGGTGGTGTTTTCGGGGTTCTGCGGATCGGCGGTCGCGGCCAACAGCGAATCTGCTTCGCGCACGCGTTCCGGGTCGGCGCGCACGTAGAGCATCGTCCCGTGGCGGCTCGTACCGAACAGGCTGTGAGCGATCGGATAGCCGATCAGCGCCGCGCGTTCGATTTCCGGTGCGAGCGGCTGCGGGCCGATCACGCCCGCGACCGTGAACCACTGATCGCCGAGGTAGACCTGCACCGGATGACCATTCATGGTCAGCGCGCCTACACCTAGGCGCTGCGCGGCAACCGAGCCGAGCACGACCAGCGGATAGCGTTCGTTGGCGGCATCCAGGAAGCGGCCGTACAGCACCCGCCCGCCGAGCGTCGCCAGCAGCTCGGGGTCGGCGGCATAGACCCCGATGCCGCCGGTTTCGGCCGCTTCGATGAAGGGGTTGCGGCGAACGCTCGCGCCCGAGATCGAGGTGACCGCTGCCGTCGAGCGCACACTCGAGAGGTTTCGCACCGCGCGCTCGGCCGCTTCGGGCAGCTGCGCCGGCTTGCCGAGGAACGTCTGCCCGGGTGCGACCGTCAGCAGGTTGGTTCCCAGTTCGCCCAGCTGGGCTACGAGGCCCGCCTTGCTCGATTCGGAGATCCCCAGCACGGCGACCATCGCGGCGATCCCGATCGCCACCCCCAGCGCCGACAGAGCGGCGCGCATGCGGCGCGTGCGCAACCCAACGCTCGCCACGCGCAGGAGGTCCGCCGGGAGCAGACGGCTGCGGGGGGCTGTGCCGCTCATATCGGCGCGGCCACCAGATCGTCGTGGATCAGGCGCCCGTCGCGTAGCTCCACGCGTCGAGGCAGCGTGTCGGCGATCTCGCGGTCGTGAGTAATCACCACGACAGTCGTGCCCTGTGCGTTCAGCTCGTGCAGCAACTCCAGGATGCCGGCGCCGCTCGCCGTGTCCAGGTTGCCGGTTGGCTCGTCCGCGAGGACGATCGCCGGCGAGCTCACGATCGCGCGGGCGATCGCCACGCGCTGGCGCTCACCGCCGGAGAGCAGCGCCGAGGTGTGATCCGCGCGATGGCTCAATCCGACGCGTTCGAGCGCCGCCGCGGCTGCCCGGCGGCGCTGCGGTGCGGGCGTGCCTGTGTAGAGCAAGCCATGTGCGACGTTCTCGAGCGCGGTGTGCGCCTCCAGCAGGTGGAACTGCTGGAAGACGAACCCGATCCGCCGCGCGCGCAGTGCGGCGAGACCGCCATCCGACGCCTCAGCGACATTTCTGCCGGCGATCCGCGCGACCCCGCTCGTGGGTCGTTCGAGCGTGCCCATGATGTGCAGCAGCGTGGACTTGCCCGACCCGGACGGGCCGATGATCGCGCACAGCTCGCCCTCATCGACGGTGAGGTTCACTCCACGCAGCGCCTGCACGCCACCCGGGTAGTCCTTGACCACATCGATCAGCTCCAGGACTGCCTTGGGGTTCATTCCGACTCGATCACGGTCAGCCCTTCGCGGACGCCGGGACCTTCGACCTGCACGTAGCCGTTCGCGAACATGCCTGGTGTCACCGTGAGCGCGACGCGCCGGCCGGCCTTTAGCGTCTCGATCGCATACCCACCACCCGCGGTGGCTGTCAGGGCGGTCGCCGAGACCGCGAGCACGTCGTGGCGGATGCTCTTGAGCAGTTCGACGCTCACGGGCGCCTCATCGAGGTGCGCGACCGGATGCTCGAGCGCGAGCGTCGCCGAGATCGTCGCCGATTCGCTGCTTTCGCCTTTTTCTCCGCTACTGGGGCTGTTTTCGCCTTCACCCGACGAAGATGAGCTCGCCACCGAGCCGACTTCGGTAATCCGCCCTTGCACCACGTCGCCGCCGGGGAGCGTCACCGGGGCCGTCTCGCCGACGCGGGCGAGAGTCTGCTGTTCGGCCTTCAGCTTGAGCGTCACGAGCTGCTGGGTGGAGGTCGTGCCGAGCACCACCATGCCCGCGCCCGCGCCCGGTTCGTCGGTGCCTTTGTTGGCGCCCGGTTCTGTGGAGGACGTGATCTGCCCCGGTTTTCGTGGAGTCGGCGGTTTGGAGGCTGCTCCGCCGGCCGGTTCTTTCGAGGCAGGTTTTTTGGGGCTTGATTTTTTGGAGCCGGGCTCTTTAGCGGCCGGTTTTTCAGAAGGCGGCTCTTTCGAGCCCTGGTCTTCAAAAGCCGGTTCTTTTGCGCCCGCCCCGCCCGGCGGGTCCTGGCCCGGCGCGACCTTGACTGCCGTGACGCGCCGGGCACCGGGGGCGAAGATGACGCGGCCGAGCTGCACTTCGCCCGTCTCCCGAAGCCCCTCGGCCTTCTGCCAGCGGCGCACTGCGGCGGCGGTGGCTTCGCTGAAGTCTTCGTCGTCGGTGATCGCGCTGTAGGGGTCGTAGCCGAGGTCGATCAGGTTCTTGTTGAGCTCGGTCGCGTCGGGGCCGTCGCTGACACCCTCCTTCAGAGTGCGATACGCCGGCACCGACCCGTACATCAGCGCCACGGGCTGGTTGTTCACCCGCCACAGCGTGCCGCCCCGGTCGATCACCGACCCGACCGCCGGCAGCCACGTGAACGTCCCCGACAGCCGGTCGTACAGTTCCAGCGTGCCGCCGTAGCCCAGGGTACCGTCGACGGTCGAGCTTTCGGTGAGCGTGCGTCTGGTCACCTCGGTTGTGGTCTGCCCCGCGGGCACGCCCGTGGAGGCGGTGTCGCGGGGCGATGAGCCCGAGTCCAGCAGCACGATCGCCGCCACGACGATCGCGGCCAGCAGGACCGCTGCCACCCCCGCCAACCGCTTTCGTCGACTGCCCTCGGTTGCATCCCCGCCGGGCTGATCGCCGCCGTCGCCGCTCAGGGCGTCGCCGTTAGGAGCGTCGGCGATCGCGGCCGGGGCGTCCCGCGGCCGGTCGGGGTCGGATGAGCCCATCGACTCACCCGCCACCGGTTGCAAGGCCGGCTTCCCCGCCGCCGGCGTGAGCCCTGCTGGTGCTCGGCCCGCCGCCTGGCCCGCCCTTGAACGGCAGCAGCTTCTGGCAGGCGTTCTGCGTAGCCTGGAACGCGGGGCTTTCGGGGTTCGGTCCGCCTTCGGCGCCGGGATGCGCATGTATCCGGATCTGGAAGCCCCCGCCGGCCGTCGAGGCTTCGACTTTGATCCCGTGTCCGCGCATGCACCTGGCGAACTTCTGCACCGCTTCTTCCTGTTCGACCTTCTGCTGTGGGGAGAGGTTCACCTTCTGCTCGGCAGGCCGGTAGCGGGCGCAGGCCTTTTGCGCCGCTTCGAACTGCCCCGGTCCACCGGATTCGGGTTGAGGTCCACCGGGCCTGGGGCCGAACTTGAGGGCGCGGCCGCCGCCGGGGGGCGTCCCTACTTCGGCGTGGACGCCGTGTTCGCGCAGGCACTTGGCGAAGTCGGCGAGCTTCGTTTCGGCCTGCTGTTCCTGCGAGCCTTCGGTGGATGCCGCGTTCGTCGGCGAGGATCCCCCGCATGCGGCCAGGAGAAGGCTCGCCGCTGCGATACACAGGACGGTGAGCGGGATGAGCGGGATGAGCGGGGGACGGCGGGACACGCGGGCTCCTTTGTGGGTCGATCGCTGCTCGATGGCGCCGCCGCGCGATCTCCGATCGCTCGCGGCGGCACGCACATCAAGCCGGCCCAACCTGAGAGTCGCCTGAGAGGAACCGAGGAACTTCCTGAACCACCTCGGAAGTTCGGGGACCATCGCACTCGGCCGCGCGAAGCTCGGCGTCGCTCATCTCGAGCGGCGGGAGCTCGAGCGTCAGCCGCGCGCCGCCGAAGGGGTCGTTGGCGGCGTGCACCGAGCCGCCGTGAGCCTCGGCGGTCTGCCTGACGATCGCCAGCCCGAGCCCGGAGCCCGGACGCCCACGCGCCTCGGGGGAGCGGTAGAAGCGGTCGAACACGTGCGGGAGATCCTCCGCAGCGATACCCGGTCCGTGGTCGCGCACCTCGAGCGTGCCGTGTCGCACGCGCACCTCAACGGGATCGGCAGGTGGAGGCGGGTTCCATTTGCACGCGTTGTCGAGCAGATTGGCGATCGCCCGATCCAGGCGCGCTGGCGCGGCGCGCACCAGGCAGGGCTCGGCATCGAGGCGCAAGCGACAAGCGGGCGCGTGCAGTCTTGCGCGCTCGAGTGCTGAAGCGACGGCGAGGTCAAGGCGCACGTCCTCGACCTCGATCTCGTCGATCTCGGTCTTGGACAGATCGACCAGATCCCCGACGAGCACGGTCAACTCGCGTAGCTGCGCCTGTGCGGCGGCTATGACACGAGCGCGCTCGCGGGCCGGCAACTGCTCCCCCAGCATGAGTGCGTCGAGGTTCGCCTGCGCGCTGGTCAGCGGCGTGCGCAGCTCGTGCGAGGCATCTGAGACGAGCTGGCGCTGCGCTAGCCGCGAGCGCTCCAGCGCGGCCAGCATCGTGTTGAAGCTCGTGGCCAGCCGTCCGAGCTCGTCCTCCTCGCCCGCCGGGATGCGATGGCCCAGGTCCTGTGTGCGCGCGACGCGTTCCGCGGCGCTCGTCAACCTGCGCACGGGCACGAGCGCCGCGCGTGAGACGAGCAGCCCAAGCGCTGCCGCGAGCGCGATGCCGCCCAGGCAGACGATCGCGAGCACGAGCTTCAGGTGCGTGAGCGTGCTGTTCACGTCGCTCAGCGGCAACGCGACCTGCCACACCGCGCCGTGCGGCGCACGCTCGGTGAGCACGCGCGCCGGCGTACCCGCGACCGTGGCGTTGCTGAAGAAGGCATTGCGATTGCCCGAGGCGACCGCTCGCGCCGCGGCTGTGAGGGGGAGCAGCGGCCCCTTGCCCGCCCTGAGCACGTTCCCGTCCGGTTCGGAGAGCTGCACATATCCTGTGGGTCCGCCCAGCTTCGGGGTTGGGAGGACGAGCTGCACGGCGCGGCCCGCTCCGAAGCCCGCCGATGGGCGCTTGACGCTCGAGCCATTGGGCACGACCACGGTCCTGCGTTCGATCGTGACCACTTCACCGTGAGTGCCGTGGCTCGTGCGCACGTGCACCTCGCCGCCGGAGACGCGCGTGGATCCCGTCGAGAAGCCCCCGGCTTCGCCGGCTGAGCTGGGCGCCACCGGTGCGGACAGCAGCGCGCCGCGTGCGAGTTGCGCAAGCCTCACGTTCGGCTGCTTGCCGATCTTCAGCTTCGCGAGTTCAGCTGCGCCCAAGCGGGGCTGGAACCGCACCGCCTGCGGCAGACCAGGGGTGACCGTCGCTCGCAGGCTCGCGTCGATCTGACCGCGCAGCTCGTTGCGCGTCACCGCGTACACGACGGCCGATGCGATCACGATCGCCGCGGCTACCGCCCCGGCGGCCAGCAGGATCATGCGTCGACGAAAGCTCACCGCGAGCACCTCAGCACATAGCCGACCCCGCGGACCGTGTGCACCAGGCGCGGCTCTCCGGCGGCCTCGCTCTTGCGGCGCAGATAGCCGATGTAGACCTCGAGCGAGTTGGAGGAAGGACCGAAGTCATAGCCCCACACGTGGTCGAAGATGCTCGCGCGCGTGAGCACCTGGCGGGGATGGTGCAGCAGCAGTTCGAGCAGCAGGAACTCGGTGCGCGTGAGCTCAAGCAGGCGGCCGTCGCGGCGCGCCTCGTGCGCGGAGGGATCAAGCTCGAGATCTTCAAAGCGCAGTATTCGGTCGTCCCCCTCCCAGCCCGTGCGCCGCAGCAGGGCGCGCACGCGGGCAATCAGCTCCTCATGGGCGAACGGCTTGGCCAGGTAGTCGTCGGCGCCGGCCTCCAGGCCGGCCACACGCTCAGCCACCTCGGTGCGAGCGGTGAGCATCAACACCGGGGTGCGGTCTCCGGTCGCGCGGATTCGCCGGCACACCTCCAGACCGTCGAGACCGGGCATCAGCACATCGAGAATGACCGCGTCAGGGCGGTTGATCGAAAGCGTACGGATCCCCTCACGGCCGTCGGCCGCCGTCGTCACCTCGAACCCGTCGAGGCAGAGCACGAGCGCGAGCGCCTCGCGCACGGCCGTGTCGTCGTCGACGACCAGTAGACGCATGGATCGATGCTGACGAACGAACGTGAAAGAAAGCTGAGGAACGGACCAGCAGGTGTTCCGCGCGCGAGCAGTCGTTGTCATCAGGTACGGAGCGCTGCGGTTGGTGTAGGCGGGCGGCGCGGATCGCGGGTAGCAGGCCGGCGATCGCGCCAATCGCGATTGCGGCGGCGTTACCGGAATGCCCGTGGCTGCTTTCCCGACGACTCGCTTGCGCGCCCCAGCAGCCCTGGCGCAGTATCTTGAACGACGATGCCTCTCTGGGCGGTCACGATGGGGCACGGACGACGATGACGAGGTCGTCGTGCGCGTTGAGGCTCCCGATCGGGCACAAGCCCGTCGCCGTGCCGAAGAACTCCACAATCCGGAGGCCACCGGGCCTTGGGTCACGAGCGTTGATCGCTCTGCGTAAAGCCGGCTCGACGAGGATCCGCGATATCGAGTGCAGAAACGCCGGGCAACTGCTGGGGCCCGCCGCAGCCCATTGGCATGTTGGTCATGCGGTCCGTAGCGCTTCGGTTGGGCTGAGGCGGGCGGCCTTCATGGCCGGGTAAAGGCCGGCGATCGCGCCGATGAGGAGGCCGGCGGCTGGGGCCGCGATCAGCGCGTAGGTCGGGACGACGAACGGCTCGTGCCTGGCGAGCTGAATGCTTCCGCTCTCCCCGCGTAAGCGAGCATCTGCGGATGCTCAATCGGTGCGCTCGGAAGTCGTCCGCAGCGAGCGTCAGGGAGGAACAGGTTCAGACGCTAGACACCTGACGCCGTTGGTGCCCCCCGCTGGTCGGCGCGCGGTCCAAGGGATTCCGCGCGGCCCTTAGGCTCCTCCCAATCCTCCTGTCGGCCAAGGGCCGTCATATCGAGGTAGTAGTGCGTGCCGCCAACCTGCTCGGTGCCGCGCCCGTAGGCCGAGTAAGTGTGGAAGACGCGATCGCCGACGCGAAGGAACACACTCGTTCCGTGGAGCTCACTCGGGAGCTCCACCCACCCGTACTTGGCCTTCAACTCGACGACGGAACGGTAGTTGTAATGGGGATCGTCGACGGTGTCGTCGAATGACACGCCGTAGTCGAAGTTGAACCGGCTGCCGTAACTCGAGTACCAGGGGAATGTCCAGCCCATCTTGTGCTTCCACCGCTCGAGCTTGTCGATCGGCGCGCGGGAGACGACAGCGATTGTCGTGTCGCGCTCGTGCAGGTGCGCGGTGTTTCCGTATTGGTCGACCCGGCCGGCGCAGCTCATGCACCCGTCCTCCCAGTCTGGATCGAACATGTAGTGATCGATGATCAACTGATGGCGGCCCTCGAACAGGTCAAGCAGGGTTCGTGAGCTGCCGTCGGCCGCGGTCAACCGGTAGTCCTCGGTGACCTCGACCATCGGCAGTCGGCGGCGCTCCGCAGCGAGCTCGTCGCGCGCCCTGGTCAGAGTCTTCTCGCGCTCGAGGAGCACAACACGAGCTCGAGTCCACTGCTCGCGGCTGACGATCTCGGGCAGGTTCATGGCTGGTTCCTCTCGGGTCGGGCTCTCCACGCCTACTGTAGACCCCCGGCCGTTCGTCGAACTCATCGCACCTAAGTCCGGATGACCGACCCCCGCTGCCCCGCTTTGCTTCCACCACAACATTCTTGGCCGAGGTCATGGGCGTCCTGCACAGCGCGGAAGGCAGGACTCTCGCCTTCGCGTGCGGTCGCTTGTAGCGCAACAGGACCGCGCGCGTCTTGAGCTCGAACCGCATCGAGCTTGGCTGCATCTGGCGCAAGCGCAACACGCGGCGGTCTGCGTGGAGCACGCATGGCCGGCGCGCAATCGGGTATCCGGCGGGTAGTGTCGCCCAGAGCGGGGTATATGCAAACGCTCGCGAACCTAAGGCCCGCAGGAGTAGTCGCATCGTCAAGAATCAATGACAAGGTTGAGGAGGTAGGTGTTTGTGGCGAGATTTGTGACCATCGGATATGGAGATCGCGCAGGGTACGACCGGACTGACCCTAAAGTTCGCGATGCGGCCCATCAACACGACGAGCGCCTACTCGCGGAGGGAGCGTTGATGGGTATCGCCGGTGAGCCCGTGCAGGTGCGCAACCCCGACGGGGCGGGCGTGGAGCGGAGCGAGGGGCCGTTCCTGCGCTCGGACCTTCCAATCGCGGGGTTCGCGGTGATCGAGGCCGCCACTCTCGAGGAGGCGGTCAGCCTCGTCTCCAAGACACCGTGTGCGATCGCACACGGTGTCGTCGAGGTGTGGCCACTGAAGTCGACGCCATAGGGGTTGGTGCTCGACAGCCCAACACAGCCGTCTCTGTACAGTGTCGTCTTTGAGGCCGCTCGCGGTTTCAATTGAGTGTCACGTCGACGGTTTCAGTTGCCTGTCGCCAAGCGGTGTCATCTCCGTGGCGCCTTACACCGGGTGTAGAGCGCAACGGGCGGAGTTATGTGGAGTAGGCTCCGCTAGAGGACGCCGCAACGTGACTACGGGAAGGGGAGATCGTGAGCACTACAAGCCAGGATCAGACGCCGCTTGACGAGCTGGGCGTCGCTGACCGCGCCCACTTCCAGCAGGGGCCGCCGCTGGAGCTGTTCAGGCGGTTGCGCGCTGGGTGTCCGGTTCACTGGTCGAGCGGCATCGCTGAGTTTCCCGACGAAGCCGGCTTCTGGTCGGTGACGACCGCCGAGGACGTGTTCGAGGTCAGCCGTGACTGGCAGACATACTCCTCCGAAGTCGGCGGCTTCACCGCGTCCAATGCAGGCTTGTCGTTGGAGATGCAGCAGGCGATGTTCATCGGGATGGACCCGCCCAAGCACGACCGGCTGAAGGCGCTGTTCCAGCGTGGCTTCACGCCGAAGCGGATCGCCGAGCACGAGGACGCGATCCGCGCGATCACGATCGAGGTGCTCGAGCGGCTCGAGGGCCGGGAGACCTGCGATCTGGTCAGCGACGTCGCCCAGCCGGTGGTGGCGCGGGTGATCGGGAGTTTCATGGGCCTTTCGGCGGAGGACGACCAGGCATGGGCGAACCTGATGAACGCGATCGTCGGCGCGGGCGACCCGGACGCGACGCCGGAGGGTGCGCAGAGCGTGATGGAGCGCGAGGTGCCCGAGGTGTTCGCGCGCTGCGGCAAGCTGATCGCCGAACGACGCGCGACGCCGACCGATGACCTCACGAGCGTGCTCGTGCACGCGGAGCTCGACGGCGAGCGGCTCGAGGACCACGAGATCGTGATGGGGTTCCTGCTGCTGATGGCCGCCGGCAACGACAGCACCAAGGCGACCTACTGCAGCGGCATGCGCGCGCTGATGGAAAACCCCGAGCAACGACGGATGGTGCTCGAGGACCCCTCGCTGGTGGCGGCGGCGGTCGAGGAGTCACTGCGCATGTTCCCGGCGTTCGCGCACTTCGCCCGCACGGCCACGCGCGACACCGAGTTGCACGGGCAGCGCATCCGTGAGGGCGAGAAGCTGGTCATGTGGTACCCCTCGTCCAACCGCGATGAGACGCGCTTTGAGGACCCCGACCGCTTCGACCTGACGCGCGAAGCCGAGCACCAGGCGTTCGGTGCCGGTGGCCGGCACTTCTGCCTGGGCACCGCGCTCGCGCGACTGGAGTTGCGGATCCTGATCGAGGAGACGCTCAAACGCTACCCCGAGATCCAGATCGCCGGCGAGTGCACACACGTCGAATCAGCGTTCGCCAACCAGCACAAGACGCTGCCCGTGCGACTGCGTCCGCTGTAGGTCGTCCGGCGTACGCAGGGCGACGACAAGCGCCGAGCACAGCGACCTCTCCTCGCCCGCGACACGCGCGCGACTTCGCGCGCGACCGCTTAGCCTCGCCGAGCGGCCGTCGGCGGAGCTCGGGCGGACAGACCTCGAGCCCCGCAGCTCCCGGAGGGAGAGCTCAGTGAGGCGCTGCCTCCGCGCGCACGCCGTCAGACCGTGAGCGAGTCAGGATCTCGGCGCGGTCGTCGATAAGGCGATCGTCGGCGTGTCGTCGAACCGATCGGGCCCAGCCAGGACGCCTCAGGCGTACAGCGCCTCAATCTCGGCGGCGTACTTCGTCTCGATCTGCGCTCGGCGCAGCTTGAGGGTCTCCGTCAGCTCGGCGCCAGGCAGCCACGGCTGCGCCAGGATCGTGTGCGCCTCGATCCGCTCGAGCGGGGGGAGAGCCACGTTGACCGTCTCGATCGCCGCGGCGACGCTCGCGCACGAGCCTGGCTCTGTCGCAGCTTGGGGCGGCTCGAGCACGAGCAGCGCCGCGAGATGGGAGCGGCCGTCGCCGATCACGCAGACCTGGGCGATCGCCGGGCATGCGTCCTTCAGCGCCGCCTCGATCAACGCCGGGTGCACGTTGTGCCCGTGCGCGGGAACGATCGTCTCCTTCTTGCGGCCGATCAGCCGGAGTCTGCCCTCGCCGTCGAGTGCGCCGAGGTCGCGACCGCGCTACGCGGCCAACCTGCCGCTTGCGGCATGGAGGGCGACGTCGAGGCGATGGCGATGTACGCCGGCCAGAGCGTGGGGGCAATTACAGAAGTCGAACCGGCGACAGCGATCGTCGAGCGCTTCGCCGCCGCGCTACGCAACGGGTAGCCCTTCTCCGCGGTAGCTGCCGTCCGCTGTCTCGCATGGGTGGGATTCCGTCTCACATGAACGGGACGCCGCAACCAGTCTCATATGGATGAGATCTACCGGGTAGTGGGTCAGTTTGAATCGACAGACAGGCATCGGCTCAAAAAATCGGGAGGCCGTAGGACGATATTGCCGATGATCGCCATTCTCTTTGCGGATGAGTACGAACCCATGACGTTCAAAGAGATTGTGGCTCAGGGCGTTTTTGCGCGCGACCAGAGCCCATACGGCTGGCATCCTGTCTCCCGGCCACTGGATAGCGATTTTCTTTATAGCGCCCACTAACAAGGCACTTCCCAGGCGCGTCTTTTCGTCTTCGAGCGTCCATCCGCGGTGGCTCGCGCTAAGCCCGATTACGTGGATATACGGCGGCTCCAGCATTTGCGGGCCGGGAGGCTGGAACTGCGGCTGTTTGGGCCGGAAGCCACAGATACCATGAAGATCACCGGATTGGCTCTCCATCGCCATCACCGTCAGCCTGTCGTAGTGCGCCGAGCCCTTGTCGTGCAACTCCTTGACCATCGTGTTGACGTCGCGCTCCCACTTCTGACCGTTGCCGCACGAAAAGCCCTTGAGCCTTGGATCTTCTTTGGGCGTCTTGATGATCGGGAACTTCGGACGGCCCTGGAGGACTGGCATCTACCGTGCCTTAGCGCGACACGCCTCCATAAACGCGGCGGGGTCTCGCTCTGCGGCGTGCTGGATCTCCCACATGCGGCTGGTTTCGGCGGAAGAAAGGACTGTCGGCGCACTCGATTTCGACGCCTCCAGAAATTTCCCGGGCTCGCGGAGCGGCTTCAATCCCGCAATACGCGGAGCGCGCGCAACCTTGGCCTTCGTAATCGGCTGCGTCGAACCGGCCGCTCCTGCTTGCAGCTTCTTCACGTCTGCCCCCTCCCGTTCAGCCGCCTTTGACTTCGACGGTCGTTGTCCTCGGTTGGCGGGCATAGTACTCCTAATTCCAGATGTCGGTCGAGATCAAGGAAAGAACGAGCCTTGAAAGGAATCTTCCCACGAATGGCCAGGAAGAAACGCCGATCAGCCGAGAGCGGCCCCAAAGGGACCATCAGCTCGACCCAGATGTCTCCATCGCAGACAAAGGCCATCAGTTAGGTCCAGCAGGCCCGCGATCTCGCGTAGCGTCCAGACGTGATCGGCCACGCCCGCGGCCATCGCAGGGGTGCGCGGGTACGGGTTCGCGAGCGTCTGGTGCGGCCGGCCGAAGTTGTAGTACATGTAGTGAAGGCTGACCGCCGCCGCTAGGTTCTCCACCTTCTTGCTGAAGGCGTTCGTTAAGCGCGTGAACCGGCGCATCCCCATCCTGACCGTGAGGTTCTGGCGCTCCACGTAGCTGGTGCTGATCTTCGCCGGGTCCGGGTCGCCAAGGCGGACCTTCTTGGTCGCTCCGGTGCAGGCGGGTGGGCTGTATCGGCCTTCCCCGTGATACGGGGTCTGGTAGTGCTTGATGAGCTGCGCCCAGTCGATACCCCCTCCGCCGAAGACAAGGCCGACCGTCCCGCGATACGTCGCGTGCCCGTCCGTGCTGAGCTGGATACGCCCGCTCAAGCGGCCCTTGAGGTCTTCCATGAACGTCCAGCAATCGTCCAGGTTGCGCTCCCCCACGAGCCACGACGGCACCAGCTTCGTGTCCGCGCAGACAGCGATCCAGGTCCACACGTCGCCGTAGCCGAACGTCCCTTGGTGCTCTGTCGGGACGTTCTTCTGCTTGGCGTAGCAGAAGCCCCACATCTCATCGACCTGGAGCACCGTGCAGGGCAGATCCCGCAGTGTGCGGTCCTGGTAGGCGGCGCACTCCGCGCCGAGATCCACGAGGAGCTTCGTCACGGTGTTCTTGGCGGCGCCCGTCATGCGAACCGTGGCGCGGATACTGTTGCCCTCGACCAAGCAGCCGATGATCTGGGCGCGCCTCTCGGTGCTCAGGCGATTCATATTGACCTATTATGCTTGAGCCATCGGACGGGAAAACGGCGAAGGCGTGCTGCGCTCTCCGATCATGCCCGGGAAGCAGTCGTGGAATACGCTGCAAAACGCCACCAAACGAGAGCCTTGGAAAGAGCGCTTTCCATCCTACGCGAGAAAAGAAAGAAAATCCCATTTCGTTTCCAAGTCGGCTAGAGTTCGCAAGCGTCCTTTCTAAGCCCTAACCACATGGACCCAGCTAGCTTCCTCGCCAATGCCCCCGGTCGCCTCGTCCCGCACGACGGCAACGTGGCCTTCGTGCCCGCACCCTTGCCGCCCCGGCTCGACCTTTCTCCCGAGCTGATCGTAGACCTAAGCAAGGCCGCCGGCTGCATTGGCCTGCTCGCGGGTACGGGACGCAACCTCCAGAATCCGACTCTGCTCATCGGGCCATATCTCCGCCGCGAGGCCGTCCTAAGCTCGCGGATTGAGGGGACGATGAGCACGCTTGCGGACCTATACGAGGACGAGGCAACGGGCAGCGCCAGGGGCGATGTTCGCGAGGTCCGCAACTACCTCACGGCGCACGAATACGGACTTAAGGCCCTTAAGGGGCTGCCGCTCTGCCTTCGCCTGCTGCGAGAAGTCCATAAGCACCTCATGCAAGGGGTCCGTGGTCATGAGCGCCATCCCGGAAGTTTCCGCTCCTACCAAAACTGGATCGGCCGCGCCCCAGGCGCACCGATTGAGGAGGCGCGGTATGTGCCGCCGCCCGTCAACGAGATGCAGACCGCGCTTAGTGACTTCGAGAACTTCTTGCACGATGAAACGCTGCCACCGCTTATTGTTGCCGCGCTCGCCCACTATCAGTTCGAGGCTATCCACCCGTTCGGCGACGGGAACGGGCGCGTCGGAAGGCTGCTGATATCGCTGCTGCTACACGAGCGGGGGCTCCTCCCGCAACCGCTGCTCTACATCTCGGCCTACTTCGAGCGAAGCGGAGCCGAGTACTACGATCGTCTGCTTCGTGTCAGCACCCACGGCGACTGGCACGGGTGGCTCACCTACTTCTTGAAGGGCGTAGCGATCCAAGCGCAGGCCGCTGTGGATGACGCGGAGCGCCTTCTCGATCTGCAGGCCCGCTATCACGATCTTCTTTCCAAAGCGCGGGCTCGGCAAGCGGCCCATCAGCTCGTAGATCAGCTCTTCACGAATCCCTACATCGCGGCCCCTCGCGCTGCCCAGGTCTTGAAAGTGTCGGCTCCAACCGCGCGTGCGGCTATTCGCGATCTAGAAGCACAAGGAATACTGCGCGAGTTGACCGGCCGCAAATGGGGCCAGCTCTTCCTCGCTGGCGCGGTACTTCAAGCAGCCCGTGGTAGCACAGAAGACGAGTAGGCCCCACCACCTAGCATTGCCTTCGGGGTCCTCGCTGGGCGGGACGGACGACTAGCTTCGCGTCTGCCAACGTGCCCGCGCCGCCTTGCGAGCGATCTCCGAGCGCTGCACGGCCGTCAGCTTTGCTGCTCGTGCGGGACCGCCCTTCCGGCCACCGTGGCGCCCGTTGACCTGCGCGGGCGTCTCTGGGACCACTGGCGCCAGCTCGCCCGGCTCCGTGGCAGCGATGGTCGCCTGCACGATCCGGTGCGCGATCTGGTTGAGATCGGCCATGCGCGCATCGTAGCGCGTGCTGCGGGGTTCTTCCGTCCGGAGCCCCTGTCAATCTTGCCGGGACTTCCGGAAAGGAATCCCCGCAAATAGCGAGAATCTGAGGGCAGCTCATAAGAGCAGTGGCGAGCCTAGAGGGAGTTACCCGCAGTCCACGTCGAGGTGCAATCTCGGCGCTTAGTTGGTCTTCGGCCCGGGGGGAGTATCCCGCGCCTAGACCACCCAGACTCACCGCGCGACAACGGTACTCGGCCGGTCGGATCGATCTTCTGGGTTAAGTTTTAAACACCTAAATTGCAGGGACTTTGGAGCCCTGAGCGGTCAGCCTTCACCGTGAAGTGCGCGCATCGTGTCGATGCTCGGCGCTTCGTCGAACAGGTCAGCTAGGGGCATGTCGAGAGCGGATGCCACGGCGATTCTGCCGAGGTGCCCAGCGGACACCCCGGCGTTGTGGGCGAGGCTTCGATCGTGAGGTTCCGGGTTTGGCGCATGTGGCGGATCGTCATGCCGAGCGCCGCCAGCTCCAGGTCTCGCTTGCTGGGCATCAGATCGACACCAGCCCAAGCGAGTCGAGGTGCCGGACGCACCGGCACGCGAGGACGTGCTCTCTCGCGGTGGTGGCGACTCCCTCGGCTTTGAGGCGCGCAAGACCATCACGCACGGCCCGCGGGTCGAGATCCGACGCTTCGCGTCGCAGCTCCGCCCGAGACCACCGCAGGTCATGGTCATCGCGGAGCAACTGCAAGACGATGGCGCGCTGCGCCATCCGCAGATCACCCGCGTCAACGCGGGTAGGGTTCTTGTCAGACATGGGGAGTTCCGGCTCCTTATGTCTAGGTCCCGGCGCGGGTTACCGCCCGCGTCGGGGCCGCTTGGCTATCCAGTGCCAAGCACCCTACGCCCAGCCGACTAGCCCGTGGGGCAGATCCTCAAACTGACCCACTACCACCCGGGTAGTGTCTCAGTTTGAATATGCCCGTCCGCTCGGGCATATGAGGGGTTAGGCTCGCTGGCGTCCATAGCCAAGCGGTCCCGGCGCGGGCGGTAACCCAACGCCGGGACCTGAGCACAGGAGGACTAGCTCCCATGCCTGACCGGAACCTTACCCGCGTTGACGCGGGCGATCTACGGATGGCGCAGCGCGCCATCGTCTTGCAACTCCTCCGCGATGACCACGACCCGCGATGGTCTCGGGCGGAGCTGCGGCGCGAGGCATCGGACCTCGACCCCCAGGCCGTCCGTGATGGTCTCGCGCGCCTCAAAGCCGAGGGAGCCGTCACCACCGCGAGGGAGCACGTCCTCGCGTCCCGGTGCGTCCGGCACCTCGACGCGCTCGAACTGGTGTCGATCTGATGCCCGGCGAGCATCAACTGGAGCTGGTCGCGCTCGGTATCGTGATCCGCCACCAGCGCCAAACCAAGGGCCTCGCGATTGAAGCCCTCGCCCACAAGGCCGGGATGTCTGCGGGGCACCTCGGCAGGATCGAGCGGGGGCACGGCAACCCACGGTGGGACACGTTGTGCGCCGTGGCGTCCGCTCTCGATATGCACCTCGCCGACTTGTGCGACGAAGCGCCGAGTATGGACACGATGCGCGCCCTCCACGGCGAGGGCTGACCGCTGGGGGCGCCACGCCGCCAATCCCGGGCGCGGCGCCCCCTTCGCTGGTACGCTCAGAGCGTGCCCGAGCGCTCACGCAAACGCCCGCGCGACCCCAACCAGCTCGCGAAGCTCATCGTGGACATCGCCACGGGCGAGGCTGAGGACCCGGACCCCGATGAGGGCAAGAACCCCGCTGCCGTCGAACTGGGGCGCAAAGGCGGGTTGAAGGGCGGGAAGGCCCGCGCAGCGAAGATGACTGCTGAGGAGCGGCGGGAATCGGCCCAGCGCGCCGCACGTGCTCGGTGGAAGAAGTCTAAACGGGCTGGTCCGACTGTTCCCGACTCGGATCGCCACTCCACGGGATCTTGACGGTCCCCACTAAGAGCGGAGCAAGCCCCATCCGAGCCGTGACCGTCTGAGCCAACTCACGCCAGTATGGCCAAGCGTGCAGGACACCGTTCGCGAGCGCGAAGTGCTCGGGGTCTCGATCCTGAATGTTGGCCGTGTCCTTCAGTTCGTACGCGAGCTCAAATCGAGCGTGTACCTCCACCGGCGCATCTTTCGGATTCGGAAGCTCACCGGGCCGTCCCTCAAGCCCTGGGGCATAGACTGCGATAAACCCACATTCAACATGAAGCATTTTGTTGGTGTGATCTACCTGCGCGTCGGTACTGATGCCCATGACGGCATTTGAGGTCCAGTCGCTTGGGATCCCACCTTCCTGCTCTGTAAAGTCGGCATGTAGGAACCTAAGCCGAATGCTCTTCAGCTCAACCTGGGTCGAGATTCTTGCGACGGCAGCGAAATCAACTGCGTCCGGGGTAAGCCGATCTGGCCGTGGATCATCCCCGCCGTCTGGCTTCTCAGGCAGCGAGGGCATACTCGTGGTAGTCACGAACGTCAACCGGGACATTCTCGGCGGCCAGTAGGTGCTCATCGACCGTTTCGGCCGAGATCCAATGCCGCTCGTCGCTCGTCGCTGAGAATGCCGCAAAGAGCGAACGGAGCGCGACGGCATCAAGCATTGCCCGCGAACCGGGGCTACTAGGGACGATCGAGAAGCTACGGCCAAGCGCATGGCCCAAGTCCGCAAGCGTCCGAAGAGTCATGTTCCGCTCCCCAGAGAGAAGCTGGCTTACGAACCCCTTGCTCTTCCCAAGGCGTCGAGCCAGCTCCTGACGGCTGACTTTCTGCTCTTCGAGCAATCCTACGATTGCCTCGGTTGCGTCCAGAATGAGGCGCTCCTGGGCGAGAAGGCGCTCGTAGTCCTCTTTTGCTTTTCCGCCTCATTGGTTCTCCCTTTGTATTTGGTCGAGATACTCAGTTCGAATGCGCTCGGCTATCTCTATATGCCGCTTCAGCCTATTGTCTTTGTCGCTCTTCTTGCGGAACCCATGGACAAGCATCAGGGCTCGTCCCTCCCTGAAGCAAGCCAAGCGATGTTGATCGCGCTTGAAGCAGTAGATGTTGTCCGCCTCTTTGCGGAATTGCTCGATGTTTTTGATCTCCCCGTTCTCCGCCATCCGCTCGAAAAGCACATCGAATCTCGCCCGATCCTTGTCTTTGAGCTTGTCGAAGTATTCCTTAGCACGAAATTTGCGCGAATCCTCCACCCACCAGAGCGAGCAAAGTCTTCCTTCCAGTATCGGTAGCAACCGGCCCATAGTTTACATCAATATCAACTACGATGCTAGGCTGCAAGCATATGGCGCAGGCCGGACCCCTACTCTGAACCCTTCCGAGCAGTCGATTATCGTGCTTGAGCGCTCAGGCATTCCGTCCGATCGCTCGGGCATAATGTTCAGTATGAACAGGTTGCCGGTCGAGAAGCGCGCCCAGATCCTCTCGATGCTGGTCGAGGGGAACAGCCTGCGCGCCACAACCCGCATGGCGGGGTGCTCGATCAACACCGTCTCGAAGCTCCTCCTCGACGTAGGGGAGGCTTGCACGGCCTACCAGGACCGCACGCTGCGGGACCTGCCGTGCAAGACGATCCAGGCGGACGAGATATGGGCGTTCTGCTACGCGAAGGCGAAGAACGTCCCGGAGGAGCACAAGGGCGAGTTTGGCTACGGCGACGTGTGGACGTGGACTGCGATCTGCGCGGACACGAAGCTCATCCCGTCATGGCAGGTCGGGGAACGTAACCTGGACGACTGCTGGACGTTCATGGAAGACCTCAAGGGTCGCTTGAGCGGGCGCATACAGCTCAGCACCGACGGCCACGCGACATACCGCGGGACGGTCGGTTTGATCTTCGGCGGGGACATCGACTGGGCTCAGCAGGTCAAGGAATACCGGACGGAGCACCTGGGGGAGCGGCGCTACAGCCCGCCCGTCTGCACTGGCACGCGCACGAAGGTCCGCCTGGGGAACCCCGACCCGGCGAAGATCAGCACGAGCTACGTGGAGCGCCAGAACCTCACCATGCGGATGAGTATGCGCCGGTTCACACGGCTCACGAACGGCTTCTCCAAGAAGGTCGAGAACCACGCCGCCGCCGTCGCGATCCACTTCATGCACTACAACTTCGCCCGGCCACACAAGAGCCTCGCTAAGCCCTACCCGCGCACCCCCGCGATGGCCGCTGGCGTCGCTGACCACATCTGGACTCCTGCCGAGATCGTGGGCCTGGCCGAATCAAACTGAGACACTACCCCAGGACGCTCGATAATAGATGTTATGTAAACTTCGAGAGGAGGAAGGAATGAAACCGATGCAATGAGAGCACGTCTGCACCATGTGCGAGCGGCCCTCGGGCAAGCTCTTGAGAGGCGCGAGCAAACATTCAGTCGCGGTGGCTCAGCCGACTGACTCAGCCGGGGGTTGACTGAGACAGTGCGGCACTAGTCCTTATGTCCATAATCGCCCCGCACGACCCCGGCGGCTCGTAAAGTCGCCGGCGGTGGCCAGGAAACCATTTGAGCGAGCGCGTCTTGGGCTTGGCGCTCTCGTCCTGCTGTTGGCGGGTCTGTTCCCGGCCGGCGCCTCGGCGGCTGTGCTCTCGCTCGGTGCGGTGTCGTTCGCGACACCGGTCGTGGCACCCGAACCAGCGGGCGGCGCTGGCACGGCGGCCACGTATGAATGGCAGCGCTGCGCCTACTGGTCATCCGACGCCAAACACGATGGCACGTCCCTGGAGTACCCGCTGGGCGAAACGGGCACGATTGCGCACAACAGCCTCAATCTGGGCGGCGGCGGCACGTACGTGGGGCCGCATCCGGTGGCCTCCGACAGTCCACTTACCGACCAGGGCGGTCCGGGCACGAGCTTCGACGGCCACAGCTCGGCGGTCTCGATCGCCGAATCGATCGACCAGAACAACGGGCTTCCGTTCTCGGTCGAGGTGTGGGCGCGCCCGCGCGTGATCGACGGCACCTACCGCTACCTGTTCTCGCGCGAGCGCACGGCCGGCACCGAACGCCAGGGCACCGGCATCTGGCTCTCGAGCCACGGCCTGGGGCTCGAGCGTTGGGTCAGCGGCAAAGGCTCCTTCATAGACTACGCGCCCGGCCTGCCGGTCGGGCAATGGAGCCAGGTGGTGGCCACGTTCGACGGAACCACGATGCGACTGTTCGTCAACGGCGTGCAGGTCGGCTCGCGGGTCGCCCCGGGACCCGCCAACAGCCCCTCGCCCGGGCCCACGTTCATTGGCGCGGGAGCCGGCGGACGCTCAGGCTTCTTCGCGGGTGACCTCGCGGACGCGGTGCTGTTCAGCGACAACGTCGCGCGCGCCCACGTGGCCATCGAGTACGCCGACGCGACGAAGGCACCATGCACCACGATCGCGGGCGCAAACGGCGCAAGCTACACGCCGGTGGTGGAGGATCTCGGCCGCACGCTCATCGTGAACGTGTCCTCGCCGGGTGCCGCGCCGATCACTGCCCGGAGCCTCGAAGTGGTAACCCACGGCATCGATGACCCAGTCGTCGTGACCGGGTTCATCAACGACCTGACCGAAAACGAGACGGTCACAGGCGAGGTCCCGGTGACAGCCACCCTGTATGGCCTGGCGGCCGAAACGGTGACCTTTGAAGTCGACCGCCGGGCGCGCTATACCAAGGTCGCCGAGGCTCCCTACCAATACCTGTGGAACACGGCCACCGTTCCCAACGGGCCGCACGTCGTGTCGGTTTTCGTGAGAGGGCTCGGCGGGGGCACAAGGGAACAAGTCACGGTCAACGTCGAGAACTGAGAACGACGCGCGGATTCGGCACACCGTTCGAGCCTCGCGCTTTGCGCTGATCCGCAGAACCGACGCGGCGCACAACTCGACTCGTCCGGCTTCCTCTCGAAAAATGGCGGCTCGTCAGGTCGGCGATCGCGAGCGGATATCGAGCTCCGCTGCGCTCGGGACGCTCCGGACTCCGAGCAGCTCGTCGGCGCGCCGACGAGCCTCCCTGCTGAGAAGCCGCCCGAAGCTCTTTCGTCGCGCTGCCACCACGCTATAGAGCAGGGCGGTGCTCTGGGGCATGCTGCCCGCCAGTCGGCCGAGCGACCGCGTCGAAGGCAGCGCGCGCAGCACCTCCGCGGCGGCCGCACCTCCCGAGCGGCGGCGGCCGTCCTCGCGGACTATGTGAGCCGAACGGAGACGCTCGCTCGGGACGACGTCCGCCAGTAGTTCGGCGCCGAGCGGGGACTGAATCGGCACCGGGACCAGCACATGGCGATGGTCACGCTCCACGGCCCACGCCATCGCCCAGCGGCAGAAGCCACAGTCTGCGTCGTACAGAACGATCACCGGTCTCCCGCGAGCGAAGAAGTCGTCTGTCCGCCCTCTCCACCGGCGCTCAGTCCGGCTTTGCCGGACCGTCCATGCGCGCGAGGTTGTTGACGTCCTCGCCCGCCACTAGCGCGAACTCGTTCCTGGCTCCCCCGCGACGACCTTCGCGATAGGGCCGGTACTCCTCGCTCTCGTAGAAAGCGTCCGCGATCTCCCTGGAGGGCCACTCGATGATCACGATGACCTGCGGTGAGGTTCGCTCACCCTCGATCTTGTGGATCTGCCCTGTCCTCGCCAGGTAGCGCCCGCCGTGTCGCTCGACCATGGCGGTGACATTGGTCACGTACTCCCGGATCCACGCAGGGTCCGTTATGTCGATCTCGGCGATGGCGTAGTGCTTCATGTGCGCTCCGCGTCAGCTCAGCTGGTAGACCAGCGCGACCTGCGTGGAGAGCGTGCAGGATTCCGCCGCGGCCTTCCTGGCCGAGTGCCGCTTGCGAGGCCTCTTGGGGGGCACCCTGTGGATCGTGGGAGCTGCCCGGGCCTCCGCCAGAGGTGCAACCACCTCCGAGGATCCCGAGCCGAAGTCGGGCTGGCCGCCCTGGTATTCGACGCCTTCGGGGCAGGAGATGTAGCCACCCCCTTCACCTATGTTCTGCGACTGCCCCAGCGTGGTGCCCGCCTTTTCGGCGAGGAACTGAGCCTTGGCCTGGCCGTCGAGGATCGCGGCGGCCATCGCCTGGCGGTAGACAGTGGTCGCCGCTTCGGCGCTCGCCGTGGAGTCCACGGGCTCGCTCGCCACCCCCTGCACGCTCACGGTGCGCAGCGCGGGCGTCGGCGCTGGGGTCGAGGTCGTTTCGGCACCCGCCGCCATCACCAGCACGCCGCCGGCGACCAGGCCGGTTGCCGCCATGCCAGCTACTGCGATCCCGATCTTCATAGGTCTCCTTGCCGGTGGTCCCGTCGCCTACAGCGTAGCGCTGCGCCAAGACATGGGGTCGCGTTACGGACGCCCCCTCCCCCCTCCTCCTCCCAAGGCACCAAGACGAAGCTCGCGCTATGGCGCCCCCGGCGCCACCACGAGTGGGCCCTCCGCGGGTGGCAGCTCGCTCGTCTCGAATGCCGGGCTCTCTAGACGGCGCGCGTCGGGGTAGAGCTCCAGGAACGCGTCGGCGGTTTCCAGGAAGCCGATGCGGGGCGTGCGGTAGTGCATCGGGGCCACCCAGCGCGGTCGCAGCCGCTCGATGATCGCCGCGGCGCCCTGCGCGCCGATCGTAGGGCCGCCGCCGACCGGGAGGATCAGGAGGTCCACCGCCCCGATCGCCTCCGCCTGCTCGGGCCGCAGCGCGCTCTGCCCGAAGTCCCCGAAGTGGCACACCCGGGTGCCGGCGAGCTCGAAGACGAAGATCGTGTTCGGTCCCCGCGCGGTGCCCGCCTGCTCGTCGTGCTCAGAGGCCACCGCCAGCACCTCCCCGAGCGGGGACTCCAGGCGCCCCGCCGTGGAGCGCAGCACGGTTGGGTTCCCGCCGATCGCCTCCACACCGTTGTGGTCGGCGTGCTCGTGCGTCACCAGCAGCAGATCCGCCTCCACGCCCCCGATCTGCGGGTAGTCGAACTGGATGCTGTGGGTGCCCATCGCTGCGGAGAGGTCCCCGAACGGGTCGATGAACACCGACGCCTCCGGCGTGCTCAGGTGAAAGGCGGACTGTCCATACCACTCAACGCGCATGCTGGCCAACTGTGCTCCTCTCCGGTAGATGTGAGATGCCCACGCCCTCCGGGGTGGGCTCGCGGTCTTTGCTGCCTGAACGGTTTCCATCGCTGCGAGCGCCCCTGCGCTCATCGCTCGATGAGGCGCCCGTGGCCACGCCGTCCGCCGCCGCGCGCGGCGAGATCTCGGCGTGGTGGTACTTGCCCCCGCGCAGCAGCGACGCCACCGCCGCGACCAGGCACGCCACGATCGCGAAGGCGAACGCCTCGTGCAGGCCGGTGCGGAAGGGTCCCTCGATCAGGTGCGGGAAGAACGAGCGGCTCGTGATCGCCGCGCGGTTGGCGGCGGAGAGGCTCGCGAGCGTATGTGCCCCCGCGAGCTGCCCGATCGGGTTGTAGCCGAGGAACGCCGCGAACAGGATCGAGACCGGCGGCAGGTGCGCGATCTGGCGCGCCGCCGCGGGGCCCACGCCGTGCTCGCCCAGGCCCGCGCTCAGCGTCTGCGGCAGGTGCGCGGCGAGGCCAAGGATCATCAACGTGAAGAAGATCCCCACCGAGAGCACCTGCGCGGAGTTCTGGAAGGTCTGGTTCATCCCCCCTCCCGCCCCGCGGTCCTCCGGCGGGAGGCTGTTCATCACCGCCGCCCGGTTGGGCGAGGCGAATAGGCCCATCGAGACGCCGTTGCAGAACAGCACCGCCGCGAACAGCGGGTAGGGGAAGTCGATCGGCAGCAGCATCAACGCCCCGAAGCTGAGCGCCGCGCCGAGCATCCCGCCGGTCGCGAACCCGCGCGCCCCATAGCGGTCGGAGAGATACCCCGAGGTGGGCCCAGCGAGCAGCATCCCCAGCGTCAGCGGCAGCATGTAGATACCCGCCCAGAGGGGCGTGCGCGCGAAGTCATAACCGTGCTGGGGCAGCCAGATGCCCTGCAGCCAGATGATCAGCATGAACATCAGCCCCCCCCGCGCCACCGCGGCGAGGAAGGTTGAGAGCGTGCCGAACGAGTACGCCCGGATCCTGAATAGCGGCAGGCGGAACATCGGCTCCCGCACGCGCCGCTCGATCGCGAGGAACGCGAGCAGGCAGGCCACGCCGCTGCCCATCAGCGCGAGCGCCCGCGGGCTCCCCCAGCCGGTCGAGTGCGCGCCGTAGGGGCGGATGCCGTAGGTGACCGAGACCATGATCAGGATCAGGCCCAGCGCGAAGCTCAGGTTGCCCGCCCAGTCGATCGGGGCGCGGCGCGGGCGGCTGCGCTCCTCGAGCTTCAGGTACGCCCACACCGTCCCCAGCAGGCCCACCGGCACCGAGATCAAGAAGACCAGGCGCCAGTCGATCGGCGCGAGCAGCCCCCCCAGGACCAGCCCCACGAACATCCCGCGAGACCCCCACGATGTTGTTGATGCCGAGCGCCATCCCCCGCTGGTCGGCGGGGAAGGCGTCGGTGATGATCGCGGCCGCGTTGGCCAGCAGGCAGGCGGCGCCGATGCCCTGCACCACGCGGAAGACGATCAGGAACGTCGCGCCCGCGCGCCCGCTCATCCAGTCGACGGTCAGGATCAGCGAGGCCACCGTGTAGATCAGGAAGCCCAGGTTGTAGATCCGCACCCGCCCGTACATGTCCCCCAGGCGCCCCAGGCTCACGATCAGCACGCTCGAGACCACCAGGAAGCCCAGGATCATCCACAGCAGGTAGAAGCTGTTGCCCGCTTCCAGGGGGTTGAGGTGGATGCCGCGGAAGATGTCCGGCATCGCGATCAACGTGATCGAGGCGTCGAGCGTCGCCAGCAGCACCCCCAGGGTCGTGTTGGACAGCGCGATCCACTTGTAGGAGTCCCGGGTGCCCGCGGCGGGCAGAGGGGCGGTTGCGGTGGCCACCACCTCAACCTAGCAACCTTACGATGACGTAAGGTTCAGCTTGAGCTTGGGCGCACCCCTGGGGGCCCTGCGGCTCACACCCCCAGCGAGCGGCCCACGATCTCCTTCATGATCTCCGTGGTGCCGCCGTAGATGCGGGTCACGCGCGCGTCCGCATAGGCGCGCGCGATCGGGTACTCGAGCATGTAGCCGTAGCCGCCATGCAGCTGCACGCAGCGGTCCACCACGCGGCCCTGGAGCTCGGTGCACCACCACTTCGCCATCGCCGCGTCCTCCGCGGAGAGCTCGCCGCGCAGAAGCGCCATCACGGCCTGGTCGACATAAACCCTCGCCAGCTCGATCTCGGTCTTCATCTCCGCCAGCGCGAATCGCGAGGCCTGGAAGGAGCCCACCGGCTGGCCGAACGCCGTGCGCTCCCTCACGTAGTCGAGCGTCCAGTTCAGCGCGGCCTGCGCCGCCGCGACCCCCGCGATCGCGATCGAGAGGCGCTCCTGGGCGAGGTTGGAGACGAGATAGTGAAAGCCACTCCCCTCCTCCCCCAGCAGATTCTCCGCCGGCACCGGGGCGTCGGTGAAGAACAGCTCCGCGGTGTCCTGCGCGTGCATCCCGACCTTCTCCAGGTTGCGCCCCCGCTCGAAGCCCGCCGTGTCACGCTCCACGACCAGCAGCGAGATGCCCCGGTGGCGCTCGCCGGGGTCGGTCTTCGCCGCGAGGATCACCAGGTCGGCGTTGATGCCGTTGGTGATGAACGTCTTCGCCCCGTTCACCACGTAGCTCTCCCCCTCGCGGCGTGCGCTCGCGTTCATCGACGCGAGGTCCGAGCCGATCCCCGGCTCGGTCATCGCGAGCGCCGTGATCAGCGAGCCGTCGGCGATACCCGGCAGCCACCGCGCGCGCTGCTCCTCGTTGCAGTAGGAGAGGAAGTAGGGCAGGCAGATGTCGTTGTGCAGCGTGACCCCCAGGCCGCTGCCCGCGACGCCCGCGTAGGCCACCTCCTCCACCACGATCTGGTTGAAGCGGAAGTCCTCCACGCCCGCCCCACCGAACGCCTCCGGGACGGCCATCGCGAGCATCCCCTGCTGCGCCGCTCTCGCGAACAGCGCCCGGGGGACGATCCCCTCGCGCTCCCACTGCGCGTGGTGCGGGACCACCTCGGCGGCGAGGAACCGCCGCACCGACTCGCGGTAGTCGCGGTGCTCGTCCTCGAAGATCGTTCGCTTCACGAGGCGGGCGGGCGGTACACGGTCACGACCGCGGCGCCGCCCAGCCCGATGTTGTGCTGCAGCGCCGCCTTGGCGCCCTCCACCTGGCGCTTCTCGGACTTCCCACGCAGCTGCCAGTTGAGCTCAGAGCACTGCGCGAGACCCGTCGCCCCCAGCGGGTGGCCCTTGGAGATCAGGCCGCCCGAGGGGTTCACCACCCAGCGGCCCCCGTAGGTCGTCTGCTGCTCCTCCACCAGCTTATGCCCCTCGCCCTCGCCGCAGAGGCCCAGCGCCTCGTAGGTGATCAGCTCGTTCGCGCTGAAGCAGTCGTGCAGCTCGATCACCTGGATGTCCTCGGGTCCCAGCTGGGCCTCCTCGTAGGCCTGCTGGGCGGCCTTGCGCGTCATGTCGGAGCCCACGATCGTGATGCAGTCCGCGCTCTCGTCGAAGGTCGAGGAGAGGTCGGTGACCATCGCCTGGCCCGCGATCTCGATCGCCTGCTCCCACAGCCCCTGCTCCTCCACGAAGCGCTCGCTGGCCACCAGTGCCGCCGCTGCGCCGTCGCTCGTCGGCGAGCACTGCAGCTTGGTCAGCGGGTCGTGGATCATGCGCGCGCCCTTGATCTCCTCCAGGGTGTACTCGTCCTGGAACTGCGCATAGGGGTTGTTGACCGAGTGCTTGTGGTTCTTCCACCCGATCCACGCGTAGTGCTCGGGGGTTGAGCCGTATTTCTGCATGTGGTCGCGGCCCGCGTTGCCGAACATCTGCGGCGCGAACGGCGACTCCTCGAGCTCGCGCAGCTCGATCATGCGACCCATGTGCTTGTCCAGCGCGGGGGTGCGGTCGGTGTACTTCATCCCCAGCGAGCCCCTCTCCATCTTCTCGAAGCCGATCGCCAGTGCGCAGTCGATCAGGCCCCCCTTGACCGCCTGGCGCGCGAGCCACAGCGCGCTCGAGCCCGTCGAGCAGTTGTTGTTGACGTTCACGACGGGGATGCCGGTGAGCCCCAGCCCGTACACCGCGCGCTGGCCGTAGGTCGAGTCCCCGTAGCAGTAGCCCGCGAACGCCTGCTCGACCAGCTCGTAGGCGATCCCCGCGTCGGCGAGGGCCCTCGAGCCCGCCTCCAGCGCCCAGTCCGGGTAGTCGCCCTCCTTGGTGCCCGGCTTGTCGAACTTCGTCATGCCCACGCCGATCACGAACGTCTTCTGGGTCATCTCTCTAGCCGCTCCCGGTCTTTGGTCGAGTTTGGTGTGTGGGTGGGTGCGATCCCACCCTCCACATGCAGAGGACAGTATCTCTCAGATCCGGTTCGCCGAGCCCCCGGCGGAGGGCTGCCGCGCGGAGATCGGGCTCCCACGCGGCGTAGTAGCATCGGAGGCGATGAGTACGTGGTTGTGGGTGGTGCTCCTGACGGTGGGGCTGATCAAGCTCCCGATAGCCGCGGTCATGCTCTGGCTGCCGTTTCGCTCCGACGCTGTGATCGAGTCGCTTCCGCCCGCCGATTCCGGCGCCGGGGACTCCTCCGAGGAGGACGACGGCGGCAGCAAGACCCTCCCCGGCGGGGTGTCCGGAAGCGACCGCGGTCCCCGGGTGTGGGGTCCCTTCGATCGTCGCCGGCCCCGCCGCGGCCCGCCTGGCTGCACTGCGGGTGGACGGGGTGGGCGGGTCCCACCCCCAGCGCGTGTCCGAACCTGCCGCCGCGCCGGCACCCGCGTCAGGGCCCGTCAGTAACCGCCGGCCCCCAATCCAAAAATCTGTTCCTATCTCTTGCGGTGGCGCTTGCGCTGGCGCCGCGCTGCCTTCGCCTGCGCCCGCCGCTTGCGCAGACGCCCCTCCGGGTTGCGCGTACCCCCCGTCGCTCCTTCCACCACAGGCGCAACTGAGCGCGCGTCGCGCACGATCACGAACGCTATGCCCCCCAGCACAAGGACCCCCGCCACCAGCGCCATGATCATCGGGGTGCTCGTCTTCGATTCCTGGGCGCCGCCGGTCGTTTCCGTGCTGGACGTCGTTTTCCCGGCGGTCTTGCTCTTCAGCGCCTTCTGCACCGCTTCCTGCAGGGCCTTCTTGGACGCCGCCGTCTGCGCCAAAGAAGGTTTTGCGGTGCTGGTGGTGGTCTTTCCGGCGCCCGTGACCGGTTTCGCGGCATGCGCGGGAGACCGCGCCACGCCGCCGAACGGGTTCCCCGCTTCGCTTGCGTCTGCTCCCGCAGGCGCGAGCAGGGACAGCGACAGCGCCGCGTACGCGCACGCCGCGATCTGAGTTGCTCTGATCGGGGTGGATGGACGCATCGAACTCGGTTACCCGTGTCGAGCATAGCGTCCGGAGTGCTCCCCTGCACGGGGCGCCCCCCGGTAGGCAGGTCTCCGCCGAGACCGTACAATGCTCACGCCCATGGCCCCCAAACAGCGACAGGTCAGAATCGAACAGCGCGGCGCCGCCGAGGCCATCCAGGCGCTCGAGCAGCGCACCGACGAGGAGCTCGAGGGCGAGACCAAGTTCAAGTCCGCCGCCCTCTCCCTCCTCGGCGCTCGCGCTGCCGAGCGCTTCGACGCCGAGCAGGCCCGCGCCTACTTCCAGCGCGCCATCGCCGCCGCCCGACCCCAGGAGCGGATGCAGATCCGGCGCATGGCCGACGCCTCGCTCGCGCTCGCCGAGCGTCGCCCCGGCGATCTGCGCGACGCCGTCGAGCGGCTTGGCCAGGAGCCCCCCTCTGGTCGCCAGATGCTCGCGCTGCGGGCGATGGGACTGCTGGTCCCCCCCGCCTCCGCCGGGGTCCTCCTGCGCGTGCGAGGCGCCCTGCTGATCGTGCTGCTCATCGTCGTGCTGATCGCCCTCGGCCTCGGCATCGTCGAGCTCGTCTCCCTCCCCTTCGGCGGTCTCGGCCTCGCGCCCGGCATCCTGCTCGGGCTGTTCGTCGCGATTGCGGGGATCGCGATCGCCGCGCTCATCGGCCGGCGCCGGCGGGATCGCGCCCGCGCCTCAAAGGGCTGAGGGCCGCCAGCTCCGCGGTGGCGTCGCCCGACCGAGCGCCACGCCATCTACCTACTCTCCATGGCGGCGCCCTCCGTGGCGGCGCCACCCGCGGCCGAGCGACCGAGCGCCACGCCTCAGTCCTGCGACAGCGTCGCCCGGCTGATCACCACCGGGTGGATCGGCGCGCCGTCCTGCGGCGGACTCGTGGCGAGCTTGGCGATCGTGTTCACTCCCGCCATGCTTCCCACCACTCTCCCCACCAGCGCGTACTGCGGCGGAAGTTCGATCTCCCTGGCTGTCACGATGAAGAACTGGCTCCCCGACGCTCCCGCCGGGTCGGTGTCACGCTTGGCCATCGCCACCGTCCCCCGCACGTACCGCAGGTTCGCGGGCGGGCGCTCCACGATCGTGTAGCCCGGGCCTCCCGAGCCGTCCCCGTTCGGGTCCCCCCCCTGGATCACGAAGTTCGCGGCCACCCGGTGGAATGTCAGATCGTTGTAGAAGCCCCGCCTCACCAGATACGCGAACGATGTCGTCGTCTTCGGCGCGTGCGTCACCGCAAGCTGGATTGCGATCGTCCCGCAGTTGGTCGCGAGCGTCACCACGTAGCGTCTGCCTGGGTCCAACCTGCCCGTCGGAGGCGGGACGTGTTGCGGGCCCCTCGGCGCGGGCTCGCTCACCCGCAGGCACGTTCCCCCCGAGCTACCCGAGGAGACCGACACGTTTCGCGCGCTCGCGCTCGCCGAGGTCCCGGCGCTGTGTGCGCTGGTGCCGCACGCCCCCAGCGCGAGGGGACTCGCAAGCACCACCGCAGCCACCGCAAGGCGGCTCACGACACGCGAAGCGGCAGGCCGGCCTGCAGACACCACGCCAGCTTAGATGCGCCCGTCGCCGCCACCGCGCACTCTTCGCGCAATCTTCAAGGAACTCCTCATCTTGGGCACACCAATACGCTTGCTCCGTGCCTCTTGCCCCGAAGCTCACGCTGGCGCGGGCCGCGGGCGCGCTCTCCCGTCTGCGTGGCGGCGGCGCTACCAGCGTGCCCGGGAAGGTGCTCCTGCGATTGGAGCCCCACGCGATCGGCCTGCTCGGGGCGCGTCTTCGGCGCGGGAGCGTGCTGATCTCCGCCACCAACGGCAAGACCACCACCGCGGCGATGGAGGCCGCGATCCTCGCGCGGGAGGGCATCGAGCTCGTGTACAACCGCGCCGGGGCCAACATGGCGGGGGGTATCGCCTCCACCCTGCTCGACGCGGCGTCCCCCGCGGGCTCGATCGCGGGGGAGCTCGGGCTGTTTGAGGTCGACGAGCTCTGGCTCGATCGGATCGCCGCCCAGCTTCACCCCCGCGCGATCCTGCTCGGCAACCTCTTTCGCGACCAGCTCGACCGCTACGGCGAGCTCGAGACGATCGCCGAGCGCTGGGCGCACACTCTGCGCGAGGGTCCCGGCCGAGATGCCCAGCTGGTGCTCAACGCCGATGATCCCATGGTCGCCGACCTCGGCCGCGGGCGGGAGGGAGTGCTCTATTTCGGGGTGGAGGATGACTCTCTCGCGCTCCCCCACATCGCGCACGCCGCTGACGCCAAGCATTGCCGCAACTGCGGTGCGCCCTATCTCTTCGAAGCCGTCTACCTCGGTCACCTCGGGCACTACTGCTGCCCCGCCTGCGGCCAGCGCCGCCCGGTGCCTTCGGTACTTGCGAGCGACGTGCATCTCGAAGGGGTGCGGGCTGCTCGCTTCACGCTGCACACTCCCGCAGGGAGGGCCGAGGTCGTGCTTGCACTGCCGGGGCTCTACAACGTCTACAACGCCCTCGCGGCCGCCGCGCTTGCCCATGCGCTGGGGGTGCCCCTGGAGGGCATCGTCGCCGGGCTACAGAGCACCAAGGCGGCGTTCGGCCGCGCGGAGAGCGTGATGGTCGGGGAGCCCAACCCCCGCGAGCTGCGCATCCTGCTCGTCAAGAACCCCGCCGGTGCCAACGAGGTACTGCGCACCCTCGCCCTGGAGCCCGGGGAGCATGATCTGCTGGGGGTGCTCAACGACAACATCGCCGACGGCCGCGACGTCTCCTGGATCTGGGACGCCGACTTCGAGCTGCTCGCCGGGCGCGTGCGCCGCGCCACCTGCAGCGGCACCCGCGCTGCTGAGCTCGCGGTGCGGCTGAAGTACGCCGGTATCGAGCCTGGGCGCATCCGCGTGCAGGCGAACCTCGCGACGGCGCTCTCCGAGGCGCTCGCGGACCGCCCCGTGGGAGTCTCTGCGCCGGGGCCGGAGGAGGGACTCGCGGTGTCGGCCTCACCGGTGGGCGGGGGGCCGCTGTACGCGCTGCCCACCTACACCGCCATGCTCTCGCTGCGCGAGCTACTCGCCGCGCGCGGCCAGACGCGGAGCGCGCTGTCGTGAGCGCCGCTGCGTGGGCATTTCCACACGGACCCTCCTCCTCCTCCCGTCCTGGTGTTCTGCGGGTTTGCGCGCTGTACCCGGATCTGATGAATATCTACGCCGATCGCGGCAACCTGCTGGTGCTCGAGCGCCGCTGCGCCTGGCGGGGGATCGGCTTCGAGATGACCCCCTGTGGGCTAGGCGAGACGTTGGACGGGAGCGCCCATGACCTCCTCTATCTGGGCGGCGGCCAGGATCGCGACCAGCGCCTCTGTGCCGAGGACCTGATCCAGACAAAGCGCGAGGCACTGCACGCCGCCGCGGCCCGAGGCGCCGTGGTGCTGGGGATATGCGGCGGCTACCAGCTCCTGGGGCGCTCCTATGAGCTCGACCCCGGTGAGGAGCTACCAGGTATCGGGCTACTCGACGTGCGCACCCTGCGCGAGGACGGACCGCGCCTGATCGGCAACGTCGCGATCGAGGTCGCGCTCGATGGCGCTGACATGCGTGTGCTCGCGGGCTTCGAGAACCACGGCGGGCGCACGCGCCTCGGCGCGGAACAACCCCCGCTCGGGCGTGTCCTGAAGGGCTATGGCAACGACGGGCGCTGCGGCCTTGAGGGCGCGCGCAGCGGCAACGTGATCGGCACCTATCTGCACGGACCCCTGCTGCCCAAGAACACTTGGTTCGCCGATTGGCTGATCGCAACCGCGCTGGGGATCGGCGCTAGTGAGCTCCCGTCCCTCGACGACTCGCTGGAGAACGCAGCCCATCGCGCCGCACGGCTGACTGCCCGTGCATGAGTGTACCATCCCAGCCAATGAGTATTACAATCTATGATGGCGGGCGTAGAGTCGAGCGGCGTGATCAATTGATAATCGGATATTCGAGGTAGCTCTAGAGAGCCAGCGGACGCCGATTGGTTGGGTGGGGCCCAGGCAACCCCGGGCCACACCCAGTTCTCTTCATCCTACGAACTTCTCTCTACATCAGGTTCCTAAGTTAGGAGCTAATATCCATAACGCGTTTCCACTTCTTAACTTTTGGATGATTGTTCCTCTGACAAACCCAGCTCCTGCTCCACCCTGGGTGCATTCGGCCGGAATTTTGCTCGATGTTGCATCGAATATAAATTCTGTCTCACCGGTAGCTCTGTTTGCTCTCACATTCTGCGTGGTGCCTGAGCGTGTACATGTATCCGTTACGGATCCAAGAATAGTTTTACACTTAACAGCCCACCCAGGCGCTCCTGAACTACTACCACTTATGAGTTCGTCTCTAACTTCACTTCCACTTTCTACGAGTCTAGTTCCCCACGGGAGATTTCTGGCTTCCAAGCTTTCAATTGTTTCACAAGCTCCTTTTTTTATGAACGTGCATGATGCGACCACTACATGTATACTGGAAACCCCATCCTCGCCGGCGGTACCATTTGCTAAGTTAGCTACCCAGCCTAGGTGAGTCCCTGGGCACTTTACGTCCACGGCTCCTCCTGTGGCTTTCGAGTCTTCCATTTCGAGTTCACCGCTGGACGTAGTTTCGCTGGTCCCGACGAGTTCCTTGGTTTCCCATGTGCCTTCACCTGCTTTAGTGCAATTGTTGTCCAACCATTTGCCTTTTTCGACTTTTACGCAGTGCACCCATCTCGGCACCGCCATCGCGGGCGACGCCACGACTGACATCAAGCTAGCCACAAGGGCTAGCCCGAATGCTATCTTTAGATACTTCATGTGTACTACTCCTTTTCCCTTAAGAGTCGGTTTACCGATCTCGCAACGCCCGTCTTCAAAGCAAAGACGTCACGACATCGACTATCTCTGTTCCTTCTCAGCCTCGCTCCGGACCACGATGCGCATCGTGGCGGGGGCTCGACCTTGGGACCGCCTGGGCATCATAGCAGCTGGTCAATGATATGTGGTATCTGTGTCAGTTCGCCCGAAACTGCCGGTCTGAGTATCCGAAAGCTGTTTCTGACGAGGCTTCGTGGGAGAGTCTTCGTCCCCTCGTTGGGTCGCCCAGCACTATATCCTGGGAATAGGTGGCGTGTTTGTTCTGTGTGGGGCGCTGGCGGCGGGGGCGCGGTCTGTGGAGGGGTGGCGCCCCCGGGAGGATGGGCCCTTGGTTTGTGGTTTGGTGGTGTTAGCTGGTTTTTTTGGTGTTGTGTTTTTTGGTGGTTTTTCTTGGTTTTTTGTTGTTGTGTTTGGTTTTTTTTGGGCAGTTGGTGGTTGTGATTTTGGTGTTTTGGTGGGTTGTGGCGCCGTTCTGTGCGGTGATGGTGATGGGTATGGTGAGTTTGGTGTTGCAGAGGTTTCCGTTGGCTGCGAGGGCGGAGTGGGGTCCTTGGAGGAGTTTGAGTTCGAAGCTGCCGACTGGGGCGTCGGGTATGTTGTTGAAGGTGCTGGTTGTGATGCCTTGTTTGCTTATGAATGTTTCGCCGTGGACGTCGAGTGTGACGCCGTAGCCCTGGAGGACGATGGTGAGTTCGGGGAGCTTCGCGCCGCCGTGGGAGACGAAGTATGCGGGGCCTGTGAGTGGTGTGGGGATGATTGGTGTGATGGTGGTGGCTGTGCCGACGATGGATCCTGTGGGGCATGTGGCGGGGTTGGTATTGAAGGTGGTTTCGGTGCAGGCTTTCTGTAGTGTTGTGAGCCGGGAGGGTAGGCGCTTGGGGAGTTCGACTTTGACTTTCGCGATGTTTGCCTGGGTTCCTTGTGGTGCGTTGGGGTAGGCGAGTTTCGCGGTGAGGCTCGCGCCGTTGAGTTTGCTGGTTTTCCCGGAGGTGCTGGCGGTGAAGGTGGGTTTGAATGTGAGGTTCGCGCAGTCGGCGGCCTGCGCGGGGTCGGTGACTGTTACGGGGTCCTCGTCGGCGGGGTCGGTGAAGCTTGCGCCGGATCCGATCACGGTCGCGGAGAATGTCATGGGGTTGCAGTTGGTCGGGTTCAGCGTGAAGTTGGGCCTGTCGATGTAGACGCGGATGTCGCGGACGTGGATCACGATCCCTTTGATGATGTGCGGGATCTGGTCGGCTGCGCCTGCGGGTATGCTCACGGCAGCGGTCGTGGGGTTGATCTGCAGGGGTAGGTGTACGACGATGGTCCCGAGGTCGAACGGGCCGACCTTTGCGGAGGTGATCGCGGCGATCGAGAACGGTGCGCCTCCGAAGGGGCCGGCCATGTAGATCTTCCCCTGGGCGTAGGCCAGGATCTCGCCGACGCCGGCGCCGGCTTCCAGGTGCCCGATCTGGCTCGCGGGGGGACAGGAGGGTTCTGTTTCCTCTTGCGCGCCGGTCTTTTCGCGGGCTAGCGCGATGTCCGCTTCGGGGCAGAACGGGACTCCTGTGAGGTTCGCGACGAGGCCGGGTGGCAGCTGGGAGGAGAACCCGGTGATCTCCTGTTCGCCGTCGTTGCGAGTGATGTGAAGGTCGAATGGGCTGTAGGAGCCGGCGGCGTTGTTGAGTGTGCCCGCGGATACTCCTGGGCTGAACGGCGGGATGCCGCCTGTGGGGCAGGCGCCGCCTTCGAATCCGCTTGTGATCGCGAACGCCGAGCTCGTGTCCGCTAGTTCGTCTCCGGGGTCAGACCACGGCGTCAGCTTGGCCTGCACCGTGTAGCTGGCGCATACGGGCGGGGTTACCAGCGGCGAGGTCTCGCCCTGGCGGAAGCTGAACGTGAACAGGCTAAACGGGACGGGTGGTAGGCCCGCGAGCGATGGGGCGTTCTTCAACGGGACACCTTCGAAGGTCGTGATGAGCCTGCCCGTCAGCGGGTCGGCGCTGACCTTCCCCGCGACCTTGACGACTACGCCTCGCTCGGGGAACCGCGCGATGACATACAACGCGAGCAGCGACCCGTCGGGATGGTCGGGTTCGCTGAAGGGGTTGTCATAGGGTGTCGCGATATACACCGACCCGGTGCCTTCTTCGTCAAGCGCGGGCGTTTTGATCCGTACCGTCCCGAGCTTCGAGTCGTTCGGGCAGCCCCTTTCCTGAGAGACTGCGAGTTCTTCTTCTTCATACTCCGTCTGGGTGCATGCTCCGAGGCCCGCTCCGGCCGAGGGGTTGACCGTCATCCCTTCCGGGAGCGTAACGACGGCCTTGTTCAGTGCGGAGGACGCGAGGCCTTCCGGGCTTTCGTTGGTCTGCTGCACGCCGAGTTCGACGTCTAGTCCCGTCGCCGCGGACGCACGCGTCGTTGTCGCCGTGGCCGTGAACGTCGAGGGTAGCCCCAGCCGGTCGCAGCCATCGAACGAAGCAAGCGGCGCGCTCGCACTGACCGGCGGCGCATGGGGTTCTTCGTAGGAGCTCACCGAGATGCCTACCTGCAGCGGTTCGCTGGCGCATGACGTCGGGCTGGCCAGATACGGCACCAGCGCGTCGGTCGAGGACACCCCGTATTCGCCGCTAGTACCGCCATTCTTCGGGTTCCACCGCCACGGGTCGTGGATCGCGGCGGTCGGCACCCCCCATATAGTGGCCGAGATATTGTCAAACGGGATACCCGCGGCTGCCTTGATGTTCTGAAACCTCGTCTGGAGCCCGTAGTCGCCAGGGCGAACGGTCACATCGCCCTCGACATACAACGCGGCGAGCACGAACCCGAGCTTCGCGACGTCCCCGGGCTCCGGCGCCAGGTTATATATCGGCTCGGCGAACACCGTGGCGCCCCCGTTCGTCGTTATCGTCACGATCCCGATCTGTGTCCCGATCGGGCATTCTTCGTGCAAGAACAGGGCAGCCGAGCACGTCGGGGTATCCGAGAGGTCGCCCCCGAAACCCGGTGGAAGCTCGACTACCGTTTCCCTCGGGTTAGCGGCGAGCTTGCCGTCTTCAGCGATCGTGTCGAAACCGAAGCTCGTCGTTAGATCCGCATGCGCGCCGGCCTGGGTGCTCGAGAGCTGCGCCGTGACCGAGCCCGAGGCGATCCCGAAAGGCGCGTGCTCGGAGCCGATCACTGTCGGTGTTTGCATCATCGCGTCGGGAGCGCCGCCGCCAGAGACCCGCACCATGTTGGTGACGCAGCTCGTTGCCGGCGCCGGGACTTCGCACGATGACGGAGGGCTCGCTGACACATCGACGGGGATCGTCACGAGAAGCGTCTCGTCCGGGACCACAGTGCCTTCATATGCGCATGTAAGGCCTTCACAGCTCAGCGGCGTGACGAGTTCCTTTTCACGGAGGTGGCCGCTCAAGACAAAGCCTTTGACGCCGGCCCGGTCGAGTGTCACGCCCGCGGGCAAGACATCGGTGACCGTCACCGTGCCCTCGCTCGCTGCGCCGCCGGTGTTCTCCACGATCACCCTATACACGTCATCGCCCGATTCCTCGCCCGGCACGAAGTTCGTTGGAGCGGACACCGCCGTGACCGTCCACTGCGGACCCCCGGTAACAGCCAGAGCGGGCGAGACCACAAAGAGCAACGACACTACAACGCCAGACACGACCGGTAGCAGTAGACGCCTCATTTGCCGGCCCTCCGCCCGCCGTTGGTTTTTCTGGCCGGCGGGCGCTTTTTGCTCTTGCTTTTGCTTCCGGTTCTCCGGGGCTTGTCGCGGGCGCATTTGCCGTGGCTTAGTTTCTTGCCTTTCGGGCACGTCTTCTTGACTTCTGGTTTGGGTTCGGGTGTGGCCGGTGGGTTGCCGGGGCCTGAGAACGTGAGCATCGCGGGTGTCTGTTCGGTCGGCGCGGGCGGCGGGTTATCACACGCGTCGCCTTCGCACTGGTTGTTTTCCACGTCCGGCGGCTGGATGCAGGGGTTCCCGTTTTCCGGTTCGCAGATACGCGCGTCGTACAGGTCGCCATCGGTATCGGTGTCCTGCGGCACAAGCCGCGCATGAGTACCGAAGAACACATTAGACCCATCTTCACTTGAGTCCAGGAAGAACGAGCTCAACGGGTCCTGGCCTGAGCCGATCAGACTCACGCACCCGTTTACTTCCTTGCACGACCCCGTGCCGTCGGTCTCCCACTCATACACGTCGACCTTGCCGTTCGTTGCCTGCGGCACCAGCGATTCCGCGGTATCGAAGAACACGTAGCTGCCATCATTCTTGCCTTTTTGCGGGCCTTCGCTGTCTTCTTCGGAGATCGGCCTCGGCGCAGTACCCGCCGGGTTACCATCAACGAACGGCGACCGGGCGAACTCAGAGCCAGCCAACGGCGACGTGCCATTCGGGTTGCACGACACGCACACCGGGTTGTCCTGCACACCCGGAACACCCTCCGACATCGGGCTGTCGGCGTCATAGCGATAAAGCTCGCTCACCCCATTAGACGCATAACCCGTAACATCGCCTGACGACCCGAACAGCAGGAACCGTCCATTGCGCGTCGTGTAATAGTTCGCGCTCACGTCTAGGCCGACGTCTAGGCTGACCGGGCCTTCTGGGTAACCATCGCCCTGCCCTACGCGTGTCGTCTTCCCCGTCGCCGTATCATAACGATAGAGACCATCGGCAAACCCGGGCGTCAATTCTCCCGTGCCATTGAAGTAGACCGTCGAGCCATCAGCCGAGACCGCCGGGACGCTCGTGGCGACGCCGTCCACTCCTTCCATTTCTCCCGCCGAGACAAGTACGAGCTTCCGTTCCCACCAGTTCGCTGCTTCTTCGCTGCCGTGCACGTTGTACTCGTAAAGCTCGAGCCCCTGCGTACCCATTTCCACAGCCCGCCTGGTCAACTCCGTCTTCGTCACGAAGAATACCCTCGAGCCATCTTCGGATGCTCCGACGAACGCAGCCGGGTACGTCGCCGGAGGATGAACACCCTGCCCGGGCCCCGATACCTCAACGGTGCTCAATACCCCTTCTGATTCACCGGCTACCTTTTCTTCGAAACGCATATAAACCTGAGGAGCGAAAGTATTGTTATCCACGGTCCCGCTTACCCGCCAGCAATCGGGCCCTTCCGCTGAGGGGTCCGGTGCCGTAAAGAAGATCTCCGAACCATCACCCGAGACCGCGCCATGCGAGCTGCCAGCGCGCGCCGAACCCTGGCCGAGATCCGCGCCGCACTCACTGACGAGCCCTCCACCTTCCGATTCCGACCTCACGTTCACCAACGACAAGCACTGCCGGCCAGCCAGCCACTCATACAAGTCATTACTCCCGCTATCAGACGGGATCGTGCGTTCCTGTTTTTCCACGAGATGTTCTTCCTGCGCGCTACAAAGCGGCAACGGTTCCGTCGGCATCGCATGATCATTGCTTTCCACCACGACACGATCAATATTCGCCGACGCCCCAACCAGCTGAGTAAACAAAGACGTAGACGACATCACAGTCATATACGGCCCGCCGAACGGGCCAACCAAAATATCCCGAAGCTGGTTTTCGAGTCCTCCCCCCACAGAATCAGTCAACCCAACCACAGAAAAACCATCAGGACCATGCACAACAGACTGCAAACTCTGAATCCCAAGAGCCGGCGACGCCCCCGAACCAAACGGCCAACCCCCACTACCACGCGAGAACGCATAAAAGTTCTCGCCCGACGCAGGAAACGACCCAAACTCCGATTTCGACCGGAAAAGAAATTCCCCGCCATCCGCAGACGACGACCCCGCTTCGAGATTTTCGCTAAATATTTCGTCCTTCAAAACACCAAACATATCTTCCGCGTCACCCTTATTAGGCGGCGTCAGCAACTCGTACCCACGGCCATCCGGCAACCCCACCGCAGAAGCAGGCAAAGTCGCAAACACCTCATACGCTTCAGAACCACCCACACCAACCGTAACACCAGCCGCGTTCCTCGCGACCACCCGAACCCGATAAGACGTACCCGGCGACAAGCCACCCACCCGCTGAACCACACTCACACCACGATCACCCGAACCAACATCCACCGCCGGAGTTTCCCCACGAACACCAGACCCACCAACATATTCAAACCAGTAAGACGTATCCACACCAACCGGGTCGACCTCAGCACGAAAATCCGCAAACGACGACGAAACACCACCAACAGACATCGAAACCACCAACGGAGCACCCGGAGCCACAAACGATTCAGCTTCACCTTCCTTCAAACCCCCATGTTCCACAACACTAGTTCCAGCCACAAGCCGATAACGATAAACCCCGCCACGCACAAAACCACCAACACCCACTTCAGCACCAACTTCATAATTCCTTTCCCCCAACCTTTCCCCTACCGGACTCCCCCCACCCGCAAACACACACGGAACTTCATACCCCGCCCCCCCCGGCACAAGACTAGAAAAACCACCCTTACCTTCCCCGACACTCTTCTGAAACTCTTCTTCACTAACAAACTGAAAATAACACTTAGACAAAGCAAGATCTTCACCCTTAATGTTATTAAAAGCCCCCCTCACCACACCACTCAACTTCACAGCCCCCCCACCCGCACGCACACTACTCACCCCACCCGTCACCGCACCCGGAAAATACGCCCCCGGCCCAAACACATCAACCACATTCCTTTCACTAACCACCACATGCCCTTCATCTTCCGTCACTTCATCCCCAGCCACATAAAGATCCCCCCCAACCCCCACAGCAATACCACCCCCAGGATCTTCCCTCCCGAACTGATCCTCCTTCGAACGACCAGTGAGCTCCCCAAGCAACTCACCCTCCGGGTTAAACTCCCCAACAACCCACCCAGAACTCTCAGTTTCTCCCTTGACCAGAACATCCCCATCACTAGGATCCACCGCAACACCAAACAAACCACCCACGAACAGTTCTTCTACTTTCCCTTCTACTATCCTCGTTCCCGTGATAGCCCGTTCGAAACACCCAGACGACGAAAACACATCAACCTCAAGACTATGATTACCCTTATTATTAATCACATAAATATCACCCGCAAATGCACTGCTGCCAGAGTCGACAGCCACGCCTTCAACAGGTGTCCTCACACCGGGACCCCAAGATTCGGCAGGCTCACCTTCCCACTCCGGTTTACCGATCAATTCATCCCCGTTCCTAATATATTCTGCCGAACCAGGAGCCGAACAGGTAAAATCAGCAGGCTCACCTTCTGGCCCCGTTCGCGTCACAGACCCCTCTATTTCGGGATTCCCGGAGCGTGCGTAATATAGATCACCGTTATCCGGGCCCCCCGAGTCATCAGCAGCAACCCATTCAAACGACCCAACAGAAACGAATTCCCGGCTCAAATCATCAAAAGCACAACTATGCGTCCTACTCGACGGACTAATCGAAAACTGTTTGAGAAACGCATCGGAAGAGCTAAATTCATCGAAAACACTGTGGCCCTTGTCACGGACCCACCAGTTTCCACTAAGATTCCCGCCTTCCCCCGTATCAATCGCGATACACCCGAGTTTACCGAAGGGAACCAGTTCGCCGGAAGGCCCAGTCGGCGTACCTACCACGGCCGACTGAAAAGGCCTCACGAATTCAGCAAAAGCCGGAGCACTCAACGAGAAGAAACCCACACCCCACACGAGCAACCCAACAACCGCCAGCAAAACACGACGCCACCCAAGCCCGCCCGCTAACGATGACAGCTTCCCCATTCCGAGCCTCCCCAACCAAATCAAACCTCTCCACTCCGCCTCAAACTCCAGAGACAAAGCCCACACCCAACTCGACACACCAACAGCCGGGTGGGCCTGGACAAACCCCAAGCCCACCCAGCCCTCTTCAAACTTCAGCCCTACTCTACATCAGGTTCCTAAATTAGGAGCTAAAATCCATAACCCATTTCCACTTCTTAACTGCTGGAAGATCGTCCCTGTGACAAACCCAGCTTTTGCTCCGCCCTGGGAGCATGTAGCCAGAATTAGGTGCGTTGTTTCATCGAATATAAATTCTGTCTTACCGGTAGCTCTGTTTGATCTCACATTCTGCGTGCTGCCTGAGATTGTACATGTATCCGTTACGGGTCCGAGAATGGTTTTACACTTAACCGCCCACCCAGGCGCTCCCGTACTATTACCACTTATGAGTTCGTCTCTAACTTCACTTCCACTTTCTACGAGTCTGGTCCCCCATGGAAGATTTACGGCTTCGACGCTTTCAACTTTTTCACAAGCACCTTTCTTTTCAAGTTTGCATGATGCGAGTGCTACGTGTATACTGGTAACTCCATCCTCGCCGGCGGTACCATTTACTAAGTTAGCTACCCAGCCTGTATTAGTCCCCGCGCACTTCACGTCCACAGCTCCACCCGTTGCATTTCTGTCTTCCAGTTCGAGTTCGCCGCTGGAGGTAACTTCGCTGGTCCCGACGAGTTCCTTGGTTTCCCATGTGCCTTCACCTGCTTTAGTACAATTGTTGTCCAACCATTTGCCTTTTTCGACTTTTACGCAGTGCACCCATCTCGGCACCGCCATCGCAGGCGACGCCACAACCGACATCAAGCCAGCCACAAGAGCCAGCCCGAAAACTATCTTCAGATACTTCATGTCGTACTACTCCTTTTCCCTTAGAGTCGGTTTACCGACCTCGCAACGCCCGTCTTCAAAGCAAAGACGCCACGACACCGGCTATATCTGCTTCCTTCTTCTGCTTCTTCTCAGCCTCTCCACCGAACCAGCCGGACGCATCGCGACCGACGGCTCAACTCAAGACTGCACCAGCAGAGTACTCGCTCGCCACTGCTTTGACAAGGGGTTGTTTCTTACTCGCATTGAGAGTCTCCCGAGAAGGAGAAAAATGTTTCCGAATAGGGCTTGTCCGAGCTTTGTAGGCCCCACGGACCTCCCTGAGGTCACGGTCGGGCCTGCACTGGGCACCGTCCTGGCGCACCGCCGGAAACCGGGAGGAGCAGCGAGGGCGCCGCGCATCCGCCGAGCGGCTCAGACTATTGCGAAGCGCGCGTAGCGCGGCGAGACGGGCGGGAACGAGCGCGCGCACATGGACACCCTCGGGGGTATCGCGACGGGCAAGCTCGCCGGCGAGCTCGTGCAGCTCCGCGAGGCTCGAACCGTTCGCATAGGGCACCAGCAACTCCAACGGGCAAGAGTGTGGCGCAACTCCTGCTCGATCCGCTCGACCAGATCCCCCAGGCCCTCACCCATGGCGCCGCTCACGGGCACCGCATCGGGATAGCGCAAGCGCAGCTCTTGCCGGGCAGGCTCCTCGAGGAGATCCGCCTCCTGCGCAGAAGCGTCAAGGACGTGCAGCAGGAGATCTGCTCGGATCGTCTCCTCCAGGGTAGCCCCGAAGGCATCCACGAGCTGATGGGGGAGCTTGCGGATAAAGCCCACCGTGTCAGCCAGCAGATGCGGGCGGCCGCCGAGACGGATCGTGCGGGTCGTCGGGTCAAGCGTATGGAAGAGACGGTCGCGCACCTCCGGGCCGGCGCCGGCGCCCGCGCGTCGCCGTGAGCGCATTCAGCAGCGTCGACTTGCCCGCGTTGGTGTAGCCCGCCAGCGCAATCGTCAGCAGCGCTCAGCGCGCATCGTGGCACGAGAGCCCCGAACACGCTCCAACGCCGACGCAACGCCGCAATGCAATCACGAGCAAGACGGCTCGACGCCATGGATGCCGCCTATGCGGATCTCACCGCCAGGCGCACCCGCCCCGCCGCCGAGGTCTTCACCGAGTTGGAAGGCTGACCCCCGACTCTCGCAGGCCTCCGGTCGCGCCTGGCCCATGCCCGAGTCGCCGCTGTCCGGCATCGTAATTTCCCGCCGCGCCGCCAATACCCTTGCTCCATGTCTGCGCCCAGTGGGCGGCCCGTGAGCGGGCCACTCGCATAGCGTGAGTACAACGGTCTTGCGACGGTGGGGGCGTAGCGTCGAGGGTCGCCCAAACGGCTGTCATCCTCGACTGCGGTGTCAGCCGGATTGGAGGTAGCTCCTCCTACGCTCAGTACCCGACCGGCTCCGGCGGGTCGAGTTTTTAGGCCACACCCGGACGCACAAAGCGTTTCGGTGAGCACGCCAGAGAGGAGCACGCGATACTCCCCACCAGAGCTATCGGCACCACGACGGGGCTGGAGCGGGCCTGAAGGCTACGTCAGCATAGAGGTCGACGCTGCGGACGGGTGGGCCTGGACAAACTCCAGACCCACCCAACTCCTTCAAACTCCTTTTACATCATGTTCCTAAATTCGGGGCTAACACCCATAACGCGTTTCCGCTGCTTAACTGTGAGAAGCCAGTCCCGCGAATCCTTTGGGAGTCTGCTCCGCCCAGGGTGCATGAGGCCCCTTCTTTTTCCGTTATTTCGTCAGCTATTCCTTCTATCTTACCAGTGGTTCTATTTGCTCTCACGTTGGCAGTTTTGCCACTGCCTGTGCATTCATCCGTTACGGATCCAATAATGGTTTTACATTTGTACAAAAAACCAGGAGCCCCTGAACTACTACCATTCACGCTTTCGCCTCTGACTTCAGTCCCTCTTTCCACGAGTCTGCCGCCCCATGGAAGATGTCTAGCTTCAACGCTTTCGAGGACTTCACAGGCACCTTTTTTTATAACTGTACATTTGATGGTGGTTATCGTAGAGACACCGCCCTCACCCGGTTCAGACGTGCTTTTTAAGTTAGCGACCCATCCTTTTGCTTGTCCCTGCGCACTCGAGATCTACAGCTCCGCCCGGGGCTTTTGAGTCTTCCATTTCGAGTTCGCCGCTTGATGTGACTTCGCTGGTCCCGACGAGTTCCTTGGTTTCCCATGTGCCTTCACCTGCTTTAGCGCAATTGTTGTCCAACCATTTGCCTTTTTCGACTTTTACGCAGTGCACCCATCTCGGTACTGCCATCGCGGGCGACGCCAAGACTGACATCAAGCCAGCCACGAGGACCGGCCCAAGCGCTATCTTTAGATACTTCATGTCGTACTGCTCCTTTTCCCTTAGGGTGGTTACCGACTTCGCAACGCTCGTCTTCAGAGCAAGGACGCTGCGATGTCTGTTCTTCTCAGCCTTGCTACGGACCACGATGCGAATCATGCCGGGCTAGACTTCGAGATTGACGGAGGCCATCATAACAGTTTGTCAATGATATGCAGGCACCTATTGTAGGTTTCGCCCCAACTGCGGGTCTGAGTATTCGAAGTGTTTCTGATAAGGCTTTGTGGGAGTCTTCGTCCCCTTGTTGGGTCCCCACACTGGATCCCTGGGGATCGGTGGGTGTGGTGGATGACGGAGTTGACGGGCAGGGCGCCGATGAAGTCGCCGGGGAAGCCTTCGCTTCGTCGGGATGTGGAGCGGTTGTTTGGTGTGAGATAGCCAAGGGGCTTGAGCAGTGAGACGCTGCGCTGGCTGTCGGCGCGTCCCAGGCGGCAGGCAGTCGGTGGTTTCGAGAACGTAGCGGTATGCCAACGTTCATGCTTGCTCGGCCCTCGGGTCAGTATCTGTCGTTCGAGGAGCGGGAAGATGATCGCGATGTGCAGAGCTCAGAGGGTGTCTCCTGGGCGCCGCCCGTAGTGGGTGGCGCCCAGGAGGATGGCCCTGTTGGGGCGTGTCCTATGCCCGGTTGGAGTTGTTGTGTGGTGGGTTTCTTCTTGTCGTTATTGTGGTGCTCGTTGTTTTCTCTGAGTTTTGGCTTCGCGATTTATGGTGCGGTGACTGCCCATGTTCCGCTGGCGAAGACCGATTCTACTTCTGCTGATTTCAACGCGACGAGTGCGCCTGTCATGGCAGCACCTGGTATGAGTTCGAGTGGATTATCGTTGGCAGGATATATAAAGGCCTTCGTGAATCCGCTTATATTTTCTACGCCTTCCGCCCACCTCTGGTATACGCAGAGGTTGCCTGGTGTGGCTGCCGGTTCGGCGGCTGTCCCTGGGCAGCTGGCTGTTGATTCTAGTTTGAATTCGTAGGAGGGTGGCCCGGTGAAGGTGACCTGTTCGGTGCCTGTTTCGTTGACGTAGTGTACTTCTGCTGCGCCGAGTGCTTTGGCTAGTGGGATCGTGAATGAGATGGCGCCTATTGCCTTGCTTTCCTTGTCGACCGAGATGCTCCACGCGCCTGTCTCTGTCTTGTCGGAGGGTAGGGTGCCGCCGGCAGTCCAGGGCGAGCCGTTACATGCATAGGCTTTGCCGCTGGCGGAGGTGAATTCGGATCCGCCTTCCTTACATTTTCCCTTTTCTCCTGAGAATTCGGTGCTCGTTACGCTCTGGCCATTAGTTCCAGTTCCGTTTGTGCCGTTAGTTCCGCTTGTGCCGGGGCTACCCTGGGGTCCTGCTGGCCCGGTGCTGCCTGTGGGCCCTGTGGTTCCGGCTGGACCTGTCGCTCCAGTTGCTCCCTTGGGGCCGGCGGGGCCTCTCGGACTAGTCTTGCTTTTACTTTTGCTTTTGGTCTTGGCCGCCGTCGCGACGGCGGCCTTGGGCCGGGCCGAGGCGATGGCCTTGGTGCCGTTCACGGCGAGCGCGCCGCCTGTCATTGCAAAGATAAGAGCGATAAAGGCCACGATACTCGTCGCGTTGATGTGTCTCCAGATGTATGACATCATATGTTGCTGTCCTTTCGTCGTTAGAGATGGTGTGCTGCCTTGCTGATGTCTTTATGTTTCCTTCCTCCTCGCCTTGGAAAGCTCCACCATCTCGGGGTCTGTGCAAAGAGTCTCTGGCTGAGCCTTAGCTGGTTGTTTTGGTGTTGTGTTTTTTGGTGGTTTTTCTTGGTTTTTTGTTGTTGTGTTTGGTTTTTTTTGGGCAGTTGGTGGTTGTGATTTTGGTGTTTTGGTGGGTTGTGGCGCCGTTCTGTGCGGTGATGGTGATGGGTATGGTGAGTTTGGCGTTGCAGAGGTTTCCGTTGGCTGCGAGGGCGGAGTGGGGTCCTTGGAGGAGTTTGAGTTCGAAGCTGCCGACTGGGGCGTCGGGTATGTTGTTGAAGGTGCTGGTCGTGATGCCTTGTTTGCTGATGAATGTTTCGCCGTGGACGTCGAGTGTGACGCCGTAGCCCTGGAGGACGAAGGTGAGTTCGGGGAGCTTCGCGCCGCCGTGGGAGACGAAGTATGCGGGGCCTGTGAGTGGTGTGGGGATGATTGGTGTGATGGTGGTGGCTGTGCCGACGATGGATCCTGTGGGGCATGTGGCGGGGTTGGTATTGAAGGTGGTTTCGGTGCAGGCTTTCTGTAGTGTTGTGAGCCGGGAGGGTAGGCGCTTGGGGAGTTCGACTTTGACTTTCGCGATGTTTGCCTGGGTTCCTTGTGGTGCGTTGGGGTAGGCGAGTTTCGCGGTGAGGCTCGCGCCGTTGAGTTTGCTGGTTTTCCCGGAGGTGCTGGCGGTGAAGGTGGGTTTGAATGTGAGGTTCGCGCAGTCGGCGGCCTGCGCGGGGTCGGTGACTGTTACGGGGTCCTCGTCGGCGGGGTCGGTGAAGCTTGCGCCGGATCCGATCACGGTCGCGGAGAATGTCATGGGGTTGCAGTTGGTCGGGTTCAGCGTGAAGTTGGGCCTGTCGATGTAGACGCGGATGTCGCGGACGTGGATCACGATCCCTTTGATGATGTGCGGGATCTGGTCGGCTGCGCCTGCGGGTATGCTCACGGCAGCGGTCGTGGGGTTGATCTGCAGGGGTAGGTGTACGACGATGGTCCCGAGGTCGAACGGGCCGACCTTTGCGGAGGTGATCGCGGCGATCGAGAACGGTGCGCCTCCGAAGGGGCCGGCCATGTAGATCTTCCCCTGGGCGTAGGCCAGGATCTCGCCGACGCCGGCGCCGGCTTCCAGGTGCCCGATCTGGCTCGCGGGGGGACAGGAGGGTTCTGTTTCCTCTTGCGCGCCGGTCTTTTCGCGGGCTAGCGCGATGTCCGCTTCGGGGCAGAACGGGACTCCTGTGAGGTTCGCGACGAGGCCGGGTGGCAGCTGGGAGGAGAACCCGGTGATCTCCTGTTCGCCGTCGTTGCGAGTGATGTGAAGGTCGAATGGGCTGTAGGAGCCGGCGGCGTTGTTGAGTGTGCCCGCGGATACTCCTGGGCTGAACGGCGGGATGCCGCCTGTGGGGCAGGCGCCGCCTTCGAATCCGCTTGTGATCGCGAACGCCGAGCTCGTGTCCGCTAGTTCGTCTCCGGGGTCAGACCACGGCGTCAGCTTGGCCTGCACCGTGTAGCTGGCGCATACGGGCGGGGTTACCAGCGGCGAGGTCTCGCCCTGGCGGAAGCTGAACGTGAACAGGCTAAACGGGACGGGTGGTAGGCCCGCGAGCGATGGGGCGTTCTTCAACGGGACACCTTCGAAGGTCGTGATGAGCCTGCCCGTCAGCGGGTCGGCGCTGACCTTCCCCGCGACCTTGACGACTACGCCTCGCTCGGGGAACCGCGCGATGACATACAACGCGAGCAGCGACCCGTCGGGATGGTCGGGTTCGCTGAAGGGGTTGTCATAGGGTGTCGCGATATACACCGACCCGGTGCCTTCTTCGTCAAGCGCGGGCGTTTTGATCCGTACCGTCCCGAGCTTCGAGTCGTTCGGGCAGCCCCTTTCCTGAGAGACTGCGAGTTCTTCTTCTTCATACTCCGTCTGGGTGCATGCTCCGAGGCCCGCTCCGGCCGAGGGGTTGACCGTCATCCCTTCCGGGAGCGTAACGACGGCCTTGTTCAGTGCGGAGGACGCGAGGCCTTCCGGGCTTTCGTTGGTCTGCTGCACGCCGAGTTCGACGTCTAGTCCCGTCGCCGCGGACGCACGCGTCGTTGTCGCCGTGGCCGTGAACGTCGAGGGTAGCCCCAGCCGGTCGCAGCCATCGAACGAAGCAAGCGGCGCGCTCGCACTGACCGGCGGCGCATGGGGTTCTTCGTAGGAGCTCACCGAGATGCCTACCTGCAGCGGTTCGCTGGCGCATGACGTCGGGCTGGCCAGATACGGCACCAGCGCGTCGGTCGAGGACACCCCGTATTCGCCGCTAGTACCGCCATTCTTCGGGTTCCACCGCCACGGGTCGTGGATCGCGGCGGTCGGCACCCCCCATATAGTGGCCGAGATATTGTCAAACGGGATACCCGCGGCTGCCTTGATGTTCTGAAACCTCGTCTGGAGCCCGTAGTCGCCAGGGCGAACGGTCACATCGCCCTCGACATACAACGCGGCGAGCACGAACCCGAGCTTCGCGACGTCCCCGGGCTCCGGCGCCAGGTTATATATCGGCTCGGCGAACACCGTGGCGCCCCCGTTCGTCGTTATCGTCACGATCCCGATCTGTGTCCCGATCGGGCATTCTTCGTGCAAGAACAGGGCAGCCGAGCACGTCGGGGTATCCGAGAGGTCGCCCCCGAAACCCGGTGGAAGCTCGACTACCGTTTCCCTCGGGTTAGCGGCGAGCTTGCCGTCTTCAGCGATCGTGTCGAAACCGAAGCTCGTCGTTAGATCCGCATGCGCGCCGGCCTGGGTGCTCGAGAGCTGCGCCGTGACCGAGCCCGAGGCGATCCCGAAAGGCGCGTGCTCGGAGCCGATCACTGTCGGTGTTTGCATCATCGCGTCGGGAGCGCCGCCGCCAGAGACCCGCACCATGTTGGTGACGCAGCTCGTTGCCGGCGCCGGGACTTCGCACGATGACGGAGGGCTCGCTGACACATCGACGGGGATCGTCACGAGAAGCGTCTCGTCCGGGACCACAGTGCCTTCATATGCGCATGTAAGGCCTTCACAGCTCAGCGGCGTGACGAGTTCCTTTTCACGGAGGTGGCCGCTCAAGACAAAGCCTTTGACGCCGGCCCGGTCGAGTGTCACGCCCGCGGGCAAGACATCGGTGACCGTCACCGTGCCCTCGCTCGCTGCGCCGCCGGTGTTCTCCACGATCACCCTATACACGTCATCGCCCGATTCCTCGCCCGGCACGAAGTTCGTTGGAGCGGACACCGCCGTGACCGTCCACTGCGGACCCCCGGTAACAGCCAGAGCGGGCGAGACCACAAAGAGCAACGACACTACAACGCCAGACACGACCGGTAGCAGTAGACGCCTCATTTGCCGGCCCTCCGCCCGCCGTTGGTTTTTCTGGCCGGCGGGCGCTTTTGCTCTTGCTTTTGCTTCCGGTTCTCCGGGGCTTGTCGCGGGCGCATTTGCCGTGGCTTAGTTTCTTGCCTTTCGGGCACGTCTTCTTGACTTCTGGTTTGGGTTCGGGTGTGGCCGGTGGGTTGCCGGGGCCTGAGAACGTGAGCATCGCGGGTGTCTGTTCGGTCGGCGCGGGCGGCGGGTTATCACACGCGTCGCCTTCGCACTGGTTGTTTTCCACGTCCGGCGGCTGGATGCAGGGGTTCCCGTTTTCCGGTTCGCAGATACGCGCGTCGTACAGGTCGCCATCGGTATCGGTATCCTGCGGCACAAGCCGCGCATGAGTACCGAAGAACACATTAGACCCATCTTCACTTGAGTCCAGGAAGAACGAGCTCAACGGGTCCTGGCCCGAGCCGATCAGACTCACGCACCCGTTTACTTCCTTGCACGACCCCGTGCCGTCGGTCTCCCACTCATACACGTCGACCTTGCCGTTCGTTGCCTGCGGCACCAGCGATTCCGCGGTATCGAAGAACACGTAGCTGCCATCATTCTTGCCTTTTTGCGGGCCTTCGCTGTCTTCTTCGGAGATCGGCCTCGGCGCAGTACCCGCCGGGTTACCATCAACGAACGGCGACCGGGCGAACTCAGAGCCAGCCAACGGCGACGTGCCATTCGGGTTGCACGACACGCACACCGGGTTGTCCTGCACACCCGGAACACCCTCCGACATCGGGCTGTCGGCGTCATAGCGATAAAGCTCGCTCACCCCATTAGACGCATAACCCGTAACATCGCCTGACGACCCGAACAGCAGGAACCGTCCATTGCGCGTCGTGTAATAGTTCGCGCCGATGTCTAGGCCGACGTCTAGGCTGACCGGGCCTTCTGGGTAACCATCGCCCTGCCCTACTCGTGTCGTCTTCCCCGTCGCCGTATCATAACGATAGAGACCATCGGCAAACCCGGGCGTCAATTCTCCCGTGCCATTGAAGTAGACCGTCGAGCCATCAGCCGAGACCGCCGGGACGCTCGTGGCGACGCCGTCCACTCCTTCCATTTCTCCCGCCGAGACAAGTACGAGCTTCCGTTCCCACCAGTTCGCTGCTTCTTCGCTGCCGTGCACGTTGTACTCGTAAAGCTCGAGCCCCTGCGTACCCATTTCCACAGCCCGCCTGGTCAACTCCGTCTTCGTCACGAAGAATACCCTCGAGCCATCTTCGGATGCTCCGACGAACGCAGCCGGGTACGTCGCCGGAGGATGAACACCCTGCCCGGGCCCCGATACCTCAACGGTGCTCAATACACCTTCTGATTCACCGGCTACCTTTTCTTCGAAACGCATATAAACCTGAGGAGCGAAAGTATTGTTATCCACGGTCCCGCTTACCCGCCAGCAATCGGGCCCTTCCGCTGAGGGGTCCGGTGCCGTAAAGAAGATCTCCGAACCATCACCCGAGACCGCGCCATGCGAGCTGCCAGCGCGCGCCGAACCCTGGCCGAGATCCGCGCCGCACTCACTGACGAGCCCGCCACCTTCCGATTCCGACCTCACGTTCACCAACGACAAGCACTGCCGGCCAGCCAGCCACTCATACAAGTCATTACTCCCGCTATCAGACGGGATCGTGCGTTCCTGTTTTTCCACGAGATGTTCTTCCTGCGCGCTACAAAGCGGCAACGGTTCCGTCGGCATCGCATGATCATTGCTTTCCACCACGACACGATCAATATTCGCCGACGCCCCAACCAGCTGAGTAAACAAAGACGTAGACGACATCACAGTCATATACGGCCCGCCGAACGGGCCAACCAAAATATCCCGAAGCTGGTTTTCGAGTCCTCCCCCCACAGAATCAGTCAACCCAACCACAGAAAAACCATCAGGGCCATGCACCACAGACTGCAAACTCTGAATCCCAAGAGCCGGCGACGCCCCCGAACCAAACGGCCAACCCCCACTACCACGCGAGAACGCATAAAAGTTCTCGCCCGACGCAGGAAACGACCCAAACTCCGATTTCGACCGGAAAAGAAATTCCCCGCCATCCGCAGACGACGACCCCGCTTCGAGATTTTCGCTAAATATTTCGTCCTTCAAAACACCAAACATATCTTCCGCGTCACCCTTATTAGGCGGCGTCAGCAACTCGTACCCACGGCCATCCGGCAACCCCACCGCAGAAGCAGGCAAAGTCGCAAACACCTCATACGCTTCAGAACCACCCACACCAACCGTAACACCAGCCGCGTTCCTCGCGACCACCCGAACCCGATAAGACGTACCCGGCGACAAGCCACCCACCCGCTGAACCACACTCACACCACGATCACCCGAACCAACATCCACCGCCGGAGTTTCCCCACGAACACCAGACCCACCAACATATTCAAACCAGTAAGACGTATCCACACCAACCGGGTCGACCTCAGCACGAAAATCCGCAAACGACGACGAAACACCACCAACAGACATCGAAACCACCAACGGAGCACCCGGAGCCACAAACGATTCAGCTTCACCTTCCTTCAAACCCCCATGTTCCACAACACTAGTTCCAGCCACAAGCCGATAACGATAAACCCCGCCACGCACAAAACCACCAACACCCACTTCAGCACCAACTTCATAATTCCTTTCCCCCAACCTTTCCCCTACCGGACTCCCCCCACCCGCAAACACACACGGAACTTCATACCCCGCCCCCCCCGGCACAAGACTAGAAAAACCACCCTTACCTTCCCCGACACTCTTCTGAAACTCTTCTTCACTAACAAACTGAAAATAACACTTAGACAAAGCAAGATCTTCACCCTTAATGTTATTAAAAGCCCCCCTCACCACACCACTCAACTTCACAGCCCCCCCACCCGCACGCACACTACTCACCCCACCCGTCACCGCACCCGGAAAATACGCCCCCGGCCCAAACACATCAACCACATTCCTTTCACTAACCACCACATGCCCTTCATCTTCCGTCACTTCATCCCCAGCCACATAAAGATCCCCTTCAGCATTAACAGCAATACCACCCTCAGGATCCTTACTCCCGAACTTATCAGTCTTCGAACGACCAGTAAGCTCACCAAGCAATTCACCCTCCGGGTTAAACTCCCCAATAACCCACCCAGAACTCTCAGTCTCTCCCTTGACCAGAACATCCCCATCACTAGGATCCACCGCAACACCAAACAAGCCGCGCACGAACAATTCTTCTACTTTCCCTTCTACTATCCTTGTCCCTGTGATAGCCCGTTCGAAACACCCAGACGACGTAAACACATCAACCTCGAGACTATGATTACCCTTGTTATTAATCACATAGATATCACCCGCAAACGCACTGCTTCCAGAGTCAACAGCTACGCCTTCAACAGGTGTCCTCACACCGGGACCCCAAGATTCAGCAGGCTCACCTTCCCACTCCGGTTTACCGATCAATTCATCCCCATTCCTAATATACTCTGCCGAACCAGGAGCCGAACACGTGAAATCAGCAGGCTCACCTTCTGGCCCCGTTCGCGTCACAGACCCCCCTATTTCGGGATTCCCAGAGCGCCCGTAATATAGATCACCGTTATCCGGCCCCCCCGAGTTATCAGCAGCAACCCATTCAAACGACCCAACAGAAACGAATTCCTGACTCAAATCATCAAAGACACAACTTTCCGTCCTACTCGACGGACTAATTGAAAACTGTTTGAGGAACTCATTCGAAAAGCTAAATTCATCAAAGACACTATTACTCTCGTCACCGACCCACCAGTTTCCATTAAGATTCCCGCCCTCCCCCGTATCAATCGCGACACACCCGAGTTTACCGAAAGGAACCAGTTCGCCGGAGGGCCCAGTCGGCGTACCTACCACGGCCGACTGGAAAGGCCTCACGAATTCAGCAAAAGCCGGAGCGCTCAACGAGAAGAAACCCACACCCAACACGAGCAACCCAGCAACCGCCAGCAAAACACGACGCCACTCAAGCCCGCCCGCTAACGACGATGACAGCTTCCCCATTCCGAGCCTCCCCAACCAAATCAAACCTCTCCACTCCGCCTCAAACTCCAAGAGACAAAGCCCACACCCAACCCAACTCGACACACCAACAGCCGGGTGAGCCTGGACAAACCCCAAGCCCACCCAGCCCTCTTCAACGTCAGCCTACTCTACATCAGGTTCCTAAATTAGGAGCTAAAATCCATAACCCATTTCCACTTCTTAACTGCTGGAAGATCGTCCCTCTAACAAACCCAGCTTTTGCTCCGCCCTGAGTGCATGTAGCTGGATCTTCTTCCGATATTTTATCGAATATAAATTCTGTCTTACCGGTAGCTCTGTTTGATCTCACATTCTGCGTGCTGCCTGAGATTGTACATACATCCGTTACGGATCCTAGAATAGTTTTACACTTAACCGACCACCCAGGCCCTCCTGAAATACTACCGCTTACTAGTTCGTCTCTAACTTCACTTCCGTGTTCTACGAGTCTGGTTCCCCATGGAAGATTTACGGCTTTAACTTCTTCAAGGACTTCACAGGCACCTTTTTTGATGAACGTGCATGCTGTGACTACTACATTTATACTGGAGACCCCATCCTCGCCGGCGGTGCCATTTGCTAAGTTAGCTACCCAACCGAGATTAGTCCCTGAACACTTCACGTCCACAGCTCCACCTGTGGCTTTTGAGTCTTCCAGTTCGAGTTCGCCGCTGGAGGTAACTTCGCTAGTCCCGACGAGTTCCTTGGTTTCCCATGTGCCTTCACCTGCTTTAGTGCAATTGTTATCCAACCACTTGCCTTTTTCGACTTTCACGCAATGCACCCATCTCGGCACCGCCATCGCAGGCGACGCCACAACCGACATCAAACCAGCCACAAGAGCCAGCCCGAAAACCATCTTCAAATACTTCATGCGTACTACTCCTTTTCCCTTAGAGTCGGTTTACCGACCTCGCAACGCCCGTCTTCAAAGCAAAGACGCCACGACACCGGCTATGTCTACTTCCTTCTTCTGCTTCCTTCTCAGCCTCTCCACCGAACCAGACGGACGCTCCGCGACCGACAGCCCAACTCAAGACTGCACCAGCAGAGTACTCCCTCGCCACTACTTTGACAAGGGGTTGTTTCTTACTCGCATTGAGAGCCTTCCGAGAAGGAGAAAAATGTTTCCGAATAAGGCTTGTCCGAGCATTGTAAGCCCCGCGGACCTCCCTGAGATCATGGTCGGACCCGCACCCAAGCGCTGTCCTACACGTCGCCAGGAGGCACAAAGAGAGCGCCGCGCGTCCGGGCCGAGCGGCTCAGGCGATTGCGAAGCGCGCATAGCGCGCAGCGAGACGGACAGGGACAAGCGCCCACACATGAACACCCTCGGGAGTATCGCGACGGGCAAGCTCGCCGGCGAGCTCATGCAACTCCGCGAGACTCGAACCATTCGCATAGGGCACCAGCAACTCCAACGGGCAGAGAGTATGGCGCAACTCCTGCTCAATCCGCTCGACCAGATCCCCCAGGCCCTCACCGCTGGTGCCGCTTACGAGCACCGCATGGGGATAGCGCAAGCGCAGCTCTTGCCGGGCAGGCTCCTCGAGGAGATCCGCCTTGTTGAGCACAAGCACCCGAGAGCTCGAATCGGCGCCGATCTCCTGCAACACCTCCTCCACCGCATGGCGCATCGCCTCCATCTCCCCGTCCTGCGCAGAAGCGTCAAGGACATGCAGCAGGAGATCCGCACGGATCGTCTCCTCCAAGGTGGCCCCGAAGGCATCCACGAGCTGGTGAGGAAGCTTACGGATAAAGCCCACCGTGTCAGTCAGCAGATGCGGACGGCCGCCGAGACGGATCGTGCGGGTCGTCGGGTCAAGCGTGTGAAAGAGACGGTCGCGCACCTCCACCTCCGGGCCGGCACCCGTACCCGCGCGCCGGCCGTGGACCGCCGTGAGCGCATTCAGGAGCGTCGACTTACCCGCGTTGGTGTAGCCCGCCAGCGCGATCGTCGGCAGCGCCGCGCGCTCGCGCTCAGCGCGCATCGTGGCACGGGAGCCCCGGACATGCTCCAAACGCCGACGCAACGCCGCAATGCGATCGCGGGCGAGGCGCCGGTCGGTCTCGATCTGACTCTCCCCCGGGCCCCTCGTGCCGATCCCGCCGCCGAGACGCTCCAGGTGGCTCCACAGGCCGCGCATCCGCGCGAGGTTGTACTCCAGCTGCGCCAGCTCCACCTGGAGCTTGCCCTCCGCACTCGCCGCATGCGCCGCGAAGATGTCGAGGATCACCGTAGTGCGATCCACCACCGGCAAGCCGAGCTCGCCCTCGAGGTTTCGCTCCTGACGAGGCGTGAGCTCGTCATCGCACGCGATCACGTTGGCGTCGCACTCCTGCGCCACACGTTTTGCCTCCGCGACCTTGCCCGGCCCAAGGTAGGTGTTGGGGTGGGGCTGCTCCCGGCGCTGCACCAGTTCCCCAACGCTTGCCACGCCCGCGGTGCGTAGCAGCTCCCGGAGCTCCCGCACGCTGCTCTCGTCCCCGTCCGGGAGCGCCGCGATGCAGAGTGCGCGCTGGCGCGCGCGGGGCGCTGTTCTATCCATTCACCCCACAGTGTAGGAGCGACCAGACCGGCGCCGCAAAGAGGGACGCCACCGTGCGCCGCGGCGGGCTCTCAGCCGGCGAGCGCTGCCAGCCGCTCCACCGCCTCCGCGAGGCGCTCATCGGGCGTGGTGAGCGAGATGCGAAACCAACCCTCCCCGCTGGGGCCGTAGGCGCTGCCCGGAGAGATCACCACGGCGGTGCGCTCGAGCACGTGCTCGCAGTAGGCCACCGAGCTCGGAAAGCCCGCGGGAACGGGCGCCCACACGTAGATCGTGCCCCTGGGCGGCGTCACGTGCACGCCGGCCTTCGCGAGCGCCTCGCAGACGAGGTCGCGGCGGATGCGGTAGAGCTCGTTCATCGAGGCCACCTCGGCGTCCGTGTCCGGGGAAAGCGCCGCGATGCCCGCGAGCTGCACCGCCTCGAAGAGCCCGGAGTCGATGTTTGTCTTCAGACGCCAGTAGGTCTCGATCGCCTGGGCGTTTCCGACTACCGCGGCGCAGCGCCAGCCGGTCATGTTGTAGCCCTTGGAGAGCGAGAAGACCTCGATCCCCACCTCCTTCGCGCCGGGGGTCGCCAGGAACGACGGGGGACGGTGGCCTTCGTAGGCGATCTCCGAGTAGGAGTTGTCGTGCACGACCAGGATCTCGTGCTCCCGCGCGAACGACACCACCCGTTCGAAGAAGCCCTCCGGGGCGAGCGCGCCGGTTGGGTTGTTGGGGTAGTTGAGGAACATCAGCCTCGCGCGCCGGAGATCCGCGGGGGCGATCGCGTCGAGGTCGGGGACGAAACCGAGCTCGGGCACGAGTGCCATCGCGACGGGGTCCGCGCCGGCGAGCAGGGGGCCACCCGTGTAGACGGGGTAGCCCGGGTCGGAGGCCAGGGCGGCATCGCCGGGGTCCAGGAAGGCGAGGTTGAGGTTGAAGATCGCCTCCTTCGCCCCGATCGCGGGGATGATCTCGCTGTCGGGGTCGAGCTCCACGTCGAATCGCCGCACGTAGAAGTCGCCGATCGCTTCGCGGAAGTCCGCGCGGCCCCGGTTGGAGGGGTAGCGGTGGGTCTCGGGCTCGGTGACGGCCTCCTGCATCGCCTCCACGATCAGCGCCGGCGTGGGTCGGTCGGGGTCGCCGATGCCCAGGCTGATCACGTCCACCCCCGCCGCCCGCTTCTCGGCGATCTTGCGCTCCAGTTCGGCGAACAGGTACGGCGGGATGCGGCTCAGGCGCTCACTGGGTTTCATGCAGCTCCTTTAGAAAGTCCTCGCTGAGGGTTCCCTCGAATACGGGTTGCGCCTCGCCGGTCAGGTTGATTTGCAGATCCTCTCCCAGCTCCACCTGCAGCTCCCCCCCAGCCAAACCGACTGTCACGAGTTGCGCGTTGGCGCTCCCGCCACGCAGATGGTGTGCCACCGCCGCGCCGATGGCCCCGGTGCCCGAGGACCAGGTCTGTCCGGCGCCACGCTCGAAGATTCGCGCGCGGATGCGGCCGGAGGTGGCGGGCTGGACGGGATTCGGATCGATCTCGGTGTACCAGGAGACGTTTGTGCGGTTGGGGAAAAGCTGGTGGCCTTCGATTGCCGGGCCAATCGTGGCGAGATCCAGGGCTTCGAGCTCCGTGAAATCAGACACGTATATAGCGCACTGGGGGTTGCCGATCGACACATGCTGAAAGCGCCACATGCGTCCCGCGGCTTCCAGTTCTCCCTGCCCATTGCTCGGCCCACTTGGGAAATCGAGTGAAGTCATGTGTGCGACGCCCATATCCACACGGCAGGTGTTCGGCCCTGTGATCGTCGGAGTGATCGCACCCGCAGCGGTCTGGATCGAGAAGACATCCTCGTCGGTCCAGTTGTGGCGTCGGAGATAGAGAACTGCCTCGCGCGCCCCATTGCCCGACAGCTCAGCCTCGGAGCCATCGGGGTTGTATATGCGCAGACGCGCGACGAAGCTCCGGTCCTCACTGCGCGACAGCCGCAGCACCCCATCGGCGAAGACCCCGAAATGGCCCTGGCACAGCAGGCGTATGCGCGCGGGTGTCAACTCGAATGGCAGCTCGCCGTCCTCCACGATCACGTAGTCGTTGCCAAGCGCCTGCCACTTCTCAAATCTCATGGCGCCGCAGTCTAGGCGTTGATCGCCACGATCTCCTGCGCGACGTCCTGCGACGAGCGCTCGGTCACGTCGATCACGCGCACACCGGCGAGCTTGCGCATCCAGGAGAGCTGGCGGCGGGCGTAGTTGCGGGTACGGCGCTGCATCGCCTCGACATCCCCCGCGAGCAACTCCTCGAAGCCGAGGGCCTTGCGTGCCGTGACCGACGCGCCGGCGGCGTGGGCGTGCACGACCTCCTCGCGAACGCCCGCGGCCAGCATCCGCTGCACGCGGGCGTCGATCCGCTCGTAGAGCCGCTCCCGCTCCATCGTGAGTCCGACGAGCAGTGTGGGGCGGCGCACCTCGGCGCTCCACAGCTGCGAGGGGCCCTCGGGCGGCTCGAGCTCGCCGGCTTCTAGCGACTCCAGGGCGCGGACGATCCGCTGGCGGTCGGCGGGGTCGATGCCCTCCGCCGCCCAGGGCGCCTGCCGTGCGAGGCGGGCATGCAGAGCACCCGGCCCGTGGCGTTCGAGCTCGGCGGTCAGCCGCTCGCGCAGCCCCTCGGGCGGCGGGGGGCGCAGGTGCAGCTCGGTGAGGGCGGCGCGCAGATACAGACCGGTGCCGCCGACGACGATCGGGCGCCTGCCCCGGGTGAGCAGCCCGTCGATCTCGGCGTGCGCGAGCGCGGCGTACTGCCCGGCGCTGAAACTGGCGTCGAGCGGCAGGAAGGAGACGAGGCGGTGCTCGAGCGCGGCCTGCTCGGCTGGCGAGGCGACCCCGGTGAGCGTCTCCAGGCCGCTGTACACCTGCAACGCGTCGGCGGACACCGCGACCGGGTCCTCTCCGGCGGCCCGCAGCTTCGCGGCCAGCGCGACCGCGAGCGCGGTCTTGCCGACGCCGGTGGGGCCAAAGAGCGCGATCACCCGCATTCGCGTAGGCTGACATCAAGTGAGGATCTCGGGATCGACAGTGCTGCTCACGGGCGCCACGGGCGGCCTCGGCGGCGCGATCGCGCGCGAGCTGAACGGGCGCGGCGCACGGCTGATCCTGACGGGCCGGCGCACGGAGGTGCTCGAGGCGCAGGCGGCTGAGCTCGGCGCGCGGGCCCTCGCGGCGGACCTGGGCGACCGCGCGGACATCGATCGTCTGCTAAACGAGGCGGGGGAGGTTGACATCCTGGTGGCCAACGCCGCGCTCCCGGGCTCGGGGCGCCTGGATGACTTCAGCATGGAGGAGGTCGACCGCACCCTCGAGGTGAACCTGCGCTCCCCGATCGCGATGGCGATGGCGCTGGCGCCGGCGATGGCACGACGCGGCGCGGGCCACCTGCTGTTCGTCTCCTCGCTCTCGGGGAAGGCGGCGACACCGTTGAGCTCCCTGTACAACGCCACGAAGTTCGGCCTGCGCGGCTTCGCGCTGGGGCTGCGCCCGGAGCTGCGTGAGCAGAACGTGGGCGTCTCGGTTGTGTGCCCCGGCTTCATTCGCGACGCCGGCCTGTTCGCGGACTCTGGAGCGAAGCTTCCCCCGGGCGTGGGCACGCGCAGCCCGGGCGACGTGGCGCGCGCGGTGGCCGAGGCGATCGAGCACAACCGCGCCGAGGTGGACGTCGCACCCCTGCCCCTGCGGATGGGCACGGTCTTCGCCGGCGCCGCCCCGGGGCTCGCGGCGGCCGTCACCCGCAAGACGGGCAGCGACAAGCTCGCGGTCTCGATCGCCGCGGGCCATCGCGACAGGCATTGAGCTAAGAGCGCTCCTACGAACTCCTTCGGCTGAGCTTAGACGGGCGTTGCGGCCCGCTTAGGCGCGGGTCGCAGGATGGTTGGCGTAAGCAACGCTCTCACCGACCACAGGAGGTTCGCTATGAGAAGGGCAGGGATGATCAGGGCAGTAATCGTCACGGGCGCGCTGGCAACGGGAGGCGCGGCGGCCGGAATCGCCGGCGCGGCCGCGGCTCCCAGTGGATCGTCCAGCACGGCAACGGGTACGACAACGACCCAGTCGACGCCGGGCACGACGACCACACCGTCCACGACGACCCCGGCACCGAAATCGACACCGTCCGGCCACCACTGCCCGAATATGGGCAAGGGGTCGAGCTCTGGATCGAGCTCGGAATCCGAATCGGGCTCGAGCCCCGGCGCCGGCTACTCCGGCGCACCCCCGGGGCAGGGCCCCACCTCCGAGTAGCAGTACGGTCGGTGCAGGTGCGGCGGGCCGCCTCCTGGGCGGCCCGCCGTATGTGAATCGGAAACAGATTCTTCGCGCTCGCGCCGAGTGGGCCGGCGCCTGTCTGCCCATCCATGATGCCCCGGAAGCCTTTGACTGCAGGGCGGATCGGCCTCGAGTGGTCCGATCCGCACAATGTGCGGCCGCTTGGGCGGGAAGGGAAGCGACGCAGCAGGAGGGGACGCTGGCTGGATAATCGGCCCGCGAATCCTACGATCCACTAAGGAGTGCCATGCCACAGATCGAGATCAGGGGCCGCGCGGCCGCGGCTGTAGCCTCGCTGGTCGTCTCGCTCGCGTGCCTCGGGCTGGGGGCGTGCGGGAGCTCCTCCGGCGGATCCGCCTCTAGCGAATCTTCCCCAAGCGCGTCGACTCCGACGACCGCCCACACGACGGCGGCAGCGACTCCAACGACCCCGACGAGCACGACCCCGACTAGCCCCACCCCGGTAAGAACGGCCCCCAGCATCACCACCCACCGTCAGCTTGTCCTCGTGTATGAATGCCTCGCCCGGAATGGGTTCAAACTGAACCCGCTGGATCTGGGCCAGGCCAACCCCAAGCTTGTCAAAAGCCTGAAGTATCAGGCCACGCTGGCGAAGTGCAGGCAGGCCGCGCTGGGCTAAGGCGGCCGAGGGATATCGGAAACACCTGGTGCGCACTCACGCCAGACGGGCGATGCGGCGTTCAGTGCGGTCTTGGCTCGCGAATCCCCCTGATCAAGGGGGAGATGCGTGCCATGGCGGCATCGCCACAGAGGGTGTGGACCGGTCAGAGAGGGCGGCGAGGCCAAGATCGTGCCCGCCGATTGGATAATCCGCCGGCAAGCTGACCATACCCGAAGGAGTCCAATGCCTCACATCGCCAACAGGAGCCGAGGAGCAGCGGCGATCACGCCGTTCGTCCTCTTGCTCGCCTGCCTCGGGCTGGGGGCGTGCGGCTCCTCGAGCTCATCGACTACGAACACGACGGCCGCGGTCGCGTCCACGCCCGCCACCACTACTGAAAGCACACCGCCGCCGAGTACTACTCCTGCTGCTACCGCCACCACCGAAAGTCCCCCCACTCCCGCCGACAAGCGCCGCCGGCAGGTCGCGCTGCGGGTGGTGAAATGCTTTCAGAGCGACGGCGTCATCCTGCCCGAACCGAACTCCCAGGGCTATATCACGGTCGGTTCCGCCGCCGGCTCGGGCCAGTTCAAAGTGGCTCTGGCGAAGTGCAAGCCGATATTGAGCGAAGCGGCGGGCCTCTCCGGCAAGAAGTAGGTGGCTTGGAGGCCGGGCGGGTCGCCGCGCCGCGGTAGGGGTCGACATCGAGGCGCTCGATCAACCGGCGCGCGCGGCCGTCAGACGGCCGACCAACTGCTCCTCGCCGGCGAGCGTCTGGCTGGTGGCTGAGGCGATCCGCACCTGCGTTAGCTCGCCGGGGGCCGCCAGGCCGGTGAAGTTGACGACCTTGTTGTGGCGGGTGCGCCCGCGTAGCCGCTCGGGGTCTGTGCGGGAGGGGCCTTCGACGAGCACCTCCAGGGTGCGTCCCACGAAGCGCTGGGCGCGTTCGCGGGCGTGGCGCTGGACGGCCCCCACGAGGCGCTCCATGCGCTCCACCTTGACGGGGTGGGGAACGAGGCCCTCGGTGATCTCGGCGGCCTCGGTGCCGCGGCGCGCAGAGAAGAGGAAGGTGAAGGCGCTGTCGTAGCGGACCTGCTCCACCACCTCGAGGGTCTGCGCGAAGTCCTCCTCGCTCTCGCCCGGGAAGCCCACGATGATGTCGGTGGTGAGAGCGACGTCGGGGACGTGCTCGCGGATCAGCGCCACCCGGTCCAGGTAGCGCTCGCGGTCGTATGTGCGGCGCATCGCCCTGAGGATGCGGCTGGAGCCCGACTGCAGGGGCAGGTGGATGTGCTCGCACACGCTGGGCAGCTCCGCGTGTGCGCGGACCACGTCCTCGCGCATGTCCTTGGGGTGGGGGCTCGTGTAGCGGATGCGCTCGATGCCCTCGATCGCGTTGAGCGCTCCCAGCAGCTCGGCGAAGCTGTGGCGGCCCGGACGCAGGTCACGCCCGTAGGAGTTGACGTTCTGGCCCAGCAGCGTGACCTCGCGCACCCCCTCCTCGGCCATCCCGCGCACCTCCTCCACGAGCTCCTCGAAGGGGCGGCTGACCTCGCGCCCGCGGGTGGAGGGCACGATGCAGTAGGAGCAGCGGCAGTTGCAGCCGACGCTGATCTGCACCCACCCCTGGAAGGGGCGCTCGCGGTGGGCGGGCAGGCGGCCAGTGAAGCCCTCGAACTCGAAGTACCCCTGGGCGGTGAGCGACTCGGAGGTGAGGAACTCCGCGAGGCGATGCACCTGCCCGGGGCCGAAGGCGACGTCTACGAAGGGGAAGCGCTCGAAGACCTCCTCCTTGACCGACTGCGCCCAGCACCCCCCCACGCCCACGATCCGCTCGGGGCGCTCGCGCTTCAGACGCTTGGCCTCGCCTAGGTGCGCGACGAAGCGGCTGTCGGCGCTCTCGCGGATCGAGCAGGTGTTGAAGAGGATCAGGTCCGCCTCCGCGCGCTCGGCGGCCTCGCGGTAGCCGAGCGCCTCGAGCATCCCCTTCATGTGCTCGGAGTCGTGCTCGTTCATCTGGCAGCCGAAGGTGGTGACGTGGTAGCGCGGCATGACCCCAACCAAGATAGCCGCCGGGCGACCGCCGATCCACTCTCAAAGGCCGCCGTCGGATGGGATGTGAGCTCAGGCGGCTACGGGCTCGCGGTCCAGCGGTCTGCGGTCGGTGACGGCGGGGGCCTCTGCATCTGGGGTGGCGGTGTCGGCCACGGGCTCGAGTGCCACGGCCGGACCATTGGGGGAGATGCCGCGCGCGGCGAAGATCTTCTCGCGGATCTCCTTGGCGATCGCGGGGTGCTCTGACAGGTAGGCCTTGGCGTTGCCGCGGCCCTGGCCGAGGCGCTCGTTGCCGTAGGAGAAGAAGGAGCCGGACTTGGTGACGATGTTGTCCTCGATGCCGAGATCCACCAGGCAGCCGGTCGAGGAGATGCCTTTGCCGAACTCGATGTCGAACTCGGCCTGGCGGAAGGGGGCGGCGAGCTTGTTCTTGACGACCTTCACACGCACACGGTTCCCGACCGCCTCGGTGCCGTCCTTGAGCGTCTCGATGCGCCGGATGTCCAGGCGCTGGGAGGCGTAGAACTTCAGCGCGCGCCCGCCGGGCTGGGTCTCGGGGGAGCCGAACATCACGCCGACCTTTTCGCGGATCTGGTTGGTGAGGATGCAGAGGGTCTGCGTGCGGTTGAGGTTGCCCGCCAGCTTGCGCATCGCCTGGGACATCATGCGCGCCTGTCCGCCAACGGTCTGATCGCCCATCTGCCCCTCGAGCTCCACGCGCGGGGTCAGCGCGGCGACCGAGTCGATCGCCACCACGTCGACGGCGCCGGAGCGCACGAGCATGTCGGCAACCTCCAGGGCCTGCTCGCCGTAGTCGGGCTGGGAGACGAGCAGCTCGTCGATGTCGCACCCGATGTGCTTGGCGTAGATGGGGTCCATCGCGTGCTCGGCGTCGATGAACGCGCACACGCCCCCGAGCCGCTGGGCTTCGGCGATCACGTGGTAGATCAGCGTGGTCTTCCCGGAGGACTCGGGGCCGAAGACCTCGACGATGCGCCCGCGCGGGACGCCCCCGATGCCGAGCGCGAGGTCGAGCGAGAGCGCGCCCGTGGGGATCGCGGCGACGCGCACCTGGGCGCCCTCGTCGCCCATGCGCATCACCGTGCCCTTGCCGAACTCGCGCTCGATCTGCGTGAGTGCGCCCTTCAGCGCGGCGTCGCGGGCCTTGGCGGCCTTCTCCTGGTCCGTGGTGGGCATGGTCTGGCTCCTCTGAAGTCGGGATCTGATCGAACGCACACGCTAGAGACCGCCCCGGACAGAACAGTTGTTCGATTGGGGGTCAGAGCCAGATCAGTCGCGGGGCGCGAGAACGTGGGTCGCCAGCCCCTCGTACACGGCCCCGGTGGGCGTGAGCCACGAGCGGAACAGCGTCACCGAGCGCGGGTGGAACGACAGCGGGGGCGTGGGCGGGAGCGTGCGCTCGCGTGGGACCTCCCCGGCGCGCATGCGGGCAACGGTGACGTGCGGTCGAAAGCGCCCGCTCGCGGCGCCCTCGCCGGCTCCGCGGTGGGTTGGGCTCGAGTCCAGGGCGCAGACCGCGGCAAGCTCTCGGGCGGTGTCCCCGTGCAGCGCTTGCAGTGCGCCGTCCGCGTCGTCGTGCAACTCCACGGCGAGCGCACGGGGCCGGCGCGGGGGCAGCCACAGCGGGGCGCCCAGCGCGAGCTCCCCGACCGGCTCAGCCTCGGCGCACGCGGCACCGAGCGCCTGGCAGATGGCCTCGATCTCCCCCACGGGTTGGCTGCTGAGGAAGCAGAGCGTGACATGCAGCATGTCGGCCTCCAGCAGACGCAGACGGCTATGGGTGGGCGTGGATCTCGAGCTCCTTCGATCGCTGGGAGGACGACCGGCGAGGGCGGCCGGGGCGCCGCGCACGCTCGCGGCGCAGGAGCGCGCCCACGTGGCGAGCCGCGCGCGCACCTCGGCCGGCAGGTCGAGCGCCACGAACAGCCTGGCTTCGGCTCCGCGGGTCACGAACGGTGATCATCGCAACTGCGCTTTACGGCGAGATCGGCAAGAGCGCGCCGTCGGTAGAGGTGTCGCGGGGACGCCGGGTTGTTGGCCCGGCGTCCCCTGCGACCGATCCGAATGCGTGGAGAGGAGGTCACGATCCGGACGCCTCGCGGGTGCCTGGAAAGGTCGGTAGGCGCGCCCGAGAGCTTTTGTAAAGTATGCGAACTATCGCGCCCTTGCAACACGTCCGATTCCAACCCGTGAGTAGAGTAGTACCAGCATGCCAATGTCTGCACAAGAGTGTGTTTCCCACTGAGCTCGGGAAACGGCCGGGTGGCACCGTTCGTGGGCGCGCTCTTCAGGCGCCCGCGTCCGCGAGGAGCAGGCGCCGCACCATGTGCAGCGCCACCGTGCACGCGCGGTCGCGCACGTCCGCGCGGGAGCCCGGGAGGGTCACCGAGCGCGTGATGCAAGCACCTCCGAGGGCGGCCACGCTCAGGCAGACCAGGCCCACTGGCTTCTCGGCACTGGCGCCCCCGGGGCCAGCGATGCCCGTGACGCCCACGCCCACGTCGGCCCCCAGGTGGACACGCGCGCCCTCGGCGAGCGCCTGCGCCACCTCGGGGGAGACCGCGCCGTGGCGCTCGATCAGCTCGGCGGGGACGCCGGCGCCGGTGACCTTCACCTCGTTGCTGTAGGCCACGATCCCACCCCGCACGTACTCCGACGCGCCCGCGAGCTCCGTAAGGCGAGCCACGAGCAGCCCGCCCGTGCAGGACTCCGCGGTGGCGATCGTCCGCGTCCCGCGCAGCAGCGCCGCCACCTGCTCGTCCACGGTGCTCCCGTCCTCGGAGAACAGCGTGTCGGCGTGGCGCGCGCGTACCACCGCCACGAACGCCTCGTAGGAATCCTGCGCGATGGGCTCGTAGCGAGTCACCACCTCGATCTCACCGCGTTTCAGGCACGTCGTGATCTCGAGGCGCTCCAGCGCAACGCCCTCGCGCTCGGCGATCCTCAGCGTCTCTGCTATCTCCGACTCCGGGATCCCGAACAGCCGCAGCGTGCGACGGCGGTACACCGTCGCGCCGGCGAGCGCCGTGCGCAGGGCGTCCGTCTGAACGGCCGCCTCCCACATCCCCTGCAACTCCCGCGGCGGGCCCGGGAGGACCACGATCGTCGGGCCGGCGACTCCCTCGGAGGGTCCCACCACCAGGCCGGGGGCGGTGCCCACCGGGTCGAGGATCGTGGCACCCCGGGGGATCACCGCCTGCTTGCGGTTGCTCACCCGGATCGCCTCCATGTCGAGGTTCGGCCAACGCTTGGACAGGGGCCTCAGGATCTCCGCGATGCGCTCCTCCAGGTCCTCGTCCAGGACCATCTCGCGACCCTGGAACTCCCCCACCACCGCAGCTGTCAGATCGTCCGCGGTTGGGCCCAGGCCGCCGCTGGTGAGCACCACGTCCATGCCCTCCTTCGCCATGAAGCGCAGCGCCGCCAGCACGTCCTCGCGGCGATCCCCCACGATCGCGATGTGCGCCAGGTCCACCCCCAGCTCCTCCAAGCGGTCCGCCAGCCACGGGCCGTTGCGGTCGGCCACCCGACCCGTCAGCACCTCCGTGCCCGTCACCACGATGCCCGCGCGCGCGCTCACCGAATCACTTGCACGTCGGCTCTTCGCTTTCCAGGAGCGACCGCTCGCCCGTGCGCGTGATCGCGTAGCCGATCGCGCTCGCCGACGCCGGCACCGTCTGCGGTCTGCCGTTCACCACCAGCGTCACGTTGTCGTTGCCGAGCGTCAGTTCGAAGCGGTGCGCGTGGTAGGTGGGCAGCGTGCTGGCCGGGGTCAGGATGATGCCCGGGATCCGCTTGCGCCCATCGCCGATCAGGCACGCGTACACTTCCCCGGAGGGCTCCAGCTTCAGCGACGCCAGTTGCGCCGTCGCGCCCGCCACGCCCATGCTGTGCACAGCGCGCCCGGCTCCCCCCGCCCGAGCGCCGTGCGAGGTCCTCTGCGCCGGGGTGCTCGCGGTCGGGTTGGAGGGGCTTTTGCCGCCCGACAGGAGCGCGTACACCAGCACCAGGATCACGAGTCCCACCGCGCCCACCGCCGCCATGTAGCCCCGCGACGGACCCTGATACGCAGGGGCGGGCGGGCGGGCTCCCGCTCCCCCGCCGGTGCGGCGATGCGGCGGGCTGCCGCCGCTGCGCACGCGGGCGCGCCGGGAGGCGGAGACCGCCGGCTGCTGAATCGGCTCCGTCCCCTCCCCCGGGTGCTCGCTGTGGAGCTTGTACTCCTCCACCAGCGCCCTCCCGTCCAACCCCAGCGCCTGCCCGTAGGTGCGCAGGAAGCTCTTCACGAACGTCGGCCCCGGCAGCAGGTCCCACTCTTCGTTCTCCAGCGCCCGCAGGTACTTCGCGCGGATCTTCGTCTGCGCCTCGATCTCCGACACGTCGATCCGGGCCCGCATCCGGGCCTCGCGCAGCGTTGCTCCGATCTCGGGCATGGTTTCTGAAGGCTAGTCGCTGACCGTGGCGCGCTCCTCGAGCGCCGCCAGCACACGTGGCACGTCGGCCTCGCCGATCAGCACCTGACGGGGCTTGGAGCCCTCGTAGCCTGAGATCACCCCGCGACGCTCCAGCATGTCGATGAGCCGCCCCGCGCGCGTGTAGCCGAGGCGCAGGCGCCGCTGCAACATCGAGGTCGAGGCCGTCTGCATCTCCGCCACCAGTGCGATCGCCTCGCGCAGCAGGGGGTCCTCGTCGGGGCTGAACTCCTCCGGCGTGCCCTCCGCGCCCTCCGTCGGCTCGACCTCCTCCAGCAGCTCCTCGCGCAGCTCCGGCTCCCCCTGCTTGCGCCAGAAGTCCGTCAGCTTGGCGATCTGGGGCTCGTCGACGTAGGCGCCCTGGATGCGCTGCAAGCGTGAGCTGCCCACCGGGCTGAACAGCATGTCCCCCTGGCCCAGCAGCGACTCCGCGCCGTTCTGGTCGAGGATCACGCGCGAGTCCGTCTGCGAGGAGACCGCGAACGCGATCCGCGAGGGCACGTTCGCCTTGATCATCCCCGTGATCACGTCCACCCGCGGACTCTGCGTCGCCAGTACCAGGTGGATCCCCACCGCGCGCGCCTTCTGCGCGAGGCGGATGATCGAGTCCTCCACGTCGGCCGGCGCCACCATCATCAGGTCCGCGAGCTCGTCGATCACGCACAGGATGTAGGGCAGCGGCGGCTCGCCCTTGGCTTCGCGCGCCTTGTTGAGCTCCGGCAGGCTGCGCGTACGCGCCAGCGACATCGTGCCGTAGCGCTGCTCCATCTCCCGCACGAGGTTCTGCAGCGCGTTCGCCGCCATCCGCGGACTCGTGATCACCGGGGTCAGCAGGTGCGGGATCGACTCGTAGTGGTTGAGCTCCACCTGCTTGGGGTCCACCAGCACGAGGCGCAGCTCGTGCGGGCTCGCGCGCAGCAGCACGCTCGCCAGCATCGCGTTGATCGCCCCCGACTTCCCCGCGCCGGTCGTGCCCGCCACCAGGAGGTGGGGCATCTTCGCGAGGTCCGCTCCGATCGCCTTGCCCGCCACGTCCTTGCCCAACCACACCGTCAGCGGCGACCAGTCCGCCGGGGGCTCCTGGAAGACGTCTCCCAGGCGCACGATCCGCCGTTTCGCGTTCGGCACCTCCACCCCCACCGCCTGCTTGCCCGGGATCGGCGCGAGGATGCGGATGTCCGTCGCCGCCAGTGCGTAGGCCAGGTCGTCCTTCAGCTGGGCCACCTTCGCCACCTTCGTTCCCGGCGCCAGGCGCAGCTCGTAGCGGGTGATGTGCGGGCCCGCCACCGTCCCGATCACCTTCGCCTGCACCCCGAAGTGGCTCAGCGCCTCCACCAGGCTTGCGGCGATTCGCTCCTGGCCGGCGGTATCCGGGCGCGCCTGCTCGGCGCTCGAGCGCGAGAGCACCCTGCTCGCCTGCGGTAGCTGCCAGACGAAGTCCGGGTCGTCCGTCACTCGCTCGCGCAGCCGCCCCTGTGGGGTGAGGTCCTCCGGGTCGGTTACCGACACGCCGGTGAGCGCCTCCTCCTGCTCCTCTTCATCTTCCTCCTCTATCTCTTCCTCGTTCTCGAACTGGGGCTCATCCAGTGAAGGGGCCTCCACGTGGGTTGCCCTGACCACCAACTCCTCCGGCTCGGGTTCAGGTGGTAGCAGTGGCTCCAGAGCGCCCGGCACGAGCTGCGCGGCAGAGGGCTTGTACTTCGCAACCCGCGTCCGCAGAACGCGCGTGCTGTCCACCATCCCGCTGCCCGTCGCCCGCAGCACCGCTGCCAGCGAGGCCCCGGTCAGTAGAACCAAGCCCACCACGAACAGGAAGACCACGAGGATCTCCACCCCAACCTGCTGCACCAGCCTGTGCGTTACCTCGTACAGCGCCTCCCCCACCGCGCCCCCCCGCGTCTGGAGGAAGTGCGAGGACCACCGCGAGCCGCCCGCGTCCTGTCCTGCGCTCACGCCCAGCGTGCCCGCCGCCAGCGCCAACACGATCGCGCAGAACAGGCAGATGCTGCCGGTGCGCAGTGGTCGCAGCGCGGGCAGCACCGGACGCATCAGCATCGCCGCCCCGGCCCCCACCAGCGCGATCGGCGCCAGTACCCGCGCGCGGCCCGCCCCCCAACCGAGCGCGACTGCGAGGGCGTGACCCACGCGCCCGCCCGCTTCAGTGCTTCCGCCGGCGTACAGCACGAAGCCCAGAAATACGCCGATTGCGATCAGGGCCAACGCTAGTACATCTCGCTGACGTTGATCAAGCTGGGGCAGTCGCGGCGGCCACGAGATGGATGAATAACGCCCGCCCCGCCGCCGCGAGCGAGCACCGGCCACTGAGCGTCGCCGCGCCGGAGCTTTGCGCGTGCTGCGCTTGCGAGTGCCTGCAGTGCCTGCCATACACGCGCAACTTCGACGCCAATCCCTCGGACCCTGCTCAGAGTGCTTACCATCGCTTTAGTGCAGATCGGTACACAGACACTTATATGAACGACTTTTCCCGTGCACCCAGGGTCCTCGTGGTCGAGGACGACGAGGACATCGCTCAGGCGCTCCAGCGCTCGCTGCGCATGGAGGGCTACGAAGTCCGCACCGCTCCCGACGGCGCCCAGGGCCTCGAGCAGGCCCACGCCTTCGCTCCCGACCTCGTGATCCTCGACCTCGGTCTGCCCAAGATCGACGGCCTCGACGTCGCCCGCTCCCTGCGCGAGCAGGACGACGTGCCGATTTTGATTCTCACCGCCCGCGACGCTCTGGAGTCCCGCGTGGAGGGGCTCGACTCCGGCGCCGACGACTATCTCGTCAAGCCCTTTGAGCGCCAGGAGCTCTTGGCGCGCATGCGCGCGCTGCTGCGTCGTCGCCCTCCCCGCGGCTCCGCGCCGCTGCGCGTCGGGGACCTCTCGCTGAACTCCGACACTCACGAGGTCCTCCGCGGCGAGCGCGCCATCGACCTTACCCAGAGGGAGTTTGAACTGCTCGAATATATGATGCGTAACGAGCGCATCGTGATCTCCCGCCAGCGCCTCCTCGACGAGGTCTGGGGTTATGACCCCTTCTCCACCACCAACACCATCGAGGTGTTCGTCTCCAACCTCCGCCGCAAGCTCGAGGCAGAGGGCGAGCCCCGCCTGCTGCACACGATCCGGGGAGCCGGCTACGTCCTTCGTGCGTAACAGAGGGTGGGGCGGCCCTTCCGGCCCTTCCTCCTCCTCGACCGTCGGCGCACGCATCTCTGCGACCTTCGACCGGCTGCCGATCCGCACCCGTCTGGCGGGCGTCTCCGCGCTGCTCACGTTCGTGATCCTGTGCGCCTTCGCGGTGATCGTCGGGTCACTCACCGTGCACCGCATCCGCTCGGACTTCAACCGCGAAGTCACCGCCTCCGCGGACGACCTCGCGGGGATCCTGCGATTCAGCGTCAGCGGCAACGAGGCCGAAGGCTTCCGTCTGCACGTGATCAGCCCCCCGAGCCTCGCTCAGTACGCGGCCTCCGATCACGCAGCGATCCGGATCCTGACCCCCCTGGGACGGGTCGTGGAAAGCACCGCGCACGCGCCCAACTTCGGCCTGGCGAACGAAGTCAACATCGATGGCTACCGCGTGAACGCACGCGCCGAGGGGCTCCCGTCGCCGATCGGGGGGGCGATCGTCGTCCAGTACGCGCGCCCCCTCTCGGGCGTGCAGGCCACGATCGCCCGCGTCGAGCTGCTGCTCGTGCTCGGCACGCTCGCTGGCAGCGGCCTCGCGCTGCTGGCCGGCGCGATGATCGCCCGCCGCGCGATGCAGCCGATCGCGATGCTCACCTCCACCGCCGCCGAGATCGCCCGCACCCGCGACTCCAGCGCCACCGTGCCCCAGTCCGAGGCCGACGACGAGGTGTCCGAGCTCGCCCGCACCCTCCAGGGGATGCTGGCAGTCGCTCGACGACGCCCACGCCGAGACCGAAGCGATGCTCGCCCGCCAGCGCCGCTTCGTCGCCGACGCCTCCCACGAGCTGCGCACCCCGCTCACCAGCGTGCTCGCCAACCTCGAGCTGCTGGCGGAAGCCCTCCACGGCGATCAGGGCGATGCGGCGCGCTCGGCGCTGCGCTCCTCCCGGCGGATGCGCCGCCTCGTCGCGGACCTGCTGCTGCTCGCCCGCAGCGACGTCGGTCGCGTCGTGTCCCGCCAGCCAGTCGACCTCGGTCAGGTTGCGCTCGAGGCCGCCGCCGAGCTGGGGCACCTCAGCGGCGAGCACGAGCTCTCGATCGACGCCCACCCCGCGGTCGTCCCCGGCGACCACGACGAGCTCTTCCGGCTCGTGCTCAACCTCGTGGAGAACGCGCTACGGCACACACCGCCGGGGACCGCGATAACCGTGTCCACTACCACTACCACCACGGGCGACACCGCCGTGCTCACGGTCGAAGACCATGGCCCCGGCGTCCCCGCCGATCTCGCCCCCACGCTGTTCGAGCGCTTCGTCCGCGGCGCCGGCGACCGCGGCGGCTCCTTCGGCCTCGGCCTGGCGATCGTGCGCGCCGTCGCCGCCTCGCACGGAGGTTCTGTCGTCTTGGAGAACGTCATCCCGCACGGCGCGCGCTTCGTCGTGCGCCTGCCGGCCGCCCCGGCACACGAAACGGCCGCGCCGCCGCCGCACGCCGACCGATCCGACCTGCTCACGCGTTAGGTTTCCCCCACACGACGGCCGGGGCAACCGGGCCCGCGGGCGCGATCGGGCCGGCAGGTCCGGTCGGCGCTCCGGGGGCCACGGGTGCACCGAGCGCCGTGAAGCCGGCGACCTGCAAGCAGGTCAAGGTCAAGGTCAAGGGGAAGGTCAAGAAGGTCCGGCGCTGCACGAATGCTGTGCGGTCGCGCACCGGGCCCCGCCGCGCTCTGAAGAGGGGCGGGCGGTAGGGCAGGGGGCCTCTTCAGACCTCGACGACCACAGGCAGCACCATCGGCCGCCGCTTCAGTCGGTCATAGACTAGCTGCGCGAGATCGTCGTGGAGCGTTTGCTGGATCAGGTCCACCTCGCGGATCTCCTCCTCGGCGGCGCGGGCCAGGGATTCCTCGACGGTGGCGCGGATCTCCTTCACCAGCCGGTCCGCCTCGTCGAGGAACGGCACTCCGCGGAAGATCACCTCCGGGTCGGCCACCGAGCGCCCGTCCTGCTCGGCGATCGTCGCCACCACGATGAAGATCCCGTCCGCGGAGAGCATCCGCCGGTCGCGCAACGCCACATCGGCCATGTCGCCGATCTCCACCCCGTCCACGAACACCATCCCCGACTGCTCGCGCTCCCCGAAGCGGGCACCCCGCTCATCGAGGTCGAGCGGCAGACCGTTCTCCCCCTGGAAGATGTCCTGCGGCGCGATCCCCACCGCCTCCGCGAGCTGGCTGTGCAGGCGCAGCCGCTTGAAGTCACCGTGGAAGGGCATCACGTAGCGGGGCTGCGCGAGGTTCAGCATCAGCTTCACCTCCTCCGCGTAGCCATGCCCGGAGGCGTGCACGGGCGCGTCGGCCGGTGTCACCACGTGGCAGCCGATGTGGTAGAGCCGGTCGATCGTCTCGTTCACCGCGCGCTCGTTGCCCGGCACGGGGGTGGCGGAGAAGACGACGGTGTCCCCGCGGCGTAGCTGCACCTGGGGGTGGTCGCGGTAGGCCATCCGCCGCAGCGCGCTGAGCGGCTCGCCCTGGGAGCCCGTGGAGATGATCACGATCCGATCCTCCGCGAAGTCCTCGATCTCGCGCGGTCCGACGAGCATCCCCTCGGGCACCTCGATGTGTCCCAGCGTCCGCCCGATGCCCACGTTCTTGCGCATCGAGCGCCCCACCAGCGCGACCTTGCGCCCGAGCGCCTGCGCCGCGTCCACCACCTGCTGCACCCGGTGGATGTTCGAGGCGAAGCTCGTCACCACGATCCGCCCCTCGCAGCGCGCGAACACCTCCTCCAGGTGGGGTCCCACCCCGGACTCAGACGGGGAGAAGCCCGGGCGATCCACGTTCGTGGAGTCCCCGCACAGCAGCAGCACCCCCTCGCGCCCCAATTCCGCCAGGCGGGAGACGTCCGCAGGCGGCCCATCCACGGGCGTCTGGTCGAACTTGTAGTCGCCCGTGATCAGCACCGTCCCCAGCTCCGTGCCCAGCGCCACCGCGCTCGCATCGGGGATCGAGTGGGTCATGTGCACCATCTCCATCGAGAAGGGCCCCAGATCGAGTACCTCGCCGGGGGCCACATCGCAGAGCTCGACGTCGCGCAGCTTGTGCTCTTCGAGCTTCGAGCGCGCCATCGCCATCGTCAGCGCCCCCCCGTACACCGGCGGGAGATCGCCCTGCTGAGCGAGCTCGCGTAGCACCCACGGCAGCGCCCCGAGGTGGTCCTCGTGACCGTGGGTCACCACGATCGCCTCGATGTCCCGGGCGCGCTCGCGCAGGTAGGAGAAGTCGGGGAGCACCAGGTCGATGCCGACCATCTCCGGGGTGGGGAAGCGCAGGCCGACGTCCACCACGACGATCTGACCGTCGTGCTCCACGACGGTCATGTTCTTGCCGATCTCGCCCAGGCCGCCGAGCGGAAGGACGCGCAGCTTTGCGCTCACGCGTGCTGCGCCTGTGCTGAGGGCGTGGGGTTCTCGCTCGCCGCGCCCGAGATCCTGCCGGCCCTCAAGGTCTCGCCGTCCCCCGTATGCTCGCCGGTCCCGCCCGCCGCGGCAGGCTCCCCAGGCGCCAACAGCCCATGGCGAACGAGCATCGCCCGCACCTCCCCGAGCTCCTCGGGAGTTGCCTCCACTATCGGCAGACGCACGCCGCCGACGTTGTGGCCCAGCAGCTTCAGCGCGGCCTTCGTGCAGGTGGGGCTCGACGTGAGGAACAGCGTCTGGTAGACGTCCTGAAGCGTTGCGTCGATCGCGGCGCGGTTCTCGGGCTCCTCGACCATCCGGCGCATCTCGTCTCCGACGATGTGGCTTGAGACGCAGACGCCGCCGGCCCCGCCGATATCGAGGGTGCGCGCGAGCGAGTTGTCATCGCCGGCGTACACCTCTAGCCCATCGATCAGCCGCAGCTCCTGCGCGTTGGCCTGCTTGACGGCTTCGACGTGCTCGATCTGCGCCAGCTCCGCGAGCAGCTCCGGGCCGATGTTGGTGCCCGCGCGACTGGGGATGTTGTAAAGCATGATCGGCCTGTCGGTGGCGGCGGCAACGGCTTCGTAGTGGCGCCTGAGGCCCAGCGGGCTGGGGCGGTTGTAGTAGGGCGTCACCGAGATGATCGCATCGGGGCCCAGCGCGCTCGCGCGTTCGGTCAAGAGGACCGCGTGGCGCGTGTCGTTGGTGCCGGCGCCCGCGACGATCGTCTTGCCCGCTGGGCGCTCGGCGATCGCCAGCTCGATCAGGGCGAGCTGCTCCTCGTCGGTGAGCGTGGCGGCCTCGCCGGTGGTGGCGGCAACCACGAAGCCGTCCGAGCCGTGCGCGGCGAGGTGGTGCATCAGCGCCACGAACGCCTCCTCGTCTACGCGCAGCTGCGCGTCGAACGGCGTCACGATCGCGGTCAGGATCGTCCCCAGGTTCCCCATCGCGGCCATTATCCCACGTCCTCGCCGTCACCGAAGAGCACACGCTCGAGACCGATAGTGAACGGCTGCTCGAGCGCCGCGATCCGGCGCACCGCGAGCAGTACCCCGGGCATGAAGGACTCCCGGTCGATCGAGTCGTGGCGGATCGTGAGCGTCTGGCCGAGATCGCCGAGGATCACCTCCTGGTGGGCCACCAGGCCAGGGAGGCGTACCGAGTGGATCGGGATGAGCCCGCCCGCCTCCGGATTTCCGCTCGCCTGCGCCATCAGCCGCGCGGTGAGCCTCGCGGTGCCGCTGGGGGCGTCGAGCTTGCCGTCGTGGTGCAGCTCGATGATCTCCGCCCTCGCCATGTGCCGCGCCGCCTGCGCCGCGAAGCGCATCATCAGCACCGCCCCGATCGCGAAGTTCGGCGCCACCAGCACGTTCGCCCGCGCTGACACCCGCTCGGCGGCGCACGCCCGCTGCAGCTCCTCCAGGTCGAAGCCGGTCGTTCCTATCACCGCGTGCACCCCAGCCCGCACGCACGCCACGGCGTTCTCCACGGCGGTCTGCGGCCGCGTGAAGTCGACGACCACATCGGCGTTCGGGAGGACCTCCGCCAGCGTCGTGCCCAGCAGCGGATCGGCGCGGCCGATGAGCTGCATGTCCTCGGCGCCCTCCACCGCGGTGCACACGGCTTCGCCCATGCGACCCGCGGCGCCGGCGACCGCGACTCGAATCACGCTTCCACCACCACGCGGATCATCCCGCGGTCACTGCTTCAAGAGGAACGAGCGCCTCGCGCAGCACCGCCTCGTCCGGGCCGATCGCAGCGACCGACAGCTCCCCTCCGTGGAACAGCTCCGCGGCGAGGGCCTGGAGATCCTCGAGGGTGACCGCGTCGATCCGCGCGACGAGCTGCTCCACCGAGAGAATCGGCTGGCCGGTCAGAACCGAGCTCCCCAATCTGTTCATGCGTGCCGCGGTGGACTCCAGCGCCAGCACCAGTCGGCCCTTCGCGTTCTCCCGCGAGCGCTCGAGCTCCTGCGCGTCGGCCGGTTCGCGCACGAAGCGCTCGAGCTCCGCCGCGATCACCTTCATCGCCTCCGTCAGGTTCTCCGGGCGGGTCCCCACGTACAGCCCCACCTCGCCGGTGGCGGCGTAGAGGTTGGAGAACGAGAACACCGAGTACGCGAGGCCTCGGCGCTCGCGCACCTCCTGGAAGAGCCGCGAGGAGGGGCCGCCGCCGAGCACGTTGTCGAGTACCCGCAGCGCGAAGCGGCGCTCGTCGTCGCGCGCCATCCCCCGGCCACCAAGGCACAGGTGGTACTGCTCGGTCTCTTTGCGCAGGAAGCGCACCCGGCGTTCGAATCGAGGCGCACCCACCTCGTCCACCGCGCTTGGGTCGTCCTGGCGCCCGCCCGGCGGTGTCGCGCCCGCCCCGTCTGCCTCGCTCGCCCGCCCGTCCGGCGGCCTCGCGCTCACCCCGTCTACCTCACCCAGTGCCGCGCCTGCGCCGCTACCCCTACCCCCGCTGGCCGGGCGCGGCGGGCAGGCGGCCCGGGCCATCTCCACCAGCGCGTCGTGCTCGACCGAGCCGGCCGCCGAGATCACGACGTCCGCGGGGTCGTAGCGCTCGGCGTGGAAGGCCCGTAGCTGCTCGCGCGTGACCGCTCTGATGACCTCGGCGCGCCCGATCACCGCGCGGCCGAGGGGGTGCTCGCCGAAGACGGCCTCCCCGAGCACGTCGAAGACGCGGTCCTGGGGGTCGTCCTCGTACATCGCGATCTCTTCGAGCACCACCTCGCGCTCGGCCTCGAGCTCCCCCATGAGGGGCCGCCACACCATGTCGGCGATCACGTCAAACGCGCGCTCCAGATGCCGGTCGAGCACGCGCGTGTAAACCGAGGTCGCCTCCTTGTCGGTGCCCGCGTTCAGCTCGGCGCCCATCGCGTCGAAGATCTGGTCGATCTCCTCCGAGCCGTAGCGCTCGGAGCCGCGGAACAGCATGTGCTCGAGCAGATGCGAGATCCCCGCCTGCTCGTCGCTCTCAAGGGCCGAGCCCGCGCCGATCCAGAAGCCGAGCGCGACCGAGCGCACCGCTCCCAGCGGCTCGCTCACCACCCGGACGCCCCCGTCCAGGGTGGTGATGCGATGACCCTCCGGCATGCTCAATAGCGGTCGCGGTCGCGCCCGGAGCCGTGGCGTGGGCGCCCGGAGCCGCGCGGGGCGGAGGAGCTCTGATCGCTGCGCGAGCGGTCGCGATCGCCGGGGCCGCGGCCGTCGCGGCCGTTGCGCGAGGAGGACGAGGGTCGGGATGGCCTCGATCCTCCTCCCCCTCCCCCTGCCCCAACCGCGGCGAGCTCCTCGACCGTCTTGCCTGCGATCTCGGGGTCCTCGGCGAGACGCAGGCCGATGCGCCCGCGCTCGCGGTCGACCTCGACCACGCGCACGTTGATCTCGTCGCCCTTGTTGAGGACCTCCTCGACGCTCGCGATGCGCTCGCCGGGGGAGACGTTGGAGATGTGCAGCAGGCCGTCGGTGCCCTTGGCCAGCTCCACGAAGGCGCCGAAGGTGGTGGTCTTGACGACCTTCCCGAGGAACTCGTCGCCGACCTCGACCTCCTTCATCATCATGCGGATGCGCTCCACGAGCTCATCGGCGAGCTCGCCGTTGGCGGAGTAGATCAGCACCTGGCCCTCGTCGTTGACGTCGATCTGCGATTCGTACTCCTCCGAGAGGCCGCGAATCGTTTCCCCGCCCTTGCCGATCAGCAGGCCGATCTGGCTGGGGTCGATTTGGATCGTCTGGATGCGCGGGGCGAACTGCGAGAGCTGCTCGCGCGGGGTCCCGATGACGCCGGCCATCTTGCCGAGAATGAACGTGCGCGCCTCTTTGGCCTGGGCGAGCGCGTCGCGCAGGATCTCGAAGGTGACGCCCGTGATCTTGATGTCCATCTGCAGCGCGGTGATGCCGCGCTCGGTGCCGGCGACCTTGAAGTCCATGTCGCCGAGGTGGTCCTCGACGCCGGCGATGTCGGTCAGGACGATGTAGTCCTCGCCCTCTTTGATCAGGCCCATCGCGATTCCCGCGACGGGGCGCTTGATCGGCACTCCGGCGTCCATCAGCGACAGCGAGGAGCCGCACACCGAGGCCATCGAGGAGGAGCCGTTGGACTCGAGGATGTCCGAGACCACGCGGATCGAGTAGGGGAACTCCTCGATCGAGGGCACCATCGGCGCGAGCGCGCGCTCGGCGAGCGCGCCGTGGCCGATGTCGCGGCGCTTGACGCCGCCCATGCGGCCCGCTTCCCCGACCGAGAACGGCGGGAAGTTGTAGTGGTGCCAGTAGTACTTTTTGGACTCCAGGCCGAGCGTGTCGATGCGCATCTCCTCCTTGAGGGTGCCCATCGCCACGACGCTCAGCGCCTGGGTCTGCCCGCGCGTGAACAGCGCCGAGCCGTGCGTGCGCGGCGTGACGCCGACTTCGATCGAGATGTCGCGGATCTCGTTCTCCGAGCGCCCGTCGGGGCGCTTCTTGTGCACGGCGATGCGCTCGCGGATGATCGCCTTCTCGAGCTTGTCGAACGCGAGCTGAGCAGCCGCGCGGCGCTCCCTAGCGCTCGTGTGCTGGTCTTCGGAGGCGCCCTCGGGCGCGGCCGGGGCGTACTGCGCGAGGATCTCCGCCTCGACGGCCTTGGTCGCATCCTGGCGCTCGAGCTTGTCCACGAGGAGGGTGGCCGCGTCCAGCGCGCTCCCGTGGGAGCCGCGGATCTGCTCCAGCAGCGACGTGTCGACGCCGATCGTCGCGAAGACTTTCTTCGTCTTGCCGACCTTCGCCGCGAGGTCACGCTGAAGCGCGCACAGCTTCTTGATCTCCGCGTGGGCGATGTCCAGGGCGTCGAGGATCTCGGCCTCGGGGATCTCGTTGGCGCCCGCCTCGACCATCAGGATCGCCTCCTCGGTGCCCGCGACGATCAGATCGAGGTCGGAGCTGCTCTCGGAGTCCGCCTGCAGATCCTCCTCGGAGGGGTTGACGACGAAGTTGCCGTCGATCTTGCCGATGCGCACCGCGCCGACGGGCGTGGGCAGCGGGATGTCGGAGATCATCAGCGCCGCAGAGGCGCCGTTCATCGCGAGGATGTCATAGGGGTGCACGTGGTCGATCGAGAGCGGGATCGCGACCAGCTGCGTGTCATAGCGCCAGTCCTTGGGGAACAGCGGGCGGATCGGGCGGTCGATCATGCGCGCGGTCAGCGTGCCCTTCTCGCCGGGGCGACCCTCGCGCTTGAAGAACGAGCCGGGGATTTTCCCGGCGGCGTACATGCGCTCCTCGACGTCCACCGTCAGCGGGAGGAAGTCGACGTCGCGCAGGGAGCCGGCGACGGCTGTCGCGAGCACCATCGTGTCGCCCTGGCGGACGACCACTGCGCCGGAGGCCTGCTTGGCCATCCTGCCGGTCTCGAAGGAAATCTCGCTGCCGGCGATCTCCACGGAGACCCGTGTAACGGCATCACTACTCATATTCACTGCCTTCCTGTCCGCCCGGCCCAGCCCTGCGGGCTGTGTGCCCTCGGCGGAGCTGTCTCTATTTATCTCTGTTCCGAACGCAGTGAGCTTAGCGGCTAAACATTCTTGAGGCCGCCGAGGATCATGTGCACGCCGGGAAGGTCGGCGGGCGAGGGGGCCTGGTATGACCAGCGCACGACCCCGTCGGGGCCGACGATCACGAGCGCTCGCTGCGGGAAGCCCCCCTCGTGGAGCACCCCGAAGGCGCCGCACGACGCACCCTTGGGCTCGAAGTCCGAGAGCTGCGGGATACTTACGCCGAGCTTTTCGCGGAATGCCTTCTGCGCCCAGGAGCTGTCGCAGGAGACTCCGTAGATCACGGCGCCCTCCGCGGTGATCTGATCGAGCTCCTTCTCGTAGAGCTGTAGCTGGTCGGTGCACACCGGGCTGAACGCGAACGGGTAGAAGACCAGCACGGTGGTCTTGCCCTGTAGGTCCTTTTCGGTGAAGGGCTCTCCGCCTTCGGTGGTGAGCGAGAAGCTCGGAACCTCGGTGCCGGGGTCGAGAACGCTCACTACGCCTCCTGAGACAGTCGAGGGTCAAGCGGAGCACGGACGCAGCGAGCGCAGTGTGCTCTGCACATAAGCGAGTGAGGACAAAGCTCCGCGCAGGCCATCGGCTGTCTCAGGCTACTTACGCAGGCCGAGCTCTTTGATGAGGGCGCGGTAGCCCTCGAGGTCGTTGCGCTGCAGGTAGTCGAGGAAACGCCGGCGGCGACCCACGAGCATCAGCAGCCCTCTGCGGGAGTGGTGGTCTTTCTTCTGCTCGCGCAGGTGCTCGGTCAGGTGGTTGATGCGCTCGGTCAGGAGCGCCACCTGCACCCTGGTGTTACCCGTGTCGCGCTCGCTGGAGCCGAACTTGGCGGCGATCTCGCGCTTTCTCTCGGTCGTCAACGTCATCGGCGGTTGCACACGCTAGCAAAGAGCGTCCGCTGCCCCGAAGCGCCGCTCCCTACTTGGGGGGATGGGCCCCCTCGGCCGGCTGTCCGCTCCGCGCTGCTCACAGCTCGGCCACGACCTTGCGGGTGAGCTCGACGTCGCGGCGCATCTGCTCGATAAGCGCCTGCACCGTGGCGAAGCGCCGCTCGCCGCGCAGACGGCGCAGGAAGTCGATGCGCAGCTCGCTGCCGTAGAGGTCGCCCTCGAAGTCGAGCAGGTACGCCTCGATCAGCTCCCCGCGGCCGGTTGTGAAGGTGGGGCGCACCCCCACGTTGACTGCTGCGGGGCGTCCGTCGGCGAGGCAGGCGTAGATCCCGTGGCCCGGGCACACGAGCTCCTCCTCGGGGATCAGGTTGGCGGTCGGGAAGTCCAGGGTGCGCCCCCGTTCATCGCCGCGCACCACCTCGCCCCGTAGCTGGAAGGGGGCGCCGAGGAAGTGGGTCGCCTGATCGACCTCCCCCGCTAGCACGAGACCGCGGATGTGGCTGGAGGAGACGATCTCCCCCTCCACCTCCAGTAGCGGGTGCACCGTGGTCTGAAAGCGCGTGTCCGCCGCCAGCAGCTCGGTGTCGCCCTTGGCGCGGTTACCGAAGCGGAAGTTCTCGCCGACCGAGACCCCCGCAGCTCCGAGCGCCGCGACGAGCACCTCGTCGATGAACTCCTGCGCGCTGCGCGCCGCGAAGGCCGCGTCGAAGGGGATCACGATCAGCTCCTGCACGCCGAGCGCGGCGATCAGCTCGGCCTTGACATTCAGGGGGGTGAGCAGCTTCGGCGCGTGCTGCGGGGCGACCACCGAGACGGGATGGGGCTCGAAGGTGAGCACGCTGTCGGAACCGCGGATCACCTCGCGGTGGCCGAGGTGCACGCCGTCGAAGGTGCCGACCGCCACCTGGCGCTCGTGGCGCTGTACGTCCGGTAGCCAGGTGATCTTCACCGGCGCGAAAGCCTAGTCCTTCTCGGTGGCTGGAGCCTGCGGCGTAGGGAGAGGGGTTTGGATTAAGGGGAGGGAGTCCGCAGGGAGGACCTGCTCCCCCTCCGCCAGAGCCAGCGCTCGCTCGATCGCGATCGGCTCGGGCGGCTGCCACGGCTCCCCGCGCCGGGGGGGCGCCACGGCGTCGAGCACCCCGAAGGGCCCGATCGCGGTGCGCCGCAGCTCTACGCAGTAGGCGTCGCCGAGGTCCGCGATCAGCGATCGCACGTAGGTGCCGGCCGAGCACTCGATCAGATACCCCGCGCGCGGGTGGGCGGGATTCCCATCTCTCCATCGCTGCTCGAAGCGGTAGACCGTCACGACGCGCTCGGGCATCTCGAAGTGCTCGCCGCGCCTGGCGCGCTTGTATGCGCGCTCTCCGCCGATCTTCACGGCAGAGTAGATCGGGGGTCGCTGGCGGATCTCGCCGGTCGGCATCGGCGGGGGGTCCGGTGGGACCAGGCCGGTCTGTGTGATCTCCCCCTCGGGATCTCCCGTGCTCGACACCGCCCCGAGCTGGGCCACCGTCTCATAGCGCTTGGGGAGCCCCATCAGTTTGTTTTGGATACGCGTCGCCCGCCCCAGGAGGACAAGCAGCAGGCCGCTCGCGAACGGGTCGAGCGTCCCCGCGTGGCCGGTCTTGACGCCCCCCAGCGCGCGGCGCACGGTGGCGACCACGTCGTGCGAGGTGATCCCCACCGGCTTGTCGATCAATAGGACGCCGTTCACTGCCGCATCATCTCTCCCCGCCCGCGTGGGTTCTGCTGCGCCCCGCCGGTGGTACAAGGGCCCCCCGCGGCGTTACGGTGGACCCAAGGGGCCCCCGCGGCGGTCACGCTGGCGCGGGCGCGGGTGCGGGGTGCAGCTGGAGGGCGATCTCCCGGCGCAGGAACTCGATCAGCTCCTCGGGGTCGAGCGTGGTGGAGAAGCCCGCCGCGCGGCGATGGCCGCCTCCCCCCTGGGCGCGTGCGATCGAGGAGACGTCCACGTCGTCATCGACGGCCCGCAGCGAGACCTTGCGCTCGCCCCGACGCTCCTCTGCGGTGAGCTCGCGCACGAGCGCCGCGACCTTTGCTCCCTGCACCGCGCGCAGGTGGTCGACGATCCCCTCCGAGTAGCTGTCCTCGGCCTCGGCCTCGCGGAAGTCCTCCGCGCTGAGGACCGCGACCATGAGCTCACCCGAGTCGAAGCGGCGCACCTGCCCGAGCGCCAGCGCGAGCAGGGTCAGCTTGGGGTAGGGCATCTCCTCGTAAAGCCTGCGGTAGATCGCCTGCACGTCGACGCCCGCCTCGATCAGCTCGGCCGCCATCCGGTGCGCGCGCGGCCCGGTGTTCTCGTACATGAAGCGCCCCGTGTCCGTGACCAGCCCCACGTAGAGCGCCTCCGCGACCGCCCGCGTGGGCGCCACCTCCAGCCCGTGCATCAGATCCCAGATGATCTCCGCGGTGCACGAGGCCTCCGCCACCACGTGGTCGAGAGTCCCGAAGTGGGTGTTGTCGTGGTGGTGGTCGATGTTCAGCAGGTGCGCCCCGTCGCGCAGCACATCGGCGGAGTTGCGATCGATGTTCCCGCAGTCCAGGAGCACCACCGTGCGCTGCGCCATGTCCGCCGGGGGCGCCTGGATCACGCGATCCAGCTCGAAGCTTCGGTACTCGCAGGGCAGCGGCAGCTCGCCGTCGGGGACGAACATGAGCGAGTCCTTGCCCAGCGCCGTGAGCAGACCCTGCATCGCGATCAGCGAGCCGATCGCGTCGCCATCCATGTTTTCGTGCGTCGCGAGCACGAAGCTGCGGTCACTGCGGATGTGCTCCAGCACGAGCGCGCGGGTCTCCGCCGTGTCCAGCCCGGCCGCGGCGCCGTTCTCACCCATCGGCGTCGGCCCCCGCTTTCTTGGCCCCAATCCCCGACTCATCGGCCCCGGTCTCCGACTCGGCCAGCAGCTCCTCCAGGCGCATCGCGCGATCCGTGGTGTCGTCGTAGACGAAGCTCAAGGTCGGCGTGCGCTTGAAGCGCAGCTCTGAGGCGATGCGCCGCTGAAGGTAGCCGTGCGCGCTTTGCAGCCCCTCGAGGGTCGCCTCGCGTCGATCGTCGCCGTCGGTGGTGCCCCCAACCCTGCTCGCCGAGCGGTGCGCCCCCGAGGGGTCGTCCTCAAGCACGCTCACGTACACGCGGGCGTGGCTGAGGTCGGCACTTGTCCTTACATCGGTCACGGTCACGAAACCCACTCGCGGATCCTTCAACTCGCCTGCCACCACCTCTCCGATCACCTGCCTGATCGCCTCGTCGACGCGGCGCATGCGGCCTGAGCTCATCCTACTCTCCCCACCCGTCGGGTCCGCAAGCCCGAGGTCAGGCCAATTCCCGCTCTACCTGGCGCGTCTCGTAGGTCTCGAGCACGTCGCCCTCACGTAGATCCTGGAAGTTGGTGAGCACGATCCCGCACTCGAAGCCGGCGGCGACCTCGCGGGCGTCCTCGTTGAAGCGCCGCAGGCTCGCGATCGTGGTGTCGTAGATGACCGTGCCCTCGCGCACCACCCGCACGCGGGCGCCGCGCGTGACCTTGCCCTCGGTGACGTGGGAGCCCGCGATCGTCCCGATGCGCGAGGCGCGGAAGAGCTGGCGCACCTCGGCCTGGCCGAGCGTGCTCTCGACCTCCTCGGGCTCCAGGAGGCCCTGCATCGCGGCGCGCAGCTCCTCGATCGCGCGGTAGATCACAGCGTAGGAGCGGATCTCCACGCCCTCGCGCTCGGCGATCTGGCGGGCGTCGCCGACGGGGCGCACGTTGAAGGCCAGGATCAGCCCCTCGGAGGCGGCGGCGAGCATCACGTCGGACTCGTTGATGCCCCCCACCCCGCGGTGGATGATGTTGACCTTCACCTCCTCCTGGGGGAGCTTCGCGATCTCGTCCTCGATCGCCTCCAGGGACCCCGCCACGTCGGCCTTGATGACCAGGCCGAGCTCCTTGACCGCGCCCTCGCGGGCGAGCTTGAAGACGTCCTCGAGGGAGACTTTGCGCCCCGAGCGTCGCGCCAGCGCCTCGGTCTTCAGGCGGTTGGCGCGTTCGCCCGCGAGCTGGCGCGCGCGGCGCTCGTTCTCCACGACCCGCACAAGCTCACCCGCCTCGGGGACCCCGTCGAAGCCGAGCACCTCCACCGGGTCCCCGGGCTGCGCGCGCTTGGTGCGCGCCCCCATGAAGTCGTGCATCGCGCGCACCCGCCCGAAGTGCGCGCCCGCGACCAGCGCGTCGCCGACCCGCAGCGTCCCCCGCTGGATCAGGACGCTCACGACGGGGCCGCGACCGGGGTCGAGCTTGGACTCGATCACAGTGCCTGAGGCCTCCGCACCGCGGTTGGCGCGCAGTTCCTCAAGGTCCGTGACCACCTGGATTGTGTCGAGCAGCTCGTCGAGTCCCTGGCGGGTCTTCGCGCTGACGTCCACGAACTCCGTCTCCCCGCCCCAGTCGGAGGGCTGCAGGCCATGCTGGGCCATTTCGGTGCGCACCCGGTCGGGCTGGGCGCCCTCCTTGTCGACCTTGTTGACCGCAACCACGATCGGTACGTCCGCGGCCCGCGCGTGGTCGATCGCCTCCTCGGTCTGCGGCTTGACCCCGTCGTCGGCGGCCACCACGATCACAGCCAGGTCGGTCACGCGTGCCCCGCGGGCGCGCATCGCGGTGAACGCCTCGTGGCCGGGGGTGTCAAGGAAGGTGACCTCCTTGCCGGCGTGGCGCACCTGATAGGCGCCGATGTGCTGGGTGATGCCCCCCGCCTCCCCCGCGGCCACCTCGGTCCGGCGGATCGCGTCCAGCAGCGAGGTCTTGCCGTGGTCGACGTGGCCCATCACGGTCACCACGGGTGGGCGCTCGACAAGGTCCTCCTCGGCGTCCTCGTAGACCGGCTCGAGCTCGACGTCGTCGGCGGCGTGGACGATCTCGATCTCCTTGCCCATCTCCTCCGCGACCACCTGGATCGCGTCGTCGGAAAGAGTCTGCGTGAGGGTCGCCATCTCCCCCAGGCTCATCAGCTTCTTGATCACCTCCGGAACCGGCACGCCGAGGTACTCGGCGACGTCCTTCACGGTGGCGCCGGAGTTGATGCGCACGAGGTTGGCGTCCCGGATCGCCGCGCTGTTGTCGATCGGGGCGATCGTCTCGTCGTAGGTGCCCCGGCGCCGACGGCCGCGACGCGGGCGGCGCTGGGGTTGGTTGGCGGGGCCCGCCTGCTGGCGACGGGAGGCCTGGGAGTCGATCACCACACGCCGGCGCCCAGGTGGGCCGGCGCCCGCGGGCGCGCGCTCGCCGGTGCGCGAGTCGCGCGTGGGACGCACCCGCTCGGCGGAGCCCTGCGCGGAGGCGGACGCGGTTGGATCGGCACCGGCGGCCGCCGGGGCGTCCGCTGTGGACAGGGCGGCAAGTTGATCGAACCCGTACCCGGTCACTTGCGCGCGAGCGCCGGTGGCGTTGCTCGCCGGATAGGCCCGCCCGCCCGTGCACGAACTGCCGCTCGCGTCGCCGCCGGTGCTGTCGGGGGGGCTATCCGGAGCTGACGGCGTCTCGGCCTCCGTCCGGACCCGCTTCGACCGAGCCGGCCTCAGCGTCCCGTGTCGGCGCCGCTCTCGCTCTCGCGTCCGTCGACGCTCGCGCCTGGGGCGTCCGTGCTGCATCCATCTTCTCGCTCCCGGCGGCGCTGTCCGGGCTCGCTCCGCCGTCGTTTCAGCGGGCGCCACGGCGCCTTCGTTCATACTCGCCTCCCCCCCTTGGGTCTCGATGGCCGCGTCGGAGCCCGTGCCGCCATCTTCCCGGCCGGTCGCGGTCCCACTGTCGTTCATCCTCGAAGTGGAGTCGGACGAACCGCACCCCACCGGACGCGAGAACAGCGCCGATCAGGCTGGCGCGACGAGTCAGCCGGCGAAGGCTCATGGGCTTCTTCTTCGTGAGCTCCGATTTCATTCGATCATCTCGCCTTGGGTTCGACGAGCGACACGAGGCGGCTCGACGGATGTGGCGGCTTGGAGCGCCGACGGCTCAGGTGAGGGTCGTAGATGAAGGAAAGTGTCGGGCGGGGGCGGACGGTTGGCGGCGGAAAAATTGCGGAGAAGCGTTGGGTTGCCCGGACTCGTCCTCTCCGGATCATGCGGGAAACCCGCCAAGGGTCCCTTGCCGCGCCGCGAGGTCAAGGGGTAAATTGTGTCAACGCAGTCCGGCGGATTCCGCCGAGTTTCTCGGGACGATTGTCAATCCCACCGAATGTCACCAGCAAGCTGCCGATTTATCACATCTTCGCGCCGACAGACGGTGTTGAACCCCGGGCCGACGACCACGCAGACGGGCGCGCGATTCGCAGACAGGCGGCCGGGTCTCGATCTTCTACGACGGTGAGTTTTACGACAACGTGCAGATGAACCTGCGCGGCAATACGACCGCTGGTTTCAACAAGAAGTCCCATCACGTGAATTTCAACCATGAGCATCCGTTTCGCCATACCGGTCCAGGCGGGCGCATCCTTCACACGTCCTTTATGGCGGACTACATCGATCCGGCTTACATGCGCCAGGGATTGACCTTCTGGCTGATGGGCCAGATGGGAGCGCCCGAACCATTTTATTATCCAGTACGGCTCCAATTGAATGGCCAGTTTTACATGCTTGCCAATCACGACGACGTCGTCGGCTCCAGACAAATGGGCGGTTCGGTTATGATCCGAACGGCGCGCTTTATCAAGGCAGCCGGGGTCGTGGCGCCCAGCCAGTTCAGCACTGGCAACTTTGAGAAGAAGACACGGTTGACGGAGCCAAACACAGATTACCAAACGCTGGCCACTGGAATCAACGAGACGAACAATCCCGCCCAACGGCGCACCAACATTTTCGACATGTTTGATGTGCCCGAGATCATCAGCTACATGGTGACGGCGCGGTGGGCACACGAAAATGATGACACCTGGGCGAACATGACGCTCTATCGCGACTCGGACGGGGACGGCCTCTGGCGCATCATTCCATTTGACATGAACCTCTCCTGGGGCGCGATCTATTATGAAGGCAGCGTCCCACTGGTGATCGAAGGGGTGCAGGCCACGAACGACATTCACAAAGCGTTCCCGATGTTCGGCTCGAGCAACGCTCTCCCGCTAAGCGGTCCCGGCGCGCCTAACAATTTAACCGGATGTACTGACGTCATTTTCTCGGTGCCCGAGACGCGGCAAATGTTCCAGCGCCGGCTGCGGACCTTGCTCGATGCCTACGTCAAGCCGATTGGCACGCCTACGAACACGACTGTCACCGAACAGAAAATACTGGCCTGGCGCGATTTGATCACGGATGAAGCCCGCCTGGACCGGATCTGGTGGGGTTGGCAGGCAAAGGGCGGCCAAACAACTTTCAATATTCTCCTGAACGCAGGCGCGTTTGGCAGCGCGGATCGCACCAATGCTGCATCCGTGGCCCTTTCCAACGGCGTTTACAATCTCCTCATGCCCCAACGAATTTTTCTCGCTGCGGCGGGGGCACCTTTATGGCAAGCACAGCATCACCAACACCGCTTTACCCGTTGGCATCAGCAAGGATCAGAACGCCGGTATTCCGTTGCCGCAGCCGCCTGGCGCCGTCATCGGCCTCTGCGCAGCGGAACCTAACCCTGCTTCGGGCACCAGTCGAGCTGAATCTTTCTGCCTGACGAATCCAGCGCCCCTTCGCCCTCGATATCTCTGGCTGGACGGTCAGTGGCGCAGTTGATTTCACGTTCAAACCGGGGACCGTCATGCCCTCTAACAGCGTCATCTACCTTTCGCCCGCCGTGGCCTCGTTCCGGGCCCGTGCCAGCCACACCGCACGGAGGGCAGGGGCTGTTTGTAGTTGGACCTTACAAAGGCCAGAGCTCCCCCTCCGCGCGCGGCGAGTCGATCATTGTGACGGACCCTTACGGACGCTCCCAGACCAACTCTTATCAAGGCAATCCCCACGCTGGCCCAATCGTATCTGCGCATTACGAAATCATGTACCCTCCGTGCGCGATCCTGGCGCCCTTGGCTGGCGCCGAGGAAGATTACGAATACCTTGAATTGAAGAACATCAGCACCAGATACGGGCGCTGAACCTCAACGGGGTGCACTTCACCAATGGGGTCGAATTCAACTTCACCGGCAGCGCCGTTACGAACCTCCTCCCCGGCCAGACCGTGCTGATCGTGAAAAATCTCGCGGCGTTCACCGCGCGTTACGGCAGCGGCTTCACCATCGCCGGCCAGTACGCCGGCGCCCTTAATAACGCCGGAGAGAATTTGCGACTCGACGACGCCGTCGGTGAAAAGGTGCTCGATTTTAGCTACAACAACAGTCCGGTATCCCATTACCGATGGCGCCGGACCGTCGCTCGTGATCGTGGACGAAAACGCGCCGTGGAACACATGGGACCAAAAAATCAGTTGGCGGCCCAGCGGCTACGACATCGGCTCGCCTGGCACTAACGATCCGCCGTTCGGCCTCGTGTTCCCCATCCTCGTTAACGAAGTTCTCCCCCACTCCGATCCGCCTCTGGTCGATGAGATCGAGCTTTACAACCCGAACACTAACGCCGTGAGCCTGCTCGGCTGGTATCTCACCGACGACTTCACCACGCCCAAAAAATACCGCATCACGAACAACGTCGTAATACCTCCCGGCGGCTACGCAACCTTCAATGAGACAAACGATTTCAACGCCCCGCCTGGAAACCCAATTCGCTTCTCATTCAGTGCCGGGGGCGATGGAGCGTATGTTTTCTCGGGCGACGCCAACGGGCATTTAAGCGGTTATTTCCATGGCTTTAATTTTGGCGCGAGCGAGAGTGAGGTCTCTTTCGGCCGCTATATCAACAGCATCGGCGCCGAGCACTTCGTGGCCCAGAGCGCGCGCACCTTCGGCGCGACCAATGCGGGGCCGCGGGTGGGGCCAATTGTCATCAGCGAACTGATGTATCATCCGCCGGACTTGCCGGGGAATGTTGATAATCAGGACGACGAATTTATCGAATTGTATAATTTGAGCGGCAACCAAGTGCAGCTTTTCGACCCGGCATTTCCAACCAATACGTGGCGCCTGCGCAATGCGGTCGATTTCATTTTTCCCACCAATACCTCCATCCCGCCCGCCAGCTTTTTGCTCGTGGTGAGCTTTAATCCCACCAAGCCGGTGCCGGGCGTTAACTGGCTGAAGCGCGGCGCCGCAAACTGCTCGGTGGAAACGGCGCCGACCAACTTCGGGTTGGTGCTGAAGAGATTGAAGCCGATTGTCGTGAGCGCCACCCGGTCGATGGCGGCGAACTTCACCTGGAGCAGGATCTGGCGCAGTTCCGGAGGCGGTGGCGCCTGGAGCAGGTTGATCACGTTCTTGGCGCGGGTTTGCGCCATGCCCGCCAGCTTCTTCGAATCCTCCGCGCTCTTCACCGTGCCGCTGAGAACGATGGTTTCCCCGGTGCCGGTGACCGTGATCGGCGCGCCCGCGGCATCGCTGAACGATTTGGTGAAGAGGTCCCATTCAGTGGTATCCTTCGCCACCGCGATCTCATATCGGACCGGATCGACCCCGGTTTCCCACACGACGAGGGTGGCGCGGCCCGGGCCCTTGGCGTTCACCATGAGTTCGCGCGGGGAGATCACCACCGCGTCGGCGACTTTCGGCTCCGAAATCGCGACTTTGTTGATGTCCGCCTGGAAAGTCAGCAACTCTCCGCGGCCTTCGAGCAGGGTGATATCGCGGGCCTGAGGCCTGGTGCCCTGCGCGAAGCAACCGGCGGCGAGCAGCCCGGCGCACAAGAGCTTATCCGCGATTCTCATCGAAACATTTCCTGGACATGCTTATCCCCGCGATAAACATCGACCACGACCCTCGGCTTTTCGGGCTCGGGTTTCTTGCGCCGCGCTTCTTCCTCGGCCTTGCGCGGATCCACCGGCTTCTTCTCGCCGGTCAGCTCCTGCCACACATTCGGGTCCTCGAGATTGGCCCGGGTGATGTTCGTCGTGCGGCCGCGGCGGGCCCGTGCCAGACGCGCGCTGATCATGGGGTCGAGCACTTCCGTGGTGAGCGGTTCGGTGTTGGCGTTCTGAGAGCTATCCAGGGGATTGCGCAGGGAGAGGCCGATTCTGCCCTCGTTCTTGGCGAGCTCCAGCTTTTGCGCATCTTCCGGCTTCAGTACCAGGGTAACTGTCGGCGATTTGGGGGCCCGCGGGTCCACCGCCTGGCCGTTCTGAATGGTGCGCCCGCTGGAGAGGACCCGCACGTTTTGCAGGATCATCGAGGTGGTAGCTTCGGCCATCGAGCCGGGCCGGGTGAACAGAACATCGACCGTCGAACCCGGCAGAATCAGGCCCGCCACGCCGCTGACATCCGTGATCTGCACGCTGACCGCGCGGTAACCCTTGGGGATGGTCGACGCCACGCCTTCCGGGGAGCTGGTGTCGGAGAGCTTCCCTTGCAGCATCGGCTCATTGGTGTTCATGGGGACCATCAACACGCGATTCTCCGCTTCCTGAATGGCGAAGAGCGCTTTTTTGGGGATGTCCTTCTCGGGGTAGTTTACGATCTTGAGGTCGCTCTTTCGCAGCAGCGTGCCGACGGGCATATCGTGCGAAGCTACGACCACCCGCAGCGTCTTCTCTTGCTTCGGCGCGACGGCGTTGGCGTAGTAGAACCAGGTGAGCAGCAACGCCGACACCCAGGCGGCGCCGAAGAGCAAGAGCTTTTTCTGACGATCCATTCTGTCCTCGAGGGCCGGCATGCACCGGCTGTGCATCGCTGTGCATCAAAAGGGCACACGCTCAGACACGCGTCCCGTCAAAATTCTGCCGATGTTCTGTTGTAACACACGGTGGCTGGTTAAGTTCCGGGGGATACCAGCAAAATGGCGGTTTTATCCCCATATGCGCGGAGCCAGCCGAGCTGCTCCAAGGCGGGCAAAAGGGGGGCATCGGCGGGCACCAGCGCGTGGGTGAAATGGAAAGAGTCCCAGTACGCGCGCCATCCCGGACGAACTTGTACTAGGCGCTGGTACTGCTTCAGGAAATCCGCGCCATAGAGATCGCTGCGCCCGTCAAAGAAGACCTGGAGCGCGCCGTTGGAACGATAGATCAGGTAGCCGCCATATTTGTCAGGCGCAAAGAGGCGCGCGCCGGGTGGAATGTGCGGATACGCGGCAACCGGAAACTGGTCGAGCGGAAATCCGGCTTTCGGAGTGAGGCAAAACGCCACCACCAGGACGACGGGCGCGAGCGCCAGCCCCCGGAATCGGGCGTCCTGCGCGCGCAGATTGTCGCCGTAGGCGAGGAACTCGCGCGGTCCCAGCCAGCGCGTGATCGCCGCATTTGCAATTGGCAGCAGCAGGAGCGCCACGAGCGGCAGCGCCCGCGCCGACCGCAGCGCCATCGCCGTGATCAGGATGGCGAGCACAAAGTGGTGGAAGCGCTTCTGCGTCAACGCCAGCGTGCCGCCGATCACGCCGAGGATGACGGCGGCGATGATCTGTCCCGCGCCCGCGCTGTGGAAATCGAACGACTGGAATTCGCTGATGCGCGAAAGCAGGTCGCCATCGGTGAGATAGCGGTAGACGTGGACGTAGAGATTCACGCCGTAAGGATTGAGCAGCGGAGCGATCGCTGCCACCGCCGCGACCTTCAGATAGCGGCGGTCGTCCAGGGCAAAGATCAACGCGATTACCGGCGCCAGGAAGAAACTCGCGTGAAGATTGGCCCACAACGCGGTGACCGCGGCCACCACGATCAGGTTGGGGCGGCGCGGGAAAATGGCCAGCAGCAGGAAGATCCAGCTCAGGACGTGCGGACGCGCCAGCCAGTGGATGTTGCAGGTGGAAAGCAGCAACGGGGCCATGGCGCAGGCGATCAGGAAGTTGCCACCCTCTGCCCAGTGCAGGCGAAACCAAAGCCAGACTCCGGCGGCGATCGTAGCGGCGTAAAACACCGCGACTCCGTTCAATCCCAGACTGCGGTGAATCGCGCCCACCGCGATATCGGACAGCCACTCCCAGGCGTACCACGGTTGGCCATGACGGGTGAAGGAATAGGGGTCGGTACGTGGAAGGGTGGCGGTGGCGAGGATCGTCTCGCCGTTGCGGATGTGCCACCCGGCATCGGAGTCGCGGAACAGTTGCCGGTACCCCTGGAAGAGGAACAGGCAATAGAACAGCGTAATGCAGGCGGTGGCGAATGCCAGGTCCGGCACGCACCATCTGGCACACCACCGCAGCACCCGCCGGAGCAGGACCCCGGACCGGGACATGGAACGGTGGCGCTACTGTTGCGCGCCGATACTGGACAGATCGCCCGTCATGCTCTGATAGAGGCTGACAATCCCCTGAGAGAGCTGATTGACCGTGGTAATCAGGGCAAGCCCGACCGCGGCCACGATCAGTGCGTACTCCACCAGATCCTGACCCTGCTCATCGCGAATAAAACGTAAGACCAAAGCGTTCATCGTTATCCTCGGATTAAATCCTTGCGCTAATGGGCGGAAGCGGTCTTATCCGCCTCCGTCCGCGAATCATTCAACGGGCCCACGAACAACTTACGCACCGAGTGCCCGAACCGTTGCCAGCGGGTCGCCGTCACCGGCCTGGCTTGCAGGGTGGCAATCTTGCCGTCCAGACGCCCCACCAATTCCAGATTCTTCAGGGCCGCGGGGTGTGCCCTATTATAGCCGAGCGCCACATCCAGTTCCTTCCGCGCCTCGGCATAGTTCCCTTTTTCGATCCAAACCACCGCCAGGTTGTTGTGCGCCGTGGCGGGGTCGGACGTGTCTTGCAGGCTGGCGACCGCCTGTGCCGTGGCATTGGAATGGGCGAGCGCAATGCCCAGATTGTTACGCGCCATCGCCGAACCCGGGTTGAGCTTCAGGGCGGTGCGGAATTCCGCGGCAGCTTCTTCGTCCTTCTTTTGCATCAACAGGTTATAACCCAGGTTGTTGTATAGGGAGTCGTTCGAGGGCTCCAGTTCAATGGCTTTCCGGTGGGCCGGTTCACCGAGCGGCCACAATCCGGATTCATCGCGCAGAATGCCCAGCCACGAATAGTAGTCGGCCGCGCTGCCTGGATGTGCCTTGAGGAAGCCTTCCAGCCCCGTGATCGCTTCGGCGCGCTGATTGGCATTCCGCAGGTCGCGGACCAGAGAGAGTTGGGCGGCGCCGGATTCCGGGAAGCGGGCCACCGCCAGGCGGCTGATTTCGAGGGCGATTTCATGATACCCGCGATTACGGTAGGCCTTCGCGAGTTCTACCCGCGCCGCGACGTTATCCGGTTCGGCGGCGACTTTTTGCCGCAGTCGCCTGAGCTCGAAATCGCCTTCGCCGACATTCACGGCGTTCTGGATCTGTTGATCCCAAACGTTGACCGGCCCCGGGGCGGCCTGGATGTTACTGCTCACTTTTTGATGGACGCACGAGACGGACAGCGCCGCCAACGCGAGCGCCGCGACCACCGATTTGGAAGTAAACCTCATTGGCTCAAGGTTTCGATCACTAATTCGTCACCCGGCTGGGTGCCGGTCTTTTCCACAGTGCCGGCCGGCAATTCCAGGATGGAGTGCGCCGTGAAGCACGCCGACAAACGCCACGCCGGAACGGCATTCCTCACCTTGCGAACTTTCCGCTTCTTGTCGAGGTAGACCAAGTCGATCGGAAACTTCATGAAGAACGTGTGAACCGACTCGCATGGAATGATCCAGAGACCATGACCCGGTTCCAGCCGTTCGTGCTTGAGTAGGCCGACACGCCGCTTGCCGCTGGTATCCGCAACTTCCACGGCATTCCCCAAAACGGCATCGCGGGTCTGATTCCGCACTAGTACTTTCAATTTTGAAGACTATAACACGGCGACGCGCCCACTTGTTGCGGGGTTTCGAAACTTCTCTGCGCTGATTGGGTTTAGGGTACACTTAGGGTTGAATCCGCCGCGTCCTCCAGGAGTATACGTGTCTGTGATCCACAAGTGTCGGTTTGGTGTGTTGGCCCTCGGTCTCTGTCTGGCGGCGGGGCGAACGGCGCACGCGCAGCAGGCGGTCGGCGCGACCTTCGGTGACGTCATCCAACTGCAGGGCGGCACGCCCTCCGACATCGTGCTGGATGAGCTCCGCCACCAACTCTATCTGATCAGCAACACCACCAGCCAGGTGATTGTCTTCGATTACACGAGCAATACGATCGTCGCCAAGATTCCCACCGGGAAGACGCCGCTGGCGGGTGCGATGTCGATGGATGGCACGTTCCTCTACGTCACCGCGAGCGGTCCTCCTTCGGCCCTCTATGCCATCGATCTTTCGGCGAATCGCGTGGCCTATTCACAGACTCTGGCCTCCACCCCGCAGGGCGTGGCATCGGGCGTCGATGGCCGGGTGCTCGTCGCCATGGTCGGCACCGGAGTCACTTCCGGCGTTCCGCAAAAGACACTCCAGGTCTTCGATCCGGTTGCCCGGACCCTGACCCACGTTGCCGTGCCCGCCCTGACCACCACGCTGGCGCCAGTTCCGGCGCAGGCCACCGGCCGGCCGACTACGACATTTTCCGGGAAGCTCATGCCCACTCCGGACGGCACCTTCATCGTGGGAGTCGTGACACCGACCGCCGGCAGCACTTACATTTTCGTGTACGAAGTGGCGTCGGGCGTGATCTTGCGCAACCGCACCACCGCCGGGCAAAGTTCTGTGATTTCGATGGCGCCGGATGGCTCGCGCTTCATGGCGGGCTTCACCATGTACGACACGGCGACGCTCGCCGTGATCGCTCAGCAGAACAACGCCAACGCGCCGTTTACGTTCTCCAGTGCAGTCAACACCACGCAGAATGTAGGCGGCAGCGTCTTCACGCCCGATGGGACTACGCTCTATAGCGCCTTCAACACCGCTGCGACTACCGTCCCGGCTTCGCCATCGCTTTCTTCCACACTGCTGGTCAACGACCCGACAAACCTGGCGATCCGGCTGGGCATCAAGCTGCCGGAGAGCATCGTGGCCAAAATCGTCATGTTGAGCGACGGATCGCAGGCATGGGGCTTGAGCGATTCCGGGATGATCCACCTTCCGATTGGGAATCTCTACAAATACCCGATCCTGATGCCGGAGACGACGATGGTTTTCCTGGCGATGGACGACTGCAATCGCGGGGTGGCCACGGGAACCCTGAAGATCAACAATCTGGGCGGCGGCGTCCTGACCTACACGGTGGCCGCCAGTCCGAGCGCGGCCCTGGTCTACTCACAAAGCAGCGGCCTCGCGCCTTCCACGCTGACCTTCAGCATGGAGCCCGGACGCAGCGGCGTCGTCCGCCAGCCGGGAACGAACATCTGGACCGGCGCCGGCACCCAACAGGGCACACCCATCAATCTCACGCTCTCTTCTCCGAACGCGATCAATATCCCCAACACGATCCGCGTGTACATGAACTACCGTCTTTCAGACCAGCGCGGCGTAATCTACCCCGTGCCGACGACGCTGAACAACAACCCGGCCGGCACGGCCGGCAATACGTCCGGCAATGAGGGACTCCAGGATATTCTGCTCGACGAACCGCGCGGCCTGGTTTACATCACCAACTCCGGATTCAACCGGATCGAGGTCTTCGACACCAAGAAGCAGCACTTCGTGAACCCGATCCCGGCCGGCCAAATGCCGCACCAGATGGCAATGAGCAGCGACGGGAACACGCTATACGTCGGCAACACCGGCGGTGAGTCGATCAGCATCATCGATCTGAATCTGGGCCGCGTAGTCGATAGCGTGGTCTTCCCACCCGTGCAGCGTAATGGCACCGCCGCGCCGATCTATCCGCGATCCCTGGCGATGGGCTACTTTGGTCTTCAATTCGTGATGTCCAACGGCGCTTTATGGCAGGTGGTGGGCAATCAGGCGCTGCCCCGCCCGGCCGACCCGAACGGAATCGTCCCGGTCACCCTCACGGGGTGCCCGAACTGCGGCATGGTTTCCACCCCGGGCAACGACTTCATTCTGACCTTTTCCGGCAACGGCACGGCCTACGTTTACGACGCCACGCAGGATGCTTATGTCACCAACCGTCTGCTGATTCCCGCGCCGATCGAGGGCTACTATGATGTGCTGGGTGCAGGTCCGGCGGGCGCGTATTTCCTGGTCAACGGGCTGATTTTGAATCCTTCGCTCACCGTGATCGGCGGCTCGGCAACTCCGGGCGCCACGACGATTACCGGCGGCGGAATCGGTCCTGGCGGCGGACCACCCACAGTGTCGATCATCAATACCGGCAATCGCAATGTCGCCGCGTCCGCGCCGCTCGATGCCCAACGCTTCCTGCGCTTGACCACTCCGGTGCGGCAGAACATCACCACCGTGACGCGCGACGATTCGCGCACCACTCTGGAGATCGTCAATCTGCAGAATGGCTCGGATACCCTGGCCGGCGTGGTGCCGGAGAATCCCGTCGTCAACGTTTTCGGTACCACGCGCTTCAACACCAGCCCGCGTATGATGGTGGTGGATTCGGCGGGAACCACCGCGTACATGATTACCCTGTCCGGTTTGAGCGTGGTTTCGCTCGCGCCGACCGGCGCCGGCACGCGCCCCACGATCAACACCGGTGCGCGCGGAATCGTCAACTCGGCTGACGGCACGCCGAACTTCAGCCCCGGCTCCTTCATCACCATCAGCGGCCAGAACCTGGCCGGTGCGGCCACCGCCGACACGATTCCGCCGCCCATCGTTCTCGGCGGTTCCTGCGTCACCTTCGGCGACATCGCCGTCCCGCTGCTGGTCTCTTCGAGCGGCCAGATTCAGGCCCAGGTTCCCGGCACCCTGCCCGCCGGCACCCACATCGTCGAGGTCCGCTCCCTGGCCACGGCGCAGGATTCCGACCCGGTGACGGTGACGGTACGGCCTGGCGGAAATTAGTCCTACAATTGTATTGATGGCCGAACGCCTGATCATGGAGCGGATGGTGCGCGGAGAATATCCCGGGCGTGAATTCGATATCGAGTTCTGGCAGGCATTGGGCCCAACCAGCATTCTCCAGGCAGCATGGGATCTCGTCGTAACCGCAGCCTCGGTGAGGGGCATCGATGAAGATCAACTCAGACTACAGAGATCTGTTGCGAAGCTTAAACGCCGCCGGCGTTCGGTACCTCGTAGTCGGCGGCTACGCCGTGATGATCCACACGGAGCCCCGGTACACGAAGGATCTTGACGTCTGGGTAGAGCCCGAAGCGACGAATGCCCAAGCCCTTCTCCGTGCCCTCGCGGCGTTTGGTGCACCCGTGAAGGAGCTCACCGCGGCAGACTTCACGCAACCGGACACCTTCTACCAAATCGGCATCGACCCGGTCCGAATCGATATCCTCACGTCGATCCGCGGCGTGGAGTTCGCTGCCGCGTGGGAGCGGAAGGTTACCGTCGACTTTGACGGGGAACTGTGTCCCGTGCTCGGGCGGGAAGACACAATCGCTGCGAAACGAGCAGCGGGCCGGCCCCAGGACAAGATGGACGTCCGGACCCTGCTAACCCCCAAGAAGGCTGGACCCCAACGCAAAAAGTAAAACGGGCGCCAGCATCATCTGCCAGCGCCCGTTTCACTTTAATTAACTCGCGGGTGAACTATTCTTTCCCCTGCTTCATCTTTTCGCGCTGCTCCTTGAGCACCGCCCTGCGGCTCAGTTTGATCTTGTTGCCTTCCAATGCCAGGCACTTGACCAGAATCTGATCGCCTTCCTTCAACTCGTCGCGGACATCCTTGATCCGGTTCTCGGCGATCTCGCTGATGTGCAGCAAGCCGTCGGTTCCCGGGAAGATTTCCACGAACGCGCCGAAATCGACCAGCCGGACCACCTTGCCCAGATAGGTCTTGCCGATCTCCGCCGTGGCGGTCAGATCGCTGATGATCTGGAGTGACGGTACGGCCTGGCGGAAATTAAGCCGTCCTTCTGCAAGAATTGCTCCATAATAGAAGCATGGCGGATCCAATGACGCGGTATGTCAAGCGCGATGAGGCCGATCGCGATTTCGATGTCGCGTACTGGCAGGAACAGGGCCCGGCGCGAATTTTCGACGCTGCGTGGGAACTGGTCGTACTAGCCGCTCAGGTTCGGGGAATCGATGAAGATCAACTCCAACTTCAGCGATCTGTTACGCGCATTCGGAGACGGCGGCGTCCGTTATCTGGTCGTGGGCGGATACGCCGTGATGCGTTACACGGAACCCAGGTACACGAAGGATCTTGATCTGTGGGTTGATCCTGAACCCGGGAACGCTGCTCGGGTCTTTGCGGCACTGAAGGCATTCGGTGCCCCTCTTGGCGATCTGACACCCGCGAGTTTCACCGATGAAACGATGATCTTTCAAATCGGCGTGGCCCCTGTCCGAGTCGAACATATTGATGGGCATTTCCGGCCTGAGCTTTGCGGTGGCATGGAAGGGCCGGCAGGAGGGTGATCTGGGTGACGTCTCAGCTCCGATTCTCTCTTTCGAAGATTTGGTAAAAGCCAAACGCGCGAGCGGTAGATCAGGCGACCGAGCCGATCTCAAGAGGCTACTCCGGGCACGATCACCCAAGGCGTGGCGGCCGCCTGGCCGCAAGTGAACACCCTTCAAACGCAAGGCGCTGGCGAAGTAATCTCCCCAAACGCAAAACGGGCGCCGGCATCATCTGCCGGCGCCCGTTTCGCTTTTAACTCGCGGGAGAACTATTCTTTCCCCTGCTTCATCTTTTCGCGCTGCTCCTTGCAGCACCGCCCTGCGGCTCAGTTTGATCTTGTTGCCTTCCAATGCCAGGCACTTGACCAGAATCTGATCGCCTTCCTTCAACTCGTCGCGGACATCCTTGATCCGGTTCTCGGCGATCTCGCTGATGTGCAGCAAGCCGTCGGTTCCCGGGAAGATTTCCACGAACGCGCCGAAATCGACCAGCCGGACCACCTTGCCCAGATAGGTCTTGCCGATCTCCGCCGTGGCGGTCAGATCGCTGATGATCTGGATCGCCTTGTTCGCGCTGGCTTCGTCGGCGCTCGCCACGTGAATCGTGCCGTCGTCTTCAACGTCGATCTTCACGCCCGTCTGCTCGATGATGCCGCGAATCACTTTGCCGCCTGGTCCGATGACGTCGCGAATCTTATCGGTCGGAATATGCAGAGTGTAAATTCGAGGCGCGTACTGGCTGATCGCGCTCGCCGCCTGCGGCATCGCCTCGTACATCTTGTCGAGGATGAAGAGCCGCCCGCGCCGCGCCTGTTCCAGCGCTTCCTTCATGATCGCCGTGGTGATGTTCGGGACCTTGATGTCCA
>CAVUKU010000003.1:0-761868 GCA_963742275.1 uncultured Solirubrobacterales bacterium | reverse complement strand
CTCCTATGCCACCGCAAGTCAAACGGAAAAGCGCCATGCCGTGGTGGGTGATGCTCTTTCTGGCGTTCTTCGCTCTTGGCGTGGCTTCTTATGAAGCTGTCATCACTCCCGGCCATAGCCTTGGCTTTCACCTCAGCCGCGACCTAATGGCGGGCTCTTATCTTTGGCGCTGCCTCGGTCGGGTTCGCAGCGTGTAGGCACGAGCCGATGCTTGGGCGTGTGGTTGGATTTACGCTCATTCTCTGCGGCATTCTGCTTGTCATCGCGGAGGCGCTGAAATGAGCGGAATGTTCGGCCTCCCCCAAAAAGCGCGACGCTGTAAGCCGCACTGTCACCTATGGCACGCAAGACGCCCCGTCAGCTCAAGAGAACCGCGCAGTCAATTGGCAGGTGCTCACCGGCATGTGCTTAATCGGAGCCCCATCGCTTGTCGCGGTGGGAGCTACAGGCATCGTAAACGCTGATTTTTGCGCATATCTGAGCGGCGGAGCTGGCTCGATACCAGCCATTGAATATGGCGGCCTGGCCTTGGCCTTCACCGGCCTGCTCGCCGGGCTCCCAATTGCGATTGAACGTCTGGATGAAGAGAAGGTCGCGAAATACGCTCGCGGCCTCTGGTTCGGCGTGATCGGCCTATCCGCGGTCGCGTCTCTGGCCGACGTCGCAATCTCGCCTGTGAGGCATCCACCGGAAGTCCATACCGTGCAGCCGGTCAACGATGGCCTGGACGAGCAAATCAAGGCCACACAGCGCGCGCTGCAAGGCATCCCATCGCACCGCAGCGAACAGGCCGCTTATCGCGCGTGGAATGATCTGCGGGCCAAGAATTGGGACATCTGGAACGAGACAAATGAATGCCAAGCCCACGGGCCGCTCTACAAATTCGAGGCCGATATTTGCAACCGGCTGCTCAAGCTGGGGGATGAATATTGGAATGCGCGGAAAGCGGCAGACCTAAAGAAAACACTGGCATCGCTGCGGGCGCAGAAAGACGCCACGCCGGTCATAGCTGTGCATGATGCGCCACAGGAGACCAGTCTGGCGGACGCCGGTAAAACACGGCTCCTATGGTTCGTGCTGGCCTGCCTGCGCCTTGTAACGGCGTCGGTCGGCATGTGGATCGCGACGCGGTACATCGCAAGCCATCTTACAGGCCGCACTGAGTTCCCGCGCTCTCTCGCTCAAATTGAGGCTGAGCATGACGAATTATCGCCCATGCAAAGCGATGAAGAAGCAGCCATGCTTCTGTGGCTAGAGCGCTGCGTTTCGCTCCGGCTCAATGCCAAGCCCCCTGCTCGCGTTGGAGCCTCTGAGGCATTCAGCAACTTTGAGACTTTCTGTGCAGCAAATGGCCTTCCAGCCATGAAGCAGAAGCCCTTTGGCGAGCGCCTTACTCAGTACACGGTCCAGAACGGAGGCCGCAAGGGGACGAGCAACGGGAATTATTACGAGGGCATCGCGCTTGAGACCGGCGCTGCATTCATGAACGGAATGATCCTGTCACCGTCGCGCTGAATGCAGCCTGTGAACACGGTGCCCAGAATTCCTTCCTGCCGCCACGGCTGCCCCGGCTCAAGTTTTCCCGCAGCCGCCAGGCAAGCCATCTTCGCGCTGGTGCCGGTGCCGCACGGAGAGCGGTCATACGCCTTTCCCGGGCACAGGACAAAATTACGGCCGTGATTGTTCGGCGTCGTGCGGCGGTCCGCAGAGTTCAATGTGATCGATCTCCGCTCCATCGGCTCCGGTGATGCCGCTCGCCGCTCAGCGCCTGCCGCACGCGCCACGTGAAATCCGTCAACTCGTCGCACGTGCTCGAGCAAGAGCGCATGGTTGTGGTCTTCCACCAGGAAGAACCAGTTGCCGCCCCATGCCACATCCCCGTGCACCACGCCGTATCCGGGCACTTCGAGGGGCACATGGGCGCGGTAGCGATATGCCTCCACGTTGGCAATGGTGACTTCGCCATTGGCGGCGAGCGAGACCTGCACATCCCCCACCGGAGTCTCAAAGCGGTGCTGTCCCACACCGATGCGTCCCAGGTATGCCAGGGTCGCGGCCACGCCGATGGTGCCATGCCCGCACATGCCCAGGTAGCCGGCGTTGTTGAAGAAGATCACTCCGGTTGCCGCGTCGCGATTGACGGGCTCGACGAGCAATGCGCCGACGAGCACATCCGATCCGCGCGGCTCCAGAAGAATCGCCCGGCGGTAGACGTCGTGTTCGGTGCGCATCCGTTCGCAGCCGCTCCGCAACCGAACCCGAGCCCAGATCCGGTCCGCCCGAGATCACGCAGCGCGTGGGTTCACCCGCGGTGTGCGAGTCGATCACTTCGATGCGGCGCGGGAGATTATTCATGGCAGCCTATGTCCCGGTGAGACGAAGTCTGCGATCGGTTCATAAGGCGCTGAAGTAAGTCGCTGACTCTCAGTATGACTAGCCTCGGTCTGCTACCGACCGCGCAACCGCCTTCTGCTGCGCCTGCCACTTGTGCACGTGCTCCTCCAATACGTCGAGCGGCAGCGGCCCCTCTTCGAGCACGGCATCATGGAATTTTCGAATATCGAAGCGGTCACCCAGATCCCGCCGCGCTTCCTCGCGCAGCTTGAGAATCGTCATCTGGCCCAGCTTGTAGCTGAGCGCCTGCCCTGGCCACGCAATGTAGCGGTCCACTTCGGTGGCAATGTTCTGCGCGTCCATGGCCGTGTGCTCGGTGAAGAAGTCGATCATCTGCTGCCGCGACCAGTGCTTGTAATGCACGCCCGTGTCCACCACCAGCCGGACCGAGCGCCACATCTCGTTTTCGAGACGGCCGTATTCGCTGTACGGATCCTGGTAGAAGCCCATCTCCTTACCGAGGCGTTCCGAATAGAAGGCCCACCCTTCGGAATAAGCATTGTAGGAGCCATTGCGGCGAAATTCGGGAATGTCGGGCAGGCTCTCGGCAATCGAGAACTGAAGATGATGACCCGGTATCCCTTCGTGATACGCGATCGCCTCCACGTTGAGCAGCAGCCGCTTTTCCGGCGCATATTCATTAACGTTGATCCGGCCCGGCCGCGAACCGTCGCCCGTGCCTGGCGAGTAGTCGGCCGGCACCGCGTCGGGCGCGCGGAACGAATCCATCACCACCACTTCGAGGCGCGTTGGCGGCTGCTTGCCAAACCATGCGGGCAGCTTCTGTTGCATCTGTTCCGCATAGTGCTTGTACAGATCGAAGATCTGCTGGCCGGACGTTCCGTAGAGCTTGCGATCGCCGCGAATGTGCTCGTTGAAACTCTTCAGATCCTTGTAGCCCAGCGAGTTGGCCAGCTTCAGCATCTCCGCTTCGATTTCCGCCACCTGGCGCAAACCCATCTCGTGAATTTCGGCTGGACTCAGGCTCGTGGTGGTCTGTTCCTTCACCGCCGCCGCGTAGAGCGCGTCGCCATTGGGCAGCGCCCAGATGCCGTATTCGGTGCGCCCATGCGGCGTGTAGTCCTGTTTCACGAAGCGCGCGAACGCGGCGTAGGCCGGATTCACTTCCTTCTCGATGATGGCCAGAATCTGCTTGCGCAGCCGCTCCTGCTCGGCCGCCGGAACCGCCGCGGCGAACTTCTCCGCGGGCTGGGCATAAGGGCTGCTCTCCGGCTTGTCATCGGCAATGCCTTGCGCCTGCTCGCCGACTTTCTCGAGAAGATATTTGGGCGGCATCAGCCGGTCGCGGAGCCCGAGCTTCATGACCTCCGTCGTCTGCTCCAGGGCGCGAGGAATGGCATGCAGGCGGGCGATATAGTTCTCATAGTCTTTGACGGTGGTGAACGGCATCGCCGAGGGGAGCGCGGCGAGACCCAGATGGATGCCATTCATCTGATCGACGGGCATTTCCCAGCCTTTGAGCCGGGTATCTTCGATCGACTGCCGCAGGCCCCGGATCATCAACTCCTTGTTGAGCAGTTCTTCGGGGGAAAAGCCGGTCGAATCGATGGCCGAGAACAGCGCCAGTTGCCGCTTGTCCTCTTCGTCTTCGGCGGCGACGGCCTGCGCAGAGAGATCGCTGAGACGGTCGTTATAGCGCGCGTCGCCGACATAGGTCGCCAACTCGGGATGCGTTTTCAGTTCGTATTGCCACTGGGCCTCAATTGCCTCGCGAAACCGCGCGCGCCGGGCTTCAAGATCGGTGCCCTGGCCGGCCGGCAGGAGATTCGAGCAGCACAGAAGGCAAACCAACAAACAAACTGCGGCGAAACGCTTCATTGGACCTCGCACCCGGATGGTTCCCTAGGAGTATAGGACGTCATATACAATTCTCCAACTGACACAACCTTGATCCTGCGCATTGGCCCAGCCCGCTTTCCGGACTTAAAATGTGCGTGCAAGCAAGATCGTGTCACTCTGCCCATCGAAGCAAAGACTTCCCGGGCAGCATCGGGAGAAGAAATGCCGGAAAATCCGATCAGGAACCTTTATGTCTCGCTGGCTCTTTGCGCGGGATTGCTTCTGTCTGCCACAATCGTTGTCTTCAGCCAGCCGGCTCCAGCCGCGCATACGTTTGCGGTCGCGGGGAATCGATTTCTACTCGACGGCAAGCCTTACCAGATCATTTCCGGGGAAATGCATTATCCCCGCGTACCCCGCGTCTATTGGCGCGACCGCTTCCGCAAGGCCCGCGCCATGGGCCTCAACACCATCACGACGTACGTCTTCTGGAACCTGCACGAGCCGCGTCCGGGCGTCTATGACTTCAGCGGCCAGAATGACATAGCGGAGTACATTCGCGAAGCCCAGCAGGAGGGCCTCAACGTCATCCTTCGACCGGGTCCCTATGTCTGCGCGGAATGGGAACTGGGAGGCTACCCGTCGTGGCTGCTGAAGGACCGCAGTCTTGTTCTGCGCAGCGATGATCCGAAGTACACCGCGGCCGTCGATCGCTGGTTGGCGCGGCTTGGCAAGGAGATCACTCCGCTGCTGATGCGCAACGGCGGCCCCATCATTGCCGTCCAGGTGGAGAACGAGTACGGATCCTTCGGCGACGACCACGCGTACATGGCAGCGCTGAAGAAGTCTCTCGAAAAGAACGGCCTGGCCGCCGATGTGCTTTACACCGCCGACGGTCCGGAGCAGATCCCCAACGGCTCGCTCCCCGAATTGCCGGCGGTCATCAATTTTGGAACCGGCGAACGCCAAACAGAGCTTTGGCGTCCTCGATACACTGCGGCCCGACGGTCCGCACATGAGCGGCGAATACTGGGCGGGCTGGTTCGATCACTGGGGCGAGAAGCACCACGAGACCGACGGCGCGAAAGAGGCCGCCGAACTGGAATGGATGCTCGGCCAGGGCTATTCCGTCAGCATGTACATGTTTCACGGCGGCACCAGCTTTGGCTGGATGAACGGCGCCAACAGCAACGGCACGAACTACGAACCCGATACCACCAGCTACGACTACGACGCGCCGCTCGATGAGCGCGGCGCGCCGCGGCAGAAGTATTACCTTTTCCGCGATGTCATCGCGCGCGTCACGGGCCATCCAGCCCCGCCGTTGCCGCCGCCCACGCCGGTCGAGCCGTTCCCGCTTGCTCCGGTCACGGAATCGGCGTCCCTGTGGCGCAATCTGCCCAAGCCCGTCGAGTCCGACACGCTGCTCACCATGGAGGACATGGATCAGGCCTACGGGTATGTGCTTTACCGCACCCATCTCGATGCCGGCGACGGGGGCGAACTGGTTCTCGATGGCCTGCATGATTATGCGCAGGTGTATGTCGATCAGAAACTGGTGGGCACGCTGGATCGGCGGCTCGCGACCGATCGTCTGACGTTGCCGGCCGTCACCCAGGCCGCCACGCTCGACATCCTGGTCGAAAACTCGGGCCGCGTCAATTTCACAAAGGTCATTCGCGGCGAACGCAAGGGAATCACCGGCAAAGTCACTCTCGGCGGCAAGGAGCCGAAACACTGGCAGATCTTTTCGCTTCCGATGGATCATCTGGACAAGCTGCAATATAACTTCGAACTCTGCGACGGTCCTTGTTTCCATCGCCTGACCTTGATGGCCGTTGCGGCCGACACCTATCTCGACACCACCGCCCTGCACAAGGGAATGGTGTGGGTCAATCAACATCCATTGGGACGTTTCTGGTCCATCGGTCCGCAACACGCATTGTTCTTGCCCGCGCCCTGGCTGCATCGCGGGCCGAACGAGATCGTTTTCTTCGATTCAATGAGCGTGTCCGGAGAGGCAATCAAAAGTACGGATAAACCAATCTTCGACACAACGGCTCGTCACGAATGAGGACGAGCCCTTGATAGCGGGAAGACCGGAGAGCAACCATGACTCTCCGGCTCTTTCGCTACTATGACGTGGGCCAATCGCGATCCAGCCTCGATGCAAGTGTGGATTCCTTACAGCGTTGCGTAGGAGGGCGTGCGGCGTTTTTGTACTCTGCGCGGCGGGCAGGTTCTAGAGGTTGGAGGCGCGATTCCCCGTGATGAGACGCAAAAGCGCGGTGAGGATCACCGCGCCGATCACTGCGATTACGATGCTGATGATGAGGCCGTGCTGACCGGTTCCCCCGAATCCGAGACTGCTGGAGATAAACCCGCCCACCAGAGCGCCGACCAGGCCGACGATCATATCCATGAAGAATCCGTACCCGGAACCCTTCATGAGCTTCCCTGTGATCCACCCGGCAATCACGCCAATGATGATCCACGCAATAAATCCATGTCCCATTTGTCGTTCTCCTTTACGCGGTTGGATGCGAAGTGGGTGTGCGGCGAAGATAACAGATCTGTCATATTTCACTCATTCTGCTTCCCGCCAGTGGCCTGAGCCATTGCGGCAGGCGCCGGAATTCCCAGCAAATGTTCGTTGTACCCAACTGACGCGCGGACGATGAGGCCACATCCTTGGAGCTACCGCTCGCGCTGTCTTGGGAATTTTACTTGACTCGTTTTTGACCGTCTGGCTACAATCCGGCGTCGTACAAAGATAGAGTTTGTCGCGTTTGATTTTTGAGATCGTCGGCGCTCGTTCCTCGATCTACGAAATTCCTCGGGTCATCAGGGCTTCAAAATCTGCGCCCAGTTCCCATTGCCATCTCAGGCGGGAGGACACCCATGTCCAGTACGTACACGTACCCCGGTGTGTACATCCAAGAATTGCCCAGTGCGGTACACACGATTACCGGCGTAGCCACGTCGATTGCGGCGTTTGTGGGCTACACGGCGCGCGGCATCGATAACCGCGCGCAGGCGGTCTACAGCTTTTCCGATTTTGAGAGGCTGTATGGCGGGCTGGCTTCGAACAGCGAAGTGAGCTACGCGGTGCAGCAGTTCTTCACCAACGGCGGAACGCAGGCCTACGTGGTGCGAACGCCGATGCACTATCCGACGTCGGGCACCCCCGTGCCGTATGCAGAAGTGGCGATCGCCAGCGGCGAGCTGACCTTTGCCGCGTTGAGCAGCGGCCAATGGGCCAACAATCAACTGCTGGTCGACGTGGATGTGCAGGGGCTGGACCTGTCGGTGGCGACCGGCGATCCACTGGCGTTCAACCTGACCATTACGGATCTGATGGATGGCACGTCGGAATACTTTCCATCGGTCACGCTGAACTCGGCGGCGCAGAATTTTGTGGCCGCGGTTGTGAACGATCCCGACAACGGATCGCAGCTTGTGAGCGTGACGACAAATCTACCGTCGACGCCGACGGCGCTGGCGGTAACGGGAATTCTGGGCACGGCGCTCACGATCACCGGGCGCGGGCAGCGTGGACGCGACCTGGGCGGCGGGCACGGCCACGGCTACTGCCGATTGCAACCTGGTGCTGACGCTGCCGCACATTTCGACGACGCCGGTGACGATCAAGGTCATCGGGAACGGCAATTCGATTCCGCAGACGGTGTCGGGACTTGCGTCGCAGTTGCAGCAGGCGATCAACAACTGGCTGATGGTGAATGTGTCGGGGGCGTCGCGTAAGCTGTACGGCGGCGCCGAGCGGAACGGGCACGGGGATTCGCGTGAATGTGCTGTTGCCGAACCAGCCGGACGCGGTGATTACATTTGGTTCGCCGGCAACCGGGCATGACGCGGCAACCGCTCTGGGCTTGAAGACTCCGGCCAACATAAATGTGGCGCACTATGCGCTGGGCGGAAGCACACAGCATCCCCTGGCCAGTATCACGTGCACGCCGGCGACGGCGCCGTCGGGGCTGCCGCAGTCGGCTGAGCTGATTGGCGATCCGCTGGCGTTTACGGGCATTTACGCGCTCACCAAGGTGGACCTCTTCAACCTGCTGAGCATTCCGGAAGCGGCGCGCTCGCTGCCGGGAAATCCGAACTCGGCGGATCCGAACATCAACGCAGTGGAGATTTATACGGCCGCAATTGCGCTGTGCGATCTGCGACGGGCGATGCTGCTGATCGATCCGCCGCCGAACGTGACGACGGTGGCGGGCGCGGTGGACTGGAAGTCGAGCGGCATTGGCGTGGTGGATGCGAATGGCGCGGCGTTCTGGCCGCGGCTGCGGCTTGCGGATCGCGCTGAACAATGGGCAACTGCGCACGTTTGCGCCTTCGGGTGTAGTGGCGGGCGTGTATGCGAGGACCGATGCGACGCGCGGCGTGTGGAAGGCCCCGGCCGGGATTGAAGCCACGCTGAACGGCGTACAGAGCATGACGTACAACCTGAGCGACCAGGAGAACGGCTCGTTGAATCCGCTGGGCCTGAATTGCTTCAGGACATTCCCGCTGTATGGGCCGCTGCTGTGGGGAGCGCGCACGCTGAGGGGCGCCGACGCGCTGACCGACCAATGGAAGTATGTGCCGGTGCGGCGCACCGCGCTGTTCCTCGAAGAGAGCTTGTATCGGGGCACGAAGTGGGTGGTGTTCGAGCCCAACGACGAACCGCTCTGGGCCGCGATCCGGCTGAACGTGGGATCGTTCATGGACTCGCTGTTCAAGAAAGGCGCGTTCCAGGGAGTGACTGCCGACGCAGGCCTACTTTGTGAAGTGCGACAGCGAGACCACGACCCAGCAGGACATCGACAGCGGGATCGTGAACATCCTGGTGGGATTTGCGCCGTTGAAGCCGGCGGAGTTTGTGGTGATCCAGATTGAGCAGCTGACGGGGCAGGCTTCGGCCTAGCGGAAAGATACGTCGTTCGCAACCTGATCGAGAACGAGACAGAGAGATGAGGAGTGGAGCATGGCCGAGTTTGTGGTGAATGCGCAGCGGTTCGATCCATACAAGAACTTCAAATTCCGGCTCAAGTGGGATGGGCAGTATGTGGCGGGGTTGAGCAAGTGTTCGCCATTGAAGCGCACCACGGAGGTGGTGAAGCATCGCGAGGGCGGCGACCCCAGCACCAGCCGCAAATCGCCGGGGCGGAGCGAATTTGCGCCGATTACACTGGAGCGCGGCGTGACCCACGATCTGGCTTTCGAGGCGTGGGCGGCGAAGGTGTGGCAGATCGGCGCGGGACTGGGAGCGGAGGTTTCGCTCAAGGATTTTCGCAAGGACGTGATTCTCGATTTCTACAACGAGGCCGGACAACTGGCGATCAGCTACAAGATTTATCGCGCATGGGTCTCGGAGTACCAGGCGCTGCCGGACCTGGACGCCAACGCGAATGCCGTCGCGATCCAGCACATCATTCTCGAGAACGAAGGGTGGGAGCGAGATACGTCAGTTACGGAGCCGACCGAAGTCAGCTTCAACTCGACACGGGCATAACTTTTCCGCGGTCGTCCGAGTGAGCAATGCAGGCTCGACATTCCTTCTGTCGCGAAGAATTCATGGGACGACCGGGAACCGCAGATCCTTCGACTGCGTCCGTCGCGGCGGACTTTCGCTCAGGATGACAGGGCTGAGTTATCTTTCATCAAAGTTTCAAAAACACAGGCAATGCACTCACTGAGCGGAGAACGGATTCTCACCGCATGGGAGCGGGGACAGGCGAGCCGGGAGCCGTGGCGCGCGCTGGCTCTGCTGGCAGTGGCGATGCCGGAGCGGGAGATGACGGAGCTTGCCGCCCTGCCGCTGGCGGAGCGAAATGCGACGCTGCTGCGGCTGCATTCGATGACGTTCGGGCCCAGGGTTGAAGGGTTTGCGTTGTGCGCGGAGTGCGGTGAGCAACTGGAGTTCGCGATGGATGCCGAAGACATGGCGCGGACACTGCGTGCGGCGGAGCCGGAGACATGGGTGGAAGCTGACCGCCAGATGGGCATGCGACCCGCGGACTCGAGCGATCTGGCAGCGTCAATGGAAGCGGCGAGCGAGGAGGATGCGCGGGCGCTGCTGCTGGCGAGGACATTGGGCATCGAGGGCACGGACCTGGTTCGAGCCGAGCGGACCGATTGGGTGGATCGATTCGATCGGCTGAACGCTTCGGCAGAGATACGGTGCGTTTTGCCTTGTGCGCATTGTGGAGCGCGGGCGACGCTGGACTTCGACGTAGCCGGCTTTGTGTGGCGGGAGATTCAAGTGGCGGCGCGAAGGCTGATGGCGGAGATACATCGCCTGGCCTCGGCCTATGGATGGAGCGAGAAAGCGGTGGTGCGCATGAGTGCGGCGCGCCGCGCGGCGTACCTGGAGATGCTGAACGCATGAGCGGAGTGCTGGACAGGATGGTGCAGCGGTCGCGCGGAAACTTGCCCGCGATTGAGCCGTTGGTGCGTGCGCAACAAACGGCGGCAGCGGCACTGCCGTTCGTGGTGGAGGAGAGTGCATCGCCGGCACCGCGCAGGCGGAATGCCGCTTCGGCAGGAAGCGTGCCCTGCGCGACGAACCGTGAGGTTGCGGTGCGGGACGACGTGAGACGTGATGCCGCGCAGGCGAGGGATGCGACTCGGAAGGACTCGCGGCGATCCGAGACTCTCGAGGTTGCTCGTGTCAAAGGGACTGCGGAGAGTGATAGAACACCCGCGGCGAACGATGCCGATCGGGATGGCTTGAACAGGGCGCGGCTGGAACGGGCGGTAGAACTGCAGGATGTTGCGCAGGAGAGCGAAGAGCCGCACGAATCGTCGATCGAGATGCGCGCAGAGAAGGCGGCCGCGAAGTCTGAGGAGACCGCAGGCGAGAGCATTCGAACAAAAGCGAGAGTTGAGCCGCGGGCTGCAACGCCGGACACATCTGCGGCACGAAATGAAGTGGGCGACGCTGCTTCGGCAATGGATGCGGCGGAGCACACCGAGATTCACATCACGATCGGCAGCGTGGAGTTGCGCGCGCCGCGGGTCGCACCTGCGCCGCCGAAAGCTCCGGCCTTCAGGCCGCGGGTAACGCTGGATGAGTTTCTAAAACGCGGGGCTGGATCCGGCGGCTGGGGAGCGAAGTCATGAGCGACTACCTGGCCGTAGGCGGCGTGAGCGCGGTGTTGATGTCGCTGCTGGGAACCGCATTAACGGACGGCGGCCCGACAACGATTCTCGGCTCGGCGTCGGCGATTACCAACAAGGCTCCCGATTTGATTACGACCGGCAAAGACGAGGCGGCGGGAGTGAATCTGTTTCTTTACTACGCCAGCATCAATCCCGCACTGCGCAACCTGAACCTGCCCTCGATGAGCGCGGGCGGAGGAAGGCTGAGCAATCCGCCGCTGGCAATCAATCTGCATTACCTGGTGACGGCATACGGGAGCCATGCGTTCGATGCGGAGATTCTGCTGGCGTGGGCGATGAAGGTATTTCATGATACGCCGGTGGTGCCGCGCGACACGATTCAGCAGGCGCTGGCGGATTTGCTGTCAGTGATGCCGGCGCCGCCGGAGAACCAGTTGATTGCCGCAAGCACACTGGCCAGCCAGGTGGAGCACATTCGCATCACGCCGGAAACGCTGACCACGGAAGAAATCTATCGGCTGTGGACCGCGTTTCAGGCGGCATACAGGCCGACGACTTCCTACCAGGTGTCGGTGGTGGTGATTCAGGATACGCAGAGCTACGCGTCGAACTTGCCCGTGCAGCAGCGCGCGGTGTTGGCCCTGCCGCTCATCAGTCCCATGATCGATACCGTGACGCCGACGATGGTGGCCGGCGGGCAGACGATGACGATCAACGGCAGCAATTTTCTTGGGGATACCGCAGCAGGCACGCTGGTTTCGTTCGATAACGCGGCGGGAATCGCGGCGGCGACGGTGCAGGGCGCGTGCGTGCGCGTCGTGGTGCCGACCACGCTGACCGCGGGCACGCACACTGTGCGCGTGACCCGGACGGTGACGTTCCCATCGTCGACGCGGCCGCATTCAGGATTTTCGTCTAACCCAGTGCCGTTTCAGTTGATCCCGGTGATTACGCCGGCGGTGACGCCGCCCTTCAAAGCCAAGCTGGGCACGGCGTTCACGCTGACGTTGACGCCCGCGGTGGGTGCGATCCAGCAGGTGGTGTTCTATTTCGGCGACCAGGCAGTGCCGGTGCCGGCGCGCTCATTGACGGGACCGCCGTTCCAGACACAGATCACCGTAACGGTGCCGCCAACGCTGACCACCGGCACCTACCCGATACGGGTTGAGGTCGATGGAGCGCAGAGCAAACTCACGCTGGATACGAATTCGGGCAGCCCGACGTTCGGGCAGTACCTGCCGCAGGTGGAGGTGAGCGCGTGATCCTGCTGCAGCAATCCTCGTCATCGGCGCTGTGGGATGAACTGGAGCGCGTGCTGACGCGGCTGCAGGCGCATGCGCGGCAGCAGGTGGAACGCACGGAGTTCGAAGCGAGCGGGCTTGGAGGCGTTTCCGATGGTCTGGGCCGCAGCGGTTTTGCCCAGAGGCCGGAACAGGAAACCTCTCCGGAGCGATGGAATCCCGCGGCGCAGTTGAAGGACCTGTTCGGGCTGAGCAGCTTCGAAGTGGATACAGTGCTGCTGTGCGCAGGGTTCGCGCTGGACCGGCGGTTTGAAATGGCGTGCGCGGAGTTGAATGCAGGCGCGCCGCTACAGACGAAATATTCGCCCAGTTTTGGACTGGCGGCGAGCGTGCTGGAGGAACCGCACTGGAGCGCGATGAGCCGAACGCGGCCGCTGCTGTATTGGCGGCTGCTGGAGTTGGGTCAAGGGCCGCTGCTGCAGGCGCCGCTGGAGATCGATGAGCGCGTGCTGCAATATCTGCTCGGCGTGGCGGCCATCGATTCGCAACTGGACATGATGTTTCACTCACTCCACGGAGGCGAGGAGGATAGCGCCGCAGGATTGCGAGAAGCGACGCTGCGCGGCGTTGCGCATTGGCGTGGCGGCGGCCGGAATCCGCAGCCGCTGCTGATCAGCGGGGCAAGTGCGGGTCAAAGAGAAGCGCTCTTTCTCAGCTTGTGCAAAGAGGCCGGGGTGAGAGCGTTGACGCTTGACGCGGCGGATCTGCCCGCAGATCCAGGAGAGCGGGAACGGTTGGCGCGCATGTTTACGCGCGAGGCAGCGCTGTGGCCCGCTGCGTTGTGGGTAAGAACGACGCGCGTGGAGAATGCGTTGCTGCTGCAGGCGTGGCTGGAGCGCGTACATGCGCCGGTGGCGGTAGAAGTGGAAGCAGGATCGGCGGCGGAGCGCCTGGCGGGCATGCGGCTGGATACGCCGGCGCTGAGCCACGCCGAACGCAAGGCGCTTTGGGAGAAGCATCTTGGCGGGCAGGCTGCGGAGATGAACGGCGCGCTGGACACGATGGTGGATGTCTTCGGGCTCGATGCGGCAGAGATTCGCGCGACCGCCGAGGCAGTCAAGGAAGAAGTGGAACTGGGGCTTGGCGCACGAAGGTGCCGCGGCAAGCGCGTGGCGTCTGTCGCGGACCGCGGCGCGAAGGTCGCTGGACGATCTCGCGGCACGCGCGGAATCGTACTCCACGTGGGACGACCTGGTCTTGCCTGAGGAACAGGTGGAAGTGCTGCGACAGATCGCGGCGCATGCGCGGCAGACATTTGTGGTGCTGCGCGACTGGGGATTTGCGGCTCGCTATGCGCGGGGCCTGGGATTGTCGGTGTTGTTTGCAGGCGCCAGCGGCACCGGCAAGACGATGGCGGCGGGAGTGCTGGCGCGGGAACTGAATCGCGATCTGTACCAGATCGATCTGGCCACGGTGGTGAGCAAATACATCGGCGAGACGGAGAAACACCTGCGGCGCATTTTTGACGCAGCGGAACGGAGCGGCGCGATTCTGCTCTTCGATGAGGCCGATGCGCTGTTTGGCAAGCGCAGCCAGGTGAAGGACAGCCACGACCGCTACGCGAATCTCGAAATCAGCTATCTGCTGCAGCGGATGGAGGCGTATCGCGGGATCGCGATCCTGACCACCAACATGCAGAACGCGCTGGACCCGGCGTTCCAGCGCAGGCTGCGGTTCGTGGTGCAGTTTCCATTTCCTGACGCGGCGAGCCGGGAGCGGATCTGGCGGGGCGTGTTTCCCGCGGATGCGCCGGTGGCCAATCTGGATTATGCGCGGCTGGCGCAACTGAATGTGACCGGCGGTGTGATTCGCAACATCGCGCTGCTGGCGGCGTTTCTGGCCGCCGATGAGAAGGCGGCGATCGCGATGCGCCACGTGCATGCGGCGGCGCGCACGGAATACGCCAAGCTCGAGAAGCCGCTGGTGGGCGCGGAGACGCGAGGATGGGAATGAGCAAGACGGACGGTGCACATTCATATCGAACGGCTGGTGGTGGACGGGATCGATGCGCGCGGACAGCAACGGTTCGTGCAGGGCGCTCGAAGCGCAACTGGCGGAAGCTGCTCGCGGAGCTGCTGCGGCCGGCGCGTTCGCGGGAAATGGATTAGCGCGGCGGATTGGACGAGTGGACGCGGGCGAGATGCGCGCGGGAGCTACGCCGGAGCGCGCGGCAGGACAGGTGGCGAAGGCGGTCGGCACTGCGATCGAGGGAACAGGGAGGGGCCGTGGCTAACGTATCGCCGCTGCTGCAGAAGGGCGCGATCCTGGTGCTGGAACCGAACACCGGGGTTCCGCTGAACACCATCAAGCTGCAGTACAACCCGGAGACCATTCGGCGCCATTTGCAGCCGCAGAGCGTGGGCGACCAGCCGGACCGCACCGAAGTGCTGCGGCTGAAGGGACCGCCGATCGAGACGATCTCCTGCGACGTGGAGATCGATGCAACCGATCAACTGGCGGCGTCGGATGCGACGGCCATGAGCCTGGGAATACAGCCGCAATTGGCGGTGCTGGAACTGCTGGTGTATCCCTCGAGCGCGATTTTGATTGCCAATGAAGTGCTGTCGCTGGTGGGCACGATCGAGATTCTACCCATGAGCTCGAATCTGACCTTGTTTGCGTGGGGTCCGAACCGGGTCACGCCGGTGCGGATGACGAGTATCGAAATCACCGAACAGGCCTTCGATCCGAAGCTGAATCCGATTCAGGCGAAGGTGTCGTTGTCGATGCGCGTGCTGAACGTGAACGATGTCGGATTCCTGACGCCAGCGGGCGCGATGTACATGGCCTACCAGTTGAGCAAAGAGGCGCTGGCGGGACGGGCATGAATCTCGGTCCAGGGGTCAGGAGGGCGAAATGGATAACGCATTGGCGGCGATGGTGCAGGCGGCCGCGGGAACGGGCGCTCCGACGAATCCCAACAGCCGCTACTACGGATTTGCGGTAGAGCAGACGACGCTGCCCGATGGGACCCAGGTGGCTTACCTGGCGCGGCGCATCATTCCGCAGGCGAGTATCTACGGGCAGACGCAGAACTACAGCGTCGTCGATGGCGACCGGCTCGACAACCTGGCGGCGCGGTTTATCGGCGATCCAATTCTGTTCTGGATGATCGCGGATGCGAACACCGCGTTTGAGCCGGACGATCTGACGTCGGAGGCGGGCAGGGGGATCGTGATTCCGCTGGTGTCGAGCATTCCCGCGGGAGCGCGCAATGGTTAGTCCGCTCTACCTGACGTTGCTGGTGGGGCCGATGGAGCCGTTGCCGGCCCCCAAGCCGCTGGTGGACGCGCTGGTGTCGGTCGAGGTGACCGAGAGCGCGACAGGACGCAGCGGCTTCCAGTTGACGTTCACGTTGTCGGACAAAGGAATTCTGGAGACGTTCTTTCTGCTGGCGGGAAGTTCGCCGCTCCCGGTTTTGCGCGTCGTTCTGCTGGTGACATTTCCGGGGATTCCGCAGGTGTTGATTGATGGCGTGGTCCTGCACACGGAGGTGCAGCCCGATGCGATGACCGGGTCTTCGAAGCTGGTGGTCACCGGCAAGGACCTGGCCGCGATGATGGACCTCATCGATTTCAGCGGGCTGCCGTATCCGGGCATGAGCCCCGACATTCGCGTGCTGACGATCCTCGCCAAGTACGCGGTGTTCGGCGTGGTGCCGGAGGTGATCCCGGTGCCGGCTCCGGACATTCCGATCCCGATGCTGCAGATTCCCACGCAGAAGAAGACCGATCTGCAGTACATCGAGTCGCTGGCGCAGGAGGTCGGGTACGTGTTCTACATCGTGCCCGGGCCGCTGCCGGGGATGAGCCAGGCGTATTGGGGCCCGCAGATCCGGTTGGGGCTTCCGCAGACCGCGCTCAACGTGAACCTGGACACGTGGACGAACGTGGAGAGCCTGAACTTTCGCTATGAGCCGCAGAACTCCGTGTTGCCCATCGTGTTCATCCAGGACCCGATTTCGAAGATGACGATTCCGATTCCGATTCCGCCGGTGACGCCGTTTAATCCGCCGCTGGGGGCGTTTGTGCCGGTGCCGCAGAAGATCGAACAGCTGACCGAGACGGCGAAGCTGAATCCCGCGCAGGCGCTGATGAAGGGCTTTGCGCGGAGCGTGGCGACGGCCGACGTGATGACGGGCGAAGGCACGCTGGACGTGATGCGGTATGGACAACCGCTGCGGGCGCGGAGCCTGGTGGGCGTACGCGGAGCGGGGCTGCCGTTGGACGGGATGCACTACGTCGATTCGGCAACGCATCGGATCAAGCCGGGAGAGTACAAGCAGAGCTTTGTGCTGAAGCGGAATGCGCTGATGACGAATACGCCGGTGGTGCCTTCGTTGGCGTTCTAAAGAGAGGAAAGACCCCAGTGGCGGAGAAGTATTACGGCAAGTATCGCGGAACGGTGCTGCAGAACATCGATCCGATGAAGATCGGGCGGATCATGGTGCAGGTGCCGGATGTGTCGAACGTCATTCCTTCGACGTGGGCGACGCCGTGCTTCCCGTTTGCCGGAATACAGAACGGATTCTTTGCGGTGCCGGCGATCGGGTCGGGCGTGTGGGTCGAGTTTGAGCAGGGCAATCCGGATTATCCCATCTGGTCGGGATGCTTTTTCGGTTCGGCCGCAGAGGTTCCGGCACTGGCGCTGGCCACGCCGCCGGGGCTGCAGGGAGTCGTGATTCAGACCGTGGGGCAGAACACGCTGATGATCAGCGACACGCCGGGACCGACCGGCGGAATCCTGCTGAAGACAACGGCGGGCGCGATGATCTCGATTTCAGACACGGGGATCATCATTTCGAACGGGCAGGGCGCAACCATCATGATGAACGGCCCGGCGGTGACGGTGAACCAGGGCGCGCTGGAGGTGATCTAGGTGGCGGGATTTCTGCTGCACCAGGGAGCGGTGGTGATGTGCCTGCACGGCGGGCAGGCGATGCCGACGGCGCCCAACCCGCGGGTGCTGGTGAGCGGCATGCCGACCGCAACCATCGCGGCGCCGTGGACGATCGCGGGTTGTCCGGGCGTTCCGAGTGCGGTGCCGCCGTGTGTAACCGGGCAGTGGGTCGTGGGCACCATGCGGGTCTTGTCGAATGGGCAGCCGCTGGTGGTGCAGTCGGGAGTTGCGATCACGGCTCCGGGCGGAGTGACGCTGATGCCGGTGACCATGCAGACGCGCGTGCAGGCGATGTGAGGAAGAGATGAACCTGGCTTTCCCCTATGCATTCGATTCGACAGGTCACACGGCGCAGGCGACAAGCGTGGCGCGGCACGTGGAGGACATGATCGAGCTGATTCTGTTCACGTCGCCCGGCGAGCGCGTGAACCGGCCGACGTTCGGGAGCGGCACGGCGCAACTGGTGTTTGCCCCCAACAGCGATGTGCTGGCGGCGGCGCAGCAGCAGGCGATCCAGTCGGGGCTGCAGCAGTATCTGTCGGATTTGATTCGCGTGAACTCGGTGACGGTCGAGGCCAATGACGCGACGCTGCAGGTGACCGTGGTGTACACGCTGGTGGCGAACCAGCAACAGCAGTCGCAACAGTTCCTGTATGGAGGGCCAACGCAATGATCGCCTTCTGCCAGGACAAGCGGCGCCGCGACCTGGTGCTCCAGACGCAGGATCTGAACGGCATCGACTACATCGAAGTCCTGGGCGCGTCGGGCTGCGGAAAGCAGCTGGCGGTGACGTTCCTCAAGGATCCGCGGACGCTGCAACTGGGGACGGCAAATTTTGTCGTGACCGGAGATACAACGCCGCAGGTGCTGACCGTGGATGGGCCAGCAGCGGGCGATCCGCTCACGCTGACGGTGACGCTGGATGCGACGGGAGATTTTTCGCCGTATACGCTGACGCTGATCACGGGCGGGGCGAACACCGATCCGCCGCCGGGAGTGGACCGGCAACTGGCGAGCGTGGATTTTTCATTCAAGGCGGGGTGCGTGTCGCCGGTGGATTGCCTGCAGCCAGACTGCTGCCCTTCTCCGTCGGTGCCCGCGCCGGACATTCACTATCTCGCGCGGGATTATGACGGATTCCGGCAGGCGATGCTGGACCGCATCGCGACCCTGATCCCGGATTGGACGGAAGCGCACTCGGCCGACCCGGGCATCACGATGGTGGAGGTGCTGGCGTACGCGGCCGACCGCGTGAGCTATCTGCAGGACGCGGTGAACACCGAGGCGTATATCGGCACGGCGCGCAGCCGCATTTCGTTGCGGCGGCACGCGCGGCTGGTCGACTACCACGTGCAGGAGGGAGCCAACGCGCGGGCATGGGTGTGCCTGGCGGCAGAGCGCGATGGGATCACCGTGCCGGCCGGGACCCAGATCTATCCGCTGGTGCCGGGGTTGGCCGCGTCGGTAGAGCCGCTGAGCTACGCATCGACAGTGCTGGCCGCGAGCCCGGGGCCGGTGTTTGAGAGCCTGGCGCCGGTGACGATTTACATCGCCCACAACCAGATGGATTTCTACACCTGGGGTGATGGGCAGTGTTGCCTGCCGGCGGGAACGACGGAGGCCTGGCTGAACGGAGTGTTTCCGAATCTGCATGCCGGCGATGTGCTGATTTTTGAAGAGGCGATGGGGCCGCTTACGGGAGAGCCGGCCGACGCGGATCCGGCGCATCGCTGGGCGGTGCGGCTGACGAGCGCGACGTCTGTCGACCAGAGCGGGCATCCCCTGGTGGATCCCGTGAACACGCCGCCAACGCCGCTGACATACATCACGTGGCAAAGCGAGGATGCGCTGCCGTTTCCGCTCTGCATCTCGTCGTTGACGGACGCGGATCACGGATCGCTGCCGCTCGCGGGTGTTTCGGTGGCGCACGGAAACGTGTTGCCCGCTGACCAGGGAGTGTGGATTACGAATGAGCCGCTGGGGACAGTGCCGCCACCGCCGCCCGCGCCACTCGCGGGAGCAGGGTGTAACTGCACGGGTTTGGGATCGACGGTGCCGGGAGCGGCGGTGGTGCAACCATACTTCCGACCTGTGCTTACGAATAGCCCACTGACGTTCGCGGTTCCGTTCGATGCAAACGCGGCGGCTTCGACGTTCCTCGCGCAGGATATCTCGACGGTGGTTCCACAGATCACGTTGAAGAGCAATGACGGCATCGGCTGGTCGCCGGTGGAGGACTTGCTCGAAGAAGACGGCGAGTTCGCAGGATTTATTCCGGAGATCGAGTTCGACAACACTGCGCATCTGCGCTTTGGCGATGGCACGTATGGCGCGGCTCCGAAGATGGGGCTGACGTTTACGGCGACGTATCGCGTGGGCAATGGCGCGGCGGGCAACGTGGGACGCGAAGCGCTGGCGCACGTGCTGTTCAACGGGCCGGGGATCAAGGGCGTGCGCAATCCGCTGGCGTGCCGCAGGCGGAACTGATCCGGAGACGATGGAGCACATACGGCAGGTGGCGCCGTTCCAGTTCCAGAGCCAGTTGCGCTGCGTGACGGCGCAGGATTATGGCGCGATGGCCGCGGCGCTGCCGGGTGTGGCCGAGGCCAAGGGAACGATGCGGTGGACGGGGTCGTGGTACACGGCGTTTGTTTCGGTTGAGCCGAAGGCGGGACAGGGAGCGGCGCTTGACGACCGCGCTGACCACCAACGTGACAACAAGCCTGAACACGCTGCGCATGATGGGTGTCGACCTTGGCGTGGAGGCAGCGGTGCTTGTGGGCCTGCGGATCGGCCTCGAGATCTGCGTGGCGCCGGAGTACTTCCAGGGCGATGTGTACGAAGCGGTCTGGAAGGTGCTGGTGACGGGCGATGCGTGTACCGGCGTCCTGGGAGTGCTGGATCCGGCCAACTTCCAATTCGGCGAGACGGTGTACGCGAGCCCGATTGTCGCTGCGGCGCAGGCAGTGACGGGCGTAGTGGCGGTGAGCGTGGTGACGTTTGAGCGCATGGGCAGCCCGACTCCGGCAGGCCAGGCGCCGCCTCCGCTGTTGACGATGGGCAGGCTGGAGATTCCGCGCTGCGACAACGATCCGAACCATGCGGACCGGGGATTGCTGGTGCTGACGATGGACGGTGGCAAATGAGCTGCTCATGCCAGGACACGGGCGCGACCTTGTGCGGCTGCTGCGCGGGCGTGACGGATGCGACTCCGGCGACGATCTCGAACCGGCCGGGGCTGCCCGCGATTCAGTATCGCGTGGGCAGGTACGCGACATTCATCGAGACCATGCAAGCGGCGCTGTCGAGTTCGAATGCGCCGGCACTGGCGGGACTGCGCACGCGGTCGCCGCAGGATTTTTCACTCGCGCTGGTGGATGCGTGGTCCGAGGTCCTGGACATATTGACGTTCTACACCGAGCGGCTGGCGAATGAGGCGTACCTGGGTACGGCGATCGAACCGCGCAGCGTGTTTGAACTGGCGCGGCTGGTGGGCTACAAGCCGTCGCCCGGGGTGAGCGCGTCGACGGTGCTGGCGTTCACGCTGGCTTCGGCAGTGGGAGCGCCCGCGGTGGTGCCGATTGCCGCGGGAACGCGGGTGCAGAGCGTGCCGGGGCCGGGACAGACGCCGCAGGTGTTCGAGACCTCTTCCGCGCTGACGGCGACGATTGCGGCGAATGCAATTCCGGCATTGACGACGCAGCCGTGGCAACTGACCGGCGGCGATACATCGACGTGGATTGCGGGCACCGCGAATAACGTGCACGCGGGCGATGCGCTGCTGTTTGTCAGCGCGCCAGGCGGGATTCCTTCGCAGAGCGGGCCGGCCGCGGTGGTGTACGTGACGGCAGTGACGGTGGATGCGGTGGGCGGGAATACCCAGATCGCATGGGACCAGGCGTTGCCTGCGAGTCTGGCGGGATCGGACGTGTGCATCTACATCTTCCGCACCAAGGGGGCGCTGTACGGGGCGAATTCGCCGAAGCCGGGGATGTTTGCGACGTCGGTGCTGGCGAACATTCCAGGATGGCCTTCGGGCGCGACAGTGGGGCCGAATTCAGACTGGGGATGGGCATACGGCGAGAGCCAGACCGTCAATCTGGACAACGCGTATGCGGGGTTGAATCCGGCGGCGAGCGGGGCGAGCGCGGCGGCGAACCAGTCGCAGTGGATGATTTTGACCGGGCCGCAATACACATCGTTCTTCCAGATCAAGAGCGCGTCGGAATCGAATCCGGGGCTGTATGCGTTGTCGGCGAAGACTTCGCAGGTGACGCTGGCGAGCGGCACGGTGCTGGCGGGGTGGACGGCGCTGAGCCAGCATCTGGATGAATTGCTTTACCTGTTTGTGCAGGAAACGCGGGTAACCACCGCATACGTGAATAGCCAGTTACTCGCGGGCGCAAGTGTGCCAATGACGGATTGGGCGCTGAGCGGGACTTATCCCCGGGCGAGCGGAATGCTGGCGCCGGTCGAGGGTGTGTCGCTGGTGTTGCAGGGGCTGCAGGCGCTGGCGGTGAACACGCCGGTGGCAGTAAATGGCAAGCGCGTGCGCATCGCTGCGATTACATCGCTGGCTTCGCCACAGGGCGGATTTACGCCGGCGGGCGCGACGGGAATATTGGCGGTGAGTGCGAACCAGGCGTTCCTGGTGGATGCGTTTCCGCCCCAGACGGATTCAGCAGGAAACCTGCTATGGAGTGTTTTGACGGTTACCGGTCAGGCGGGCACGTTGATGACGCCGCCGGGGTCGTTTGAGTTGCGGCCTTCGGCATCGGCGGACGCGGCGACGGGCGAGGCGGTGGTGCTTTCGGACGTGACAGTGAAGAGCGCGCAGGGCGGAGTGACCGCGCTGAGCTTCAATGCCCCGCTGACACGCATCTATGACGCGGCCACGGTCACAGTGAATGCGAATTCCGTGGAGGCCACGCACGGCGAGACGGTGAAGGAGATCATGGGCTCGGGCGATGCGACCAACGCCGGTCTCAAACTGCAACTGAAGCAGTCGCCGCTGACGTATGTATCCGCGGCGACCGGCAACGGAGTGCAATCGACGCTGGCGGTGCGGGTGAACAACCTGCTGTGGAGCGAGGTGAACAACTTCCTGAACTCGGCGCCCGCGGATCGCGCCTACATCACGGTGCCGAATTCGAGCGGCGGGCCGGTGGTGCAGTTTGGAGATGGAGTGCGCGGATCGCGCACGCCGACGGGGCAGTCGAACATTGTCGCGACCTATCGCAAAGGGATTGGGGCAGCGGGCAACGTGGCTCCGGGACAACTGACGCAGCCGCTGGACCGGCCGCAAGGATTGCAGGCGGTGACCAATCCCAGCGCGGGTACGGGCGGTGCGGACCCCGCGACGCCGGCGAGCGCAAGGTTGTCGGCGCCGCTGCCGACGCTGACGCTGGGGCGTGTGGTGTCGCTCGAGGATTACCAGAACTTCGCCCTGAACTTCGGCGGCATCGCGCTGGCGCTGGCGAGCTGGACGTGGTTTGGAGCAACGCGAGGCGTGTTTCTGACCGTGGCGGGCGAAGGTGGCACGGTGCTGAATGCGAACGACGCGGTGGTGGTGAATCTGCTGAGCGCGTTGCAGAACTTCGGACTGCCGTATGTGCCGGTGCAGGTGGTGTCGTATACGCCGGTGCTGTTTGAGATTGCGCTGCAGGTGAAAGTGGACACGCCCACGTACGATCCCGGCGTGGTGCTGGGGCAGGTGTGGCAGAGCCTCGCGGCGGCGTTTGCATTCGGAAAGATGCAGCCGGGGCAGAGCGTGGCGGCGAGTTACGTGATTCAACTGGCGCAGCAGGTCGGGGGCGTGATGGGCGTGAACATGATCTCGCTGAATCGCAGCGGCGACCCTGCGGTCGTGCAAAGTATCTTGTGCGCGGCTGGACCATTGCCGACGCAGACTCCGCCGGCCGGGGCTGAGATCCTGCTGCTCGATCCCGCGGCGCAGGGGAATGTGGGGGTGTGGGCATGAGCACGACCCCGCAATCGCCAGGCCCCATCTACTCGCTGCTGCCGGCGGTGTTCCGCACGCGCGATGCGCAGCAGGGCGGGCAACTGGAAGCGTTCTTCCAGGTGCTGGAGGCGCAGGCCGCGATCGTGCGGCAAAACGTGTGGCAGCTCTACAACGACCAGTTCATCGAGACGTGCGCGCCGTGGGTGATTCCTTACATCGGAGAGCTGATCGGGTTCGACCCGGTGTACACGGTGGCCCTGGTGAGCGCGGACAGCCGCGCAGAGGTGGCCAACACCATCGGCTACCGGCGGCGCAAGGGCACGCTGCTGGCAATGGAGCAGGTGACGCACGATGTTTCGGGGCGCACCACGATTGCGGTGGAGGAGTTCAAGCGGCTGATCACGACGTTGAGTCTGCGCGATGTGCGGCCGCATCACGCCGATACTGCCGATATTCGCGACGGGAACGATTTGCGCGATCAGCAGGGTCCATTCACGCGGCTGAATCGCAGCGTGGATGTGCGGCGGATCGGGCCGCGGAACCGTGTGGCGCCGCCGGCTCCGCTGCCGGATGCGACGCCGCTGGAGATTGCGCTGCACGGGCCGGGACGCTTCAACGTTCCCGATATCGCGGTGTGGATGTGGCGGTGGAAGAGCCGGCAGATTACCGAAGCGCCTCTGTTCGCGCTGGGTGGTGGCGGATTCTTCTTCAGCCCGGTGGGCGGGCCGATGCCGCTGTTTCAGCAGCCGCCACCGCCGCCGGCGCCCTTTGCGCGATTGATGACGGAACTGGATGCACCGGAGCCGATTTCGCGAAGGGATTTCGCGCTGCGCATGGTGGATTTCTACCCGTCGAGCGTGGAACTGTTTGAGAACGGCGAGCCGGTAGATGTGAGCCGGATTGTCTGCGCAAACCTGGCAGAGACGCCGAAGGGATTGTGCCGGGTTCCGAACGGAAAGATTGCGATCGATCCGGAACTGGGGCGGATCCAGTATGCGGCCGATGTGAAGGTGCCGGATGACGTGCGCGCGACCTACAGCTACGGTGCGGCCGCGGCGATGGGCGGCGGTCCCTATGATCGCACCGCATATGTGACAGCCACCGGCGAATCCGGTGTTGACGGCCGTGGTGGGAACGGCGGCTTATCCCACGCTGCAGGCGGCGGTGGCGAAGTGGAACTCGCTGCCGGCAGGGTCGGCGGGGATCATTGTGCTGCCGAATTATGAGTCATACGCAATCGATCTCACAGGGCCGAATGCGATTCAGGTTTCGTCGCAGTGCCAACTACTGATCGCGGCGGCGGACGTGACGCAACAGGGCGCGCCGCCGGAGTGGAACCAGTCGCGGGTGACGCTGCGCGGCGATATCGAAGTGCTGGGACTGCCGCTGCCGCACTTGAAGGATGGACTGGCGGCGCCGGTGGGGCAGGTGCAGTTCAGCGGGATTGTGTTCGCAGGGGAGATGCGGATCCTGGGCGATTCGCCGTGCGTGCAGATTGCCGATTGCACGCTGACGCCGGGGCGGCTGCGCACGAATCTGGGTGAGGCGAGTTTTCCGGGCGAGCCGAGCCTGAGCGGATCGGCGATCGGGGCGTGCGTGGGCATGACGCGCGTGATTACGGGGCCGGTCGCTCTTCCTGCCAGCTGCTCGGTGCGGATTGTGGACAGCATCGTGGATGCGGGCTCGCCATTCTGTCCGGCGATTGCGGGTACGGATCTGGCATCGGCTGGGGCGGTGTTGCACATCGAGGACTCGACGGTGATCGGGCGGGTGTGGACGGAGCAGATGAGCCTGGCGTCGAACACGATCTTTCACTCGCGGCTGGGGCGGCGCGATCCCTGGAAGGCGGCGGTGTGGGCGAACCGGAGGCAGACGGGCTGCGTGCGGTTTTCGTCTCTGCCATTCGCAGTCCATCGTGCCGCGAAGGTATGAGTGCCTGCCGCCGGATGCGGCCAGCGCGGGCGCGCTGCAGCCACAGTTCATTTCGTTGCGGTTTGGAGAGCCGGGCTACTGCATGCTGTCGGGCGATGTCCCGCTTGCGATTTGGAAGGGCGCGGATAACGGCTCGCAAATGGGAGTCTTCCAGCAGATCCAGGAGACGGAGGCGGTAACCAATATCCAGATCCGGTCGGCGGAGTATCTGCCGGCAAACCTGGAACGCGGGGTGTTTCTGATCCCGTCGCGACCGCGTGTGGAAGTGTTGCCGGTGACAACGCCGTATGGGTACGGGACGCGGAACGTGCCGCGATGCTCCGTAGAGGGCGAAGAGTTGGATGAGGCTCCGGGGATTGGAGCGGGGTTGTTGTGAGGGCTTCGCGGATATCGGGTTCGTGCTTTCCCGAGAAAACTTTTTGATACTCAACACGAGACTGACTTATAGGCAGGGCACGGTATGAGAGGCGATTTCAGCAGAATCCGGTTTAACCCCGCGAAGCACTACTCGGCGGTTCTGGAGCAGCAGGGGCGGGTAGCGGTGGACGCGGACGGCAATGAGCAGAGCGCGATTGATGCCCATTTGCGCGACACCACCAACGTGGATGTGATCGGCCCCTACGGCGGGCCTGCGAACGATGCGGGCTTCGAGATCGACGTGGTGGGCAACGAGATTCGCATTGGGGCAGGCCGCTATTACGTCGAAGGGCTGCTGGTCGAGAACGAGACTCCGGTGCTGTTCGACAACCAGCCATTCTTTATCAATCCGCCGTACACGTCGCAGCAGATTCTCAATCAGATTGCGGCGGGAAAAGGCAGCGTGACGGCGCACCTGGAACTCGAAGTGTGGCAGCGGCTGGTGACGCAACTGGACGACGCATGCCTGCGCGAACCGGCGCTGGGACAGGCGGATACGACGGCGCGCCTGCAGACAGTGTGGCGGGTCGTGGCGACTAGGGACCAGGGAACGAAGCCCTTCCCGGGGCAGAAGGACGCTGCTGCGGGCAGTGCCTCGTTCGTGGACCCGGTGACGCAGTTGTCGCAATGCTGCCAGGGCATGTACCGCGGAATTTCTGCCACTGCGGACGGGTGCGATGGGCGCCGACAGCGGACAGGGCAACAACACGTGCGGATGCCAGCCGATTGCTTCGGCCGGCTACCAGGGGCTGGAGAATCAGCTCTACCGGGTGGAGATTCATACCGGGGGGACGCTCGATACCGCGACGTTCAAGTGGTCGCGGGAAAACGGGTCGGTGGTCACGGCGATCACGACCTACAGCGGGCCGGTGGTGACGGTGTCGAGCCTGGGACCGGATGCGAACCTGGGATATCAGGCCGGGCAGTGGGTCGAGATCAGCGATGACAGCAATCTTTTTGGTGATCCGCCGAATCAGCCGGGCACGTTTGTACCAGATCCAGTCGATAGGACCGGGGCCGCTGCAAGTGACGCTGACGTCGCCGCTGGTGGGAGTCGACCAAAGCCCGGAATGCGCGCATGCGGCGCTGGGACCAGGGCGGGGCGGGAGCGACTGCGGCCGGCGTCAAGCTGAGTGGCAATGCTATTCCGTTGGAGAACGGGATCGAGGTGACGTTCCACGCCGGGCAGCTATGTGGCCGGAGACTACTGGACGATTCCCGCGCGGACTTCCGATGGCGCGATCGAGTGGCCGCCGTGCGGAGGCGATGGCGATTTCTTCCAGCCGGCGAAGTTCATCCCGGTGTATTCGGCGCCGCTGGCGTGCATTCACCTGCGGAACATTCGCCTCGCGAGTGGAGTGAAGGCGATCAATCTGCCCCCGTTCCTGGTCGATGATTGCCGGCTCACGTTTCCGCCGCTGACGGCGCTGAACCAGGAGCAGATTCCGGCGGCTCTGCACGTGTCGGCGATCAGCTGGAAGAACGACGACGTGATGACGGTGGATACGCTGCTCCAGAACGGGCTTTCGATCACGCTGGACCAGGTGCCGACGTGTCCGTGGGGCGGAGGGAACTTCAAGGTGACGCTGGAGCCGCCGCTGGCCAACGATGCTTTTGCGGGAGCGGCGGAGGCGCTGAAGGCGCATGGCTGCGGCGGGCAAGATTCCCGACCGGACCGACGTGTTCATGCGTACCGTGGTTGCGCTCGATCCGCCGGGCGGAATCACTGTGAACGGAAACCAGGTGATCTGGCTGCCTCCGCCAGTGCAGCAGGGGATCGCTATGTACTCGACCTACTGGCTCGATGTCGTGCTGAACACGGCGCTGGTGAATGCGGGCACGGGCGGATTTGGCCGGGTAAGGGTACAACTCATCGGGTCCAGCGTGTATTCAGACTCGGGGAACGAGACGTTGTATCTCGACGGAGAAAGCTTTGGAGCCACGGCCACGCGGTCGAGCGACGGGGCGCAGTGCGTGAGCCTGCAGATGCCGAGCGGCGGGTCGGCCAAGGCGAGCGATTTCGAGGGCTGGTTCTATCTTGCGCCCACGGTGCTGATTGCCAACGTGCAGATCCAGGGCATTGAGAATGGCGTGGCGCAGGCGTTGAATGCGGTAACCGTGAACGTGAACTTTCAAGGAGTCATGACCGGGCTGCAGACAGGCCCGGCGGGACGGCGGCGACCCCGGTGACAGCGGTGCAGGCGCTGATCACGCTGACCTATCTGCCGATTGCGCCGACCGTGGTGACGTTGTCGCTGACAGGAAACGGCGTAGGCACGGTGGTGAATATCCAGGGAACAGCGACGGTGCCGGCGGGCCAGTTGTCGGTGACGGTGCCGATCAACATCACAACCAGCCCGGGAGTGAACGCGCAAGGAGTGGGCAACACCGATACGGTGACGCTGAACGCGTCGGTTTCATCGGTGGTGGGCAACCGGAGCTTTACTCCGGCTCCGACGCTGGCGATTACCGGCGGTGCAATTCCGATCATCATCTTTAAATAGGGCGGCGAAGGCATGCGGGCGGTGTGGTCATTCTGGAGCAGGCCGTACGAAGAGCGCGCGGGGCGAAGCTGGCGCGAGCCGAAGCATCATCTTCTGGCCTGGGGATTGTCGCTGCGGCTGGCGCAACAGCATTTTGACGAGACCATGCTGGTGACGGACTCGGAAGGCAAGGCGCTGCTGGTGGACCGGCTGGGCCTGAAGTTCGGCGAGGTATCCACGGAGCTTGACCGGTTGAAAGATGCCGATGCGGGGTGGTGGGCGCTGGGCAAGCTGGTGGCCTACAGCATCCAGGACCGGCCTTTTGTGCATTTGGATACCGACGTATTTCTTTGGAAGCCGCTGTCTGCGGCACTGAAGTCGGCGGCGGTGCTGGCGCAGTGCCCGGAGTGGCATGCGTTTGACCAGGGGCGTTGCCAGCCGCGGCAGGTGGAGGAATTGTTCGCGCGCCACGGGCTGAGCCTTCCGGCGGAATGGGAGTGGGCCCTGTCGCGCGATTGGACGCTGTTCCGCGAGGAAAGCTGCGGGATCATGGGAGGGAACCGGGTGGATTTCATCCGTCACTACGCGGAGACGAGCATCCGCATGGTCATGGATCCTGCACCATGCAGCGGCGTGGCGCGAGGTGGCGCATAAAGACGGGTACAACATGCTGATGGAGCAATACGCTCTGGCGGCCTGCGTTGATTTTCACCGCTTTCACCCGGACTCTCCCTATCGCGGGGTGGCGATGCGGTATGTGTTTCCGAGCATGGAGGAGGCGTTCAGCCCGCAGTCCGCGGCACAGGCGGGGTTCACGCATCTTCTGGGAGACGCAAAGGCGCATCCCGAGGTGGCGTCGCGGATGGAGCGGCGCATGGCCATGATCGATCCGGGATTCTCCCGGCATTGCGAGCGGGTCGCGCAACACGCGATGGGGAGTCGAGAGTCTGAGATGGCATCGATCGCTTCCAAAGTAGCTGTCCGCGCGAAGAGCGCCTCGCCGGCCGAGAAGGGACGTTCGAAGGCGATCGCAGGGAAGGAGCGGAGGCCTTCAGAACCGGGATCTGCGTGGGCTCTGCCTGATCATCCCGAATTGATTCCCTCAGACCATGAGAAGAGTAGACCGGGATTTCAGTTGCGAGACGATGCGGCGCAGGGTGCAGAACAGGCAACGGGAGGCGATACTGGCGCGACGGGGCAGACTAACCAGCAAATGGGCGGCCAACAGTTACAGCAGCCGACGGGCGGTGTCCCGCGGGCGGGCAAAGTGACGGCGGTGACGCTGATCGACTCGCCGACCGGGGCCCTCAGCGGGTTTCCCTCGATCGCCAATGTGCCTGACCTGAACACGCCGGGGCCGTTCAACGATACGACGACTGGAGCCTGCCAGAACGTGCAGCAGATCCGATTCGACCTGACCGGCATTCCGAATAACGAAGTGGATTTGTTGCGGACCAAGGACGGGGTTGCGGGACCCGTGGGGCAGGAGCAGCCGCGCAAGGGCCCGGATGGGCCGTCGGATCCCACCAAGCTGCGCCAGAACAGCCTGATCGCGGTGGCGGACACCCCGGGAATTTCGAGAGCGACATCTGGGTTCCCGCTGCGGTACGCGATGAACTTTCAACTCTTCGCATTCGACATTGTCAGCCACGCGATCATGGCCAAGGTGACGTACAAAGTAAACATCTTGAAGCAGTCGGTGGGAGATACGAAGCCGGTGAATGAACTGGTGAACTTCCAGTCGACGATACTGTAGCGTACGCGCAGGAACGAGGGGACTTATGACGTTGAGCCGAATACAGGCACAGAGCCGCAATGCCACGACGGCAGCACCCACGCGACCGATGCTTGTTACCGCCAGGCCGCGCGGAGAGTTTGCCGCGGCCACGCGTGCGTTGCCGGGCGAGCCTGGCGCTATTCCCGTGAACGCCAACGAGAGGTCCGGGGACGGGTCATTCGCTCTGCCCCTGCAGAGAAAGCTGGCGGTGGGGTCGGTGCGGGATCCGCATGAGCTTGAAGCGGACGCGATGGCGGCGCGGGTATTGGGTGGCGGCGATGGCCGGGCAGACGCGGACGCGGGCCGCAGCGGATGGGATGGAGCAGACGGAGGCGCCTCACGATCGTGCACGAGGTGCTGCATGGTGCGGGGCAGCCGCTCGATGGAGGGACGCGGGCGCTGATGGAGCCGCGGTTCGGACGCGATTTAAGCGGAGTGCGCGTGCACACCGGTGCGCAGGCGGATGAGTCGGCGCGTGCGGTGGGGGCGCGGGCCTACGCGGTAGGACAGGATGCGGTGTTTGCGGCCGGGCAGTACAACCCGGGATCGCGCGAGGGTCTGCGATTGCTGGCGCATGAGTTGAGCCACACCGTGCAACAGACCGGCGGCGGAGGGGCGGGCGGGGGCCTTTCGAGTGCGGCGCCCGCGGTGGCGCGTGAGCCCACGCCGCAGGATGCGCCGAAGAAGGATGATCCCAAGAAGAAGCCGGACCCGGTGACGGTGACCGCGCCGGCGGAGGAATTGCTGAATCCTTCGGGGCCAATCGCTCCCGTGAAGGGGAGCGGGCAGACTTCCGGCGGCGGGACCGGGCAGACGCCCAGCGCCACACCAGCGGTTCCAGCGCCGCAGCAATACACGCCGTCGCAGCCGCCGCTGGTGCCGCCTGGATACACGCCGCTTCCGCCGCTGCCGAGCCAGGCGGGAGGATCGGCGGCGGGAGCGGGAGCGGCCGCACCATCGCGACTCTCGCTGCACGACTTTGGACGATTGAGCCTGGGCCTGCGGCTGGGGTTTCCTGAGTTGGAGAAGAATCAGGACCCGAATGCGCCGCCTTCGGCGCTTCAGGAGTCGATCAAGAGGGGAGAGATTCTGAATTTCCAGCTGACCGGTCAACTGCCCTCGGAGTACAAGCTGGATCCGGGCAAGCTGGTGGGGGCGGCGTGGGGAATCTTCTCGCAGAGAATCGCTCCGGATATCGCGGCCAAGATTGCCGCGGGCATGTCGAGCAAGCCGCAGGGGGGCGGAGTTTCCCTTCAACTGGACACGGTGCTGATTATCGATTCGAGCGCGACGAAGAAGGGTGGCGGAGGGGGAGTCTCTCTGACACTGACGTTCTAAGTCAATGCGAGTAACGTGGCGCGAAACGGCGCTAACGCTCACAAGGCCTGAGTGACGGGCACTTCTCTCATTTTGTTATGATTTACGTCTGGCAAGCGAGGCCCCACACAGATTCTGCGTGGACTCGGAGGTGCGATATGGGTTGCAGGGCGCGAACGATATTTTGCTGCATGACAATGCTAGCCACGGTCATCCTCTTCAATGCCGCGTACGCTCAAACAAATCCGTTCACAAAGGCACAGGTTGGCGACCGCATCCGAAAAGTCGAAGATGGAACGGACGAGTTTCAGAAGTATCTCGAAAATCGCGGAGATGACGCCAAGAACCGCGCCGACTCGGCTAAGAGCAGTGGTGCGACAACGCGACGCCAGGGTTCGAATTCAGCGAACACAGACGCCAGGCCAAACCAAGCCAAGCAAACGAAAGACGACCTCGAAGACGCCATGGACGATTTGAACCGCACGACGAACCGCCTTCGTCGCAAGTTCGACCCTACATCGAATTATCTCGAAACAAAGGCGCAGATGGAGCAGGTCATGGACAGCGCGCGGCGCGTCAATCAGGTCATGACAAAAGGGAATTACGGTTCTCAGCCAGAAAAATACTGGGCCGCTTTGCGCGCGAATATCAATGACCTCGCGCGATGCTACAACCTGACCCCCATGGGCACATAGATTCATCCGGTTCCGATGACACGATCGGCCGCGTTCGTCCGGAATCATTCACAACGCAGTGCGCTCATGGGATCGACTGCGGAGGCGCGCCGGGCGGGAAGCAGGCAGGCCAAGGCAGCCACCATGAGCAGCAGAAGAGAGACTGCGAGGAGAATGAGCGGGCTCGCCGAAGCATTCTCAACCCAACGTGCAATGAAGCGATTGAGGGCGAAGCTCAGCCCGAGGCCCGCGACGATACCCGCGCCGACGCTGATTCCCGCGGACGCGAAGACGATTTTGAGCACATGCCCGCTCTGTGCCCCGAGCGCCATGCGGATACCGAATTCATTGGTGCGCTGGGCCACCGAATAGGAAACGACGCTGTACAGGCCGACAGCGGCCAGGATCAGCGCGAGCACAGAGAAAGCGCCGAACAGGACGGAGACAAACCGGCCTCGAGCGTATACCGTTTGACTCCTGATCCATGTTTCGAGCAGGCCATCGTTCCACATATTCGCCTGCTGGTCAGGATTGACGGCGACAATCTGCTGCCTGACGCTGTGGGCGATGTCGCGCGGATCGACGCGGCTGCGCACCAGGATCTGCGTCCACACCCACATATTGACCGTGTAAGGCAGATAAATCGCCGGTTTTACGGGCTTGTCCAGGCCATCATCGAGCGCGTCTGCGGTCACTCCGATGATTTGCAGCCAACCGTCACTGCCGGGCGCGACGAGAGTCTGCGGAGAATCGCTTTTGATCGCGGGAATCTTTAACGAGTGGCCGAGAACGTCGCCATTGGGGTAGTAATGCTTCACGAATGTTTCATTCACCACGGCCATCAAGGCGCCGCGGTTGAGTTCTGTCTGGTCCCATAACCTGCCCGTCCTGAGCGGGATGCCGAGCGTGCTGAAATAGCGCGAGTCGACGAAGTTGACGCTGGCCTTCTGGTCTTCTGCCGCGGTCTTGCCCTGGAGTTCAAAGGGCTGATTCCAGCCGCTGTCGGGCGGCGTGGCGTTGGTTGAAATGCCGGTAGAAACGACATCGGGCAGGGTCGCGATCTTGTCTCGAAGCTGAGTGAAGTAGTTCGCTCGCTCGCTCCACGTCGTGAAGGCATTCTCATGAACCGGAATGCCAACCGACATGACGTAGTGCGGGTCGTAGCCGAGATTCACGTGCATCATGCGCACGAATCCTTCGATCGCCGCTCCCGCAGCGGTCAGCAAAAGCAGCGTCAGCGCGATTTGACCGGCGATCAGGACACGGTGGAGTTGTTTTCCGCGCACGCTGCCGGCGACTTTTCGCGTACCGGATTGCATGACCTGGCTGATTTCCGGGCGCGCACATTGCAGCGCAGGAAAAAGTCCGAAGAGTATTCCCGTGAACACGGCAACGCCGACGCTGAACAAGAGCACGGGCACATGGATGTGAAAGTCGGCCTCGTTGGGGAACGAGTCTTCAGGCAGGCGGGCGACGATGAATCCAAGGCTCTGGTAGGCGAGAAGCACGCCGAGACCCGCTCCGGTGAGCGCCAGGATCAGCGATTCGGTGAGAAGCTGGCGGACGATGCGAACCGCGCTGGCTCCCACCGCGGAGCGGACCGCAAATTCATGCTGGCGGGCGGTGCCTCGCGCCAGCAGCAGAATGGAGACATTGCCGCAGCCGATCGCCAACAGCAATCCCACCGCGCCAAAGAGCAGATAGAGAGTCGTGCTGATGCTGTGCAGAACCCAGTAGCTGAGATTCTGAATGGCGAGTTTCTTGTATTCCTTTGGAAAGTGGTCGGGCGTTTGTTTGGCGAATTCCTTGAAGTATGGTTGCAGTTCGGCCGCGGCGGCTTCCGGCTTGACTCCGGGCTTGAGCTTGATGAACGTGCCGTACTGTTCGCTGGCAGCGCCAGACATTTTCAGCGGGAGATAGACATCCGGGCCCAGAAATCCGAAATGAGGCGGCATGACGCCGATCACGGTGTAGGTCTTGTGCACCAGCTGAATGGTCTTGCCGACAATCGACTTGTCGCCGTGATAGTGGCGCATCCAGAACTTGTAGCTCAACACGACCACCGGCTGCGGATCCTGGCCGTCGGGAGCGTCCGAAGGCACAAAGTACCGGCCCAGCATGGCGGGGACACCCAGCATCTGAAACACGTTGCCGGTGAAATACATCGCCTCGACATTTTCGGGCACATCGCTTCCGGTTACGGTCAGCGACCAGCCGTTGAAAGCCACAACGTATTCGAGTGATTGGGCCTTGGCCAGTTCACGCGTCTGCGGGCCATTGAGCCCGTAGCCCTGCCCGTTTCCGGACTTGTCGAGCAGCGCGACATTGGCGATGCGATCAGCTCCCTGGTAGGGCCAGGGATTCATGAGCACGGCGTAAATAATGCTGAAGACGGAAACCGTTGCGCCGATGCCCAGTGCCAGCGAGAGCATCGCCGTGAGAGAAACGCCGGGGTTCTTGTAGATCTGCCGCCATGCGTATCGGAAATCCTGAAGAAACGTGGACATGATCAATCCTCGCGGGGAGACGGGATTCACTCATGATCGAACGGATTGATACTCCGCCCAGGTGGACAGGGAAACATCCCGAGCGAGCGTCATGGGGTCTCGTACAGCAATTCCAGTTCCCATTAACCCGCCGGCAAATGGCCTCATAATCAATGGTTTGGCAAATCATGCATCTTCAGACATTGCGCGGAATTGGGGACAGGCGTTCGAAACCGGACGCTCGGCCAACCGAATCGTACGTAGATCGCCAACGCAAGTTTCCCCATTATCAGAGGTTGGGAGCGACGGTCTTACCTGGTTTTCAATGCAGAGACCAGTTCAGCTTTCCACCCTGGCACATCGATCTTCCAGCAGATCTCGGTCTTCTGGCCGCTCCGCAAGACGTCACTCCAGACAAGGGAGTTCCTGTGGATCGGCCGTCACATCGAGACGGTCCACTACGGTCATTCCCCTCGTCAGGTCGCTGTTGCACTCAATCGCCACACGGTGCCGGCTCACCTCCAGTTTCAGCTTCGGCTCGAGCAGTACCGCCATGGCGACCGGGTCCGGAAGGGAAATGCCCTTTTCGCCCGTCTGCTTGTGATATGCGGCCGCAGCGGTGCTGTTTGCACGGATGGCGAACTCTGCCAGTGGTGTCTCGAGCGCCAGCATCTCCTGGATCTCCCTCATTCAGGACCGCGTCGAAGCGCGATAGATGCCAGCCGATCATTTCGATTGGCGCGCCGGATGCGAAGACCGCCCTCGCGGCTTCTGGATCAACCCAGATGTTGAACTCCGCGGCGGGGGTCACGTTGCCCTCGCAGCAGGGCGCTCCGCCCATCACAACGCACCGGCCAATGGAGTGGGCGAGCGCGGGCCAACGCTCCAGCGCCAGCGCCAGGTTCGTGAGTGGCCCGAGCGTGATGATCTCGATTCCCGGCGTCGACTGAACGGTTGCGATCAGAGCGTCAACGGCGTCTCCTGAGGAAGCGCCGCGGACGGAGGGCGCGTACCCGTGATCGCCTAGTCCATCCCGTCCATGGAACCAGTCTGCGGTCTGGAGTTCACGCGCCAGCGGCTTCGCCGCCCCGCTGAAGACCGGCACTTCCGCGCCGCATAGCTCGACAGTGAAGAGTGCGTTTCGCGTCGCCTGTTCCACTGGAACGTTTCCGGCGACGGTGGTGATTGCCTTGACCTCCACGCTCGGCGAGCGCAGCGCCATGATCAACGCAACCGCGTCGTCGGATGCCGTGTCCGTGTCGATGAGAATAGGGCGGCGATGAGGGTTCATTTCAGCAATTCACCCATGATAGTTGGCCAGGGAGGCTTGCTCCGCGCTCCGCCGACTCACATTGCATGTGGCTGGCAGCAGAGTCCTTGCTATACAATCCCATGCCATCGGACGGGAAGGGCTACTTTGCGAATCCCTCCGCCATGGAGGGACCCGTGTCAGCTCCCGATATCGTCTGGAAAGACGGCAAGTTTGGTCAAACATCGCGGCGCGACGCCTGGTGGCTTTCCCCGGCGGCAATCTTCCTGGGTTTCGGCGCGTTTCTGGTCTATGCGAACTGGGCGGCATTCCAGAACAGCCATTACACCTATGGGCCCTATATCTCGCCGTTCTATTCGCCCGAACTTTTCGGCAGTTCGCCGCACGCTCTGTTTGGCCCGAAGCCGGGCTGGTATCCGAATTTTCTGCCCTTCTCTCCGGCCCTGCTGATTCTCTGGATCCCCGGACTGTTCCGCCTGACCTGTTACTACTACCGCGGCGCCTATTACAAATCGTTCTGGGCCGATCCTCCGGCGTGCGCCGTGAGCGAGCCGCGCAAGAGCTACCTGGGGGAACGAACTTTTCCGCTCATCATGCAGAATTTTCATCGCTACTTTCTGAGGTTCTCGTACATCGTCTGGGGCTTTCTGGTCTACGACGCGGTGAGGGCGTTCTTTTTTCCGGACGGATTCGGCATCGGGATCGGAAGCCTGGTCCTGGTCGTGAATGTCGTGCTTCTCGGCGGGTATGTCTTCGGGTGTCACGCGTTCCGGCACATGATCGGGGGGACCTTCGACCACATCTCCCATCACCCCGTACGGCACAAGATATACAACTTCGTGAGCCGCCTGAACGCGGGCCACAAGAAGTGGGCCTGGGCCAGCCTGCTCTGGGTTGCGTTTTCCGATATCTATGTCCGCCTTTGTTCGATGGGAATCTGGCACGACTGGAGAATTCTCTAGATGCCGGAATTCCAACGGTTCTCCTACGATGTACTGGTGATCGGAGCAGGCGGAGCAGGCCTGCGCGCCGCCATTGAAGCCGGAGCCGCCGGCGCGAAGGTGGGCGTCGTTTGCAAATCCCTTCTCGGCAAGGCTCACACCGTCATGGCCGAAGGCGGCATTGCGGCAGCACTGGCCAATGTCGACGATCGCGATAGCTGGCGCGTCCATTTTGCCGATACGATGCGCGGCGGCCAGTATCTCAACAACTGGCGCATGGCCGAATTGCACGCCAAGGAAGCTCCCGAATGCGTTCGCGAACTCGAGGCATGGGGCGCGCTCTTCGATCGCACCAAAGACGGCAAAATTCTGCAGCGAAACTTCGGCGGCCACAGGTATCCGCGGCTGGCTCACGTCGGCGACCGCACCGGCCTGGAGATGATCCGCACCCTTCAGGATCACGGCATTCACACGGGGATGGAAGTGCACATGGAGTGCACGGTGCTCAGCCTGCTGCTCGACGGAAACCGCATCGCCGGAGCTTGCGGATACGACCGCGAGAGGGGCCGGTTTCAGCTGTGGGAGGCAAAGGCAGTGGTGCTGGCCACCGGCGGCATCGGGCGCGCCTTCAAGATCACCAGCAACAGTTGGGAATACACCGGCGACGGCCTGGCGTTGGCGTATCGCGCCGGAGCCGAACTCCAGGACATGGAATTCGTTCAGTTCCATCCCACCGGCATGGTGTGGCCGATCAGCGTGCGCGGCATCCTGGTCACCGAGGGCGTGCGCGGCGAAGGCGGCGTCCTGCGCAACAGTGAAGGCCGGCGGTTCATGTTCGACGACATTCCCGACCTCTACAAAGAGCAAACCGCCGACTCGGAAGAAGAGGGCTGGCGGTATACGCAGGGCGACAAGAATGCGCGGCGTCCGCCCGAACTGCTCACCCGGGATCATGTCGCGCGGTGCATCAATCGCGAAGTCAAAGCGGGCCGCGGCTCGCCGCACGGCGGCGTCTTTCTCGATATTTCCTGGATCAAGGACCGCCTTCCGAAAGCGGCGGAACACATCAAGCGCAAGCTCCCCAGCATGTACCACCAGTTCAAGCAACTTGCCGATCTCGACATCACCAAAGAGCCGATGGAGGTCGGTCCCACCACTCATTACATGATGGGCGGAATCCGCGTCGATGGCGATTCCCAGATGTCGACTGTGCCCGGGCTTTTCGCTGCCGGGGAAGTGGCGGCGGGATTGCATGGCGCCAATCGTCTGGGCGGAAATTCCCTGTCGGATCTGGTTGTATTCGGACGGCGCGCGGGACGCTTTGCCGCTGACTTCGCCAAAGCCAACGGCCCGGTGAGGGTCGACGAGGCGCAGATTCAGGCCACGGCTTCAGCGGCCCTCACTCCCTTCGACCGCGGTCCATCCGGCGAGAACCCTTCCATGACGCGTTCACCGTGACCGCGCCCTTCGTGCGCCGCGCCTGGATCGCACCAAAGCGGTTGCGGATCGACAGGGGCCCGTCGATGGCCGTCGCCGTCACCGCCCCGTTCGAGCCCGAGATCTCGACCTCGCCGGCGTTGCGATCCACGGTGATCGTGCCGAACGCGTTCTCGAGCCGCTGCCGTCCGGCGCCGTCGATCAGGGAGAGCTGTCCGTTCGCGTTGACGAGGACTGCCGGGGCCTTCAGGTGAACGACGTCGAGGTCGCCGAACTTGTTGCGCGCCGTCAACGCCATCGTCTCGGGCATCGTGATGTCCATGTCCACCGCGTACGAGATGTGCCCGGTTCCGCTGAAGTGCCACTGCTTCTCGGGGTACTTCGTCCGGACGACGATCGCCGATCCCGTGTCTTCGACGGTGACGGTCGATGCCCTCGCCGAACTTCTGCGCCCCCTCGACGTCCGACGAGGACACCGTGATCTTCGCGCGGACGCTGAACGTCGGGCAGCGCGTGCGTCCCAATGCGCAGCGCGCCCTGGCTGTGCTCGATCTCGAGCCGCTGCCCGGCCTTGAACGGAATGGTCCGCGAGAAGTCGCGGTCGTAGTTCGACGGTGGGTCGCGCGATTCCTCTCGCGCGGCCGCCGTCGCCGCGGCGCCGAGAAGGAACGCCAGGGCCGCGGCACCGGCCGCCCTCGCGGATGTCGAACGTGTCATGATTTGACCTCTTTCATCAGGCTCTGCAGCGTGCGCTGCTTCTCCTGGTAGACGGCGAGCAGCTCTCGCCGCAGGTGCGTATTGCCCCGGTTCTGCTCGATCGAGGACTTCAGTTCGGCGATCGCCGAGTCGAGAACGTCGAGCTTCTCCCGGTAGTTGACGAGCACGGGCGACGTCGCGTCGGAGAGCGCGGGCTCGGCCAGCCGCGAGAGCTTCTCGATCGAGGCGAGGTACGTCTTCTCGGCGGCGTCGACCTCCTCGATCGCCTGTCGGTCAGCAGCGGCGCCTTCGTCGTGCGCCAGTGCTCCGAGAGCGGATCGCGGCCGCCGCTGTCGCGGAAGACCCAGAGACCCGCCGCCGCGATCGCGAAAGAGCGCGGCGAGCGAAGCCGCCGGCACCCAGCGCCAGCGCGGGGCGGCGGCCGGGACCCCGGAGACTCGCCGCGCGCGAGAGTCCTCGGCGATCGCCTGGCGGATCCGCGGCAGCAGCTCCGGCGAGTCCCACGCCCTCCGGAGCGTCGGCGCGAGCCTCGCGATGCGGCGCCACTCGGCGAGCTCGCGGCCGCACGCGGGCAGCAGGCGGCGTGCGCCTCGAAGGCCGCCGTCAGCTCCGGGTCCGCGCCCGAGAGGGCCTTCTCGAGATCCCTGCAGGAGGCGCGGCCGTTCACTTCGCCTCCGCCGCCGGCGAACGCGCCCCGCGCCGAGAGCTCGCGCTGAAGGCGCCGCTTGGCGCGGAAGAGCAGCGTGCGCGACGTGTTCTCGTTGACCTCGAGGATCTCGGCGGCTTCGCGGTGCGAGAGCCCCTCGACCTCGCACAGAAGAAACGCCGTCCGCTCCCGCGACGTCGAGCCTGCGTCAGGGCCCGCTCGATCGCGAGCCGCAGCGGCGGATCGGCATCGGCCGCACGGGGAAGCGCCGCCTCCTCGGGCAGCGGATCCTCCGGGCGCCGCCGGCCGCGGCGCATGATGTCGTAGCAGGCGTTGACGAGGATCCGGTAGGCCCACGTCGAGAGGGCCGACCCTCCCCGAAACCGTCCCGCCCCGCGATGGATCTTCAGAAACGCCTCCTGGACCGCGTCCTCCGCGTCGTTCGCGTTGCCGAGCAGGTTCATCGCGATCGACTTCATGCGTCCGCCATGCGTCTCGTAGAGCTCCACGAGCGACGCCGAGTCCGCGGTCGGTTGGCCGGTCCCCGTCAGGGCGAACTCCTTTGAATTCAATTCGATGCGCGACCGATCAGGATCCGTCGCCCTCCGGCCCTTCTCATTCCGCTTTCCGGTATCTTCGACGCCCGGAGGAGGCGTTTCGTTGTGCGAATTTATCGCGTCGCGGCATGGGTTACGTCGACGGCATGAAACTCCGCTCCCTCTCGATCACCCTCGGCCTCGGGATCGGGCTCGGCCTCGCCGCGGCGCCGGCCCGCGCGCAGAAGGCCGTGTTCGTCGTGCGCCACGCCGAGAAGATCTCCGAGCAGGATCAGTCGCTGACCGAGGCGGGCCGGGCCCGGGCGCGGCGCCTCTCCGAGATGCTCGCGGACGCCGGGATCTCCGCGATCTACGCGACCGACACGGCGCGGGCTCGCGACACGGCGAAGCCCCTGGCGGACGCCTCGAGCTCCAGATCCAGACCTACGACACCGGCGGCGGCATGAGCGGCGCCGTCGACGCGCGCCCCTTCGTCGCGTCGCTTCGCAAGGACCACCCTCACGACGTCGTCCTCGTCGTCGGCCACTCGAACACGATCCCGGATCTGCTGAGGCCGCTCGGCTGCGCCGAGAGGATCTCCCTCGCGGCCGACGAGTACGACGACGTGTTCGTAGTGGTGCCGAAGGCCGGCGGGCGCGACGCTGGCTGAGGCTGCGGTACGTCGAGAGTCCCGAGGCGCCCGCGCACCGAGGAGCGCGCCCCTACCCGATCTCCCGGGAGCGCGGAGGGGCGTATCGGCCACCGGTCGAGCCGGGATCCCTCGCGCCGCTCGCTGGTGCGCTCGGGGTGCGGACTCTCTCCCTACCACCCGACCGGCTTGCCCTTGTTCTGCTCGTCGAGCCACTTCTGGAGCGGCGCGAAGTAGTCGAGCATCGCGGTGGCGTCCATCTGGCGCTGGCCGGTGAGCGCCTCGAGCGCGTCCGGCCAGGGCTTGCGAGCGCCCATCGCGAGCATCGTCGCGCGAGCTTCTGCGCCGGCCTCCTTGTTCCCGTAGATCGAGCACCGGTGGAGCGGCCCCGTGCAGCCGGCCGCCTTGCAGAGCGCGCGGTGGAACTGGAACTGGAGGATGTCGGCGAGGAAGTAGCGCATGTACGGGACGTTCGCCGGGACGTGGTACTTCGCGCCGGGGTCGAAGTCGTCCTCGGTCCGCGCGACGGCGCGGCGCGATGCCCTGGTACTTCAGGCGCAGGTCCCACCACGCCTTGTTGTACTGCGGCCGGCGTGATCTTGCCGGAGAAGACCTCCCAGCGCCACTGGTCGATGAGCAGGCCGAACGGCAGGAAGGCGACCTTCTCGAGCGCCTTCTTCAGCAGCAGGCCGATGTCCTTCGACGTGTCCGGGCGCCTTGTCGAGCAGGCCGAGCTTCACGAGGTACTCGGGCGTGACCGAGAGCGCGATCGTGTCGCCGATCGCCTCGTGGAAGCCGTCGTTGGCGCTGTCGCGGAAGAGGACCGGCTGCTTGTCGTAGGCGCGCTGGTAGTAGTTGTGGCCGAGCTCGTGGTGGATCGTCGTGAAGTCCTCGGCCGTGATCTCGATGCACATCTTGATGCGCAGGTCGTCGACGTAGTCGACGTCCCAGGCGCTCGCGTGGCAGACGACCTCGCGGTCCCGCGGCTTGGTGAACAGCGAGCGCTCCCAGAACGTCTTCGGCAGCGGATCGAAGCCGAGCGAGGTGAAGAAGCGCTCGCCGTACCGGACCATCTGCGAGCGGGTCCGTGTTGCGCGACTTCAGGATCTCCGTCAGGTCGAGCCCGGATCGGCGTCCTTCGGGGCGACCAGCGGATAGATGTTGTCCCAGTCCTGCGCCCACATGTTGCCGAGCAGGTGCGCCGGGATCGGGCCGTTGGCCGGGCACGGCGTCGCCGTACTTCTCGCGCAGCTTCCAGCGCACGTAGGCGTGGAGCGAGACGTAGAGCGGCTTCACCTGGTCCCAGAGCCGGTCGAGCTCGGCCGCGAACGCCTCGGGCGTCATGTCGTACTTCGAGCGCCACATCGCGCCCGTGTCCGTGAAGCCGAGCTCCCGGGCGCCCTTGTTCGCGAGCTCGACGAAGCGCACGTAGTCCTTCTTGCATCGGGCCGCCGATCGCGTGCCAGCCCGGCCCAGACGTCGAGCAGCTCCTTCGCGTCGCGGCGAGGTCGCCATGATCTTCGTGATGTCCTCGAGGTCGAGGCACCGGTCCTTCGTCGGGCAGTACTTGCCCTTGCCGTAGGTGCCCTCCATCGCGGTGCGCGATGCGCGTCAGCTCCGCGCGCTCGGCCGGGATCCGACGGCGCCGCGAGCGTCAGCGAGAGCTTGAGGAGCTTGAGCTTGCGCGCCGTCTCCGGCGGGCAGCGTCGACCTGTCGAAGCGCGTCGCGTCCTTCGCGTACTGGACGCTCGCCGCGATCGTCCTGTCCGCGGCCTGCGCCGCGAGGATCTCGGTGTCGTCGGTGATGTAGGTCGACTTGACCCAGTCGGCGCGGCTCTGCGTGATCCAGAGCTGCAGGAGCGTCTTCTCCGCCTCGTCGACGAACGCCTTCGCCTCCGCGGCTGTCGGCGGCTTCGCCGCGGGGGACCGTTCCGGAAGGCGTCTCAGCGCGCTGCCGGCGAGATCCGCCAGCGCAGAGCACCCACGAGCGCCAGTCGGCGAGCAGACCGTCCCCATCTTCAACCCCCCTCGTCATGCGAAGGCGAAACTTTACCCGATCCGCACGAAGTCGATGAACCCGCTGCTCGACGTCGGTCGAGATCAGCTTGACGCGCAGCTGGTCGCCGACCTCGAGGCCGTCGAAGCCGTGGACGAGCTTTCCCTTCGGCGGGCGGCGTCGAAGATCCGCACCCAGGTGCCCTTCTCGGACGCGCCGGTCACGACCGCGTCGAAGCGCTGGCCGATCCGCTGCTCGAGCAGCAGCGCCGCGGCGGACTTGCGCACCTGGCGCTCGACCTTGTTCGGCGTCGTCCTCCTGCTCGGTGCAGTGCGCGGCGAGCGACTCGAGCTCGGCCGCCGGATAGGGCGTCGGCTCCCCGGCGAGCGCGGCCTTGAGCAGCCGCTGCGTGATGAGGTCGGGAAAGCGGCGGTTGGGCGCCGTCGAGTGCGTGTAGTCGCGCACGGCGAGGCCGAAGTGGCCGATCGGCGCCTCGCCCGGCCGCTCGACGACGTACTCGCCCGCGCCCATCAGCTTGACGATCACGAGCGACAGGTCCGGGAACCGCAGCGGGTCGGCCTTCGGCGCTTCATGCAGAAACGCCTCGAGCGCGCTGGCGTCCGGCTCCGGCGGCAGCTTCTCGCCGTACTCGGCGGCGACCGCGACGATCCGCTGCCAGCGCTCGGGCGAGCGCACGACGCGCCGCAGCGAGGCGAACTCTTCGGTCCGCGAGAAAGCGCGCCGTGACGCCGTTGGCGGCGATCATGAAGTCCTCGATCAGCTGGCGCGCGCGGTTCTTCGGCTGGACGCGAGAGGTCGACGATCGTGTCGCCGTCGAAGACGGCGCGCGGCTCGATCGTCTCGAGGTCGAGCGCGCCCTGCTCGTGGCGGCGGCGCCGCAGCGCCTGCGCGACGCCGTCCTGGAGGCGGAGCTGCTCGGCGACGCCCGGCGACCGCGCGCGCGTGCTCGGGAAAGTCGCCGCCCTCGAGGCCGCACCGACACGCTGTCGTAGGCGAGCTTGGCCTTGTTGCGGACGGCCGCGCGGTAGACGTCCGAGCGCCGAGCGCGCCGTCCGCGCGCGACGATCATCTCGACGACGACCGCGAGGCGGTCGTCGTTCTCGTTCAGCGACGTGAAGTCCGTCGAGAGCTTCTCGGGGAGCATCGGGAAGATCTCGGCCGCCGTGTAGACCGAGGTCGTGTTCGTCGCGCGCGTGCGCGTCGATCGCCGTGCCCTTCGCCGACGAGCGGCGTCGACGTCCGCGACCGCCACGAGGACCTTCGACCGCGCCGTCCGGCAGCGGCTCGGCGACCGTCAGCTGGTCGAGGTCCCGCGAGTCGTCGTTGTCGATCGAGACCCAGAGCCGGTCGCGCAGGTCCCGGACGCCCGACGCCGGGACCGGCGCGGGCCCGCGGATCGCGGCGAGCTCGGCGAGGACGTCGCGGGAGAAGTCCGGCTCGAGTCCCTTGTCGACCATGGCCTGGCGGGCGATCTGCTTCAGGTCGGCGCGGTCGTGTCGGCGGTTCTGGTTCTGCGGCACGCGCGCAGTCTATGCCGAGACGAATGGATCACCGGCCCGGAGGCCTGCCGCCGTAAGATCCGCCGTGATCCCGAAGCCGCCGTTCGCCGACGACCTCCTTCCGAGACCGAGATCGCCGAGTTCGAGCGGCTGAAGCCGCGCCTCGACGCGCTCTGGGACGCGCTCTCGGCGCGCGAAGAGGAGCCCGTACACGTCGGTCGTGATCCCCTCGCTGACGCTCGACCAGGCGGAGCTCGCGAAGCTCGAGGCCGCGAGCTTCTACGAGGAGCGCCTCCTGTTCCTCCTGATCCGGCTGCGCAATCCGCAGGCGCGGATGGTCTACGTCACCTCGCAGCCGGTCCATCCGCTCATCCTCGAGTACTACTTCCAGCTCCTCGCCGGGATCCCGGCGAGCCACGCGCGCGCGCGCCTGACGCTGCTCTGCGCGCACGACGCCTCGCCGCGCTCGCTGACCGAGAAGATCCTGGAGCGGCCGCGCCTGATCGCAGCGCATCCGCGTACGGCATCCCGGACCCCTCGCGCGCGTTCTGACCGTCTTCAACTCGACGCCGCTCGAGCGCCGGCTCGCGGTCCTGCTCGGGATTCCGCTGAACGGCGTCGATCCGGCGCTCTCGCACCTCGGCACGAAGTCGGGCAGCCGCAAGGTCTTCCGCGAGGCCGGCGTGCCGCTGCCCCGAGGGCTTCGAGGACCTGCGGTCGCGAGGACGACGTCGTCGGCGGCGCTCGACGAGCTGCGCCGGCGCCGGCCCGGGATCCGCCGCGCGGTCGTGAAGCTCGACGACAGCTTCTCCGGCGAGGGCAACGCGCGTCTTCCGCTACCCCGGACGCGCCGGAGCGCGGCGCCTTCGCGGGCCCTCGGCCGCCTGCGCCTTCGCCGGTCGATCCGAGACGTCGCGGACGCTACTTCCGACAAGTTCGCCGAGATGGGCGGCATCGTCGAGGAGTTCCTCGAGTACGCCGCAAGGCGTCTCGCCCTCGGTCCAGCTGCGCATCGACCCGCACGGCGAGGTCGTGCTGCTCTCGACCCACGACCAGATCCTCGGCGGGCCGACGAGCAGGTCTTCCAGGGCTGCCGGTTTCCCGGCCGACGACGCGTACCGGCGCCGGATCCAGGAGGCGGCGTCCGCGTCGGCGACGGTGCTCGCGCGCCGCGGCGTCGTCAGCCGCTTCGGCGTCGACTTCTTCGTCGGTCGCGGCGACCGGCCGCGAGCCCGAGATCTCTCGCCCTCGAGATCAACCTGCGCATGGGCGGCACGACGCATCCGTACCTCGCGCTGCAGTTCCTGACGGGCGGCCAGCTCGACCCGGAGACCGGGCGCCTTCCGTCTCCCCGGGCGGCACGCCGAAGTTCTACCGCTCGACCGACAACCTGAAGTCCGAGGCCTATCGCGGCCTCTGCCCCGAGGACCTCATCGACATCACGACGATGAACCGCCTCCACTACAGCCACGGCACCGGAGACCGGCGTCGCTCTTCCACCTGATCGGCGCGCTGTCGCAGTACGGGAAGCTCGGGCTGACCGCGATCGGAAACAGCCGCGAGGAGGCCGACGCGATCTACGCCCAGGCGCTCGCGGCGCTCGACCGCGAGTCGGCGCGATAGATGCCGAAGCGCCCCGCTCTCAGGCGGCGTCTCGACGACCGCCTGCCGGAGCGTGACGACGTCCACGAGGCCGGCGCAGCCGTAGAGCGCGGGGAGGACCCTCTTCGCCGGATAGCGGCGGCGCAGCTCGGCGACGGTCTCGGTGCCGGCGCGGTAAGCCGGCAGGTTCATGCGTCCGAAGAGCGGATGGCGCCCCCACGCGCCGGCGAACTTTCCGGCGCGCTCCTCGGAGACGAGAAAGTCGCGCCGCAGCGTCGCGGCGATCTCGGCCTGCGGCATCCCCTCCTGCCACGATCCAGGTACGAGGCCTGGTTCTTGGCGTCGTCCTGGAGGTGCGCGAGCCAGAGTCCCGACCTGCAGGTCCTCGTCCGGAACCTGCTCGACCTCGGTCAGACCGAGCGCGATCAGGACCGCGTTGTTGCCGATGCCCTCCGCGAGCGTGCCCCAGCGCGTGTTCATCGCGAGGATCGTGGACTCGAAGCCGACGCGCCCGCGCACGTAGAGGCCCTGGATCAGCGCGCTCGTCGTGACGTGGCCCGGCACGACCTCGTGGCCGACGAGCTGCTCGAACTCGGGCACGCTGATCTGCGAGCGACGCGTTGATCTCGTAGGTCGCCTCGTACTGCGGCGAGCCGTCGGCGTTGCGCGCGCGGCCGACGTAGTTCATGAACCCGGAGAACCAGGCGTCCCGGATCGGCACGAACGTCATGTTCGAGCGCGGCACGCCGCGCAGGTCCTCCGGCAGATGCGGCGCCAGGTTCTTCGCCGTCGCGCGCGTCGAAGCGGGCGATGAAGGCGTCGGCGAGCGTCGGGATCGATTTCGCGGGCACCATGCGCTCGCGCCGCCACGCGTCGACCGCCGCGAGCAGCTCGTCGTCCGTCTTCGACGGGTGCCCGGCGCGGGCGAGCAGCTCCGCGAGCCGCCGGCGCTTCTCGGCGGGCCGCGACGGCTCCGGGCGGCCGCCCGGTCGCGGCGAGGACGCAGCGCTCGTACGGCACGGCGGGCCCGCGGCCGAGGATCTCCATCGAGAGGTCCCACATCGCGGACAGGCACTCGGACAGGCCCGTCGAAGAACGCGCCGCGCAGTCCCGGCAGCGTCCGCCCTTCTGCGCGACGCTCGTCGATCGCGCCCCGGACGTCGACGGCCGCGAGGTACGCGTCGACCGCGGCCCGGTCGGGCTCCTTCGCCGCGACGCCGCCCGTCTGCGCGCAGCGGCGCCGCCGCCGGATGCGTGTACGCCTCGGGCATCGGCTCGTCGGAGAACCAGGAGTCCACGATCGCGCGGCCCGTCCCCGACGGGTTCATCACGTCGCCGCCCCAGAGGGTGTCGATCCCGAGAGAGCGGTCGCGGTGCGTTCGACGAGGCGGCATCGGTACTGCACGCTGCGAGGCGGCTCAGGCCGCCTTCTCCTTCTTCATCGCCCCGAACCAGAGATAGAGGCAGAGGCCGACGAACCCGGCAGCAGCTGACGACCTGCGACACGGGATCGTTGTCGTAGAACGGCAGCTTGATCGTGATCCTCGCGATACCAGCCGAAGAGCCGCAGCGCCGCGCCGAAGACGCCCCCGAGCGCGCCGCCCGCCATCAGCCCGGAGGCGATGATCGACGGCCCGCTCGCGCATCGTCGCGCCCGCCGCGCCGCCGACCCGTCCGGAGCGCTGCGTGACGTAGTGGGAGATGAACCCGCCGACGAGCGCGCCGCGAGTTCAGCTCGAGCGGCAGGTACATGCCGAGGGCCACGATCAGCGCCGGCACGCCGAGCATCTCCATGATCACGGCGACCGCGGCGCCCGCGCCGAAGAGCACCCAGGGCACCGGCTGGCGGCTCATGAACCCCTCGACGAGCGCCTTCATGATCGAGGCCTGCGGCGACACGAGCACCGGGCGCGGAGTCGCCGGGAGCCGCCTCGCCGAACTGGAAGGTCTTCGCGAGCGCGACGATCACGAGGCCGACCACGATCGAGGAGACGAGCGCCCCGTAGAACTTGACGCGTCTCCTGCGCGGCCGGAGTCGAGCCCAGCCAGTAGCCCGTCTTCAGGTCCGTGATCGTCTGGCCGGAGACCGAGAGCGCCGTGCAGACCATGCCGGCGATCGCCATCACGAAGAACATCCCGGTGCGCCCCGAGACGCCGAACTCGAGCAGGACGACCGACGAGATGATGATCGTCAGCATCGTCATGCCGGAGACCGGGATTGCGCGCGGTCGTCGCGATCGCGTTCGCGGCGACCGACGTGAAGAAGAACGAGAAGACGAGCGTCAGGACGAGGCCGATGAGGACGACCACGGTCGACGCGCCGAGGTTGTCGAGGAAGATCGCCACGGCCACGGCCGACACGACCACGCCGATGAGGATGCGCATGATCGGCGATGTCGCGATCGGTCCGCTCGCGCCCCTCGCCCTCGCCGTGCCGGAACGCCCTGGCCGCGATCGAGAACGACCCGACGACGATCTTCAGCGACTTGAGGATGCCGAAGATGCCCGCCGTCGCGATCGCGCCGACGCCGACGTAGCGCACGTACCAGCGATAGATCAGGGCGGCGCTCATCTCGCGAGATCGGCATGGGCGCCGGGTAGATCGGCGTGGGCACGTGCTGGCCGATCATCCAGACGAGCGGCACGAGCACGAAGTTCGACAGCACTCCGCCCGCGCACAGCAGCGTCGACGCGCGCAGGCCCATGACGTAGCCGAGGCCCAGGATGAACGCGATCGCGTCGAACCGCAGCACGACCCGCGCCTTGTCGGCGACCTCGCGCATCGCCGGGAATGAACTGGAAGTCCACCGTCTCCTTCCAGACCTGGAAGGTCGTCACGAAGAAGTCGTAGACCGCGGCGATGCCCGTCGCCTCGAGCAGGAGCCGGGCCTGCGAGCCGCCCTTCTCGCCCGTGACCAGGACCTCCGTGATCGCGGTCGCCTCCGGATACGGGAACTGGCCGTGCATGTCGCGGACGAAGTAGCGCCGCAGCGGGATGAGGAACAGGATGCCGAGGCAGCCGCCCGCGAGGCAGATGAAGATCGTCTGCCAGGGCTTGCGGATCGAGCTTGAGGATGTAGAGCGCCGGCAGCGTGAAGATCGCGCCGGCGACGACGGCGCCCGAGACGCCGCCGATGCCGGTGATGATGACGTTCTCGAGAAGGCTCGAGCGCCGCGGCGTAGACGCGCGCGAGCCCGATCGCGAGGATCGAGATCGGGATCGCCGCCTCCATGACCTGCCCGACCTTGAGGCCCGAGTAGGCCGACGCGGCGGTGAAGACGGCGCAGAGGAAGAGGCCCCAGACGACCGAGCGCGCCGTGGTCTCGGGCGGATGGGACGCCGCGCGGGAACGACGGGCCGATAGGTCTCGCCGGGAGCGAGCGGCCGGTAGGCGTTCTCGGGGAGCGACTTCGACTCGGGAGCGTCCATCCGTCCTCCCGCGGCGCAATCGTCGTATCGTTTCGGTGTTCAGGACCGCCGCGACGTCCGGCGGAGTCTACCGGAGTCGGCGGCGGGACAAGGAGGCGACGCGATGGCCGTCTCGGACTCGGCGCGGCGCGCCTGGGCGGTCCTGTTCGCACGCGGCGTTCTCGGCCTGATCTTCTTCATGGCCGGCGTCTACAAGGTCTTCACGCTGACGCCGGTCGGCCACGCGCACAAGTGGTTCGTCGACCCGTACGCCGACACGTTCCTGCCGACGTGGTCGCTCTGGCTGACGGGACTCGACGATCCCGTTCGTCGAGCTCGTCGCCGGCGCGCTGCTCCTCGTCGGGCTGGCGCGTGACGGAGGCGCTCGTCGCCCTCGGCGCCGTGCTCCTCGTCGTGACGTTCGGGCACCTTCTGAAGGAGCCCCTCTACGAGTTCCACACGCACGTGATCCCGCGGCTCGCGCTCCTTCTCTTCGTCCTCATGGTCCCGCGCGAGGCGGACCGCTTCTCCCTCGACCGATGGCTCTCCCGGAAGTCCGAGCCTCTGACCGCGGACCCGATGCGCCGCGTTTTTCCTGATCGCGTGCGCTCGCGGCCGCGAGCGCGCGGGCGCAGTCGCAGAACCCGATCGACATCGCGATCCGCGCCGCCGAGGCCCTGGCGAAGACCGCCGCGGCGAACGGACCGTCCGGACCCGCGCCGACGCCGACTCCGCCTGCCGTCCAAGGAGCCGAAGCCGCTCGAGGTGCAGCCGGACGGATCGTCCGTCGACACGATCGTCGCGGCGCTCTACGCCGCGGTCAGCCACGGTCCGGACTCCGAGCCGAACTGGAAGCGCCTGCGCGCGCTCTTCCTGCCGGGCGCGATCGTCGTGCCGCCGAAGCGGCCGGGCGCCGAGACCGTCTCCGCCCTCGACGCCGCCGGCTTCGAGGACCGCATCCGGCGGTCCATCGCCGGCCGGCGGGAGCGCGGCGAGCGCCTGGGATTCACCGAGCGCGAGATCGCCCGGCGCGAAAACCGCTTTGGCGCCGTCTGCCAGGTGTTCTCGACCTACGAGACCCTGTGGTCGCCCCACGAACGGCCGCCGTTCTCGCGCGGCGTGCATTCGATCCAGCTCGTCTCGGACGGCCGGCGCTGGTGGATCGCCGTCCCTCGCCTGGGACGTCGAGCGGCCGGACCAGCCCGATCCCCGCGGAGCTTCTCGCGCCGGTGAAATACGATGTGGGTCTGCTCCGTAGGAGGAAAAGGAGAGCCCGATGAAGAAGACTCGTCGTCCTTGCCGCCGTCGGGGCCCTCTGCGCCGGCGCCGCTGCCGCTCTTTTCCCAGTCCGCTCGCCCAGAACCCGCCGACCTCCGGCGCGAACCCCGCCTCGGCGTGACGCCGAGCGCCGGGGTGCGCTTGCACGATCCCAACGCCGAGGTCGAGGCCCAGCGCATGCCGACGCCGGGAGGCCCGGAGGACCGGCGCCCGGCCGCCCCCTCGAAGGACGCTGCGCACCAGGGCTCCGCGCGCGTCTCCGAGGCCGACGGGGCTTCCGTCGACGCGATCCTCGCCGCCCTGTACGGCTCGTGTCGCACGACGAGGCCGGGTCGCCGAACTGGGAGCGGATGCGCGGGATCTTCCTGCAGGTCGGCATGCTCATCCCTCCGAAGAACCCGCGCAGCGACCTCTTCACGGTTCTCGACGTGGACGGGTTCGAGCAGCGCGTCAAGGAGAGCATCACGGCGACCAAGGCCAAGGGCGATCCGACGGCCTTCTTCGAAAAAGAGGTCGCCCGGCGCACCGATTGTTTCGGGAACGTCTGCCAGGTCTTTTCGACCTACGAGTCGCGCCGCGCGCCGTCCGACGAGAAGCCCTTCGTCCGCGGAATCAACAGCATCCAGCTCGTCAACGACGGGCACCGCTGGTGGATCGCGTCGGTCGCCTGGGACCAGGAGCGGCCGGACAACCCGATCCCGCCGCAGTACCTGCCGAACGCGGTCCCGTCGGAGTACCTGAAGAAGTGACCGCACCGCCGCACGCGGCGCGGTCATCCCGAGGCGCGTGAGCGCCGAGGGATCCCTCGCTTCGCTCGGGATGACAAGCCTCGCCACTGGAAGCGCCTTTGACTCCCGGTCGCGACCGGCCTAGGCTCGGGCAACGCTCCGCCTTCCCGGATCCTCCCCGACGGGGCGAAGGAGGTTGCGATGGGCAAGATCAACCTTTCCCGGGTCATTCTGGGCGGCCTTCTCGCCGGCATCGTCGTCAACGTGTCCGAGTTCCTCGCTTCACCAGGCCGTCATGAAGGCGCAGGAGATGGAGACCCTGAAGGCGCTCGGCAAGACGATGCCCGAGGGCGGCGGCGTCATCCTCGTCTGGATGCTGTGGGGCTTCGCCTGGGGAATCGCGGCGGTCTGGCTCTACGCCGCGATACGGCCCCGCTACGGTGCGGGTGCGGGAACCGCGGTGCGCGCCGGCCTGGCGGCCTGGTTTTTCTCCTACCTGCTCATGACGGTCGCGATGACGAACATGGGCCTGTTGCCTTTCTCCGGCGTCGAGTTCGTGCTGGACCCTCGTCCAGTACGTCGTGGCGACCGTCGTCGGAGCCTGGGCCTACCGCGAAACGGGCCCTGAGGGTCCCGCTCAGCCGAGCGCCTGGCCGAGATCCTCGACGAGATCGTCGGGATGCTCGAGGCCGACCGAGACGCGCAGCAGGTTCTGGCGGGGTCGGCGAGCTCGGCCCCTCGCTCGAGGCGCGGTGCTCGATCAGGCTCTCCGTCCCGCCGAGGCTCGTCGCGTTGACGAAGACCTTCAGCGCGCGACGTCGTCGCGAGCGCCGCGTCGCGGCCGCCGCGCACGCGGAAGGACAGCATTCCGCCGAAGGCGGACATCTGGCGCCGCGCGATCTCGTGGCCCGGCTGCGAGGCGAGCCCGGGGTAGTGCACGGCCTCGACGGCCGGATGGGACTCGAGGAAGCGCGCGACCGCGAGGGCGTTCGACGACTGGCGCTCGACGCGGCAGGCGAGCGTGCGCAGGCCGCGCAGGACGAGCCACGAGTTGAACGGCGAGGCGACGCCGCCGACGATCTTGCGCACGTGCGCGACCGTTCTCGAAGAGCTCGTCGCGCTCTGCGCGAAACACGAGCGCGCCGCCCTGGACGTCGCTGTGGCCGCCGAGGTACTTCGTCGTCGAGTGGATGGACGACGTCGGCGCCGAGCTCGAGCGGACGCTGGAGCGCCGGCGTCGCGAACGTCGCGTCCACGGCGAGCCGCGCGCCGCCGTCGTGCGCGATCGCGGCGAGCGGCCGCGAGGTCGCAGACCTGCATGAGCGGGTTCGACGGCGTCTCGGCCCAGACGAGCGCGCGTCGTCGGCCGCATCGCGGCGCGGACCTGCGCGAGGTCGGCCATGTCGACGGCGGTCGCCTCCATGCCCCAGCGCGGCAGGAACTCCACGCGCGAGCGCGCGCACGCCGTAGTAGACGTCGTTCGGGATAGACGACGTGCGAGCCGGCGGGAAGCGCCTGGAGGAACGCCGCCGCGGCGCGCCATGCCCGAGCGCGAAGACGAGGGCCGCCTCGCCGCCCTCGAGCGCCGCGAGCGCGTCCTCGAGGCGCGCCTGCGTCGGATTGGCGTCGCGGATGTAGATGTAGCCGAGCGGCGTCTCGGCGGCCGGGCCGTGCTCGAAGGTCGTCGAGAGGTGGATCGGCGGCGCCACGGCGCCCGTCGCCGGGTCGGGCGGGCCGCCGGCGTGGACCGCGCGGGTCTCGAATCGCATGGCCGTCATCCGCTCCTCCTCTTCCACCTCGGGCCGCCCCGCGGGCGCCGACTTCCCTACGGCGCGAGTCCCGGCTCGTACTCGTCGACGAACTCGAGGAACCGGCTGACCTCGACCATGTCCTTGCCGCGGAACCGGATCGCGTGCGCGTCGGTGCGCTCGACGATCGGCAGGTACGCGAGCACCTCGGCGGGACGGTAGTTCTTGAAGCGCACGTCGAGCGTGACCGGCGTCGCCACCGTGAACGGCTTGCGGCTCTTGCGCTCGGCGACCGCGCGCCGCGCGGTCTCGCGGATCGCGTCGCAGGCGGCTTCCGGCGTCAGCGTGCGGGCGGAATGAAAGCCGTAGTTCCACTTGACGACGCGCCGACGATCGGCCCGAGCAGCGCCTGGGCCTCCTTCACGATCGCGTCGTCGCCGGAGATCATCGCGACCGGCACGCCGAAATGGCCGGCGATCGCCGCGTTCAAGCCCGCCTCCGGCATCGAGACGCCGTTCAGTTTCAGATCGGCCAGGTGGGCCGACGACATCGTGTGGGCGCGCACGCCCTCGGGGTTCGTCGTCGAAGCGTGATAGCCGACGAAGAGGACGGCGCCGAAGCTCGCGTCGATGCCCTGCATCATGGCGAGCGGGCGCGGCCAGGACCGCACGATCTGGACGTCCTTCGGGAAGCGCTCGATCAGCAGGTTCTCGCCGTTGCCGTGCGAGTCGGAGACGAGGAACTCGGTCGCGCCCGCGCTCCGGGCGCCCTCGATCGCCGCCAGGACCTCGTCGGTCATGAATCCCCGGAAGCGCTCGTACTCGAATCCCGGCGGACCGAGCTGGTCGGCCGTGACGACGCCGGCCACGCCCTCCATGTCCGCCGAGATGTAGACCTTGAGGCGCTCCTGCGCCGCCACCGCCGGGACGACGAGCGTCGCGGCGAGCGCCGCCGAAAGCGCGGCCCGCCGCAACCTCGAGGCGACGGCCGGCCGCATCAGCCGACCACCGGGTTCGGCGTCTCTTCCGCGCCGTCCGCCGGCTTCTTCGGGACCGGCATGCGGAAGCGGTCGTCGTCGATCGGCACGTTCAAGTCGATCCGCTCGAACTGGAGGGTCTGCGACTGGGAGCCGTCGCTCGTCGAGGCCTTGAACGAGTGCGGAAGGAGGACGGCGCCGACCTTGCGATAGTCGCCGACCTCCGATCGGACCTCGACGTCGTTGCCGTCGACCTTGCGCCGCAGCACGCTCACGGTCTGCAGGTACGTCTTCGGATCGAGGTAGACGAAGCGCACTTCTCCCGACTTCAACGTCACCTTGAGCTTCCAGTCCTCCGGGATGAAAGGCCGGATCGTGCCCGAGAAGCTCCACCTTGCTGCCCTTCTTCTGGTAATCGACGAGCGGACCGTCGATGTCGGCCTGCAGCTCGGCGTCGGCGCTGTCCTCATCGGACATCGGCTGCGGCTCCGTCTGCCCCGCGAACGGGATCCACGTCCAGCCGCCCTTGCCGTCGAAGGCCTGGACCGCGGTCTGACCCTCGAGCGTGAACTCCCAGCGGCTCTTGTTCGGGCGCTTACCGGGCTATGGGAACGTCGACCAGTGGTTGCACTGCCGCTTCAGCCCGACGCGAGACGCTGCAACGCGGTCGTCAAAATCACGCTCCAGATGTTTCAGAGGGGCTCCACGCTGACCGGCCATTACACCTGCAGACCGGCACGATGGTCTGCCGCGACTCCAACAGCAGCGGCACGATCGCCGACGGCAAAGTGCGCGAGGGCAACGTCGGTATGCGCGTGATGATGCCGGACGGATCGAGCTGTCTGTTCAACGGCAAGCCCTCGCAGAGCAAGCAGAACAAATTGACCGGCACATACTTCTGCATGCAGGGCGGCGGCTATATCGAACAGGGACGCTTCCAGGTCGAGCGCAGCTATTCATGAGCGCGCTTCTCACTTTTCCGTCAATGCCCCAATTTCATCGAGCGTTTCTGACCCGGCGCTTCCTCGTCCTGATCTCCCTGAAGGAAGATGCAGTTCTCACAGAGATTCAGAACCGCGTCGCAGCGAATCATTTACGGAATCAGCACCGCGCGGCCCTTGACCTTGCCCGCCGCGAGGTCGTGCAAGCGCCGAGTTCGCATCGCTCAGCCGGTACTCCCGTCGTGGCGAGCGTGCACCTTACCGCGATCGGCGAGCGCCATCAGCTCGACCAGCTCCGGATAGGTGCCGACCAGGTTGCCGACGATGGTCTTTTCGGTGGTGACCATGTCGATCGTCGGAATCTCGATTTTGCCGCCATAACCGACGACATAGTAGTTGCCGCCGTTGCGCGGTCATCTTCAGCCCTTGGCGATCGCATTGCCCTTCCGCCCACGAAATCGATCACCGCCTGCGCGCCCTGCCGCCCGTCAGCTGCTGCACCGCCTCGACCTCGTTGCCGTCGGCCTTCACGGTGTGATCGCGCCGACATTCGTGGCGAGCCCGAGCGCAAGCGTCGGAGCGGTCGACCACGATGATCGTCGCCGCGCACAGCGCGCGCAGGCACTGGATGCCGATATGGCCGAGGCCGCCGGCGCCGATCACCACCGCCCACTCGCCCGGCAGCAGGTGGCGCGAGGCCTTCTTGGCCGCGTGGTAGGCGGTGATACCGGCGTCGGCGTGGGGCGCTACGTCCTTGGGTGCGAGCGTCTGCGGCAGCTTGATCAGCGCGCGCACGCTGGTCTTGAGCAATTGCGCGTATCCGCCATTGGAGTCCAGCCCTGGAAACGCTCCGGCCACCGTGCATGTCGTTGCCGCGGCGCGCGGCCAGCGTTTCGCCCGTGACCAGCGGATGGCAGATGACCGGATCGCCGACCTTGACCCCCTCGACCGCCCTGCCGACCTCCTCGATCCAGCCCGCGTTCTCATGCCCCATGATGTAGGGCAGATTGACGGGATCATGCTGCGCCATAGCCCCTCGATCACGTGGAGGTCGGTGCGGCAGACGCCCGCGCCGCCGATCCGCACGATCACGTCAGTCGGCTTCTCGATCTTCGGCTCCGGCACTTCCTCGTACGAACGAAGTCGGGCCGCTTCAGCGCTTCATCGTAGTCGTGAAGAACCGCAGCTTTCATTTTATGCAACCGCCTTTCGATTGAGCTTTCGTCGAGTCCGCGCGCGGCCAACTGCCGTTTACACCCCGCGCGCAGCCGGGGTCAACAGCGCGAGCGACTGGGAGCGCCGTCTCCTCGAGCGTTTTGGCGCACGTTTCAGGAGCGGATCGTAGATCAGGATAAGCGCGGGACCGGAAAACCAATGGGGCGAGATTGTGCGGCTCTATAGGGGGCTTTCGGCAGGCACTACCAGCGAGTGTTCCGCGCAGATCTGAACCCACGCCTTCGCGCCCGCATCATTCTGGAAACTGCTTAGCGGATATGCGCACCACAGCGCGAATTTGAGTTGCTTCGAAAGAATGTTCCAAAGGCGTTCGAGGCAAATCGCCACCGGCGAATTATTCTCGGCGCATAGCCGCGCAACCATCTCGCCGAAGATCAAGACTGATCGGTTGGGATTTCGATCAATTGTATCCCTGACAACGCCGCCGACCACATCGAGAAATTTGTCTCGATTCAGCCATCCGTCTTGCATGAATCGCTCTAAGGTCGCATCGGCGTCGTGCGTTATGTAACGCCCTTGCGCACGCAGCGCATTCAAGTCGAGGCCGCTTGCCAGAGTTTCTCTGTTCTATAGTGTCCAGGTGCGGCCTGGTTGCCACGAAGATCCCCGAATCTCCCGCAGCCAGGTGCCTGCTTGCAAGGCGACCGATGTTCTCGAGTGCGAAGCGATCGTCCTCGTAAAAATGTACGAAATGCCCAACCTCGCCGGCGCTATGGGCTGTGGCGATATCCGAGCGCGTCGCGCGCGCTTTGTTGAAAGCTGCGACGATCTCACGAACCCAGTGCCCCTTTGGAAGTCGACCATTATTATCTTACCAGAGTCGCAATAGGAAACCCGTCTGAACCGGTACCGGTCCGATCAACAATGGGCTCGCACGACGTTCAGGAACGCGCCGACGTCCAAGGGCTTCCGCAATACGCGTACCGCGTTAAGGTCGCGTTCCGCGGCGGAACCGTCAAGGGCGGTGACGACGACCACCGGGATTTTTGCGAGACTCGGCTGTTGCAGCATTGCGGCGCGGAACTGTCTCCCGTCCATCACTGGCATCAGAATGTCGAGCACGATGAGGCAGGGGGCCGCCGAGGTGTGCAGGTAATTCAGCGCCTCGGCGCCATTGGAAAATCCAACAGCCTTAAAGCCCTCGAGATTGAGGATTTCGACCATAAACCCGCGCGCCTCATCTTCGTCTTCAACAACCAGGACCGTGTCGTTATCGGGCGTCGTTCATCGCTCCCTCGTGTGATCGTCGGAGCCGTTGGCGTGGCAGGCGCAGGGTAAAAGTCGAACCTTTGCCGAGTTCGCCCTCAGCCGAAACTGAGCCAAGGTGAGCCTCGGCAATTTGCTGCGTAATCCAAAGCCCGAGTCCGAATCCTTCATTATTTACGCCCGGGGTCGCACGCTCAAACTGTTTGAAAATTCGTTCGATGTCGCCCGGCGCCAGGCCAATCCCCTGGTCAGTTACGCTGACGATCGCTTCGTCGCGAACGACCGCGACGGTGACCTTGATGGGCTTCCTCTCACCATATTTTATGGCATTCGATAGCAGGTTAGTAATCGCTTGATCGATCCTGACGCGATCCCAGTCTCCGATCGCGGCGGCGGGGTTGGCGCGGCGCTTGTCCCGGGCCCTCGGCGGCGTTGGTGACGGCGCTTTGAAAGCGGCCGTAGAAGTCGATGCACATGCCCGCGGCGGCGTCGCCGGTCGCCACGTCGACCGGCACGCGCGACGCCGCGTCGCTGAAGTAGCGCGCGTTCGCCGCCAGGCGCCGGATCAGGCGCATGGCCGCCCGCCAGCCCTCGTGCATCGCGACGTCGTCCAGCGCCGCCGCCGTCGACGCCCGCGCGCCTCGGCGCGCCGCTCGAGCGCCTGCTGCATCTGCTCCTGGATGATCATCTCGAACGTCTTCACGGCCGAGCCGCTCTTGCCTCGGATCGGCGAGCCCGAGCTGCCGAAGTACGCGCGGATCGGCGAGCGCGCTCCACGAGGTCGGCGGCCCGTCGACGCCCAGCCGCGCCAGCGCGTCGCGGTTGACGCAGATGCCGAAGCCCGACAGGCACGTGCCCACCCAGCGCCCGTCGCGATCCCAGAACGTCTCGCCGCCCACGACGGCGGGGATGGCGGCGGCGCCGAACAGCTCGGGGTGCGCCCGCACCACGCCCGCGTCGACCAGGCGTCCGGCGCCCGCGTGCTTGCGGCGTCGGCGCTGCCGCCGCCGAACAGCAGGTCGATGCCGCAGCCGACGTCCGAGGCGAGGAAGGCGCGGCGCGCGTCGGCGGCCTCGGGATCGACGGCCGCGCCGGGCGGGCGGATCGGCGCGCGAAGCCGGCGCGCGACGTGGCCGGACCAGGGCCGCCCAGCGTCGCGCGTCCAGTACCGCTCGAACGACGCCGCGTAGTCCGCCGCCAGGCACGCGGTTGATCTCGCTGCCGCCGCCCGGGCTGCGCCAGTCGATCTGCACGCGCCGGCCCTGGCGCGCCATGAGCGCGCGTGAAGGCGCGCCGTGAACTCGTGGCGGATGGCCTCGTTGTGCGGCGTGATGATCGACCAGCGTCTCGCCGTCGCCCGCGGCGGCGGCGGCGCGCGCGACGGGCGGGCGACGAACGGCAGCGCCAGCATCGCCAGCAGCGACGCCACCGCGCCGCCACGGGACACGACGCCGCGCCTCACGCGGGGCGCGCCTCCGCCGGATCGCACGGCAACAGCACCACGTCGGCGGGCTCGACCTGCAGCGCCACCGCGGCGCCCACGCGGTGTCGCCGCCCGGGTTCAGCTCGAAGACCGCCAGGCGACGATCGCCGACGCGCAACTGGTGCTCCGCCAGCTCGCCCAGGTAAACGGTGCTCTCGCGCCGCCCGCGCAGCGACGTTGGGCGCGGCCTGTCATCGACGCGCCAGCGGAAGCTCTCCGGGCGGACCGACAGCCACACCGCGGCGCCCACGGCGGGCGGAACGCCTCGTCCGGCGCCGCGACCCACGCGCCCAGCGCCGTCTCGACGGGACCGCGTCGGGTCGCACGTCGGTGACGCGGCCCTCGATCAGGTTCGTCGCGCCCGACGAACGTCGCCACCGCGCGCGAGCGCGGGCGGCGGTAGATCTCGCGCGGCGTGCCGAGCTGCAGGATCTTCCCCGCCTGCATCACCGCGATGCGATCGGCGACCGCCAGCGCCTCCTTCTGATCGTGCGTCACGTACACCGTCGTCAGCCCGAACTCCTTGCAGACGCGGCGGATCTCGTCGCGCATCGAGTGGCGCAGCCTCGCGTCCAGGTTCGACAGCGGCTCGTCGAGCAGCAGGCAGCGCGGCCGGACGACCAGCGCGCGCGCGAGCGCCACGCGCTGCTGCTCGCCGCCCGACAGCTCGTCGACGCCGCCGCGCGGCGAAGCCGTCCATGCTGCATCGACGCCAGCGCCGCCTCCACGCGCCGTCGCGATCTCGCGCCGCGGGACTCTTGCGCTCGCGCAGGCCGAAGGCGACGTTCTCGGCCACGGTCAGGTGCGGCCACAGCGCGAAGCTCTGGAACACCATGCCCGCGTTGCGCGTGTGCGGCGGCAAGCGCGTCACGTCCTCGTCGCCGAAATGAATCGGCCCGTCGTCGGCGCGGTAGAACCCGGCGAGGCTGCGCAGCAGCGTCGTCTTGCCGCAACCGCTCGGCCCGAGCAGCAGGAACAGCTCGCCGGCGCTCGACGGTCAACGTCACGTGATCGACGGCCGTCTGTCTCGCCGAAGCGGACCACCAGATCGCGCACCCGCACCTCAGATCCTGCTTCCATTCGCCTGCGAGCTTACGCCGGCCCCTGGCGGTCGCCGCCTCTACCGGCGTGCCGCCCGCGCGACATGCGTCGCGTGCCCAAATCCAGGCACGCGGCCATCGAGGCGCGTGTCCCACAGCGGCGGATCGCGCAGGCTCTCGCTGAAGAAGTCGACCGCCGCACGGACCTTCGTCGACAGCTGTCGCGCCGACGGATAGACGGCGGAGATCGCGGTGGGCTCGAACTCGTAGTCTCAGCACGCGCACCAGCTCGCCGGACAGCAATGCAGGGCCAATCGCCAGCGTCGCGCCCAGCGTGATGCCCAGGCCATCCTTCGCCGCGCGCGCCAGCACTTCGATGTTGTTGGACACCAGCCGCCCCGCCACCGGCACGCTCAGGGCGCCTTCGGGCCCGCGCAGGTTCCACTCGCGGGGCCGGGTCTGGCCCATGAAGAGGATGCATTCGTGCTCGGCGATGTCGGTCGGCACCTTGGGCACCCCCCGCTTCTTCAGGTAGGACGGAGACGCCACCAGGATGCGCCGGTTCGCGCACAGCCGGCGCGCGATCAATCGCGAGTCGCCAGGGCGCCGATGCGCAAGGCCAGATCCAGCCCCTCGTCGATCAGGTCGACGAACCGATCCGCCAGGGACAGATCGACCGTCAGGCCGGGAAACCGCGCCAACAGGTCGCCGAGCAGCGGCGCGACGTAGACCTGCCCGAAGACGCACCGGCGCCGTCATGCGAAGCTCGCCCGCGGCATCAGCGTCGCGTCCTGGACGTCGGCCTCGGCCTCGGCCAGCTCCACGAGCACCTGCGCCGTGCGGGCGTGGACGTCATCCCCGCCTCGGTCAGCGACAGCTTGCGCGTGGTCCGGTGCACCAGCGGCGCCCCCAGCGGCGCCTCCAGCCGCGAGACCAGGCGGCTGACGCCGGACGGGGTCAGCCCAGCTCCGCGGCCGCCTTGACGTAGCTGCCGTGGCGGATCACGCAATGGAAGACGGTCAGCTCACGGGTCTCGGTGACCATGCTCGCGACGAGTGTAACGTCGCGCGGGAAGGGGCGCGATCTCGTCAAGGAACGCGCGAAGGTGGCGGAACCAGAGCAGCTTCTGGGCAAACCCGGGAAAGCTGGCGTTCAACCCGCTGGGATTCGGCACGACGAAGATCCGCGCGCCCGAGATCGTCTCCAGCTTGGGTCCGGGTCCCGGACTGGCGGAGGCGCCGAAGTACGAGCGGTACAGGGTCACGCCCACGAACGCGACCACCGCCGGACGCCAGCGCGCGATCTTGCGGGCCAGCACGACCCGTCCCTGCGCCAGCTCGGCCCGGGTCAGCTCGGCCGCCGTGCGGGTGGTGCGCGGGCACAGGTTCGTGAGCCCGATGCCGAGCGCCGCCAGACGCTGATCGTCGGTGTACGGCAACAGGGACGGCGTCAGGCCGGACGTGTGCAGCAGGCGCCAGAACGGATTCCCGTTTCCCGCGAAGTGGTGCCCCACGGCGCCCGACCGCCGCCCCGGATTGATGCCCACCAGCAACAGGCGCGGCCGCCCACGGACGACCACGTCCTTCAGATCCTGCGCCGGCATGCCCATCGCTCCGATGCCCGAAAATGAAAAAGGACCCTCCGAAGAGGGTCCTTTTTCCGGTGTCGCGAGGTCGTCGCTAGTCTCAACTAGGCCGAACCGCCGGCGCCACCCGCGCCAGCCGCACCGCCACCGCCACCACCGCCGCCCGCGCCGCCTGCGGCCTCGCCGCCTGCGCCACCGGCCGAGCCGGCCGAACCACCTGCCGCGCCAGCCTTACCGCCAGCGCCACCGGCCGCGCCAGCCGCGCCGCCGCTGCCCGAGCTGCCGGCCGCGCCGCCGCTGCCGCCAGCGCCCGCGTGACCACCAGCGCCACCGGTCGCCGTCGCGCCGCCGACGCCACCCGAGCCGCTGCTGCCGCCAGCCGCGCCCGCCTGGCCACCAGCGCCACCGGCTCGCCGTCGCGCCGCCGGCACCGGCCGCGCCACCCGAGCCGCTGCTGCCGCCAACGCTGCCCCCCGCGCCACCGGTCGCGCTGCCACCAGCGCCACCGGCCGCATGTCCACCTGCGCCGCCGGTGGCCGTCGTGCCACCAGCGCCGCCAGTCGCGTGGCCGCCAGCGCCACCCGTCGAATGACCGCCCGCCGCCACCAGTTCCCGGGGTGCTGTTGCTATCGCCGCAACCGTTGGAGAAGAGGGCCAGGGATACCGCCGTAACAGAAACCACCACCACAGAACCGGCCAATTTTTTGAACACGTGAGATCCTTTCGAGATAGGAGAGGTTGACCTTTTTCAAGACGGGCGGGGGGCGACCCACCTGTGGGAGAAAGCGGCACTTTAACCTATGAATCGGGATTTCGGGGTCAATAAAATGTTTCTCGATTGACACCTGGACGTTTCCATCGGACACCGGCCCCGAGACCAAGTTTAGACGCATATGGTCAGGGTCATATTCCCCCACGTTTTGTGGTATTTGGCTCGCACGACGAACCGTCTCGCTTTCCAGTCCGTCGGTTCGCCGTTCCGTCCCTGGCCGCGTTTTTGCGGTCGCCGTGGCCCTCGCCGGTGGGCGGGCCTGGTCGGCCGATTCACCGCCCGCCGCCGAGCCCATCGAGCCGCTGCCGCCCGCGCCGCCCCCCGCGGCGCCGGCCGTCCCCACGGACGTGGCCGAGGTGCCCGCGGACGCGAAGAAGACCAGCAGCGGCCTCGCCTCGCAAGGTGCTGGCGAAGGGCAAGGGCGAGCGCGCACCCGGGCCCCACGACAAGGTCACGGTCCACTACACGGGCTGGACCACCGACGGGAAGATGTTCGACAGCTCGGTCACGCGCGGCGAGCCGGCGCAGTTCCCGCTCGAACCAGGTCATCAAGGGCTGGACCGAGGGCCTGCAGCTCATGGTCGTCGGGCGAGAAGCGGCGCCTCTGGATCCCGGCCGAGCTCGCCTACGGCGACGCGCCGACGCGGCCGGGCGCGCCGGCGGGCATGCTCGTCTTCGACGTCGAGCTGCTCGACATCGTCGAAGGTGCCCGAGCCGCCCGCGGTGCCGGAGGACGTGGAGGCGGCGCCCGAGGACGCCAAGAAGACGGCCTCGGGCCTCGCCTACCGCTCCTCAAGCAGGGCACGGGCAAGGAGCACCCCAAGGCGGACGAGCACCGGTCGAGGTGCACTACTCGGGCTGGACGACCGACGGCAAGATGTTCGACAGCTCGGTCACGCGCGGCGAGCCGGCGACCTTCCCGCTCAACGGCGTCATCAAGGGCTGGACCGAGGGCGTGCAGCTGATGGTCGTGGGCGACAAGACGCGCTTCTGGATTCCCGGCGACCTCGCCTACGGCGACAAGCCGACGCGCCCGGGCGCGCCCGCGGGCACGCTGGTCTTCGACATCGAGCTGCTCTCGATCAAGTAGGCGGTGCGGAGGGGCTCGATCGGCCCGCTCGGCGCGCCCGCGCGACGTCGCCACCGGGTAACGTTCGGCGTTGCGGGCCAGCTTCTCGGCCATGACCTGCGGTAGCTCCAGGCCGATGCGATCGCACAGCAGCAAGAGCGCGATCCCGACGTCGGCCATCTCGGCGGCGATCTGGGCGCGCGCCTGGGGCTCGCGCGAGTGGGCGTCGGCCTCGTCGCCTTTCACCCAGCGATATTCCGCCACCAGCTCGCCGGCCTCGGACGCCACCAGCATGGCCAGGTTCTTGGGATCGTGGAACTGCTGCCAGTCGCGCTCGGCGACGAAGCGGCGGAGGGCGGCGGTCAACTCGTCGAGCGTGGGCATGGACGACCCTAACGCAGGGCGCGCCTCGTCGACGCACTGCGGTAGCCTTGGAATCAATCGCCGCGACCATGCCGGGTACCGTGCCTCGCTGCTGCTCGCGCCGCTGTTCCTGTCGACCCTCGCCGCCGTGACTCCTCCAACGACGCCTCACGCCACTCGCCCGCCCGACGCGGGCACGCTCGCGCGACTGGACGCGCTGCACGTGCGGCGCGACGAGCCGGGCGCGCAGCGCGAGGCGCGCCGGCTGGCCGACGCGGCGGTGGCCGCGGCCCCCACCGACTACGGCGCGCTGTGGCGGGCGGCGCGCGTGCTGTTCACCGAGAGCGACGACCCGCGGCCGCCCCGACGACGAGCGCTCGCGCGCTGGGCAAGCAGGCCTACGATCTGGCCGAGCGCGCCATCGCCGTGAACCCGAACGACGTGGCCGGCGCACTACTGGGCGGCGCTGAGCATCGGCAGCTACGCCGAGGGGATGGGCGTGGTGCGCGCGCTGGCGAACGGCATCGAGGGGAAGTTCAAACGTCCGCTGGAACGGGCCACGGCGCTCGACGTCCGCTACGACCACGGCAACATCCCGGTGGTGTGGGCGGCGTACTACCTCGAGCTCCCCTGGCCCAAGCGCGATCGCGCCCGGGCCGCGCGAGAGCTGCAGCGCGCGCTGCGAATCAACCCGGCGAACCTGCGGGCGCGCCTGTACCAGGCGCGCATCGCCATCGACGAGGATCGCCCGGCCGAGGCGAAGGCGCTGCTGGCGGAGATCGCCGCCGCGCCGGTCGGGCGCTACGACCCGCCCGACGAGCGGCGCGTGAAGAAGGAAGCCGCCGCGCTGGGCGCACCAGCTTCGCTAGCCGCCGCGCCGCGCGACGAGCTTGATCACGGCCCGCACGATCAGGCAGATCACGGCGGCGCCAGCCACCACGTCCAGCGTGCCGCGATCGCCCCAATCCTTCGCCAGCTTCGCGTGCAGGAACGGCAACGCGAACCCCACGTAGGTCAGCACGTAGTAGAGGCCCACCGCGGTGCCGCGCGCCTGCGCCGGAACGCGCGCGCCACCTCGGCCAGCCCCGACGTCATCACGATGCCGTAGCTGAACCCGACCAGCGGCGCGACGGCGAACACCAGCGCCGGCGAGGCGACCGCGAGGCGCGTACCCGCCGAGCAGGATGCCGAGCGCGCCCGCGCGCCAGCCCCAGCAGATCGGCCGCGCGTCCAGCCGCCGCACGAACGGCTGCACCAGCACGCCCGTCGACAGCGTGGCGAAGATGACGAACCCCGAGTACAGCACCGGTCGCGCCACGAGATGCCGCATCAGCCCCGGCAAGACAGCCAGGGTCACGGCGGCCACGCCGAACGCCCACGGCGCCACCGGCAGCAGCTCGACCAGCACCCCCAGGTCCCGCAGCGCTAACCCGGGCGCTGGCGACCCGGCCCGCTCCCCGGCGCGGCGGCGCGCGCGCAGCGCCGTCTCGGGCACCCCAGCGTATGCCCACCAGCGCGGCCGGCCATGACGACGCCGTGAATGACATACGGAAGCAACATGGGCGCGGGCGCCAGCTCGGCGATGGCGCCCGACACGACGCGGCCCCAGCCCGAACCCCGCGGACAGCGCCAGCGTGGCGCGCCGCGGTCCCGTCCCGGGCGGCGACAGCTCTGCAACCAGACGCTGCCCGGGCTCATCACCGCGCCCATGCCCAGTCCCGTACACCAGCCGGCCGACCAGCAGCACCGCCGAAACCATGCGTCCCGAAGGCCAGCACGCGCCGTGCCGGCGAGCGCCAGCGCGCTGGCGGGCAACGACCAAGGCTCGCCGACCCCAGTTATCTGAAGCCCGACCCGCCGAGGATCAGGCCCGGCACCAACCCCAGCGTATGCCGAACAGGATCCCCAGCGCTGCCGGCGGCAGCCCAGATCGCGCCGGTACACCACCAGCAGCGTCGAGAAATGATTGGCGCCCCACCCCGCCGTGAACAGCAGGAACCCGACCCGCCGATGCATGCCGTCTATCTACCCGAACCGGCGACGGGAACACGATGCACGACAAGCTGAAGCGGGATTTTCGCTGCTGATCGCCGGCCTACCTCCTGTCCGCACCGCGAGCGGGGTGCGGACTACCGGCAGCTGGCGCCGTCGACCAGGACCAGCACCGCCAGCGATACCGGCGCGGTGTCCCGGCGCAGGGTGGCGCCGACACCGGCGGCCCGCACGCGGGGGTTGGCCAGCAGCGCCACGTCGTTCAGATTGGACAGCTCGTGGATTTCGAGCCACTCGGCGCAGCCGCTCGGGCGCACCACGCCCTTCTTCCGGTCCTCACCCACCAGCGCCGCCTCGGCGACGCTCATGGCTTGCTCCTTCGAGGGCGCGCTGCCGTCCGCGAACGCCGCCGTCCCGGCCGACGCCGCCGCCTGCAGCGTCGCGTCGGGCGCCAGCGCGGGCGCGCCGCGCTGGCGCCGCAGCGACGCGATCGCCGCCGTCACATCGCGGGCCGTCAGGCGGGAAGGATTGGTCCGCCGCGCAAACACCAGCGTGGCTAGCAGCGGTGGCTCGGCGTTGGTGGCCACCACGCCGATGCCGACGTGGGTGAATCGCGCATCCAGCATGTTCGCGCGGTGGCCCGGGCTGTCCATCAGGGCCTGGTGCGCGGTCTCGGCGGAAACCGCCCTGCGCGACGTTCTCTCCGACCATCGACACGGCGATGCCGGCGCGGCGCAAGCGATCCCCGACGGTGCCAGTTACCGGCGAGACATGACCAAAGAAGTGACCGTTCACCATCTCCTGGCAGTAGGCGACCGCCACCGCGGCCAGCGCGGCGTCGAACGCCAGCGGCGACAGCCCCGCTCGACGGCGCGCGGCGTTCAACAACACCAGCATCTGCTGGGCGGCGTCGGTCGCGCCGCCCGCGTCACCGCCGCCGGTCGCGTCCCAGGCTGGTTCGGCCACGCCGGCGTAGATGGGCACGTTCGCCAGCACGACCGGACCGCTGGGGCCGTCGCCCATCACCTCGACGCGATAGACGCCCGGTCGCGCCAGCGGCAACGTGACGTCGACTTTCCGGCCGGCCAGGTCCGTCCGCCCCACCGCCCCGTCGGGCGCGGTCAGATAGATCTGTCCGTGCGTGAAGCGCGCGCCGACGACGCCCCGCAGCCGCAGCGGCGCGCCCGCCGCCAGATGGCGCGCGAACGGCTGCAGCACCAGCTCCAGCGCGGCGAAGACCACCACGGCCGTCTGCCCGTCGGCCGACACCCACACGCCGAAACGATTCATGACCGCGTTGCGGGGCAGCTCGGTGAGCATGTCGCGCCACGCGTGAGGATTGTCGGTGGCGGCCGGAAAGACCGCCGCCGCGTAGAGCTGCCCCACGAACCCCAGCCGCGCGGCGGCGCGGTCCGACTGCGCCGACGTGGGGTTGTGCCCGGCGGCCACTTCGCGCACGTACCAGACGCCCAGCTCGGCCAGCGACCCTGTCGGAGCGCGCGTCGTCGCCGCGCGCCGCCAGCGCCTCGGTCACGGCGCGTGCCAGCGCCTCGGCCGGCGGTCCCCCCACGACACCGTCGCCGCCGGGCCCGCTGGTGTACGTCACCGCCGCGGATGGCAGATTGGATGAATCGCCCGCCGCCAGCATCGACGGGGTGCCCCCTGCCGGTCCTGGCGCGTGCGCGGCGCAGGCGCCGAGCCCCATCAGGCCGATGACGAACGCGGCGAACGCGGGACGACAGCGCACCTCCACGATGCGTGTCACGTCCCGCGGTCCGGCGCAAGCGCCATGTGCTCGACGGCCGCCGGCCTATCGAAAGGTGTCGGCGATCGACGGGTCGTGGTGGAACTGCTCGTAGCTGTAGACGCGCCCTTCGCGAAACTTCCAGATGAAGACCCAGGACGTGAGGCTGGTCTTTCCGGTCGCCCTCGCCTTGATCCCGAACTGGCCCATCGACACCACCGTGTCGCCCTGGGCCACGAACTCGGTCGGGTTGAACGCGGTCACATCCACCGCGCCCGCGACAGCCCCGAAGAAGCGCGGCACCGCCGCCTTGCCCGGGTAGCTGCCCGACCACGGCACCACGGGATCGAAGTGGGTCTCCCAGCGCACGTCGTCGGTGAGCTGATCGATTATGAACCCCACGTCACCGCGCCCGAACGCCTCGTACATCTTCACCACCCGGGCCACGTTATCCTTCTCGCTCATGACGATCCTTCCTTTTCGCGCGCGCGCGCGCCGTTGTCGGTCCGCCCGTCTAGCCGGGCTCACTGACTACGAACGGCGAGGCCGCGCGGATCACGCCGCGGTGTGCGGACGGGATCCCGAAGGACAGGACGGGCGAACCGGCGGTCAGCGGCGGGGGTGCCACTCCCCGTCGTACCAGTCGTAATGATCCTCGTGATGGTCCCAGTGGCCGGGCACGTACTCGTAGCCGCGCCGCTCGCGCACGTAGTGGCCACGCGTCCATTCGTAGTGATGGTGCCGCCAGCGATGGTGCCCGCCCACCCAGACATATCCGCGACGCGGCGCCCAATGCTCCTCGACCAGGGAGGCGGCGGGTCGCGCGGGCCGTTGTGAATGACCACCACCGCCGCCTGCGCCGCCGGCGCGGCAAACACAGCAACGACATACCAATCAAGCCATGTTTCCACATAGACATGAACCACCCCTTAGGCATCGCCGGCCGGCTAGGCAACCTGAAGCTGCGCGCGAACGCCACTAAAGAGTCACCGGAGGCCGCCGCACGCGTCAATCAGCGGATGCCGATTGACAGCGGGCCGCCGGACCGTCAGAACAACACGCGACCGTGAGCGACACGTGAAGGCCGATGACGGTCGTGGCACGGAGGGCAGCGTTCGTGAGCCCCTCCAGCGCATCCTGGCTGAGATCGGAGCCCAGCCGGCCCGACTGGGGGAGTATCCTCGACGCCGTGCCCGAGGCGCTGATGGCGTTCGGCGCCGAACGGCGCATCCTGCACGTGAACGCCGCGGCTCCGCGATGTTCGGATACGCCCCCGCCGAGCTGATGGGTCTATCGACCGACACGCTGATCCCCGAGCGCCTGCGCCAGCCCGACGCCCCGCCCCTGAGGGCGACCGAGGATCTGATGCAGGTCGAGCTGCCCGGCCTGCTGCGCGACGGCCGCGAGCGCAACATCGAGTGGTGCTTCGTCCCCACCCGCGTCGGGGCCCCTGGCGCCATCTTCGTGATGACGGTGCGCGACCGGCTGCAGCTGGACCGCGCGCTGGAGGCGCTGCGCGCCAGCGAACAGAAGTTCCAGCTTCTGCTCAACGGCGTGGCCGACTGCGCGATCTTCATGCTCGACCGCGACGGCCGCGTGTCCAGCTGGAACACCGGCGCGGCCCGCATCAAGGGCTGGGGACGCCTCCGAGATTCTCGGCCAGCCGTACGAGATTCTTCTTCACGGCCGAGGACCGTGTGGCGGGCGTGCCGCTATTGCTGATCGGCGATGCCCTTCGCGACGGCAGCCGCGCCGTGACGGGGCTGGCGCGTGCGCAAGGATGGCTCCCGGTTGGGGCCCAGGGGCTCGCTGACGGCGTTGCGAGACGCCGAAGGCACGTGCAAGGCTTCGCCAAGGTCACGCGCGATCTGACCGAGCGGCGCAACGCCGAGGAGAATGAACGCCGCCTGATCGCGGAACGCGCCGCGCGCGAGGCGGCCCAGCAAGCCGAACAGCGGGTGCGCGACAGCGAGGGACGGCTGCGCCGCCTGCAGCACATGACGGCCGCGCTGTCGCAGGCGGCCACCCCCGAGGACGTCGTCGAAGGTGGTGCTCCGCGAGGCCGTGGATGCCTGCAGGCCTCCGGCGGCACCGTCTACCTGATCACCGAAGACAGGCGGCACCTGGAGGCGCTGTGCCACCGCGGCGACGTGGCGGGCTGCCGCGGGAGTTCCACCGGCTGGACATCAACGCCCATCTTCCGCACACGGACGCCGTCCGCCAGCGCACGCCGCTCTACTTCGACAGCTTCGAGGCCTGCATGGGGGCGTACCCGACGGTCGAGCGCAGAACGTCCCACGGGGGATCTTCGAGGCGTCGGCGGTGATCCCGCTGATCGCCCGCGACGCGATGGTGGGCGCGCTCGGTCTGCGCTTCGCCGAACGGCGCGGCTTCGGCGCCGCCGATCGCGCGCTGGTGGCCACGGTGGCCGACCTGTGCTCGCAGGCGCTCGAGCGGGCCCGCCTGTTCCGCGCCGAGCGGGCGGCGCGCGCCGCCGCCGAGAGCGCGAACCGCGCCAAGGACGAGTTCCTGGCCATGCTCGGCCACGAGCTGCGCAACCCGCTGGCGCCGATCGTGACCGCGCTCCAGCTCATGAAGCTGCGCGGCGACGGCGCTCGACCGCGGAGCAGGACGTCATCGAGCGGCAGGTGCAGCACCTGGTCCGGCTGGTCGACGATCTGCTCGACGTCTCGCGCATCACGCGCGGCAAGATCGAGCTGCAAGAAGGAAGCGGTCGAGCTGCCGACGGTGGTCGCCAAGGCGGTCGAGATGGCCAGCCCGCTCCTCGAGCAGCGCGCGCCACGCACTTCGCCGGTCGACGTGGCGCGCGACGGGGCTGCGGCTCGAGGGCGACGAGGTGCGGCTCGCGCAGGTGGTCGCGAACCTGCTCACCAACGCCGCCAAGTACACCGAGCCGGGCGGGCACAGGTCGCGGTCGGCGCAGCGGCAGAGCGGCGGAGCTGCGTCATCCGCGTGCGCGACAACGGCATCGGCATCGCGCCCGAGCTGCTGCCGCGCGTCTTCGACCTGTTCGTGCAGGGCGAGCAGCTCGGTCGATCGCGCCGAGGGCGGGCTCGGCCTCGGGCTGACGCTCGTGCGCAGCCTGGTGGAGCTGCACGGCGGCACGCGTGGCCGCGCCAGCGGAGGGCGCGGGGCGCGGCAGCGAGTTCGTGGTGCGGCTGCCGCGCGCTGCCGCGCACCGAGGCCGCGCGCGCCAATCGGCGGCGAGCGTCGAGCGCCGACTGGTGCGCGCCACCGAGCGCGGCACGCCGCGGCGCGTCCTGGTCGTCGACGACAACGAGGACGCGGCCGAGCTGCTCGCCGAGATCCTGCGCGCGGTCGGCCACGAGGTCGCGGTCGCGCACGACGGGCCGCAGGCGCTGCGCCGCTCGCCGAGCGCTTCCAGCCCGAGGTCGCGATGCTCGACATCGGCCTGCCGGTGATGGACGGCTACGAGCTGGCGCGCAGGCTGCGCGCGCAGCTCGGCGACGCGGGCCCGCGCCTGCATCGCGCTCACCGGCTACGGCCAAGATCGCGACTCGCCCGGCCGCGCGGCCGGCTTCGACGACCACCTGGTCAAGCCCGTCGACATCGCCGCCCTGCTGACCGCGCTCGATCAAGCCCCGACCGCGCCCTGCCCCGCCCGTTGTTCGCGCCGGTCCCGACGGGCTTCGCCCGGCGGGACTCGTCGCGGGAGATCAAAGACCTCCCAAGGTCCTTACTGTTCACGGCTCGGCGCGCGCGTCGTCGGGCTCGGGCCAGGGCGGCAGCGGGGGCAGTCCCAGCGCCTCGCGCACCGGCGCGAACGAGCGGCGGTGGACGGGGCAGGCGCCCAGCTTGCCAGCGCCGCGACGTGCGCGTGCACCGGGTAGCCCTTGTGCTGGGCGAAGCCGTAGCCGGGATAGGCGTCGTCCAGCTCGCGCATGCGCGCGTCGCGCGCGGTCTTGGCCAGGATCGACGCCGCGGCGATCGACAGGCTCTTGGCGTCGCCGTCGACGATCGCGCTGCTGGGGAACGGCCAGCCGCGCAGCCGGCGGCCGTCGATCAGCACGTGCTCGGCGGCCGGCGCCAGCGCCGCGATGGCGCGCCGCATGGCCAGCAGGCCCGCCCAGTAGATGTTCAGGCGATCGATCTCCTCGACCTCGGCGAAGGCCACCGCCCAGGCGAGCGCGCGTCTCGCGGATGATCGGCGCCAGGCGCTCGCGCTCGCGCGCGTCCAGCCTCTTCGAGTCGTCGACGTCGGGCATCCGCGCCCCGCGCGGGAAGATCACCGCCGCGGCGGCGACCGGGCCGGCCAGCGGGCTCATCCCCGCCTCGTCGACGCCCGCCACGCAGCGTGGTGCCCGCCGTTCCACAGCGCGGTCTCGTAGCGCAGCATGGTCCGCAGCCGCTGCCCCTCGGCGCGGTTGGCGCGGCGGCGCCGTCGTCGACCGCCTCGAGGATGGCGCGCGCGCCGGCGCGGCCGTCGGCCGCGCAGGGCCGCCTCGATCGCCGCGGGCAGCGGGCGCCCGCCGTCGACGTAGCGCTGGCGCAGCTCCGCCAGCGGCAACTCGGCGACGCGGGACCATCGTGCGCTCACCGGTTCATCCTGCCACCAGCGCGGCGGCGGCGGCAACAGCGTTCGCGGCCGAGCGCTGAGCAGGAACCGCCGGCGTCCGGATCCGGCGCCACGTCCAGCTCGGGGTAGTTGCGGAAATGCCGCGCTCGTTGAACGGCACGCGCCGCGGGGAAGAGAGATAAGCGGCCACGCCGGGCCGGCCCGCCACGCGCTCGTGCAGCGCGAAGAGCAGAGGGACCCGGGGCTCGAACGCCGCCAGCGCCTTCGGAAACGCATAGCGCAGTCCCTCAATCAACTGGAACGCCGCCAGGTCGACGTAAGACAGCGCCGGCGACACCAGATGGCCGTCGCGCGCCAGCAGCCGTTCGAAGTAGCCGAGGAACTTCGGCAGGCGTTCGCGCAGGAACAGCGGCGCCCTGCGCTGCGCCTCCCCCTTCTGATCGTCTCGCTGGCCAACCTCGATGACTCTGGGGGGCATCGCCCAGAGGGGGACCGCGCGCAGCAGCTACGCGCCGAGGGGCGGCGCTGGCGGGTGCCGATCGTCAGGACCGAGGCCGCTCATGGCCGGGGCGTCCCCGAGCTGGTGGGGCGCCTGGAGGAGCACCGCGCGCACATCCTCGCCGAGGGGCAACTCGCGGAGCGCCGGCGGCGCAACCTGCGGGGCGAGGTGCTGGCGCTCGCGAGCGCTCGCATGCGCCGTCGCCTTGAAGCGCAGCTGCGCGGTGACGCGGAGCTCGAGCGCCTGCTGGACGAGGTCGTGGAGCGCCGCCTCGACCCGGCGAGCGCCGCCGCGGCGCTACTGGAGCGGACCGCCGCAGGGCCGGAGGGCGTGGAGTCCGCCGGCATGCACTTAGAGCGGGGCTGAGGAGAGCTCGAGCGGCGGAAGCGTAGGAGCCGTTCTATTTGAAAGGTTCTTAAATGATGTGCACTTGGGAGGGCTTTGGTGTAGGGTTAAAGGGCTGAAATCTGTATGGTGTTGTCGGAGGGGCGACCGGTAGAAGATGTCCATAAACAACTCGACTGTCGCGGTTGACGGGACCTGGATGCGGGGCTCCTCGCCCTTGAAGGGGGCGATTCTTGGCCTCGTGCTGGAGCGCCCGGGCCACGGCTACGACCTGGGTGCCCGTCTGGGTGCGCGCCTGGGGCCCTCGTGGGCGATCGATCCCAAGCGCCTCTACCGGATGCTCGATCAACTCGAGCGTGCGGGCCTGATCTCGGGCACGGTGGAGCGGGATCCCGAGAACCCGCGCCAGCACCGCACCGTGTATCGCGCCACCGAGCTCGCCCCGAAGGCGCTGCGGCTGTGGCTCGAAACACTCGCCCCGCGGGAGCCCACGCGCGTGGAAATCCAAGCGAAGGTCGCGGCCGCTCGCGAGCAGGACGCCCCCCAGCTGCTGCAGGCGCTGCGCCAGTACGAGCGTGAGTGCCTGGAGCTGCTGCGCCAGAGCTCGGGGCCCCCGCTGCCCATGCGCTCGTGGATGGGTCTGGTGATGGAGATCGTCCGCGACGCCTCCGACGCCCAGCTGCGCGGCGAGGTCGAGTGGGCGAAACGTACCCGTAGGCGAATCGAGGAGCATGCTGCCGCGCGTACCCCGTAGCGCGGCTCCCGCCACGCCCCTGCTTCGCTTCGAGCAGGTCAGCAAGGCCTACCCCGATGGGCGCAGGCGAACAGTGGTGCTCGAGCGGGCCTCCTTCGAGGTCCATGCGGGCGAGTATGTCGGCGTCCTCGGCTCGCGGCGGACGGGCAAGTCCACGCTGCTGCGTTTGACTGCTGGCATCGAGGCTCCGGACGAGGGGAGGATCGACTTCGAGGGGCACCCCCTGGCAGGGATGTCGGCGCTGGTGCGCGAGCGGCTACTGCGCAATCAGATCGGACTGCTGGCGAGCGACGACTGGCGCCCCGCGAAGGGGGAGCGAGTAGTCGATCTCGTGGCACTGCCGCTGGTGAGCGACGGGGCCACCATGCACGAGTCCCAGCGCAGGGCACGGCGCAAGCTGCACTGGGCGGGAGCTACGGAGTACGCGGACGACCTCGCTGCCTCGCTTGCGATGGCGGAGCGTATGCGCGTGATGCTCGCGCGGGCGCTCGTGCGAGAGCCGCGTCTGCTGCTCGTGGACGAGCCGGCTGTGGTGCCAAGTCCCAAAGAGCGCAAGGAGCTCTATGAGTTGATGCGCACCGGCGCGCGCGAGCACAAGGCCGCGCTGGTGGTGGCCTCCGAGGATTCCGACGCCACGCAGGGGGCCGACATGCTCATGTGGATCGGGGACGGCGAGCTGATCCACACGGGCGACGAGCCCGCGGTCGTCGTGCCGTTCCCCGACCGGCGCCCCGGCGGGATGGAGCGCTCGGGGACGTGAGCTCGAGCCTCGAGCTGCGTGAGCTCGTCAAGCACTACACCAGCGGCTCCGAGGTCGTCCGCGCGGTGGACGGAGTTTCGCTGACGGTTGCCCCGGGTGAGCTCGTGGCGCTGTACGGTCCCAGCGGGTCGGGCAAGACCACACTGCTGCTGCTGACTGCAGGGCTGCTCGATCCGGATCGGGGGAGCGTGTGGTTCGGCGAGCGGGAAGTGACGAGCCTGCCGGCCGCGGAGGCCGCCCGCTTCCGCCGCCGTGAGGTGGGCTTCGTGTTCCAGTCCTTTCACCTGATCGCGGGCGCGAGCGCGCTGGACAACGCCGCGCTGAAGCTGCTGGGGGATGGGTGGACGCTGCGCGACGCCCGCCGCGTCACGCGCCCGTGGCTCGAGCGCGTGGGGTTGCGCGAGCGCGCGGAGCACACTCCCGACAAACTCTCGATGGGCGAGCGTCAGCGCGTGGCGATCGCGCGGGCGCTCGCGGGGGAGCCGCGCCTGCTGCTCACCGACGAGCCCACCGGCAACCTCGACTCCAAGCGCAGCCGAGAGGTGCTCGGGCTGCTACGCGACCTCTGTCGCGAGCGGAGCATCCCCGGTCTGCTCGTCACCCACGACCCCCAGGCGCGGGCGTTCGTAGACCGCGTGCACACCCTCCGCGACGGGCACCTGAGTGAGGGCCTGGACGCGGAGCTGGCGATGAGCCTCGCCTGATCGGCACCCGATGACGGCCCGTGATGAGCTGCACCCGATGACCCACGTCCGATGACCCGCGTGATCAGTCACACCCGATGACCCGCCGTGATGAGTCACACCCGATGACCCGCCCGTGATGAGTCGCACCTGATGATCGGCCGCGATGACCAGCACAGTGACTAGCCGCACGTCATGACCCGCCCGTCGATGGACCCGACTATCGCCGGCGTGCGCATGAGCATGCTGCTGCGCTTCTACGGGTGGCGCCTGCGTCGCCACACCGCGCAGGAGCTGCTGGCCGGCGGCGGGATCGCGGTGGGGGTTGCATTGGTGTTCGGGGTGCTGGTGGCCAACACCAGCCTGATGGGCTCGGCGGGGAACCTGCTGCATGGACTGGTGGGCTCGGCGAGGCTGGAGCTGGTGGCGCGCTCGAACGACGGGGTCAATGAAGGGCTGGCGAACACGGTGCGCCGGCTGCCTGGGGTGCAAGCGTCGGCTGCGCTCCTACGTGAGCAGGTGACCGTGCTCGGCCCGAGGGGCCGCGAGTCGGTCCAGTTGATCGGCATCGACCCCGGCATCATTGCGCTGGGGGTTCTGACGCAGCGGGAACTGATCTCCTCGGAGTTACTGCTGGCCGGCGGGCTGGGACTGCCGGCGGAAGTGGCGAGCAGGGTCGGAGCCGGGCAGGGTAGCCCGGTGACGCTCTTCGCCAACGGCGGAGAGCGTCGGACCTTCGTGCGTCTCGTGCCCTCGGGCGCGCTCGCCGAAGCGACCAGGGACGGGACGGTCGCGGTCGCTCTGCTGCCGCTCGCACAGATATTCACGGGCAAGGTCGGACGGATCACCCAGGTACTCGTCGAGCCCGCGCCGGGCGCGGAGAAGCTCGTTGCGGGAGAGCTTCGAGGACTGGCCGCCGGGCGTCTGGACGTCGAGTCGGCCGACGAGGAACTGCGCCAGCTGAACACCGCGGAGAAGCCGACGGATCAGTCGACCTCCCTGTTCGCCGCGATCGGCGGCATGGTGGGGTTCCTGCTCGCTCTCAACGCGATGTTGCTCACCGTCCCCGAGCGCCGGCGCTTCATCGCGGATCTGCGCATGCAGGGCTTCGACTCCTACCAGGTGCTGGTGATCCTGGGCTTCCAGGCGCTGATGCTCGGGATCGGCGCCTCGCTCGTCGGAGTGGCGCTCGGCGACGCGCTCTCGCACACCCTCTTCCATCGGGTTCCCCTCTACCTCGCGGTGGCCTTTCCGCTCAGCTCCGCGCAGCTGGTCCAGGCGGGCACTGTGGTGCTGGCGATCGGCGCCGGGGTGCTCGCCACGCTGCTCGCCTCACTGCCCCCGCTCATTGACCTGCGTCCGGGACGGCCGACCGACGCGGTCTTTCGCGAAACCAGGGGCGAGGCCGGGGTGGCCAAACGCGTCGTCCTGAGCCTGGGTGCGTTCGGCCTCGTCCTGCTCGCTGCTGTGACCGTGCTCGTGTTGAGCGCTCCGCGGTTGACGATCGTCGGCGGAGTGGCGCTGGCGCTGGTGGCCATCTGCCTGATCCCGGCGATCTTCGAGGCGGTGGGTTGGATACTCGCCCGCGTCGGCGAGCGCATACCCGGCAGCATGCTCGTCATCGCCGTGACCGAGCTGCGATCGACTGCCACGCGCTCGATCGCACTGGCCGGGGTGGCCGCCCTGGCGATCTACGGCAGCGTGGCGATCGGGGGCGCGCGCGAGGACCTCCTGCGGGGTATCGACGGAGCGATTGTCCACTACTTCGGCACCGCCGACATCTGGGTGGTGGACGGCGATGACATCTTCAACACCAACAGCTTCGCGGTCGACGGCACCGCGAGCAGGCTTGCGCGCGTGCCGGGCGTGGCCGCGGTGCGCACGTACCAGGGGGGGCTCCTCGATGTGGGCGACCGCAGGCTGTGGCTGCGAGCGAGGCCACCGAGCGATCCGGCGATGCTCGAAGCTGGCCAGGTCGTCAGCGGCAACCTCGCCGTGGCCACCAAGCTGCTGCGCCGGGGGGGCTGGGCGGCGATCTCCAGCGGCTTCGCCACCGAACACGATCTGCGCCCCGGATCGTCGGTATCGCTGCCGACACCCTCGGGTCCCGTGCGCTTCGGAGTGGCGGCCGTCATGAGCAACTCGGGATGGCCTCCCGGTGCTCTCACCATCAACACCAACGACTACAGCCGCTACTGGCGGACGAGCGACGCGGCGGCGCTCGAGGTCGACCTTCGGCGGGGTGCGAGCGCGGCGGCGGTCAAACGCGGACTCGAGGGGGCGCTCGGCGATCGTCGGGGTCTGCTGGTGCGCACGAGCGGCGAACGCGCCGCCGAAAGCGAGGCCAGCGCACGCCAGGGGCTACGAACGCTCGGCGAGATAGCGACGCTGCTGCTGATCGCGGCTGCGCTCTCGGTCGCATCGGCGCTCAGCGCGGTCATCTGGCAGCGGCGCGCCAAGCTTGCATCGCTGCGCATTCAGGGCTTCGACTACCGCCAGCTCTGGCGGGCGCTGCTGTTGGAGAGTCTGATTCTGCTGAGTATCGGCAGCGCCGACGGGGCGCTGCTGGGTGTGTACGGTCACGCGCTGGCAAGCCGCTGGCTCAAACTCACGACGGGCTTCCCCGCGCCGTTCTCGCTTGCGGGGCTGCAGGTCCTGGGCACCTTCCTGTTGGTCGCCGGCATGGCGATGGCGGTGATCGCCCTGCCGGGCCTGAAAGCGGCGAGGGTGCCGGCGCAGGTGGGTTTGCAGGAGTAGGAAACAATTCGCGCAGATTGACGGGCTCCAAAAGTTCGCTCCCGCGCCTTGGTGGGGCTCGAAGTGGGGTACGGGACGGATGTTGCACCGTGTCGTCTTCTCCACGCGCAAAGCTGTTCGTGTGCTGGTTCGTTCAGAGAGAGGTGCTGCGCTGGCCGCCGGGTTCGCAAGCGCCGCAAGACGCTACTGGCTGGGGGTCTTCCCATGCGTGCGGCGAGAGGCCGCTCACTGGCATCGCCGCGCGGAGGAAATCCCCGATCCGCTGCTCCGCCGAGCGGCGCTCGCAAACCTGCGTGCGGAGCGCTTGAACCTCGACGGCGCAGCCGCGTTCGCCGCGTTCGTGCCCGATGCGCATCGCACTGCGGTGATACGCGCTCAGGTGGCCTTTCAGGTCGCCTACGACTACGTCGACACGCTCGCCGAGGAGCCTTGCCGGGACCCGATTCGCAATGGCGATCAACTGCACAAAGTGCTGGGCGCGGCGCTCGATCCCGGCGGTCCGCGGATCGACTACTACGCGCACCACCCCCAGAAGGACGACGCCGGTTATCTCCAAGAGATCGTCGAGACCTGTCACGCGGTCCTGCGCGAGCTCCCGTCCTACGCCTCGGTTGCGGCCTCCGTGCGCAGAGCCGCCGTGCGGATGGCCTCATACCAGAGTCTGAACCTGAACGAATCCCAGGGCGACCACGTCGCCCTGGCACGGTGGGCGGGTGCGCAGACGCCCTTCAGCACAGGTCTGCGGTGGTGGGAGACCGCGGCCTCCGCCGGCTCGTCACTGGGTGTCTATGTGCTGATCGCCGCCGCGGCCAACCGCTTCGTGTGCGCGGAGGAGGCGATCGCAATCGAGGAGGCGTACTTCCCGTGGATCGGTTCCCTGCACCTGCTGCTGGACAGCCTTGTCGATAGACAGCAGGACGTCGCATCTGGTCAGCCCAGCCTGCTCGATTACTACGCCTCGCCGGAGGAGGTGGCGACTCGCCTGGGCCTGCTGGCTGCCGAGTCCATGCGCCGGATTCGGGCGCTCCCATACGGCCGCCAGCACGTGCTGCTGCTCGCCGGCATGGCCAGCCACTACCTGTCGATGCCCGAGGCCTCCTATCCGGAGGCGAGACTTACGGCGCGCTCTGTGCTCGCGGCGATCGGCGGGCTCGCGGTTCCCACGATGCTCGTGATGGGCGCTCGCAGAGCCGCCGGCCGGGGCGCCCACCGTCGGTGCTCCGACGTCTGCGGTGTGGTGCCGGCGCCGAGCAATCGCGTTGGAGTTGGAAACAGTGAAAGCGGCTTTGTATAGTTCGAGTCCTCTTCGCTCGCGCGCGCATCGCCCGAGTGAATTACTCGCAAAGCGACCATTCTTGTCGCGACTTTTCCGCCGCCGATGTGGTTGTAATGATGCGTCCTTCACGCGAGGTATGTCTGTTCATGTGGCGCGTGGCGCTCGCACAGGGACAGCAGCACCTGAGATATCTGACAGATGGTCGAGAGCATCGCAATTTACAAGAGAAACGTCGCAATCTGCTGGTCCTTCGGCGACCGAGATATCGCAGTTCGCAAGAAGAAGATCGCGACCCGCCAGCCTTGCGTCGGCCGAGCGATCCGCCGGCCCCGCATCGACCGAGGTTAGATGCGGGCGCCGCCCGGGAACAATCACGTCACTGCAGATCAAATCGACATCCGCCATCGAAAATCGACTCATGTCCAAGCCACTGGATCCCGAGCACCCCGGAAGGTTCTCCTCCTCCCTGTGCGCTGGGCTGGCGATGCTTACGTGCTTCACCGCGGAGCACCCGGTACGCGGGATCGCCGACATGGCTGACGAGCTCGACCTGGGTCGTTCGACCACGCACCGTTACGCGACCACACTCGTGACGCTGGGCTATCTCGAGCAGGGGCCCTCGCGTAAGTATCGGCTGGCCTCGCGTGTCTCGGACTTCGGGCTCTCGCTGCTCGACTCGATGGTGGTCCGCCGCGTGGCCCGCGAGCACCTGAGGGAGCTGCGCGCGCGGACCGGGCGCACCGCAAGCTTGGGGGTCCTCGGGGGGGCTGAGGTTGCCTACATCGACCGCTGGCAGGGGTCGCGCCAGGGGCAGTACACAGTCGATGTGGGCATCGGGCTGGGCACGCGCCTGCCCATCCACTGCACCGCCGCGGGCAAGGCGCTCCTGGCGCACCTGCCCGAGGCGGAGCAGCGGAATCTGATCGCCAAGCTGCGCCTGGTGCGGCGCGGGCCCAAGACGATCACCACCAAGAGCGCCCTACGGGCGGAGCTGGAGCGGATCGTCGCCGAGAAGGGAGTGGCGGTCGAGGACGAAGAGCTGCTCGCCGGCCGTCGCGCCGTCGCCGCCGTGGTGGTGGACAAGGAGGGCGAGGGGATCGCCGCGGTCGAGCTTTCGGTCCCCGCGGAGGCATATGATCGCGATGCCCTGGTTGCCCAGCTCGGGCCCAAGGTGACGGCTACCGCTAACCGGATCGCAGCGGCGCTGAGATGAGTGCTTTTGGGGTGCCCCACCCGCCTCGCCGCCTCCGCCGGCGTGAAGCGCGCTGGCACCCGGTCGAGGGGGAGTTCTCGCGTCGCGCGGTGGGCTGCGGTTTGCGTCAGATCCCGCCCTGCCCACAGGCCGGGGTTTTCTCGCGGGTAGTGCACCGGCGATCCACGGCTATGCCCCGAGGGCTCGCGCGATCACCATCTGCTGGACCTCGTCGGTGCCCTCCCCGATCGTGAGGATCTTGGCGTCGCGGTAGAAGCGGCACACGGGGTACTCCTCGATGAAGCCGTACCCCCCGTGGATCTGCACCGCCTCCTCCGCGCAGCGCACCGCCAGGCGGCCGGTCTTGAGCTTGGCCTGGGCGGCGGTGAGCGTGAAGTTGCGCCCCGCATCCTTCTCGCGCGCCGCCTTGTGGACGAGCAGGCGCGCGGCCGCGATCTCGGTCGACATGTCCGCCAGCTTGCCCTGGATCGCCTGGAACTTCGAGATCGGCCTGCCGAACGCGCGGCGCTGGCGGGCGTAGGCGAGCGCCTGATCGAGCGCTCCCTGTGCGAGGCCCACGCCCATCGCGGCCACCCCGATGCGCCCGATGTCGAGCACGTGCAGGAACTGCTTGAAGCCCTGGCCGCGTGGACCCAGCAGATTCTCCTCGGGGACCCGGCAGTCGGCGAAGCTCAGTGGCCGCGTATCCGAGGCGTTCCAGCCCATCTTGCGGTAGGGCTCGCCCTGCTCGTAGCCGGGGGTTCCATTGGGCACCAGCAGGTTGGATATCTCCTTCGGGTGAGCCGAGCCGCCGCCGCCCGCACCGCCAGCGGCCGCGCCTCCCCCGCCCCCCGGACTGTCGCCGGTGACGGCTGTGATGCACACCACGCCCGAGATGGCTGTGCCGGCATTGGTGATGAACTGCTTGGCGCCGTCAATCGCCCACTCCCCGTCCTGCAGGCGCGCGCGGGTGCGCGTGTTGCCGGCATCGGAGCCGGCCTCGGGCTCGGTCAGGCCGAAGGCCCCCAGCCGCTCGCCTGCGCACAGCGGGGGCAGCCACTCGCGCTTCTGCTCCTCTGAGCCGAACAGGTAAATCGGCTGGGTGCCCAGGGAGGTGTGCGCGCAGAGCGTGATCGCCACCGAGGAGTCCACCCTCGTGAGCTCCTCCACAGCGAGCGCGTAGGCAAGCGTGTCCCCTCCCCCTCCCCCGTACTCCTGAGGGAAGGGAATCCCCATCAGCCCGAGCTTCCCGAGTTTGGCGACGATCTCATACGGAAAGGACTTCGTGCGGTCCAGCTCCTCCGCGACCGGCGCCACCTCGCCCTCGGCGAACTCCCGCACCGTGCGGCGGATCAGCTCGTGGTCGGGGGAGAGGTCGAAGTCCATTTGTCCAGCTTGGCAGCCCGGTCGTTCACGGCGGGTCTTCCGGGGCTTAGGTGTAGGAGCGTGCGAGCTCCACCAGCAGCCGTACCCCGTAGCCCGCGGCCCCTTTCGGCGCGTAGGCACGGCCGAGGTCCCATGCGGAGCCGGCGATGTCCAGGTGCGCCCAGGGCGTCTCCCCCACGAAGTTCGAGAGGAACGCGGCGCCCACAATCGTGCCCGCTTTGCGTCCTTCGGGCGCGTTGTCGAGGTCCCCATAGGTGCCCTTGATCAGCTCGTCGTACTCCTCGTGCAGCGGTAGTCTCCACACGATCTCCCCGCTGCGCTCCCCCGCCGCGGCGATCCGCTGCGCGAACTCGTCGTCGTTGCCCATCAGCCCCGCGTAGGTGGAGCCGAGCGCGATGATCACCGCGCCGGTGAGCGTCGCCAGGTCGACGATCCGCTCCGCTCCGAGCGAGACCGCGTGGTGCAGGCAGTCCGCCAGCACGAGGCGCCCCTCGGCGTCCGTGTTGTTGACCTCGATCGTCTTCCCGTTCGCGGCCGTCACGATGTCCCCCGGCTTCACCGAACGCCCGCTTGGCAGGTTCTCGGTTGCGCCGATGACCGCCACGAGCCTCACCGGCAGCCTCAGCTTTGCGATCGCCCCCACGGCCTCCAGCACCGCGGCGCCCCCGGACATGTCGAACTTCATCTCCGCCATCTTCGGCCCCGGCTTCAGCGAGATGCCGCCGCTGTCGAAGGTGACGGCCTTGCCCACCAGCCCCAGCACCGGGCCGCGTGGATCGGCTGCCCCGCCGGGATCGTTGGCTGCCCCGCCCGGGGCGGGCGGGCCTTCATAGCGCAGCACGATCAGCGCGGGCTCCTGCTCGGAGCCCTGGGCTACCGCGGCGAATGCGCCCATGCCCCGCGCGAGGATTCCCTCGCGTCCCTCGGTCTCTACCGAGAGCCCCTCGATCCCCTCTGCCAGCGCTCGCGCGTGTTCGGCCAGCGCTGTGGGGGTCAGGTCGTTGGCAGGCCGGTTCTGCAGGTCCCGCGCCGCGTTGACCGACTCCGCGAGGATCGCCGCCTCGGCGACGGTCCGCTTCAGATCCTCTGCGCTCGCGTCTTGGGGGGAGCTGATGATCAGCGCCTCCAGATGCTTGGGTGCGGCGTCCTTCGTGTCCGGTGGAGCCGAGCGGTGGCGGTCGAAGCGGTAGTCCGCGAGCACCGTGCCCTCCACGAGCGCCGCGCACACGCCCGGGCCGCCCTCCTGGGGCGCCTGCCAGCAGAGCGTGCGGGTGGAGAGCTCCAGGGCGCGCGCGTGGGCTCCAGCGGCCGCAGCACGAGCGCGCTCGCTGGAGAAGTCGGCCCGCTTGCCCAGGCCCACCAGCAGCCACCGGCGGCCGTCGACGTGGGCGACTGCGAGCGCCTTGGGCGTGCCGCGCGCCTCACCCGATGCGATCAGCGCCGCGGCCTCGGCCGGTAGGCCGCCGGGGGGCTCCTCGCCCTCGAAGATCCCGACCGCGACGGTGTCGGCGTCGGTAGACCCGCCGGGTTGCATTGTCGCTGAGACGTTCACGATCATGGCAACCTTATCCACCTCGCTAGCATTGCCGAGGTCTGGCCGCTGTCATCGAACTAGGAGAAGTTCATCAAATGCCCAAGACCGTGATCCTCGGTGCCGCACGCACACCTATCGGCAAGATGGGCGGCGGCCTCTCTTCGCTCGACGCCACCGAGCTCGGGGCGATCGCGATCGGGGCCGCGCTCGAGCGCGCGGGCGTGGCGGGCGAGCAGGTCGAACATGTCGTGATGGGTCAGGTGCTGCAGGCCGGGCAGGGGCAGATCCCCTCGCGCCAGGCCCAGATCAAGGCCGGCATCCCCAAGGAGGTCTCCTCGGAGACGATCAACAAGGTCTGCGCCTCGGGGCTGCGCTCCTGCGTGATGCTCGACCAGGCGATCCGCGCGGGGGACGTGCAGATCGGAGTGGGCGGTGGGATGGAGTCGATGTCCCAGGCCCCCTACCTGCTTCCCGGCGCGCGCTTCGGCTTTCGCATGGGCGACGTGAAGGCGCTCGACGCGATGGTCCACGATGGCCTCACCAACCCCTTCTCCGGCAAGCAGATGTTCGTCGAGGCCACTGCGGTGAGCGACGAGCTTGAGATCACGCGCGCCGACCTCGATCGCTGGGCGCTGCGCTCCCACGAGCTCGCGCTGAAGGCCACCGACGAGGGTCGCCTGCCCGAGGAGATCGTGCCGGTGACGGTGAGGGGCAAGAAGGGGGACACGACTGTCGAGGTCGACGAGGGCCCCCGCCGCGACACCTCCCTGGAGAAGCTTGCGGCGCTTCCAGGGTTGGTGGGCAAGGAGGGCTCGCACACCGCGGGGAACTCCCCCGGCGTCAACGACGGCGGCGGCGCGCTGGTGGTGGCCTCCGAGGAGTGGGCCAAGGCCAACGGGAGGGAGGCGCTCGGGGAGATCGTGGCCCATGCGCAGAGCGGCGATGACTTCGCCTACCTCGCCCGCACTCCCGCCTCGGCCGCCACCAAGGCGCTGCGCAAGGCGGGGCTGAGCGCCCAGGACATCGACGTGTGGGAGATCAACGAGGCGTTCGCCTCCGTGACCCTTAACTCGATCCGGATGCTCGGCATCGAGGAGGAGCGGGTCAACGTCAACGGCGGAGCCGTCGCGCTCGGCCACCCGATCGGCGCCTCCGGCGCGCGCATCCTCGGAAGCCTCGTGCTGGAGCTGCGCCGCCGCGGCGGTGGCCTGGGCTGCGCGGCGATCTGCTCCGGCGGCGGGCAGGGTGACGCGGTGATCATCCGCGTCTGAGCGGTGCTGCCCCACGCATGAGCAGGCCCGGTCGCATCCCCCGGCGGCGGGGCAGGAGGCCCCGCCCCCACCAGGTCGTTACCGAGCCGACCGAAGCCGGGGGACACTCGCCTCCGGCGAGCATCCCCGTTTCGGCCAGCGCGGATGCGACCCAAGAGAACCGCCCGCAGGCCTCAGCGCTTCGTATCGTCCTGCCGATGGTCGCCTCATGAGCAGCGAGAGCACCAACGGCACCCACCGACCGGAGATCGGCCAGCGCGCCGCGGCGTTCTTCGACCTCGACCGCACGCTGATGGCGGGCTCCTCGGGAATCTTCTTCGCGCGCGCCGCCTACGAGGCGGGGATGATCACGCGGGGGCGCCTGCTGGGAGACCTCTACCAGAACCTCCGCTTCCGCCTGCGCGGCTCCACCGACGATTGGGCCGACGCGGTGCGCCGACGCGTGGGGGAGATGCTCGCGGGGGTCGCGGTGCGCGATCTGCAGCGCATGTCTCCCCGGGTGCTCGCCGGGGTGCTGCCGCGGCTGTATCCGCAGATGCTCGAGCGTGCCTACCGCCACCAGGACGCGGGGCGGCCCATCTACATTGTCACCGCCGCCTCCCAGGAGATGGCGGACCTGATGGCCCACGTGCTCGTCTTCGACGGCGGCCTCGGCTCTCGTCTGGAGGTTCGCGATGGCCGCTACACCGGTCGGCCCGACGGGCCCTTCAACTACCGCGAGGGCAAGGTCCACTCCATGCGCGCGCTCGCCGCGCGCGAGGGGATCGACCTTGCGGCCTCCTACGCGTACTCGGACTCGGAGTCCGATCTGCCGATGCTGCGCGCCGTCGGGAACCCGGTGGTGGTGAACCCCGACCCCGAGCTCGCCCGCATCGCCGCCGCCGAGGGCTGGGAGGTCCTGCGACTGGACCACCTCGGGCGCCGCCTGAAGCTCGCCGTCGCCCTCGGCGCGGGAGCGACCCTCGCCGGTCTTGGGCGCGTGGTGCGCGAGCGTGCCGGCGAGCGCGGTCGGGAGCGCGCGGGCGAGCGTGGTCAGCGGCGTGCCGGTGAGCACGGTCAGAGGCGTGCCGGCCCGCGCGGCCGGGGGCGTGCCGGCGAGCGCGACCACACGCGGGCATAATCCCCGCCATGCCCTCCCTGACTGAGACCCACGGCAAGATCCGCGTGGTCGTCGCCAAGCCCGGCCTCGACGGTCACGATCGCGGGGCCAAGATCATCGCGCGTGCGCTGCGCGACGCCGGCATGGAGGTCATCTACACCGGTCTGCACCAGACCCCCGAGCAGATCGTGGAGACCGTGATCCAGGAGGACGCCGACGCCGTCGGCCTCTCGATCCTCTCCGGGGCCCACATGACGCTCGTCCCCCGCGTCGTTGCGCTGCTGCGCGAGCAGGGGGTCAACGACGTGCTGGTGACCGTCGGTGGGACGATCCCCGCCGAGGACATCCCCGAGCTTAAGCGCCTCGGGGTCGCCGAGGTCTTCACGCCCGGTGCCCCCACCCAGGCGATCGTCGACTTCATCCGCGCGGGCGTGACAGAGAACTGAAGGGCGGCCGTGGCGATGAGGAATCAATGGGCGTCGGCGGAGGCCGGTCCAGGCGAGCCCGAGTCGGGGCTGTGGCCGATAATTGATTGACTCGTCAGTCAACCGCGCAAGGCAGTAGGATATGTCGGTCCAAACCCACAAGGAGATTGGCAGGAGAATGAAGATTTGCGTCCTGGTCAAGGAGGTTCCTGACGCCGCCGTCGAGAAGCGCATCGATCCCTCGACGGGGCGCATGGACCGCAGCGGGGAGAAGAACCTCAACCCCTACGACACCCACGCCATCGAGGCCGCCATGCAGATCAAGGAGGGCGGCGCGGTGCCCGTGGAGGAAGTGGTCGCCGTCACGATGGGCCCCGAGAGCGCCGTGCGCGCGCTGCACAAGGCCGTCTCACTCGGCGCCGACCGCTCCGTGCACCTCACCGACCCAGCGGTCGCCGGCTCCGACGTGGCCGCCACCGGCTACGCGCTCGCCAAGACGCTGCAGCGCGAGAGCCCCGACCTGGTGCTGCTCGGCCAGCAGTCCGACGACGGCGAGTGCTACACGATCGGCGCCGTCGTCGCCGAGCACCTGGGGATGCCCTCGCTGACGCAGGTCATCAAGATGGACGTCGCCGACGGCGCCCTGCGCTGCGAGCGCCAGGCGGAGTACGGCTACGACACGGTGCAGGTCGGACTCCCCGCCGTGATCTCAGTGGGCGACGCGATCAACGAGCCGCGCTACCCCTCGCTGAAGGCGATCATGGGGGCCAAGAAGAAGCCGCTGGACACGCTCGGAATCGGGGACGTCGGGATCGATGCCGCCAAGGTCGGAGGCGATAACTCCGCCGCCCAGTGGGTCGCCGCGAAGGCGCCGCCGGCGAAGGCCGCGGGGGAGATCATCGAGGACGAGGACACCAACGAGACGGTCGAGAAGATCGTCGCCTGGCTCGACGAGCGCAAGCTTCTCTAAGCGTGGATCAGCGAAAGGAACTGAACTGAAATGCCAAACATCCTGGTCTACGCGCTGCACTACAACGGCGCGATCAACAAGAACTCGCTCGGGGCGGTCTCCGAGGGCGCGAAGCTCGCCGCGGAGCTCGGCGGCGAGGCGCACGCGATCCTGCTCGGCGAGAGCGTCCCGCAGGAGCTGGCGGCGTCGCTTGGCAACTACGGCGCCAAGAAGGTGCTCGTCGCCGAGGGCCCCGAGGGCCTCGCGCAGCCGCTGGTCGACGCGATGGCCGCGGCGATCACGGGCGGGGACTACAAGTACGCGCTGTTCGGCGGCGGCCTGCTCGGCTTCGAGATCGGCGCCGGCCTCGCCGCGCGCCTGCACGCGGGCGTGGCGATGGAGGTCACCGGCGTGCGCGCCGAGGGCGGAGAGCTGATCGCCGAGCGCCCGATCCTTGGGGACTCCGCGATCTCCGAGATCAAATACCGCTCCTCCGTGGGGATCATCATCGGCCGCCTCAACGCCTTCGAGATCAACCAGACCGGCGCCGGCGACGCCGCGGTCGAGCAGCTCAGCTTCGAGCTGAGCTCCGCACGCCTCCCAGGCGAAGATGCTCGTCCGCGGCGAACAGCGCGGCGCGGACGTCGACATCGAGGGCGCCTCGATCCTCATCGCCGGCGGGCGCGGCCTCGGCAAGGCCGAGGGCTTCCAGCTCTGCGAGGAGCTCGCGGGCGCCTTCGGTGGCAACACCGCGGTCGCCGCCACCCGCGCGGTGGTGGACGCTGGCTGGTATCCCTATGCCGCGCAGATCGGGCAGACCGGCAAGACGGTGGCGCCGAAGCTGTACCTCGCCGCGGGCATCTCCGGGGCGATCCAGCACAAGGTGGGGATGCAGTCCTCGGAGAACATCGTCGCGATCAACAAGGACTCCAACGCCCCGATCTTCGAATTCTCGGACCTCGGCATCGTGGGCGACCTCAACAAGATCCTGCCGAAGCTGACAGAGGCCGTGAAGGCGAAGAAGGCCGGCTGAGGATCGGGGCGGAGGATGCTCCAGCGCGAACGACAAGGAGCGTGATCTAGCGATGTCCAGTCATAACGGCTCCAGGAACGGGCGGGTAGTGCCGGCGGCCTATCCGCCGCCGGTGGATTCGCAGAAGGAGTTCGTCAAGCGCGGCCTCGACGCCGAGGACGAGCTGATCGAGGTGGGGGTGGCGATCGTCGGCGGCGGCACCGCGGGTCTCGCGTGCGCCAACCGCCTGCTGCAGCTGCTGGCCGACGATCCCCAGACGATGGAGCGCCTTGGTGAAGTGCCCGTGGCGGTCGTCGAGAAGGCCAAGACCTGCGGGGGGCACAACCTCTCCGGCGCGGTGATGCGTCCCGGGCCACTGCAGGAGCTCTTCCCCGAGATGACGCGCGAGCAGTGGCGCGAGGAGGGGTTCGCGTTCGGCGAGGTCACCAAGGAGGCGGTGTATGTGCTGCCCACCGGCAAGACCAAGATCCGCATCCCGCCCCCGCCGCCCCAGAACAACCACGGCAACGAGGTGGTCTCGGTCTCCGCGCTCGCGCGCTACCAGCAGCGCCAGGCGGAGGAGGCCGGCGCGTACATCCTCACTGAGACGGCAGCCACGCAGCTGATCGTCGAGGACGGCCGCGTCGTCGGCGTGCGCTCCGGCGACAAGGGCCGCGGCAAGGAGGGCGAGGAGCTCGGGAACTTTGAGCCCGGCACCGACATCAAGGCGCAGGCCACCGTACTTGCCGAGGGCTGCTGGGGGCACATCACCGGCGCGGCGATCAAGGAGTTCGACCTCGCTGAGGGGCGCGAACCACAGGTGTGGGAGCTCGGGGTGAAGGAGGTCTGGAAGGTCACCAAACCCCTGGATCGCGTGATCCACACGCTGGCGGGGTGGCCGCTGAAGATCTCGGCCAAGTACGGGCAGATCGGCGGATCTTGGATCTACCCGATGAAGAACGAGAAGACCGGTGAGGACCTCGTCAGCATCGGCTTCATCGTCGACCTCGACTACGCCGACGCCACGACCTCCGCGCACGATCTGCTGCAGCAGATCAAGACCCACCCGCTGTTCAAAGGGATCCTCGAGGGCGGCGAACGCGTCGCGTGGGGCGCCAAGGCGCTGCCCGCCGGCGGCTACTGGGCGATGCCCAAGCTCTCAATGCCCGGCGCCGTGCTCGTCGGCGACGCGGCGGGCATCATGAACCTCGCGTCGCTGAAGGGCGTCCACTACGCGATCAAGTCCGGGATGCTGGCGGCGGAGTCGATCTACGCGGCCCTCAAGCGCGGCGAGAACTCCTTCGAGTCCTATGAGCAGGCGGTCGAGGACTCGATCATCGGCAAAGACATGTGGGAACAGCGCAACACTCGCCAGCCCTTCCAGAAAGGGCTCATCAAGGGCGGGCCGCTGGTCAACCTGATGATCGCCACCAAGGGGCGCTTCCCCGGCGGGCGCTGGTCGCTGCACCGCAACGACGCCAAGCCGATGTTCATCGGCAAGACGAAGGACGGCTACCCGAAGCCCGACGGGAAGTACACCTTCGACAAGCTCTCCTCGGTGTTCATCACCGGCAACGCCACCCGCGACGACGCTCCCAACCACATTCGCGTCCAGAAGCACGTGCCCCGCGAGCTGGCCGAGACGTGGCGGTGGATGTGCCCGGCGGGCGTCTACGAGATCCCCGAGGACGGGGAGGGTGGGGAGGAATCCGGCATGGTGGACGTGATCGTCAACTACACCAACTGCGTGCAATGCGGAGCGATTACCGCCAAGGGCGGGCGCCTCACGCCTCCCGAGGGGGGAGATGGCCCGCTGTATCAGATCGTCTGAGAAAGTCAGATGCCGCGCCCTGGCTGCGCAACCAAGGCGACAGTAGGGTGTTAGGGAGGGGGATGTCGATATCGATGTACTCCATTGCCCTGGGCGCCGTGGTGTTGACGGCGCTCCCGGGGCCCGGCACCACAGGCCCAGGAACGGGCGGGGCGGGCGGGATTCCGTTCACAAGCGCGATCGTCGAACAGTGCGTGACGGCCCCCACCCAGACCGATCGTTCGGTCACGTTCACGGGCCAGATGGAAACAGTCGCGGGCGCCCACCGGATGGCGATGGAGATCGTGGTGCAGGAGCGTCTCCCCAGCGACAACGGCTTCCATATTCTCCTCGCCGCCGGTCCCGCCGCATGGCAGCGCTCGGAAGTGGGGGTGAAGATCTACAAGTACGTCAGGCAGGTCACCGACCTGCCCGGGCCGGCCGGCTTCCGTGCGGTCGTGCTCTACCGATGGCTGAACGAAAAGGGCCGGGTTCTCAGGAGCGATGAGCGGCACACCCCAATCTGCCGCCAGCCGGCCGAACGCCCCAAGCCGGCGGTGGGCGCCACCACTGAGACAACGCCCACCACGGGGACGACGTCCACGACGGGGAGAACGGTCCGCTCGGGAGCCGTCTCCGCGGTGGCGTCGCGGTGGTTGTGAGGAGACCACCTCGATCCAACCCCACCCAGCCCACCCCCGCCGCTACAATGCTCTGAGCATGAAGACCTCGATCCACCCCTCATACACGCAGGCGCACGTGCGGTGCACGTGCGGCAACGAGTTCACCACTCGGGCGACCCGCGCGGAGCTGCACGTGGAGGTGTGCTCCAACTGCCACCCCTTCTACACCGGCCGCCAGAAGCTGGTGGACACGGGCGGGCGCGTGGAGCGCTTCCAGCGCAGGGTGGCCAAGAGCCGCGTGCGCCAGGCGCAGGCGGCCGCCGCGCAGGGCCAGACACAGTCGGAGTAGGGATGGCGGCGACGGCGACCGGCCGATCCCCGACCGGTCCCGAGACGGCGGCGTCCTGCGCCGAGACCGGACTGGTGGCCCAGCGCGACGCCCCGTTGGGGGGTCAGGCGGTGCTGGAGGGCGTGATGATGCGGGGGGTATCCAACTGGGCCGTGGCGGTGCGCAAGCCCAGCCCCCAGCAGCTCGAGGAGGGAGGCATCGACCCCGAGGAGGCAGCCCTGGGGGAGATCGAGGTGCAGAGCTTCCCGCTGAGCTCCCCGCTGCGCCGCCACCGCGCGCTGCGCCTGCCGATCGTGCGCGGCGTGGTGGCACTTGGGGAGTCGCTGGCGATCGGCTTCCGCGCGCTGGGAGTCTCCGCCAACGCGCAGCTGCCCGACGGCGAGGGCGAGGAGGAGCCGCAGGAGATCCCGGGAGCGGTATGGGCGGGGACGGTGGTGGTGGCGATGGTGTTCGCGATTGGTCTGTTCTTCCTGATCCCGGTGGGACTCACGAGCCTGATCAAGGGCCAGCTAGGGGGCTCCTCGGTGCTGTTCTGGCTGATCGAGGGTCTGGTGCGCACCGGGATCTTCCTCGGCTACATGCTGGCGCTCTCGCGCCTGCGCGATCTGCGGCGGGTGTTCGAGTACCACGGCGCGGAGCACAAGACGATCTCTTGCTTCGAGGCGCAGATGGAGCTGACGCCGGCCAACGCACAGCGCTTCTCGCGGCTGCACCCTCGCTGCGGGACCAGCTTCCTCTTGATCGTGATGATCGTGGCGATCTTCGTGTTCGCCCCGATTGGCCTGCCGGCGTGGTACTGGCTGGTGGCGACGCGCATCCTCGGGGTGCCTGTGATCGCGGGGATCTCCTTCGAGATCATCAAGTTCGCGGGGCGCAACCGTCGCCGCCGCTGGGTACAGGCGCTGATGTGGCCCGGCCTGAAGTTGCAGCTGCTGACCACGCGCGAGCCCGACCTGAGCCAGCTCTCGGTGGCGATCGCGGCGCTGAAGGCGGTGCTGGCGCAGGAGACCCCGGGCGAGCTGAGCGCGGCGGACCTGCTGGGCGTGGAGGTCGTGGCGTAGGGAGGCCTGCGAGATGGTCACCCGCGCCGTCGGCGTGCGAGCTCGAGTGCTTCGAGGTCGACCAGGTCCTGTGGCCGGCCGGCTGCGCGCTTCATCGCGATCAGGTCCTCGATCGAGGCGACCGCCACCGGGAGGCCGTCTAGGTCCATGCGATCGGCCCTGCGTCGCAGCGTCTCATAGTCGGGCGATCCGTCGGGGTTGACGAGCAGGTCGATGTCGCCCTCGCCGGTGCTCAGCGTCAAGATCTGTGTCCGCCTCAGCGTGCGCGCGTCGGGTATGAAGGGCAGATCCTCCTCGACGCCGCGCAGCATCGGGTGGAGATCGACGAGCACTCCGGCGAGCCGCTCGAGATTCTCCTGGGCCATGGCGTAGCAGATGTCGAGGTCTCTGGTGAAGCGCGGGCTCGCCTGGAGGACGACAGCCACGCCACCCACGATCACGAAGTCCACTTCCGCCTCCGTTAGACGGCGTAGCAGGCTGCCCAATCTGAAGGCCGGCTGATCGAGCCAGGACTCAGACATGCTCACCGCGACTCCGCGCGCCCGCCAGAGCGAGCGCGCGCGCCTGCGCGTGCATCGCTTCGAGTCCGTGCAGCCGCTCGCTGGGCGACAGTTCGAGCTGCTGGCGGACGAGGCTCTCGTCGAGGCCGCCCCGCCGTGCCGGCGCCCCGAGCTCCAGGCGGTGTCCGGTGGCCCACAGAGCACCGGCAAGGGTCTCGAAGGTCGGATTCGCTCCCGGACGCTCCAGCTTCGCGATCGCCGCCTGGGTGACTCCGAGGCGAAGCGCGAGTTGCCGCTGCGTCAATCCTGCGCGTCGGCGTGAGTCTCGGAGCAGCGCGGCGGGATCTGACATGGGCACATGATAACTTATAGGTTATGTGCGGGGTTGAGAGTGCCGCTCGGGAGCCACCCCCGGATCACCCTCCCGACGAACCGACCGTACACTCGGGGTCGGGATGATCGAAGACTTGGTGGAGCAGATCGAGGCGCGCTTCGCGGAGCTGGGCGAGCAGCTCGTCGACCCCGCGGTGATCGGGGATCGCGAGCGCTATGCAGAGGCGGGCCGCGCGTACAGCCAGCTCGAGCCCGCGGCGAAGCTGGCGGCCGAGTGGCGCCGCGCGCAGGACGACGCGGCGGGCGCGGAGGAGCTCTTGAGCGAGGACGGCGAGGACGCGGAGGTACGCGAGTTGCTGGCGGGGGCGCGCGCGCGGATCGAGCAGCTCGAAGAGGAGATCCGCCTGGCGATGGTGGAGCAGGACCCCAACGACGAGAAGGGCGTGATCGTCGAGATCCAGGGTGGCGCGGGGGGCGATGAGGCGGGGCTGTGGGCGGGGGACGTTTTCAGGATGCTGAGCCGCTACGCGGAGCGCCGGGGCTTGCAGACGGAGTCGCTGGAGGTGGGGGATGGCAAGTACACGTTTGCGATCAAGGGCGACGGGGCGTACTCGGTGTTCAAGTTCGAGGGGGGCACGCACCGCGTGCAGCGCGTCCCGCAGACTGAGTCCCAGGGCCGCACCCACACCTCGACGGCGACGGTGGCGGTGCTGCCGGAGGTGGAGGAGGTGGAGGTGGAGATCGACCCGAATGACCTGCAGATCGACGTGTACCGCTCGACGGGGCCCGGGGGGCAGTCAGTGAACACGACCGACTCCGCGGTGCGCATCACGCACCGGCCATCCGGGATCGTGGTGGCGATGCAGGACGAGAAGTCCCAGCTGCAGAACCGCGAGAAGGCGCTGCGGGTGCTGCGCGCGCGGCTGTACGAGCGGGCGCTCGCCGAGCAGCAGGCGGAGCTGGCGGCGGACCGCCGCGCGCAGGTGGGCACGGGCGATCGGGCGGAGAAGATCCGCACCTACAACTACGGCGAGCGGCGCGTGACCGACCATCGGGTGAAGCTGACGACGCACAACCTCGACCAGGTGCTCGAGGGGGAGCTGGAGGAGTTCACCGAGGCGCTGCAGTCGAACGAGAAGCGCCGGCGGTTGGAGGCGCAGACGGCGACGCAGGGATGAGCTCGGGCTGCGAAGGGCCGGGATGGGCAGTTCCCCTCCGGGGCGGCCGGTGGGCGTTCGCAGCGCAGGCCGATGGCGGTGTGCACCCGCACCGGCCTCCACTGCGGCGCGGCGTTCCGGTAAGGGAGGCGCTGGAGGGCGCACTCACGGCGTTCACGGCGGCGGGCCTCGAAACCCCGCGCCTGGATGCGGAAGTGCTGCTCGCGCACGTGCTGGGGGTGGACCGGGCGCGCCTGATCACCGCCTCCGGCAGCGGTGCCCTCGATGGCGAGCTGAGCGTCGAGGGTCCCGCGGTGCGTCCCTTCCAGGAGGCGGTGCGCCGCCGCGCGGTGGAGCGCGAGCCGGTTGCGTACATCACGGGCAAGCGTGGCTTTCGCCGCGTGGAGCTGAGCGTGGACCACCGGGCGTTGATCCCGCGCCCGGAGACGGAGCTCCTGGTGGAGGTGGGCCTGGGCCTGCCCGAGGGCGCGCGAGTGCTCGACGTGGGTACGGGCAGCGGCGCGGTGGCGCTCGCGCTGAAGGAGGAGCGCCCGGACCTCGAGGTGACGGGCAGCGACGTCAGCGAGCAGGCGCTCGAGCTGGCACGCGCCAACGGGCAGCGGCTGGGTCTGGAGGTGGCGTGGCTGCGATCGGATCTGCTGGAGGAGGTGCCCGGCGGGTACGACGCGGTGCTCTGCAACCCCCCCTATGTGGCGGAGTCCGAGCGCGCCGCGCTGGCGCCGGAGATCCTACGCCACGAGCCCCCCGGTGCCCTGTTCGCCGGTCCCGATGGCCTCGCCACGATCCGGGCGCTGCTGGCCCAGCTCGCAGGACGCGGACGGGTGCGCCTCGTAGCCCTGGAGGTCGGCGCCGGCCAGGCGGAGACGGTCAGCGAGCTGATGCGCGCGGCGGGCTTCCCCGCGGTGCGCGCCGAGCGCGACCTGGCGGGGATCGCGCGCGTCGTGGTGGGGGAGCGGGGCGGATGACGGACGCGGGGGAGCGGGGCGAGTAATGGACGTCGCGGGGCCTGGGGCGCTGACAGCAGAAGATGCGACACGCCTGGAGAAGTGTCTCGCCGGCGGGGGCGTGGCGATCTTCCCAGCGGACACGGTCTACGGTCTGGCCTGCGATCCGCTGCGGCGCGAGGCGGTGGATCGTCTGTACGAGCTGAAGGGCCGCCCTCCGGAGCGCCCGGCGGCGGTGATGTTCTTTGCGGTGGACCAAGCCCTGGAGACGCTGCCCGAGCTGGGTCCTAGGGAGCGCGCGGCGTTGCGGGCGCTCTTGCCCGGTCCGCTCACCCTGCTGCTCCCGAACCGCGAGCACCGCTACCCCCTTGCAGGTGGGCCTCGTACCGGCGTGTCCCAGGACGAGCTGGGCGCGCTAGGCCTGCGCGTGCCACGGCTACCCGAACGCTTGGGGGCCCTGCGCACGGTGCCGGGTCCCATCATGCAGTCGAGCGCCAACCTCTCCGGTGGTCGCGAGGCGCGGCGGCTGTCCGACATCTCCCCCACGCTGCTGGGGGGTGCTGATCTGGTGCTCGACGGCGGCGAGCTGCCGGGGATGGCCTCCACGGTGCTCGACCTGCGCGGGTACGAACCCGGCGGGCGGTGGCACATCGTGCGGGAGGGGCCGTTTGGGCAGGCCGAGTTGGAGCGGATCCTCGGCTCCTGCTAGCCTCGAACACGGCCTTCGCGACTGGCGCTGGATGAGGTGGAGCACCACCGGGGAGCGGCGGCCGTCACACAGCAGCCGCGCGCCTGGGCACCTTCCAGTTTCTCGTCCCCGAGGAGTGCCCATGTCCGATCTGAGTCCCGACTACTTCAACCGCCCCCTCGCCGAGGTGGACCCGGAGATCGCCGAAGCGCTGCGCGGGGAGCTCGAGCGCCAGCAGAGCACGCTGGAGATGATCGCCTCCGAGAACTTCGTGCCCCGCGCGGTGCTCGAATGCCAGGGCTCGGTGCTCACCAACAAGTACGCCGAGGGCTACCCCGGGCGGCGCTACTACGGGGGCTGCGAGTGGGTGGACGTCTCCGAGCAGCTTGCGATCGACCGCGCCAAGGCGCTGTTCGGGGCCGAGCACGCCAACGTGCAGCCCCACTCGGGCGCACAGGCCAACACCGCCGTCTATCACGCGCTCCTACAGCCCGGGGACACGATCATGGGGCTCTCGCTCGCCCACGGGGGGCACCTCACGCATGGGATGAAGATCAACGTCTCCGGGCGCCTCTACGACATCGCCGCCTACGAGGTGGACCGCGAGAGCGGGCGGATCGACATGGACGAGGTCGCCCGCATCGCGCGCGAGCGCCGGCCCAAGCTGCTGCTTGCCGGCTGGTCGGCCTACCCTCGCCAGCTCGACTTCCCCCGCTTCCGCGAGATCGCCCGCGAGGTCGGGGCGCTGTTGATGGTCGACATGGCCCACTTCGCCGGCCTCGTAGCCGCGGGCCTGCACCCCAACCCCGTGGAGCTCGGCGCCGACGTCGTCACCACCACCACCCACAAGACGATCGGCGGGCCCCGAGCGGGCATGATCCTCTGCAAAGAGGAGTACGCCAAGAAGATCGACTCAGCGGTCTTCCCCGGCCAGCAGGGCGGGCCCCTGGAGCACGTGATCGCCGCCAAGGCGGTCGCTTTGAAGATCGCCAAAAGCGAGCTCTTCCGCGAGCGCCAGCAGCGCACCCTCGACGGTGCCCGCGCGCTGGCCGAGCAGCTGCTGGGCGCCGGGCACGGCGTCAACGTGCTCACCGGCGGCACCGACGTGCACCTCGTGCTCACCGACCTGCGCGACGTGCGCCCCGAGCTCAGCGGCCGCCAGGGGGAGGACCGCCTGCACGACATCGGCATCACCGTCAATCGCAACGCCGTCCCCTTCGACCCCCGCCCCCCCATGGAGGCCTCCGGCCTGCGCATCGGCACCCCCGCGCTTGCCACCCGCGGGCTGCAGCGGGAGGACTTCGAGGAGGTCGGCCAGATCATCGCCGCCGCCCTCACCCCCGGCTTTGAGGAGCGTGCCACGGAGCTCGCCGAGCGAGTACGCGCGATCGTTGAGCGCTATCCCCTCTACGAGGAGCTCTCCGCGGGCGCCCCGGTCTAGAGGGTGACGCAGCCGGCCGCGAGGCCGGCTGGCGGAGCTGCTCCTCAACCAGGCAAGGCGCCCACTTCGCACATACGACGCCCGCGCCTGCGATGCTGTCGGCGAGCTTATGAGAACCCACGAGCTCGACGCGCTGTACGCCTGCCTCGCGGCCGCCACTGTGACGGCGCTGCTGACGCCGCTGACGATGCGTCTCGCGCGCGCGGTGGGCGCCGTCGATCACCCCCGCGAGCGCGGCCTCTCCGACCGCCCCACTCCGCTGCTCGGCGGCCTCGCGATCTTCGCGGGGGCGCTCGTGGCGGGGCTGATCTGGCTGCCCGACGAAGGGATCTGGCACGGGATGCTGCTCGCCGCCGCGGTGATCACACTCGTGGGCGCGCTCGACGATCGCTTCGAGCTGCCGCCCGCGGTGAAGCTCGCCGGGCAGGTCGCTGCCGCGCTGATCGTCGTGCACTTCGGCATCGAAGTGCAAGAGATCGCGCTGCCCTTCGTGGGCCTGCTGCACTTCCCCAACGCCGGCGCTGCGATCACCGTGGTGGGCCTCGTTGCGCTGATGAACGTCGTGAACTTCTCCGACGGCGTAGACGGTCTTGCCGCGGGTGTCTGCGCGATCATCGCCGTCGCGCTCGCGGTGATCGCGTTCGACCTCGGACGCTGGGCGCCCGGGGTCCTCGCGGCGATCATCGCCGGCGCCTCGGTGGGCTTCCTCTTCTACAACTTCCCCCCGGCCTCCAGCTTCATGGGCGACTGCGGCGCCAACCTGCTCGGCCTCCTGATGGGCTGCCTCACCGTCGAGGGCGCCGTCAAGACCCAGGTCGTGCTCTCCTTCGTGCTGCCCCTCATCCTGCTCGCCGTGCCCTTCCTCGACACCACCTTCGTCGTGCTCAAGCGTCTGAAGTACCGCCGCCCGATCTACGCCTCCGACAGTGAGCATTTCCATCACCGCATGGCGCGCATCGGCTTCTCCCGGCGGCGCACGATCGCCTACCTGTACGCCTGGACGCTGCTGCTGGCAGGGTTCGCGCTGGCCCTGCGCTTCGTCCCCTACAGCGACCACAAAGGCCACCTCTATCTCGGCTGGACGCTCGTGATGGCCGCGATCGCGCTACTCGTCGCGGCCGCCAGCGTGTACCTCGTGTACGTCCTGGAGATCCTCAAGTTCCGCCGCCTCGACGCGATCCGACTACGCCGCCTGCGCCCCGAGGCCACGGCTGCGCAGATCGATAGCGACGTCGCCCAGGACTTCGAGACCGGCGAGTACGAGGTCGTCTCCTCGTGAAAGCACCATCAGGGTGCGCGACTTCGCGTCTCGGCAGGTGTCCGCCTGAGTAGTCCCATGCCCCGACGACCTCCCCGCCTCCCGCCGCGGCTGCTTGCGCTGATCGCCGGCCTGCTCGCGCTCCTGCTGCCCGCGGGCGCACACGCGCTGCTGACCGCTGGAGTCGATCCCACACCCCCCGGCTCGCCAGTCTCCGGCCGACTGCACGACCCCTTGGTGGGGATCGGCGAGCAGCAGCCCTACATGTTCGCCGAACCCCGCTTCCAGGCGCTGGGCATCCGCTACGCGCGTCTCTCGATCGGCTGGAACGTGTTGGAAAGCCGCTCCCAGGCCAGGGCCCTGGCGAGGTGGCTGAGCGCCGCCCGGGCCGACGGCGTGCAGCCGCTGATCGCCTTTGAACACTCCTGGATCGCCGGCCGCCACCGCCAGCTCCCGAGCGCCGCGCAGCTCGGCGCCCAGTTCCGGCGGCTGCATGCGCGCTACCCCTGGGTCACCGACTACGCGACCTGGAACGAGGCCAACTACTGCGGCCAGCCCACCTGCCACTCCCCCGCGCTGGTGGCCGCCTACTACGTGCAGTTGCGCCGCGCCTGCCCCACGTGCGACGTGCTCGCCGCCGAACTGCTTGACGTGCCGGGCATGGTCACGTGGGTCGGCGAGGAGCGGCGCGCTCTCGGCCGGGAACCCGGGATCTGGGGCCTGCACAACTACATCGGCGCCAACCGCCTCTCCACCGCCTCCACCCGGGCGCTGCTGAGTGCGACCCGCGGTGAGATCTGGTTCACCGAGACCGGGGGGGTGGTCGCCCGCCACAACCACAGTGCCCAAGACTTCCCCGAATCCCCCGCCCACGCCGCCAAGGTCACCCGTTTCGTCTTCGACCGACTCGCCCGCCTCAGCGGGCGCATCGGGCGGGTCTACCTCTACCAGTGGAACGCCGGCACACACCGGCGCGAGCCGTGGGATTCGGCGCTGATCGGGCCCCGCGGGACGCCACGTCCCGCCTTCTGGGTGCTCGTGCAGGAGCTCCACACCCTTGGACAGCTCCCCTCCGCGCCCGCCGCGAACGCGCTGCTCGCGTCGGCCCGCCGCGCGGGGGATTGAGGGAGGACGGAGAGGACGCCGACCGAAGCCGGGTGACACGCGCCTCCGGCGCTGGCCGATTCGGGGACGCGAGCGAAGCGAGTGTCTCACTGATCGGTCCCCGTTTCGGTCGGCGCCGGCGAAGATTGAGATCGTGTTTTTTCTGCGTTCTGCCGTCCGGCGGACACACAAGGACCCTTAGGGCCAGGTACGCTTTGCCTGCGTTGCGCGGCGAACCCACCTCATCCGGGGGCACCGGGCCCCGCCGTGTCCTGATTCTCTCCGCCGACGTCGGCGAGGGCCATGCCGCCGCGGCGCGCGCGCTGGCCCAGCAGATCGACGCCTCTCCCGAGGAGACCGAGGTCGTGGTGATCGACGGCCTCGCCGCGATGGGGCGCGTGCTACGCCAAGTCGTCCAGGACGGCTATCGCGTCCAGCTGCGCTTCCTGCCCTGGAGCTACTCCCTCGTCTACTGGCTGCTCGAGCGTGTGCCGCCCGTCCGCTGGCTCAGCCGCTGGCAGTTGCGCCTGTTCGGCGCCCGTCCGCTGGCGCGCCGCATCGCCGAATACCAGCCCGACGTGATCGTCTCCACCTACCCCGCCGTCACCGTCGTGCTCGCGCGCCTGCGCCGCACCGGCGCGGTGAGCTGTCCCACGGTGGCCACGATCACCGATCTCACCGGCCTCTTCTTCTGGGCGCAGCCCGGGATCGACATGCATCTGGTCATGTACGGCGAGTCGATGCCCTCTGTCGAGCGGATCGCCGGTGAGGGCAGTGCGCGTCTGGTGCGCCCGCTGATCTCCGCCGAGTTCCTGGAGCCCCGCTGCCCCCTGGAGGCGCGGCAGGCGCTGGGGCTGCCGCAGGAGGGGCGCATGGTTGTCGTCTCCGGGGGAGGCTGGGGGGTGGGCGACGTCGAGGGTGCTGTGCGCGAGCTCTGCCGCGTGGAGGAGGTCTCGAGCATCGTCTGCCTCGCCGGCCGCAACGAGCAGCTGCACGAGCGCCTCAGCAGCACCTTCGCGCGAGAGTCCCGTGTGCACGTCTACGGGTTCACCGACGCCATGCCCCAGCTGCTCGCGGCCGCCGACGCGCTCGTGCACTCCACCGGTGGAGTCACCTGCCTGGAGGCGAAGGCCACCGGGACCCCCGTTGTCTCCTACGGGCTGCCCGTCGGTCATGCCCGCCTGAACACGCGGGCGATGGCCGACCTGGAGCTGCTGCGCCTCGCCAACGACACGGGCGAGCTGCGTGAGCAGGTGCGGGCGAGCTTCGCGGAGGAGGCGCTGGCAGCGCCGCAGTCGAGCTCTCCCCCTCTGCCGGTGCAGGAGCACCCCCACGCCGTGGACGTGGTGCTGAAGGCCCCCCGGCGCGTCAGTCCGATTCCCCTTTGGCGGTTGCGGCTGGTCGCGTTCTGCGTGCAGCTGACGGTCCTGCTGAGCGTCGGCATGTGGACGATGTCCACCGATGAGGTGAGCGCGTGGGCGGCCGCGATCCTGCACGTGCACAGCCTCGCGCAGGTGCCCACCGACCGCCCCGACGTGAGCTTGATCGTGCGCACCCCCGCGGGCGACGTCACGCTCGTGGCGGGCGCCCTCGAGGCGCGGGGCATCCACGCCTCCTTCGCCGACAACGGGGTGCACGCCCCCGCCACGATCGCCGAGCTGCACGCGCTCGGCGACGAACTGCTCCCTGAAATCCCCTCCGGTTCGAGCCCGCTGCGCTGGGTGCGCACCAGTGGCGCGCTGCGCGCCCAGGCACGTGCGCTGGGCCTGCGCCACCGCTTCTACTTCGTGACGCCCCGCGGTGGGCGCACCGGCGGGCTCTCCGTCGGTCAGCTCGTGCTCGCGAGCTCCACCGGCGCGACTCCCGTGAGCGGCGCACTGCGGCTCACCGCCCGTGGGCCCCTACCTCAGCGGCCCACGCGCGCGGGGGACGTGCTCGTGGTGGGCGTCGACGGATCGGGCGTCTCGGTGCGCGGCGTCGAGCGGCTCGTCTCCTGGCTGCGCGCCGACGGGCTCTCCGCCGAGCCGCTGGCCGCACTCACCCGCTCGCGCTGAGGGTCGGCCGGTCCGCTCTGCGCCTCCGTCTGCCTCGCCTGCGCATCCGTCGGCTGCGCCGCTTCGTCCTGCGGCCCGGCCTCCGCGCTCACCGGCTCCACTTCCATCAAGGCCAGCAGCAGCGGCGAGCGGGCGAGTATCACGGCACCCCCCATCAAGATCAGCAGCGATAGCGCCAGCAGCATCCCGCTCAGCGGCGTTTCGGTGAAATGCTCCCCCAGTACCACCGGCGCGAGCGCGACCGGTACCGCGGTCTGGATGACGAACACCACAGGGGCCACCTGGATCGCAGGGCGCGACTGCAGCGCGCTCATCTCGCTGAGCGCGGCGGTCGCGGAGACCGCCGCCGTGGCGAGGCCCCAGGCGACCGCCACCCAGATGAACCCGTAGTGCAGGTTGTTGGAGGCGAGCACGGTGGCCACCCCGGTCCAGCCGTACGCCAGGCCCGCGCCGACGATCGTGAGCATCGCGGGCGGCCGGCGGGCGAGGCGCAGCATGATGTATGGCAGCAGGCTGGCCAGACCCAGCGTGCCCAGCACGATCGCGAGGACCGTGTCGGAGGCCTGGACGTAGGTGTGCGGGGGCGCGCACAGCGCCGCGCCGAGCACCCCCACCACGATCGCGCCCACCGCCAGGTGCTCGCGCCGCCCCGCGCGCTCGCCCAGCATCCGCTCGCCGATCACCAGCAGCACGAGCAGGCCGGTAGCCATCGCGGGCTGCACCACCACCAGCGGAGCCAGCCCGACTGCCACCAGCTGCAGCGGCCAGCCGAGCAGCGAGAGGCCGGTGCCGAGCAGCCAGCGCCCGCGTTTGATGAGGTCCAACGCCAGCCCCAGGCGCAGGTACTCGCGCTGCGGGGTCTGCTTGGCGTCCATCGCCTGCAGCGCGATCCCTAGGCTGTAGAGGGTCGAGGCCCCCACCGCCGCCATGATTCCCAGCACCAGTTCAGACATGCCTGCCCCCGATGATCGCAGCCTTCTGGCTTCGCTGGCCGGCGCGGCAGTCGGCGCGGCGGTGCTCGGCTACACAGCCGCCTATGCGCTGCCGGCGCTCGCCGGCGAGTACAGGATGCTGCGCGGGCCGCTGGGGATCGAGGACCGCACCGCCAGCGGCGAGGGGTACGCGCTCACCTTCGACGACGGCCCCCACGGGCAGGGCACGCCGGCCGTGCTCGAGATCCTCGAGCACGCGAGGGTGCGGGCGACGTTCTTCCTGGTCGGCGAGCAGGTGCTGCGTAACCCCACGCTCGCCGCGGAGATCGTCGCGGCCGGCCATGGCGTCGGCCTGCACTGCCACCGCCACCGCAACCTGCTGCGCCTCACGCCGCGACAGGTACGCGAGGACATTCTGCGGGCGCTCGGGATCATCGAGGAGACCACGGGTCGCTCGCCGGCGCTCTACCGCCCGCCCTACGGCGTGTCCAACGCCGCGGCCCTGGCCCTCGCCCGCCGCCGCGGCTGGCGCACGCTGCTGTGGAGCCACTGGGGCCGCGACTGGGAGGCCGGTGCGACCCCCGAGTCGATCGCTGCACTGGTGACCGGCGGGGCCGGCGAGGGCGCGGTGCTCCTGCTGCACGACGCCGACGATTACAGCGCCCCCAGCTCCTGGCGGCGTACCGTTGCGGCGCTTCCGCGGGTGCTGGAGACGCTAGGCGAGCGCGGGCTCCAGGCGACGGCGCCCTAAGATTGCCCGGTGGCCTCGGGCGTTCAGATGGAGACAGTCTCCGGGGAACTGACCCTGCCGGCGCTGCCGGTGCGCCCGGCGCCGGAGGCGGAGGGAGTTGGTGGCGCCCCGCGCACGCGCTGGTGGGTGGAGGCGCTGGTGATCGTGTGGCTGTGCTGGGTGTACGACGCGATCAACAATCTCGCGCCGCTGCGCGTGCACGCCGCGCTCGCGCACGGTTGGGGCGTGCTGCACCTGGAGCGCTCGCTGGGTCTCGATCCCGAAGTCGCCCTCAACCACTGGCTGACCTCCCACCACACGCTCGGCCTGCTGCTCTCCGACTACTACGACAACGCCCACTTCATCGTGACCCTCGGGCTGCTCGGCTGGCTGTGGTATCGCCGCGCCGACATCTACCGGCCGCTACGCAACACGCTGGTCGCGATCAACGCGCTGGGCTTCGTCGTCTTCTGGCTGTACCCCACCGCTCCCCCGCGGCTGCTCGCGGGCAGCGGCTTTGGCGACGTGGTGGCCTCCACCGGCGCGCTCGGGGGCTGGCACACCGGGCCGCTGGCCGCGGCCGCCAACCAATTCGCGGCGATGCCCTCCCTGCACATGGCCTGGGCGGTGTGGTGCTCGCTGGTGATGTGGTCCCTGTCTACTAAAAACGAGGGGCCCGGCTTGTCTGCCTCCGGCCGACTGCGCCACCCTCGTGGGCGCCTGTGGGTGCGTGCGGTGGCGTGCGTCTACCCGTGTGTGACCTGCGTGGCGGTGCTCGCCACCGGCAACCACTACCTGCTCGATGTGCTCGCGGGCGTCGCGACCGCGGCGCTGGCCCTCCTGCTCGTGCGAGCTGTGGAAGAGGGTTGGCGCGCGCGGGGAGCACTGCGGCCACTGCGGGCGCCCGCCTAGAGGGTGGCGCGGCCGGCTAGAGTACGGGAGACTGGCTCCTCTTTGTTTGTCATGAGTGGTGAGCTGCCTGGAGGTCCGCAGCCGGCCCTCTGCTCCAGTCCGCGTGGCGCATGTCACAAAGTTGTTACGAAGTCCCGAATCAGGTAGACTGCGCACGGCTGCCACAGACGGTCAGAGGAGGGCCGGGGCGAGGGTCCGCCATGGGCGGACGCGCTGGCTCTTGCGTCTGTAGGGTGCCAGCCAATCTCCCATGTCTAATCACGAGCCAGAACCGATGGCCCCTGCCGGCCGAGCCGGGGGACACGCGCTGCGCGCTAGTCCCCGAACCGGCCAGCGTGCCGGTTCGGGACCGGCCGCCCTCCCTTCGCCGGGCGAGCTGCTGCGCTACCTGGACGTCGTACTCGTGGTGATCGCCACCCCCGTAGCGCTGTCGCTCGGCGCGCCGACGTTCGGCCTCCTGATCGCGGTGGGTGCGTGGCTGCTGCAGCGGATCCTCGCCCACACCGACCGCCGCTGGATCGCGCGCAAGCGTGCGCCGGGGTCCCGCCTGGGACTCGATGTCGCCGAGTCCTTTGGGCGCATGTGGCTGCTCGCGGGGGCGATCGTCGTTGCGGGTGCCGTCGGCGACCGCTCCGACGGGCTCGCGGCGGCGTTGACCATCTTCGCGGCGTACTCGGTGGTCTTCGCCACGCGTATGTTCAGCGGACGCGAGGGCTTCGAGCGATGAGCGCGGTCGCAGAGGCTCCGCGGATAGCCCCGGGTATGGGAACCCCGCCCACCCCCGCCCCCTCGCCGTCCGAGAAGCAGGGGATGAGCCAGGGGCGGAAGGTCCTCTACGGGGTTCTCGGCGTGTGGATCGGCGGGATGGTCCTGTTCGTGATCCTGTTCGGCGTCACGGCGCACAAGGCCCCCGATGTCGCCAGCGGCGTCTTCTCCCCGACGAACGAGTTCAAACTCGACACCTGGTTCAAGGTCGGGCCGATCGCGTTCAACAAGGCCGTCCTCTATCTGCTGCTCACGGTCGGGATCACGCTTGGGGTGATGCTCTACATCGTCCGCCGTCTGCGGCAGCGCCCGGGGCGCCTGCAGGTCGCGGTGGAGATGTTCTACGACTTCATGCGCCGCATCTCCCAGGAAAACCTGACGCACGAGCAGGAGGGGAAGTACTTCCCGCTGATCGCCACGATCTTCGTGTTCATCCTCGTCTCGAACCTGATCGGCTACATCCCGCTGCCCGTCGACTCGGGCGAGAGCTTCAACGTGTTCGGGGCGCACATCCCGTCGCTGCAGATCTACGCGGCCGACACCAACGTCGCGTTCCCGCTGATCCTCGCGCTGAGCGTGTTCGTCCTGTTCACCTACGAGGGGATCAAGCACCACGGGCCGATCGGCTATCTGAAAAGCCTGATGCCGGGCGGCGTCAAGGGCGTGATCGTCCTGCTCATCTTCCCGATCGAGATCCTTTCGAACTTCCTGCGCCTGATCTCGCTGACGGTGCGGCTGTGGGCGAACCTGCTCGCGGGCCACATGCTGATCGCGTTCATGGGCGGGGAGCTCGGTGTGCTCGTCGGCCTGCAGCTCGTGTCCTGGTTCCTGTTGCCGTTCGGGGTCGCGATCTTCCTGTTCGAGGCCGTGCTGATCGCGGGCCTGCAGGCCTTCATCTTTTCCATCCTCACCGCCATCTATCTCGGTGGCGCGGTCTCGAGTCACTAACAAAACAAGGGAGCTATCTAGCAATGGAGTTTCTCCACTTTTTCAGTGTGTTGCACCCACTGATCCTGACCGTGGAACCGATCATTAAGCAGAGCCAGGACGCCGGTCGCGCGATCGCGCTCGGCGTCGGCGCCGGCGGCGGCGCGGCCGGCGCGGGGGCGGGCATCGGAGCGGTGTTCAACGCCTCGATCCAGGCCAAGACCCGCCAGCCCGAGCTGCGCGCCGAGGTCGAGCGCGATCAGTGGCTCGGCTTCGCGCTCACCGAGGCGTGCTTCTTCTACGGTCTCGTCGGCGGCTTCATCGCTTTCTTCCTGTAGGCCACGATGCACGTCCCCCTCAACATCCCACTCGCAAGCGGATCGTTCCTGATCACCCCCAACGTGGGGCTCATGGTCTGGACGATCGTGGTGTTCGCCATCTCGCTGTACATCCTGCGCAAGGCGGTCTTCCCCCAGATCGGCAAAATCCTCGACGCGCGCGCGCAGAAGATCGAGGGCGACATCGACGCCGCCGAGCGCACGCGCACCGAGGCCGACGAGGTGCTGGGGGAATACCGCGAGCGGCTCAAGGAGGCGCGGGCCCAGTCCGAAGAGATCGTCCAGCGCGCGCGCCAGACGGCGGAGGCGCACGAGGCCGAGAGCAAGGTGCGCGGGCAGGAGCTCGTCGCCGAGGCCGCCAAGAAGGCCGAGCGCGAAATCGAAGCGGCGACCAAGCGAGCGCTCGACGACATCCGCCGCGAGGTCGCCGACCTGACGATCATGGCCACCGAGAAGGTCACGCGCAAGACGCTCACCGACGCCGACCAGAAGCGTCTCGTGGAGGAGGCGCTCGGCGAACTGGACTTCTCGAGCATCTCCGGGAGCCAGAACTGAGATGGAGGAGCTCGCCCAGGTATACGCCCGCTCGCTGTTCGCGGTCGCCCGCGAACAGGGCAAGCTGGACGTGCTGCGCGAGCAGCTTGCGCAGTTGGCGGACGCGCTGCGTGAGAACCGGGAGCTGGCGGTGTTCTTCTTCTCGCCCTACTTCTCCACGAAGGAGAAGCAGGCGGCGCTCGGGAAGCTGCTGGACGGCGCTGATGAGGTGTTGTTGAACTTCCTGGGGCTGCTGATCGAAAACCACCGGATGCCGGTGATCTTCCACATCCGCCGCCAGTACGAGCGCCTGTGGGACGAGGAGAACAAGACGCTGCCGGTGGAGATCACTAGCGCGATCGAGCTTGATCCTGCCACCACTGAGAGTCTTGGCAAGACTATTGGTGAGCGGGCTGGGCGCACGGTGCAGCTTGCGGCGCGCGTTGACCCTGACATTCTTGGCGGCATTGTGATCAGGGTTGGCAACTCGATTCTTGATGCCTCGATCCGTAGTCGCTTGGAGCAGTTGCGCAGGCAGGTGGCCTCCACCTCCTGAGGGGGGAGGGGGGAGGCTGGCCTCCCCCCTCCCCCCTCGAACCCCCCTCCCCCCACCTTTGAAAAAGAGCTAAGGAAACGATATGCAGATCAATCCAGATGAGATTACGAGCATCCTCAAGAGTCGGATCGCTGGGCTTGATGCCGGTGCGGCGGAGCTGACGGAGGTTGGCACTGTGTTGTCGGTTGCTGACGGCATCGCTCGCCTTCATGGGCTGGAGAACTGCATGTCTTTTGAGATGCTGGAGCTTCCGCATGGGGTTACTGGGTTGGCGCTTAACCTTGAGTCCGACAATGTTGGGGCGGTGCTGTTTGGGGAGTGGGAGCATATTTCTGAGGGGGACACTGTTAAGCGCACTGGCAAGCTGCTTGACATTCCTGTCGGCGATGCTCTGCTTGGGCGGATTGTTGATCCGTTGGGGCGGCCGCTGGATGGCAAGGGCGACATCGTTACGACCGAGACTCGGCCGGCTGAGTTCAAGGCTCCTGGTGTGGTTCAGCGCCAGCCGGTTAAGGAACCGATGCAGATTGGGCTGAAGGCGATCGACGCGATGATCCCGATCGGTCGTGGTCAGCGCGAGTTGATTATTGGCGACCGCCAGACCGGCAAGACGGCGATCGCGATTGACGCGATCATCAACAACAGGGACACCGGCGTCGTGTCTGTCTACGTTGCCATCGGTCAGCGCATGTCCACCGTTGTCGCGCTTGCGCAGACTTTGGATGAAAACAATGCGCTGGAGAACACGATCATTGTTGCCGCGTCCGCCGACGAGGCGGCGCCGATCAAGTTCATGGCTCCCTACGCGGGCTGCGCTATGGGGGAGCACTTTCTTTATAACGGCCGCCATGCGCTGTGTGTGTATGACGATCTGACCAAGCATGCCTATGCCTATCGGCAGATGTCGCTGCTGCTGCGCCGTCCCCCCGGCCGCGAGGCGTATCCGGGTGACGTGTTCTATTTGCACTCGCGTTTGCTGGAGCGTGCGGTGAAGCTCAACGAAGATCTTGGTGGGGGCTCGCTTACGGCGCTGCCGGTGATTGAGACGCAGGCGGGCGATGTCTCGGCTTACATTCCTACGAACGTGATTTCGATTACCGATGGGCAGATCTTCTTGGAGTCGAAACTTTTCAACTCCGGGGTGCGGCCCGCGATCAATGTTGGGATCTCCGTTTCGCGCGTGGGTGGTAACGCTCAGATCGGGCCTATGAAGAAGGTTGCCGGGAGGATCAAGCTTGAGCTCTCCCAGTACCGCGACCTGGAGGCCTTCGCCCAGTTCGGCTCCGATCTCGACGCCGACACCCAGCGCACGCTGGCGCGCGGGGAACGCCTGGTCAAGACGCTCAACCAGCACGAGCGCGAGCCGCTGGCGGTCGAGGACCAGACGGTCCAGATCTTCGCTGCCACCAACGGCTTTCTCGACCGCCTGAACGTCGCGCGGGTGGGTGAGTTTCTCTCGGAGCTGACTGAACGGATGCACGCCCAGCACACCGACGTCCGCGCCAAGATCGCCGGCGGGGACTGGTCGGAGGAGACGCAGAAGGCCGTTCACGACGCCGTGGATACGTTCGCCCGGGACTTCGGCTACGACCTCGACGAGGAGGGCCAGCCCTTGGAGGAGGATGCGCCGATCCGCGCGCAGGACGCCCCCGGGCCGGGTTCCTCCGGGTCGGGGCAGGACGCCGCTGCGCTCCAGGAGGCGACGGCGGCGGCCTAGCGCCGTCCGCTTCGCACCGTCATGGCTTCTCAGCGCGACGTCAAGAACAGGATCTCCTCGGTGAAGAACATCCAGAAGATCACGCGCGCCATGGAGATGGTCGCCGCCGCGCGTCTGCGCCGCGCGGAGCAGCGGATCACGGCGCTGCGCCCCTACGCGGAGGCGATCCGCCGCATGACCCGCCAGGCGGCGCTTGCTGCCGGCGCCGAGGCCGCGCGAGTGCCGCTGCTGCGCGCGCACGACCGATCGGAGATCGGCCAGCCAAGCACAGTTGGGCTGCTGCTCGTCACCGGTGATCGCGGGCTGGCCGGAGGATTCAACTCCCAGGTGATTCGCGCCGGCATTCGTCTCTCCACCGAGCTCGCCGAGGGGGGGCTGCAGAGCGCGTGGTATGCGACTGGACGGCGCGGGGTCTCCTCGCTGACCTTCCGCGGCCACGAGCTGGGCGGTGGCTACACCGGTTTCGCCGATCGCCCCGCCTACGCGGATGCGCGAGCCGTCGCCACCGATCTGATTGACGGGTATGTCAATGGCCGGTTGGACCGGGTGGAGCTCATCTACAACGCCTACATCTCCCCGCTTACGCAGGAGGTCACGCGCGAGACGCTGCTGCCGCTCTCGCACGCGGCGGTTGCGGGTGAGGGGCAGGACTCGGCGCAGGGGGGGCGGGGTTCGGCGCCGGCGGGGCGGGACTCGGCGCAGGGCGAGGAGGGCGCCGGGAAGCGCGCGCTGGTGGAGTACGAGCCCGAACCCAGGGAAATCCTCGAACGGCTCGTGCCGGACTACATCGAGATTTCGATTCACCGCGCGCTGGTGGAGTCGGCCGCGGGCTTCTTCGGCGCGCAGATGACCGCGATGCGCAGCGCCTCCGACAACGCCGGGGAAATCATCACCGACTTGACGCTCCAGATGAACCGGGCCCGCCAGGCCGAGATCACCCAGGAGATCATGGAGGTGGTCGCCGGCGCAGAGGGACTGTCCTAGGCCGGGCGCATGGCTGCTGAGCACGTCATGCGGGGCGGATGGGCTCCAGAACCTTGTTTCGCTTGCCCTGGACCGCTTGTGAAATTGATGAAACAACTTGCAGGATGATCAGAGGAGAATTAGAGAGCTGATGCCAGCCAACACCACCACAGAGGCCACCGACCCGCAGACGAGCAAGAACGGAGCCGCGGCGCGCAATCTCGGGCGCATCGAGGAGATCCAGGGCGTCGTGATCGAGGCCGTCTTCCCCGACAGGCTGCCCGAGATCAACCACGCCATCACGATCGCCCGTCCGAAGGCCGGCGCGGAGGAGGAGGCGCCTGGCATCAGCACGAGCGCGGGCGAGGGCGTGCTCGTGTGCGAGGTCCAGCAGCACCTCGGCGACGACCGTGTGCGCGCGGTGGCGATGGACACCACCGACGGCCTCGCGCGCGGCGTCGAGGTGGTGGACACCGGCGGCCCGATCACCGTCCCGGTGGGGGAGGCCACGCTCGGGCGCATCTTCAACCTGCTCGGCGAGCCGATCGACCTCGGCGAGGAGCTGCCCGAGGGCACCGAACGCCGTGGCATCCACCAGGACGCGCCGCGTGTCGAGGACCTCACTCCGACCACGGAGATGTTCGAGACGGGGATCAAGGTCATCGACCTGCTCGCCCCCTACGCCAAGGGCGGCAAGGTCGGGCTGTTCGGCGGCGCCGGCGTGGGCAAGACGGTGCTGATCCAGGAGCTCATCCACAACCTCGCCAAGGAGCACGGCGGCCTCTCCGCGTTCTGCGGCGTGGGGGAGCGCTCGCGCGAGGGCAACGATCTGTGGCTGGAGATGAAGGAGTCCGGCGTGCTCGACAAGACGATGCTCGTGTTCGGGCAGATGAACGAGCCGCCCGGCGCGCGCATGCGCGTGGCGCTCTCGGGCCTCACGATGGCCGAATACTTCCGCGACCAGGGCCAGGACGTGCTGCTGTTCATCGACAACATCTTCCGCTTCGTGCAGGCCGGCTCCGAGGTCTCGGCGCTGCTCGGGCGGATGCCCTCCCAGGTGGGCTACCAGCCGACGCTGGAGACGGAGATGGGGCAGTTGCAGGAGCGCATCACCTCCACGCGCGAGGGCTCGGTGACCTCCGTGCAGGCGATCTACGTCCCCGCCGACGACCTCACCGATCCCGCTCCGGCCTCGGTGTTCGCCCACCTGAACGCGACCACCGTGCTCTCGCGGGCGATCTCCGAGAAAGGCATCTACCCCGCGGTCGATCCGCTCGACTCGACCTCGACGATCCTCAAGGCGGACATCCTTGGTGAGGAGCACTTCCGCGTGGCCAACCGCGTGAAGGAGATCCTCCAGCGCTACAAGGAGTTGCAGGACATCATCGCGATCCTCGGCATCGATGAGCTCTCCGATGAGGACAAGCTCACCGTGCAGCGCGCGCGGCGCATCGAGCGCTTCCTCTCCCAGCCGTTCTTCGTCGCCGAAGAGTTCACCGGCACCCCCGGGGCCTACGTCTCGATCGCGGAGACCATCCGCGGCTTCGATGAGATCATCGAGGGCAAGCACGACGAGGTCCCCGAGAGCGCCTTCTTCCTGAAGGGCACCATCGACGAGGTCGTCGAGGCGGCCAAGAAATAGTAGGCGAGATGGTGGGGATCCCCTCCAAATCAAGTGGAACGGGGGCGCGCATGCGCGCCCCCGCCGACGGGCGCATGCGCCCGTCGGGACAGCGGCGCATGCGCCGCTGTCTACATATTGAGAGGATGGACTGATGGCCCGCACGAAATTCCCAGCCGAAGTCCTCACCCCCGAGGGGCCCGTGTTCTCCGGGGAGATCGAGATGCTCTCCACGCTCACGGAGGTGGGCTCGATCGGCATCCTCGCCAACCACCAGCCGGTGCTCGCGATCCTCAAGCCCACCGAGCTGCGCCTCTACCGCTCAGAGTCGGAGATCCTGCGCTTCAAGCAGTCGACCGGCTATCTCCAGTTCGAGCAGAACCGCGCGCTCGTGCTGGTCGAGGAGGCCACCGCGCTAGATGGCGGCTGAGTCCGCCGGCGTCCCCAAATCAGGCCAGGTCAACCAGGTCTGATACGATTCTCTGCATGTCTGAGATGGTGACGGTCACAGAGGCGAAAACACAGCTCTCGCGTCTGATCGAGCGCGCCGCGGACGGCGAGGAGATCGTGATTCGTCGGGGCGCTCATCCGGTGGCGAAGCTCACCCGCTACGACGCGCCTGCGACTCCTCGTCGCATGGGAGATCTGCGCGGGCAGATCTGGATGAGCGACGATTTCGACGAGCCCGATGAGGAAATCGAGCGCCTCTTTGGGCTGCGAGATTGAACTCCCTCCTGCTTGATACGCACACCCTTCTCTGGAGCGTGGGCGACGTGCACCGCCTGTCGTCAAAGGCCCGCGATGTCTTGCGCGCTGGGATCATCCCTGCGTACGTGAGCGCGGCGAGCGTTTGGGAGATATCCATCAAGCGCAGCTCGGGAAAGCTCATGACCCCGGACAACCTCTTGGACAAGATCGCACAGGCAAGGTTCGTGGAGCTGAGGATGGACTTCAAGCATGCGGTCCTCGCCGGCGCGCTGCCTCCCCACCACCGGGACCCCTTCGACCGCATGATCGTCGCCCAGGCCCAGAGCGAGGGCCTCACGGTGGTCACCTGCGACGAGCGGATCGCCGCCTACGGCGTGCCGGTGCTCTGGTAGGTGGGGCCAGCCCGTCGTCGTGTTCGCGCAGCGGCTAGCCTTCCGGCACCGCCTCCCATGAGCCGTAATCGAGATCCCTTCAATGAGCAGTGAGCGCGAGCCCGTCGGGGTGATCGGCACCGGCTACGTCGGCCTGGTCAGCGCCGCGGGCTTCGCGGAGCTCGGCAGTGAGGTGTGGTGCGTGGACATCGACGCCGAAAAGATCGAGCGTCTGCGCCGCGGCGAGGCCCCGATCTACGAGCCCGGCCTGGAGGAGCTGCTCGCCAAGCACGCGGGGCGCCTGCACTTCTCCACCGATCTCGCCGAGGCGCTGCAGCACACGCGCCTGCTGTTCGTCGCCGTGGGCACCCCCCCCACCTACTCCGGCGACGCCGACCTCTCCGCGGTGCATGCCGTCGTGGAGGCGATCCCCGCCTCCAAGGACCACGCGCTGGTGATGAAGTCCACCGTTCCCTGCGGGACCGGCGCCTCGATCGTGCGCACCTTCGCCGAGCAGGGCAAGGAGGGCCTGAAGTACGTCTCCTGCCCGGAGTTCCTCAAGGAGGGCTCCGCCTTGCGCGACTTCCTGAACCCCGACCGCGTGGTCGTGGGGGACCGGGGGGACTGGGCGGGGGACGCGGTGGTCGAGCTTTACCGCCCCCTGCTCGAGGCCGAGCACGGCGGCGCGGGCTCGGGGGCGCTCGTGCGCACCGACGTCGCCTCCGCGGAGATGGTCAAGCTCGCCTCCAACGCCTTCCTGGCGACCAAGATCTCCTTCATCAACGAGATCGCCAACGTCTGCGAGGAGACCGGGGCCGACGTGGTCGAGGTGGCGCGCGGCATGGGTCTGGACGAGCGCATCGGGCCGAAGTTCCTACAGGCCGGGATCGGCTTCGGCGGCAGCTGCTTCCCCAAGGACGTCGACGCGCTCAAGCAGCTCGCCGGCAACTCCGGCTATCACTTCCAGCTTCTGACCGCCGTGATCGAGGTCAACGAACTGCAGAAGCGCCGCGTGATCGGCAAGCTGCAAAAGCACCTCGGCAGCCTCGTGGGCAAGCGCGTGGGACTGCTGGGCCTCGCGTTCAAGCCCAACACCGACGACATGCGCGAGGCCTCCTCGCTGGTGCTGGCCGCGCGGCTGAACGCCGACGGGGCCACCGTCTGCGGGTACGATCCCGTCGCCGAGGAGCAGGCCCGCGGGTTGATCGGGGGCATCGAGCTGGCGGACTGCGCGATGGACGCACTACGCGGGGCCGACGCCGTGGTGCTCGTCACCGAGTGGCCCCAGTGCATCGACCTGGACTGGGCGCAGGTCGCCGAAGCGATGCGGGGCACGGTCGTGATCGACGGCCGCAACGCGCTCGACAGCGGCGCGGTGCGGGCGGCGGGGTTGCTGTACGAGGGGATCGGCCGGGGCTCGCCCGACCCGCCGACCGGGCGCCGGCGCGAGGACCCATGAGGCCCACAGGCCCGGTCCGGCGGGATTGGAAGGCGAGCTCTCCCGCCGAGGGCGCCGGCTGGACGTCGGCAGGGGGGCTCACACCATGCAGGCCGTGATCCTCGTCGGCGGCGAGGGTACGCGCCTGCGCCCGCTCACCTCGACGGTGCCCAAGCCGGTGGTCCCGCTGGTGGACCGCCCCTTCATCGCCTTCATGATCGAATGGCTGCGCCGGCACGGGATCGAGGACGTGATCATGTCCTGCGGCTTCCTCGCCACCTCCGTGCGTAACGTCCTGGGGGACGGCTCCGCGCTCGGGATCCGCCTGCGCTTCGTCGAGGAGCCCGACCCCCGCGGCACCGCGGGGGCGCTGAAGTTCGCGGAGTCGATGCTCGACGAGCGCTTCCTGCTGCTCAACGGGGACGTGCTCACCGATATCGACCTCACCGCGCAGATCGCCCAGCACGAGCGCACCGGCGCGCGGGCCACGCTCGCGCTGGTCCCCGTCGAGGACCCCACCGCCTACGGGCTCGTGCGCCTCGGACCGGACAACGCGGTGAGTGACTTCGTGGAGAAGCCCTCCTCTGATCAGATCGACACGCGGATGATCAGCGCCGGGGCCTACGTGCTGGAGCGCGAGGTGCTCGAGCTGGTGCCCGCGGAGCGCAACGTCTCGATCGAGCGGGAGGTCTGGCCGCTGCTGATCGGCCACGGGCTCTACGGGTTCCCCTCGGAGAGCTACTGGCTGGATATCGGGACCCCCGAGCGCTATCTGCAGGGCACCTTCGACATCATCGAGGGCAACGTCGCCACCGCGGTGCAGGAGCGCCTCGGCAGCGGCTACCTCGCGATCGCCCCCGACGCGCTCCTCGAGGGCCGCGCGATCCCCCCCGCGGTGCTGGAGCCCGGCGTGCACGTTGCGCCCGGCGCGCACGTCGGCAGCCTCGTGGTGCTCGGCCAGGGCGTCACCGTCGGCGCCGGCTCCACGGTGGAGCGCGCGGTGATCATGAACGGCAGCGAGATCGGCGCGGGGTGCACCCTGCGCGACTGCATCGTCGCAGCGGGCTGCCGCGTGGGGGAGGGCACCCAGCTCACCGACGGCGCGGTGCTCGGAGAGGGGGTCACCCTGGGGGCGCGCAACATCGTGTCCCGTGGTGCGCGTATCTTCCCGGGGGTGACCCTGCCCGATGGAGCGTTGAGGTTCTCGTGAGCGAGAGCACGATGGCCACCCTCTCGCGCGAGGCGATCGCCGAGGTGGACCGCTCGGGGCAACTGAACGACGTGCTCGCCCTGCCCGAGCACCTGCGCGACGCGCTGTGGCGGGTGGAGTCCGCGATCATGAACGAGTGGGACACCCCCGGCGGGCTCGTGGTGGCCGGGATGGGCGGCTCCGCGATCGGGGGCGACCTCGCGTGCGCCGCGCTCGGCGACCACGCCTCGCGGCCGATCTTCGTGACCCGCGCCTACGGGCTGCCCCCGTGGACCACGCCCGAGACGACCGTGCTCTGCGCCAGCTACTCCGGCAACACCGAGGAGACCCTCGCCTGCTACGAGGCCGCCGCTGCACTGGGGGCCCAGCGCGTGGTGGTCACCACCGGCGGTCGCCTCGCGGAGCTGGCGCGCGCGGACAAGGTGCCCGTGATCCCGCTCCCCGGCGGCTTTCAACCGCGTGCCGCGGTCGCCTACATGACCGTGGCGGCCCTCGAGGTTGCCGCCCTCTGCGGAGCCGGCCCGCGGCTGACCTCGGAGATCGACGTCGCCGGCGCGCACGCCGAGCAGCTCGTCGCCGAGTGGGGCCCCGATGCGCCCGAGGACTCGCTCGCCAAGGAGCTCGCCCGCGGCCTGCTCGGCAGCGCCCCCGTGGTGGCCGGCGCGGGCCTCACGATCCCGGTGGCCTACCGCTGGAAGACCCAGATCAACGAGAACGCCAAGCTGCCCTGCTTCGCGCACGAACTCCCCGAGCTCGACCACAACGAGCTCGTCGGCTGGGAGGGCGCGCCCGAGGTGGGCCGCTTCGCGGCGGTCTTCCTCGACGACTCCGACGCCCACCCCCGCGTGAAGGAGCGCATGGAGCTCACCGAGAAGCTGATCGCCGACAGCGCCACCGCCTCCTTCCATGTGGAGACCCGCGGCGAGACCACGATCGAGCGGGTGATCTCGCTGGTGCTGCTCGGGGACCTCGTCTCCGTCTACCTCGCCGCCCTGCGCGGCGTGGACCCCGGGCCGGTGCGGCTGATCGAGCAGCTCAAGGCCGAGCTGGCCGCGCGGTAGCCGGGCCGGAACGGCTCTGCGTCGCGCCTCGCTCGACACTCGAGCACCCCAGCGGCACGGCCCCACCGATATGCGCCCTGGGCGCTGGCCACGCCGGGGAGGGGTGTGATACCGTCGGCCCACGACGACCGAGGAGCGCTGCGACGGCTGTGATCCGCCACGCTCGGCCCGTCATCTTTTGTAGCAAGGGCGCTCACCGACCGGACAGGAGGACTCGTCATGTCCGCTACGACTCTCGCCACAGCCGCGCCCAGCACCGACTTCAAGGTCGCCGATCTCTCCCTCGCGGAGCTCGGACGTAAGGAAATCACGCTCGCCGAGCACGAGATGCCCGGGCTGATGGCCACTCGCGCGGAGTTCGCCGCAGGCCCAGCCGCTGCGGGGCGCGCGGATCATGGGCTCGCTGCACATGACCGTGCAGACCGCCGTGCTGATAGAGACACTGACGGCGCTCGGAGCCGAGGTGCGCTGGTGCAGCTGCAACATCTTCTCCACCCAGGACCCCGCCGCCGCGGCGGTCGCCGTCGGCCCCGAGGGGACTCCCGAGGAGCCGCGGGGCGTGCCGGTCTACGCCTGGAAGGGGGAGACCCTGGAGGAGTACTGGTGGTGCACTGTGCAGGCGCTGCGCTGGCCCGGCGAGGACGGAACGCCGAATGATTCGAATCCCACCCACCCGGGTCCCAACATGATCCTCGACGACGGCGGCGACGCCACGCTGCTGGTGCACAAGGGCACCGAGTACGAGGCCGCGGGCGCCGTGCCCGATCCCGGCGGGGGCCGACTCGGAGGAGCTCGACGTGATCCTCTCGCTGCTCCAGCGCTCGCTCGGCGAGGACCCCCAGCGCTGGACGCGGATCGGCGAGGGCATCAAAGGCGTCACCGAGGAGACCACCACCGGCGTGCACCGGCTCTACGAGATGACCGAGGACGGCACCCTGCTGTTCCCCGCGATCAACGTCAACGACTCGGTGACGAAGTCGAAGTTCGACAACCTCTACGGCTGCCGCCACTCGCTCGTGGACGGCATCAACCGCGCCACCGACGTGATGATCGCCGGCAAGATGGCCGTGATCTGCGGCTTCGGCGACGTCGGCAAGGGCTGCGCGGAATCGCTGCGCGGCCAGGGCGCGCGCGTGGTGGTCACCGAGATCGACCCGATCTGCGCGCTGCAGGCGGCGATGCAGGGCTACACAGTCCGCACGCTCGAGGAAGTGGTGGGGGAGGGCGACATCTTCGTCACCTGCACCGGCAACCGCGACATCATCCGCGCCGAGCACATGGCGCGCATGAAGCACCAGGCGATCGTCGGCAACATCGGGCACTTCGACAACGAGATCGACATCGCCGGCCTCACCAAGATGCCGGGCGTGGAGCGGATCAACATCAAGCCCCAGGTGGACGAGTGGCGTCTTCCCCGACGGCCACGCGATCATCCTGCTCTCCGAGGGCCGCCTGCTGAACCTCGGCAACGCCACCGGGCACCCGAGCTTCGTGATGAGCAACTCCTTCACCAACCAGACCATCGCCCAGATCGAGCTCTTCACCAAGAACGAGCGAGTACGAGAAGCGCGTCTACGTGCTGCCCAAGCACCTCGACGAGAAGGTCGCCCGCCTGCACCTCGACGCGCTCGGGGTCAAGCTCACCACGCTCAGCGATGACGCAGGCCGCCTACATCGGCGTCCCCGTCGAGGGCCCCTACAAGCCCGACCACTACCGCTACTGAGCGATGAAGGCGATGGTCCTCGCGGCGGGGCTCGGAACCCGGCTGCGCCCGCTGACGTACGAGATCACCAAGCCGATGGTGCCGGTGCTGGACAGGCCGGTGATGGCGCACATCCTCGACCTGCTCGAACGCCACGGCTTCGAGGAGGTGATCGCCAACCTGCACTACTTCCCCGACTCGATCCGCGCCTACTTCGGCGAGCAGGGCCCCTCTCCTACCGCTACGAGGAGGAGCTGCTCGGCACCGCAGGAGGGGTGCGCGCCTGCGCGGAGTTCTTCGGCGAGGAGCCCTTCCTCGTGATCTCGGGAGATGCCCTCACCGACATCGACCTCACCGCGCTCGCCGCGCGCCACCGCGAGGCCGGCGGGATCGCGACGCTGGCGGTCAAGCAGGTCTCCGACACCCGCGAGTACGGGGTCGTGCTGCACGACCGCGCGGGGCGCATCACGGGCTTCCAGGAGAAGCCCCAGCCCGAGGAGGCGCTCTCGGACCTCGGCAACTGCGGCATCTACGTGTTCAACCCCGCGATCTTCGACTACTTCCCCGAGCGCCCCTTCGCGGACTGGGCGCAGGACGTGTTCCCCGCGCTGCTGGAGCACGACGTGCCGTTCCACATCCACGAGATCCGCGACTACTGGAACGACGTGGGCTCCCTCGCGGAGCTGCGCCAGGGCACCTTCGACGCGCTGCGCGGCGAGCTGCGCCTACAGCTCGCCGGGCGGGAGGTCGCACCCGGGGTGACGCTCGCCGGCGAGGACGGTGGTTCGCCGCTCCCCGAGGACGCCGAGGTCGAGGGACCCGTGTGGATCGGACGCGACGTTCAGATCGGAGCGGGTGTGCGCCTCACCGGCCCGCTCGTGCTGGGCGACGGCGCCCACGTCGGCGACGGGGCGCAACTGCGTGAGAGCATCCTCTTCCCCGGCACCGAGGTCGCCCCCGGGGCGATCGTGATCGGCGCGATCGCCGGGCACGCCGGGATCCTGCAGAGCATGCGTCCACGGCGGTAGACAAGCGCCGCCGGGGGGCGTAGCATCAAAGGAGAGAGTGGTGCAGCCGGCCACAGGTCGGCTGGCCGAAACGGGGCTTCGCGCCGGAGGCGCGTGTCTCCCGGCTTCGGTCGGGCTCTCTTCTTAGTCACACAGTCTCCCCAACCGAAAAGGAGGCACGAGATGCAGATCGAGATCAAGGGCCGCAATGTGCCGGTCCCCGACGATTTGCGCAGGCACGCGGAACGCCGCCTGGAGAAAGTCTCGCGGCAGGTGTCCGAGTTCGCGCGCCTGGAGATCGAGCTCCTGCGGGAGCCCAACCCGCGGGTCGCCGACCACCAGGTGGCCGAGGCCACGCTCTACCTGAAGGGGGTCACGCTGCGGGCCCGCGACGCCTCCCCGCAGATGATGCACTCGCTCAACCTCGTGGTCGACGAGCTCGCACGCCAGGTCAAGCGCCACCGCGACCGCCGCCGCAGCCGGCGCGAGACACGGGCGACCATCGCCGAGCGCGCGGCGCTGGTTGGAGTCCCACCCGCCCCCGGAGCCTCACCCACCCCGGCCGTGCCGTAGGGACGGTCCACCCCCGCCGGACGGCCGGCCCAGACCCACCCCAGGGCTCACCGGACACGTCCCCAGGCGCTACCCTGGGGGCGTGTCTCTCCTTGATCGCGCCCTCAACGTCGGCGAGGCGAAGAAGTTCAGACAGTACGAGAAGCGCGTCGCGCTGATCGGTGCGTTCGAGCCCGAGCTCGAACACGACACCGACGCGGAGCTGCGCGAGCGGATGGACGCCCTGCGCGAGCGCGCCGCCGGCGGCGAGCCCCTCGACGACCTGCTCCCCGAGTGCTTCGCGCTGGTGCGCGAGACCGGCAAGCGCAAGATGGGGATGCGCCATTTCGACGTGCAGCTGATCGGCGGCATGGCGCTGCACGAGGGCTGCATCGCGGAGATGAAGACGGGCGAGGGCAAGACGCTCACGGCGACCCTCGCGGTGGCGCTCAACGCGCTGGCGGTGCGCGAGGTGCGGGCGGGGCAGGGCGACGGCGGGGCCGCGAGCGACGCTGTGCAGAACGGGGGGGACCTCGCTGATCGAGACCCAGCCGGGCAGGTGGGCGTCCCATCCGAACGCAAGGGCGTGCACGTGGTCACCGTCAACGACTACCTCGCGCGCCGCGACGCGGAATGGATGAGCCCCATCTACGAGGCCCTGGGGATCTCGGTGGGGGTGCTGCAGAACATGCAGCCCTACGAGGAGAAGCACCGTGCGTACGCGAGCGACGTGGTGTACGGGACCAACTCCGAGCTCGGCTTCGACTACCTGCGCGACAACATGGCCAAGGACCTCTCCGAAAAGGTCCAGCGCGGCCACGCCTTCGCGATCGTGGACGAGGTCGACAACATCCTGATCGACGAGGCCCGCACGCCGCTGATCATCTCCGGCGCCCCCGAACAGGCGGCTGACCTGTATGTCAAGTTCGCGCGCCTCGCGCCCAAACTGGTGCCGGGCAAGACCCCCGAAGGGATGGACCCGGGCTCCAAGAAGAAATACCTCGCCGACTTCGACTACGAGTTCGAGGAGAAGCACAAGACGGTGGCCGTCACCGAGCAGGGGGTCGCCAAGGCCGAGCGCTTCCTCGGCATCGACCACCTCTACCGCGCCGAGAACGGCCACCTCGTCAACCACCTCAACCAGGCGCTGCGCGCGGAGTCCCTCTACAAGCGCGACGTGGACTACGCGGTGATCGACAACGAGGTGAAGATCATCGACGAGTTCACCGGGCGCATCCTCGACGGGCGGCGCTGGTCGGAAGGCCTGCACCAGGCGATCGAGGCGAAGGAGGGGGTGCGGGTCCAGGAGGAGAACCAGACCCTCGCCACGATCACCTACCAGAACTTCTTCCGGCTCTACGAGAAGCTCTCCGGGATGACCGGGACCGCGCTGACGGAGGCCACGGAGTTCATGAAGATCTACGAGCTCCCCGTGGTGCAGATTCCCACGAACGTGCCGATGGTGCGCGCCGATCGCAACGATCAGGTCTACAAGACCAAGGAGGGCAAGTGGAGCGCGGTCGTGCGGGAGATCGAGGCGCGCCACGAGAATGGCCAGCCGGTGCTGGTCGGCACGATCTCCGTGGAGGTCTCCGAGCTGCTCGGCGAGCGCCTCGAGCAGCGCGGGATCCCGCACACGGTGCTGAACGCCAAGCCCGAGCACGCCGCGCGCGAGGCGGAGACAGTCGCCGAGGCCGGTCAGCCGGGCGCGGTCACGATCGCCACCAACATGGCGGGCCGCGGTGTGGACATCAAGCTGGGCGGGAACCCCGAGCACCTCGTCCGGCTGGAGCTCGCCAAGGAGGGCGTGAAACCGGGGGCGGAGGGCTACGAGCAGCGCTTCGCGGAGCTGTTGCCCGGCATCGAGGAGCGCGTCGCCGCCAATCGCGAGCGCGTGACGGCGGCCGGGGGCCTCTACATCTGCGGCACCGAGCGCCACGAGTCCCGGCGCATCGACAACCAGCTGCGCGGGCGCTCCGGACGCCAGGGCGACCAGGGGGAGTCGCGCTTCTTCCTCGCCGCCGAGGACGACCTCGTGCGGCTGTTCGCGGGCGATCGCATCTACCGCATCCTCGACAAACTCGGCGGGGTCGACGCGGAGGGCAACGAGGAACCGATCGAGGCGGGGATGCTCTCCAAGCAGATCGAAAAAGCCCAGCGCAAGGTCGAGGAGCAGAACTTCCTGATCCGCAAGCGCGTGCTCGAATACGACGACGTGATGAACGAGCAGCGGCGCGTGATCTACTCCTACCGCGACCAGGTGCTGAGGGGCGAGGCGATGGGCGGGCAGGCCCGCCAGGAGATCGCGAACGTGATCGAGCGCACGATCGAGGAGTACACCCAGGGCGACTACCTGGAGGACTGGGACATCGACGGCCTCTTCACCGCGCTCTCCCAGTTCTTCCCGCTGGACATCGGGCCGCAGGACATGAACCCCGAGGCGATCGACCGCGCCCACCTCGGCGAGCGCGTCGTGGACGCCGCGATGGCGCGCTACGACGCGCGTGAGGAGGAGCTCGGCGAGGAGCTGCTGGGCCAGCTGGAGCGCTATCTGCTGCTGCAGATCATCGACGAACGCTGGCGCGAGCACCTGTTCGACGTGGACTACCTGCGCGAAGGCATCCACCTGCGCGGCTTCTTGCAGATGGACCCCCTGGTGGCCTACAAGAACGAGGCCTTCACCCTCTTCGGCGACCTCGTCAACAGCATCTGGGCGGACTACGCGCGCCTGATCTTCAACGTGCAGGTTGTCCTCGACGGCCAGAACGGCGGCGGGGGATTGGGTGCCCACCCGGGTGGGCCGGCGAGTGGGGCGGGCGGGACCCCATTCCCCGCGGCCGGCAACACCACACGTCCCGCGCGCGTCTCCTACTCGGGCGGCAGCGCCGCGATGGGCGCCGGAGCGATCGCGGCCGCCGCCGCGGCCGCCGGGGCGGCCGGGAACGAATCGGCCCAGGGATACGCCTCCAACGGGGGCGGCGAGGAGGAACTGGAGTTGGTGCCCGCGGTCGAGCAGCGTGTGGTGGACTCAGAGCACCAGGTGGGTCGCAACGACCCCTGCTGGTGCGGGAGCGGTAAGAAGTTCAAGAAGTGCCACGGAGCCTGAGGCTGCGTTCGGAATAGGTCGTGGTGATAGCGTGGGCGCATGGCCACAACCACTACCCCCGAGTCCACTCCGCAGCGCCTCGCCGCGATTCGCGACCAGCTGAAGCTGCTCGCGGACTATCTTTGACCCGGCTGGGCTAAGCGAGCGCGCGAGCACGCTCGAGGGGGAGATGCAGGCCCAGGGTTTCTGGGATGACTCAGAGCGCGCGGGGAAGGTCTCCGCGGAGCATGCGCGCCTGACGCGGCGCCTGGAGACGTTCAGAGCGCTGGAGAGCGACGTCGAGGAACTGGACGGTCTCGCGGAGCTGGCGCAGGAGGACGAGTCGATCGCGGCGGAAGTGGATGAGCACCTGGCCTCCGCCGAGGCACGCCTGCAGGACCTCGAGGAGCAGCGGCTCTTCTCCGGCCCCTACGACGCGGGCGATGCGCTTGTGAGCGTGAACGCGGGGGCGGGGGGGACCGACGCGCAGGACTGGGCGGAGATGGTGTTGCGCATGGAGATGCGCTGGGCGGAGTCGCGCGGCTTTCAGGTAGAGCTCCTGGAGGCGAGCGCGGGGGAGGAAGCGGGGATCAAGTCCGCCACCTTTCGCGCCGCCGGGGAGAATGCCTACGGCTTGTTTGGCGCCGAGCGCGGAGTGCACCGCCTCGTGCGACTCTCCCCGTTCGACTCCGCGCACCGCCGCCAGACGAGCTTTGCGGGCGTCGAGGTCGCGCCGGTCGTGGAGGAGACCGGCGAGATCGAGATCGCAGACGACGACCTCCAGGTGGACACCTACCGCGCCTCCGGGGCGGGCGGCCAGCACGTCAACAAGACCGACTCCGCGGTGCGCATCACGCACAGGCCCTCGGGGATCGTGGTGCAGTGCCAGAACGAGCGCTCCCAGTCCTCCAACCGCGCCACCGCGATGGCAATGCTACGCGCCAAGCTGCTCGAACGCCAGGAGCGCGAACGCCAGGCGGAGATCGCGCGCGAGAAGGGCGAGGCCCAGGACGTCAACTTCGGCTCCCAGATCCGCTCCTACGTGCTGCACCCCTACTCCCTCGTCAAGGACCACCGCACCGGTCACGAGGTTGGCGACGTCCAGCGCGTGCTCGACGGGGACCTCGACGGGTTCGTGCGGGCCTATCTGCTCAAGGCTGCGTCGACGGGCTAGTGGACGGGACAGAGCTGACCGCACTGGTGTGCGCGCGGGCGTCGTCGCATGGATAGCGTCAGCGACTCGCCTGGATCTGCTCGCGCTCGGCCAACCGGTTGCGACGGCGGAGCTGGGCCTCGCTCTCGCGCTGGCGCTCCTCGTCGGTGCCGGCGAGCAGCGCCGGCACCGGCATCGGGTTGCCCTGCTCGTCGATGGCCACCATCGTCAGATAAGCGGTGTTGCTGTGCCGCCGCTCACCGGTGCGGGGGTTCTCCGTGTCGACTCGCACTCCGACCTCCATCGAGGTGTGCCAGACGGCGTTGACGCTGGCCTGGAATGTGACGAGCTCGCCGACGTGGATCGGGACCCTGAAGGTCATGCGGTCCATGCTGGCGGTCACGACCCTGCTGCGACAGTGCTTGACGGCGGCCAGCCCGCCGGCCTCGTCGCACAACTTCATGACCGTGCCGCCGTGCACGAAGCCGGCGCCGTTGGCGTCCAGCGGTCCCATCCAGTGGGCGAGCGTGGCGTGCGAGTCTGCGGCGGGGCGCGCGTCCATGTCGCTGATCCTATGCCTATGCTGTGGGCGGTGAGCGCCACTTTGGACGTCGACCTCGCAGCGCTCGTGCGCACGGCGCTCGAGGAGGACGTCGGCGCCGGAGACGTGACGACGCGCGCGACGGTCGATGCTGAGGCCCGGGCTGAGGCGCTGATCACGCAGAAGGCGCCCGGCGCGATCTACGGCCTGGACGCGGCGGAGACGACCTTCGCGCTGCTCGACCCCGACGCCGGCTTCGAGCGGCTCGTGGATGAGGGCGTGTGGCGCGAGCAGGGAGGGCCGGTGCTATCGATCTCGGCACGCGCTCGAGCGCTGCTCACAGGCGAGCGCACGGCCCTGAACTTCCTCGGGCGCCTGTCCGGTATCGCCACGCTGTCGGCGCGCGCCGCGCGCGAGGTGCAGGGCACGGGGGTGCGGGTGCTCGACACGCGCAAGACCACCCCGGGACTGCGCGCGCTGGAGAAGGCGGCGGTTGCGGCAGGCGGGGCGCACAACCACCGTGTGGGGCTGTATGACGCGATCCTCATCAAGGAGAACCACATCGCCGCCGCCGGGGGGATCGCGCAGGCGGTGGCGCGCGTGCGTGCGCAGGCGCCCGAGCTTGCGCAGACCCTGGAGGTGGAAGTCCGCAACCCCGCGGAGATCGAGCAGGCGCTCGCCGCGGGCGCCCCGCGTATCCTGCTGGACAACATGGACGACGCGCAGTTGCGTGCCGCGGTCGCGCAGGTCGCCGGACGCGCGCAGCTCGAGGCCAGCGGCGAGATCACCCTGCAGACGCTCCGGGGGCGCGCGGAGACCGGGGTAGAATTGATCTCGATGGGCGCCCTCACTCATTCGGCGCCGGCGCTCGACCTCTCGATGATCCTGGAGGCACTGCCATGAACCTGCCCATGGCCACGCTGCCAATGGTCCCCGCACAGGCCCAGGCTCCCAAGCTGAGCCCGCGAGATATCGCGGATCTGCAGAGCGAGGTGCGCGCGCTGGCGGCCGAGCGCGGCGCGGTGATCCTCGCCCACAACTACCAGGTGCCCGAGGTCCAGGACGTGGCCGACTACGTCGGGGACTCCCTCGGGCTCTCGCGCAAGGCCGCCGCCGCGGAGGGCGAGACGATCGTCTTCTGCGGCGTGCACTTCATGGCCGAGACCGCCTCGATCCTCTGTCCGGAGAAGACCGTGCTGATCCCCGACCTCGACGCCGGCTGCTCGCTGGCGGCCTCGATCGACGCCGAGCAACTGGCGCAGTGGCGCGCGCGGTATCCGGCTGGGGTCGTGGTGATGTACGTGAACACCACCGCCGAGGTGAAGGCGCTGACCGACTATTGCTGCACCTCGGCCAACGCGGTGGAGGTGGTGCGCCACATCTACGAGACCCGCGGCTCCGACACCGAGATCCTGTTCGGCCCCGACATGTGGCTGGGCGCCTACGTCGAGAAGGAGCTCGGCCGGCGGATGCACGTGTGGGACGGCGAGTGCCACGTCCACGCGGGAATCCGCCCCACCGACATCGAGGCCACGCGCGCCGCGCACCCCGGCGCGGACTTCCTGATCCACCCCGAGTGTGGCTGCTCCACGAGCGTGATGGAGTACGTTGCCGCGGGGGACATCTCATCCGAGGGCGTGCACATGCTCTCCACCGGCGGGATGCTCAAATACGCCGAGGAGGCCGAGCACATGGCGGCGGCCAATGCGCCCGAGGGCGCGGGCGTCGAGCGCTGGGTCGATGGCGAGGAGGCCCAGGGAACCGCCGACCATGTGGCAGCCCAGGGCAATGGGCGACGGGAGGTCGTGGTGGCCACCGAGACGGGGATGCTCCACCCGCTGCGCATGGCGGCGCCCGACATCGACTTCATCCCCGCCAACCCCGAGGCGAGCTGCGTGTTCATGAAGATGATCACGCTCCCCAAGCTGCGCGACTCGCTGCGCGACATGCGGTACGAGGTGCGAGTCCCGCCCGAGATCGCAGAGCGGGCGCGGGTGCCGATCGACCGGATGGTAGCGCTGGGCTAAGCCTCGACGTAGCGGATACGCTAATAGTCCTTAAAATCGTTAGCGGAAATGTTATGCTATTGGTATGCCTGGCAGCAACGACCGCATGGCTGGCGATCTGATTGCAGAGCTCCTGCGCACCTCGGGCTTGACCCAAGCCGAGTTGGCGCGTCGCTCTGGGTTACAGCAGTCGGTGTTGAGCGCGTATGCGCATGGTCATCGCCAGCCATCTGTCGCAGCGCTGGCGCGAATCGCACATGCGGCGGGATTGGACCTCGCGATCTCCCCGCTTGCCGACGCCGACGCACTCGAGCGCTCGGGCAGCATCCTGATCGACGTGCTCGAGCTCGCCGACCGCATGCCCTCCAAGCCACGCGGTGAGCTGACGTATCCGCCGCTCATCCGCCTCGCAGCATGATCGGCGTCGCGGACCGCATGCTCGCAGTCCACGACGCGCTGCGAGTGGCCGGCTTCCCGCATGCCATTGGTGGTGCGATCGCGCTCGGGTACTGCACGCTGGAGGCGCGTGGCACGCAGGACGTCGACATCAATGTGTTCGTCTCACCGAGTCGGACGCGAGAAGTCCTCGCCGCTCTGCCCGAGGGAATCAGGATCACAGGGAGGGATCTGGAAGTCGCCGAACGCGATGGACAGGTGCGTCTCATGTGGGACGCGACTCCGATAGATCTCTTCTTCAGCGTGCTGCCCCTCCACGACGAGATCGAGCGCAACATTCGACACGTCTCCTTCGGCGACCGCACGATCCCGGTACTCGACTGCACGGGGCTGGCGGTCTTCAAGGCAATGTTCGCCCGCCCGCGCGACTGGGTCGACATCGAAGCGATGATCGAGGCACGCTCGATAGACGTCGACGAGACTATCCGCTGGATCCGCGAGATGATCGGCGACGATCCACGGATCGAGACGTTGACCTCCCTGAACGCCAGCCGCCGCTCCCAAGGTGAGCCGCCACCGTTGCACCCGAAGGCCAGCAGCTCGACGAACGAGCCCGGCTAGAACTCCTCGGCGCCGTGGGGCCCGACGCAGGCGACGGCCAGATCCTCGGTGATGCCGGCGGCGACCTCCCGAACCTCATCGAAGGTGACCGCGTCCAGGGCGGCGATCGCGGTGTCGGGGTCGATCTCCTCCCCGAAGACGATCGACTGCCCCGCGGCGTAGCGAGCGACGGCGTTGGTGTTCTCGAACGCCAGCACTACCCTCCCCGCAGCGTAGGCGCGCGCGCGGGCCACCTCATCCTCGGTGGGGCCCTGATCGCGCAGCTCCTCCACGATCTCGCGCATCCGGGTGTACGCCTCGATGCACTTGGCCGAGTCCAGGCCCGAGCCGAGCTGCAGGATGGGGACGTCCGCGAAGGTGTGGTCGACCGCATACACCGAGTAGCAGAGGCCCCGTTTCTCGCGGATCTCGTCGAACAGCCGCGAGCCCATCGAGCCCCCCAGCAGCGTCGAGTAGATCGTCAGCGCCGCGCGCTGACGGCGCTCGGTCACCCTTACCGCGGGGCGGTAGATCATGCGCAGGTGCGACTGGTTGGTGTCCCGCTGCTCCACCAGCGTCTGCGGCGCAAACGCCGGCACCGGCACGTAGGGCTCGGGCTCCCCCAGCGTGGGGAAGCGCGCGAAGCACTCGTGCAGCTCCTCATCTGGAGGCAGGTGGTCGAGGTTGCCCACCAGGAACGCCCCCCCGCGCGTGCCCGCCCAGCGACGCTCGCGGAAGGCGACGATCGCGGCGCGCGTGAAGCTGCGCAGGTTCTCCTCTGGGCCCAGCACCGTGCGCCCCAGCGGGTGCTCCCCGAAGGCGGCGCGGTCGATCAGGTACTCCGCGATCGTGGAGGGCTGGTCGTAGGCGCGGTTGATCTCCTGGATCACCACCCCCCGCTCGCGGTCGAGCTCCTCGGAGTCGATGCGGGGGCGCCCCACGAAGTCGCTCAGCAGGTCGATCGCCGCCGGCGCGGACTCGGCGCGCACGGTGATGTGGAAGGCCACGAGGTCGTGGGAGGTGTACGCGTTCAGCATCCCCCCAAGCCGCTCCGCGGTCTCGTTGACGTCGGTGTAGGTGGGGTACTTCTCACCGCCCTTGAACACCAGGTGCTCGAGGAAGTGGGCCATCCCGTTCTCCTCCGCGCGCTCCGTGCGCGCGCCCGCGTCGAACGCGACCAGCGCGGTCAGCGCGCGGGTTCCCGGCACCGCGACGCGGTGCACCGGGAGGCCGTTGGTGGGGACCGTGGTGGTTGTGACGCTCGCCATCGCCCCCCACCTTAGTGAACCCAGGCCCCCAGCCGGCCGGCGAGCCCGAGGTTGCCCAAGCCCAGCAGGCCGGCAAGCCGAGGTTGGGCCGCCGCGGGTGGGTGGGACCTCGTAGGCTGGGGGCGTGAGCCCCCGCCGAGGAAAGCCCCTGCCCGCTGTGATCGCCGCGCTCGCGGCGCTGCTCGTGCTGGCGCTCGCGCTCGTGGTCCTCGGCATCTGGTGGGGCGGGCACCCCGAAGACCTGCCTGGCTTCATGCAGCGGACGTTCGTGGCCAACCGCGACACGCGCGTGGTCGATGAAGCGCTCGCGCGGATTCACAGCGACTACTACCGCCGCGTGGGCGGGGGGCAGCTCGCGAATGCCTCGATCGCGGGCGCCGTGGCGAGCCTGCAGGACCCCTTCTCTCACTATCTCACCGCCGCCGAACTGCGCGAATTCGACCGTCCGGGGAGCTTCAGCGGGATTGGGGTGGAGGTCGACCCGGACCCCAGTGGGCTGCGGATAGTGCAGGTCTTCAACGACTCCCCCGCCGCCCGCGCTGGCCTGAAGACCGAAGACGTGATCGTGGCTGTCAACGGCCGCAGCCTCGCGGGACTGCCGGAGGACGCGGCGTCGAGCCTCGTGAAAGGTCCCCCCGACACCACCGTGACGCTGCGTATCGAGCAAACCTCCCCCGCGAGCCCCGCACGGGGTGGTGGGAAAGCATCCGGCGCGCACACGAACACGCGCACGGTGAGGGTGACCCGTGCCACGATCTCCGAGCCCGTGGTGGCCTCGATCACACGCACCGTGCACGGCGTGAAGCTCGGGGTGGTTGCGCTCGCCGAGTTCAGCGCGGGCGCCCACGAGGAAGTGCTGGAAGCCGTCGAGAACGAGCTGCAGCGCGCACACGCCCGGGGGATCGTGCTCGACCTGCGCTCCAACCCGGGGGGGCTGGTGGAAGAAGCGCAGCTCGTCTCCAGCATCTTCCTGCACCGCGGGGCGGTGGTGGTCACCACGCGGGGACGCGTCCAGCCGACCCAGGTGCTGAGGGCGCAGGGGGGCGCGATCGACTCCTCGGTGCCGGTGGTGGTGCTCGTGGACCGCAACACCGCCTCCGCAGCGGAGATCGTGACGGGGGCGCTGCAGGACAACCACCGGGCCACGGTGGTCGGCACCCACACCTTCGGCAAGGGGGTCTTCCAGGAGGAGCAGCCGCTCTCCAACGGGGGCGCGCTGGACATCACCGTGGGCGAGTACTTCACCCCCAACGGGCACAACCTTGGAGGCGGGGGGGTGCGCGAGGGCGCGGGGCTCGCCCCCGAAGTGACGGTGCCCCGCGGCGTCGACACCCCCCACGGCCTCCAGGTGGCGCTCGAAACGCTCGCCGCCAAAGTCCAGTGAAGAAGCCTCCTCCCGGGGGTCGGGGCGCCCGCGGGGGCGGTCGGGGTGATGGAGCGTCTGGGCGGGGTGGACCTCCCCGCGGTGGGCCGCGCGGGCCTGGTGGCGCTCGCGCCGGCGGCCGATCCGCCGGTGGCGAGGGCGCCCGGGGATCGCGCGGCGGCCCGGGATCGGGCGGCCGCGGGTCCCGCGGCGCGCGCACGGTGTGGCCGCCCCAGCAGCGCGAGAGCGCGCGGGAGGCGATCGAGGAGCTGATGCGCGAGCGCGGCCTCGCGCGGCGTTTCGAGCAGGGGGTCGAGCGCGCTGCGCGCTCAGCCCGTGAGCGCGGTCCGCGGGTCGCGGTGGGCGCGCCGGAGCGGCGGGACCTGCGGGAGCTGGCGACATTCACGATCGACCCGGTCTCCGCACGCGATTTCGACGACGCGGTCTCCGCCGAGCGCCTCGCGGACGGGGGGGTGCGGGTGTGGGTGCACATCGCGGACGTGGCCGCCTACGTGCGCGAGGGCTCCCCGGTGGACGTGGAGGCGCGGGAGCGGGGCACCTCGGTGTACGTGCCGGGCGCGGTGGAGCCGATGCTGCCGGATGCGCTCTCGGGGGACGCGTGCTCGCTGGTGCCGGGGCGCGAGCGGGCGGCGGTTACGGTGGAGCTGGAGCTCCACGGCGCAGAGGTGCGCCGGTGTGCGTTCTACCGCTCGACCATCCGCTCCGACGAGCGCCTGGACTACGAGCACGTGGATCGCGTCTTCGCAGGACGCGAGGCCGCGCGGGAGCCATGGGGGGAACCACTACAGGCGGCGCGCGAGGCGGCGGCGGCGCTGGGGCAGGCGCGCGCGGGGCACGGCAGCGCACTCACGGTGGACTCCGAGGAGCCCGAGTTCGTGTTCGACGCTGACGGCGAAGTGAGCGAGATCTCCGGCCGCGTGCAGACGGAGTCCCACCGCCTGATCGAGCACCTGATGATCGCCGCCAACGAGGCGGTCGCCCAGGAGCTGCAACGGCGGGGCGTGCCGTGCCTCTACCGCGTGCACGAGCGTCCCCGGGCGGCGAGCGTGGAGCGCCTTGTGGACCAACTCGCCTCGCTGGGGGTGAGTACGCCGCCGATACCGGCGCAGATGTCCCCGACGCAGGCCGCGGATCTGGTGGGGGAGATATCGCGGCTGGTGGAGATCCACGTGCAACGGACCCTCGCGCGCGCGAGGGCGGGTGACGCGACGGCGCCCCCGTCGGGGGGCAGGCGGGCGCTGACGGGCCTGGTGCTGCGCTCCCTGCAGCAGGCCTACTACTCGCCGCGCAACCTCGGCCACGCTGGGCTGGGCTCGGCGTGCTACTGCCACTTCACCTCCCCCATCCGCCGTTACCCCGACCTGGTGTGCCACCGCGCGCTGCTCTCCACCCTGGGCGGCCCCGAGCGCGCGCCGCGCGCGGGCGTCCTGGAGGAGCTGGGGGAGTGGACCTCCAAGCGGGAGCGCGGGGCGATGGAGATCGAGCGCGACGGCGACGATGTGGCGCGCTGCTTCGCGCTCGAGCGCGAGCTGCTGCGGGAGGGCTGGGAGCAGACCTTCCTGGGGGAGGTGGTGGGCGTGATCGGCGCGGGCGCCTTCGTCGCGTTTGGGGCCCCCGCGGGGGAGGAGCTCGAGGAGGGGGGCTATCGGTTCGAGGGGATGCTCCCCGTGAGACGCCTCGCGGCGGCGCGTCGGGACAACGAAGGGCGCGAGTGGTGGGAGCTCAACGAGCAGAGGACCATCCTGCGGGGCGAGCGCTCGGGCATGACACTGCGCCTTGGGGACCCCATCGCGGTGCGGGTAGGGCGAGTGGATCCACGGCGGGGCCGGGTGGACCTCGACCTGGCGGAGGCGGAGCGCGCGAACAGCCAGCCAGGGTTGCCCGGCGGACGCGGGGGCTCGCGGGCGGGCTAGGCTCGATACACGATGTCGAAAGCGAGGAGCGGCAAGCGCAAGGTGGGCGCGGGGGACGTGGCGAGCAATCGCTACGCCTCCTATCGCTACGAGCTGCTGGAGCGGCTGGAGTGCGGAATCGAGCTGCGGGGAACCGAGGTCAAGGCGCTGCGCGACTCGGGGGCGCAGCTGAAAGAGGGGTACGTCGCGATCCGCGAGGGGGAGCTGTGGCTGCACAGCGTGCACATCCCCCCCTACGCCCCCGCGGCGCGGGAGAACCACGAGCCCGAGCGTGACCGCAGGCTGCTCGCCCACCGCGCCGAGATCGAGCGGCTGGCGGCGAAAGTGAGCGAGCGCGGACTGACGCTGGTGCCCACCAGGATCTACTTCCGGGAGGGCCGCGCGAAGGTAGAGATCGCGCTGGCACGGGGCAAGGATCTCTACGACAAGCGCGAGGCGATCCGCGAGCGGGAGATGAAGCGCGACATGGAACGCGTCACGCGAGCCCGGCGCTGAGGGGTTGCTCTCAGAGCCGCCCGAAGTTGTGCCCCGCGCTGGCGAGCACGTGGGTCTCGGCCATCCCGAAGGCGAGCCCCACGGCGAGGCCGATGTAGACGACGCCCACCAGCAGTCGGTGGTGGGGGGCGACGCGATAGTAGGCTTCCTGTGCGGGGGAGCGGGTTTTGCGCAGCTTCCAGCGGCGGTAGAGCTCAAAGCCGCCGAACAGCACGATGATCAGCAGGATCGGGTTGGGGGGGAGGGTGAAGAGCATCACCAGCAGCGTGCCGAAGCCGAGGAACCACATCCAGGGCGCCATCGCGGCCATCGCACGGCCCCCGTCGAGGGGCACGATGGGCAGGAGGTTGAAGAGGTTGATGAGGAAGCCCACGTAGGCGAGGGCGATCAGCATGTCGCTGTGGAGAAGCTCCCCGACGACGGCGACGACGGCGGCAGCGAGGCTGCCGAGAATCGGGCCGGCCAGTCCCACGCGCGCCTCGGCGAGGGCGTTGTCGCCGAGCGATCTGGCGGTGATGAGGGCCCCCATGAAGGGGACGAACATCGGCGCGCTCGCCCGGATCCCCTCACGGCGCAACGCGATCACGTGGCCCATCTCATGGATGAACAGCAGCACCACGAAGCCCGCCGCGAACTCCCAGCCCCAGAACAGGCTGTAGGCGGCGACGGAGATCAGCGCGGTGCCCGCGGTGGTGAGCAGCTTCAGGTTGGGGAGCGCCACGAACAGCGCCTTGAGCGCGGCGCCGAACTTGGCGGCCAGCGCGACGATCGCCGCGAACGCGCTCCCGATGCGCTTGCGCAGGCCCCTGCGTTCGGTGCCAAACGGTTCGCTCCCCGCGCCAGTGCTGCGCGTGGTGGGGGCGGGGTGCGCGATGAGGGGGACGCCGTTCAACGTGGCGGTGGGATGCGTCAGGGGGGCGCCATTCAGTGCCGCGGTCGCCCCTCCCGCAGCGCCTCCGCTCGACGGTGCCGCGTCGAGCGCGGGAGCGGCGCCCGGCAGGGGGGTGGCGCCGTGTGAGGGGTAGGTGCCGAGTGGGGAGTGGCCCGCGGGCACAAGTGGGGTCTCATCCATGGCATCTTCATTGTGGCAGGCGCGATAAGCATCGCCTAAGAGCGGGTTGGAAGCCCCTTGTGGAGCCCCCGCGAGCGCCGCTCCGAGGGCCTCCGAGCGTTTTTCTCGGAGGATGCGGGGAGAGCCAAAAAAAGACTTGCGCTACTCGCGCGGGAGGCGTACTGTTGATCAAGACGCGGAACCGAGCCGCCGAAGAGCGAGGCCATCGAGGTGTGAGGCCGCGCCACCCAAGCCGGAGGGCCCTAGGGCCGGAAGGGGCGGGTTCCTCGAAGGTGGCCCGGGACCGCGTCGCTTTTGTTAAGGCACTGCCTCGCTACACTGGAGAGGTAAGACATCCCCGGGGACGACAGGCTTCGACGCGGTCGGTTCGTGGGGGTGGTGGCGAGCCGAGGTTCCGGGAGGCCTCGTAAATCACCCGGAAAAACATAAGTGCGGACTCTCACGAGTTTGCCCTCGCGGCCTGATTAGAAACCAGGCCTGAGGTCTCGGCCCCCGCAAGCCTGCGGCGGGGATAGCCGGGATCAGATAGCAGGCTCACCCGGCGAGGCCCGCTTCCGCCGAACCGGGGACACCTCAGGGAGCTGGTCCCCCGCAACCCCGCCGGCGAGGCGAGCAGGGGACGAGACCAGAGCGCCGGCTACGCTCGTAGAAGCCATCTCATCACGCGACGGCGGACGTGGGTTCGACTCCCACCGTCTCCATAAAGTGCTCATTTGCAGGGGTTTCGTAGGAGCCGCCGGGAAAGGTTCCGTAGGGCTCACTGTCGTCTTTCATTCGGCGCTCACAACTCGCAGATCGAGGTTGTCGCTGTGCTGCGGTTCACGCGGGGCGCTGGTGAAGCGAGCGAGCGAGCACCGGCGCACTTGGTGCAAGATGCGTGCATGGATGCGCGTGTCTCACTCCGTCGTGTCGGCACGCTCGCCGGCGCGATCGCAGACCAGCTGCGTGCACCGGCGCCAGCGCCGGCTGCGCTCCTCGATCTCGCTTCGGCCGCAGCAGCACTCCGGCGGGCGGGAGCTGACGTCGCGCTGGTGCGCGTCGATGGGCACAGCGATCCATGGACGCCGGCGGGGCTCTGCGCGAAGCAAGGCGCAGCGATAACGTGGCTTGCCAACGGCGACTCGTGGATCGCCACGCAGCGGGGTCCACATCTCGACCCCGCGCTGCAGCTGCGGGTGCGGACCGGTGGGTGTGCACCAGCGCTCGATGGGACCGGTCCTACGTTCACTGCAGCCGCGCCGCACGAGGGTCCCATCGAGCTGTGCTCGCTGTTTCCCGGCGAGCTGCACGACGCTGGTGAACGCGTCAGCTATGACCGCACGATGCCGCGCGCGCTCTTCCGTGGCGGCTTCGATGTAGTCGTCGCGGCCTGGCCCAGCGGCTGCGACGTAGGCGCACGACTGGCAGAGGCAGCCGCGCACGATCCGACCGGGCTCTGCCGTCGCGAGCTCGAACGAATCCGTGCCCCGATAGCGCCGCCTTCGGGATGGGAGCCGCACATCCACGTCCCGCTCGCGGGACTCCACCGCAGGCGCAACGGCGAAGTGGACGTTTACAGTCGTGGGCGCGCCGAGATCGTCTGTCGGGAAGCGCGGGCGCCATTGACGGAGACTCTCAGGCTGCGCTGGCGCTGGCGCGTGGATCAACTCCCGGCGAAGCGCGCCGAGGACACCCTGTTCACGCACGACTACATGTCAGTCGCGGTTGAGTTCGACGACGGCCTCGACCTCTCCTACCACTGGAGCGTCGCCCTCCCGAACGAGACGAGCTACCGCTGCCCGCTACCGCACTGGCGCAAGCGCGAGTGGCACCTCGTGGTGCGCAGCGGCCGCACCGGGCTTGGGGAGTGGCACGCCGAGGAGCGAAAGGTCGCGCCCGACCGCGCCGTGGCGATAGGCGGCACCTCGCCACGCGAGGTTGTCCGCGTGTGGCTGATCGCGACGTGCCTTTCCGCCGGCGGCGAGGCGCGCGGCAGCTACGCCGATATCAAGCTGGTAGACGAAGGCAGCTCGATCCGTGTTCTATGACCGCTCTACGCGGGCAGTGGTCTGCGGGCAGGCGCGCCGATCGACACTCCTCGCATTGAAATCATCGGACCGTCCCCACGTCCGCCATCCGCCTCCGGGTTGTGGGGGTGAGCTCGGCTTCGATCGCGGCGCACCCGCCTCAAGCGCGCCCGCGCGGGCGCGGAGCTTCGTGGCGGCGTGCGTGATTCGGGTCTATCGGACCAGCGTTTCGATACGATGTCATTGAATCGCGTCGCGATAAAGGAAGTCCGTCCGTGCCCAGGGCAAAGCAGCGAACCCCAGAGCTCCGCGACCAGGTGCTCTCGATCGCGGTCGACCTGCTCGCCCGCGAGGGAGTGGCGGCGTTCACCACACGGAGGGTCGCCCACGAGGCGCGGACCTCAATACCGGCGGTCTATGAGCTGTTCGGGGACAAGAGCGGCCTGGTCCGCGAGGTGTTCTTCGAAGGGTTCCGCCTTCTACGCCACAGGCTCGGAGGGCTCGCCGACTCCGAGGAACCCCTCTCCGACCTGGTCCGGCTCCTTCGGATCTACCGGAGCTTCATCCGCGAGAACCCCGTGCTGTCGGAGGTCATGTTCTCGCGCCCCTTCACCGACTTCGATCCCGGGCCCTCGGAGCTGCGGGCGAGCAGCTCGGTGAGGATCTTCCTCGTCGAGCACGTGCACCGCTGTGTCGAGCGCGGGCTCCTCGACGGCGATGCCACCGACATCGCGCACGTGCTCGTGTCGCTCGCGCAAGGACTCGCCGCCGCTGAGAATGCCGGGCGATTGGGAAGCACGCGGAGATCGATCGACAGGCGCTGGGCGCTGGCTGTGAAAGCCGTCCTGGACGGTCTGACTCCCTAGCCGCTCACTCCGGCGGGCTCGGTGGTGGGGTCCTGCTCTCGGACTTCAGTGTAATCCGCGTTTGCCGTATGTCCGAACTTCTACCATTAACTGCTCGTGCGGCCCGTTCCGAGGTTGGCCACCGTCGCGGATAAGCGCTCAAGCGGAGAATCCGGGCAGCCGATGCGTCTGCGATGCCCGAGCTGTCCGTACAATCGGTGGGTCGCAAGTCGGCCGAGAATCGCTCCTCCGGCGGTGCGAGCACGCGCGAGCGCGAGCGGCGTGCAGAGGCGCTGCGCCGCCAACGCGCCGACGAGCGCGTGCAAAAGCTGGCCGGCGCCGGCGAGCTCGCCTACCTGCGCGCGCAGCTGCGGGTCGCCTCCCAGCTCACCGCGCGGCTGGCCGCCACCCAGGAGATCGAGGAGATGGCGCACCTGGTGGTGGACGAGCTGCACTGCACGTTTGCCTTCTACCTCGCCGCGATCCAGCGCCTCGACGGCGACGGGATGCTGCGGCTGATCGCCGGTGCCGGGCCGCTCGCGGAGGTGATGACTGAGTTCCTGCTCGTCGAGCAGCCCGTGCACGAGGGCGTCAACGGGCGCGTCGCCCGCTCCGGTAGCACCGCGCTCGTGCACGACACCGGCATGGACCCCGACTACATCGCGCGCGATCCCGCCACCGATCCGCGCTCGGAGCTGAGCGCCCCGATCTTCGTCGACGGCACTGTGTGGGGGGTGCTCAACATCGAGGCCGTCGCCCCCTCCGTCTTCGGTCAGGCCGACGCGGTGCTCGTGGAGGCGGTCGCCGCCGCCTTCGGCGCCGCCGTGCACCGTGCTGGGCTGGTGGCCGACCTCGAGCGCACCTTCACCACCACGCTGGCGGCGCTCACCTCCACCGTGGAAGCGAAGGACGATTACACCGCCTGCCACGGCGAGGACGTCGCCGACCTCGCCGAGCGGGTGGCGCTGCGCATCGGGCTTTCGCGCGCGCAGGCGCGCGACGTGCGCTACGCGGCGATGTTGCACGACATCGGCAAGATCGCCGTGCCCTCCGAGATTCTGCTGAAGCCGGCCCCGCTCACCGATGAGGAGTGGGTGGTGATGCGCCGCCACGCCGCCGTCGGGGGCGAGCTGGTGGGCCGCATTGACGCATTCGCCCACCTTGCCCCCGCGGTGCGCGCCAGCCACGAGCGCTGGGACGGAGGCGGTTACCCCGACGGGCTCGCCGGCGAGCGGATCCCGCTGGCGGCTCGCATCATCGCGGCCTGCGACACCTACGACGCGATCGTCACCGATCGCCCCTACCGTCCCGCGCGCACGCCCGCGCAGGCGGCTGAGGAGCTGCGCCGCGTCGCGGGCGCCCAGCTGGACGAGTGCGCGGTCAGCGCGCTGCTGGCTGAGCTGGCCGCGGGCGGCTGACGCGATCCGGGGTACGCGACCGAGGGTCGCTACGGTGTCGCCATGTGTGCGAGCGAGGCCGACAGCGAGCCAGCTCCCCGCCAGATCGCGCTGTTGCGCGGCGTGAACGTGGGGGGCAACAACAAGGTGCCGATGGCTCACCTGCGCGAGCTCATGCAGGAGCTCGGCTACGGTGACGTGCGCACCCACCTGCAGAGCGGCAACGCCGTGTTCACCGCCGCCGGCACGTCCCCTGAGCAGGCGGCGCAAGAGATCGAAGGCCAGCTCGAGCGATCGCTCGGACTGGGCGTGCGCGTGCTCGTGCGCACCGCCGAGGAGCTCATGCGGGTGGTCAGCGCCAACCCGCTGCCCGAGGCGGTCGCCGAGCCCTCCCGGCTGCTCGTCACCTTCCTCTCCGCTGCGCCCGACCCCGAGCGGTTGCGGGAGCTCGATCCCTGCGACTTCGAGCCCGACCTCTTCGGCTTCGGGGAGCGCGAGATCTACGTCTGGTGTCCCGAGGGGGTGCGCACGATCAAGCTCAGCTACGCCTTCTTCGAGAAACGCTTCGGGGTGATCGCCACCGCGCGCAACTGGAACACGGTCACCAAGCTGCTGGAGCTGGCGCGGGAGTAGTGCCCCGGGCTGGGCCTGTGGAAGACTGCGGCGCATGCGGGCAGACGCGCCACGGCTGGCGGTGGTGGGGCATGTCGAGTGGGTGCGCTTCGCGCGTGTGTCCCACATTCCCCGCGCCGGCGAGGTGGTGCACGCACGCGATCCCTTCGAGGAGCCGGCCGGCGGCGGCGCCGTCGCGGCGGTGCAGTTGGCGCGACTGGCGGGCGAGGCGACGCTCTTCACTGCTCTTGGCGAGGATGAGCACGGCCGCCGTGCGGTGGCGCGCCTGAGCGAGCTCGGTGTCCACGTGTTGGCCTCGCCACGCGACGCGCCCACCAGAAGCGCGGTGACGCTCGTGGACGATTCCGGGGAGCGCACGATCACCACCTTCGGAGCGCGCCTGGAGCCGGTGGGGGAGGACTCGCAGGTTCCGTGGAGCGAGCTCGCAAAGATGGACGCGGTGTACTTCACCGCCGGTGACCTGGGTGCGCTGCGTGCTGCGCGCGCGGCACGCGTTCTCCTCGCCAGCCCGCGCGCGCTTCACGCGCTTGGGCACGGTGTCCCGCTCGATGCGCTGGTGCTGAGCGGCGAGGATGCGATCGAGTGCAAAGAGGCCACTCGCTCGCGGACGGACGCCGAGCTGCTCGTGCTCACCGACGGGGCGCGCGGCGGCTCCTACCAGAAGCGCTCCGGCGGGACGGACACGTGGGAGGCCGTCCCGCCGCCCGGCGCGCCGGTGGATTCCTACGGCTGCGGTGACTCCTTCGCGGCCGGTCTCACCTACGGCCTGGGCGCTGGTCTAGCTGTGCCCGCCGCGCTCGCACTGGCGGCGCGCTGCGGCGCGGTGTGCCTCACCGGGCGGGGGCCGTATGAGCGGCAGCTGAGCGACCCAAGCTGAGCATGTGCAGGACACCGTCTCACATCTCGTCAAGACGGTCCAGCCCCGCACGGCGATTCACCGCCCCGGTCGGCGGGAGAGCCACACGTACACGGTGTTCAGAGTGGAGCCTTCGCGGAAGCTCGCGTGGAAGACGAGATCGACGCGCTTGACGGGCGGCCGGGGGACGTCGGAGAGATAGATTGCTTCGCGGTAGGGGCGGCCGTAGAGCTCATACCAGGCGCCGAGCCGCAGCGAGGAGCCGGGGGCGAGCACGCGGGTGTCCCGGGTGACGAGGTAGTAGCGCACGGCTGGTTTGACGGGCATCGTGGCGCCGTCGAGGTTGCCCTCCAGGAGCACGCTCCCCCCGCGGGGGATCAGCTGAGCCAGGCGCGCGTCGATCGCTTTGACGGGTCTGTAGAGGACGGCGTGTTCGTCGGGCTTGCCGTTCGTCGCGACCTCGTTCCCCACGGCCGCGGTGGCGGCGATCCCGAGGAGCGTGAGGGCCATGGAGCCGAGCGCGGCGATGCGAGCGACGGGGAGGCCGGGAGCGGCGGGGAGGCCGGACCGCGCCACCCCGCGCGTCGCCCACGCGAGCGCTAGCCACAGCGCCCACGCGAGAGTCAGCCACACCACCATCCCCACCTGGGAGCCCCACCACATGGTGTACCCAAGCGTGGCGGAGAGCAGCGGCGGGGTGGGCGTGGCGGCGGCCACGGCGGCGAGGGCGGGACAGAGCACGAGCGCGATCAGGGCGAGCGCGACCAAGTCGCGACGGCGGCGCAGCGACCCGACCAGGACGACGAGCCCGAGCGCTGTGAGTATCGCGATGGTGGAGTCGCCCGCCAGGCGGGTGGGGGTGGAGCGGACTTCGTACTTGCGCTGCCAGCGGCTCGCGGGGGTATGCAGCCACCACGGCACGATCCCGACGGCGCGCACTACCGCGTGCCAGCCGACCCGGGAGCCGAGCGTGGCCTTGTGCTTGGTGGCGGCTTCGGCCACCAGGGTCAGGTTGCCGGGGTGTTCGGTGAGCTGGCCGGTGACGGTGGCGCTCCAGCAGAGGGCGGCCACGAGCAGGGTGGCGAGACCCCACGCCAGCACGGTGCGGCGGCGTGTGCGTTGAGCCCTCGGTGCCGTGCTCGCCGAGGCCACAGCGGCAGGGGGGACCTCCGTTCCAGCCTCTCCTGGGACCTTCGCTCCAGTCTGTGCCGGGACCTCTCCAGCTTCTGCCGGGACCTCTGCTCCAGTTTGTGCCGGGACCTCCGCTCCAGTCTGTGCCGGGACCTCTCCAGCTTCTGCCGGGACCTCCGCTCCAGTCTGTGCCGGAGCTGCACCCCGTCGCCGCCGCGCGATCCACCCGGCGGCGAGTCCACCGAAACCGACGGCGAGCAGCGCGAGGGTGGGGGGCAGGTAGGTGAGGTGCGTCTGCGCGACGAAGCTCGCGACGAGCACCGCGAGGGGCGCCAGCCGGTACTCCCCACAGGCGAGCGACCAGCAGAGGAAGACGAGCAGCGTGAACGGGAACAGGCCCGCGGAGGGGTTCCACACATCGTGGAAGGTCTCCGCGGCGAGCGACTGGCACATGAGGGCGATGGCGAGCGCGGTCATTACCATCAGCGCTCGCCCGCCGTAGCGACGGGCGAGCGCGACGCAGCCGAGGATGCAGAGCGTGTTGAGCGTGCCCATCGTCACGGTCATGCCGACCGTGCTCCCGTCGTGGGCGGGGAGGGCGAGCAGCCAGAAGAGCATCGGACCGAGGGAGTGGGTGACCTCGCCGGTGACTTCCCCAGCGAGGGTGTACTGACCCACGAGCGGGGGGTGTGAGGTGAGGACGTCGTGGGCGCGGGTGGCGATGATCCCGCGGTCGGCGAGGGGCACCCAGCCGGCCTGCACGGCTTTGACGGTGGCGACGATCACCGGGATCGCGGCCGCGATCCCGGCTGCGAGTGTGAGCAGGCCCTCGCCCAGCCGGGGCGCGGTGCGGCGCGAGAGGGCATGCAGCCGGTGACCCACATTCTCGCTCGGCAAGAGCTCGTGTGGGCGGGGGGCGGTATACGGGGTCTGGATGTCAGCCGGCGGGGCCGGCTGGGTGCGCCCGCGAGGGCGCGACGGCTCGCCGGAGGGATGGGCGGTACGGGAGCCCGGGTTGCCCACCGACGCGGCCGCTCACTCCTGCGGCATGTAGGGCGCGAGCTCGCGGCGGGCGATCGAGAGCTTGTGGACCTCATCGGGCCCGTCGGCGAGGCGCAGGGTACGCAGGTGTGCGTAGGCCCACGCGAGCGTGAAGTCGTCGCTGACGCCGCCGCCTCCATGGACCTGGATCGCGCGGTCGATCACCTTCAGAGCGATGTTGGGGGCGGCGACCTTGATCGCGGAGATCTCGGTGCGGGCGTTGCGGTTGCCGACGGTGTCCATCAGCCAGGCGGCCTTGAGTGTCAGCAGGCGGGCCATCTCGATCTCGACGCGGGACTCGGCGATCCAGTCCTGGATATTGGCGCGCGCGGCGAGCGGCTGGCCGAAGGTGACGCGAGAGACTGCGCGGCGGCACATCGCCTCGAGCGCCCGCTCGGCGGCTCCGAGGGAGCGCATGCAGTGATGGATGCGCCCCGGTCCGAGGCGGGCCTGGGCGATCATGAAGCCGTCGCCCTCGCGGGCGATCAGGTTAGCGGCGGGGACGCGCACGTCCTCGAAGAGGATTTCGGCGTGGCCCTCGTGGTCCTGGTAGCCGAACACGGGCAGCGCGCGCAGGATCTGCACTCCGGGGGTGTCCAGGGGCACGAGGATCATGCTCTGCTGGCCGTGGCGCGGCCCGTTGGTGCGTGTCTTGCCCATCACGATCATGATCCGGCAGTGGGGGTGCAGGGCTCCGGAGATCCACCACTTGCGCCCGTTCAGGACGTACTCCTCGCCGTCGCGCTCGATCCGCAGCGAGATGTTGGTGGCGTCGGAGCTTGCAACGTCGGGCTCGGTCATGGCGAACGCGGAGCGGATCTCCCCGGCGAGCAGCGGGTGCAGCCAGCGTTCGCGCTGCTCCTCGGTCGCGAAGAGGTGCAGCACCTCCATGTTGCCGGTGTCCGGGGCCGAGCAGTTGCAGGCCTCCGAGGCGATGTGACTGCGCCCGAGGATCTCCGCGAGCGGGGCGTAGTCGCCGTTGGAGAGCCCCGCACCACGCTCAGGGTCGGGCAGGAACATGTTCCACAGCCCCCGCTCGCGCGCGAGCGCCTTGAGCTCCTCCATGATCTGCGGCTGGTGGTGGGGGTCGCCCGACTCGCGCAGTTGGCGCTCGTAGACGGGCTCGGCGGGGTGGACGTGCTCGTCCATGAACGCGGTGAGGCGCTCCTTGAACTCGACGCAGCGGGCGCTGGGCTGGAAGTCCATCGGTCTCCTCCTGAGGTGGGGGTATCGACCTGTATATCGATTCGGAGCGCCCGCGGGTGGCAGGCCCACGATATCTAACCCTGTACCTTAGCCTAAGCTTTCCGGGGGGTGGATCGTGCGTTCGGATAATAAAGACACGAGACGTTCGTTTTGCCAAGCTGAGAAGCTCCAACTGGGGCCAGCGGTACGTTCGAGCTTGAACCCGTCGCCCGCTACAGGTACAGTCTGATAGAGAATCGCCACCGCTCTCCGGGCTGGGAGGCTCGGAGAACTCGATGTCGCCGGGCCGCGAATGGTTCGGAGCTACCCGGATCGAGGCGACCTGCCTACGTCAACGCACAGAGGAGAGAGAAGCTGATGATGCGCATAGCATCCACTAGAAAGGTCTTGGTCGGCCTTGCCGCTGTCGGACTGCTTGCCGGTCTGCCGGCCGCCGCCTCGGCGGTGCCCACGATCACGCTCAAAGCGGCAGCCGTCCCCATCCCAATCAACCCGTCCAACCCGCACAGCGCGAACTACCCCGGGACCGGCGACATCCTCGGTGCAGGCGCGGCCTTCGAAGTTGAAGCCACGATCAGCGGGACCGAATACGGCACCGGCCCCACGGCGGGCCCCTCGCCGATCACCGAAATCAAGGCTTACCTTCCCGCGGGCGTGAAGCTGAACACAAAGGGCTTCGCCACCTGCTCAGAAGCCATCCTCAAGAAGGAAGGCCCCTCGAAGTGCCCGAAGAAATCGTTCGCAAGCCCCTTGGGCGAAGCACGGGGCTTTGTCAGCTTCGGCGAAGAACGCGTCCATGAGAACGTTACGGTGCAGGCGTTCTTCAACGAAGGCGGCGGCCTGCTCTTCGGCGTCTTCGGGTACTCGCCGGCCTCGATCGAACTCTACCCCAAAGGATCCTTCAGCCCGGGGCCTGGCGGCGGCCTGGTGTTCACGACCGAAGTGCCCCTGATCGAATCGGTCCCCGGAGCACTCGACGGGTCGGCCGAATTCTTCAAAGTCAAGATCGGCGCGGCGTACAAGAAGGGCAAGAAGCTCATCTCCTACGGGACCGTCCCCAAGACGTGCCCGAAGGGCGGCTTCCCACTCAAGGTGGAAGTCAAATTCCTGAGCGGGGAAGTGGTCCCGGCCGAATACAGCGTCCCCTGCCCCAAACACAAGAAGTAGGTTGATGGCAGGGAGCTAGATCGAGCCCGGGCGCCCGCTTCAAGGCGGGCGCCCGACTGAAATGAGCGCAGGCGGGGCGAGCCGCGGCGGAGAGTGGCCGCCCCCGCTTGTCTGGCCGGTTCTCGATCGGCCAGGACGAAAGAGGAAGGATCTGCTTTGAGTACCGTCGGGTCTTCGAGGAGGGGTGTGACAGCAGTGATCGCGGGCGGGCTTCTCGCCGCCGCGCTGACTGCTGCGATTCTGCTTGCCACAGCGGCTGGGGGCTCGAACGGGGGCTATACGGTCCATGCGATCTTCGACGACGCCGCCAACCTCGTCACCAGCGAGGACGTCAAGATCGACGGCGTCAAGGTCGGCACCGTCGGGGCGGTCTCGCCCACCCCGCAAGGCAAGGCGGCCGTCACGCTGAAGATCGAAAACCCGGGCTTCCAGGACTTCCGCGCGGACGCGAGCTGCACGATCGAACCGCAGGCGCTGATCGGTGAGAAGTTCGTCAACTGCCTCCCCACCCAGTCGCGCGCCGAAGGTGCCCCGCTGCCGCCGCCGCTGCACCGGATCCCCGCGGGAGAGGAAGGCGCGGGGCAGTGGCTGCTGCCGGTGACCAACACCTCCAGCCCCGTCGGGGTGGACCAGCTCAGCGACATCACCCACCTGCCCCAGAACCAGCGCCTGACGATCATCCTCAACGAACTCGGCGCCGGCCTCGCGGGGCGCGGCAGCGACCTGAACGCGGTCCTGCATCGCTCCAACCCGGCGCTGCGCGAACTGGAAAAGGTCATCGGCATCTTCGCCTCCCAGAACAAGGTGCTCGGGGACCTCGCCGTCGAAGGCGACCGGGCGCTCGCCCCGATCGCCCGCGAACGCCGGCAGTTCGCCGGGTTCCTTGCCCAGGCCAACACCGTGCAGACGGCCACAGCCCGCCACCGCGGTGCGCTCGCCGAGAACCTCGCCAACCTCCCCGCCTTCGTGCGCGAGCTCGGTCCCTACCTCAAACGCCTCGACCAGTTCGCCGAACAGACCACGCCCACCCTCACCGACCTCGGCGTCGCGGCTCCCGGCATCGACCGCACGTTCGAGAGCCTCGGGCCGTTCTCCACCAGCTCGACGCAGTTCTTCCAGAGCCTGGGTAAGGCCTCCAAGGGCATCGGCTCCGGGCTGGTCGCCTCGCAGCCCTTGTTCAACCGCGTGGAGGCGCTCGGCGCCGCGGCCAAGCCGTTCGCGAGCAACTTCTCCTCGCTGCTCTCGAGCTTCCGCTCCACGGGCGGCCTGGAGCGTCTGCTCGACCTCATCTTCCTCGGCACCAACGCCACCAACGGCTACAACTCCCTCGGCCACTTCATCCGCGCCTCGGTGGTGCCGGACGCCCTCTGCGTCGCCTACAAAATCGCCCCCACCGGCGGCTGCGAAGCGAGCTTCCTGGGCGGCACGACCTCCTCCTCCGCGCAGGCGAGCGCCGCGTCGAACGCGAGCGATACGAGCCTCTCGATGGATCGCGTCGAGGCTCTGCTCCAGGGCGACACCGTCGCCCAGGCGATGGCCAAGTACCCCGGCTCCGAAGGAACCGCCGGCCCGATTGGCGCCGGCTCCTCCGCGGCGACCCCGGCGGCCGCCGCCAAGCCGGTTGGAGGGGCGAGCGCCGGCACCACCTACTACACACCGCCGAGCGAAAGCTCCGAAGCCGGCGGGCTGCTGCTCAACTACCTGCTCGGCAACTGATGCTCCCACCACGCCGCAACCACGGTCGGATCCCACCACGCAACCACCGCGCTCCGCGCGCTCGTCTGCGGCTCGTCCTCGCGGGGATGCTTGCGCTGACGCTGCTGGCCGTGAGCACCGTTGCGGCGCAGGGCGAAACGCCGGGTGCTCCCGGGGCGGGTGGGCTCTCCTCCACAGGCGAAACATCCACTGCGGGCTCGAACAACAGCGCCTCCTCCTCCTCCACCACCACTGCAACCACCACCGCGCCGGCTCCTGAAGCTGAAGCGCCTGTGGGCGTTCACGGTCAGACGGCGGCCCCGAGCGCGGAAGCCGAAACTGAAACCGAAGTGCCGCAGGCCCCCGCTCCGGGGGGCACGGAAACCACTGCGACGAGCGCCGCGCCCGAAGTGAGCACCCAGAGCCCGCAGGCCGAGGGCGCACCCGGCGGGGCGGGAGGGTCCCCAAGCCTCCACGGCGCCGACCGGCGTGGCGCACGCGTGACCGGGGCCGGCAAGGGGAAGCCGGGCACTGGAAGCTCCTCCGGCGAGGGGCACCCGGGCTCGCTTGCTCCGGCACCCTCGGCGCTGACCCCGCCGCTTCCCGGCGCGCTCGGTGCGCCGATCTCGGGGATCCCGGACTTCTTCATCGAAAGCTTCCGCATCCCCCCGTTCCTGCTGCCGATCTACCAGGCGGCGGGCACCGCTTACGGCGTCCCCTGGCCGGTGCTGGCGGCGATCAACGAGGTCGAGACCGACTACGGGCGGGACCTCAACCTCTCCAGTGCCGGCGCCGAGGGCTGGATGCAGTTCCTGCCCTCCTCCTGGGCTCAGTATGGGGTGGACGCCACCGGTGCAGGCTACGAGGACCCCTACAACCCGGCCGACGCGATCTTCGCCGCCGCTCGCTACCTCCAGGCCGCCGGTGGCGCCCGCAACATCCGCGCGGCGGTCTACTCCTACAACCACTCCGCGGCCTACGTCGAATCGGTGATGCTGCGCGCACAGCTGCTCGGGGGCACGCCGCCGGAACTACTGAGCGCGATCGCCGGCCTGACCGAATCGCGCTTCCCAGTGCACGCCGAAGCACACTTCACCGACGGCTTCCCCACGGCGGACGGGGAACCCGGGCACCCCTCCAGGACGCTCGCGGGGACAGTGATCTACGCCCAGGCGGGGGCGCCCGTGATCGCGGTGCAGGATGGGCAGATAACCGCCGCCGGCGACTCCCCGGCGCTGGGTCGCTACATCTCCCTGCGGGACGCCTACGGCAACACCTACACCTACGCCCAGCTTGGCAGCGTCGCCGCGCTTTATCCGGTGCTGGAGCCGCGCGTGGACAGCGCCGTCAGCGCGCGGATCAGACGGCCCGGGGAACCCGGCTCCCACGGCGCCGGCGCAGTCGCTCCCCTCCCGCCGAGCACCCCCGCGAGCGCTGGGGTGCAGCCGCACTCGCCGCTCTCGCAGGGAGCCGTCAGCTCGGGCCTGGCGATGGGGGCGGCCAGCGCCCTGGAAACGCCGCCTGCCCCGGCTCCCACGTCGCCACCGCCGACGCTCCCCGCTCCGCCCGCCGCGGTCTCCTCGGCGCCGCGGGTCTTCCGCGCGGGACCCAACGAGGTGTACCTGCACGCGCTGGTTCCCGGCGTGCAGGTGCTCGCGGGAACCGTGCTCGGGCACATCGGTGCGGCCGGCGAACCGGAAACCCCCACCACCGGCGTCCCCGCGGCCGCTCAGAGCGGCCTGGCCGGGGGCGAGCCGCACATGCTCTTCCAGATCCGACCCGCCGGCGCGGGGGCACCGCTGATCGATCCCAAGCCGATCCTCGACGGCTGGGTGCGCTTGGAAGAGACCTCGGTCTTCAGGGCCAAGGGCGAGAACCCGTTCCTCGCGACCTCCCCCACGGTCGGGCAGGTGCTGCTCGAGTCCAAGCCCCAGCTCGAGCAGCAGGTTCTACGCGATCCCGGCGTCCACCTCCCCGTGTGCGAGCACGGCGCGGTGCGGGCAGGCGAGGTCGATCGGCGGGTGCTCGCGACGCTCGAGTTCCTCTCCGTCTCCGGGCTGAGTCCGACGGTCTCGGCAGCCGGCTGCGCTCACAGGACCGGTGCGCGCGAGGCGGGCGCGGGCAACGCCGTCGGCTCCGCCGGCGATGAGCTCGACATCCACGCGATCAACGGCACTCCGATCGCCGGGCACGAAGGGCCGGGATCGGTCACCGATATCGCGGTGCGCAGGCTGCTGCGGCTCCAGGGCACGATGAAGCCCACCGAGATCATCAGTGCGGTCAGCTACCCGGGGACCGACAACACGCTGACGCTGCCCGGCTACCACGGCCTGATCCATGTCGCCTTCGCGTCCCCGCTCTCAGGGGCCTCCTCCCGTCGCGGCGCCCGGGTGGCCACCGCGGCGAGCTCGCCGCTCACCCCCAGCCAGTGGCTGCAGCTGATCGCCCAGATCGGCGAGATCCCCGAGCCGGAAGTGTCCGGCAAGCCCTCCGCGGCCGCGATCCCGGACCTGGGCAGCGGCACTCCGCTCGCCGGTGGGCCGGCGGCAGGCACTCCCTCCAACAGCACGGGCGGTGGGTGAGAGATGGCCACGACCACGCCACCGCCGCGGACGGGCGGGATCCCAACCGGTCCGCTTCCCCCGCCGGGAGGCCCTCCGGGACCGCTGCGACCGGCCTCTCCGCCACCACGGAGCGTGGGCCGCTGGCTGGCAGTCGGAGGGCTGGCGCTGGTGGTGGCGATCGTCGCCTACCTCGTGTTCTCCGGCGGGGGCGGGGCCACCTACCGCTTCGAGCTCGAAAACGCCAGCCAGATCGTGCTCGGCGACCAGGTGCAGGTCGGTGGCGTTCCCGTGGGAAGCGTCACCGGCATCACGCTCACCCCCAAATACAAAGCGCTGATCACGATCCACGTGGAAGGCTCGCTGGTGCCGCTGCACCAGGGCACGACCGCGCAGATCAGGGTGCCCTCATTGACGACCGACGCGGGGCGCTACGTGGCGCTCTCCCCGGGCCCCAACAACGCGCCGGCGCTGCCCTCCGGCGCGACGCTGCCTCCGGGGTCCGCGCAGGGAACGACCGATCTCGACCAGCTTTTCGACACCTTCACCCCGCGCACGCGCAAAGGCCTGCAGGAGCTCTTCCAGGGCACCGCCGAACAGTACGCGGGCGTCACCCAGCTGGCGGGCATCTCCGCGGACTACTTCAGCCCCGCCTTCGCCGCGGCCGATCACCTCTTCGCCGAGCTGACGAACGACCAGCGGACGTTCACCAACTTCCTCGTGCAGACCTCCAAGGCGCTCACCACGATCGCCCAGCACCGTACCGAAGTGACGAGCGCGATCGGCAACGGCGATCAGGCCTTCCAGGCGTTCGGTGCCAACCAGGCGAGCCTCGCACGGGGGGTGGCTGAGCTGCCGGGCGTGATCCAGCAGGGCAACCGCACGTTCGCTCAGCTGCCCTCCACGTTCGCCGCGTTGCGCCGGCTGGCGAGCGTCGCGGGTCCCGACACCAAGCAGCTGGCTCCCTTCTTCACGAAGCTGCAGCCGCTGGTGACCGCTGCGGGACCGGTGCTGCACAACCTCAGCCTCGCGTTCAGCCGCCCGGGGCCGAGCAACGATCTCACCGATGCCGCGCTCGCGCTGCCCGCGCTCGCGCAGACGCTGGCGAGCGGCTCGCCCGAAACTCTCAAGGCGCTGAAGGAATCGGTGCCGGTGACCGCCTTCTTCGGCCCCTACGCCCCAGACCTCGTGGGCGCGCTACGCGACTTCGGCACGAGTGCGGGCTACTACGACGGCAACGGCAACTACGCGCGCCTGAGCCCCGTGTTCGACAACTTCAAGCTCGGCGCCGGGAACACGCTCACCCCGGTGAACCCGCCGCAGGGCCTACAGGGCCTGCACACCCACGAACTGCGCCGCTGCCCCGGCGCGGCCGCCACGCCGTCGCCGGCCGACGGCTCGGCGCCCTTCGCCGACAACGGACAGCTCGGCTGCGACCCCTCGCAGGTGCCGTGATGAACCCCCGCCGCCGCAGCTCTCTCGCCGCAAGCCCGCTGCTGATCGGGGCGACTCACCGTGCTGATCGCGGCCGTGGCGGTGTACATCTCCTACAACGCCAACAACGGGCTGCCGTTCACTCCGACCTATCAGCATCAAGGCGGAACTGCCCGAAGCCTATGGCCTGGAGAAGGGCAACCAGGTACGGCTCGCCGGCAACCGGGTGGGGATCGTGAGCGGGCTCGTCCCCCACCAGAACCCCGCCACCGGCAAGATCACCGCGATCGTCAGCCTCAAGCTCGAAAAGCACGCGGGACCGCTGCCGGTCGACACGCGCACACGTGTGGAGTCGGTCTCCACGATCGGCCTGAAGTACCTGGAACTGACGCGCGGGCGCTCCAGCGCGAAACTCCCCGAAGGAGCCACGATCTCGGCCTCACAGTCGGGCGAACCGGTGCAGATACAGAACTTCTTCAATATGTTCGACAAGCGAACGAGGATCGCGATCGCGCAGGACGACGATACCTTCGGCAATTCCTTCGCCGGGCGCGGGCTGGGACTGAACAACACGATCGCCATGCTGCGCCCGCTCGCCCAGAGGGCGGTTCCCGTGCTGCACAACCTTGCCTCCTCGCAGACCGGCCTTGGCCAGCTGTTCATCGCATTCGACAAAACCGCCAAAGAGGTCGCGCCGGTGGCCGAGACGCAGGCCTCCCTCTTCAGGTCACCTCGACACCTTCTTCACGGCCTTCGCAGGTGCCTCCTCATCGCTCGAACGGACGATCGAAGGGGGGCCGGCGGCGCTGCGCCAGGCGATCCACTCGCTGCCCTTCGAGGAACCTGCGATCGAGCAGGCCGCCACGTTCCTGCACCTGCTGCGACCGAGCGCGCAGCTCCTGCGGACCGTCGCGGCCCCGCTCGGTCACGCCTTCGCGGTCGGCGCCGTCAACCTGCGCGCCGCCACCTCGCTGAACAAGCAGCTGGCCAGCGCGCTGCAGGCGCTCGAGGTCTTCGCAAAGGACCCCGTCGTATCCCTGGGCCTTGAAGAATTCACCCGCACCGCGCAGCTCGGGATCCCGCTGCTTGAAGGCATCGCGCCCGCGCAGGCCACCTGCAACTACGCGACGCTCGCGTTCCGCAACGTCGCCAACCTGCTGGCCGAGAGCGTCGGGAACGGCACGCTGGCGCGCGTCGGGGCGATTCTCAGCCCCGCGGGCCCCAACAACGAGGGTCTGCAGTCCGCGGCGCCCGCCAACGGAGGGTCGCAGGACAAGAACGGCACCGGCCAGGTCATTCCGGACAACTACCTGCACTACAACCCCTACCCCTACGTGGCAGGCCCCGGCCAGCCCCGGGAGTGCGAAGCGGGCAACGTGCACTACCTCGCCGGCCAGATGGTGATCGGCAACACCTCCACCACCCTCGGGACGAACCATGAAGCGACCAAGCGCAGCGAAAGCCTGTTCGGGGAAACCTACCCCGCCTCCGTGCAGAGGTACTTCCCGAAGGAAGGGCCCGCGGCGAGCAAAGGCAAGAGCGAAGGGAAGGGCAAGAGCAAGAGCGGGGGGAGCGGAAAATGAGCCGCACGCGCTGGTGGCGCCGCCGGGAGGTTGCGGTCTCCGAGTTGCAGAAGCGCTCCAACCCCGTGCGCGTCGGAGCCATCTTCCTGGTGGTGGTCGCGCTTGCGGTGTACTTCGGCTTCACCAAGCACGTCCCGTTCAAGCACGGCTACCGCCTGAACGCGGTGTTCAACTCGGCGGTCAACGTCCGCCCCAAGGCACCGGTGCGGATCGCGGGGGTCAACGTCGGCAAGGTCACCTCCACCCGGCGTGAGGGCAGCGCCGCGCTCGTGAGCATGGAAATCGAAGGCAAGGGCCTGCCGATCCACGAAGACGCGACGCTCAAGATCCGCCCGCGGATCTTCCTGGAAGGCAACTTCTTCGTCGAACTGCAGCCCGGCAGCCCCTCCGCGCGGGCGCTCTCCTCGGGCGCCACGATCCCGGTCGCCCAGACCTCCGACCCCGTCCAGCTCGACCAGGTGCTCGATGCGCTCAACACCGACACGCGCGCCAACCTGCAGACCTTCCTGACCGAATACGGCGCCGCGCTCACCGCCAAGCCGACTCCGGAAGAGGACGCCGAACAGGCGCCCGAAGTTCGCGGTCTGAACTCCTCGCAGGCGTTCAACAAAGCCTTCCAGCGCGGACCTGAAGCGTTGCGCGACAATGCGATCGTCGCCCAGGCGATCGCCGGGACCGAAACCCACGACCTCTCGAAGCTGATCGCGAGCGTCGAAATGCTGAGCGCCCAGCTCGACATGCACGAGCAGCAGCTCGGCGAACTGTTCGGTCACTTCAGCACTTTCCTACACTCCTTTGCCGCGCAGTCGCCGAGCCTGCGCACGACGGTCGCCGAGCTGCCGGGCGCGCTGCACGGCGCCGATCGAGGGTTCGCCGAACTGGAACGCGCCGCTCCGTCGATCCGGACCTTTGCGCTGGATCTGATCCCGGGCGTGGAAGGGATCCCTGCCGTCACCGCCGCCGCCTACCCCTTCATCACCCAGACCGACGCGGCCCTGGAGCCGAGCGAGCTCGGGGGAGTCGCCGCGGGCCTGAAAACTGCGGCCCCGGCGATCGCCGGGCTGCTCGGCAGCCAGACGGCCTTCCAGCACCAGTTCGCCCGGCTCAACCAGTGCTTCACCAAGGTGTTCTACCCCGCCATCAAAACCGAACTTCAGGATGGATCCAGCACTTCTGGCGTCGAAGTCTACAAGGAGTTCTGGTACGCGATGGCGGGCCTCGCCGGTCTCAGCCAGAACTTCGACGGCAACGGCGGCGGCGGGCGCTTCATCGCTGGGGGTAGCGGCAACGCGGTCCTCTCGCCGCCGGCTTCGGTCGTGAAGCCGGGTGCGGTGCCCGGCACCAAACCGCTGATCGCCGAGACGGCTCTCGCCCCCGAAGGGACCCGTCCGCGCTTCGCCGGCAGCGAGCCGCCATACCGGCCGCTCGTGCCCTGCGACACGCAGGCACTGCCCAACTTCAATGGCCCGCTCGCCTCGGGCCCCGCGGACGGAGGTGGATGATGGCGCCCGAGACAAACGACGGCGGGCGGGGGATCCGCGACCAGATCGAGCGCTACCGCACGGCGTTCATAGCGGTCGTGACGATGGTCGTGATCGCCGCGGGGAGCGCCGGCTACATTCTCGCTCACGAGCGCCTCTCGGTGCCCTCGTGGGTGCCGATCGTCGGCCGCGAAACCTTCGTGCTGAAGGGCGAATTCGAGACCGCCCAGGCGGTCACCCCCGGCCAGGGCCAGTCGGTCACGATCGCGGGCGCCAAGATCGGCGAAATCTCGAGCGTGGAGCTGCATGAAGGCAGGGCGGTGGTGAGCATGCACCTCACGCCCAAGTACGCCCGCTACATCTACCGCAACGCGACGATGCTGCTGCGTCCCAAGACGGGGCTCAAGGACGAGACGGTCGAGGTCTCGCCAGGCAGCCCAGCCGCGGGGCGTGTGCCCGGCGGGTACACGGTCCCGATAACCCAGACCAGTCCGGACGGCAACCTCGACGAACTCCTCGCTGCGCTCGACGGCGAAACGCGCGTCTACCTGCAGGAGCTGCTCGCGGGGGCCGCCCAGGGCCTTCAGGGCAACGGCGCCAACCTCGCTGCCACCTTGAAGCGCTTCGACCCGCTCGCCCGCGAGTTCCAGGAAATCGGCCGCGAAGTCGCCAAGCGCCAGTACTACGTCAAGCACGGGATCCACAACTTCCGCTTGCTGCTGGAAGCGTTCGGCAACAAGGACACCCAGCTCGCCCAGCTCGTGGACTCCTCGAACGCGGTCTTCGCCACCTTCGCGGCGCAGGACCGCGCGGTGCAGGCAACCCTGCACGAGCTGCCCGGCGTACTCACACAGGCCAACCACAGCTTCGGCAAGCTCACCACCGCGGCCCACGTGACCGGCACCACGTTGCACGCGCTCGAGCCCTTCGCCAAGGACCTCGCGCCGGCGGAGCGCGCCTCGCAGCCGTTCTTCAGGCAGACGACACCGATCCTCGCGAACGAGGTCCGGCCGCTCTTCCGCCAGATCCTGCCGGTCATCAACCAGCTGCAGCCCTCGCTGCATGACTTCGCGCAGGCCTTGCCCCAGCTGACGACGGGCTTCACGGTGCTCAACGAATTCTTCAACGAGCTCGCCTACAACCCCGGCTCCAACCAGGCCGGCTTCCTGTTCTTCGCGGACTGGGGCGCCCACGACCTCGACAGCGTCGTCTCCCAGGGCGAAGCCAACGGAGCGGTCGGCCAGGTACTGCTGTACTTCAACTGCGAAGTGGTACCGATCCTGACCGGCGTGGCCAAGGTCGACCCGACGGCGAAACTGGCCCTGGGCCTGCTCAACCCGCCGAGTGCCGCGGAGTGCACGTCGGCGAGCAAAGCGGCCCCCGCGGCCGGCGCCGCGAGCCTGCGCGGCGGCGTCAGCAATCTGGCCCGGCTCGCGGACCGCGTCTTCGGCCAGGGCCCCGACGCCGCCGCGCTACCGGCGGCGGCGAGCGGAGGAGGAGGCTGAGATGCAGAAGCGCGCGCCGACGCTGGCGAACATCCTCGTGATCGTGCTCTTCGCCCTGAGCTGCTTCGGCCTGCTGCTGTTCCTGTGGGACTCCTTCGGCGGCCCAGTGCCGTTGAAGCCCAAGGGCTATCGCTTCACGGTCGAGCTCTCGCGCACCCTGTCGCTCGCCGAAGAGTCCGACGTGCGCATCAGCGGCGTCAACGTCGGCCACGTCGTCAGCCTCGAGACGCACCGCAGCGGCACGACCGACGTGACCGTCGAAATGAACCACCAGTACGTCCCGGTGGCGTCCAGCGACCGCATGATCCTGCGCCAGAAGACGCTGCTGGGGGAGACCTATATCGAACTGTTCCCTCAGCGCCAGGCTGGAGCGCCGCTGCCCGACGGCGGGCGGATCCCGGCCAGCCAGGTCGAGCCGGCGTTGACGCTCGAAGACGTCCTCTCCCTGCTCGATCCCAAGACGCGCGCCGCCTTCCAGATGTGGCAGCAGTCGCTCGCCGCCTCGTACAACGGGCGCGGGGAACAGATCAACTCGGACTTCGCCGAGCTTGAACCGTTCGTGGAACACGCCAACAAGCTGGTCGGCATCCTCGCCTCCCAGGAAGGCGCGGTGCGCGCGGTGGTGCACAACACCGGGGTGGTGTTCGACGCGCTCACCGAACGCGATCACCAGTTCCGCGGGCTCATCGAAAACGGCGAGCGTACCTTCCATGCGCTCGCCCAGAGTAGCCGGCAGTTCGCCGACACCTTCCGTGCGCTGCCCACCTTCGAGCAGCGCGGCACGAGGACGCTGCGCGAATTCGACCGCCTGGCGACCGTGGCGAGCCCCGTGCTCAACCAATCACACGCGTGGGAGCGCGCGCTCACCCCGCTGCTGCAGGGCGTGAAGGTGTTGACGCCCTCCTTCGACAGCCTGCTCACCGACACCGGAACTTTGACGAGCGCCTCCAAGCGGGGTCTGCCCGCGTTCGAACGCTCGCTCGGTCTGCTCAAGCCGCTGCTCGGCGGCGCCACCCCGGTGCTGCGCAACTTCGGCCCGTTCCTGAAGTACCTCGGCGATTACGTCCCGGAGCTGCAGGCGCTCTTCGCCAACGTCACCGCCGCCACCGAGGCGCACGACGGGAACCCCGACGTCGCCAACCACCAGATCCAGCATTACCTGCGGGGCTTGCCCACGATCAACCCCGAAGGCCTGGCGGTCTACAGCCATCGGATCGGCACCAACCGTGCGAACCCCTACTTCCAGTCGGGGGCCCTCCGTCTGCTCGGCAGCGGCGGCCTGCAGGTCTTTAGCACCGCCGCCTGCGCCGACTCCGCTCCCTCGGTAAGCGGACCTGCGAACGCCGCGGTGCCGCAGATCGTCATCGAACAGCTGACCGGGAGCTGGACCGAAACGGGGCAGCCCGAACAGCACGGGCCCGTCGTCGCCAACAAGCCCGAAAGCGCGACCAACGAGGTCGGCGCTCCCGCCTGCACCCAGCAGGCGCCGTCCACGTGGGAAGGCGTGACCAGCCAGTTCCCGCACACGGCGGCGCCCACCAAATAGGCGGGCTAGGCGATGCCGCTGATCGCCGGCCGGCAGCCCGCGACGGGCTCGGGCCCGCGCCCGGACAGCGCCGGGAGGCTGAGGAAGCGCAGCCGGTAGCGGCCCACCACGATCTCATCGCCGTCCTCGAGCATCCGCCATTCGATCCGCTCGTCGTTGACGAACACGCCGTTGAGGCTGCGATCGTCGAGCACCCGCACTCCGTCGGGTTGGCGCACCAGCAGAGCGTGACGGCGCGAGACGGTGGGGTCGTCGAAGCGTACGTCCGCGGCGAGGCTGCGCCCCACCCGCGTCCACTCCTGGGTCAGCGCCACGACCGTCGTCTCCCCGTCCTCCTCATAAGCGAGGTACTCCCCGGGCTGCTCGATGCGTTCCCCGACCTCCGCGAGCCACTCCGTCTCGCGTTCGGCGGTGTCCTCGGGGGCGTGGGCCCCGTCGGCGGTCTCCCGTTCGAGTCGTCCGGCGCTGAACAGCGAGGCGCGCACGAAGCTCGCCCCCCCGCAACCGGGGCAGTCGCTCAGCGCGTCGGAGGCCGCCAGGGTCAGCACGTAGCCGCAGCGCTGACAGCGAAAGGACCCTGCTCCTGCCATGGTGCCCGAGGTCAGAGACTCCATCATCACGCAGCTCCTCTTCTCCTGTTGGGGTCACGTCCTGCGCTCACCCACCGGCCGAACCCTGCGCGATCATATCGAGACTTGCCCCAGCGGGTCTAAAAGGCTTGTAATTTTCTGGAGACCCGTAGTGGGGAGCTTCACAGTCTCCATCCGGGCGGGGGTCCGGACTGGGGCGGCTCCACTGTTGTACCCCCGGTCGGTCTCCTCCAAACGGACGCCGGGTTGGAAGGAGTCCACGGCGATGTGGCGAAGTCCGGTTGGCATGTCCCCCGCGACGGTCACCGACATCGAACGCTTCGAGCGTGTGCTCCTGAGGCGCGGAGTGGGGGTCCTGACGGCGGATCGCAACCGCTGTGCCGACTGTGGACGCACACCTCTGGTGGGGGAGCGGGTGCACCTCTACGAGCACCGCGGTGCGGTCGTCTGCGAGCTGTGCCGCCCACTGCGTCGCGAGGACCCGTCGGCGACCGAGACGGTGCGCCACTCCGAACGCGGCCATGGCGTGCGTCTTGCCGGGCTGGCCGATCTCCGATCGGTCGCGTAGGGCGGCGTGGGCCACCGCCCGCGCTTGTAGACTGCCGGTCGCGATGGACCCGGTGACCGTCTCGATCCTCATCAACGCTCCCCGCGAGCGGATCTTCGAGTACCTGCAGGACATCGCCAACCATCCGGAGTTCACCGACCACTACCTCCAGGACTGGCACCTCACGCGGGTGGACTCCGTGGGCCGGGGGGCGGGCGCGCGCTTCCGTGTAGCCATCCCCGGCAACCGCTTCAGCTGGGGCGACGTGACGTTCGTGGAGGTGCTCCCCCCGCACCGCATCGTCGAGGTCGGCCGCGGGGGCAAGTGCAACCGTGTGCGTACCCTCGGGGTCTACGAGCTCGCTCCGGGCGCGGGGGGCACGACGCGCGTGCAGTTCACGCTGGAGACCCAGCCCAGCACGTTCTCCGATCGCCTCATGGAGTCGCTTGGGGCGAGGGGGTGGTTGCGGCGTAAGAACATGAGGGCCATGCGCCGCCTGCGCTCGATCATCGAGAGCGGGGAGGGTCGCGGCCGGCGCGTCACGGTCGCCGGCGGATAGACTTCCGCCTCGCATGTACCGCCTCCCGCGCAAGACCCTGCTCGCCCTCCTCGCCGCGCTGGCGGTGCTGGCGCTTGGCGCCTGCGGGGAATCCCATACACGGGTCACGACCGGCAGCTACGCAGGGGGGTCCGGCAAAAACGCTCCCTACCTCAATGTGGGCCCCCTCATCTACGAGGTCCAGCTCTCCCGCCAGCTCAACCCCTACGACACTGAGGACGCCTCCTACCTGCTGGGCCTCACCCCAGCCCAGCGCCAGCTGAACCCCGGCGAAGAGTGGTTCGGAGTGTTCATGCAGGTCTACAACGAAAGTAGCCTGCCGCATCCGGCCGCGACGGACTACACGATCACGGACACCCAGGAAAGCACCTACTACCCTCTCACCCTCGGTCCCGCCAACCTGTTCGCCTACCGCGCCGGGGCCGTGGCCCCCAAGAGCCAGATTCCCGCTCCCGATACCGTCGCCGCCGACGGGCCCACCCAGGGGGCGCTGCTGCTCTTCAAGATCAAGGTCCTCTCGCTGAACAACCGCCCGCTCACGCTGAAGATCGTCGATCCCGGCGATTCCGCCCAGACGGCCTCAGCGGAACTGGACGTCTAGCCGCCGGGCCCTCTGTCCGCGGTCTTCGCAGAGGGGGGAGGGGAGGGGTGCGGGTGCGCCACCACTAGCCCGCCGCGCTCGCTTGGAGCCCCGCTTCGATCACCTGCCGCGCCACCGGCGCCGCGGTCGCTCCGCCGGCGCCGTCGCGCACCATCAAGACCCCCACGGCGATCCGCGGGTGCAGCGCCGGGGCGAACGCCGCGAACCACGCATCGGTGTTGCGCGGGTTGCTCTGTTCGTGTTCGGCGGCGCAGCTCGCTTCGGAGGCGTGTTCTTCGGAGTCGTGCGCTTCGGCTCCCGCGGGCTTCTGCTCGGGTTCGGAGCCGCTCGAGTCGCAGGAGGGCGAGCCGGCGGGTGGGGTGGGCGGTGTTCCCAGTTCCGCGGTGCCGGTCTTGCCCGCCACCACCACCCCGGGGATCGCCGCTGCGGTGCCGGTGCCGAAGCGCACCACGTCGATCATCAGGCCCCGCACCGTGCGCGCCGTGGCTGCGCTGATCGCGCGCGCGGCCATCGACTTCGCTGCTCCCGCCGGTCCCACTACTCCCGCCGTTCCCGCCGTTCCCGCTTCGCCGCCGGCGCTCCCGCCCGCGGCGCCGGCACCTGAGGAGGCGATGAGGCTCGGCGTCGGACGTCGCCCCCCATCGGCGATCGTCGCCGCCACGATCGCCATCTCGAGGGGGCTCGCGAGCACCTGGTCCTGGCCGATCGCCGTGGAGCCCACCGCGAGTTCGCCCTGGATATCGGGGGCCGCCGGGATCGTGCTCTCGGCGGCCCCCGGGACCCCGGGGGGGTGGTTGAAGCCGAACCGTTCCGCGGTCGCCACGAGGCGAGCTGCGCCCAGCTTCACCCCCAGGGGGGCGAACACCGAGTTGCAGGAGACCGCGAAGGCCTCCACCAGCGAGCCCCCGCATTCCTCCCCGTTGGCGTTGTGCAACTGCACCCCGTCGAGCGTGGCGGCGGTCTCGTAGGGGAAGGTGCTCTGGGGGTTCGCGATCCCCGCCCCCAGCACCCCGCTTACGGTGATCATCTTGAACGTCGACCCCGGCGGCTGCAGCGCTTCCAGGCCGATTCCGGCCACCCCCAGGATCTGTCCGCTGGCGGGCTCCAGCGCGATCACACCGCCGTACTGGCCCCCCAGCGCGGCTACGGCCGCGCTCTGCACCGCCGGGGAGATCGTGGTCCGCACGGCGCTCCCGGCGCGGGGGCTCGCGCGCGCCAGCACCCGTTCGCCGCCGCCGGCCGCGGCCGGGTTGGCGGGGCCGGCGAACAGCACGCCCCCGGGAGTGCCCCGCAGGCGTTCGTCCTGGGTGAGCTCGAGGCCGCTCACCCCCACGATCGCGTTCGCCGGCACCCCCTGGGCCTCCAGCACCTGCCGGCTGCTCGCGGGGATCGGCCCCACTTCTCCCACCACCGCGCTCGCGGCCGCGCCCAGCGGCGACCGATCGGAGATCGGCCAGCGCGCCCCCGCCGCGCTCGCGGGGCCGTCCGCGAGGACCGAGCCGTCGCGTGCCAGCAGCGCCGCGCGCGGGGGCAGTGTGGTGCGCCTGCGCAGCAGCTCGCCGGGACGCAGGCCGGGGAAGGCGAGCGAGGGGGACCACGCCACGCGCTGGCCGATCTCCGATCGGTCCCCTTCCTCGGGACCGGAGACGATCGGCAGGGCGAAGCTCTCGGTGAGGACGCCGAACAGGCGGGTGCGCACCCGCACCGGCACCACCTCCACCCCGCTCGCTGCTGCCCGCGGGGTGCCCATCACCCGCTCGCCGCTCGCAGTCGCGGTCATCAGCGCTTCCTGGTAGTCCCCCGCGAATTCCCCGACCGACACCTCCCGCTGGGAGGAGGGGGCGATCTCGCTGTACATGCTCGCGTAGTCCCCCCGCGCCCACGCCGCTGTGAAGCGTGCCGCCAGAGCGGGGGCGGGGGAGGGGGAGGAGTGCTCTGCTCCCGCGATCGCCCCCGCGAGAAACGCCGCTGTCGCCAGGGCGATCACCGGCAGTGCGCGCCGCCGCCGCGCGCTCCGCGCGTCCCCGCCCCGGCTGTGCCCGCTCCTCGCCTCCACGTCCCAGCCGCGTGCGCTCAGTGTCTCCCCGCCCCGGCCGGAGGAGGATGGGGCAGTCACTGCCCATCTCCATTGCGGGTCCTCACGCTGGGGAACGGTAGAACATGGCTATGACGACGCTCGACTGGATGATCCTCCTGTTCATCGCGCTCCTCGCCATTTTCGGGCTGCGCCAGGGCTTCATCGTGGGGGTGCTCTCCTTCGGGGGGTTCGCCCTCGGCGCGTTTGTGGGGACCCGGCTCGGTCCGCTGCTGCTGCCCCAGGGATCGGCCTCCCCCTACGCCCCCGCCTTCGGGCTCGTCGGCGCCCTGCTCGCCGGGGCGATCCTCGCCACGGGCCTGGAGGGGCTCGGCTGGCGGCTGCGCCGCACCACGATGCTGATTCCCGGCGTGGGCCTGCTCGACGGTGCGCTCGGCGCACTGCTCAGCGCCGCGGTGGGTCTCGGGATCGTGTGGATCGTCGCCGCGGTGGCCGCTCAGATTCCCACGGCGATCCAGCTGCGCGCGGACATCCAGCGCTCGGCGATCCTCGGCGAGCTCAACCAGCTGCTGCCCCCCTCGGGCCCGATCCTGGGCGCGCTCGCGCGCCTCGATCCCCTCCCCTCGATCCCGGGCCGCTTGCCGGAGCTTGCGACGCCCCCGCCGCGGATCGCCCGGGACCCGGGGGTGCTCGCGGCCTCGCGCAGCGTGGTGCGGGTGATCGGCACCGCGTGCGGCCTCGCGATCGAGGGCTCGGGCTGGGTGGCGCGCCCGGAAGAGATCCTCACCAACGCCCACGTGGTCGCGGGCGAGAGCGATACCACCGTGGAGGTCGAAGGCCGCTCCCCGGGACTCCCCGCGCAGGCGATCGCCTTCGATCCCGAGGTCGATCTGGCGGTGCTGCGCGTCCCCGGCCTGGGCCTCCCCGTGCTGAGCCTCGCCTCGAGCCCCTCCTCGGGCCGCGGGGGGGCGATCCTCGGCTACCCCGAAAACGGCCCCTTCGACGTGCAGTCCGCGCGCATTGGGCAGACCGCGGACGTCGTCACTCAGAACGCCTACGGCCAGGGACCGGTCACCCGCCTGCTGACCCCCCTGCGCGGCCTCGTGCGCCCCGGCAACTCCGGGGGCCCGGTCGTGGACAGCTCGGGGGAAGTCCTCGCCACGGTGTTCGCCGGCACCACCGGCGGGGGGCCCCCGGGCGGCTACGGCGTCGCCAACGCCACCGTGACAGGCGTACTCGAACACGCGGGCGCGGCGGTGGGAACGGGGCCGTGCGACACCCAGTGAGGGAGGTCAACCGCTAGTCTGGCCCCATGCCCAAGACCCTGGTGATCGCCGAGAAGCCCTCCGTGGGGCGCGACCTCGCGCGTGTGCTCCCCGGGACCTTCAAGAACGAGAAGGAGTGGCTGGAGTCCGAGGAGTACGTCGTGACCTGGGCCGTGGGCCACCTGGTGCAACTCGCGGAGCCCGACGAATACGACCCCAAGTTCAAGCGCTGGCGCATGGAGGATCTCCCGATCGTGCCCGAGCACTTCAAACTCGTGGTGCGCGACGAGCGCTCGCGCAAGCAGATGTCGGTCGTCACTCGCATGCTCTCCCGGGAGGATGTCGGGGAGGTCGTCAACGCCTGCGACGCCGGGCGCGAGGGGGAGCTGATCTTCGCCTACATCTACGAGAAGGCCGCCTCCGCCAAGCCGGTGCGGCGCCTGTGGCTGAACTCCATGACCACCTCCGCGATGAAGGCTGCCTTCGCCTCCCTTCGCCCCGGCGCGGAGCTCGCCCTGCTCGAGCAGGCGGCGCGCTCGCGCTCGGAGTCCGACTGGATCGTGGGCATGAACGCCACCCGCGCCGCCACGATCCGCCTGCGCACCTCCTTCGACGGGGCGGTGTCCCTGGGGCGCGTGCAGACCCCCACGCTCGCAATCGTCGCGCGCCGGGAGGAGGAGATCAAAGCATTCGTGCCCGAGCCCTACTGGCTCGTGGATGCCGTCTTCGCCGCACCCCCGTTGGAGGGGGAGGGGGAGGAGGGGGGGCTCGCGGGTGGCGCTTCGGCGATGGGCGGCGGATCGGGCGGCGATGGGTCGGCCGCGGAGGGGCCCGTGCCCGGCGAATCGGGGGAGAGCGGCGAGGGGGGCCTCCCCGGGGAGCGCGTCTACATCGGGCGCTTCCACGCCGGCGCCAAACCACGCCTGGCCACTGAGGAGGAGGCCACGGCGATCGTCGCGGCCTGCACGGGCCGCGAGGCCACGGTCACCAAGCTCGAGGTCAAAGAGCAGCGCGAGCGCGCCCCAATGCTCTACGACCTCACCTCGTTGCAGCGCGACGCCAACACCCGCTTCGGCTTCTCCGCGCGGCGCACCCTCGCCGCCGCGCAGCGCCTCTACGAGGAGCACAAGGCGCTCACCTACCCCCGCACCAACTCGCGCTACCTCACAAAAGACATGATCCCCGAGATCCAGCCCACCGCGGAGCTCGTGGGCTCCCAGAGGGAGTACGCCAAGGCGGCTGCCTACGTCGCTGGCCTCGACGTGCTCCCCCTCGGACGGGTGGTCGACGACGCCAAGGTCACCGACCACCACGCGATCATCCCCACCCGCTCGGAGCACAAGGTGGAGCGCATGAGCGACGACGACCGCCGCGTCTACGATCTCGCCGCCCGCCGCTTCCTCGCGGTCTTCCACCCCGAGGCGGTCTTCGAGAACACCCGCGTGGAGACCACCGTCACCGCGCCCCCGGGTGGGGGCGGCGCTGGTGCCTCAGTGGGCCAGGGCGACGCCGACGCCTCCGCGGCGCAGGGCGACGCAAGCGGGGGGGCGACCTCGGGGAAGGGCGGGAAGTACGTGTTCCGCACCCGCGGCAAGCTCCTGATCGTCCCCGGTTGGCGGGGCGTCTACGGGGAGAGCGCCGCGGCCACCGGGGAGGGTCAGCGCTCGGGCCAGGAGGAGGACGAGGAGGCCGATCAGCAGCTCCCCCGCCTGATCGAGGGCGAGCAGGTACAGACGCGTAAGATCACGAGCCTCTCCAAGGAAACCAAGCCCCCCCGTCGCTACTCCGACGCCTCGCTGCTCGGCGCGATGGAGACCGCGGGCAAGCTCGTCGACGACGATGAGCTGCGGGAGGCGATGAAGGACTCCGGGATCGGCACTCCCGCCACCCGCGCGGCGATCATCGAGCGGCTGATCTCCGTGGGCTACATCGAGCGCGACGGGCGCGCCCTGGTGGCCACCGAGAAGGGCCTCAACGTGGTGCGCCTCCTCGGCAGCCACCCCCTCACCTCGCCCGAACTCACCGGCCAGTGGGAGAGCCGCCTGGACGCGATCGAGCGCGGGGAGGACTCCCGGGAGCGCTTCATGGGCGACATCGCGGGCTTTGCGGGGGAGACCGTGAAGATGCTCGACCAGGCCCTCAAGGACGTGCGCATCCCCAAAGCCAACCTCGGGCCCTGCCCGGTCTGCGGGCACCCGATCCTCGAAAACCGCAAGGGCTACTCCTGCTGGGCGCGCACGGACCCGGGGTGTGGCTTCGTCATCTGGAAGGCCAAAGCCGGCAAGCAGCTCCCCGTGGCGATCGCCCGGGAGCTGATCAAGACCGGCTACACCGCCGGCGTCGTCACAGGCTTCCGGGGACGCTCGGGGCGCAGCTTTCGCGCCCATCTCGCCCTCCAGCAGACCGAGGATGGCAAATGGCGCGTGGAGTTCAACGAGGCCTGGGCCAAGGAGGGCGCCAAGCCCCCCGACCAGGAGACCGTCGCCGGGGTCTCCGCCGCCGAGGCTAAGCCGGTCGCCGAGGCCGAGGCTGTGGCCGCGGTGGCCGATCGCTGATCCCCAGCCGCGCAGTCGGGAACCCGTCGAGGGTGTGCGCCACTATGGGCGGTCGCGCAGTCGGGGACCCGTCGGGGGTGTGCGCCACTATGGGCGGTCGCGCAGTCGGGGACCCGTCGGGGGTGTGCGCCACTATGGGCGGCCATGCCGATCACGCTCATCACAGGGCCCGCCAACGCGGGCAAGGCGAAGGTGGTGCTGGACGCCCTGCGCGCCCACCACGCGCGCGCGGAGGAGCCGCTGCTGGTGGTGCCCACCCGCGCCGACGTGGAGCACTACCGGCGCGAGCTCGCCCTCGGGGGACTCGTGCTGGGGGTGCGGGTGGAGCGCTTCGGGGGCCTGCTCGCCGAGGTGCTCCGCCGCGCCGGCTCCGCCGAGCGGCCCCTCGGCCGGATCGCCCGTGAGCGGGTGCTCGCCGCGGTGCTGCGGCGCACCGCCGGGCAGCGCGCGAGCCCCGGTGTGGTGCGCGCCCTCGCGTCGCTGGTGGGGGAGCTGGAGGTGGAGCGCGTAACGCCCGCGCGCCTGCGCGGGGCGCTGGAGGCATGGGCCGCCGCGGACTCCGCGCATGCCCTCCACGCGCGCGCGTTGGGGGGGCTCTTCGAGGAGTACCGCGGCGCGCTCGATCGGCTGGGGCGGGCCGACCCCGAGCGGCGCGCGGCGCGCGCGCTGGATGCTCTGCGCCGAACCCCCGCGCTGTGGGGCTCCACGCCGGTGCTGCTGTACGGCTTCGACGACTTCGGGGGATTGCAGCTGGACGCGATCGAGACGCTGGGTGCGGTGGTGGGGGCCGCGGTGACGGTCTCGCTCGTCTACGAGCCCGGCCGCGTGGCGTTCGCGGGGCGTGGGGACACCTTCCAGCGTCTGCTCCCCATCGCGGCCGAGCACCGTTCGCTGGGGCCGCGCGCGGAGTACTACGCGCCCGATGCCCGTCCCGCCCTGCACCACCTGGAGCGCTACCTCTTCGAGTCCGGCTGTCCCTCCCCGGTGAGCGCGGGGGAGGCGGTGCGGCTGCTGGAGGGCGGGGGGGAGCGCGCGGAGCTCGAGTTGGTGGCGGAGGAGATCGGGGGACTGCTGAGGCACGGGATGCAGCCGGGCGAGATCGCGGTGGTGCATCGCTCCCCGGGGACGATCGCGCAGCTCCTGGGGGAGGTCTTCGGTGCCCGGGGTATTCCCCACGCGCTGGAGCGCCGTCTGCCCTTCGCGCACACCGCGATCGGTCGCGCGCTGCTGGGTCTGTTGGCCGCGGCCTTCGAGGACGGGGAGGGCGGCCTGGGGGCCCTGCTGGCATGGCTGCGTGCCCCCGGGGTGTTGAGGCACGTGGAGCTCGCGGACACGTTGGAGAGACAGGCGCGGCGCGCGGGTGCGAGCACGGCGGCCCAGGCGCGCGTGCTGTGGGAGGCCGAGCACTGGCCACTGGAGACCCTCGATCGACTGCGGGAGGCCGCCGAGCGGGGCCCCGTGCCGCTGATCGAGCGGGCGGTGCAGGAGCTCGAGCGGCTGTTCTGCGCTCCGCGGCTGCACGCCGCGCGGGTGCTGGAGCCCGCCGAGCTGCAGGAGGCGCGCGCGCTGGCGGCGGGGCGAGCGGCGCTCGAGGAGCTGCGCGAGCTGGCCCGCCGCGCACCTGATCTGGCCCCCGACGCGGGCGATCTGATCGCGTCTCTGCGCGAGCTGGAACTGGTCGTGGGCGGGGTGTCCCCCGGGGCTGCAATGGGGGCTCAGGAGGGCGCCTGCGCACCGTCCTCGCCCGCTGCGGTGAGTGTCCTCGATCCGCTTGCCCTGCGCGCGCGCAGGGTGCGGGTGTTGTTCCTGTGCGGCCTGCAGGAGGGTCTCTTCCCGGCGCCCGCCCGCCCCGAGCCCTACCTCTCCGAGGAGGAGCGCCGCGGGCTGGCGCAGGCTTCGGGTCTGCGGCTCGGTCGGCCGGGGGACGCGCTCGCGGCGGAGCGCTACCTGCTGTACGCGGCGGTCTCGCGCCCAGAGGAGATGCTGGTGCTGAGCTGGCACACCGCCGACGACGACGGCCTCGCGAGCGTCCGCTCGTCGTTCGTGGACGACGTGTGCGACCTCTTCTCATGCGATCTGCACGCAGCGCGGACGCGGCGGGCGCTGGGCGAGATATCTCCGCTGGCCTCGGAGACTCCTCCGGGCGACGCGGGGGCTCCCGGGGGCGGGATCGATCCGCTGCGCGATCCGCGTGTGCTGGCGGACTTACGCGAGCGACGACTGTGGTCGGCCTCCGGCTTGCAAGCGTGGGCGGGTTGCCCGGTGCGGTGGTTCGTGGAGAGGCTGCTGGGTGCGAGGGACCTCGAGCCCGAGGGCGAGCCGCTGGCGCGTGGGGGCCTCGCGCATGCGGCGCTGCGCCAGACGCTCGAGGGGCTGAAACGGGAGACGGGTTCCGGACGCCTGCTCCCCGAGCTGCTGCCCCGCGCGCGTGAGCTGCTGCACGCCGCCCTAGAGGAGCACGTCGGGGAGCATCCGCTCTCCACTGCCCCCGAGCGGGTGCCCGGCGTGCGCCGACGGCTGGAGGCCGACCTGGAGCGCTACCTGGAGTACGCGGCGGAATGTGGCGGCCGATCGAAGATCGGCCAGCAGGAGAGCCCGCTGGAGCCCGCCCATCTGGAGCTGCCCTTCGGCTTCCCCGAGGAGCCCGGGGGACTGCCCGCGCTGGACCTCGGCGGCGGGGTCCTGGTGCGGGGCTACATCGACCGCGTCGACCTCGGGCCGGGGGGGGAGGCGGTGGTGTACGACTACAAGAGCAGCCACGCCCCGCCGCCCGACAGGTGGGTGGGGGAGCGTAGCTTCCAGATCGCGCTTTACATGCGCGCCGTGGAGGAGTTGCTCGGTGGGCGGGTAGTCGGCGGCTTCTATCAGCCGCTCTCCGGCCGCGACCTGCGCGCGCGGGGCGTGCTCGCGGAGGGGGAGGGCGTGGAGCTTCGATGCGTGCGGGGAGATGCGCGCGAGTCCGCGGAGGTGCGGGGGCTCGTGGAGGAGATCGTGGGCGCGGCGCGGAAGGCTGCCGCGCAGGCGCGCGCGGGCGAGCTCGAGGCCCGGCCCGGCACCTGCGGGTTCGGGGACGGCGGGTGCATGTACCCGTCGATCTGCAGGTGCGAGCGTTGAGAGCGGAGGTCCCCGAAACGCCGGCCGCTCTGCGATCGCTCCTGACCCCCGAGCAGGAGGAGGCCGCGGCGCGCCGGCGCGAGTCGCTGCTGCTGGCCGCGGGGGCGGGCAGCGGGAAGACCTCGGTGCTCGTGGAGCGCTTCGTGCGGGCGGTGCGCGAGGACGGCATCGCCCCGGGGCGGATCCTCGCGATCACTTTCACCGAGCGGGCCGCCGCGGAGCTGCGCGAGCGGGTGCGGGCGCGGCTGCTCGAGCTAGGGGGACGGGAGGCTGCGCACTGGTCGATTGCCGACCGGCCCGAGAGCGCCATGATCGGCACCTTCCACGGCTTCTGCGCGCGCCTGCTGCGCGTCCACGCGCTCACCGCGGGCCTCGATCCGGAGTTCGCGATCCTCGATGAGGCCGACGCGGGACGGCTGCGCCTGCTCGCCTTCCGTCGCGCGCTGGCGGCGCTGCTGACCGAAACGGGGATGCTGGCCGACACGGGGACTCGCGCCGACGGCGCGAGTCTCCCGGCTTCGGTCGAAGGCGGGTGCCTACCGGCTTCGGCGGGGTCGCGCCGCGAGGAGACCATCGATCTGCTCGCCGCCTACGGCGCCGACCGGGTGCGGCGGATGGTGCTCGGGGTGTACGCCGAGCAGCGCAGCCGCGGTGCGAGCCTGCCGGTGCTGCCCGACCCGACGCTCTCGGTGGCGGAGCCCTCGGAGCCCGCGTCCGATCGGGAGCCCGAGGCGATCCGCGCGTGCGCGCTGACGGGCGCGGTTCTGGAGGAGTTCGGGCGCCGCTACGCCGAGCTCAAGCACGCGCGCGCGGCGCTCGACTTCGACGATCTGGAGCTGTGCGCGCGTGAGCTACTGGAGGCCCACGAGGGTGTGCGCCGGGCGTGGAGGGAGCGCATTGAGCTGCTGATGGTGGACGAGTTCCAGGACACCAACCGCCGCCAGCTCGCGCTGCTGGAGCTGCTGGAGCGCGAGAACCTGTTCACCGTCGGAGACGAGCTGCAATCGATCTACGGCTTCCGTCACGCGGAGGTGGAGATCTTTCGCGAGCGTCGCCGCAGGCTCAAAGCTGAGGGGGCGGCGATCGCGCTGGCTCACAACTTCCGCGCCTGCCCTCCGTTGATTGCCGCCGTAAACAGTGTCTTTGGGGAGCGCTTTGGGGACGCCTACACCCCGCTGATTGCCGCGCGCGCAGGAGAGACCGAGGAACCGCTGATCGAGCTGCTGCTCACCGACAAGAGCGCCTGGTCGGAGCGCGGGGACCAGACCTCACTCACCCAGCCCCTTGCGCAAGACGTCGCCGGAGCGCTGCCGCCCGCCACCCTCTGGCGTCAGGCCGAAGCGCGTCTGCTGGCCCAGCGCGTCGCCGAGCTCATCGCAGCCGGGAAGGCCGCGGCGGGAGATGTGGCGGTGCTGCTGCGCGCCGCCGGGGACTTGCCGGTGTACGAGCGCGCGCTGGAGGAGCGTGGCCTGCGCACACTCGCCGCCGTGGGGAGCTTCTGGGGGCACCAGCAGATCGGCGACCTGCTCGCGTGGTTGCGCGCGCTCGCCAACCCCCTGGACGAGCTCGCGCTCTACTCCGTGCTCGCCTCGCCCCTCGTGGGGATCTCGAGCGACGGCCTCGCGCTGCTGGCGCTGCACACCCGCGCCGCGGGGGGCGGCGCGTGGGCGACGATTGCCGGCGCGGGGGGCGCCGGCGGTGAGGACATGGGCGGGGCAAGGGCGGGCGGAGAGGGCACGGGTGGGGAGAGCACAGGGGAGGGCGCGGCCGGTGATGGCATCGGCGCCGAGAGCGAGCTGTTCGCGCGCTTGGCGGCCCCCGACCGCGAGTGTCTCGCGCGCTTCGCCGAGCGCTTCGCCACCGATCGGGGCGCTGCCTCGGAGCTTGGCGCGGCAGAACTGCTGCTCCGTGCGATCGCCCAGAGCGGCTACGAACGGCACGTGCTCTCCCTCGCGTGGGGCGATCGGCGCCTGGCGAATATCCACAAGCTGCTGCGCCTCGCCCGCCGCTTCGAGGCGCTGGAGGGCCGCGACCTGAGGGGCTTCCTTGACTACGTCGAACACCGCCGCGCGCTCTCTGAGAGCTCAGAGCCCCACGCCCCCATCGGCTCCGAGCCCGACGCGGTGCGCCTGATGACGATTCACGCCGCCAAGGGCCTCGAGTTTCCCGTGGTGTGCCTCGCCGACCTCGGTCGCAACGGCAACGGCACGCCCCCGGACCTGCTCGTGGACGGGGATCGCATTGGCCTGCGCCTGGCGAGCCTCGACGGCTCCCCGCCGGTTGCGTGCCTGCGGTATGAGCAGCTCTACGAGGAGCGCCGCCGCTCGGAGGCGGCAGAGGAGGAGCGGATCCTCTACGTCGGCATGACCCGCGCGCGTGAGCGCCTGCTGCTGAGCGGATCCTGTGACTTCGAGCGCTGGCCCTCGGCGAATGGGTCGGGTGGGGCGCCAATCGTCTGGTTGGCTCCCGCGCTTGTGTCCGAGCTGCCCGCGCTCGCTCGCACGCTGGAGCGGCCCGTGACGGAGCTTGACGTGGGCGGCGAGGGTGGGGCGAGGGTCCTCTGTTGGTTGAACAGCCCCGCCACCGTAGGTGAGGTCCTACGTGAGGAGTCCCTGCATCCGGTGCGAGTAGTCGCTGTCGGAAGGCGGGACGCTCAAGCAGTGAGCCCGACCCTCCGACAGGAGCCTGCGCTCGTCCGCCGGGAGCCCGTGTCCGTGCAATTGGAACTCGCGCCTGTCCACCAGGAGCCTGCATCTATCGGACAGGGGCCTGTGCCTGTCTACCCGGAGCTTGCACCCGCACCGATGCCATCGCCGCTCAGCTACACCGCTCTCAGCGAGCTGGAGCGATGTGGGTACAGGTACTACTTGGAACGCGTCCTCGGGATGCCAGAGGACCGTGCGGCCGGACGCGGCGACGCTCACCACGGGGATGGCCTGCGCGCTCGTGGGCGGGGTGTGCTGGTGCACAGGTTGCTGGAGTCCTTCGACTTCGCTCCCTCCAAGCCCCCGATCGAGGATCGGCCGACACCGAGGGAGGTGTCGGCGACCGCGCGCGAACTCGGCATCGCGACATCTGCACCCGAGCGCGAGGAGATCGCACAGCTCGTGTGCTCAGCGGCCGGGACCGCGCTCGCGCAGCGCATCGCGGCGGCATCGTCGGTGCGTCGCGAGCACCCCTTCACGCTGCTCCTACCCCGCGAGCAGCTGATGGCGGGGGTCCTCGATCTGCTCGCGCGCGAGTCCGACGGGAGCTGGCTGGTGGTGGATTACAAGAGCGACCGCGTCGCCGCCGGTGAGGACCTGGAGGCGCTGGTCGAGCGGGAGTACGGTGCGCAGCGGATGCTGTACGCGCTGGCCGCGCTCCACGCGGGGGCGCCGCGGGTTGAGGTCGTCCACTGGTTCCTGGAGCGCCCCCACGAGTGGGTCCGCGTGGGTTTCGGCGCCGAGGGGCGGGCTGGCCTTCAGGAGCAGCTGCTCAGCCGCATGGAGCGCGCCCGCGCGCGCGGCTTCGTGGTCAGTGAGACGCCCCACCGCGCCCTATGCCTCACCTGCCCAGGACGCGCGCGGCTATGCTCGTGGAATGCGGCCGACACGCTCCGCGAGCGGCCCCCTGGGATCGGCGGCCAACCAGCCCCCGGCGGCGATTCCTGAGGGCAGCCGGGTGGACGCATCGGACACGGAGCTGTTCGCGCGCGTGCGCCAAGACGGCGACACACGCGCTCGGGAGCTGCTGATCGAACGCTACCTCCCGCTCGTCCGCCGTCTCGCCCGCCGCTACCAGCATGCCGAGGAGCCCCTGGAGGACCTCGTGCAGGTGGCGTCCCTGGGCCTCATCAAGGCGATCGACCGCTTCGACGTGGGCCGCCAGGTGGTCTTCTCCAGCTACGCCGTCCCCACGATCCTGGGGGAGCTCAAGCGTCACTTCCGTGACCGCACCTGGTCGGTTCGCGTCCCCCGCGACCTGCAGGAGCTCGCGCTGCGTGTGGATCGCGCAGTCACGCGCCTCTCAGTGGGCGAGCGCCGCTCTCCGTCAGTGGGCGAGATCGCACGCGCCGTGGGGGCGTCTCACGAGCAGGTGCTCGACGCGCTGGAGGCTGCCGCCGCCTACCGGGCGGCATCGCTGGACGCGCCGCGCTCCGCGGCCCAGGGCGCGGAGGCGGGGGAAAGCATCGCCGACACCCTCGGAGTGGAGGAGAGCGGATTCCGGCGCGCCGAGGAGCACGCAACGCTCGAGCCGCTGTTGGCCCGCGTCTCCGCCCGCGAGCGCCTCGTCCTGCAGCTGCGCTTCGGTGAGGACCTCACCCAGGCTGAGATCGGCGAGCGCATCGGCGTCTCCCAGATGCAGGTGTCGCGCCTCATCCGCCAAGCCCTCGCGCGCATGCGCGCCGGGACTGGGGAGGAATCGACCGCGTCTTGACATCGCCGGTTTTGCGGTCACACTGTCCCGATGCCCCGCTCTATCTGGAAGGGGACCCTGGCCTTTGGCCTGGTCAGCGTGCCGGTGAAGCTCTACAGCGCGGTCGTCGACCGCAGCTTGCATTTCCACCAGCTGCACGCCACCGATCACGCGCGCATCGTCCAGCGGAGGTTCTGTTCCGCGGAGGATGAGGAGGTTCCCTACGAGGAGATCGTCAAAGGCTATGAGGTCGCCCCCGGACGGCATGTGGTGATCGAGGCCCAGGAGATCGCTGCGCTGGAGCCGGCCTTCACCAGCACCATCGAGATCGAGGACTTTGTGCGACTGCAGGAAATCGATCCCATCTACCTCGACCGCCCCTACTATCTCGTCCCCGGTGCCGGTGGCGCCCGCCCCTACCGGCTGCTGCTCCAGGCGATGCACGACACCGAGAGGGTCGCGATCGCTCGTGTGGTGCTGCGCTCTCGCCAGCAGCTCGTCGCGATCTATCCCCACGATGAGGTGTTGCGGATGACCACCATGAACTTCGCCGACGAGATTCAGCGGACCGCTGAGCTCCCCGAGCTCCACGAGGAGGAGGTGCAGCTCGGCGAGCGCGAGCTCGAGGTCGCGCGCAGCCTTGTGGAGGCGGTCGTCCGACCCTTCGATGCCGCCGCCTACCGCGACACCTACCGCGAGGCGCTCCTGGACCTGATCGATCGCAAGGTCGGCGGCGAGCAGATCGCGCTCGAACCCCCCGCCCGCCGGGAGCTGCTGCAGGCCCCCGACCTGATGAGCGCCCTGGAGGCCAGCATCGAGCAGGTGCGCGCCCGCCGCGAGCGCGACGGCGCGCCCCCGCCCGCCCGCAAGCGCGCCAAGGCCGCCTCCAAGGAGTCCTCGCCCCGCTCCCCGGCGGCGAAAAGCCGCAAGAAAGCTCGGACCTAGAACACGAGCCCCAGCACCAGCTCCTCGCCGGCCCCGTCCGCGGAGGGCTCGATTCGCAGCTCGTCGGTCATGCGTTCCAGCACGTTGCCCACGCCCGGGAGCACCGAATCCCGCACCAGTCGGCTCGCTGCCCGCTCGGGGAGCTCGCCCACGCGGAGCTGGAACTCCCGTCGCCACACGCTCACCGCGAAGGCGAGCTGGCCGTCCGCGGCGTGTGCCGGGGCGTGGGCGCTGAGCGCATCGCAGATCAGCATCGCGTCCTCGAGGCGGTCCATTGGGCAGTTCGCCCGTGCGAGCACCATCGAGACCACCCTGCACAGCGTCGGCCCTGCGAGCGGTCCCTTCGCAAGCCGTAGCGAGGCGGAGCACTCGTACGGCGGCTCCTCGATCACTGACTCCCTCGAAGGTCGGCCACGCTGGAGGCCGCATGGGGGACCGCGGCGTCGTAGCGGTGGGGGTCGTCGGTCAGCGAGAAGGTCATGCGCACCTCCGTATGTTCCTCATTGTCGCGCCCCAGCTGCACGCTCTCGGTGAGCGAGGCGATCAGCGGCAGCCCGAGACCCAGTCCCGGGCTGTCCGGTCGCGGGCCGATGCCTCTGCCCTCGTCGCGCACGACCACCGTCAGCTCGTCTCCCAGCAGCGTTGCGAGAACCTCCATCGGCCCCTCCCTGCCGTCCGGGTAGGCGTGGACGACCACATTCGTGCACGCCTCGGTGACCGCCAGGCGGATGTCCGCAAGGGTCTGGCCGTCGAGTGCGTACGCATCTTCCAGCGCCCCGAAGGCGTGGCGCACGACCGCGATGTTCTCTGCACGCGCCGGGAGTGCGATCTGCATGTCAGGAATCATCGTCGCATCGTCGGTGTGCTTCTCCCAGCGGAGTGGGGGCGTGGAGCTGTCTTGGGTGATGGTGCCCTGCCGGGGCAGTTTTCACACATCGGACACCCGGCTGCCGTGGTATGTACAACACCCGAGGTCCGGATGCACTTGTCAAGGGATGAGCATACGCGAGGTGGCGGGCAGACGTTTGGATGTGGACGGACGACTGGTTCGCCACCCCTGTCCGCTGCTACGCTTCAGCCCCCGCCTCAGGTGCCCTCACCGCCTGCACGGAAGGTCCCGCCCGTGCGGGAGGCACCGCCCTCCCGGGAGCACTGCCATGACTTCGCACATCAAGCAGCCGCCCAAGGCCGTCGGCCTCTACGACCCCCGCTTCGAGCACGACGCATGCGGGGTCGGCATGGTCGCGCGCCTGGACAACCGGCCCACCCACGAGGTGATCGCGCAGGCGATCGAGGCGCTGGAGAACCTCGAGCACCGCGGCGCCTCCGGAGCCGACCCCACGACGGGGGACGGCGCGGGGATCCTCATGCAGATGCCCCACGAGCTGCTGCGGGCCGTAGTCGACTTCGAGCTGCCCCCACCGGGCCGCTACGGGGTGCTGATGTGCTTCCTCCCGCTCGAGGTGCAGGAGTGCGCGCGCCTGCGTGAGCTGCTCGAGTGCACCACCCGCGCGGAGGGGCAGCGCGTGCTCGGCTGGCGCGAGGTGCCCGTCGATCCCGCCCATGTCGGGCGCACCGCCGGGGCCTGCCGCCCGGCGATCTGGCAGCTGTTCGTCGGGCCCGGTGACCCATCTGTCGGCACGCCCGGCGAGTCGCCGGCCGCGGGGAGTGCCACCGCGGGCGCTCCCGAGTCGCGTGGGGAGAGGGTGGAGCCCTTCGGCCAGGAACCCTTCGACCAGGACGCCTTCGAGCGCAAGCTCTACGTGATCCGCCGTGTCTGCGAGCTCTCCGAGGAGGACGGCCTGTACGTGACCTCGAGTTCCTCGCGCACGATCAACTACAAGGGCATGCTGATATCGAACCAGCTCGCCGGCTTCTACACCGACCTGCGCGACCCCCGCGCCAAGAGCGCGATGGCGCTGGTGCACTCGCGCTTCTCCACCAACACCTTCCCGAGCTGGGAGCTCGCGCACCCCTACCGCGTGATCTGCCACAACGGGGAGTTCAACACGGTGATGGGCAACGTGAGCTGGATGCGCGCCCGCGAGTCCGAGCTCCAGAGCGAGCTCTTCGGCGAGGACCTACCCAAGATCCTGCCGATCGTGAAGGCGGGCGACTCGGACTCCGCGACCTTCGACCGCGTGCTCGAGCTGCTGTTGCTCGCCGGGCGCTCGCTCCCGCACGCCGCGATGATGATGATCCCCGAGGCGTGGCGCGAGCGCGATGACATCCCGCAGGCGCTGAAGGGCTTCTACGCCTTCCACGCCTGTTTGATGGAGCCTTGGGACGGCCCCGCCTCGGTGGCGTTCACCGACGGGCGCGTGATTGGCGCGACACTCGACCGCAACGGCCTGCGCCCGGGGCGCTGGGTGGAGACGGTCGACGGCCTCGTGGTGCTCGGCTCGGAGATCGGCCTGCTCGACATCCCGGCCGACCGCATCAGGCGCCTCGGGCGCCTGCAGCCAGGCAAGCTGTTCCTCATCGACCTCGAGCAGGGCTGCATCGTCGAGGACGGCGAGGTCAAGCGCGCGATCTCCACGCGCCGGCCCTACGGGGAGTGGTTCACGCGCAACTCCGTGCACTTCGATGACCTCCCCCCCTCCGAGGAAGTGACGATCTCCACACAGCCCCTACACGCCCGCCAGCGCGCGTTCGGCTACACCCAGGAGGACCTGCGGGTGCTGCTCACACCGATGGCGCGCGAGGGAATGGAGCCGGTCGGCTCGATGGGCAACGACCTCGCGCTCGCCGTGCTCTCCGACCAGGCCCCGCCGCTGTTCTCCTACTTCAAGCAGCTCTTCGCGCAGGTCACCAACCCTCCGATCGACCCGATCCGCGAGGAGATCGTGATGAGCCTCGCCACCAGCCTCGGCAGCGAGGGCAACCTCTTCGACGAGACCCCCGAGCACGCTCACAAGCTGATCCTCCGCCAGCCGATTCTGCTCAACGGGGAGCTCGAGACGCTGCGCCACGTCGCCCACGACGAGTTCTCCGCGCAGACCCTCGACATCACCTGGCCCGTCGCAGAGGGTGTCCAGGGCTTGGAGGGGGCGCTCGAGCGCATCTGCGCGGAGGCGCAGGAGGCGATCGAGCGGCGCGTCAACATCCTGATCCTTTCCGACCGCTCGATCGACCCGCGCCGCGCGCCGATTCCCTCGCTGCTGGCGGTCTCTGCCGTGCACCACCACCTCGTGCGCGAAGGCACCCGCCTGCGCGCCGGGATCGTGCTCGAGTCGGGTGAGCCCCGCGAGGTGCATCACTTCGCCACGCTGATCGGCTACGGGGTGAGCGCGATCAACCCCTACCTGATGCTCGAGACACTCGACGAGCTCATCTACAGCGGGCTCATCACACCCTCCACGAACGGATCCGCCTCCGCCGGCGCCGGTGGCAAGCAGGCCTCGATCTCCTCCGAACAGGCCGCGCAGAACGTCGTCAAGGCGATCGGCAAAGGGTTGCTGAAGACGATCTCGAAGATGGGCATCTCCACGATCCAGTCCTACCGCAGCGCGCAGATCTTCGAGGCCGTGGGGCTCTCGCGGGAGCTGGTCGACCGCCACTTCACCGGCACCGCCTCGCGGATCGGAGGGGTGGGCCTCGGGGAGCTGGCGGTGGAGGCGCTCGAGCGCCACGCCCGCGCCTACCCCGCGCCACACGACGACCTGCTCCCGGTGGGCGGTGTGTATGCGTGGCGGCGCGACGGGGAGCGCCACATCTGGAACCCCGAGACGATCGCGCTCATGCAGCACGCGGTGCGCGCTGCCGAGGATGTGCATGTGGACGCCGCGCTTGCGGGGGATGCGCAGGCGCACGAGTCGGTGCGCGAGAGCCCCGCCTACGCCAAGTACCGCGAGTACGCCCGCGCCGTCAACGAGGATGCCGCACGCCGCGCCACGCTGCGCGGGCTGCTCGAGCTCGGTACTACAGGCCGCGAACCGATCGCACTGGAGGAGGTGGAGCCCGCGAAGGAGATCGTGCGGCGCTTCTGCACCGGCGCGATGAGCCTCGGCTCGATCTCGCGCGAGGCTCATGAGACGCTCGCGATCGCGATGAACCGCCTCGGCGGGCGCTCCAACACCGGCGAGGGCGGCGAGGACCCCACGCGCTTCGCACCCGACCCCAACGGCGACCGGCGGCGCTCGGCGATCAAGCAGGTCGCCTCGGGACGCTTCGGGGTGACGATCCACTACCTCGTCAACGCGGATGAGCTGCAGATCAAGATGGCGCAGGGCGCCAAGCCCGGCGAGGGCGGTCAGCTGCCGGGCCACAAGGTGGACAAGTACATCGGCTCGATCCGTCACACCACCCCTGGCGTCGGCCTGATCTCCCCACCGCCCCACCACGACATCTACTCGATCGAGGATCTCAAGCAGCTGATCTACGACCTGCGCTGCGCCAACCCCCAGGCGCAGGTCTCGGTCAAGCTCGTCTCCGAGGTCGGTGTCGGCACGGTCGCGGCGGGCGTCTCCAAGGCCAACGCCGACCGCGTGCTGATCTCAGGCCACGACGGCGGCACCGGCGCCTCCCCGCTCTCCTCGATCCAGGCCGCGGGTGTGCCGTGGGAGATCGGCCTCGCGGAGACCCAGCAGACACTGCTGCTCAACGAGCTGCGCTCGCGGATCGTGGTGCAGACCGACGGCCAGCTGAAGACCGGGCGCGACGTGCTGATCGCGGCGCTGCTGGGGGCCGATGAGATGGGCTTCTCCACCGGGCCGCTGATCGCGACCGGCTGCATCATGATGCGCGCCTGCCACCTCAACACCTGCCCGGTGGGGATCGCCACCCAGGACCCCGAGCTGCGCAAGCGCTTCAAGGGGACCCCCGAGCAGGTGGTCAACTTCTTCTTCTTCGTAGCCGAGGAAGTCCGCGAGCTGCTCGCCTCGCTGGGGCTTGGCTCGCTCGATGAGGCGATCGGCCGCGTGGACCTGCTCGAAGCGGGCCCCGCGATCGACCACTGGAAGGCCCGCGGGGTGGACCTCACCCACATCCTCACCCACGTGGAGCTCCCCGACGGCGAACCCCGCCACCGGGTACAGCCCCCCCCGCCGGTGCTCGAGGACGCGCTCGACTGGCAGCTCGTGGAGCGCGCCGGGCCGGCGATCGAACGCGGCGAGCGGGTGACACTGCAGATGCCGATCCGCAATGTCAACCGCTGCGTGGGGGGGATCCTCTCGAGCCACATCGCGCGCGCACACGGAGCCGAGGGGCTGGCCCCCGACTCGATCGCGGTCGACTTCGAGGGCTCCGCGGGCCAGAGCTTCGGCGGCTGGCTCGCGCCCGGGGTGACCTTCACCCTGCGCGGGGACGCCAACGACTACGCCGGCAAGGGCCTCTCCGGCGGGGTGATCGCGGTCCGTCCGCGGGCGGGCATGAACGGCGAGTTCGTGGCCGAGCACAACGTGATCGTCGGCAACACGCTGCTCTACGGGGCGACCTCGGGGAAGGCGTTCTTCCGCGGCCTCGCGGGGGAGCGCTTCGGGGTGCGCAACTCCGGCGCATGGGCGGTGGTGGAGGGCGTGGGGGACCACGGCTGCGAGTACATGACCGGAGGGCGCGTGGTCGTGCTCGGCCCCACTGGGCGCAACTTCGCGGCCGGCATGAGCGGCGGGATCGCCTACGTGCTCGACGAGCAGAGGGCCTTCCCCGCGCGCTGCAACATGGGGATGGTCGACTTCGAGGAGCTGGCCCCCGCGGATGCGATCGAGCTGCGAGCAATGATCTCCGAGCACGAGCAGCGCACCGACTCCCCCGTGGCGCGGCGCGTGCTCGCCGAGTGGGAGCAGCTGCTCGCGCGGGGGGCGTTCGTGAAGGTGATGCCCACCGACTACAAGCGGGTGCTGGCGGAGCTCGCCGAGGAAGAGGAACAAGCCGAGGGAGTCGCGGCGGCCTGATGGGCAAGCTCGGCGGCTTTCTTCAGATCGAGCGCCACGGCGTCCCCTACCGTGACCCCCACGAGCGTGCGCGGGACTACCACGAGTTCATGGTGCTGCGCCCGGAGGCGGAGCTGCGCGAGCAGGGCGCGCGCTGCATGGACTGTGGGGTGCCCTTCTGCCACAACGGCTGTCCCCTGGGGAACCTGATCCCCGACTGGAACGACCTCGTCTACCGCGACCGCTGGCGGGAGGCGATCGCGCAGCTGCACGCCACCAACAACTTCCCCGACTTCACCGGGCGCCTCTGTCCCGCCCCGTGCGAGGCGGCGTGCGTGCTCGAGATCCGCGAGGGGGATGCGGTCACGATCAAGCAGATCGAGCACGCGATCGTCGAGCGCGCCTTCGAGGAGGGCTGGATCAAGCCCGAACCCCCGCGCCGCGAGACCGGCCAGGCGGTCGCCGTGGTCGGCTCCGGCCCCGCGGGTATGGCCGCCGCCCAGCAGTTGCGCCGCGCCGGCCACCGGGTCGTTCTGTTGGAGCGCGACGAGGCCGCGGGCGGTCTCGTGCGCTTCGGGGTGCCCGACTTCAAGATCGAGAAGCGCGTCGTGGAGCGCCGCGTGCGCCAACTGGTGGAGGAGGGCGTGGAGCTGCGCTGCGGCGTGGAGGTCGGCCGCGACATCACCGTGGGGGAGCTGCGCGAGGGCTTCGACGCGGTGGTGCTCGCCACCGGCTCGCGTGTCCCCCGCGACCTACCGGTCCCCGGGCGGGACCTGGAGGGGGTCCACTTCGCGATGGACTACCTCTACCAGCGCAACCGCTGGGTGGCGCGGGAAGAGACCCCCGAGATCGCCGCCGCCGGCAAGCACGTGGTGGTGATCGGAGGCGGAGACACCGGCGCGGACTGCGTGGGCAACGCGCTGCGCGAGGGTGCCGCCTCGATTGTGCAGCTGGAGCTCCTGCCCGAACCCCCCGCGCACCGCCCCGACGAGCGCACCCCCTGGCCGGAGTGGCCGCTGAAGTACCGCCTCAGCTACGCGATGGAGGAGGCGCGGGAGGAGGGCGTGGGGGAGCAGGACTACTCGTTGACGACCACACGCTTCAGCGGCGATGCGGAGGGCCGGGTGGCGGCCCTGCACATCGCCCAGGCCGAACCCGCCCCGCCGTTCGCGCCGGTCGAGGGGACCGAGCGCGAGCTGCCCGCTCAGCTGGTGCTCCTGGCGATGGGCTTCCTGCACCCCGAACAGGCCCTGCTCGACCAGCTCGGTGTGGAGAGGGACCCACGCGGCAACGTCAAGTCCGTCAAGCCCTACACGACCTCCGTCGAGGGGATCTTCGCCGCCGGCGACGCGCGCCGCGGGCAGTCGCTGATCGTGTGGGCGATCAACGAGGGCCGCCAGTGCGCGCGGATGGTCGACCGCTTCCTCGCCGGCCAGCGCAACGGAGGGGCCTCTGCGAGGAGCCCACTGCCCGAGGACGGCGCGCTGTCTGGACACGCCGACGCCGACGGGGGCCCCGAGGGCCCGCCGCAGCACGTCAGCGGCGGGGTCAGCGTCGAATAACGCCGCTGGTCGGGCGACGCTACGCTGAGGCTGCGATGAGCGAGCCGCAGAACGGACACCTCACCTCCGGCGTTCTCGACGGAGATTCACTCGCGGGGGCGCTCCCCCGCGTGTGCATCGTCGGAGCGGGCTCCTCGGGGATCACCGCGGCGAAGGCACTGGTCGATCGGGGGATCCCCTTCGACTGCTTCGAGCGCTCCGATCGGATCGGGGGCAACTGGGTGTTCGGCAACCGCAACGGGATGTCCTCGTCGTACTCGACGCTGCACATCAACACCTCGCGGGAGCGCATGGAGTACGCCGACTACCCGATGCCCGCCACCTACCCCGACTTCCCTCGTCACGACCAGATCGCGCGCTACTTCGAGGACTACGCGGAGCACTTCGAGCTGCGCGAGCGGATCACCTTCCAGACCGGCGTGGAGCACGCCCGCAAGCGTGAGGACGGGGTGTGGGAGGTGGAGCTCGAGGGCGAGGGGGTGCCGGGAGGGCGGGAGGTGCGCCGCTACGACGCGCTGCTCGTCGCCAACGGCCACCACTGGAACCCCCGCTGGCCCGAGCCGCCGATCCCGGGGCGCTTCGATGGAGAGCAGATCCACGCCCACGACTACAAGGAACCCCGCCAGCTCGCGGGCAGGCGGGTGGTGGTGGTGGGGATGGGCAACTCCGCGATGGATATCGCGGTCGACGCCTCCTACCACGCGCTCTCCACCTCGCTGGTGGCGCGGCGTGGGGTGCACATCGTGCCCAAGTACGTACTCGGCCGGCCGCTCGACGCCGGGGTGCGCCCGAGCCGCATACCGTTCACGTGGCCGCTGCGCGGGATGCAGTTCGTGCTGCGCATGACGGTTGGTCCGATGGATCGCTACGGTCTGCCCCTGCCCGACCACCGCCTCGGGCAGGCCCATCCCACGGTCTCCTCGCGCATCCTCGACCGCCTCGCCCACGGCGCGATCGCCGTCCGACCGCAGATCGCGGAGCTCGCGGGTGGCCGTGTGCGCTACGAGGACGACACCGAGGAGGAGGCCGACCTGATCGTGTACTGCACGGGCTACAAGATCAGCTTCCCGTTCCTCGACGAGCGCCTCGTCTCGGCGCCCGAGAACCGCCTGGTGCTCTACAAGCGGGTGTTCTCGCCCGAGCACGCGGGTCTGTACTTCATCGGCTTCGTCCAGCCCTGGGGCGCGATCATGCCGATCGCCGAGCTGCAGAGCCGCCTCGTGGCCGCTCATCTGACGGGCGAGTACGCACTGCCCTCGCCGGAGGGGATGCGGCGCGACATGCAGGCCATGCTGCGCCGCCAGAGCCGCCGCTATCAGGCCTCCAAGCGGCACACGATCCAGGTGGACTTCGCCAACTACGTGGTCGAGCTCGACGACGAGCGCCGCGCGGGCCTCGCGCGGGCGCGTGCGGAGGGCTTCGCGCTGCCGCTACCCCCGCGGGCCGTGCAGGCCGTCGCGTAGCGCGCTCGCCCTAAACTTGCCGCGTGCCCAGGTTCTGCCGCCACAACCGCTTCATCGAGCGCTGTCCGATCTGCCGGGAGACGGTATTGAAACCCGCCCACCCCCCGCCGCCCGAGGGCTCTGGACGCCGTGCGCGGGGCGATCGCCGGTCGGTGAGCGCCGCCGGCGGGTCCGGGGGGAGCGGGGGCTCCTCGAAGGGCGGCGCGCGTCCCGGCGGATCCCCGCGGGTCCGCGGAAGCTCCAGGCTGCAGGTGAGCCGCGAACGCCGCGCCGAGGACGACGGCTTCCGCTCGCAACTGGTGCGGGGCCTGCATGCCTCCGGGGATGCGTCGCGACTGGCCGAGGAGATCGCGTTTGCGCAGGGTCGCCTGCTGACGCTCGCCGCTGCGCCGCCGGACCTCTACGGGGAGATGCGCGAGCTCGAGGACGCCGAGCAGGCTACGTGGATGTGCTTTCTGAGTGCATACCTCTGTCCGCTGGAGGGTCCCGATCCCTTCGTCGGCATCCGCCGGGCGCTCGAGGCGGACTGGCGCGCGGGCGAGCTGCCGAACCTCGACTCGATCCCGCTCGGGCCCCGCAGCTCCCACGACCCCGCGCGGGGAGACACCACGCTGCGCGCCTACCTGCAGTGGGCGGCGCGCGGCGAGCGATCGCAGATCGATCGATCGGGGATCGGCCGGCAGGCGCTCGCGTTCGTGGGGGACCCCACCTGGACCGCGGCGCGACGCTTCGAGCGGCTCTTCGAGCGGCTCACGCTTCCGGGCCTGGCGCGGATGGGCCGCTACGAGCTGCTCCTCACGCTGGGGCGCGTCGGACTTTGCGAGTTGCGCGCGGAGGCCCTGTACTTCACGAACGCTCCCGGCGCCGCCCATGGCGACCTCGCCACGCTTGCCGCCAAGCGCATCTTCGGGATCGGCGAGCCGTTGCACCTCGAGCACCGCGCGCGGGAGCTGGCGAAGGCGATGTCGGTGCCGGTCGAAGCGCTCGACCTCGCGCTCGCCAACTGGGGGGCGGGGGAGCGGGCGACGATGGGCGTCCCGCCCGAGGCGCTGGACCCCCACGCGTTGGAGCGCGCTCGGCGCGCCCTCGATCTCTGAAAAATGCCGTCCACACCGGCGCCTACAGTCTGCGGCGATGCCGCTCTGCTTCATCGAACCCCAAGATGCGATCCGGGTGATCGCGGACTCGATCGGGCGCGAGGCTCGCAGGCAGCTCGTGGGCGAGGTGGTGAGGGCCTGGGTCGACGACATCCCCGACCAGGAGCTCTCGGTCCACTACGCCAAAACGATCGCGGACCTCGACGACGACGATCTGCAGCTGCTCGCGGCGTGGCACGCCTCGCTGGAGGTGGGCCAGCCGATCGCCAACACCGCATTCCTGCAGGGCGTCTTCCACAGCCTCGGCGAGAACCGTCGCGAGGCACTGAAGATCGCGGCGGGTTTCCGCGGCGAGGAGGCCTTCCAGGAGGGGGTCGCCGAGGATCAGGCGCTGGACACGGTGCTCCCCCGTCTCTCCCGCGCCCGCGCCGGCGAGCTCGCCAACGAGTGCATCCAGCTGTACATGTGGGACCGTTTAGGGTGCGATAACTAGGGAGCCGGCTAGACTGGAGCGGTGTCCGAGTCCGCAGCTCCGTCCCCGGCCGAGTCCGCAGCGCCCCTGCCGGCCACCCCGGCCACCGTGCCGTCCGTCGAGGTGGACGATGTCTTCGACGCGCTCTCCAACGTGATCGACCCGGAGCTGGGCCTCGACTTCGTCGAACTGGGCCTTGTCTACGGGGTGGAGATCGAGGGGGGCGCGGTGAGCATCACCTTCACGCTCACCACTCCCGCGTGCCCGATCGGCCCGCAGGTGACAGAACAGATGGAAGAGTTCGTGGGGGAGCTGGAAGGGGTGGATTCGGTGGCGTGCGAGATGGTCTTCGTGCCCCCGTGGTCGCCTGAGCGGATGAGCGAGGACGCGAAGTTCGCACTGGGGTTCTGAGCGCCGAGGTCTGCTGGCCCCATCTTCGATTGGCCGGAGAACAGCGCTCACTGCCTCCGTACTCTGCTTGTCCCTTGACGCCAGGACGCGCGCGTTCAGGCCGGCTGCGCCACGGTGGCCTTGCGCGCGAGCGCGACCAGAGTGGCGAGTTCCCTGGCGATGCTCTCCCCGAACTGGTCCAGGTCGGACATCGCGTCGAGGTCGCCGAGCAGGCCGAAGTTCATCTGCCCGTTGTAGGACATGATCGCGATCGCCAGCGCGTGACGCTGGGGCAGGAAGGCCACGGGGTAGACCTCCAGCATCTTGCGGCCCAGAACGTACAGCGGGAACTGGGGGCCGGGGACGTTGGTGACGATCAGGTTGAAGAGGCGCGTGGAGAAGTTCAGGCGCGAGGCCTGCGCGAGGATCGTGGGGGGAGCGAAGTTCTGTGCCCCCGCGATCACCTCCGCCCCGAGCGCCTGCTTGGACTCCTTCAGCCCATCCATCTCGTGTTTGACGAACCGTAGCCGCTGCAGGGGATCCGGCATGTATACGGGCAGCGGTCCGCGCATCACCACGATGCGGTTGCCCAGCTGCTGGTGCTCGTCCTCGGCACGCACCGACACCGGCACCAGCGCCCTCATCTCGAGACCCTCGGTGCGCACCCCCCGGGAGATCAGGAACTCGCGCAGGGCGCCCGCGACGGCGGCGAGCACGACGTCGTTGACGGTGCAACCGAACGCTTTCTTGACGAGCTTGAAGTCATCGAGCGCGCTGCCCACTCCCACGAAGCGCCGGTGCGGTCCGATGTCGACGTTCAGCGGCGTCGGCGGCGCGGGGTTCAGTACCGCCCAGACGATCTCTCCCACGCCCTCCGCGGCCTCGCGCGCGTTCGCCAGCGCGTGGTCGGGGTGCGCCAGCGCATCGGCCGCGCCCGCCGCCAGCTCGACTCCCGCGCGCAGCGCCCCCCGCGCTCCCGCCGCCAGCAGCTCCAGGGTGCTCGGTTCGCGGTGGGGCTGCCACGCCCGTCCGGAGTGGCGGACCGGCGGGGGTTCGGGGGAGAGGTCGAAGAGCACCGTCGCCAGGTCGATCCCCGCGATCCCGTCGATCAGCGAGTGGTGGGTCTTGGAGATCAGTGCAAAGCGATCGTCCTCCAGGCCCTCCACCAGCCACATCTCCCACAGGGGCTTGGAGCGGTCGAGCTGCTGGGAGAAGATGCGCGCGGTCAAGCTGCACAGCTGCTCCCAGTCTCCCGGTGCGGGCAGCGCGGTGTGGCGCACGTGGTACTCGAGGTTGAAGCTCGGATCGTCTACCCACACCGGGCGGCCGCTGTCGAGGGCCGTGTGGGTGTGCGCGAGCTTGTGGCGGTAGCGGGGCACCAGATGCAGGCGTCGGCGGATCTGTTCCAGGAACTCCTCGTGCGCGGGCGGGGGGCCCTCCAGCAGCGTGAGTCCGCCCACGTGCATGTGCGAGCTCGGACCCTCCTGATGCAGGAAGGAGGCGTCCACTGCGGTGAGACGATCGAGGTGGCGCTGGGGCATGGATGCTTAGGGTACTGCCCGCACGCCTTGGATCGGGCCCGACCTTCGATTCCCGAGGCGCGCGGCGCTCACACACGCCCCTGGCGCATTCGGGGATGCTCGCGGGGCGGACGGGAGGGGCCTTACAATGAGCGTGGTGGCCAACACGGTGGAGAAGATCCTGCTGGCGGCGCCGCGCGGCTACTGCGCGGGGGTGGACCGCGCGGTGCAGACGGTGGAACGTGCCCTGGAGCTGCACGGTCCGCCGGTGTACGTGCGCAAGGAGATCGTGCACAACAAGCACGTCGTCGAACAGCTACGCGCCCGGGGGGCGATCTTCGTCGAGGAGGAGACCGAGGTCCCGAGGGGGGCGGTGACGGTCTTCTCCGCGCACGGTGTGGCGCCCAGCGTGCGCGCCAACGCGCGTGCGCGCGCCCTGCAGACGATCGACGCGACCTGCCCGCTGGTGACGAAGGTGCACGTCGAGGCGAGGCGCTTCGCCGAGCAGGGCTACACGATCGTGCTCGTCGGCCACGCGGGCCACGAGGAGGTCGAAGGCACGATGGGGGAGGCGCCCGAGCGGATCGTGCTGGTCCAAAACGAGCGCGACGTGGACGCCCTGGAGGTGGGGGACCCCGAGCGCGTCGCCTTCATCACCCAGACCACTCTATCCGTGGACGAAACCGCCGCGATCGTGGGGCGCCTGCGCGAGCGCTTCCCGAGCATCGCGGGGCCCCGCACGGAGGACATCTGCTACGCCACCACCAACCGGCAGGCGGCCGTCAAGCAGATGGCCGGCGAGCTGCGATCTGGTGCTGGTGATCGGCTCGCGCAACTCCTCCAACTCTGTCCGCCTCGTGGAGGTGGCGCGCGAGTGCGGCACCGAGGCCTACCTGATCGACAACCGCCACGAGGTGCGCGAGGAGTGGCTGCAGGGTAAGCGCGTGGTGGGGGTCTCCTCGGGGGCGAGCGCCCCAGACGATCTCGTTCAGGACCTGCTCGACCTCTTCCGCGCCCGGGGGGTGCGCGAGGAGGACTTCTCCGAGTTCCACGTGATCCGCGAGGACGTTCGCTTCATGCTTCCCAAGGCGATCCGCGAGGCCGTCGCGGCCGGCGGAGCCTCGTAGCCGCGTTGCCTCGCCCGCGGCGAATGGTTGGGAGCCCACCCGCCCTTGGCGGGAAGGCAAGCTGGAGCTGGAGCCGGAGCCGGAGGCGGGGGGTGGCGCTGTGCGCACGCTGATCGTCTCGGACCTGCACCTGGGTGGACGCTCCGGGGTCGATCTACTGCGTCTGCCCGCCGTGCGCGCGTCGCTGTTCGGGGAGCTCGATGGCGTCGATCGTCTTGTGCTGCTCGGCGACGTGCTGGAGCTGCGCCATGGCCCCCACCGCGATGCCATGGCCGGGGCACGACCCTTCTTCGAGGCCCTTGGGGACGTGTTCGCCGGGCGTGAGGTCATCGTTCTCGCGGGCAATCACGACCACGCGTTGATCGAGCCCTGGCTGCAGCAGCGCGGTGCGCTCCGTGCTCCGGCTCCGCTGGCCGCCGAGCAGCGCTTCGCGGCCTCCGAGGGCTCACCAATGCTGGCGACGCTCGCCGAGTGGGCTTCGCCGGCGATCCTCTGCGGGGCCTACCCCGGCGTGTGGGTGCGCCCCGATGTCTATGCCACCCACGGCCACTACCTCGACTGCCACATGAGGATCCCCACCTTGGAGCGCCTGGGCATCGGCGCCGTCGGGCGCCTGCAACGACGCCCCGCCGCCTCGCTCGACGGCCCCGAGGACTATGAGGCGCTCTTGAGCCCCGTCTACGCCTGGATCGACGCCATGGCCCAGCAGATCCGCACCCACACCGAGTTCGACCCCACCACCGTGCGCGCCTGGCGTGCACTGGGTGGCGATCGCGAGTACAAGCCCAGCAGCAGGCGCGCCGCACTGCGCAACCGACTGCTCGCCACGGGCTTTCCGCTCGCTGTCGCCGCGCTCAACCGCGCCGGCTTCGGGCCTCTGCAGGCCGATATCTCCGGCTCCGACCTGCGCCGCGCCGGTCTCGCCGCGATGGGCGAGGTGCTCACGCGTCTGGGTATCGGCGGCCAGGGCTCGCATGTCGTCTTCGGCCACACCCACCGCACGGGACCTCTGCCTCACGACGAGCTGCTCGAGTGGCGCGCGCCAGGCGGCGCCCAGCTGCTCAACTGCGGCTGCTGGACTTACGACGGGTACTTCCTCCAGGGCCAGCCCTCCGGCAGCCCATACTGGCCGGGTGGCTCTGTGCTGGTCGAGGAGGAGGGCCCGCCGGTGTTGAGAGGATTGCTGGCGGCCCGCGAGCACGCCGAGCTCATGCCAAGCCCGGCGTGAAGCAGGTCGCCAGGCACTCCACGCCGGGGCCGACCTCGAGCTGGAGCACGCCCGCGGTGTGGCGGCCGTGCTCAATGAGGGGATAGCACCCGGGGTGCGAGACGCTCAGGGGCGCGCCGTTGACCACGGCGGTCCCGTCCCCGTCGAACACCCCCCAGACCCCGCCGGCCTCGTAGGGGCCGCAGTAGGCGCCCTCCCGATCTTCGCTCTGCGGGAGCAGCTCGGCGCCGGGGGCGTCCTCGGGGCGCAGCGGTGGCAGCGGCTTGCGCTCGATCCCGAGCAGCTCCTGGATCGCGAGCTCGGTCTCCTGGTAGGCGCCCTCGCCGTAGTGGTAGTCGAACAGCCGGCTGCGCCGATCGAACAGGTAGCGCGCGGGCCAGCCGGCGTTCTCGTACTCCTGCCACATCTCGAGGTCGGGGTCGAGCAGCACGGGGTAGGCGATCTCCAGGCGCGCGACGGCCGCTTCGACGGCGCCGCGCTCGCGCGCGGGCGCGAAGCCGGGGGAGTGGATGCCGATGACGCGCAGACCACCATCGACCTCAGCGGAGTAGCGCTCGTGCCAGGCCTTCAGATAGGGCAGCGTGCGCATCGAGTTGGGCCGGCAGAAGTCCCAGAACTCGATCAGCACGGGCCACCCGAGCTGGCGGTCCATGCGCAGCGACTTCACGTTCACCCAGCGCAGGTGGGCGAGGAACGACGGAGCAGGAATCGTGTCTACGGGCGCCCGCATCGGTGTTCAATACGCGCTTGCTGAGGGGCTAGGGCCAAGCATGGCAAGGACGCAAGGAGCGTGGCGTGCTCGGCACGCGAGCGACTGAGGACGCCGCCAGGCGCCGGCCATCGCCCCTCAGCCGATGCTTCCGACCATCTCCAACTGGATGAGTCGGTTGAGCTCCACCGCGTACTCCATCGGCAGCTCCTTGGTGACGGGCTCGATGAAGCCGTTGACGATCATCGCGGCGGCCTCGTCCTCGGTGAAGCCGCGGGAGCCCATGTAGAAGAGCTGGTCGTCGGAGATGCGCCCCACGGTGGCCTCGTGGGCGACGGAGACGTGGGGGTTCTGGATCTGGATGTCCGGCCAGGTGTCCGAGCGGGAGATGCCGTCCATCATCAGCCCGTCGCACTGCACGCGGGCTTTGGAGCCCGCCGAGTGGGGGCCCATCTTGACGAGCCCGCGGTAGCCCATGATCCCGCCGTCCTTGGAGATCGACTTGGCGAGGATGTTGGAGGTGGTGTTGGGCGCGAGGTGCACGACCTTGGCGCCGGTGTCCTTGTGCACGCCCCCGGAGGCGACGCCGACGTTGAGGTGGTCCGCGCGGGCGCCCTCGCCCATGAGGTAGGAGCCGGGGTAGAGCATCACGTACTTGGCGCCCATCGAGCCCCCGACCCACTCGACGGTCCCGCCGGCGTCCACGATGGCGCGCTTGGTGTTGAGGTTGTAGACGTCCTTGGACCAGTTCTGCACGGTGGTGTAGCGGGCCTTGGCGCCTTCGTGCACGAAGATCTCGACCACGGCGGAGTGCATCGAGTTGACCGAGTAGGTCTGTGCGGTGCAGCCCTCGATGTAGTTCACCTCGGAGCCCTCGTCGGCGATGATGAGGGTGTGCTCGAAGGTGCCCTCGCCTGCTCCCTCCATGCGGAAGTAGGACTGCAGCGGCAGGTCGCACTTGACGCCCTTGGGGATGTAGCAGAAGGCCCCCCCGGACCACACGGCGCCGTGCAGCGCTGAGAACTTGTTGTCCTGGGCGGGGACGCATTTGTTCATGAAGTACTTCTGCACCAGCTCGGGGTACTCGGTGATGGCGGTGTCCATCGAGCAGAAGAGGATGCCCTGCTTGGAGTACTCCTCCTTGAGTCCCTCGTAGACGGGCTCCTGGCGCCAGACGCCGACGACGCCGGCGAGGTGCTCGCGCTCGGCCTGGGGGATGCCAAGGTCCTCGTAGGTCTGCTTCATCTCCTGCGGCACTTCGTCCCAGGAGTTGTAGCGCCCCGCGGTGGGGGGGGAGTAGAGCACGAGGTCGTCGAGGTTCAGGCCCGACAGATCGATGCTCCACGTCGGCATCGGCTTACGTTCAAAGATCTCCAGCGCCTTGATCCGTTTCTCGGCCATCCAGTCGGGCTCGCCCTTGATCTTCGAGAGCTCCTGCACGACCTCGCGGGAGATCCCCTGGCGCGCTCGCAGCTGCCCCTGATCGTCCTCGACGATCGGGCTGGGCTTGGTGATCCTGGCGGTGTCGGTGGCGGCCATGATGCTCCTTCGCTTGAATCCCGTGCTCTGAAGTAGGGATTCTATCGCGTTGGGCGGGAGACGGCTGTTGCATCAGCCTCGGCGGCGCTCGGCGGGTCGGCATCCATCCGACTTCCGTCGTCGTCAAGCTATGCAGGATGGTCGGCGGCTTCATCCCCTACGTAGAACATCTGGAGAACCTGGCCGCAGGCCCGCACGTACCTGTCGATCGGGCCGAACTGAACGCCCATCTTGATGGCGAGGCGGGCCGGCAGCTGCGCGGCGCAATACGGGTCGAGGAGCTGCGCGAGCTCGGGGCCTTCTTCACCGGCGAGTCGCTCGCAGATCGGCTCATGAGCCTGGTGCCGCACGACCGTCGGCGCTACGTCGACTGGGCCTGCGGGTGCGGCGATCTGTTGCTTGCCGCGAGCAAACGCCTGCCGGTCGAAACCTCACTGGAGGCGACGCTCACTCTTTGGAACAGGCAACTGTTCGGAATCGATGTCGTACCGGCGTTTGTGCGGGCAACCCGAGCTCGTCTCGTGTTGGCTGCCAAGAGCCGCGGGGCGGTGCCCGATGACGATCTCAAGCGACCCACCGAGTTGCTTACCAACGTCACCATGGGAGACGGTCTGACGGCCCATACGTTGTCTGAGGACGCCGTGCTTTTGAATCCTCCTTACGGGCGTGTGCCGGCGCCGGCGGACTGCGAGTGGACTTCCGGCAAGACGACAGAGGCTGCGCTGTTCGTCGACCGTGTGCTCGATAGCAGCAGCCGCGGCGCCTATGTGGCTGCGATTCTGCCCGAGGTTTTGCGTGCGGGCTCACGCTACGAACGTTGGAGGGCTTTGGTGGAGAGTCGCCTGGCGGTAGCAACGATCCAGCCGGCCGGAGTGTTCGATGCGCTGACCGACGTGGACGTCTTCCTGCTCACCGGCGACGTGGGGAGGACGAGGACCCCCGCTCTCGCGGGTTGGACTCCCCGCGTCCACGGAGCTCGTCTGGGGGATCTGTGCGAGGTGTCCGTCGGCGCGCTCGTCGACTATCGCGACCCTGGGGTGGGGCCGTGGCATTCCTACCTGGATGCGCGTGGGCGCGGCGGTCTGCGGGAAGCGATTCCGCAGCGACGTCGACGCTTCGCGGGCACCGTAGTCCGGCCGCCCTTCGTCGTGATCGGGCGAACGAATCGTCCCAATCAAGGAGCGGGACCCCGCATCCGGGCCACGGTGGTCCGAGGTGCGCGGCCGGTTGCAGTGGAGAACCATCTCCTGGTGCTGCGACCGTTCGATCACACTGTCCGCGGCTGTCGAGCGCTGGTGAGGATCGTGGAATCCGACCGCGCGAGTGAGTTCCTCGACGAACGGTTGCGCTGCCGGCACCTAACCGTGGGAGCCGTGGAGGAGATCCCGCGGTGAGCGAGCATCTGCGCTTTGCCCCGGACGTGCTGCGGCGTCTGGGCGAGGAGCTCAATCCGAGCCCCGAGCAGGGCATATTGGAGCTCGTGCGCAACGCCTACGACGCCGACGCGGCCAGCTGCACGGTCGAGCTGGTGGACGTCGCGGCGGGTGGCGGGAAGCTGGTCATCACCGACGACGGCCTCGGCATGACGATCAAGCAGCTACGCCACTCATGGCTGGTGCTGGGACATTCCTCGAAGAGCCGACACGAGCGCACCGACCAGTTCGAACGGCTGCAGGTTGGATCCAAGGGTCTCGGCCGTCTGGCGGCGCTGCGGCTCGGCCCGGTCGCGAAGCTGCGGACTCGGCCGGCGGGCAAACCGGGCACCGAGTACACGCTGGTCTTCGACTGGTCTCGCTTCGAGGAGGTGGAGACCGTCGATCTCGTGGACCTGAGGCTCGTGACCGGCAAAACCACCCAGCCGCACGGGACGACGATCGAAGTGCTGGATCTGCGACGCAAGTTCACGACCGCCGAGGTCACCCGGATCGTCCGCGCGCTCCTGCTGCTCGCCAGCCCCTTCGAGGCTGGCGGATCGTTCGACGCCCGCTTGATTGCGCCCGAGTACGAGGAGCTCGAGCGGCTCGTACGCAAGGGCTATTGGAATCAGACGGCGTACGAGCTGCATGCCGGGATCGACTCCGAGGGCCACGCGTGGGCCAAGATGATCGATCACGAACGCGGCGAGCGCGAAACGGAGGCCCGGCACAGCGATCTGCGGCGCGATAAGGACAATCCGCCCTACACGGCGCCTGAGGCCACCTTCGAGCTGTTCGTGTTCCGCCTCAGCGGAGACGGATCGACGCGCGGGCGTACCAAAGGCGTGACGTTGGGTGCCCTGCGGGAGTGGCTGAAAGCGGTTGGAGGTGTGCACCTCTATCACCGCGGGCTGCGAGTGCATCCCTACGGAGATCCTGGCCACGACTGGGTGGACATGAACCTGATGCGTGTGTCCTCGCCCGAGGAGCGGCCTTCGACGAACAACAGCATCGGGCGCGTGCAGGTCCTCGACGAGTACGCGGTCCTGCAGCAGAAGACCGACCGCACCGGGTTCATCGAGACCCCGGCCTTCGAAGATCTGCGGACGTTCGTACAGGACGTACTGGGCTGGGCCTCCAGGCTGCGCCTGGACGAGGCGGAGGAGCGTAGACGCAAAGAGCGCGCGCGGGCACGCAAGTCACTAGAGGGCGCGCAGACGCGGATGGCGGATGCGATCGCCGCGACGCCCAAAGCAACCCGAAAAGCGCTCGAGAAAGCCGAGCGTGACGTGCGCCGGGCAACCACTCGCGAGCTCGACGTGGCGGCGCAAGATCTGGAGCTGTATCGCACCCTCGCAACGATCGGCACGATCGCCGCGGTGACGGCACACGAGGCGACCAATGGTCCGAATACGATCGTCAAGGCGGTCCGGTTGGTCCGTCGTCGCGGCGAGAAACTGCTTGGTAAGCGCTACAAGGAGCTGGAAGGACCCGTCGATCTGATCGAGGGCAATGCGCTGCGGATAAAGACGCTCGTGCAAGTGCCGCGCAGCCTGATGGATCGTGGCAAGCGTCGGCGCGGCACGTACTCCCTCCATGCCGTGATTGAAGATACGGTCAAGCTGCTCGATCCGCTCCTCGAGCAGCACAAGGTGAGGATCGAGCGTGATCTCGACGCAAGGGAACCCCGGTACCTCGGAACGGTGGCGTCGTTGGAGTCGGTGCTGACCAATCTCATCATCAATGCTGTGAATGCCCTCAGCACCAGCAGTGGGTCCGATCGCCTCATTAGAATACAAACGGTGGCGGAGGCAAACAGCATCATGATCGACGTGGCCGACAATGGTCCGGGCATTCCGAAAACGATCAAACTCGACGAGATCTGGCTCCCAGGTCGAGGCACCACGCCCCGCGGCGTCGGGCTCGGGCTGACGATCGTGCGCGACATCGTCTCCGATTTGGACGGCAAGATCAAAGCAAGCGCACGGGGCGAGCTTGGAGGCGCGCAGTTCACGATCGAGATCCCACGTGAGGGAGCAGATCGGTGAGCACCGCTTCGACGGCCTGGCCCGACATCGGCACGGTGGCGGTGCTCGACGACGATACCGACGAAGCCAAGGTCGTCAAGATGCAGCTTCAGGACATCGGTGTCGAGGCGATCATCGCCGACCTCGCTCAGGTATCCAAGCTGGAGCAGGCGATCGACTGGATCACCGGCAACGCGAATGCCGTGATCTGCGACGTACAGTTGAGCCATTGGTGTAGTGGCATCTGCTATGACGGCGCGCAGCTGATGTCCGCCGTCATCGGCGATCACGGGATTCCCGGGGTGCTTACCACCGGCTTCAAGGATGACGTCGGTATGTTGGTCAGGCCGCACCGCTGGCGGATCCCGGTGCTTGTCAGTCGCGACGAGACTGTGGAGCCGGAGGTGCTCGTCAGGGGCGTCGAGACCTGTCGCGCCGAGATCGATCATGGACGGGCGCCCGATCGCGAGACGCACCGGGTGCCACTGTATATAGAGAAGATGGCGATCGTCGACAATAGCGTCGCTCTCGACGCGCGTGTTGGCGGATGGTCTCGGAAAGCGTCCATTCGCTTCCCGGCGGACATGCTCGGCGAGCAGTACAACAAGACCGAGGCGGCGGGGGAGATCGTTGGCCGGGCGTTCTTTGCCAGTGTGAATCTCGGCGCCGAACACGAGACCGATCTGTTCTTCGAGGATCCGGAGCTCGAGTTCGTGGATCCGGCGGGACTGCCTCTGCACTTCGAGGCCGAGGCGCAGTGAGCAGTGCGGTAAAGAGCCGCGGCCAGGCGAGCGTATCCAGGTCTGATGCGCAAGCGAGCTGCGAGCTGCACATAATCGATGTCGGAAATGGCAATTGCGCCGTCGCGGTCGGCGACGATTGGGCGCTGATGGTGGATGCAGGCGCAAGTGTGGCGGTGGTGCAGACTGTTGAGCGCCTTCGAATCGGCCGTCTAAACGCAGTTGTCATCTCGCATCGCGATTTGGACCACGCCCGCGGGCTCGTGCAGCTTCTGTCCCGCAAGGACCTCGAGATCGGCGCTGTCTACATCGGCGCGGATGCCGCGAAGAATCCGAGTTCGCCGGAGACAGCGACGTTGCTGGTCGCATTGGCCGATGCCAAGCGCAGCGGTCGCTGCCTGGTCAGTCGCGATCTCGACGCAGCGGTCACCCCCGCGACTTTGAGCGGCGGCGGAGTGTCCGTCGAAGTGCTGGCACCGACGTTCGACATGGCGATGACGGGGCCCAAGGGGAAGAGCCGGAGCGGTATGACGATGACCAGCAATTCCGTCTCGTCTGTGTTGCGAGTCACGCTGAGCAGCGGGCTGAGGGTGCTCCTGCCTGGTGACATGGATCACATCACCTTGAATGAGCTGCTTGCGGTGAACGCCGATCTCTCCGCTGACGTGCTCGTCTTTCCCCACCACGGGTCGATCAGTGCCGTTGCGGACGAACGCTCATTTGCGGAGGAGCTGATCCGCGTCGTCGGAGCTCACACGATCCTCTTCTCTGTCGGTCGCGGAGTGAGGGCACGCCCGACCGAAGCCGTGCTACAGGGGGTCTTCGACGCAAACGCCGCTGTGAAAGTCGCCTGCACTCAGCTCTCGAGCGGGTGTCTGGACCGGGATGCTGAGTTGCCCCACAAGCTGAGCCATCTGACGAGCCTCCCGGCTGCCGGCCAGGCCAGCTGCCGCAGCTGTGCGGGCTCGATGACACTCGATGAGGACGGTCTTGTAGGCCCGGAGGTAGCAGCGCATCAGGCCTACATAAGCGCCACTGCCAAGACGCCGATGTGTCGCACGCTGCGCTCGGCCCGGGCCGCTCCGACTCGAGCGCGTACCACTCCCTAAATCTTGTCCAGCGGCCGTCTTTTGAGCTAGTCGCTCTACACCGGCCAGTCGTGATCGCCGCTGACCGCCCCTCGGACGACCTTGAGGTTCAAGAGGGCGCACTTGCGGCGGGTGGCGGAGACGGGGATGCCGAGCAGGTCGAGCATCCAGTCGGCGCCCAGGCCCTCGACCTCCTGGAGCTCCATCCCCTTCAGCTCCTCGGAGGCGATCGAGGCGGCCGCCTGGGAGATCGCGCAGCCGTGGCCGTCGAAGCGCAGGTCCTCGATGCGCCCGTCCTTGACGCGGATCTGCACGCTGAGCTCGTCCCCGCAGAGGGGGTTGTGCTCTTCGGCCTCCAGGTCGTGGGGCTCCAGCGCGCCGAAGTTGCGGGGGCGCTTGTAGTGGTCGAGGATGTAGTCGCGGTAGAGGTCGTCCATCAGCGCGGGGATCCCCCCTCATCACTTGGAAGACCTCGCCGCATGCGGCGAGGTCCCAGGCCGCGCATGCGCGGCCTGGCCGGTGGGCGCATGCGCCCACCGGAACAGCAGTGGGGGAGCAGGCAGCTCACAGCCCGAACACCTCGCGCCCGGCGAGCAGCGTGTCGAGCAGCGCGTCGATCTCCGCGGGGGTGTTGTAGACCCCCACGCTCGCCCTGGCGGTGGCCGACACGCCCAGGCAGCGCATCAGCGGCTGCGCGCAGTGATGGCCGGCGCGGATGCACACGCCGCCGCGGTTGGCGATCTCGGCGACGTCGTGGGGGTGCATCCCCTCGATCGTGAACGACGCGATGCCGCCCCGTTCCTCCGCGCGCAGGGGGCCCACCACGCGCAGGCCGGGCACTTCCGCCAGGCGGGTCAGCAGGTGCGCGGTCAGCGCCAGCTCGTGGGCGCGCACGCGCTCCATCCCCAGGGTGCGCAGGTACTCGACCGCCACGCCCAGCCCAACGGCCTCGGCGATCGGGGGGGTGCCGGCCTCGAACTTGTAGGGCAGCTCGTTCCAGGTCGCCCCGTCGAGGTCCACCGAGGCGATCATGTCGCCGCCGGTGAGGAACGGGGGCATCTCCTCCAGCAGCTCGGCGCGCCCGTGCAGCACGCCGATCCCCGTGGGCCCCATCGCCTTGTGGCCGGTCCACGCGTAGAAGTCCGCCCCCAGCGCGCCGATGTCCACCGGCATGTGGGGGACCGCCTGCGCGCCGTCCACGAGCGAGAGCGCTCCCGCGGCGCGGATGCGCGCGGTCATCTGCGCCACGGGGTTGATCGTTCCCAGCACGTTGGAGATGTGGGTGAACGCCACCAGCCTCACGTCGCCCCGTTCGAGCTCCCGCTCGAGCTGCCCGGGGTCGAGCCGGCCGGTCTCGTCCACGTGCAGGTAGCGCAGCTCTGCGCCCTGCTCTTTGCAGAGCTGCTGCCAGGGGACGATGTTCGCGTGGTGCTCCATCTGCGTGATCACCACCGCCTCGCCCGCCCCCACGTTCGCGCGGCCCCACGCGTAGGCGACGAGGTTGATCGCCTCGGTCACGTTCTTCGTGAAGATCGTCGTCCTTGGATCGGCGCCCGTGAACGCCGCGATCCGCTCGCGCGCGCCCTCGTAGGCCGCATCCGCCTCCTGCGCCAGCGCGTACACCCCGCGGTGCACGTTCGCGTTGTGTGCCCGCAGGTGCTCCGCCACCGCGTCGATCACCACCTGGGGCTTCTGGGCGGTGGAGGCCGAGTCGAGGTACACGAGCGGGTGGCCGTCGAAGGAGCGGTCGAGGATCGGGAAGTCCCCGCGCACGTCGAGATCGGCCGCGTTGGTCTGCGCCGCCGGGTCGGCTTGCTCTGTCGGGTCGACTTGCGCCGTGGGATTGGCGTGCGCCGCCGCGTCGGCCCGGGTGCCTGTGGAGAGCGTGTTAGCCACCCTCGCTCACCTGCTCGCCGCGTACGCCTCGATGTCCGCGCGCGCCGCCGCCAGCTTCGCCGCCACCTTGCCGCGCACCAGCTCTTCCAGCGGCTCGTCCCTCAGCTCGGAGACCAGCGGCTCGAAGAAGCCCTCCACGATCACACGCACCGCGCTCGTGCGGTCCAGACCGCGGGTCTGCATGTAGAAGATCGCATCCTCGTCGAGCTCCCCCACCGTGCCGCCGTGCGAGGCGGAGACGTCGTCCGCGGAGACCAGCACCGAGGGGATCGCGTCCACGCGCGCCTTCGGGGAGAGCATCATCGTGTGGATCTGCAGGTAGGTGTGCGTCTTCTGCGCCCCCGGGTCGATCTGGATCAGCCCCTCGAAGCTCGCGCGGCTCGCGCCCGTCGCGGCTCCGCGCCAGTGCACGTCCCCGCCGGAGGGGCCGGTCTCGTGGAGGTCCACCGCGAACACGTCCAGCAGCTCGTTCTCCTCCGCGAAGAACACGCCGCGGAAGGCCATGTCCCCGCCGGGCTCGCTCACCGCCAGCTCCAGGTGCTGGTGCACCAGGTGGCCCCCGAGCAGCGCGGGCAGCCAGTGGCAGTAGGCGTCGCGGCCCACCCCCACGAAGCGCGTGGAGGCGTCGAACACCTCCCCGGAGCCCCAATCCTGCACCTGCGCGAGGCGGCAGCGCGCCCCGTCCTGGAGGTACAGCTCGAAGGCCCCCGCGTGCAGCGCCTGGCCCTCGAAGTCGCCCGCGAGGTCGTACTCGTGCACGCGGAACTCCGCCGTGCGCTCGCCCACGATCAGCGTGCGCCCGTACTGCGCCACGCCCGGGCCGTCGATCGCGTAGACGATCTCGAACGGCTCCTCGATCGCGAGGCCCGCGGGGACGTGCAGGAACGCTCCGCCCGTCCACAGCGCCGCGTTCGCCGCCTCCAGCTTGTGGCGGTCGTACGTCAGGCGCTTGGAGTACCACTCCGTGAACAGCTCCGTGTGCTCGCGCGCGGCGTCCTCCAGCGAGCAGAGGATCACCCCGCGCGCCGCCAGCTCCGCGTCGAGCTCCACGCTGCACCACTGAGCCGTCGCGCTGCACGATCCGCCCGGCGCGCGCGCGCTCCGGCAGGGTCTCGCGCACGATCTCCGGAAGCGCCCCCGCGCCGGGGTCGTGATGGCGCACCTCCAGCGCCTCCAGGTCGAACCCCTCGAAGCTCGTGGTCCAGAAGCCCGAGCGCCGCCACACCGGCAGCTCCTCGGACTCGTACACCCTCAGCGCCGCCTCGCGCAACTGCTCCAGTGTGCGCCCGTCGCCCGCGCCGGCGCCGTGCAGCGCGTGGTAGAGCGTCGCCTCGCGGTGGCGCCCCGGCTTGACCGCGACGCCCCCGCCGTTGCCTGCCTCTGTCTCAGACATGCCCGTTCCCGTTCCCGTTCGGCTCGCCGAACTCCTGGCGGATCTCGTCGTACCCCTCGCGCTCCAGGCGCTCCACCAGCTCCACGCCGCCCTCCAGCACGATCCGCCCGTCGAGCATGATGTGCACGAACTGCGGCTTGATGTAGTGCAGGATCCGCTGGTAGTGGGTGATGATCAGAGCGCCGAGGCCCTGCTCGGATGTGCAGCCTCTCGACGCCCTCCGCGACCGTGCGCAGCGCGTCGATGTCGAGGCCCGAGTCGGTCTCGTCGAGGATCGCCACGTCCGGTTTGAGCATCGCCATCTGCAGGATCTCCGCGCGCTTCTTCTCGCCGCCGGAGAAGCCGTCGTTGAGGTGGCGCGAGGTGAACGAGCGGTCCACGTCGAGCAGCTCGATCGCGTGCTGCAGCTGCGTCGCGGAACTCTTTGACGTTGATCGGCTCCTCGCGCTTGGCGTTGATCGCCATGCGCAGGAAGTTCGCCACCGACACCCCCGGGATCGCCACGGGGTACTGGAAGGCCAGGAACAGCCCCGCCTTCGCGCGCTCGTGCGGCTCGGCCTCGATCAGCTCCTCGCCCTTGAAGACGGATCGAGCCCTCCGTCACCTCGTAGGTGGGGTGTCCCAGCAGGGTGTTCGCGAGCGTCGACTTGCCCGAGCCGTTGGGGCCCATCAGCGCGTGGACCTCCCCCCGCTCGACGGTCAGATCGACGCCTCTGAGGATCTCGCGCTCCTCGATGCGCACGTGCAGGTTGCGTATCTCCAGGTCGGCCATGGTCTCCTTCGGTCAGGTGGTTGTCGGGCCGTCCGGCACGCGCCGCTTGGCTGTGCGGTCGGGCGCCAGTGGTCGGTGGGCGCCTGAGTGGGCAGCAGCGGCAGCTCGGCCACTGTTACGGGCGGCGTGAGCACCGCGTCGGCGGAGCCCGTGAGAAGGTCGGCGAGCGTCGTCTCCATGAGGGTGCTCACGATCGCGAAGCGCACCCGCGTCCACAGCAGCTTGGTCGGGCACACGTGGGCGGGATCGGACTCCCGCGAGCAGACGATGCTCCCGTCGGGGTCCTGCGAGATGCACTCGATCGGTGCGATCGACCCCTCCAGCGCCTCGACCACCTCGGCCATCGTGATCTCCTGCGGCGCGCGCGCGAGCATGTACCCGCCCGCGCGAGCCCCGCCGGCTCTCGATCAGACCCGACCTTGCGCAGCCGCGCCACCAGGTGCTCCAGGTAGGCCAGCGGCAGCCCGTCGCGCTCGGCGATCTCCGCGAGCGGCACCACCGGCTCCTCGCCGTCGGGGCTCTCCGCCGCCCGCTGTGCCAGGGCGACCATCACGCGCACGCCGTACTCGGCCTTGGTTGAGAACATCATCTTGAATGCCTACCCATTCTGGGGGGAGGTCGGTGGGGGGAGGTCGAGAGGGGGCCTGCCCCCTCCCGCTCAGATCATCATCGCTCGAATACCTACCTGGCGGGTAGGATATCAGGGGCTATTCGCCTTGCAGCTTGCGGATGTCGTGTGCGAGCGCTTCCGGGGTGAGCTCTTCCAGGGGGAACTCCACGCGCGGCGCGCCCGCCTTGTCGAGCAGCAGCACGAACGCGGAGCGTTCGTAGGCGGGCGGGCCCGCGCTGGCAGGCACGACCGCGTAGGCGCGCCAGACCGCGCGCAGCCGGGCGGGGGTGCCCGTCAGGTACTCCATGCGCCCGCTCAGCGAGTTCTCGCGCAGGAACGCCCGGATGCGCGCCGGCGTGTCTCCTGCCGGGTCGACGCTGACCGCCAGCGCGGGCACGGGTCGCCCCGGCAGTTCATCGAGGGCGCCGCGGATCTGCTGGGCGATCAGCGGCGCGGTGGTCCTCGAGCTGGTGTAGAGGAACGCGAGGATCGTCACCCGTCCGCGCAGGGCGCTCAGCGAGACGCGCCGCCCGTACTGGTCGGTGAACGTGAACCCGTGCGGGGCGCGTCCGCCGGCAGCAGCGCCCCGTCGAACCCCGTCGCGGAGGGGGCGCTCGCGGAGGCCGCTTCGCGTGGACGCGCTCGGCGCGGTGCGGCCGAGGAGGAGCACCCCGGCAGCGCCGCGAGCGCCAGCGCTGTGCGGCGAGGGGCGCGGAGACTGGGCTGAGGCCGAGGAGCCGAAGGCGGGGCAGGACGCATGAGAGCATCGAGCGTAGGCAGACGGGAGGTCCGTAGGCGAGTTCGTGTAACCCGAATGCGCGGTATCGTTAGAACCCCTGGCAGACTGACTTCACGGAAGAGGTGCTCCAACCGATGTGCGTCGCATGCTGCCCTGGCATCGCTGCGCTTGCGCAGGGCGTACTGGGCAACCTGACGGTCCCGTCGTTTGCACCGGCGGCCGCGCCTCGCCGACGGAGCTCTGGGGGGCGGTGCGGCGGAGTCCGAGCGCGTCGGTGATCCTGCGCGGCGGGCCGATCCTCACGGTGGATGAGGCCAACCCGGTCGGGGAGGCGCTTGCGATCCGCGGCTCCACGATCCTCGGGGTGGGCTCCCTCACCGAGGTCAAACGCCACTACACCCCCGGCACCGAGATCGTCGACCTCGAGGGGCACGCGGTGCTGCCGGGGTTCGTGGAGCCCCACGTGCACGTGCTGCAGAGCGCGCTGGCCGACGCCGGCATCGCCGACGGACGCGACCGCGAGTCTCTTCGAGGATGCACCCGAGCGTCTCGCGGAGATGGGCGCCCGCACCCTGCGCGACCTCGCGCATGCGCGGCTGCACCACCGTGTACGACGCCGGGATCGGCCTGCTCGCGGGCGCGGCCGAGCACGAGCTGCTGGGCTCGCTCGCCCGTTCGCCAGAGGCGCCGGTGCGCTTACGGGGGGCGTTCACCCCCGAGCTCGCCACCTCGCTCGGCGCGGTCCCCGGAGGTGGCGACGAGCGCTACGACGTGATCGGGATCGCCTACTGGGCGGACGGCTCCGTCGAGGACTGCGCCGCCGCGCTGGGCGAGCCCTACCTGAACGGGCACGGGACGGGGACGCTCAACCACGAGGAGGAGAGCTGCGCGAGGCAGATGCGCGCGTGGCACGAAGCGGGGTGGCAGCTGGTGGTGCACTCCAACGGCGACCGCGCCACCGAGCAGGTGCTGCGCTGCTACGAGGCGATCCTCGCGGAGGACCCCCCCGCGGGGGGGCTCCACCGCATCGAGCACTTCACGGTCGCCCCGCGACGAGCAGATCGCGAAGGCCGCGGCGCTCGGCCTGTCGGTGAGCCACACGATCAACCAGATCTACTATCGGGGCGAAAGCGTTCCGCGACCACGTGCTCGGCCCCGAGCGCGCCGCGCGTATCCACTCGCTGCGCCGGGACCTCGAGTACGGCATCTCGAGCTCGTGCCACAGCGACTCCCCCGTCTGCCCGGTCGACCCCTGCCTGGCCCTGCGCACCGCGACCACCCGCCTGATGCGCGACAGCGACGACGTGCTCGGGCCCTTTCAGCAGCTGAAGTTCGAGGAGGCGCTGCGCACGATCACCTGCAATCCCGCACGCCAGGTCCTGCTCGGCGACCGCGTCGGCTCGCTGCGCCCCGGGATGCTCGCCGACCTGGTCGTGCTCGACCGTGACCCCCGCGAGGTAGCCCCCGAACGGCTGCACGAGCTGCGGGTGCTCGAGACCTGGCTCGGTGGGCGCCGCCAGCGCTGGGCCTAGAGGTGGCGCAGTCCCGGCTGCGAGGCCGGCGAGCTGGGCCCCTCGCTTTGATCAGAGCGGCGCAGCCGGCCGCGATGGCGCCGAGCCGGGCCTCTTCAGTCAAGGCCCTTGAACCGCGCCACAACGGCGCTATACTTTCTGAAGTCCATGAAATCCGACCATAGTTCGGGAGTTTCCAGATGAGCGTGTCCTCGGCGGAGCTGCTCCGCCAGATCAAGAGCAGGATCGAGGAGATCGACCCCTCCGAGGTCAAGGAGCTGATCGGCGAGGGAGTCGCGATCGTGGACGTGCGCGGGAGCGAAGAGTTCGCCACCGGGCACCTCCCCGGCGCCAAGAGCATCCCCCGGGGCCATCTGGAGTCGCGGATCGAGAGCGCGGTGCGCGATCGCTCCGCCGAGGTGATCCTCTACTGCGCCTCCGGCATCCGCTCGGCCTACGCGGCGCGCACGATGATCGAGGACATGGGCTACGAGCACGTGCGCTCGATGACCGGCGGGATCACGCTCTGGAAGGACCGCGGCTACGAGGTCGAGATCCCGCGCGCGCTCAGCGCCGAGCAGCGCGAGCGCTACTCGCGCCACCTGCTGATCCCCGAGATCGGCGAGGAGGGCCAGCAGAAGCTGCTCGACGCCAAGGTCCTCCTGCTCGGCGCGGGGGGCCTCGGCTCGCCCACCGCGCTGTATCTCGCCGCCGCCGGGGTAGGCACGCTGGGGATCGTGGACGACGACGAGGTCGACCTCTCCAACCTCCAGCGCCAGGTGATCCACTCCACGCAGCGCATCGGGATCCCCAAGGTGGACTCCGCCGAGGAGACGATCCACGGCCTGAACCCCGACGTGGAGGTCGTCAAGTACCCCGTGCGCCTCGACGCCGGAAACATCATGGAGATCATCGAGGGGTGGGACGTGATCGTGGACGGCGTCGACAACTTCCCCACGCGCTATCTGCTCAACGACGCCACCGTGCGCCTGCGGATCCCCGTGGTCTCCGCCTCGATCCTCGGCTTCGACGGGCAGCTCTCGGTCTTCAAGCCCTACGAGGGCCCCTGCTACCGCTGCCTCTTCCGCGAGCCCCCGCCCGCGGAGCTCGCGCCCTCCTGCGGCGCCAACGGCGTGCTGGGCGTGCTGCCGGGCACGATGGGCCTGCTGCAGGCCACCGAGGTGGTCAAGCTGATCCTCGACATCGGCGACCCCGCGATCGGGCGCCTCTTGCTCTACGACGCGCTGGGGGCGACGCTCACCGAGGTCAAGGTCCACCGCGACCCCGAGTGCCCGATCTGCTCGCGCGCGCCCGATGAGATCCGCGACGAGGAGCTGGGCGTGTTCCCCGACTACGAGGCGTTCTGCGCCGCGGCCGGGTAATCTGCGCAACGATGGCGACGATCAAGATCCCCCCAGTCCTGCGCGCCTCGGTGGGCGGCGAGAAGGAGGTCTCCGCCTCCGGCGAGAACGTCGGCGAGGTGCTGCGCGACCTTGCCTCCAACCACCCCGCCACGCAGAGTCAGCTCTTCTCCGCGGAGGGCGAGCTCAACCGCTACGTCAACGTCTACCTCAACGACGAGGACGTGCGCGTGCTCGATGGGCTGGACACCGCAGTCGGCGGCGGGGACACCCTGGTGATCCTGCCGGCGATGGCCGGCGGCTCGTAGGGCTTACCCGCGGCCTTTTCCGCCGCAACGCCCTCTACGCTCCGCGTCCAAGTTTCCTTGCAAAGCTCAATCGCCTCGGCTTGGCGAACGATTGGATCGTGACGCCATGAGGGTCAGCGGCATTTCCATACCCGGGTTCAAACGCGCATCGTGCGTGGCGATGCTGGCGTTTGGGGCGAGCGCGGTGTTCGCCGCCCCCGCCGCGGCGTGGGAAGAAGAACCCAAGGCTCCCGAATACTCCCTCTCGATCGTCGAGGGAGTGACCACGCTCCCCGAAGAATCGATCCTCTACACCAGCGGCTCCGTGCGGCCACGGGCGGAAACCATTCTGACATTGCGATCACACGGCGGCGCTGTCGTGGCAGAAGGACAAGGAGTCGAACGGGAACGTCGGGCTCTCACAGGTGCCGCAGGTGGGTGACGTCGTCAACCTCGAAGCTCCGGCCGGGCACGTCGTGGGCTCGGTGGTCTACGACGGCCTGCCCTCGATTGACCCGACCGTCTGCGCCGGCTCCACCAACTTCTCCGGCCAGCGCTCCGCGGGCAGGAAGTCGAAGGCGGCGCCTTCACACTGGTGTCTCATCCCACCTACGTGGCGCATCGCCCTGGAGAAGAGGCGCAGGTCACAGCGCTGTCCGGCCAGGCGTTCGGGGGCAGCTTTCTGACACCGCTCGCGATCGGGGAAACGGTTGAGGCCGTCGAGCAGCTGCAGACGCCGCTCGCCGGGGGAGCGACCTTCACCTACTCCAGCAGAATCGAGCGGCCGGTGGGGGCGTGTCCGGTGCCGCCCCCGCCCCCGCCGCCACCACCGCCGCCGCCCGCACTGCAGGGCTCGATCTTCAAGCTCGTGGGCACCACGATCAAGAAGCTGCTGAAGTCCGGCTGGACCGATCAGGTGACGATTAACCAGCCGGGCACGGTGATCCAGGACCTCTACCAGGTGGGAGGCGCGGTGCCCGCATCCGCGTCGGCGCACAAGAAGGGGCATGGACACAAGCGCAAGCCGCCGGCCCTGCTGCTGGCGCGCGGGTCGGCGTCGGCCACCGCCGCGGGCACCTTGACCGTGCGACTGCGAATCACCACGGCGGGCCGGCACGCCCTCAGCCACAGCCACAGGATGCGGGCCGAGCTGGTCACCACGCTGAAGACCAGCTCCGGCGCCAAGCTGGATCTCCAGACGCGCATGGTCACGCTCGATCGTTAGATCGGCGCTCGCACTTGCCCTGACCGCGGCCGCGTGGCTGCACCCCCCGGCGGTTCTCCCGATCCCGTCGGCCAACGGCCCGGAAGGGCCGCCCCGGCCGTACGGCGCCGAACCGTCGCCCGGGGTCTCCCCGCCGCCCACCAGCCCGCGCCTTGTGCGCGCTCAGGACCACGCGCTGCTCTACGGTCCCTTCCCCCGCGGCGGACTTGCAAGGGGCGTCTCGGACCCCACGCTGATCATGAGCCCCGACGCGAGCGTGCGCGAGCTGACACTGGCGCGCATCCGTGCCACCGGCGCGAGCGTAGTGCGGATCCCGGTCGAATGGCGCTACATCGTCAGCGCGGACCCGCCCGCCGGGTTCGACGCGAGCGATCCGGCCAGCCCCGTCTACGACTTCGTCGCGGTCGACGCAGCGGTGCGCGACACCGTCGCGGCTGGTCTGACCCCGCTGCTGGTGGTGACTCGCGCGCCGGCCTTCGCGGAAGCTCCAAACCGCTGGCCCTACGCCTATCCGGGCAGCTGGGCCCCCAACCCGCTCGCCTTCGGGGAGTTCGCGTCGGCCGTTGCGCGCCGCTATGACGGTTCCTTCCCCGATCCGCTGTTGGCGGGCCGCGGGCTACCGCGCGTGCGGCTGCTTCGAAGCGTGGAACGAGCCCAATCTCGCCCGCTACCTGGAGCCCCAGTGGGTCGCGGAGGGGGGGCGCTGGAGCGCCTTCTCCCCGCTGCTCTACCGTGAGCTGCTGAACGCCTTCTACGTCGCCGTCAAGGCGGTCGAGCCCACCGACACCGTGGTCGCCGCCGGCCTGGCCCCCAATGGGGAACCCATGGGGGTTGGACGCATGACCCCGGTCCGGTTCCTGCGGGGGATGCTGTGCCTGGAAGGTCGCGCGCGGGCGAGCTGCTCGGATCCAGCGCACTTCGACGTGCTCTCGTTCCATCCGCTCTCCTTTGAATCCCCCGACCTCCCCGCGCACTCCTCGCAGGACGTGGCGATCGCGGACATCGCCAAGGTCACCGACCTGCTCGGAGCGGCCGAGCGGATGCGCACCGCGCTGCCGCGGGGCTCCAAGCCGGTGTGGGTGACGGAGCTCAACTGGGAAAGCGACCCGCCGGCCGCGCACGGCGTGCCCGGCCGGCTGCAGGCGGGCTGGATCTCGCGCGCGCTGCACCGGCTGTGGGTCGCGGGGGTGGGGCTGGCCGACTGGCAGTTCCTGGTGGACCCGTACCCCGATCTGACGCTCGCGACCCCAATGGGCGGCACGGTCACGGTCTCGCGTCCCGCCGGCCTCTACAGCCCGGGCCCCGGCGGAGAACTCACGGGGGCTCGTCCCAAGCCGTTCCTGCGCGGGTTCACCCTCCCGTTCGACCCGCTGCGCGTGGACCGCGGGCACGTGCGCGTGTGGGCGCTGCTGATGGGACCCGATCAACGCATCTCGCTGCAACGCGAGGGGCGGGGCGGGACGTGGCGGACGATCGCCCGCCTGCGCGCCGGCCGTGACGCTGTGCTCAACACGCTTGTCGTGTTGCGCGGCGCCCCGAACCTGCGCGTGGTCAGCGGGGCGCTCATGAGTGCCTCAGCGGTGGTGCCTCGGGATCGAAGCCGCCTGTGATGCGTGGCACCGATGTGGACGGTCTCATGCGAGCTTTACCTCGCTCTCAAGGAGTCGTGGGAGCGTTCCGATAGGGGACGGGCACCTACCCTCGAATCGGACAAGGAGTTATTCATGGCCAGGATCATCGTGACGGCCGATCCAACCGAGCAGCGCGACGCCCCGGTACTGCTCGACGAGCGTGTCTGCTCGGCGCACATCGCCGACAACCACTCCGCGACACAGCTCATCGAGCGCTTGAGCTGGGCGATCAGCGACGCTGAGAGTGCCGAGCGGGCGGCGCGAGCGCTGTAGCCAGGGCCGGTTACGCCGAGGTGCGCTCGCCGGCCGGCTCCGCGACGCCGGTGCCCACCGCGGCGGGCACATCGAAACCCGCGGCCGCCGGCACATGGGTCATCGCGTGCTCGGCCAGCGCGGTGATCGTGAGACTGGGGTTCACGCCGACGTTGGCGGGGATCACCGAGCCGTCGCAGACGAGCAGGTTCTCGTAGCCGAAGAGGCGCTGGTGGGCGTCCACGACGCCGCGCTCGGGGTCCGGCGCGATCACCGCGCCGCCGAGGATGTGGGCGGTGGTGGGGATATTGAAGAGGGCCTCCATCAGCGAGCTCTGAGCGATCCCGCCGGTGCGCCGAGCCATCCATTCGGCGGCCTGGTTGGCGACGGGGATGAAGGTGGGGTTGGGGCGCTCGGGGTCCTGTTCGGTGCGCAGCCACAGCATGCCGAAGGGGCCTTTGCGGGGGCGCAGGGCGATCGCGTTGTCGAGGGTCTGCATCACGAGCAGGATGATCGTGCGCCGCGACCAGCGCTTGGCGAGGAGCACCTTTGCGAAGCGCCCGGGGTGCAGCAGGATCTGCCCGAGCAGCTTCAGGGGGCGCGTGAGGCGGGTGCCGTCGCCGACGAGCAGGGTGTAGAACATCCGCATCGAGTCGCCGTCCTCGCCGTAGCTGACGGTCTCGATGTGGGTGTGGGGGTCGGGGTAGATGCTCGAGGTAATCGCCACGCGCTTGGTGAAGCCCGCGGCCTGCTCCTCGGGGACCGTCACGGTGAGGATCGCCTCGCTGTTGGTGCGCACGAGCTCCCCTAGGCGGGAGGAGATGCGCGGCAGCGAGCCGCCGAGGCGGCAGCGCTGGAGCAGCGTGTTGGTGCCGAGCGGTCCCGCGGCGACGACGACCCCGCGCGCGCGGTGCACCCGGCGTTCCTTGCGCACCCAGGCGCCGGAGCGCACGCTTTCGACCTCGTAACCCTCGCTGCCGTCGGTGGGGCCCAGCGGACGGATGTCGATCACGGTCCGTTCGGGCATCACCTGGGCGCCACGGCGTTCGGCGAGGTAGAGGTAGTTCTTCACGAGCGTGTTCTTGGCGCCGTGGGGGCAGCCGACCATGCAGCGCCCGCACAGCTTGCAGGCCGTGCGCTCGGGGCCCTCCCCGCCGAAGAAGGGGTCGGGCACCGTCTTGCCGGCCTCGCCCTCCTCGCCGAAGAAGATCCCGACGGGGGTCCTCTGGTAGGTGTCGGAGACACCGAGGTGCTCGCCTAGCTCGCGCAGGAGCTGGTCGGCGGGGTCCTCGTGGGGGTTCTGAACGACCCCCAGCATCCGCTGCGCCTCGGTGTAGTGGGGCGCCAGGGCGCTCTCCCACTGCTCCATCTCCGCCCACTGGCGGTCCTCGAAGAACTGCTTGGGGGGCACGTAGAGGGTGTTGGCGTAGCCGAGGCTGCCCCCGCCCACGCCGCAGCCGGAGACGACGGCGACGTCGCGGAAGATCGTCAGCCTGAAGATGCCCTTCATCCCGAGATGGGGGCGCCACGTGTAGCGGCGCACATCCCCGGTCGACTTCGCGAACTCGTGGTCGGCGAAGCGCCGCCCGCACTCGAGCACGCCCACGCGGTGGCCCTTCTCGGAGAGGCGCAGCGCAGAGACGCTGCCCCCGAAGCCGGAGCCGATGACGAGCCAGTCGTAGTCGTAGCCGCGCCCCATCGCCCCCATCGTACTGGTTGCCCAGCCAACGGAGCCCAGACGACCGGGAGCGAGAGGGTTACCCGGGCAAGGAGAGCTGTGGGCGGGTGCGCCCATCCTCGAGACGACTTATGGGTGGGACCGGCGAGCATCGCTATATTCCGTGAAGTAATGGCTGCGGAGGGTCTGCGCAACAAGCCCTGCGGGGGTCGCTACGGCGACGTCGTGCAGTCGATCGGCAACACACCGCTGATCGAGCTGCCGCGTCTCTCGCCCAAGCCTGGGGTGCGGATCTGGGCGAAGCTTGAGTCGCGCAACCCCACGGGCTCGGTCAAGGACCGGGTCGCACGGGCCCTGATCGAGGACGCCGAGACCCGGGGCGCGCTCGGCCCAGGGCAGACGATCCTTGAGCCGACCTCGGGCAACACGGGGATCTCGCTGGCGATGATCTGCTCGCGCAAGGGCTACAGCCTGAAGGTGGTGATGCCCGAGAACGTGACCCCCGAGCGCACCCAGCTGCTGAAGATGTACGGAGCGCAGATCGTCTACTCCGAGGGCTCCAAGGGCTCCAACGGCGCGGTCGAGAAGGCCCTCGACATGGCGCAGGCGGACTCCTCTTACTACATGCCCTACCAGTACGGCAACCCCGCGAACCCGAACGCCCACTACAACGGCACGGCGCTGGAGATCCTGGAGGAGCTCGACGAGGTCTCCGCGTTTGTGGCGGGACTAGGCACGGGGGGCACGCTGATGGGCAACGGCAGGCGCCTGAAGGAGACCTTCGGGGACGCGGTGAAGATCGTCGCCGCGGAGCCGATGCAGGGCGAGCCGGTGCAGGGCCTGCGCTCGCTCGATGACGGTTTCATCCCCCCGATCATCGACCTCTCGCTGCTAGACCGCAAGATCTTCGTGACCAACCGCGACGCGATCTTGTGGACGCGCAAGCTGCTTGATGAGGAGAGCGTCTTCGCGGGCGTCTCCAGCGGCGCGATCGCCCGCGTGGCGGTGCGCATCGCGGGAGAGCTCGAGGAGGGCAACGTGGTGTTCGTCGTCGCGGACGATGGCTGGAAGTACCTCTCCAGCGGCATCTACACGCTGCCCGTGGACGAGATCGAGAACCTCGACTCCACCGTGTGGTGGTGAGCGGGGATGCGGGCGGGACGAAGGTGGCGGCGCGCTCCTCGACGAGCCCGCGACCGGCTTCGACGCCGCGGCTGACCGATGGACATCTCCGCCGAGCTCGTTGAGCAGCTCGTCGCGCACGCGCGCGAGGAGGCCCCAAACGAGTGCTGCGGGGTGGTCGCGGTGCAGTTGGACGGACCCGCCGGCTCGCCGGCCCGTGCCGTGCGCGTGCACCGCGCGGTCAACACTGCGGCGAGCCCGCTGCGCTTCGAAATCGACGGCCGCGAGGTGCTGGGCCTGATCGAGGCGATCGAGGGCGGGGATCTGGAGCTGGGGGCGATCTATCACTCCCACACCCGCACCGCGCCCTACCCCTCCCAGACCGACATCAACTTCGCGGCCCACTGGCCGGGAGTGGAGTGGATCATCGTGGGTCTCGCCGACGGTGGGAGTCCGGAGGTGCGCTCCTACTTGATCGAGGATGGCGAGGTCCGGGAGGTCGCGCTGGAGGTGCGGTGATGGCCGCGGCGCAGCCCCTCGTCTGCCCGGGGTGCGGTCCCGCACTCCCCGCTCAGCCCGCGAGCGAGCGTTTCTGCCCGCGCTGCGGGATGCCGCTGGTGTACGCCGAGGGGGAGGGGGACGCCGAGGCTCGCCAGCCGCTAGGGGAGCTGTGGGAGCGGGCGAGGAGGATCAAGCCGCAGTACTCCGAGGGTGCGCTCGTGCGGGTAGTGGGGGCGCGCAATCAGGTGGAGGCGGACTTCATCCAGAACCTTCTGATGGAGGAGGGGATCCCCTCGATGCAGCGCCGCGCGCGGGGCTTCGATGTGCCGGACTTCCTCGCGGCGGGCCCGCGCGAGGTGCTCGTCCCCGCCTCCGGCGTCCCGGCCGCGCGGGACGTGCTGCTGCAGAGTGAGATCCTCCCCGGCGGACAGGCCCCTCAGTGGACCCCCACCGCGTGGCGGGTGCTGGCCTTTCTGCTGGCCGGCCTCGCCCTGCTCGCAGTCCTGGCCTGGCTGCACCCGTAGGAAGTCGAGTGCGGGCGACGAAAGCCCGCCGTCCGCCCCGCTGGCGCATCGCTCTGAGATGAGCGCACGGCGCCTACGGCCGTCGCTGCCCGACCGGTCCCGCGCCTACGCCAAAACCGGCTGGGGCGCGCCGACCTCGCGAGTGATGGTCTCGATTTCCTCGGAGGCGCGCTCGAACTCGTCGTCGGAGAGCACGGGGGTGCCCTCGAAGGGCAGCTCGCGCTGGAGCTCGAGCCAAGAGTGGCAGCCGAGGTACTCCTCGCGGACCTTCACCGTGACGGGGCGGGGGATGCGGTAGGTGCGCAGGAGCAGCACGTGCAGGGGATGGCGGGGCTTCCAGGCGAGGCGCTTCTCGGCGTAGTCGGGGCGCCACACGTAGAAGGGGGAGAGGGCGTCCACGCAGCGGGGGTCGGTGATCGTGAAGTGGCCCGCGACCTCGGCCCATGCGCGGATGCGAACGCGGTCCGGTTGCTGGAGACCGCCGTCGAGGGCAAGCTCCTGCAGGGAGGGCTCCCCCTCGCTCCACACGCCCTCCTCGAGCGCGCGACGCAGCTCGGGTTGGTGTGACTCGCGCACCAGATCGTTGCGTTGGTGGTCGAAGGTGGGGTAGAGGAAGAAGCGCTCGTGCTCCAAACGGAAGTGCCTGTCGGCCTCCCGGATGCCGCCCTTGCGCAGGGTGAGGAGCTGCTCACCTTCGGCGAGGGCGCGGACGGTGACGGCCCATTCCTTCAAAGCAATTGGCATGGCAAGTGTGAGTGGGAGGGGGTTATAGATTACGATGCCCGCGGCTGCGGGCGCCCGGGGGAATGGGCGACAGGTCGGCGACCGATCGCCTATTAACATACGAAATCCTAGCGGAAATCCCAAATCGCCTGCAAATCGGCGCCTTTTTTGAAGGTTCTCTCGCGCGGGAGCTCACTCTGGAGCCCGCTCGGGGGCTCCGTGGCCTCCTCCGCCGGGGGTCTCGATCCGCAGGCGCTCCCCGGGTTGCAAGACGCCCGTTGCCTTCCCGGGTAGCTCATGGCCGACCGCTGTCTGCGTCGCCTCAGTGGCGGCGGCGTGGCCGGCGTGCCCTCCGCGGCCGGCATCGTGACTAGCGTGCTCTGGGCGGCCGGCATCGTGGCCTGCTGCCTCGCTGGCCTCGATCAGCAGGTTGCGCCCGCGCGCGCCGGGCTCGCCGCCGTGAGCGCCGGGAGGAGCGTGTCGGCGGCGCTCGGAGATCAGCGAGAAGGTCATCTCGCGCAGCGCCTGGAGCTCGCGCACGACCCCCTCGCCGCCGCGGTATGCGCCCGCGCCTCCGGAGCCCCGGCGCAGGGCGTAGCGGGTGACCCGCAAGGGAAGCTCACGCTCGAGTGCCTCGATCGGGGTGTTGAGGGTGTTGCTCATCGCCACGTGCACCCCGCTGGGGCCGTCGGCGTCGGGGCATGCGCCCTGGCCGCCTCCCAGGGTCTCGTAGTAGGAGAAGCCTCCCTCCTCCCGGCTCCCGTGTGCCCCGGGGCTCTCGCGGCGACCGGACTCGCTGAAGGAGGGAGCGCCGGGCTCGGCGCCGAGGGTCAGGTTGTTCATCGTTCCCTGCCCCAGCGCGCGCCCGAAGGCGGCGAGCACGAGGTCGGCGACGCGCGAGGAGGTCTCGACGTTGCCGGCCGCGACCGCCGGGAGATGGTCGCCGGTGGGCATCGCGTTGAGGAGGGACCCCTCGGGGACCCGCACCTCCACCGGACGGTAGGCGCCGGCGGACGGGGGGATGTCGGGGTCGGTGAGGACCCGCACCGCGAAGTAACACGCCGAGCGGGTCACCGCGAGGGGGCAGTTGAGGTTGCCCGCGTGCTGGGGCGCGGAGCCGGAGAAATCCAGGAGGAGCCGCTCGCCCTCCAGGGTGGCGCGCAGGCGCAGCACGAGGTCCCCCTCGATCGCCTCGAGGACGTCCTGCGCGGTGCGGGTCCCATCGGGGAGTGCGGCGAGGCAGGCGCGGGTGCGCCGCTCGGCGTAGTCGAGCACGGCGTCGAACGCCTCGCGGAGGATCTCGCCCCCCTCCACATTGCCCACGTCGCGCACGCCCTCTGCGCCGCCCCCGTCGCATCGTTCGCCCATGCGCGCGGCGAGCTCTGAGAGGCGCAGCGCGCCGATGCGGTTGGCGGCGAGCTGCGCGCGCAGGTCCGCGCGGCGCTCCTCGGGCTGGCGCATCCGGGTGACGATCTCCTCGATCGCCTCTGGGGTGGCGGGGCGGGGCGAGATCACCACGCCCTCCTCCTCGAGGGTGCGGGAGTCGGCGGGCATCGACCCCGGCACGCGCCCCCCCACGTCGGCGTGGTGAGCCCGGGAGGCGGCGAAGCCGATCGGGACGGGGGCCCTCCCCCGAGGCCTTGCTCCCCCACGTGGACCGGGGCGGGTGGGGGTGTCGGCGAACACTGGGGTGACGAGCGTGATGTCGGGCAGGTGGGTGCCCCCCGCGAAGGGGTCGTTGAGCACCCAGGAGAGGCCCCGCGAGTGCTCCTCGCCGATGACGGCCGCCACTGCGGCGGGCATCGAGCCGAGGTGCACGGGGATGTGCTCGGCCTGCATCACCATCTCCCCGCGGGCGTCGAACAGCGCGGTGGAGGCGTCGCGGCGCTCCTTGATGTTGGGGGAGTGCGCGGCGCGAATCAGGGCGGCGCCCATCTCCTCGCAGGCGGCTCGTAGCGCCCCGGTGAGAACCTGCAGCTCGATCGGGTCGAGAGTCACTCGCCGGCTCCGTGGTCGTGCAGATGCACGGTGCCGTAGTCATCGACCGCGCCGCGCCATCCGTCGGGCACATACAGCGTGGAGCCCGGCAGGGAGCACACCGTCGGCCCCTCGATCGCGGTGCCCGGTGCAGGCTCGCCCTCCACGGCCGCCAGCCGCAGGCACGGGGCGGCGCCCCACGCGGAGACGCGGATCGTCACTAGCTCCACCTCGACGCCGTCGTCCCGGTAGCCGTAGCGCTGCTCGTGAGCTTGGGCGAACGCCTCCCGCAGCACCTCGGGATCTGGCGTTGCGCCGCCCTGCGCCTGCATATCCTCCTCCTCCTGCTCCTCCTCCACTGCCAGCTCGAACGACTGCCCGCGGTAGCGCAGTTCGTAGCGGACGGCGACGCGCGCGGCCGCCTCGCTGAGCTCCGTGCGCACCCGTGCCACGAGCGCCTCGCGCTCCTCGGCGAGGCGCCTCTCGTTCAGGGACCCCCCGGTGAGCATCACCGTGCGCGCCGCGTCCCGGCGGGGTGCCGCGGCGGCGAGGCCGAGCGCGCAGAGTACCCCGGAGGCGCGGGGGCAGAGGATGCGCCGCATCCCCAGCGCCCTCGCGAGCGCCGCCGCGTGGAGGGGTCCGGCGCCGCCGAAGGGCATCAGCGCGAAGCCGCGCGGGTCGATGCCGCGCTCCACGGTCATCGTGCGCAGCGCGCGCAGCATCTCCGCCTCGGCGACCCGCACTATCCCTTCCGCACAACGCAATGTGGTCATGCCGAGCTCCGCGGCGAGACCCGCGATCGCGCGCTCCGCGGCGTCGCGGTCGAGTTGGAGGCCGCCCGCGAGGGGTACGTCCGCGGGCAGGCGCCCCAACAGCAGATTGGCGTCGGTCACGGTGGGGTGCTCTCCGCCGCGCCCGTAGCACGCGGGGCCGGGGTCGGCGCCCGCGGAGTGCGGTCCTACTCGCAGCGCCCCTCCGGGGTCCCGCCACGCGATCGAACCGCCTCCGGCGCCAACGGTGTGGATGTCGAGCATCGCAAGCGTCAGCGGCCGGCCCGCCACGACCCCCTCGGCGGTCTCCGCCACGCGGCTCCCCTCGATCAGGCAGACATCGCACGAGGTGCCGCCCATGTCGAAGCACAGCACGTTGCGCTCGCCCGCAAGCTCCGCCAGCGCTAGCGCGCCACGTACGCCTCCTGCGGGGCCTGATAGCACGGTCAGCGCCGCGTGCGCGGCGGCGCCCGCCGCGTCGGTCAGTCCCCCCGAGGATTGCATCACTGCGGGCTGGACCAGGCCGAGCGCGTCGGCCTCTCCGCCGAGGCGGCGCAGGTAGGCGCCCAGCAGCGGGGAGAGGGCCGCGTCCACCTCGGTGGTCGCGGCCCTCTCGTACTCGCGGAAGGTCCCCACCAGCTCGTGCGAGAGCGAGACATGAACACCCGGTAGGCGCTTGGAGATCAGCTCTCCCAGCAGGAGCTCATGGGCGGGGTGGGCGTATGCGTGCAGCAGCGCCACCGCCACCGCCTCGGGCGCGCTGCTCGCGAGCTCCTCGACCAATGCCCGGGCCTCCCCGGGGTCGAGCGCCCGCAGGGGGCCGTCGGGGGTCATGCGCTCAGGCGCCCCGAAGCGCAGCTCCGCTCCCACCAGCGGGGCGGGGCCGGACTCGCACAGCCGGTAGAGGTGTGCCCGCGCCTGCCGGCCGAGGGCCACGACGTCGGTGAAGCCCTCGGTGGCGATCAGTGCCGTGCGCGCTCCCCGTCCCTCGAGCAGGGCGTTGGTGGCCACCGTCATTCCGTGCGCGAAGCGCCGCACCTCGCTCGGGCGGGCCGCCGCGGCGGCGAGCACCGCGCGCACCGCCTCCATCACGCCGCGGGACTGCTCCGCGGGGGTGCTGGGGACCTTTGCGGTGTACATCGCTGCGGCGCCACCGGCATCCATCCTCGCTGCGGCGCCACTGGCATCAGGGCGGGCGTTCGCCTCCGGGCGCTCTCCGTCGAGCCCGCCGACTACGAGCACCGCGTCCGTGAAGGTTCCCCCGACGTCTACGCCCAGCAGCATTCCCCCAGCCTACGTGTGTGAGGCTTCCGGGCGAGCGCCTCAGGCCGCTATCTGCTCCCGGTTCTCGGTGTCCGCGAGGTGCTGGTGCGACGGGCAGTACCCGTTGTGCGGCAGCGGGGTGCGCTGGCACGCCGCGCCCTTGCGTGTCGTGGCCCGGCACTGCAGCGGCTGGTCGCTCACCGACGCGTAGGCTGCCTGCGGGTTCTCAGCCATGAAGCGCTGTGCCAGTCCTATGTAGCGGACCACCACGCTGTGCACCCGCGCCTGGGTGCTCATCGGGAAGTACACGCGGATGTCCCAGAACAGCGTCCTCGCCGGCCGCGCGAAGTAGTGGCGGTCCGTGGCCATGCGCTCGATCGCCGCCTCGCACGCGCGCAGCACGTGCTCGTGGTTGCTCTCACCCGCCGCCGCCGCCGCGCTGCCGGGGTAGGGAGCGGCGATGTAGGGGGCCAGCTCCCTGTAGATGGCTCGACTGAACTGATACATGGCGCCCCCTCGCCTCCTTCTCTCTTCTTCGTATCGACCAAGGTGCTCCGACGCAACCGCCGCCGTAACGCATCTCCGCCGGTCTCAGAACTCTTGTTTGCTCTGAGACCCTTCACCCTGATTCAACACGTCTCCCACCCCGAAGGACCGAAAATCTTCATAAATCTTCATGTGTTACTCGGGATCGCGAAGTATCTGTGTCGCACATGAAGCTGAGGAAAAGGGAGTGTTAAGGGCTGATTAACTTGGGACCCTTACTCCCAGGTCTCCCAGGTGAGCTCCCCCTCGATCCCCACCACGATGTGGCGGCGCTCCAATGCCGGATCCGCCTCCGAGTACTCCAGCCGCCGGTGCGCTCCTCGGCTCTCTCTGCGCTCCAGCGCGCTCGCCGCGATCATCCGCGCCAGAGGGTGCGGGTCCCGCGCCAGGCGCTCCAGGCCCTCCGCGGAGCGCTCGATGCCCGCGTCTCGCCACAGCGCCTCGCGTGTTTGCGCGCTCGCTCGGGGGGGCGCCTCGAGCTGGGCCGGCGCCTTCGGCGCTCCGAGCTCCCCGACGCGGAAGGGCTCCCCCAGCGCGCTGCGCGCGGCGCGGCGCGCGAACACGAAACACTCACTCAGCGAGTTCGACGCCAGGCGGTTTGCTCCGTGCAGGCCCGTGCACGAGGTCTCGCCCACCGCGTACAGCCCCCTGACCGAGGAGCGCGCGTGCAAGTCCGTGACGACCCCCCCCATCGTGTAGTGCGCCGCCGGGGCCACCGGCACCAGCTCCTTCGCGGGGTCCACGCCCGCCTCGCGCAGGGACCCCATCACGTTGGGGAACAGCCCGGGGTCGATCCCCCGCATGTCCAGGCCCACGGAGCTCGCCCCCGTCTCCCGCAGACGTGCCCAGATCGCGCGCGAGACCTCGTCCCGCGGGGCGAGCTCGTCCACGAAGCGCTCCCCCTGCGCGTCGTGCAGGGTCGCCCCCTCCCCGCGGATCGCCTCGGTGATCAGGAAGCCTTCGCGCCCCCTCACTCCGATCACCGCGGTGGGGTGGAACTGCACGAACTCGAGGTCCGCCAGTCGTGCTCCCAGGGCGTGCGCCAGCAGCAGCCCCGCACCCTGCGAGCCCGGAGGGTTGGTCGTGCGCGCCCACAGCGCCGCCGCGCCACCCGTGCTCAGCACCACCGCTCGCGCCGTGATCATGCGCCCGGTCGATCGCGGATCGATGGGATCTTCGATCGGCCAGCACACAAGGCCCCGGCAGTGGCGCTCCCCGCCCTCGTATCCTCCCAACAGCGCCCCCGCGCGCACGTTCTCCAGCACCGCGATCCGCCGCTCCTCCACCGTCAGCGCCGCGAGCGCGCGCAGCATGCGCCTGCCCGTGGCGCTTCCCCCCGCGTGCACCACCCTGCGCACGGAGTGGCCCCCCTCCAGACCAAGTGCCAGGCGCCCGAAGCGGTCCGCGTCGAAGCGCACTCCCAGTGCCTGCAGCTCCGCCACGCATTCCGGCGCCTCCGCCACCAGCACCTCGGCGGCCCCGCGGCGCACCGTGCCTCGCCCCGCGCGCTCGGTGTCCGCCAGGTGCAGCTCCGCGCTGTCGTCCTCCGCGAGCGCCGCCGCGAGGCCGCCCTGCGCCCAGTAGCTAGCCGTCTGCGCCAGCGGCGCCGCTGACACCAGCGCGACCCTCGCGCCCGCGCGTGCCGCGCACAGCGCCGTGTACAGGCCCGCGGCGCCTGCCCCGACGACCGCCACATCCACCTCCAAGTCCGCGCCCCCCCGCGTTGCCTGCACGCTATTTCGCCGCTGCGCCGGGGTTCGCGGGGGTGCTCCCCGTCGTGGGCGCCGCTCCGCTCGTCACCATGGGTGTTCCCGTCGTGGATGCGGCTCCACTTGCCGCGGCTGCCGTTCCCGCTGTGGTTGCTCCGCTGGTGGTGGGTTTCCCCGTCGTGGGTGTTGCTCCGCTTGTCGCCGTGGGTGTTCCCGTCGTGGGCGCCGCTCCGCTTGTCGCCGTGGGCGCAGCTCCGCTGGCCGGGGTGGGCGTCCCCGTCGTTGGCGCAAGAACCGTTCTCGTAACCGCGATTGTGCTCGCCGGGCTGCTCGAGTCACCCGCGAGCGAGACCAGCGCGGCAGCGAGCGCCCCCAGAGAGAGCACGATCACCACCCCCAGGGCGATCACGGGGGCGCGCCAGCGCGGGGTCGCGGCCAGGCGCGTGCGCGCCGCCCCGCCGCAGCGCAGGCACCACTCCTGCTCAGCGCCGATCGGCGCCCCGCACAGCGGGCAGCCCTCTGCGATTGGCCCCGCGGGGGCGGATTCGGGGGGCGGGGCCGTCGCGACGCCCATCAGTCATTGTCCCGGGGGCGGATGATCTCCGTCGGACGGTCCTCCCGCGTGACCGGGGGGGGCGTCGCCTGTGGGGGGGCCGCGGGCGGGGCGCTCAACGGCAGCTGTGCGGGGGAGACGGTGGGTGCGGGAGCGATCGCCGCGGGCGCGTGAGCAGCAGCCACGACCGCGGGGGTCGCCGCGATCGGCCTGTCCGCGTGGCGGCCCATCGGCATCCCGCACGCCGGGCAGAAGCGGTCCTCGCCGCCGTGGATCGCCGCACACCGCGGGCACGCCGCGATGCCGGTCTCATGCAGCACCGTGACCGGCTGGCGCTCGCCCAGGGCTGCCTCCAGCGCGCGCAGTTCCCCATCGAAGCTCGCCAGCACGCTCAGCTTCGCTGCCACCAGCTCGTCATTGCGCTGGCCCAGGCGGTGCATCTCGAACACCAGCCCCCCAAGGTCGCGGTACGCGAGCTCCCTGGCCTTGCGCAGGAAGCGCACCCGCCGGCGCATGCCCCCGCGCTCGCGGAAGCCTGGGGAGCGTTGGCCGATCTCCGATGGCTCCGCGGGAGCCTCGATGCCGGCAGGGGACTCCCCGGTCGCGACCTGCGCCGTCGGGGCCGGGGATTCGGAACCCGCTCCCGCGGTCGCCGAGTCCTCAGCGCTACTCGTTGCTTGAGCGTCCATCGACCATCTCATGCTACCCATCGTGCTCCCCGCCACGCACCCCCTCGCCAGCTAGCAGCGTCCGCCAGGCGTCCGCGAGGCGCTCCGCCATCCGCGTCGCCGAGAACGGCTCAGCGTGCGAGCGGCCCGCGATCCGGGGGTCCGCCTCGCGCAGGTGGGGCTCCACGGCGGCGCGCCAGCGCTCCACCTCGAAGGCTGCGCACAGCGTGCCCTTCACGCCCTCGAGTGCCTGCGGGTGTACGCCCACCGGGGTCGCCAGCACCGGCACGTCGCACGCCAGCGCCTCCAGCACCGCCAGCCCGAAGCCCTCCGCGTCGGAGGGGACCACTACGGCGTTGACCGCGTTCACCCACAGGGGCACCCGCTCCGGCGCGACTCCGCCGAGAGTGTGCAGCGGGACGGCGCCCGCGGGGTTGTTCGGAGCTGCGGAGGGTGTCTCCGTCCGAACAAGCCCGCCGGTGTGAGCGGGCGAGTCCGCGGGGGCCAGCGCCCGGGCGAGCGTGCGCGCACGGTCGTAGCGCTTGCCGGCGCGCGCCGGGTCGGCGGGAAACAGCAGACAGGGGCGCCGTGGATCGAGACCCAGCTCGGCGCGAGCCACCGCACGGGGGAGGGGGCGAAAGCGCTCCAGATCCACCCCGCAAGGGAGCACGAGCGCGCGCTCGCGTGCGGCACGGGTTGGCAGCTCCTGTGCGAGCTCAGCGGTGGGGGCGGCGATGAGATCCATCATGGGCAGCACTGCGCCGGTGGCCAGGCGTGTGCGGGGGTGGCGCACATCGGTCCCGTGCACCGTCAGCCCCCGCGCCCGCGCCCTCACCGCGAGCGCTGGCCACGGGGTGAGGCCAAAGTGGGCGTGCACCACATCCAGACGCCGCCTCCGACCGCCGTAGCGGCGGTGAAGCTCGAGGGTGCTGGCCAGCAGGGCGGGGGCGCCGGGGGGGAACTCGTACAGCACGACCTCCAAGCCGGGTAGCCGGCGCAGCTCCTGCACCTGATCCCGCACGAAGCGCCCGCGCTCGGGATGGGCGGCGTCGGGAAGCATGTTGGAGACCACCAGCGCCCGCAAGACCCCGCTGACGGTAGCGCCTCCGTGGGGCCTCCAGCCCCGTGGCCCGAGGGAGGGGGCGTTCGGCGCTTCGCGGAGCCCGCGGGGTGCCTTTCCGTCTGAGATGATGACCCGCGTGGCGAACCTCTCGGCAGATCACCGCGCGCGCCCCGTCGGGGTGTTCGACTCGGGCGTCGGAGGTCTCACGGTGCTGCACGAGCTGCTCGTGGCGCTGCCGCAGGAGGACTTTGTCTACCTCGGCGACACCGCTCGCTTTCCCTACGGGGAGCGCAGCGCGGAGGAGCTCGAGCGCTTCTCGGTGGAGATCGCCGAGGAGCTCCTTGCCAGGCGGGTGAAGCTGCTGGTGGTGGCCTGCAACTCCGCGACCGCCGCGGCGCTCGAGGCGCTGCAGCGGAGGATGATGCAGACCACGCTGGGGGTGGACGTGCTCGGTGTCGTCCGTCCCGAGGCGGTGCAGGCGGTGGCGAGCACGCGCACCGGGCGCATCGGGCTGCTGGCGACGCCGACCACCGTCTCGAGCCGAGCCTACGAGCGCGCGGTGCTCGCGGTCGATCCCCACGTCACATTGACCGCGGTCGCGTGCCCGACGCTTGCGCCGATCATCCAGGCCGGCGAGCAGTTCGACGAGCGCGCGGTGCGCAGCGTGCGCGAGGCGTGCGCCCCCCTGAAGGAGGCGGAGGTGGACACGGTGATCCTGGGCTGCACCCACTACCCCTTGATCGCGCCGATGCTCCAGAGGATGCTCGGCCCGGGGGTGACGCTCGTCAGCTCCGGCGCGGCGCTCGCGCGCCAGGTCGAGCACGCGCTCTCAACGCGCGGCCTGCGCACCACCTGCCACGCGGGCGAGGAGGGCGACTACCGCTTTCTCTGCACCGGTGACGTCGAGGCGTTCCGGGAGCAGGGCACGCGCTTCCTGCAGATGCCGCTCGGCGCAATCGAGCAGGTGCGGCTAGCCCCGACGGAGGTCCTCGCGTGAGCACGCCCCCTCAGGAACGCTCGCCCGACCCGCCCACCAGCGGGGACGGCCCGGGCTCCTCGACGGTCGATGCGCCCGCACGCAGCTACGACCGCGCGCCCGACGGGCTGCGCCCGGTGGCGATCGAGCCGGGGTTCGTGCGCACCGCAACGGGCTCCGCGCTGATCTCGATGGGGGAGACGCGCGTGATCTGCACCGCCTCCGCACAGGAGAGCGTGCCGCGCTGGCTTGCCGGCAAGGGCCGGGGGTGGGTTACGGCGGAGTACGGGATGCTGCCCGCCTCCACCGGCGAGCGCAAGCAGCGCGACGCCACCCGCGGGCGCCTCGACGGGCGCTCGGTCGAGATCCAGCGTCTGATCGGGCGCGCGCTGCGGGGGGTGGTGGACTTCGAGGCGTTGGGGGAACGCACCATCTACCTCGACTGCGACGTGCTCCAGGCCGACGGGGGCACGCGCTGCGCGTCGATCACCGGGGCCTACGTCGCGCTCGCGCTGGCCTGTGAGCGCCTGGGGGCGAAGGAGGCGTTCGAGCGCTCCCCGCTGAGCGGCACGGTGGCGGCGGTCTCGTGCGGGATGGTCGCGGGGACCGCGCTGCTGGACCTCGACTACGCCGAGGACTCCACCGCGGAGGTCGACGCCAACGTGGTGATGACCGGCGAGGGGGATCTGCTGGAGGTGCAGGCCACGGCGGAGCGCACCCCGCTCTCGCGCGCCAGCCTCGATGAGCTGCTGGCGCTCGCGGCGCGCGGGATCGAGCAGCTGCGTGCCGCCCAGGAGCGGGCAATCGCGGCGCCGTGAGGTTCCTGCTGGCGACCCACAACGAGCACAAGCGCCGCGAGCTCGGGCGCCTGCTGCCCCAGCATGAGGTGGCGCTCCTGCCCGACACCGTGCAGCTCCCGCCGGAGGACGGGGAGACGTTCGCGCAGAACGCGCTCGGCAAGGCCCGCGCCGCCGCGGCGGCCACGGGTGAGGTGGCAATCGCCGATGACTCTGGGATCGAAGCGGCGGCCCTCGGCGGGGCGCCGGGCGTGCGTTCGGCGCGCTACGCCGGAGAGCGGGCCACCGACGAGCAGAACCTCCACAAGCTGCTCCGCGAGGCGCCCGCGGGCAGCGCGCTGGCATACGTGTGCGCGCTCGCCTACGTGGACCCCACCGGGGGAGTCGAGCGGCTGTTTGAAGCCCGCTGCACCGGCCGCCTCGCGGCCGAGCCGCGCGGCCAGGGGGGCTTCGGCTACGACCCCGCCTTCCTGCCCGACGACGGGGATGACGTCCCGCCCACCCTGACGATGGCCCAGTTGAGCGCGGAGCAGAAGGACGCGATCAGCCACCGCGGCCGCGCCGCGCGGGCGCTGGAGGAGTGGCTTCTGACTGAGAAATGAGGGGCTCGGCTCGTCGGCCTCCGGCCGGCTGCGCCACCCTTTGATTGGCAATGAGGGGCTCGGCTCGTGGCCTCCGGCCGACTGCGCCACCCTCAAAACAGGTTGATCGCCGCGGAGGCCCCCACCGCGACGGACAGCGCGGCGTAGCCCGTATAGCCGGCGAACAGCAGCAGCGCGGCGGTCAGCAGGGCGATCAGCACAGTCACGATCCAGGCGACGTGGGGGAGATCCATCGGCGGGGATATTCTCGCACGATGATGGGATCTGGTTTTGGCGACACCCTGGCGGCGCTGGTGGCGGAGCGCGAGTCGCAGATCGTGCTCGGCCTGGACCCCGACCCGGGAGCGCTGTGGCCGGGAGCGCACGAGGCCGGGAGCGCGCCCCGCGCGACCCTCTCACCGACGTGGCGCACGGCGGTGGCGACTCGCGTGCACTGCTGCGCCCTGATCGACGCGGCGGGGCCCGCCTGCGTGGCGGTCAAGCCGCAGCTCGCCTGCTTCGAGCGGCTGGGAGCGCCGGGCTGGGAGGCTCTGGAAGCGGTGATCGAGCACGCGCATCAGCGTGGCCTGCTGGTGATCGCCGACGGCAAGCGGGGGGACGTTCCGGTGACCGCGAGGGCCTACGCGCAGTCGCTGTTCGAGCGTCTGGGGGCGGACCTGGCCACGGTCAACCCGCTGCTGGGGGGGGATGCGATCGAGCCGTTCGTGACGGGGGCTCGCGCGGCGGGAGCGGGCGTGCTGCTGCTTGTGCGCACCTCCAACCCCGGCGCCGCCGACGTGCAGGACCTGGAGCTCGCGGCGAGCAAGCGGGGAGCGGCCGCTCGGAGATCGGCCGGCACTGTGTGGGAGCACCTCGCCGCGCTCGTGGGGGAGTTGGGGGCGGAGTGTGTGGGGGAGTCCTCGGGCCTCAGCGACGTGGGCGCGGTGGTGGGGGCCACCGAGCCCCGGCATCTGGCGCGGGCGCGCGAGCTCATGCCTCACGCGGTGTTGCTGCTCCCCGGCGTGGGGGCGCAGGGGGGGCGCGTCGAGGAGCTGGCCGCGGCGTTCGCCCCGGGGCGGGCGGGGGGCCTGATCACCGCCTCGCGCAGCATCGTGGGCGCGCACCTCGCCACCGGCGGCGACCCGGCGGAAGCGGCCCGCGCCGAGGCGGAGCGTCTGCGTGCGGCGGCCTGGTCGCTCGGGGGTTGAGAGATCTGGAGTGCCTGCGCGCCGCGGCCTGGTCGCCCGGGGGGTTTGAGGCGCGGGGCGAACATTTAGGGAGCGTTTGGGGGAGGTCCGATACGCTAAGCGTGCGCGCGGCGGCACCACCCAGGAGTTGCTGGCGGCGCGAACGCGGATGGGGCACTCGGGATGATCATCACGGTCACGCTCAACGCGGCAATCGACAAGTCGCTCTCGGTCCCCAACTTCCGTCTTGGGCGCCGCCACCGCACCGTCGAGCAGCGCACGATGGCGGGGGGCAAGGGCGTCAACATCGCCCGCGCGCTGAAGGCGCTGGGACAGCCCGTGATCGCGACCGGCCTGGCGGGCGGGGCGACCGGCACCCACATCGTGGAGCAGCTCACCGAGGAGTCGATCCTCAATGACTTCGTGCGCATCCGCGAGGAGTCGCGCACTAATACCTCCGTGCTGGACCCCACCACGGGCGAGCAGACCGAGATCAACGAGCGCGGCCCCCGGGTGGGGGAGCGCGAGGTGGAGCTGTTCCGCGACAAGCTTCTCTACCTCGCGCGGGGCGCGGCGATCGTGGTGTTCGCGGGCTCGATCCCCCGGGGGATGGAGCCAGACGTGTACGCCTCCCTGATCCGCGAGCTGCAGCGCACGGGGGTCACGACGGTGATCGACACCGACGGGGACCCCCTGCGTCACGCGATGCGCGCCGAGCCGGACGTGGTCTCCCCGAACGTGCTGGAGGCGGAGGAGCTGGTGGGTCACGAGTTTGCCGACGAGCAGGAGCGCTCCCTCGCGGTGCGCGAGCTGGTCGCGCTGGGGGCGCGCGAGGCGATCATGACGCTGCCCGACGGCTGCTTCGCGCAGGTGCTGATCGACGGCCACCCCGTGCTGCTGCGCGCTCGCATCGAGCCCCGCGAGCCGGTCGCCAAACGCGGCTCCGGGGACGCCTTCCTGGCGGGCTACGTCTCGGCGCGCTACGTCGGCAGCTCCCCCGAGGAGTGCCTGCGCTTCGGGGTCGCCTGTGGCGCGGAGTCCACGGGGCGCCTCGGCGCGGCTCTGATCGAGCGCCGCGAGGTGCACCGCCTCGAGCACGAGGTGGAGCTGGAGCCGGTGGAGCTGCCGGCGGCCACGAAGAGCTGACTGGGACCGACTACGCGAGGCGCCCGCTTCGAGCTAGCCCGACACGAGGCGCCGACTCAGCCCCCCGCGACGTCGCGGCGCAGGAAGACGAGGTAGGCGGCGAACAGCGCGGGGACGGCGTACAGCGCGCAGACCCAGGCGGAGTGCCCGATTGGCGCCCAGTCGGTGGGGGTGCGCAGCAGGCCATGCCAGTTCTCGTACTGTTCGGTGAGCAGGTAGGGCTTGATTCCTTCCAGGCCCGGTATCTGTCCGACGATGAACAGCAGGATCGTGAAGCCCACGGTGCCGACGACGGCCCCGGCACTGTTGCGGGTGGCGGTGGAGAGCAGCACGCCGATGCAGACGACGGTGAGCAACGGGATCAGGTAGCAGGCGTTCGCGGCGAACACCAGCAGCAGGCCTTCGGGCGCGGACACCACGGTGCCGGAGAAGGTGACGACGTGGTGAAAGCCCCACGAGGCCACACCCGCGACCGTGGCCACGATCGCCGACAGGAACACGGCGATCGCTCCATAGGTCATCGCCGCGAGCGCCTTGGCGGCGAACACCTGCCCGCGATCGACCGAGCGCGTGAGGATCGTCTTGAGCGTGCCGTTGCCGTCCTCGGCGGCGACGATGTCTCCGGCGACCAGGGCGGCGATCAGCGGCAGCATGAACACCGACAGGAACAGCAACATCAGCACCGGCGTGGCGAGGCCGGACTGGGTGATGTGCGAGGCGAAGATGTTGCCCTGGTCGTGGCCGCGATCGCTGCGCAGGTTCTGGGCGATCACGAAGATGATCGGCAGGATCGCCGCGAGCCCCAGGCCAAGGTAGGTGCGCTTCTGGGAGACGAGCTTGCGCAGCTCCCAGCGGTAGGCGGTCACGGTGGACGGCCGCCGCGTGCGGGCGGCGCCGATCGGGGTCGCCCGCGGAGCGCCGAGGGCTGTGCTGCTCATCGGGTCTCCTCGAGCGCCCGCGCGGTCGTGGCCAGCCCCGACACAGCGGCCCCCAGGGGACCTCCGGACAGGGCGTCGGCGCCGCTCGACTCGCCGGCTGCGGGTTCGCGGGCCCCGTCCCCGTTGCCGCCGTCCTCGCTGCCCTCGGTGAGCCGGAAGAAGAGATCCTCGAGCGTTGCCAACTCGGGGGTGAGCGCAAGGATGCCGACTCCCGCGGCGCCGAGTGCGATCGATAGGGCGCCCACGTCGGGCTCCTGCGCCTGGAAGGAGAGGCCGTGCTCGCCGCTGGTGGTGCGTTCGATGCCGGGCTGGGCGCGCAGCAGCGAGAGCGCGCGGGTGTCATCGGTGGAGCGCAGCCGGTAGCCCGCCCCGCCCTGGCGGCGCAGGTCGGCGAGTGCGCCCTCGTAGACCACACGCCCGCGGTCTACGATCGCGACGCGGTCGCACAGTTCCTGCACCTCGGGGAGCTGGTGGCTGGAGAGTAGGACGGTGATCCCCTGGTCGGCCAGCCGGCGGATCAGCGCGCGCATGTCGCGCATCCCCGCGGGGTCGAGGCCGGTGGCGGGCTCGTCGAGGATCAGCAGGCGCGGGCGGCGCAGCAGCGCGGCGGCGATGCCGAGGCGCTGGCGCATGCCGTGGGAGTAGCCGCCGACGCGGTGCTCCGCGCGGGGGCTCAGCTCGACGGTCTCGAGCACCTCCGCGATGCGGTCCCGTGCGCCGTCCCCGTCGAGCGCCGCGAGCAGTTCGAGGTTCTTGCGGGCGCTCAGGTAGGGGTAGAAGCGCGGCGCCTCGACGAACCCCGCGACACCCTCCAGCGCTCGTGCGCCCTCGGCGATCGGGTCGCGGCCGAACAGCTCGACGGTGCCCTCCGTGGGCATGATCAGGCCGAGCGCCATGCGCAGCGTCGTGGTCTTGCCGGCCCCGTTGGGCCCCAGGAACCCGTACACGTCGCCCGCGTGGACGTTCAGGTCGATGTGGTCGACCGCCAGGATCTCCTTGTAGCGCTTGACCAGCCCCCTGGCGCGAACCGGCGGAGCCTCGCTCACGACTACAGGCCCTTGGCCACCGCTTCGACGGCGCCGGGTGCAACTGCGCCGGCGATCAGGTAGCGCACGCCGGAGCGCTCGAAGGTGAGCAGTGTGCCGAGCTCGGTCGGCAGCTCGCTGGCGAGGGTGCCGTCGATCTTGACCTGCTGCAGCCCTTCGGGCAGCGGCGGGGTCTGCGAGGAGCCGGCCTTGGCCTTGCCTTCGAGCACGGCGATCGTCCCGGGCCCGCTGCCGTGCATGGTGACGGTGGGGTGTTCGTGTTCGCCGCCCTGCGGGGAGCTGCCCTGATGTTCGCCGGGCTTGGGGAGCACGACTTCTTCGACCTTGGTGTTGGCGGGGGGCGTGAACTCGAACACGGACGGTTCGATGGGGCCGTAGGTGATCGAGGTGGCGGCCAGTTCGAGTACCGGGGAGGCGCTCTCGGTGGAGTAGAGCGCCGCGCGTAGTGGCACGCCGTGCACGGCGTCCCAGGAGAGCTCGGCGCCGGCCAGCAGGCTGCCGCCTTCCTTGGGGGAGACCCGCACGGTGTAGGCGGCCTGGCCGGCGACGTCGGTGGGCGTCGCGCCGGATACGTCGGCGTGCTGGTTCAGATGTGAGATCGCTTCTTCGATCTTGGCGACGCTGGGGACTTCGTCGGGCTGGGTGGACGGATTGCGCTGGATTTCGGGTGTGGAGCGGTAGAGGGTGTTGGAGGAGGCGTCGTACATCGACAGGGTGTGCCCGTCGTAGTAGATCTGGGTGTCTCCCTTTTCGGACTGCAGCTCCAGGCGCACGTGCCCATCATTGGAGATCCACAGCCGCCCGGAGGCGCCGGAGAGCAGCGGGCTCGAGGTGAGCTGGCTGGCTTCGCCGCCCCCACTGGCGAGGTTGGCGCCTTCGAGGAGGTGGTCGGTGAGTTGAATCTGAGCGCTGACCCCCTCCACGGGCTGCGCGGCGAGCGCGTCGTGGACGGCGTTCGCCAGCGGCTTGGGCGGGGGTGTGGGACCGACACCCAGCGCGGTCGCCAGGGCGGTTGCGCCGATGCCCACCACGATCAGAACCCCACAGAGGAGCAGCAGGCGGGAGAGCGGTAGGCGGCGCAGGAAGTTGCTCATGGGTCCTTGTTTGCCTCGGGGTCGCTGCCGGCGTCCGGTCGCTGCCGAACGTCCACATCAAGGCTAGCGCGCTCGATCAAGGGATCCTGAAGATCGAGTGGGGAGATTCTCATCCTGGATTGGGGGCGCACCGGGCCGTCGCAGCTCGACGGTCGCCCGCGGTCGCTCGGCCGCGGCGATTCGCTCTCCCTTGGGGGCGCGCTCCGACGCCGCCAACCGATATCGTGCCGCCGGCAGTGGCGCTCATCATCGTCATCCTCATCGTGGCCCTCGCCCTGGGCGTGCTCTTGGTGGCGATGCGCGGCGGCCCCCGTGGGGCGCGCAACGCGCTGCACAGCGAATCGAAGGCGACTCAGCGCGGGCTGACTACGGTGATCGTGGTGCTGTGCGTGTTCGGCCTGGTGGTGCCCGCGCTGGTGCTGGCCTTCAACGGGGAGCACAAGGCGAGCGTGGGGCCGGGGGACGTGCACCTGAACGCGGGGCAGCAGAAGGGCCGGGAACTGTTCTCGCACGCCTGCAACCTCTGTCACACCCTGGCCGCCGTCAACGCCGTGGGCCGGACGGGCCCGGACCTCGACGTGCTCATCCCGACGATCGCCGAAACTCTGCCTGAAAAGGAGGCGCAGGCCGACCGCGAGGCGTTCGTGCTGAGCGCGATCCTCGAAGGGCGCGCGCGCGGCAAAGGCCAGATGCCGGCGCTGCTCTACCAGGGCAGGGAAGCGCGAGACGTGGCGAACTTCGTGGCGGCGGTGGCGGGCCACTGAGCCTCTGAAAAGGCCGTCCGAACGGGCTGGGAGCATGGCGGCATGTCCGAGAGGACCATGCGTCACCGGCGTCGGCCGCGCCGCACGCCGACGGAGTGGGTGGGACCGCATCCCGACCGCATCGCCTCGTGGGCGGTGGTGCTCGGGTTCATGCTGGTGCTCACCGCACTGCTAAGCGCGCACGGGTAGACGGCTGACAGCCGCGAGCGACTGCGTGGACTGCCCATCATGGGCGGTCTACCACCGATGGTCTACCGCTGATGGTTTGACCCGGGCGGTCTGACGCCGATGGTCTACCGCCGACGCTTTGGCCATCCGTCGATACCGGGCGCGCGAGCCATCGACTAAGGTCCGCCGGGGATGGCAGAGCAGCCCGACATGCCCAAGACCCCCGCGGACGTCAGAGCGCTCGTGGAGGAGCGCAAGATCCGCTTCATCCGCTTCTGGTTCACCGACATCCTGGGCCAGCTGAAGTCCTTCTCGATCAACGCCGCGGAGCTCGAGGACGCCTTCGAGGCGGGGATGGGCTTCGACGGCAGCTCGATCACGGGCTTCAACGCGATCGAGGAGTCCGACATGATCGCGCTGCCGGACCCCACCACCTTCGCGGTGCTCCCCTGGCGCCCCGAGGAGCAGGGGGTGGGGAGGATGTTCTGCGACATCATCACCCCCGAGCGCACCCCCTACGAGGGGGACCCCCGCCACGTCCTGCGTCGCGCGGTGGAGCGCGCGAAGGGGATGGGCTTCGATACCTTCAACGTGGGCCCCGAGCTCGAGTACTTCCTGTTCCGCGACAACCGCTCCACCGAGCCCCTGGACCGCGGCGGGTACTTCGACCTCACCACCCTCGACGCCGGCTCGGACGTGCGCCGCGAGACGGTGCTCGCGCTGGAGCAGCTGGGGATCCACGTGGAGTACACCCACCACGAGGTGGGCCCCTCCCAGCACGAGATCGACATGCGCTATGCGGACGCGATGAAGATGGCCGACGACTGCATGAGCTACCGCATCACCGTGAAGGAGTATGCGATGAAGTACGGGTGGCACGCGACCTTCATGCCCAAGCCCCTGTTCGGGGAGAACGGTTCGGGAATGCACACCCACCAGTCGCTGTTCGCGGAGGGCAAGAACGCGTTCTTCGACCCCGATGACCAGTACTTCCTCTCCGATGTCGGCAAGGCGTTCATCGCGGGCCAGCTCAAGCACGCACGGGAGATCAGCGCGATCTTCGCGCAGTGGGTGAACTCCTACAAGCGCCTCGTACCCGGCTTCGAGGCGCCGGTGTACGTGGCGTGGTCGCGGCGCAACCGCTCGGCGCTCGTGCGCGTGCCGCTCTATCACCCCGGCCGGGAGCGCGCGACGCGCATGGAGCTGCGCTGCCCAGACCCCGCCTGCAACCCCTACCTGACCTTCGCGGTGCTCCTGCAGGCGGGTCTGGAGGGGATCGAGAAGGGCTACGAGCTGCCCGAGCCGATGGAGCAGAACCTCTACCACCTCTCCGGCGAGGAGCGCCGGCGCCTCGGGGTCGAGCAGCTCCCGGAGACCCTCGGGGACGCGATCGAGCTGACCGCCCAATCGGAGCTCGTGCTGCGCACCCTCGGGGAGTACATGTTCAACCGCTACGTGGAGATCAAGCGCCAGGAGTGGGAGGACTACCGCGTGCAGGTCTCCCAGTGGGAGCTCGACCGCTACCTGTCCATCTTGTAGGGAGGGGGAGGGGCCTCCGTTACCAAGCCGCCCACGAAGTACCGCAGCGCGCGTCGGGCAGGCGCCCGTCCGGCGTCGAGCTCGCGGATCGCGATCTCCGCGGTCATCGCCGCGAGCGGCTGGGCGGCCCCGGAACAGCATCGCTGACCTTGGCTTCTAGACTGACTCCGCCAGCCGTCATCGATCCCGGTCAAAGCGAGGAGCGCCATGTCCACGTCGCCCGCCGATTTCAACGCCAAGGTCATCGAGGAGTTCCGCGCCAACGAGGGGCGCGTCGGCGGCATGTTCGCGAGCCTGCCGATCCTGCTGCTGCACCACACCGGCGCCAGGTCGGGCGCTGAACGCGTCAATCCCCTCGCCTACCACCGCGACGGCGAGCGCTACGTGATCATCGCCTCCAAGGGCGGCGCGCCGAGCCACCCCGCCTGGTATCACAACCTGATGGCCCACCCCGACATCACGATCGAGGTTGGCACCCAGACCCTGCCGGTGCGCGCCACCGAGGCTGGCGGCGAGGAGCGCGAGCGGCTCTACAGCGCCCAGGCCGAGCTCATGCCGCAGTTCGCCGAGTACGCCGGGAAGACCACGCGCACGATCCCCGTCATCGTGCTCACCCCGACCGCGGGCTGACGCGCTCCATGTCGCACGCGAGCTCCACGTTGCGGTCTCGCCGAGACGATGGGTCTGCTCGTCGGGTCTGCCGACGTGGGTCACACCGCCAGCTCGGAGGTCTCCTCATCCAGCATGATCGGGACGTGTGAGGCCACCGGCGCGCCGTCGGCCGTACCGCTGACCAGGACCGCCCAGGGGTGCTCGGTAGCATGGTCGATGATGGCCAGACCGCCTGGAGTGCGCGATCCCGAGGAGCTCGAGCAGGGCGGCTCTCCGGCGAGCGGCGTGATCTCGCCTTACGCCGGCGTCGGCGCCGTCCACCTCACGGTCGCCGATCTCGCACGCTCGATCGCCTACTACGAGCAGGCCGTCGGCCTCGCACTGCTGCAGGCGCCGCAGGGCGCGCCGCGCGCGGGGCGGCAGGCCGTGCTCGGCGCCGGCGGGCGTACCCTGCTTGTGCTTGTCGAACAACCCGGCGCCCGCCCCGTCCCGCACGCCACCGGCCTCTACCACTTCGCTCTGCTCGTCCCCCGGCGCGTCGACCTGGCGCGCTGGCTGGCCCACGCCGCGCACGAACGCATCCCGCTCGTTGGCCTCTCCGATCACTTTGTCAGCGAAGCCATCTACCTCAGCGACCCCGATGGCCACGGGATCGAGATCTACCGCGACCGGCCCCGTGAGCACTGGGAGGGGCGGGTGCAGCGGATGACGACCCTGCCGCTCGACGTCGACAGCCTGCTCGCCGAGCTCCCCGATCGCGCTGACCCCGGCTTCGGCGGCCTGCCCGAGGGGACCGTGATGGGTCACGTCCACCTCAAGGTCGCCGCGATCGCGCCAACGGTCGAGTTCTACCGGGACGTCCTCGGCTTCGCCCTGATGGCCGCCCTGGGGTCCCACGCCGCCTTCCTCAGCGCCGGGGGCTACCATCACCACGTCGGGGCCAACACCTGGGAGAGCGCCGACGCGCCCCCGCCGCCGCCCGCTGCCGCGGCTTTGCGCCACGCCACGATCCTGCTGCCCGACGAGCACGAGCGCCTGCGCGTGCTCGCCCGGCTCGCCGACCACGGCTGCGACCTGCAAGACACCGCCGACGGCCCGCTTGTGCGCGATCCCTCAGGGAACGCCCTCGTGCTGAGCACCGCCGAAGCCCCCGCCGTGGGCCTTGGGAACGAATCCGAGTAAAACTCAGGAGCACCGAGCACGCCCGGTCAGGCGGTGGGATGGGCTGCTTGCGCTCGTGCGGCCGCGGGGCTGCTCGGCATCTCCGGGCGGCAGGCTACCTGGTGTCAGGCCGGCGGTGTACTCGCGGAGCCGGCGGCGGTAGACCGAGCGGCCGGCACGGCGCATGCGAGCCCCGCGGCGGGCGAGAGATGCAGCTGCAGCGACTGCAGGAGGTGCCCAAACGCCCCTGGGTGGCGGGGGGCGATCTCGTGGAGCAGGCGCAGCACTCCGAGCGCGTGGTGTTCGTAGGACTCCTCCCCCGTGATCTGCGCGAGGCGCAGGAGACCCATCGCGGCGGAGGAGGCGCCCGAGGGGATGGGGCTGTCCTCGAGGTCCTTGCGCCGCGCGATCAACTCCTCCCCGTCGGAGGGCGTGGAGAAGAAGCCCCCGCGCTCGGGGTCGGCGAAGCGCTCGATCGTCTGCTCCGCGAGCGCCCGCGCCTCGTTGAGCCAGCGCTCCTCGCAGGTCGTCTCGAAGAGCACGATCAGGGCCTCCAGCAGGAAGGCGTGGTCCTCCAGGTAGCCGCCGATATGCGCCTGGCCCTCAGAGTAGGTGCGCAGCAGCTGCCTCGGCTTGGTGGCGCCCATGGCGGTGGGTTCGTGCTGCCGGCTGGGCTTGGGTCCGCCCGCGGGGGAGCGCTCGCGCAGCTCGCGCAGGACGAACTCCGCGCAGAGCTCCGCTGCTTCGAGGTAGCGCGGCTCGTCGAGCACCGCCCCCGCGTCGGCGAGCGCGGCGATCATCAGCGCGTTCCAGCTCGTCAGGCGCTTGTCATCGAGGCCGGGCCGGGTGCGGGCCGCGCGGGCCTCCAGCAGCCGCGCGCGGATGCGCCCACGAGTATCCGCATCGGGCCGTGAGGCGGGGGCATTGCGATCCGTGAGGACGTTCAGGCCGGGCTCGGGATGGTGGGGGTCAACGAAGTTGCCCTCCTCGGTTACGCCCAGCCAGCGGATCGCGGCGTCGGCGTCCTCGCCGAGGAGCTCCTCGAGCTCGCCCAGGCGCCACACGTAGAAACGGCCCTCCACGCCCTCGGAGTCGGCGTCGAGCGCCGAGTAGAAGCCGCCCTCCGGTCCGCGCATCTCGCGCAGTGCCCAGTCCAGTACGGCGCGACAGACCCGAGCGTACCCCTCCCCCTCCTCCCCCCCTCCTCCGCGAGGCGGTACCCGTGCAGGTAGGCGCGCGCGAGCAGGGCGTTGTCGTAGAGCATCTTCTCGAAGTGGGGCACCGTCCAGGAGGCGTCCACGGAGTAGCGGTGAAAGCCCCCCCCGAGCTGGTCGTGGATGCCCCCGCGCGCCATGGCGCGCAGCGTGGCGAGTGACATCTCGCGCTCCCCGTAGCGCAGCAGGAACTCGATCGTGGGGGTCTGCGGGAACTTCGGTGCCCCGCCGAAGCCGCCGTGCCGGGCGTCGAAGGACTCCCGCAGCCTGGCCACCGCGGTGTCCAGGGCGCCCGCGTCGAAGGGCTCCGCGGAGGGCTCCAGGCGCGCCCCGCCGGAGAGCTGCGCGCGGATCCGCTCGCCCCCCGCGCGGATCTCCGCGGCCTGCTCGCGCCAGGTCTCGGCGATCGCGTGGAGCACCTGCGTCCACGAGGGCAGCCCGTGGCGGGGCTCCGGGGGGAAGTAGGTGCCGCCGTAGAAGGGGAGCTGCTCGGGGGTGAGGAAGACGTTCAACGGCCACCCCCCCTGGCCGGTTATCCCCTGCACGGCCTCCATGTAGAGGGCGTCCACGTCGGGGCGCTCCTCGCGGTCCACCTTGACGCACACGAACTCCTCGTTCATCAGCGCCGCCACGCGGGGGTCCTCGAAGGACTCGTGCTCCATCACGTGGCACCAGTGGCAGGAGGAGTAGCCGATCGAGACCAGCAGCGGAACGTCGCGCTCGCGTGCCGCGCTCAGCGCTGCGGGCCCCCAGGGCAGCCAGTCCACGGGGTTGGAGGCGTGCTGGCGCAGGTAGGGTGAGGTCTGGAGCGCGAGCGCGTTGGGCACGCGTTCAGGATAGGGCCGCTGGCAGCTCAGCCGAGCCCTGCGGGCGCGGGCGGACCTTCGATCCTCGGCGGGAGACGGATCGGCGGCGGGGGCCACACAGCGGCGGCGTCCCACGCCGATCGAGGATCGGCGCGCGAGAGCTGGGCCTTGGCGGTGCTCACGGCGAAGGGCCGGCCGCCCAGGGTGCCGCTGGCGCGCTCCCCGGCGGCGATCGCGACGGTCCCACGCGCCGCGGCGGGCCCGCTGACGCGTAGGGTGATGGTGCGGAGCTTGCCCGAGCCGGCCGGGAGGGTGCCGCTGAGCGCGACCCCGGGCACGAAGCTGAACCCGCTGAGGCGTACCGAGGAGGCGCTCAGCTTCGCGAAGCCGCCGTGCAACCCCCCGAAGCTCGATCCGCTGGGCAGTTCCTGATTGACCTGCAGCGTGGCCCCAATCACCTGGCGCTCGAGATCCACGAGCGTGTCGAGCACCGCGGTCAGGGTGCGGCCGCGGTTGCCCCCCAGGCCGGGCACCGGCTGGATCGAGGCGAGGCTGGTGGGGGTGATCGGGGTGGGGGTGAAGGGGTCCTGGGTGGGCTTGCAGGGCTGCACGGTGGCCCCCCCGAAGAATGCGCTCACGGCCGCTTCCGCGCATCCGCTGAGGTCGCTGCCGAGGACGGAGTGCCCGGTGTATGGCACGACGAGTAGCTGCGCGTCGGGGATCTCCGCGACAATCACGCGCGCATTGGCGGTGGGGGTGCGCAGGTCCTGTGCGCCGGAGAGGATCAGCGTGGGCACGTCCGGCAGCGGGCCCGGTGCGGGCGGCGCGGGGGAGGCGTCGGGCCAGTCCACGCAGGCGGGCACCAGGCTGTTGGCCCACGCGGTGGCGGCGTCGAAGGGGTAGAAGTCAGAGCTCGGCAGCGCATGCAGCGCGGCGAGCGCTTCGGAGTTGCGGGTGGCGGGGGAGGCGGTGCGCTGCCAGGGGAAGGGCTTCTCCTCGCAGGAGGTCGCGAGGAACAGGGCGCTGTCTTCTTCTTCGCTCGCTTCCCGTTCGGCGCTCGCGACCCGCCGGGGCACGGGCACGTTGGGGATCAGCCCTTCCGAGAGCGCCTTCAGGCGCAGCAGCGGATCGGGGTTGTTGCTCAGCGCCGATCGCACCGCGGCGGGCAGCAGCGCGCGCAGCGTCGGGTTGAGATCGCCGGCCTCCAGGATGCCCAGCAGGTCGTCCTCGCCGAGCGTGGCGGAGTGGCGGTGCCCGGAGCCGTCGTACACCGATCCGCTGAGCGTGTGGCGGCGCAGCCGCGCCGCGAGGCGCGCGATGTCGCCGAGGGGGTCGGAGGTGACGTGCGCGCAGGCCCCTTCCGAGCAGAGCTCTTCGAGTGAGGGTCGCACCGCCTGGAGAGTGGACAGACCGAGGGGTTCGGGGCCGCCCGGGAGCACGACGGAATCGAGCACCAGCGCTTCGACGTGTTCTGGGTAGCGTTCGGCGTACTCCAGCGCCACCTTGGTGCCGTAGGAGGTGCCGTAGAGCACGAGCTTTTCGTAGCCCAGCGCCTGGCGGATCGCCTCAATGTCCTGGACCGATTCCTCGCTCGTGTACGCCCCCCGCGCTGGTCCGAGTTGCAGGGCGCACTGTTCGGCCAGGTGGCCGACCCCGGCGCCGGTGCCTTCGAGCGCCAGCGGGTTCTGCAGGGCCCCGCAGTTGAGCGGATCCGAGCGCCCGGTGCCGCGCTGGTCGTAGACGATCAGGTCGCGGGTGCGCAGCGCGGGGGCGATCGCCTTGGCCATGAAGCTCGCGAGCGGGTTCGCCGCTTGCCCGGGCCCGCCGGCGAGGCCGATCACGGCGCTCGAGCTGGGGGTGAGCCCGGCCTGGAGTCGCTCCACGTTCAACGAGATCGCGCCCCCTAGCGGGGGGTCTTCGCGGTCGAGCGGGACGGAGAGAGCAGTGCAGGTGAAGCTCAGCTCGTGGGGACAGGCGGAGAAGCTGAGGCTAGTTCCAGGGGAGCCCACTGAGGAGGCCGGCAAGCCTGCGAGCAGCAGTGCGGACAGCAGAGCCGCGAAGACCGAGACCTGGGCTCGCATACGCATCGGGCTCGACAATAGCGGCAGTCGCCGAGGGGTTGCTGCGGTTCAGGTGCACTCGCCGGCCTCCCAGTTCGCCGACCAGCGCCTTGTGGGGCCCGAGACGCAGGACGCCGTGGGCTGCCGCGGAGCCACCGATGCGCAGCGTGACGCTTTCGGCCTTGACCGCGCCGGAGAGGGTGACGCCGGGCACGTAGGAGTAGCCGTGGAAGAGTAGGCCCCTCTTGGTGGGCTGCGCCCAGCCGGCCTGCAGGCCGCCGCTGTCGAGCGAGGAGAGGTTGAGCGAGCTCGCGGAGGTGGAGCCGTTCGCTTCGAGTAGCTGGATCACGAGCTGGCGGGCGAAGTCGGCGAGCGTGAGTTCGACCGCCCTCAGCGTCCGCCCCGCCCGGCCGCGGTAGCCGTGCGCGGGGGCCACGTCGGAGAGCCGCCGGGGAGCGAGCGGGTCAGGGCGCAGGAGGGGCGCCGGCGGCCCCGCGTGGCAGGGCGCGATCGAATGTTCGCCCAGCCCGCCGGCGAACAACGCCAGCAGCGCCTTGCGCGCGCAGGCGGTGGGCTCGGTCCCGAGCACGGAGTGCCCGGTGTTGGGCACCACCAGCAGGTGCGCGTCGGGTATCTGGGCGGCCACTTCGCGCGCATTGGCGGTGGGGGTGCGCAGGTCGTCGGCGCCGCTGAGGATCAACGTGGGGACCTCGGGCATCGTGGATGGCACCACCGGGGGTGCGGGCGTGGCGAAGGGCCAGAAGGCGCACGCGGGGAGCTCGTCGAAGTGGAGCATGTTCGCGGGGGTGAACGGGGCGAGCGAGCTCGCGGGGAGAGCGTCGATCTGGGCGGCGGCCTGGGCGATCCGTTCGCGGGGGCTCGCGCTGCGGCTCCAGGGGAACTCCTCCTCTTCGCAGGTGGTGGCGAAGTAGAGCGGCGCGTCGATACCTTCGCCTTCTTCGCCTTCGCTCCCCCCGCGCGCGAGCAACCGCGTGAGCGGGGCGCTGTCGCCTTCGTCGGCGGCGTGCACCGCGGCGGGGAATTCGGCGCGCAGGATCGGGTCGAGGTCGCCCGCGAGCAGAATCGCGGCGAGATCGTCAGAGGAGATGGGGATGGTGTGGGGGTGGCCGTGGCCGTCGATGTAGCGACCCCGCAGCGCGCCGCGGCCCATGCGCAGCACCAGCCGCGTGAGGTCGCCGACGGGGTTGGGGGTGATGTGGGCGCACTGGCGGTAGGCGCAGAGCTGGTGCAGGATGCGGGGCACCGCGGCGAAGGTCGCGCGGTCGAGCGGGTCCGGCCCCTGGGGGGGCACGACGGAGTCGAGGATCAGCGCTTCGACGTGCTGGGGGTAGCGCTGGGCATACTCCTCGGCGACCTTGGTGCCGTAGGAGGTGCCATAGAGGACGAGCTTTTCATAGCCCCCCGCGATCCGGATCGCCTCGATGTCGGCCACGCTGTCGGGGGTCGTGTAGAAGGCGCGTTCGGGCCCGATCTGGTTGGCGCAGGCGGCGAGCAGTGGCCCGAAGGAGCGGTAGGAGCGGGGGTGTTCGAAGCCGTGGCAGGAGAGTGGGTGCGAGTTGCCGGTGCCGCGCTGGTCAAAGACGATCAGATCGCGCGTGGCGAGGATCGGCCCCAGCAATTCGCTGAAGTCTTCGGCGAACGGGATCGCGGCCTGCCCGGGGCCGCCGGCGAGCGCGATCACCGCGGTGCGCGCTTCTCCCACCGTAGCGCGGTGGCGGCGGATTGCGAGCCTGATGCTCCCCGGCGTGACCCCGCTCGGGTCGAGCGCAACGGCGAGGTGGGCGCACGCGAAGTCGTTGCTGCTCCCGCACGGCCCCCACGCGATCTGCGCCCCGGCGGAGGCGGGGAGCGCGCATGCGGCGAGGATCGGGGCCGTCAGGAATGCGACGGCGAGCTTCCTGACGGAGGGTCGCACCAGTTGGAATCTAACCGATCGTGGGCTACGGGTGCGCCACTGCGGTTCGCCGCATGCGGTGCGCCGTCTGCGGTGCGCCGTCTGCGGTGCGCCGTCTGCGGTGCGCGCATCCTGCGGTGGCCGGGGAAAGCGGTGCGTGTAGGGGTGTAGGGTCTCGCACGTATGGATGGTCACCGCCAGATCCCCGATACCCCTGGTGCCCCCGGCTCCCGCCAAATCGTCAACGCCCCCGGAGCGCCCGCGGCGATCGGCCCCTACAGCCACGCGGTGCTGGTTGATCTTCGATCGGCGGGGGAGCTGCTGTTCTGCTCGGGTCAGATCCCCCTGGACCCGGCCAGCGGCGAGCTGGTCGGAGCGAGCGCGGCCGAGCAGGCGCGCCGCTGCCTGGAGAACCTGCGGGCGGTGTGCGCCGCGGCGGGGACCACGCTCGAGCGTGCGGTGCGGATGACGATCTACATGACCGACCTGGAGCGCTTTGGGGAGGTGAACGAGGTGTACGCCGAGTTCTTCGCCGCGGACCCCCCCGCGCGGGTGACGGTGGGGGTGGCGGCGCTCCCACGGGGCGCGCAGGTGGAGATCGACGCGGTGGTGGGGCTCGAGTAGGGGCCCCACTCGGCGTCCCGGAAACGTCCCCGGCAAGCAGGGGTGTCCCCTGGAGGGCCCATGTCGAGCTCGCAATCCCCATCCACCGCCTCCGAGCGTGTCTACCACCTGGAGCTGCGCCATTTCCCGCGCAATGTGTGCCGCTTCAACTTGGGCGGGGAGGAGCTGCGTGTCACGGTGCTCGAGCCCTGGGCGGCGGACAGGCCGTTCGAGTTGGGGGAGCTCAAGTGGGACCCCCGCCACGCGAAGATCACGGTGATCGAGGGCCCGCGGATCCCGCCGGATCAGATCTCGATGGGCCGGGGCTGGCGCACCGCGCAGCGCCTGGGCAGGGAGGTAACGGCACAGATGCTCGCCCCTGTCGAAGAGGCGCTTGCGGGAAGGGGGGGCGAGGCGCAGGGAGCATCGCCCCCCGGGGACACCTCGGACGGGGCACCCGCAGGGGTCCCGGCGCCGACGCCGGTTACGAGCGAGGGGCCGCAGCTCGCGTCGGGACGGGGACCGGAGGGCGCCGGGGCGGAGGATCGACCGGAGGGTCCCACGCGGTCCGCGGATCTGATCGCCGACTCGCTCGGTCTGCGGCTGCTGGCACAGATCGGGGATGAGCCGACCCCGCTTCGCCACGCGTGGGAGCTGGCATCCGCCCACGATCCCGAGTGCCCCGCAAGCGAGACCCTGGCGGTCGCCGAACGCGCGGTCGCCTCGCTGCTGGGCGTGGGGCTGATCGTGCTGCTGCGCGCCACCGAGCCCGGGTCCACCCCCGGGGCGATGAATGAGCGGGACGCCCTCGCCACGCTTCGGGCGCTCGAGAGCTGGAGCGGCTCGCAGGTCTTGATCCGTCGGGTCTGAGGCGCCCGGCGAGAGGGCAACCAGGGTGGCGCAGACCCGCCGCTACACTTCGGACCCCGCGTGGTGGGCGTAGCTCAGCTGGTAGAGCTCCGGGTTGTGGTCCCGGCGGTCGGGGGTTCGAGTCCCCTCGCTCACCCTTCGTAGAACCCGTGTAGGCGTGCGGGTTCTGCGCTTCTTGGGGCGGCGCGGCACAGGGGTCGGATCGAGCTGTGGTGGTAACCGAAGTGGTAACCCGCCGGTGGGAAGGAGCCGCGACACCTCCCGCCCCGAGGATCATCGCGCTGCAACGGAGCCATGCTGACCGTCGGGTGCTGGCACCTTGGTGATGGCCGGACTCATCCCTAATCTGGCCTCGATGAGGCTCTCGAAGCGGACCGCGTACAAATTTGCCGACTTCTGTTCGGCCTACAGCACGTTGCGTCCGATTCAGAACCTGTTTGAAGCTGAGGACTTTGTCCCTCGGTCGGATTACGATGGTCCCGAGAGCGGCCAGCGGCGGTTCCTCGTCGGCAGCTTCCACGCCAACATCGACTTTGACGACCCAGCACAGCAGCATCGCCTTCTGCTCGTCTACTTGGAGGCAATCGATTCGTGGGGACGAGAGCCGAATACCGGTGAGCTGACGCCGGATGCCGTTGCCATGATCAGAAGCCTTAAGCGCGACGGGGCTCCGATCGACGACGAGGGCAATTTGACCGCGACACCGGCTGCCGCGATTCTTCCTCTCGACGGCTTCAGTCGCCTATCAGAGCCCCGGGTCCTCCAGCAGCATCTTGATCGAATTGGGAGGAATCTGACGAACGATCCAGCAGCCGCTATCGGCTCCTCGAAGGAGCTTGCTGAGTCCGCCTTCAAGTTCGTGCTCGACGACTACAAAGTTGCGTATGACAAGGACGATGACATGTTGAGTCTATACAAGAAGACTGCCCAGGCACTCAAGATCAACCGCGAGGCCGTCCCTGACAGTGCGAAGGGCAGCAAGGCAGCTCAACGTATCCTTCAGAACCTTGCCACGGCGGTACAGTCGCTGACCGAGCTGCGGAATGAGCTAGGGCTTGGCCACGGAAAGACAAGGTCTAGCCCGGCTCTTGAACGGCACGCGCGGCTGGCTTTTAACGCCAGCCGATCCGTTGTTGAGTTTGTCCTCCAAACGTGGCACGAGCGCCAAGCCCCCTCGTCAAGCTATCCGACAGCGGAGTCACGAATGTGAAGGACAGCATGGATTGTTGCGAGGTAGACGTAAAACATCCAACGGAACCACACCTCGCGATCGTATCCCCTGATTTGCTCGCGCGAATTGTGCCGAATCGAGAAGCCGTTCGCGATATGGAACATTGCGCTCTCGTCCTTTGGGAGCATCGTGTTCTTCATGTCGGCCCGCAGGGCCTCAAGCACGTCCGCGAGTTCGCGGACGGCTTGCTTGTGGTCGCTAAGGCTCGATGATCGTGCGAGGAATAGATGCTTGGCGTGTTCGACCTTCTCGCTGATCAGGTCGCTGTCCACATCATCTGAAAACTCTTCATCCATCAGGTCACGGAACTCGTCTGGAACCCGCTGGATGAGACGTCCATCCTCCCCAAACTCATACGATGGATCGTGGAGTTGCAAGACATCGTCGATCTCTTCCCTGTATGTACGACGGCCGGCGGATCGGTCGAAGTGGCTAGCGTGGTAACCGCAATTTGCGAACGTGTGCATCCGACCCTTGCTCGGCTTGGACACGAGATCGTGAAGAACCTCAACGACATCGAAGAGTGTGTCGGCATCCCATTTCTCGGCCCATGTCGTCCGTAGCAGCGTGGGGGTGCGGGGATCTATATGCCAGTACGGCCAGACGTGCTCCCGTCTGATCTTGCGGAGAAAGAAAGCATCGGGGTCTGCTCCGACCTCACCGTTCTTGTCGCCATCGACGCATTCGTAGCCGAACGCCTGCTGAAAGTACCCTTGCTCTCGGAGGCTGTCCAGTACATTGATGACGAGGCGGCGCACCTCATCGAAATCCAGTGGTTCGTCGCGGGGTGCGCGTCCGTGGCGCTCTGAGAAGTATGGAGTATCAGCCATACCAACAACAGCTTGGTCGAAGGTGCGAAGAAGATAGCGCGGGTGAACCAAGCATCGAACGACCCTTTCGTCGGCTGGACGGTCGCTGCTGTCGATCATGAGACATGTCCCCTGGCGCTCTGTCGCAGTGGCTCATGGCTTGCGAAAGATGCCGTGCGTGCCGATGCGCCGCCAGACGATATGCGGGTCGCCGGGGCGCAGCTCGTCGCCGTACTCGAAGGTTGCGCGGCCGTTGGGAGCCCAGGTCATCTCCCACACGCCGGGATAGCCCTGCACTCTCTTGACCCGTAGACCTGGCTCGAACCGTCCGCGCCGCAGGCACGCGATGAACAGATCGAGTGCGCTCTCCCAGGCGGCTGCCTGCTCGCGGGTCAGGTTTTTGTAGTCGCGCAGGAACCGGGGCCGCGCTTGGTAGGTGGGCACTAATCGCTGCGGACGGCGTGCAGCGCCGCCTTGAAGGCGTCGGCGTCCTCGTAGACCTCGCCGGGGTCGGTCTTTCCCTCGCGGTCTGCTTCCAGCTCGCCAGCGAGCCAGTCGGGGGTCCAGAACCATGTCTGGTCGGGATCGATCCTGCCGTCCGAGAGGCTGCGCAGCAGCACGGCGGCGCCGTCGAGTGTGTTCTCGGGCAGGCCCTCTATCAGCTCGTGCAGCTCCGTCTTGGTCATTGCCGTCATTCTCGCACGAGTCGCGGACCATCGAGAGGCAATGGCTTCGCGCGGCTCAGGACGCGCCGCGCAGCTCGTTGACGAGCCCGATCAGATGTCGCTTGACTGCGGGGCTCAGGCGCGGCTCCCCGCGGATCGCTCCGGTTATGTCTGTGGTCGCGGCGTCTTGCCCGGTGAGCAGGTGGTCGGTGCTGACGCCGAGCCTGTGGCTGAGCTTGACGAGCAGATCGAGGGGTGGGGCTGCTTGGTCGCTCTCGATGCGGGAGACGTGCTGGTGCGTGACGCCCAGCTCCCGTGCAAGCTCGTCTTGGGTCAGCTTGAGGGATTGCCGGCGGGTGCGGACCCTGCCGCCGACTTGCGTGATCGGTGCTTGCGCCACCCGGGAAGCCTCCCAGGAGGGCGCACGTGTTAGCAACTACGCAACTATTAGTTGCAAAGCGGGCTCGTATCTGCTTAGATCACGCGCAGACATAAAGCGCCGGGGCGCGGCTCGCACCGCCCCCGGCGTGGCACCGAGAGCTGACACTCCCGTCACGCCAGACACCCTACCGAGACGGGCAGGGTGCCTTGCTCGCCAAGAGCCGACTCCCGGGCCTCCAACACAACATCTGGAGGAACCGAAGATGACCGATGAGCAGCGGGGCTGGAAGGATGAGGTGCAGGTCGAACGCGCGATCGTCCTACAGGTGCTCCTGACGATCACCCGGAGCGCTGGACGCGAGCGGAACTGGAGGCCGAGGTCTTCGACTCGCGCCTGTGATCGTCAACGAAGCGCTGGTGCGGCTGGAGGCGGAGGCCGTCGTGATCCTCGACGGAGAGAACATCGAAGCGTCGCGGTGTGCCCGTCGCATGGACGAGCTTGAACTGGTGTCGATCTGATGCCCGGCGAGAGCATCATCACCATCCCGGCCGATTTGATCGTGCTGGTCCGCAGCGGCGCCTACGGCGACCTGCACGCCCTCCCTCGGCGAGCTACGCGGCGTGATCGAGGCTCAGAGAACCCTCACGCGTCGGTGCTCAGCGAACAGCGCGAGCGCGTAGCGCCCGGCGGGGTGCTCGCGCGCACGTTCGACCAGCGCCGCCATGCCGGGCGAGAGAACATCGGGCTGCGGCAGCGGAACGCCATATGCGGGTGGGACGATGACCGAGGCACAGAGCGCCGCAAACGTGAGATCCGCCGCGCCAAACCGCTCGCCGCACAGATAGGGCCGGCCGTCGGAGAGCAGTTCCGCGACGTGGTCGAGCTCGCCAAAGACAGCCGCCTCGTCTTCGATCTCGATCCCCGGACGGATATCGAGCACGCGCTTGACGTAGCGCTGAGCGACCGGCCATCCGTAACGGATGAAGCGGTCCTCCCAGCCCGGCACGCCCGCGTTGTTGAAGCGCAGCGCGAGCTTCGCGTCGGCGAGCATGTGGATGTACATGAGCCGTCGCCCCCTTGGTCCGAGTCCCTCGTCAAAGCGCCGGCATAGACACACGACCTCCCTCCGCGCGTCGGATTCTGAGGGAAACAGCCGATGCCCTGGGCTCGTGCGCTCATCGACCCACGCAAGGATCTCCGCCGAGTCTCCGATCGCTCCACCGGGTGTCACGAGCACCGGGACGGTGATCCCACCGCCCACTCGCCGAGCAACGATCTGATGGATGCCCTGGACGTGGCGCTCCTCGCGATAGAGCATCCCCACCCGCTCGAGCGCCCACCGCGCCTTCTCGCAGTAGTGACTGATCGGGATCGTGACGAGCCGCAACACCGCAGGGCAGGGACTAGTAACTGAAGCTCACGTGGACCGCACCTGGCGCCGCGGCGTTCCGGACCACGATCTCCTGTAGTGAGCCCGTCTCCTTGAGGATTCTCATCCCGGTCTTTGTGAACGTTGCTTCGTTGAAGACGTTACGAGCGAGCAGCGGATTGGTCAGTGCCTGCGTGAATGCGTCGTTCGCGACCATGTAGCTCATCAACTCGCCCATCCTCATGTAGTCCGGATAATCCTCTGCAAAGATGCCGACGTACCACTCCAGCTTGTCGATGTCTCCGTAGAGCGCCTCGAGTCGCTGGCGCACGTCGGTGTCGGAGGTAAGCTCGTCGAAGCCGGCGAGTCGCGACAGGCCGTATGCCTCGCGGTAGTCGTTGAAGGACCTCAGCCGCGTCTCGCGCATGAGCCCCACCGTTACCTGCTCGACCGAAGGCCCGTACGGGCTGTTGTCGACCAGGAAGGCCGGTGTGTTCAGCAGCCCAATTCTCCCGGCCGGCTCTTTCGAGCACATTGCCATGATTGTCTCGATGCCGCGCTCGAGCACCAGCGTGTTGTTGTTGCGGAAGCCAGTCGCGTCCAGTGCGCCCGGCCCCGTGCCGATAGTGTCCGGGACGAGCGAGTGCCAGCGGTACAGCAGGTTGAACTCGATCGCGCACCAGTTGGTCCGGTCCCAGCGCTCCTCATCCGCGATGAACGGCACCGCTTCGATTGGGAAGTTGAATGGTCCGATATGCGTGATGTACTCCTCCACGACGAGCTTGAGCAGTATCACGATCAGGATGTTGCGAGCCGTCTGGAAGATACGCTCGTCGTCCCATTCGGGGTTCTCCTTGGCAAGGATGCCAGCGACGCGGTTGTGCTCACGGAGGAACACGATGTTCATGACCGTGTTACCGATCGTCGAGTTGCCATGCTCGAGGCCGACGGCGAAAAACGTGTCCGTCTGCAGCTCGGGGGCGCTCCTCAGGATCACGTCGGTGATAAAGGCCGGTTCGAATAGCCCTTCGAACTCCGCTTTGAACACCGCTGGCTGACCCATCTCGCGAGGAGCAAACAGGAATTCGGGGTATTCCTCGCCGTTGATCACCTGGCTCTTCAGGCGCCCACCTTGTTTAGAGCGCAGCAGGTTCGTCGCTTCGATGTTCCTCCCATAGATCTGGCATAGATCAATCTCGTGGTTGGACTCGTTCTTGCGATAGTCAGTAAGGCTCGTGCGTAGGAAGCTGTCCGTGAACCACTGTGCGAAGAACATGAACATCACGCTCGTGTCGGGCGCACGGATCAGCTGCTCACGACGGTACAGGGCGACCACGTCCGCCTCGTCGGGAAGCGCCGCCTGCTGTTCCGGCGTCGACGGCGGCAGATGCCGCCCCGAGAACGTGCGGTCGGTGAGGCTCAGCCAGCTCGTGTAATCGCTGGCGAGCGACAGCGCGCGCGGACGCAACGTTGTCGAGTACCCGAACTTGTTGATCATGCAACGACTGATCAACCTCCGGATCGGCTCGATGCCTCCCAGACCGAGCCGACCGACGACCCTCGGCAACTGCTGCGCTACCACCTCGGGCACACGGAGATTCATCGGCAGGGGGATCTCATCGCCGCCACGCTCACTCGCGTGTCGAGGTGGCCCCGCGGTCCGTGCGAAATCGGCTGACCCGGCATCAGCATCAATACCCCCTTGTAGCGATAAATGGACGTGGCCGCCATCTTAGAACATATTGGCGCGGCCGTTGGGAGCCCAGGTCAGCGCCCACACGCCGGGATATCCCTGCACTCTCTTGACCCGTAGACCCGGCTCGAACTGCCCGCGCCGAAGGCACGCGATGAACAGGTTAAGTGCGCTGTCCCAGGCGGCTGCCTGCTCGCGGGTCAGGTTTCTGTAGTCGCGCAGGAACCGGGGTCGCGCCTGGTAGGTGGGCCTAATCGCCGCGGACGGCGTGCAACTCCGCCTTGGTCATGCCGTCATTCTCGCACGAGTCGTGGACCATCGAGAGGCGACGGCTTCGCGCGGCTCAGGATGCGCCGCGCAGGCTGACGAGCCCGATCAGATGTCGCTTGGCTGCGGGGCTCAGGCGCGGCTCCCCGCGGATCGCTCCGGTTATGTCCGCGCTCGCAGTGTCATGCCCGTTGAGCAGGTAGTCGGTACTGACGCCGAGCTTGACGAGCAGATCGAGGGATGGGGCTGTTTAGTCGCTCTCGATGCGGGAGACGTGCTGGTGGGTGATGCCCAACTCGCGTGCAACCTTGTCTTGCGCGGTCGTCCACGCCGCCGTCCTCAGACTTGGGTCGGCGTCCCGTCGTAGAAATGCCGCGAGTGGTCCCCGGCCTCCCAGGCCTCACGAAGGCCGGGGGCGCTCAGGTCCCAGTCGGGTCGGATCTCGCGTGTCGCATCGCGAAGATCGTGACGCAGATCCTCGACCGACGGCCTGCCCCAGAACCAGTATCCGTTGTAGACGCTGTGGATGACGAGCCCCGGCTTGAGCACGAGCGTGTGGGGGATCATCGGATCGTGAAAGGGGTCGGTGTACTCCTGGATGTCGAGGTCCTTCTGCACCTTGCGGCCAGCGTCGGAGAGGAAAGTCCACTGGGCGCCAACCGAGGCACGGAACTCCCGGCTTTCGACGATGTTGTCGGTCGAGATCGTCACGATCTGGGTGTACGCCACGGCGATTTGCGGGTAGGCGGCCGCCAGCTCGAGGTGCTGCTGGTGATCCTTTGGGCAGTAGTGGCCGCGCGAGAGAACGAGGATCATCGGGTCGTTGCCCTGCAACTCGCTCAGTCTCCGCCGGGTCTTGCTGTGGTCGGTCAGCTCGTAGTCGGGGAAGCTCCCGCCTGGTGTGATGTCAACACGCATGGTGTGCTCCTCTTTTCGTTTCCGGGTGGTGGTCGAGTCGGACGGCTTCAGGGTGGCGCACCGGGCGGTCTGTCGCGCCCGTGGGACGCCCCCGCGTCGGGTGCCCTGGCCTTGCGGTCCCGCGACTGCTAGCGCCCACTGTGCCTTGAAGCAGTAGCCATCCTCATCGTCAGGTGAGCTTGACCAGTCCGCGGCCGATGATCTCGACCTGGCCGTTGGGCTCACAGTTCGAGATCGCGTGAGCCTCTCGCGCGAGCGAGCGTCGAAGCAGCACGAAAGCGCACGCTCCGAGGAGCGCTGGGACTACGAGGGCGATCGCGCGGTAGGCCAGGACGGCCGCGGTCGCCAGGCCCACGGGCACGTGATAGAGGACGAGCGTACCGACGAGCCCGAGATCCACCCCACCGATGCCACCGGGAACCGGGATCAGACCTCCGAGCTCGCCGATCAGGTACGCGAGGCAAAGGATCGGGATCCCCGGCGAGCTCCCGAAGGCATTGAACGTCGCCCACAGGACCGCGATATCGAAAGCTAGGTACCCCAGCAACCCCCCGAGCATCAACGGGGCCGGTCGGCGCAGGAGATCGAGAGACTCCTGCACTCCCGCCGAGAGTGCGCCCAGCACGCGCCCCAGCCGCGAGTCGGGCCCTCGTCGTGTGTGAACGCGCCGCCGAGCGCCGCCGGCCCACCGACCGCTTGCGATCGTCAAGACGATCGCCCCTCCCGCGACGAGCGCGGGCAGAAGGGTGAGGGCGAGGCTGGCACGCCCAGCGAACACGCCTACGGCAAGACCCAAACCGAAGATGATCACTCCGACCACGTTTGGGACGCTCGTCAGCAAAAAGAAAGCCACGCTTCGCCGCGCGATTCGCTCATTGCTCATGCCGCCACGGTGAAGCGCCCACGCGCCCAGCGCGAGTCCCCCGGCGCCGCCAGTCGGGATGACCGCATTCGCGCCGAGCTCCGCAAAGCCGATCTCGCCACTGAGCCTCCAGCTCATCCGCTGGCAGAACACCTCCCGGAATACGACGACGTAGCCGAGACCGGAGAGTACCTTCAGCGCAGCGCCCGCCAGCAGCCACGCAGGGTCAGCGTGCGCAAATCGGGAACGCAGGCCCGCCAGTCCGGGCACGAGCGAGATCACAGCCACGATCACCACTGCTACGGCCACCAATGTCAGAACCCGCCGACGCACGCGTGAGGTCGATAGGTCTGGCTGCACCGCGAGATCCTCGCGGGCGAGCTCCGGAGGATCGAGCGAGGCCGAGCTCACAAGGGCACCCGGAGAGGCCACGTGTCGTCATGTGTCACAAGCGCAAAGTGCACGCCGGACCGACGAAGCTGTCGCGGGCCAAGCACCCAGAACATCGCCCTTCGCACCTCGATCGTGTCCATCGCCCTCCATCTCAATCTCGTCGCAGTGCTATCGGCTTAGTTGTTACCAGGGGATCAGCGGCAACGAACGCGCACCACGTATCCGGGACGCCCTACGTTCCAGCATGCAAGTAACGTCGGTCACGGGTCGCTCCCTCGCGTGTCGGTGTCGGCGATGTCCGGTGGCGCGATCTTGCCGCGGTCGATCTCTTCTGAGAGGCGTTGCTTGGCGATGCGGCTCCCCTCGTCGAGGACACCGGAGCCTGCCGCGTAGGAGATCGCGTCTCCTCCCCTGCCTCGCAGTACGAATGCGCAGCCGACCGCTATTAGCGCACCGGCGATCGGGCCAACGACATACACCCAGTAGCTTGAGAAGTCACCGCTCACCAGGGCCGGCCCGAAGGACCGAGCGGGGTTCATCGAGGTGCCACTCACCGGTGCCGACCACAGGCCGGCAAGCGCTATGTACCCGCCGACCCCCAGCGCGGCGATAGCTCCCACGTTCTGAGCGGCCGACGCTGTACCCAAAATCACGCTCACCAGCACCGCCGTGAGGACGATCTCCATCAGTAGTGCCTGCCAGTTCGCATACCCCGGGCCGGGCAGGGTGGCGCCGAGGTGCTGGACATTGCCGAACACCGAGTAGAGGAACAGACACGCCAGCGTGGCGCCGACTAGCTGAATGATGATGTAGCCCGGGACCCGCTTCCACGGGAAGTCTCCGCGCAGCGCGAACGCAAGCGAGACCGCAGGGTTCAGATGGGCGCCGGAGATCGCGCCCATAAAGAGGATGATCCCCAGGACCATCAGCCCCGGCGCGACGACGGCAGCCGAAAGGCTGATCTGACCCTTACCGTGCAGGATTCCCCCGCCCGCGGCGACCAGCACCAGCATGAACGTGCCAAGCAGCTCGGAAAAGAGCCTGCGCCACTCCAGGCGCGGATCATCGAAATCCTTGCGGTTGCCGAACTCCAGCATCAGCAGGTGATGCGTGCGAGGCATGAGCGGCAGGACCCCCGCCGCGAGCTCCGATCCCGCGCTTGCGCTCGGCGGGACCTCGGCGGGAGTTTGACCCGCGCTCTCGGTCATGAGTCCTTCTCCATCATGCATCCTCCTATCGGCCGGACACACGCTCAGAGCTACACGCGCCGAGCCAACAGACTATCGGGATCTCAGCCGGAGCCGTTCGCTGGCGCTCCGGGGGCGCGTGGAATGAGATCGTCGATCGCGCCGATGCGCAGCCCGACGGCGCAACGGAGCAGCGGTCGTCTCGTTGGTGGCATCCGCGCGGTAGCCTGAGCTGCAGGGCTCGCAATCTCACCCATGAAAGGAGCTCGCGATGACTGACGGCTATGACCAGCCGGGCTATCCGCCACCAGGCAACACTCCGCCCTCAGGCGGGGGCCATGGTGATCCGCCACCTTCCGGCGGGACCCCGCCTGCACCCGGTGGCGCTCCGTATTCCGGCCAGGATCCCAGCGGTCCGTCCCAGAGTGGCGGAGCTCCGTCCCCGGGGGACGGGCGCTCCGGCGGCCGCGGGCTGGCGATCGCGGGCGGCGCGGCCCTGGTGATCGCGCTGATCGTGGTGATCATCCTGCTGGCGTCCAAAGGTGGCTCCAAGACCACATCGACCATCACCAACCAGTCGCTCAGCGTGGGGCACACCACGACCGTCGCGCCGGCCACGACCGTCACCCAACAGACGACGGTGACGGCACCGACAAGGACCGTCACCGCGCCCCCCAAGACGACGACGGTCACCACACCCTCGTCGCCGACCACGCCGACGAGCACGTCCGCCAAACCGTCGAGCACCGACACCAACCCGGCCCCTTCGAAACCCGCCCCCTAGACGTATCCGGGTCCTTCGCGTCATATGTTGTCAGCATGAGGCGCGCTCCTTCGGGGATCGGGCAGAGCCGTGCGCGGCACATCGCTGTACGCGGAGGTTCGTCACCGCGCTATCTACCCGGATGCGAGGCGGCCTATCCCCACACGGCCAGCCTCGCGTTTCCCGAGAACCCAAAGAGGGTAAGTCATGTCTTCGTCAACGATGGCCGCGTCCAAGACCCCGAGCACGAATCTGAACGACACCACGTCGGGCCCTGGACGGGCGAGGGCGGGGCGGACGGCACCCACCGTGGAGCATCTGACGGCGGCCGAGCGCGTGGCGCGCGGCAAGGCGGCGCGGGCCGAGGTGCCACGTTCCAGTCACGCGGTCTTTGAGCCGGCGGCCCACCGCGCCGATCCGATCGAACTGCTCGAGCGTCAGGCGCAGACCAGGGTGCCGGAGCTGGTGCCAATCCGCTATGGCCGCATGCTCGTCTCACCGCTCACGTTCTACCGGGGGGCCGCGCTGATCATGGCCAGTGACCTGGCGGCGACGCCGCGCTCTGGGCTGACGGTGCAGTGCTGCGGCGATGCGCACCTGTCGAACTTCGGTGTGTTCGCCTCGCCCGAGCGGCGGCTGATGTTCGACGTCAACGACTTTGACGAGACGCTTCCAGGGCCGTGGGAGTGGGATGTCAAGCGCCTTGCCGCAAGCATGCTGATCGCCGCGCGCTACAACGGCTTCCCGGTCAGGGACCAGGAGCAGGTCGTCCTGGATACCGTCGAGGAGTACCGCACAGCGATGGCGAGTTTCGCAGCGATGAAGAACCTTGATGTGTGGTACGCCCACTTGGACATCGAGAACACGCTCGAGGAGCTGGGGTCACAGCTCGAACCGAAGCAGGCCAAGCGAACCGAGAAGGCGCTCGCCAAGGCCCGAACGAAGGACAGCATGTCGGCCTTCTCAAAACTGACGCACGTCGTGGACGGCGAAGCCCGGATCGTCGCCGAACCGCCGTTGATCGTCCCGATCCATGACCTCGCGAAGGGCGCCGAACGCGGGGAAATGTTCGACGGATTGCACGAACTGGTGCGCTCCTACCGCCAGACACTCGAGTACGACAGGCGCGTGCTCCTCGAGGAGTTCCGCTTGGCCGACTTCGCACGCAAGGTCGTCGGCGTGGGGAGCGTCGGCACGCGCGCCTGGATCGCGCTGATGCTGGGCCGCGACGGCCAGGATCCGCTGTTCCTGCAGATGAAGGAGGCTGAGGCCTCGGTGCTCGAGGAGTTCCTTGGTCCAAGCGAGTTCGAGAACCACGGTGAGCGGGTTGTGGCCGGCCAGCGGCTGATGCAGGCCAGCAGCGACATCTTCCTTGGCTGGCTGCACGTCGAGTCCGGGCTCGACGGCCAGGAGCGAGACTTCTACGGTCGCCAGCTGAAGGATTGGAAGGGCTCCGCAGAAATCGAGCGGATGAACCATCAGGGCTTGGCCGCCTACGGGCGGCTGTGCGGCTGGACGCTCGCGCGTGCGCACGCCCGTAGCGGTGACCGCATCGCGATCGCCGCTTATCTCGGCCGCGGGTCCAGCTTCGACCGCGCCATTGTCCAGTTCTCGAGCGCCTACGCAGAGCAGAACGAACGCGACTACAAGGCCCTCTCCAAGGCGGTCAAGGCAGGCAAGATCACCGCCCAAACAGGCCTCTAAACCATCTGCTTGATCTGCGTCCACAGCCTTGTGGTACGTGGCGGCTGCGGCCTGCCGCACCAAGCCGCTACGTTGCCTGAATGACGCTTACGCCCGGGCCCAACGGCAGCGACTCGGAGAGCGCCACCCCCCGGCGCACCTCACTGGCCGCGGAGCGGACGTGGCTGGCTTGGTGGCGCACCGGACTTGGCGCCACGGCCGTTGCGCTGGCCGTCGGCCGAATCCTGCCGGGCCTGACTGGAGAGTCCCGTTGGCCTCTGAGGTTGCTGGGTTTTGGCTATGGAGTGCTCGCGGTGGCGGTGCTGGTGATCGGCGCGATACGGCAGAACCGCGTTGCGGCTGCGTTGCGCCGAGGCGACTATGACGAGATCGCCTCACCCCTGGTCATGTGGCTCACTGCGGCTGCGGTGGCACTCGGGCTTGCGACACTCGCGGTGGTCGCGCTCTAGGTGTAGTTCCTGAGTAGGTTGGTCCATCCGCGTCCCCTTGGAGGCTGGTAGCCACCCTCAGCGCAGCTGGGCGATGAAGGTGTAGATGACCATCAGGCTGACGAGGATCACGAAGACTCGCAGCGCCCAAAGTCCGGCTGTGGCGCGAGCGGCGAGCGCGGCTCGTGGGACGGGCCGGGAGGTTTCGGCGACGAACTGGTCGCGCTCGAGGTGCATGATCAGCTCGTCCTCCAAGGGCTCCCGCGGCGAGAGGTCCCGCTCCTCGAGGGCGGGGCGGTAGACGATGCCGTCGATGGAGAGCGCGGCCGTCTTCATGAGCCGACGAGGTGGATGGTCTGGAGGAAGGAGTCGATGCCGTAGGCGGCCCCGCAGAACCCCACGAACGCGATCACGGCGATCCCGAGCACGTTGGTGGAGCGCTTGTTCGCCCACGCTCCCATCAGCCCCCTGTCGTTGGCGAGCATCACCATGAAGACAAGGCTCACAGGGAGCAGTACGGTGGCGAGCACATTGGCGTTGAGCGCGATCGAGAGCAGGGGGGCGCCCGGAATGAGGATCACGACCGCGGCGAGCAGCGCGACCCCGATGTTCGCCGCGTAGAAGACCGCGGCGTTGCGAGGCGAGGTGTTGAAGCTGTGAGACACCCCGACGCATTCCCCGGCGACGTAGGCGGTGCTGGCGGAGATCGTGAGGATCGCGACCGCTCCCGCCTCGATCAGCCCCAGCGCGAACACGGTTCCCGCGGCGCCGCCCGCTACGTGCTCGAGTGCCTGGGGGAACCCCGCACCGGCGAACCCCTGGATGCCCGCGCCGTGGTGTGTCAGCAGCGCCGCCCCCGCGATCAGCGCGCCGATCCCGAAGATCGCAGCCAGCACCGCGCCGAGCGCGGTGTCGTAGCGGCCGTGCTTGACGTCGGTGGGGGTCATGCCCTTGTCGGCGGAGGCGCTCTGCTGGAAGAAGATCATCCAGGGCGTCACCGTCGCGCCGATCGTGGAGGCCAGCAGCAGCAGCAGCGTGTTGAAGCTCCCACCCGGGAAGGGCTTGAAGTCGAGGGAGCCCACGATGGCCCCAACGTGGGGTTTGACGAGGATCGCCGCGGCGAGAAAGAGGCCGTTGAAGAGCGCCAGTCCGAGCGCGATCCGCTCCCAGCGCCAGTAGCGCCCGCCGCTGAGGGTGAACACGACGAGCGCCAGTCCGAGCGCGACGGCGACGCCGGAACCCAGGTGGAAGTAGGCCAGCCCCACGCGGATCGCGACGAACTCGGCGATGAGCGTCACCAGGTTCGTGAGTGCGAGATCGCCGGCGCCGAACCACCCCCAGACCCTGCCGTAGCGCTGCAGGACGAGCTCGCCGTAGCCGCGGTGGGTGACCGCACCGACGCGCATGCACATCTCCTGGCACACGAAGGCCATCGCGAACAGCACGGGGATGAAGGGCACGAAGAACCCCAGCCCGTACTGCGCCCCGTCGGAGGCGTAGGCGATCATGCTCGGCCCGTCGTTCTCCCCGAGCATCGCGAGGATCCCGGGGCCGACGAGCAGCCACAGAAGCCGCCAGCGCTTGCGGTGGCGGCGGGCATGATGGACGCGCGAGCGGTCCCGCGAGCGTGCGGCGTCCTCGCCGGTCAGCGGCGGCAGGAGCAGGCCGGTGGAGGCGGCGGCTTCAGCCGCGGCCATCGACCTGCTCCTTGTCGGTTGCCGCCGGATGCTCCGTGGGCGTCTGGCTGACTTCCACCCGCATCGCGTCGGCGAGCTGACCGCCGATCGCGTGCTCCTGCTCTCCGAAGAGCACGAACAGAGGGCCGCCGAAGGGCTGGCGCCCGCGGACCGCGAAGCGGTCTCCCGGGGAGATCCCGCAGTTGCCCAGATAGCGCAGCATCTCGGGGTCGGAGTCCGAGACGCGCACGAACACCCCCTCGTCGCCGGCCTGCAGGCTCTCCATGCTGCGTGTAGGGCGCTCCTCGAGCTCGAGGTCGGCTGTGGGGATCGGATCGCCGTGGGGGTCCACGGTGGGGTTCCCCAGCTTGGCCGCGATCAACTGCTCGAGATCCTCCGAGAGCACGTGCTCCAGCACCTCGGCCTCGGCGTGCACCCGATCCCAAGGCATCCCCAGAGCGTCGGCGAGAAAGCTCTCCAGCAGCCGGTGGTGGCGGATTACCTCCAGCGCCAGGCGCTGCCCGTCGGCGGTGAGGCGCACTCCCCGGTAGGGGACATGGGTGGCGAGGCCGAGCTCGTCGAGCTTGCCCAGCATCGCCGAGACCGAGCCCGGCGTGATGCCCAGCCGCTCGGCCAGCGCGTTGGTGGAGACCGGCTCCCCGCTACGGGATTGCAGTGCGTAGATGGCCTTCGCGTAGTCCTCCACCGCCTGTGAGCGAAGCAGCTCGTTACTTGCCATGGAGATAGAATATGGCATACCAAAAGATTAGTCAAGGGCCTCCTGAAAGTAAAGTCGAGATGGCCAAAGAAGAATCCCGAAGAGGAGGCCCCGCTCGTGCGCAGCCGCACGCCGGTTGATCGCTGAAGCGCCCGCGGCGCAGTACGTGGTGACGGGCGGACGCTTCATGCAGTCCGGGTTCCGGTGTGGCACCGAGGGGTCGGGAGGACACGGCTCGGCGAGCTTCGACTGCCAGAAGGGGCAGCTCGAATTCGCCTACTTACTCACCCCCTGATCTCCCTGGCCCTGCGGCGGAGCTCGGTTCAGCTTGGGCGCCGCGGCCGGCGCAGCAGCCACTGACCCGGGCGCGCACGCGCCGCCCACATCGTCCGCCTGCGTCGGCGCTCCTCGTCCCTGGCGAGCTCGCGATCCTCGCTCAGGCCGACCTCGAGGAACACAAGGAGCACGGCTCCGCCCAGCCCGGCCGATATCAGGACGATGGTAAGGACCTGGCCCGCCACCCCCCCGACGAGGACGGCGCAGGCGCCGCCCGCGAGGACGAGTGCGAGGGCAGACCCAAAGGTGAGGATGCGTGAGCGGGGGGCCATGGCCCAAAGGTACACGCACCTCGGCGGCGGATGGAGACCGGCGAGCAGGGCGGAGACCGGCCGGGTCACTCCCGTGCAGAGTCGCTCTCACGCGGGGCGGCGCCTCGCCCCTCGTGGCCAAGCGAGCCTCCCGTCTCAAGCGCTGAGTAGCGTCCTGACGATCTGAAATCGAGTGGCCCGGAAGCTCGCAGCTCGCGGGTGAGGCGGCAGACGAGGAGGTGAGTCCCATGCGGGGGCAGCCAGACGAGCGGGAACGCAGCAGGGACCTGTGGATGGTCGAGCGAGCGATCGTTCTGCAGATTCTCAGGGACGATCACGAGGAGCGCTGGGCTCCCGCGGAGCTGGCGGATGAGATCACGGACTTCGAGCCGGCGGCGCTCGATGAGGCCCTCGTGCGGCTGGAGCGCGAGGGCGTTCTGCATCGGGAGGGTGGCTCGGTGTGGGCCGCGCGCGCCGCGCGGCGCCTGGACGAGCTCGAGCTGATCAGCATCTGAGGTGGGTCCCACCCGGTGGATTGCGGGGTGGCCGACTTGCTTGGGGATGCCCGGATGCGGCGGAGCTTGGCGTTTGGGATGCGGGGGAGCTCAGGAGTCCTTGGCCCCGCGGCGGTGCTCGATCCCGCCGTCGCGTGCGATCAGGATGTCGCTCACGAGGCCTGGCGCGAACAGGCCGTGCTCCACGAGGCCCGGAGTGGTGGAGAGCCGCTTGGAGAGCCGCTCGGGGCTCTCGATCGCCCCGAGGTAGTCCGCGATCAGGTTGCCATCCGGACTGCGGGGCACCTCGCGCAGCTCCGCGGGGGCGATCGCACGCAGTGTGAGGTGGGCCCCGAAGCGCAGGATCTCCACGGGAACTGGCGCGGTGAGCGCGGGGACGGCCTTCTCCGAGGAGGCGATCACCACGAAGCGCCTGGCCGCGGCGGCGACAATCTTCTCGCGCGTGTGCGCGGCGCCCCCGCCCTTGATCAGCCATCCCCGGGGATCGATCTGATCTGCGCCGTCGATCGCGATGTCGAGTCCCCCCAGCGCGTCGAGATCGTCCACGACCATGCCGAGGGTCCGTGCCGCCCGCGCGGTGGCTGGGGAGGTCGCCACACAGCGCAGCTCCCTCAGCCCGCGTGCGGCGAGCGCGAGCAGCAGGTGGGCGACGGTCGATCCCGTTCCCAGCCCCACGCGTGCACCCTCGGGGACGAGCTCGGCGGCGGCGCGCGCGACGGCGCGCTTTTGGCGTTCGATGGCGCCCGGCGCGATGCTCGCGCTGCGGCTCAAGAGCCCGTGGCGAGCGGCGCTGCGGAGTCCGGCTCGGCGGCTGCGGAGGAGGGGGTGGCGGCGGAAGGGGGGGTCTCGCCCCGCAGGAAGCGCCAGCCGCCGAGACCCGCAAGTAGGGTCATGATCACCGCGCTCGACACGCACCACTCACAGATCTCGTGGAGTGAGAAAAGCTCGCGGGAGGTCAGGTAAGCGGAGAAGCCGAAGCCGGCCAGCGTGAATGCCATCGTGGCAAAGCGCGTCTCTTCGCGCTGGGGCACGAGTAGCGAGCCGAGGATCGCCACGTAGCCGATCAGGCCGATCAGGGCTACCGGCACGCCGACGAGCTTCGAGTAGATCGAGGTCTGCACTTTCAGGCAGGTGTTGTGCGTGGTGCTGCACAGGGGGGGGACGCCGGCGTAGTGGACGTAGGTCAGGTAGCTCGCGACCCCCAGACCGACCGCGGTGAGCACGATCATCGTGGTGCGGATCGCGCGGTCGCTCATGGCCGATCGGCGACGCCGGGGGCTGGGTGGTGGCGGAGGAGGGGGAGGGGGAGGGGGAGGGGGAGGGGCTGTGGCATCGCTGCCCCTTCCCTAGGTGAGCAGCTTGTTGATCGCCGCTTCGAAGCCCGATGCTTCTTCGAAGTTGGAGTTTTCGAGCTTTTCGAAGTGTCCGCTACCGGTCTTGCCGACCAGGAAGGAGGGCGTGCCCGTGAAGCCCTCTGCGTTGGCTGCCTGCGCGTCGTGTATGACCTGTTCTGCGTACGCGGGGTCGTTGCGCGCAGCGATCCAATTCGGGAGGTTCAGCCCGGGCACCTGCTGTGCGAGACCCTGGAAGTAGCTTTCGGTGGCGTAGCCGCTGTCCTCCTGGCCCTGCTCGTGGTAGAAGAGCTCGATGAAGTACCACGCGAGGTTCTGCTTGCCGGCGGCGTAGGCCGCGATCTGCTGGGTGCGGAATGTTTCCTGTTCGCGGGTCGCTGTCTCCAGGGAGTTGTATTCGATCTTCAGCTTCCCGGTCCGCACGTACTTCTTGATGATGCTGGGCAGCGCGCCGAGCGTGAACGCCTTGCAGAACGGGCACTCCAGGTCGCCGAAGTACTGCATGGTCACGGGCGCGTTGGGGTGGCCGAGGACGTTGCCCGACTGGGGGATGCCACCGAGGAGCGAGGTCACCTGGGCGACTGTCGAGTTCTTCTTGGAGCCCGTGACGAGCCCTCCTTTGCTGCTGCCCCCCTGGGTTGCGAGGACGATCACGACGATGATCACCACCACGGCGCCGATCACGCCACCGAGCTGCATCAGGCGGGTGCGCCGTGCGGACTGAGCGGCGGCGGCCTCGAGAGCTTTGCGCTCCGTGCGGGCCTGCTCGCGGCGCTCCTTGCGTGTGAGGTCGGGGTCGGTGCCGGAGACAGGGGGCATGGACGTACTTTTTACCGCTTCTGGATCAAGTTTGCTTAAGGGCCGCTCCCTTCAGGCCCCCCTCAGGCCACCCTCAGGCCCTACCCAGCCGGCGCATCTCGGCGATGATCGCCACACTATGGAGATAGAAACATCCAGCCTCCGTAGCTCAGTTGGATAGAGCGTCGGATTTCTAATCCGAGGGTCGCAGGTTCGAATCCTGCCGGGGGCTCTGAGAATCCCGCTCAAAACTGATGGGATCGACTCTCTCTGCTCCCCGTACCAGGCAGCCCGCGCCGGGCAGGGCACACCCCAGGGTGTCGACAACCTCTGCACCCACCCGCAGCTCGGCCCGTGCAGTCTCGACAGGGGCGCCTCGTAAGCGGACGGCGGCGACGCGGTAGACGCGCCGTCCGCGCAGCAGGAACACGTCGTTCTGCCTCGCACTGTCGGGGTTGACCCACTCTAGGTTGCGTGCCCGCGGCGGCGAGAGCGCTGGCCGCTGCGAGCCGGCGCGATGACAGTCGCTACTCGCGGCCTCCTCGAAGAACTCGCGAGCCTCGCCCGCCGCGCCGAACACAAGGACATCGGCAACGAGATCGTAATCACGTGTCCACCACCGCACCTCATACCCCGCAGGCCAAAGCCCATTCGCCAAACGCGAGGCGCGCGGCCCCAACGGCGAGTCATCCGACCACATGTCTTCAGGGTTCGTGACGCCGCCCGTATACCCGCGGCCACCCGATACCGCGAACACAGCCAACACGCCTGCACGCAGCTCGAGCAGCTCGCGAAGATCAATGCTGGCGAGTGCGGGCAACCCATGAGGAGCGCACCACGTCGAAGCTCCTTCAGCGCCCCCCGCGCTGCCTATTCCGATGGCGCTCAGAAGGCTCGTCCTCGTACCCAGCAACGCGACGATCGCAACTCCCAAGCACACCAGCAGCAACCCAAGACGAATCGGTTGACTCAGCCACCACGCCACTGGCGGCGTGTCTCGATCGTTCTCCACACCTCAAATATCGAGCCGGAGTACTGCCCACTTGAGAGTTCCCGGCTGCGCTGAAGCCTTGCGTGCCCCTTGCGCCGTTATGTCCGCGACGCTCGGCTGCCGCGCGTGAGCTCCCGCGTCAGCGCGTGGATCGATCGCTCCAACTGCTTGATGCTGGCAGTCTCGACCCGTGCGACTCCTACCGTGCGGTTGACCCAGGCATTGATCTCACGGTGGCTGCGCCCGTCGTGGCGGTGCAGTTCCGCCACCAGGCGGCTGCGCTCCTGGCGCAGCTGAGCTTGATGCTCGAACGCGGCCACCGGGGCCGGCTCGGGAGCCTCCTCGGCGGCATTGGCGGGGGAGGGGGATGGGGAGAGGGATGAAGAGTGGGAGTGGGAGTGCGCTCTCTGGGGCGCGCCGAACAGGGTCATCTGGGCGGCGAACTCGGCGCTCAGGGGCACGAACTCCGCGGTTGCAGACGGCTCGCTCGCGCGCCGCTGCACCGGCTCCTCCCAGCCCTCCTCGGGCTCGTCGCGGTGGAGGGCGTGGCGCAACTCAGTTTCGACTTCCGAGGCGTGTGTGCGCAGGGTGGGGTCGGCGGGCAGGTACAGCCAGCTCGGCTCGGCTCCGCGACCGGGGATCGTGCGCACGAACCGCCCGACGATTTGACGAAAGATCAGCGGGGTCTTGGCGGCCGTCGCATATACCCCCACGCGCAGCCGCGGGATGTCCACGCCCTCGGAGACCATGTTCACCGCCACTATCCACTGCTCGCGCGAGCCGCGGAAGTCCGCGAGCTTGCGCGCGGCATTGGCCTCGGTATGCAGCACAACCACCGGCGCCCGCCCCGTCGTCTGGGCCAGCAGCTTCGCGATCCGCCGGGCATGCGTCGCGTCTGCCGCGACCGCGAGGCCGCCCGCGTCGCGGTGGCCTTCCGCGCGCAGGGCCCTGAGCTTGGCGTTCGCCTCCTGGAGGATCCGCGGCAGCCCCTCCGGCAGATCGGTCGAGATGGCGGTGCGGTAGCGGCGGCTTGCCTCGCGCGCGCTCAGCACTGTCTCGAACGAGGATTCGACCACGTCCTCGCCGCTGCGCCACGACAGGGTCCCGTCGAACGTGACAAATGCCACCGGGCGGCAGATTCCCTCGGCGACCGCTTCTGCGTAGGTGTAGGAGACGTCGGGCACGACCAATCCGTCGTGGTCGTAGCGCACGCCCGGGATCGGGGTGGCGTCAGAGCGAAACGGCGTCCCTGACAGCAGCAGCCAGCGTGGCGCTGAGGCGAACGCCTGTTGAAAGCCGGTGCCCCACGCCAGGTCCTCGCCGAGATGGTGCGCCTCGTCGACGATCACGAGTGTGTCCGCGGGCACCTTGGTCGCCCAGCCGCGCGGGTCGCTCGCCACGCGCGCGTAGGTGACGGCGACGCCATGGAAGTCGCGTGGTTGGTTCGGGCCCTTGGCGTCGGGCTGCAACTGCACCCCGAGAATCGCCGCGGCGCTCGCCCACTGACGGGTCAGCGGCGTCGTCGGACAGAGTACCGCCACGCGCCCGACGATCCCCTTCGACAGCAGATCCTTTGCGAACTCGAGCGCTGGGCGTGTCTTGCCGGCGCCGGGCGCGGCCGAGATCAGGAACGGGCCCTCCCGCCAGTCGGCCATGCGGTCGAGCGCACGGTGTTGCCATGTGCGCAGGGATGTCGGCTGGGAAGGCGTCAAAGAGCCCGGCATCCTGCGGCATGCAGCGGACGGATCGCGCGGGTCACGGGTTCGATTCTTGCCGGGGGCTCTCCTGCCAAGACGCAAAAGGCGCATATTCGTCAGCGAGCTGGACAAACCTCGGGGGTTCTGTAAACTATCCTCACAGGCTTTGCTTGCTCGACCAAGAAGGAGACAGACCCCATGTCAGCTGTGCCGGCGCCATTGAACGATGCTCACGCCGCAACAAGGGATCACCCCACTGCCACTGCCGCGGGCGTCGGCGAGGGTAGCGTGCGGGCAGGCGCGGATCTGTCCGCCCCTGCCCTCCCGCAGACCGCGCCCCCGACGCGGTGGCGGGACCCAAAGCGCTACGCGTGGCTGCTCGGTCTGATCGTGCCGACGCTGCCCTTTCTCGCCTATGGCCTGGTCCAGGTCACCGGTCTGGGCGTCTTCTGGTTCTACGGGCCGTTCCTGGTCTTCGGGGTCTTCCCGCTGCTCGATCTGCTGATGGGCGGGGATGCGAGGAACCCTCCGGACAGCGTGATCAAGTGGCTGGAACAGGATCGCTACTACCGCTGGTGCACGTACCTGTTCATCCCGATCCAGTACGCGGGCCTGGTGTTCGCGTGCTGGCTGTGGTCCAGCGGCAAGCTCTCGACCGTCGATGACCTGGGACTGACGCTGACGGTGGGGATGGTGAGCGGGATCGCGATCAACACCGCGCACGAGCTCGGGCACAAGCGGGTGAGCGTGGAGCGGTGGCTGAGCAGGGTGGCGCTCGCTCAGAGCGCCTACGGGCACTTCTTCATCGAGCACAATCGCGGGCACCACGTGCGCGTGGCCACGCCCGAGGACCCCGCGAGCGCGCGGCTGGGGGAGAGCTTTTACGCGTTCCTGCCCCGCACCGTCGTGGGCAGCCTGCGTTCAGCGTGGGAGCTCGAGCGCACGCGCCTGGGTCGCCTGGGCCGCTCGCCGTGGACGCCCGGCAACGACATCCTGGGGGCGTGGGCGATGACTGTTGTGCTGTTCACCGCCCTCACCGTGGCGTTCGGGGCGGTCGTGCTCCCCTACCTGCTCCTCCAGGCGGCCCTGGGCTTCTCGCTGCTGGAGGTGGTCAACTACCTGGAGCACTACGGCCTGCTGCGCGGGCGCCGCGAGGACGGGCGCTACGAGCGCACGCGCCCGGAGCACAGCTGGAACAGCAACAGCGTGGCCTCCAACGTGCTGCTCTACCACCTGCAGCGCCACTCCGACCACCACGCCAACCCGGTCCGCCGCTACCAGGCGCTGCGCCACATGGAGCAGGCGCCGCAGCTACCGACGGGTTACGCGGGGATGATCCTGCTCGCGGCGGTGCCTCCGCTGTGGCGCAGGGTGATGGACCGGCGGCTGCTGGAGCACTACGGGGGGGACCTCGCCCGCGCGAACATCGCCCCGCGCAGGCGCTCCCGGGTGCTCGCGCGGTACGGGGCGAGCACCCCATGAGTTGCTACCGCTGCCCGGGGTGCGGCTACCGCTACGAGGAGGAGCGCGGCCATCCCCGCGAGGGCTTCCCCGCGGGGACCTCGTGGCGCGAGGTCCCCGACGACTGGGCCTGCCCTGACTGCGGGGTGTGCGACAAGGTCGACTTCGAGGAGGAGGCCGAGTGAGCGCGCTCGCGCCCTATGCGGTGGCCGCGCGGGCGCTGCTGCGCGACACGCTCCTCGACGCGGCGCGGGCGGAGCTGGAGCACCGTCCGTGGAGTGAGGTCACGATGGCGGATGTGGCGGGGAAAGCCGGCGTGAGCCGCCAGACCCTCTACAAGGAGTTCGGGTCTCGGGAGGAGTTCGCCCAGGTGTTCGTGCTGCGTGAAGCGGAGCGCTTCATCGGGGCGGTCGAGGGGGCACTGGACGCCAACCTGGGGGATCCCAAAGCGGCGCTCACGGCGGCGTTTGGCCTGTTCCTCTCCGCCGCCGGAGAGGACCCGCTGATCCGCGCGGCGATCGCGGGCTCCGGTGAGATGCTGCCGTTCGTCACCACCCAGGGCCGGCCGCTGGTGGAGGGTGCCGCGGAGCGGCTGGGCATCGCAATCGCAGAGCGCTGGCCACAGGCGGCGGCGCACGACACGGCGCTACTCGCGGAGTGCCTGGTGCGTTTGGCGATCAGCTACACCACCTTGCCGATCGACCCCGCGGGCATGACGGCCTCCTCGATCACGGAGCTGCTCGGGCCGTTCATCGAGCATGCGCTCGCGCTCAGCCCCGCAACTGCGCCCGCCTGACCTTCCCGCTCGCGGTCTTGGGTAGCTCGGGCACGAAGTCCACGATCCGGGGGTACTTGTAGGGGGCGGTCTCGCCCTTGACGTGCTCCTGGAGCTCGCGCGCGAGCTCGGCGGAGGGGGAGTAGCCGTCGCGCAGCACCACCACCGCGCGCACCACCGCTCCGCGCTCCTCGTCGGGAGCGGCGACCGCGGCGGCCTCGGCGACGGCGGAGTGGGCCACCAGCGCGGACTCCACCTCGAAGGGCCCGATGCGGTAGCCGGCGGAGACGATCACGTCGTCGGTGCGCCCCTCGAAGTGGAGGTATCCATCCTCGTCTTCGCTCACGTGGTCGCCCGTTCTCCACGCGCCCTGTGGTGGATCCTCGCCGAGGTAGCCGAGGAAGAACGTGGGCACGCTCGCGGGATCCGCGAGGAGCTCGCCATCTTCGATGCTGAGACGCACCCCGGGCAGCGCGCGCCCCATCGAACCGGGGCGGGGCTCCTCGTCGAGGGGCATCCCGGTGAGCTGCCCGGTCTCGGTCTGCCCGTAACCGTCGCGAATCCCAAGGCCAGTGGCCTCGCGCCAGGCGCGGAGCACCTCGGGGTTCAACGCCTCCCCGGCGGCAACCATCCCGTGTAGATCGGGGAGCGGGCGCAGGGTGGTGCGCTTGGCGATCACGCGGTACTCGGTGGGGGCCATACAGAGCACGTTCACCCGCTCGTGCGCCAGCAGCTCTAGGCGCTCGGAGGGGTCGAAGCGGGCGTCGTGCAGCAGCGCGGCGGCGCCGGTGAGCCAGGGGGCGATGAAGACGTTGCGCGCTGACTTGGACCACCCCGAGGAGGCGGTGCACCAAACCAGCTCGCCCGCGCTCGCGCCCAGCCAGTGGGCGGCCTGGAGGCGCTGGCCGAGCAGGTAGCGCTGGCCGTGCAGCACCGCCTTGGGCTCGCCGGCGGTGCCGCTGGTGAACGTGATCAGGCAGGGGTCCTCCTCTGCGAGGTCGGCGGCTGGGGCGGGCTCGGTGGCGAAGAGGGAGTCGTCGGGGATGAGCGCCACCTCGGTGTCCTCGTTCCCCAGGGCCTCGTGGAGCGCGCCGCGGTTACGCTCGTCGGCGACCACGAGCCGCGGTAGGGCGACGTCGAGGCGCAGGCGCAGATCCTTGGCGCGCAGCTGCTCGGTGCAGGGCAGCACGACGGCGCCGAGGCGGAAGCAGGCGAGCATCGTGAACACCCACTCGGGCCGGTTGCCGATCAGAGTCATCACGACATCCCCGCGCTGCACGCCACGGCGGGCGAGCGCGCCGGCGAGGCGTGCACTGCGTTCGGAGACCTCGCCGAAGCTCCACTCGCGGCGGCTGCCGTCGCGAGCGAGCTCCACCAGCGCGAGCTGGTCGGGGGGCAGGCGGTCGAGTACGTCCCTGGCGAAGTTCACGCCGGTATTCTCCCCGTACACGCCGACCCCCGACCACTTGGAGTGCCCGAGACATGGCTGCAGCCCCCTCGCCGTACACGGAGAAGACCGACGAGCAGATGGCGATCACGGAGATGGTGCGCCAGTTCGCGGACGAGCAGATCATCCCGAACGCGGAGCACTACGACCACGAGGACAGCTTCCCGGAGCCGATCGTGGCGCAGATGCGGGAGCTGGGGCTGTTCGGGGTGACGATCCCGGAGGAGTACGGGGGGATGGGCCTCGACCTGACGACCTACGCGATGATCGTGGAGGAGCTCTCGCGGGGGTGGATCTCGATTTCGGGGATCGTGAACACGCACTTCATCGGCTCCTACCTGCTGATGAAGTTCGGCAGCGAGGAGCAGCGCCAGAAGTACCTGCCGCGGATGGCCAGCGGCGAGATCCGGGCGGCGTTCTCGCTCTCCGAGCCGGAGCTGGGCTCGGACGTGCAGGCGATCAAAACCTCCGCGAAGAAGGGCGAGGACGGCCGCTATGAGATCAACGGCCAGAAGATGTGGGTCACCAACGGCCTGCTCTCCACGCTGGTGTTCGTGCTCGTCAAGACTGACCCCGAGGCGGAGCCGCGCCACAGGGGCTTCACGTGTTTCATCGCGGAGAAGGAGCCGGGGGTCAGCGAGAACACGGGGGAGCACGCGGGCCTGAACGTGCCGCCGAAGATCAAGAAGCTGGGCTATAAGGGGGTGGAGTCCACGGAGCTCGTGTTCGACGGCTACCGCTGCCCCGCGGAGAACATCCTGGGCGGCGAGGAGGCGGGCCTGAACAGGGGCTTCGTGCAGATGATGGACGCGCTGGAGGTGGGCCGCGTGAACGTGGCGGCGCGCGGCGTGGGCATCGCGCAGCGGGCCCTGGAGCTGGGGCTGCGCTACTCGCAGGAGCGCAAGGCCTTCGGCAAGCCGATCTCCGAGCACCAGGCGATCCAGTTCAAGCTCGCGGACATGGCCACGCAGGTCGATGCGGCGCGCCTCTTGACGCTGCGGGCGGCGCGGCTGAAGGACGCGGGGGCACGCTCGGACCTGGAGGCGGGGATGGCGAAGCTGTTCGCCTCGGAGGCGGGGCGCTTCTGCGTGGAGGAGTGCTTCCGCATCCATGGGGGGTATGGGTACTCCAAGGAGTACGAGATCGAGCGCCTCTACCGCGACGCTCCCTTGCTGCTGATCGGGGAGGGCACCTCGGAGATCCAGCGGATGGTGATCGGTCGCAAGCTGCTCCAGCGCCACAAGGTCTAGGCGCCGGCGAGGCGCGAGGTTCGAGGGGCTCGGCCCCTCCAGCCGGCCGCCGAGCTGGGCGGGCTGCAGCCGCGCCCGATGTCTACGTCTGCGCCCCGTCGGGTAGGAGGAGTGCAATCGTGACGATAATTGGTCGCCCTGTAGTCTATGGGCAAGCGGGAGCGGCAGACTGGAGGAGCTGTATGGCAGATGACGCCAAGGCGTTGATCGAGCTGGCGGTGCGCAGGTTCACCCGGGAGGTGCCAGCGCTGGAACCGATCAAGCTGGTGGTGGGGATCGAACTGCGAGGGCGAGGAGACGTCCAGCATTTCCGCCTGGAGATGCCCGAGATCAAGGTGACCAGGGGCCCGGCGGCTGATGCGCGCCTGCGGGTGGACATGCGGCGGGAGTTCTTCAACGTGATGGCGCGCGAAGCCAAGGTGGAGGACTGGATCGAGGCGTTCACTTACGGGCAGGCGAAGGCGTCGGGCCCGGAGCAGTTCCTGAAGTTGATCGTGAACGTGGTGGAGCGCCAACAGGAGCGCCAGCGCACCAGGCGGGCAAAGCAGCACTGAGCTGCGCGACGCGCCGTTCCAACCCGAACGACGTAGTCGAGCTGCCTCCCCTGCGATGGGCGACCCGGGACAACCCCGGCACCGAATGGCGCAGCCAAAGCTGGTCCCGACGGCGGACGTCTAGTGGTAGGAGAGGATCTGGTCGGCCAGGAATGCGATCGAGGCGACCAGGAAGAAGCACATCACGATCAGGGAAAAGTTTTCGTTCATGGCTGCTGCGCTCACTCCTGTGGTGGTGCTGTTCCACACAGCATAGTGCCTGGCCCGGGTGCGGGGCGCATCTTCAGGCGAGCAGGGCGCCGTCGTCGTAGAGCTTGATCACCTTGACCGCCACATTTGGACCCCCGCCCGCGGCGTCGAGACAGAGGCGGCAGAGCACGCACTCGTCGAGATTTGGGGCGACGATCTCGAGCTTCCCGCCATTGTCCTGGGCGAAGATGTCCACGGGGCAGGCCTCGGTGAGCTTGCGCGCGAGCTCGCTGTCGGCGGCGGCGGTGTCGTCGACTTCGACGGCGATGAAGGTCCCGTCGGCCCTCATGCGGGACTCCCCTCGCTGGCGGCGGGTCTCGCGCGGGCCCTCACGCGGGGCCTCCGCCGGCCGCTCCCGCCGAGGCCCCGGCGCGCTCGGCGATCTTCGCTTCGATCAGCCCGGGGATCTCCTCGATCCGCTCCGCCACCGTGATGCCGGCCTGTGCGAGGCGCGCGATCTTCTCCGAGGCGGTGTCCTCCTTGCCTTCCACGATGGTGCCGGCGTGGCCGAAGCTCATGCCGGGCATCTCGTCCATGAAGCGCCCGGCCATGAAGGCGACGACGGGCAGGCGCGAGGAGTGCTCGGTGACCCAGCGGGCGAGCTCGGCCTCCATGCGCCCGCCGGGCTCGGTGTAGATCACGATTCCCTGCGTCTGCTCGTCGGCCTCGAAGAGCCCCATCAGCTCGGCGTAGGTGGAGCCGATGATGGCGTCGCCGCCGATCGACACGGCGGTGGACTGCCCGAGACCGGCGGCGGAGAGCGTGGAGGACATCTCGGTGGTCATGCCCCCGGAGCGCGAGATCACGCCGATCGGCCCGGGCGTGTAGGCCTGCGCGGCGTTGCGGGCGGGGCCGCCGATGCCGCCCATCTTGATCACGTCGGGCACGATCACGCCGAGGCAGTTGGGCCCGATGATGCGCGCGCCGCGCAGCGCGGCGAGCTCGACCATCTGCGCGACGTCGCGGCGGGGGATGCGCTCGGTGACGATCACGATCAGCTTGATCCCGTTCTCGATCGCCTCGAACACCGCATCCTTCGTGAAAGCCGGGGGCACGGTCACCACGGAGCCGTCGATCGCCGCGCCGTGGTGGGCGACGGCCTGCGCGACGGTATCGAACACGGGCACCCCATGCACCTCGCGCCCGAGCCGCCCGGGGGTGACCCCGCCGACGACCTTGGCGCCCTCGCCGTAGTCGAGGCACTCGCGCGTGAGGTTGACGGCCTCGCGGCCGGTGATGCCCTGGACGATGAAGGTCGTGTCTGCGTCGATCAGGATGCTCATGGCAGTGAGGGCAGTGGTATTTGGGGATCGTCCGCGCGCCGCTGCTGAGCAACAGCCGCGTGGGGGCGGGGCATCCTACCCCGCCACAATCGCTTGCTTTGCATCACGCAGCGGCTCCTTGGATCTTCTCGACGGCCCTGCGCGCGGCCTCGTTCAGCGACACGGAGCGGTCGGCGTACTCGACGCCGTACTTCTCGAGGATCTTGAAGCCCTCCTCCTCCCAGGCGCCGGGGATGCGGAAGATCGCGATCTTCTCGGCGGGGTCGTGCCCGAGCTCGAGGCATGCCTTGATCACACCGCGGGCGACGATGTCCACGCGGGTGTTGGAGACGATCGACATCATCACCGCGATCTTGTCGACCCCGGGCTTGCAGAGCACGAGCTTGGCGAGGCCGCAGGCCTTGGCGACGGAGGGGTTGCCGCCGATCTCGCAGTAGTTGGCGGGGTGCCCGCCGTGGGCGCGGACGGCATCGAACAACGTGAGCGAGCCACCGCCGGCGCCGATCACGAGGCCGAGGTTGCCGTCGAACTCAGTGACGTTGCCGGCGACCCCGCGGTGGTCCGTAGCATCGACGGCCTCGCCGGCGAGCTCGAAGGGAGTCGCCTCACGCGCCTGGCGGGTCTCCTCCTCGCCGACGCCGAGATCTGCAAGAAGCTTCTTGTGGCGCCCGCGGGCCTCGTTCTCCATGTCCATGTGGGCGTCGAGCGCGACGAAGGACCCGTCGGCGAGGCGCCCGAGCGGGTTGATCTCGGCGAGCACCATGTCGTTCTCGACGAACAGCCGCGCGAGGCGGGTGAGGATCGGCACGAGCTTGTTCAGCGCAGATCCCGTGACGCCGGAGGAAGCGATGGCCTCCTTGGCGAGGAAGTCGGAGAGGGGGAGGATGTTGGAGAAGTGCCGGCGCCCGACCTTCTCGGGCTGCTCCTCGGCCACCTGCTCGATGTCGATGCCCCCCACGGGCGAGAAGATCATCACGGGCTGCTTGCGGATCCCGTCCCACACGACCCCGGCGTAGTACTCCTGCTCGACCTCGGCCTTCGGGTCGACGAGCACTCCGCGCGGCATGTGCCCGCCGATCTCCAGGGCAAGGATGTCGCGGGCGTGCGCCTGCGCCTCCTCGGGAGTGTCGGCGAACTTGACCCCCCCGGCCTTCATGCGCCCGCCGGTGAGCACCTGGGACTTGATCACGACGGGCCCCCCGATGCGCCGAGCGATCTCACCGGCCTGCTCGGGGTCGGTCGTGAAGCCGTAGTCGGTGACGGGGATGCCGGCGCGCTTGACGATCTCGCGCGCCTCGAACTCGAAGAACCTCATTGCGGCGCGGAAGCCTATAGGGCGCGGGCGCCTCGTGCTACCGCAATCCGCTGCACGCGCGGTTTCGCGGCCCTGCCGCCTCGCCGACGCCGCCTCGCCGACGCCGCCGCGCTAGACGCCGGCCGCTGCGGGCTCCTTGGCGCCAGCGGGCTCGAATCCGAACCCGTATGCCTCCGCCAGCTCGGGATCCTTGCGCGCGAGCATTTCGGCGAGCTTGACCATCACCTGGCACTGCTTCCAGGTGGCGTCGTCCTGCATCTTGCCGTCGATCATGTGCACGCCGCGGCCGTCGGGGATCGCCTCGATGACCTTTTTGGCGAAGGCGACCTCGGCCGGTTCGGGGGAGAAGACCTTCTTGGCGATCCCGATCTGGACGGGGTGCAGCGACCAGGCGCCGACGCAGCCGAGCAGGAAGGCGGCGCGGAACTGGGTCTCGCAGCCCTCGACGTCCTTGATGTCGCCGTAGGGGCCGTAGAAGGGCAGCGCGCCGACCGCTGTGCAGGCGTCGACCATGCGGGCGATCGAGTAGTGCCAGGGGTCCTGCTGATAGCTAGGCCGGGGGGCCTCTGGATTGTCGGGGTTGGGGTCGGCGATAGTGCGGTAGCCGGGGTGCCCGCCGCCGACGCGGGTGGTCTTCATGCGCCGCGAGGCAGCGAGGTCGGCGGGCCCGAAGCTCATCCCCTGGATGCGCGGCGAGGCGGCGGCGATCTCCTCGAGGTTGGCGACGCCGAGATGGGTCTCCAGCAGCGCATGCACGAGGATCGGGCGCTCCAGGCCCGCCTTGGCCTCCAGCTGGGCGAGCAGGCGGTCCACGTAGTGGATGTCCCAGGGGCCCTCGACCTTGGGGATCATGATGACCTCGAGCTTGTCCCCGATCTCGCCGACGAGTTCGGTGAGGTCATCGAGCACCCAGGGGGAGGCGAGCTCGTTGACGCGGGTCCACAGCGCGGTGTCGCCGAGGTCCATTTCCCTGCCCACCTTGATCAACCCCGCGCGCGCGGCCAGCTTGCGATCGACGGGCACGGCGTCCTCGAGGTTGCCGAGCAGGATGTCCACGGTGGGGGCGATGTCGGGCACCTTGGCCACCATCTTCTCGTTGGAGAAGTCCAGGAAGTGGATCATCCGGGAGGGCTTGAAGGGGATCTCGCGCGCCGGCTCGGGGGCGTCGATCGCGAGGGGCTTGAAGAAGTCGCGGGGGTTGCGCAAGTGGGTTCTCCTGGGTCTCGTTCTTGGATCGTGGCGTCCGGCGGGACACCGGCGGGGGCTGTCGTCCTGCGATCGGCTCTCGGGGCGTGCGCCCAGAGCCCTGTCCGGCCGCTCCGGCGCACGGGCCTATCCTGAACGGTACCTGCTCGGCGTCGCCCAATAGAGTTCTCGGGCCAGAGAACACCGAGCGAGCACCCAAGGGAGACCACCGAGATCCATGAGCGAGACCCAGACCGCCGAGACCGTCGAGACCGAGCAGGCCGCCCGCGAGGCGAGCGGCGCCCACCCCTACGGCCGCTACCTGGAGGAGTTCGAGGTCGGCGCCGTCTACAAGCACTGGCCGGCGAAGACCGTGACCGAGGCCGACGACCACCTCTTCTGCCTGATCACGATGAACCACCACCCACTGCACATCAACGACGTGTACGCGCACAAATCGCAGCAGGGGCGCAACGTTGTGGTGGGTCCCCTGGTCTACTCGCTGGCACTGGGCATGTCCGTGAGTGACGTGAGCGGCAAGGCGATCGCGAACCTCGCCACGGAAGAGCTCAAGCACCCCGCGCCGGTCTTCCACGGAGACACGCTCTACTGCGAGTCGGAGGTGCTGGAGAAGAAGGAGTCCCAGTCCAAGCCCGACCGTGGCACCGTCAGGGTGCACACCCGCGTGCTCAACCAGGACGGGGTGCTGGTGGCGGAGTTCAAGCGCCTGGTGCTGGTGCCGCGCAAGAACCCGGGCCGATGACCGGGGAGGGGTCGGGGGGGCCTGCCCCCCTCCCGGATGAAGTCATGCGCCTGGGGCTGGTGCCGCGCAAGCCCGCGCTGTGAAGATGCGTTGAGTAGCGGTAGAGCGCCCTAGAGCCGTGCGATAGGCTCCCTGGACCGCTTTTTCGCGATGCGCGACACGCATCGCGGCACCGCCGGCATGGAGCCCGTGAGCGCGTGCGGAGCGCCAGAGACCCATCCATCGCAATCCATCGCGAGACCCGAGGAGCAGCCAATCGTCATGGAGACCATCGCCATCCCAGATGCCCCCACCGAAAACAAGCCCCTGCTGGCGTGGGTCGAGGAGATCGCAGCCCTCACCGAACCGCAGGCGATCCACTGGTGCGACGGCTCCGCCGAGGAGTACAACGGCCTCTGCGAGCTGCTGGTGCGCGCGGGCACCTTCCGCCAGCTCTCGGACGCCAAGCGCCCGAGCTCCTATCTGGCCTTCTCGGACCCCGGGGACGTGGCGCGCGTGGAGGATCGCACGTTCATCTGCTCGGCCACCGAGGGGGAGGCGGGCCCCACCAACAACTGGTGCGATCCCGACGAGATGCGGGAGGCCCTTGGCGAGCTGTTCGCGGGCTCGATGCGGGGGCGCACGATGTACGTGGTGCCCTTCTCGATGGGACCGCTGGGCTCGGATAAGAGCCACATCGGGGTGCAGCTCACGGACTCTGCGTACGTGGCGGTGAGCATGCGGATCATGACCCGCATGGGCAGGGGGGCGCTCGAGGTGCTCGGGGACGACGGGCGGTTCGTGCCGTGCCTGCACTCCGTGGGCAGGCCCTTGGATTTGGATCCCGCCCACCCTGAGAGAGACGTCTCGTGGCCGTGCAACGCGGAGAACAAGTACATCGTGCACTTCCCCGAGACGCGCGAGATCTGGTCCTACGGCTCCGGCTACGGGGGCAACGCGCTGCTGGGCAAGAAGTGCTTCGCGCTGCGCATCGCCTCGGTGATGGCCCGCGACGAGGGCTGGATGGCGGAGCACATGCTGATCCTCAAGCTCACCTCGCCGGAGGGCGGGGTGAAGTACATCGCGGGCGCCTTCCCCTCTGCCTGCGGCAAGACCAACCTGGCGATGCTGATCCCGACGCTCGAGGGCTGGACGGTGGAGACGATCGGCGACGACATCGCCTGGATGAAGTTCGGCGAGGACGGGCGCCTCTACGCGATCAACCCCGAGGCAGGCTTCTTCGGGGTGGCGCCGGGGACCGGCGAGAACACCAACTCCAACGCGATCAAGACGGTGGAGCGCAACACGATATTCACCAACTGCGCGCTCACCGACGAGGGGGACGTGTGGTGGGAGGGCATGACCAAGGAGCCCCCGGCCCATCTCGTGGACTGGCACGGCAACGACTGGACCCCGGAGTCCGGGGCGCCCGCGGCGCATCCCAACGCGCGCTTCACCACGCCCGCCGCGCAGGACCCGGCGATCGCGCCGGAGTGGGAAGACCCCGCGGGGGTGCCGATCGACGCGATGCTCTTCGGCGGGCGGCGCTCGACGGTGGTTCCCCTGGTGACGGAGGCGCTCGACTGGGAGCACGGCGTGTTCCTGGGCTCGGTCATGAGCTCCGAGAAGACCGCGGCGGCCGCGGGCACCGTGGGCGAACTGCGCTTCGACCCGTTCGCGATGCTGCCCTTCTGCGGCTACAACATGGCCGACTACTTCGCCCATTGGCTCGAGATCGGGCGCACTCCGGGGGCGAAGCTGCCGAAGATCTTCTACGTCAACTGGTTCCGCAAGGACGAGACTGGCCGCTTCCTGTGGCCGGGCTTCGGCGAGAACTCGCGCGTGCTCTCGTGGGTGTTCGCCCGCTGCGCCGGCCACGGCGCCGCCCGGGAGACCCCGATCGGCCTCGTTCCGCCGGTGGGAGTGGAAGGGATCGACACGAGGGGCGTGGACGTCTCCGAAGACGACATCGCGGAGCTGCTGCGCGTGGACATAGAGGAATGGCGCGCCCAGCTACCCCACTTCCACGAGCACTACGGCAAATTCGAGAAGCTGCCGGACGAGCTGCATGTGCAGCTGAAGGCGCTCGAAGAGCGTCTCGCCTAGCAGCTCGGGCGGCGATCCGCCTTGGGCTGGACAGCTCGCCTGAACTCGGACGGCGATCCGCCTTGGGCTGGACAGCTCGCCTGAACTCGGACGGCGATCCGCCTGGGGTGGATAGCTCGGCCTTGGGTTGGATAGCTCGCCTAAACTCGGGGGCGATCCGCCTGGGCTTGGCCAACCGCGTTTGGACAACGATTCGAGTTTCAAGAGCGCTCTGGCCACTTCGTCTCAATCGGATTCGCTCGTTGGCCGATACTCCATGAGTGAGCTATCTGAAGCGGGTGCTGCCGCGTCCTGACACGCCGGCTTGGGTAAGGGGCGCTCTCGTCGTGCTCGCCGTCCTGGTGCTCGCGCATCTCGCGCACAGTGCGCTCGTGCTCGGCTGGGGAGCGACCGACCGGCTGTTCGACGATTGGTTGTACGACGCAGTGATGGTGGGCTGCGCGGCGGTGTGTATCGCGCGTGGACTTACGGTCGCCACGGCGAAGGGGGCCTGGCTGGCGCTTGGGTTCAGCCTCACCTGCGACGCCGCCGGGGAAGTGATGTCCTCGATCAGCGAAACGCTGGAGCCGGACGTTCAGCGCGGGCTCTATCTCGGCTTCTATCTGGGCGCGTATGTAGCGATCGTGCTGCTTGGGCGCCGGCGTCTCAGGCATCCGCGGGCCAGCCTGTGGCTCGACGGACTCGGTGGCATGCTCGCGGTCGGCGCGCTCGGCTGCAGCGCGCTGTTCGCCCCGGTGCTGGCGGCGACCCACGGCGGTTCGGTCGAGGCGGCGTTCAACCTCGCCTATCCGCTTGCGGATGTGCTGCTGGTCGCGGTGGTCGTCGGGATGTTGACCGTCGCCGGCTGGCAGGTGGACCGCCCGTTTGCGCTGATCGCCCTGGGGTTTGCGGTGACGGCGGTTGCCGACGGCTTCTTCCTCTACATGGAAGCGCACGGGGGCTACACGGCGGGCACCCCGCTGGACACGCTGTGGCTGCTGGGAGCCCTGATCCTGGCCTGTGCTGCGTGGCAGCCCGACAGCGGGCGGGTGCGCGAGCGGTACACCCTGGTGGCTGTCATCGCCGCGCCGGTGGTGGCCGGGGCGGTCGCGATCGGGGTGCTGGTGGAGGGGGGCGTGGAAGCGGCCGCGGGCGTGTCGATCTGGCTGGCCGTGGCAGCGCTCGTGGCCGTCCTGCTGCGGCTGCTGGTCACCTCGGCCGAGAACATTCGTCTGATCGCCTCCAGCAGCGAGCTGGCCAACCGCGACGCGCTTACCGGTCTCGGCAACCGCCGGGCGCTGTTCGAGGATCTCCGGCTGGCGGTTACGGAGGCTACCGCGTCGAGCCCGAGGCTGTTCCTGTTGTTCGACCTCAACGGCTTCAAGCACTACAACGACACGTTCGGGCACCCGGCCGGGGATGCCCTGCTGCAGCGCCTTGGCTGCAAGCTCGCTCAGCGGGCCGGCCCCGGCGGGCTCACCTACCGGCTCGGCGGGGACGAGTTCTGCGCGCTGCTGTGGGTGACGGGCGATCCGGCGGAGCTCGCCGCCGATCTCGCCGGCGCGCTGCTGGAGAGTGGCGAGCACTTCACGATCGGGGCCTGCTACGGCGAGGTGCTGCTTGGACGGGAGGCGCAGAGCGCGGAGGAGGCGCTGCGCATCGCCGATCAGCGTCTCTACGCGCAGAAGCTGCTCTCCGCCCGAGTGCCCGCGAGCCGCGAGTGGCGCGACGTGCTGCTTGGGCTGCTGCGGGAACGCGACCCCGAGCTGGACACCCACGTGCACGAGGTCGCCGCGCTCGCCCAGGGCCTCGGCGAGCGGCTCGGCCTGGCGGCCGGGGACCTCGCGGACCTGGTGGCCGCGGCAGAGCTGCACGACATCGGCAAGGCGGCGATCCCCGACGCGATCCTCGACAAGCCGGAGGCGCTCGATCGTGACGAGCGGGCGTTCATCGAGCGCCACACGATCATTGGCGAGCGGATCATCGCGTCGGCGCCCTCGCTGCGAGGAATCGCCACGATCGTGCGCGCCACGCACGAGCGCTACGACGGGCGCGGCTATCCCGACGGGCTGTCCGGCGAGCAGATCCCCCTTGCGGCGCGGATCATCGCGATCTGCGACGCCTACCAGGCGATGACGAGCAACCGCGGCTACTGGGATGCGCTGAGCGAGCGGCAGGCCCGCGCGGAGGTGCAACGGTGCGCCGGCACTCAGTTCGACCCTCGGATCACGCGCGTGTTTCTCGACTTCGTGCTCGACTTCGTGCAGTCGGAGGGGGCCGTCGCGGCGACGGAGGGGGGCCCGATCGGAGAGGCTTTCGTGTCCTGGTCGCCGACCACGGCGAGACGAAGGGTCCCCTAGTCGTGCGAGTGGGCCTCGCCTTCCGTTGAGGCCGGCGGGCGGGACTCCTCAGCCAGCGAGGTGATCGTCAGCGCCCCACGGGCGGACTGCTCGAGCACTTCGGTGGCCTCCTCCAGCGAGCGCGCGTAGAGCTCGACGAGCAGGTGCACGATGATCCGGGCGTCGTCCTCGTGCTTGTGGAAGCGCACGTGGGTGAAGAACTCCCTGACCCCGTGGTCGCCGAAGGCGGCGTAGGAGAGCGCGTCTCCGGCCTCCGGACCCGAGCAGGTCTCGACGTCTTCGGCGTCCACCGCCACGGTGCACGAGGCAACCCAGGGGGTGCCCGCGATCATCCGTTCCCAGCGGTCCTCGATCGGCTCCACGCGGCCGTTGTTGAAGCCCAGGTGGGGCTGGTCGTGCATGCAGTCAAGACACTGCACAACCGCCTCCTGCAGCTCGTCCACGACCTCCGAGCGCTCGCCGGTGTCGGGGTCGATCTTGTGGATCCCCTCGTAGTGGACCTGGACCTCGAGTTCCTGGGACCAGCAGCGGTAGCAGCGCAGCCAGCTGCGTGCGGTGGTCTCCGAGGCCGAGCTCTCCATGGGCTCATTGTATGCGCCGGGCGCCGAGAGCCGGGGATGGCGCTCCGCGCGTGAGTGTGCGCGCACACGCGCAAGAGCCGACGGGGCACCGATTGGGCGCCCCGTCGAGAGTGTCTGGTTTGTCGCTTGCGCGGGTCTTATCAAAGAAGAGGGGCCCGGCTTGCCGGCCTTCGGTCAGCTGCGCCACCCTCTGGCACTACTTGCGGCGATGAGCTCGCCTGCCTTTGATCGTCACCTGGAGGGTCTGCACGGTGGGGGTTCCGCCGAGCGATGACTTGTAGGTCAGGGTTGCGGTGAGATGGACCGTCTTTCCCTTCTTCAGGAGCGCTTTGATCTTGCTGGACAGGTTGACCGTCAGTGCCAACGGCACGCCCGCCGTCGCATTGGCGGAGGTGCTGCCGGCCACGGTTGTGGGAGGAGAGCACTTGCCTTTGATCTTGATCTGGCCGTGTTTGCACCTCTTGGCCTTGGCGTCCACGGCCGACGCCCTGGCGATCGACGCCGTCGGTACTGTCACCACGAGGGTCGCCTCGCCCGACTGGGCCGGGACGAACGTGATCGTAACGGTGCCGTTTGGGTGTCCCACGATGCCCTGGATCGTGTAGCTGCTGTTGGGCACGGGTGGTGGCGGAGGAGGCGGGGGGGTGGCGACCGTCAGTACCTCGCTACCGCACGGGCTTCTGCTCCCAGCGATGCCTTCACTGCCGGAGAAGGCGACCTGGAAGTAGTAGGTGCCCACTGGCAGCGTGACGTTCGCGGAGGCCGGGAACGCGCCGTTGCTCGCGACTCCGCCCCCAAGGGGCGTCTTGATCTGCGCCGTGCAGATTGAGTCGCTGAACACGTAGTAGGTGACGCGGCCGCTCTGCGGTTGGCCAGCGACAGTGACCGTATCGTGGACTGCTGTGCCCGGGGGCACGGTGATCTGCGCCCCGCTGACGCCGTTGGAGGCGACGAGGCTGGTGCTGACGGTCCCCGCCGTCACGGGCGGGGTGCCGAACGTCATGACCTCGTTGCCGCAGTAGCTTGCGCTTTTACTGTTGGGATGTTCCCCTTCGTTGCCTGAGTATTCGACCATCCAGTAATAGTTTGCGTTGGTGGGCAGTTTTTCTCCCACCGGTTCGGATGGCGGGACTTCCCCTTCCGTCGTGATCGCGACTTTGGAGCTGAATACTTCTTTCGTGCAGCCTGGGTCGGAGTAGACCCTGTAGGTGACTGTTCCCGTCGCGAATGTCGAGTTGGGCCCGTTGATTGTCGCCTGGTCGATGACGTTCGCGGGCGCAGGGAGCGCGATTGTCGAGCCTGGTATGACTTCGCTGTCGGCGGGGTCGGTCAGCGTCGAGCCGATCGCGTCGTTGGCCGTGCCGGCAGTGACGTAGACGCCGCCGAATGGATTTGCCTCAAGCGAGAAGTAGGTGTACTGGCCCGGCTGCAGCGGCGTCGGGAAGACGACGGTTCCCGAGTCGGCGGTTTCGGGGTCGATGATGTATTCCGTGTCGGGTCCGTAGTAGTCGAACGGGTCTTCGTTATCCCCGGGGGGGCCGAATGGGCAGCCTTCGGGCGAGGGTCCGCTCGGCGGTAGGCACAGCCCGTCGCCGTCGAGGCCGAACGAGTCGGCGCCGGACCCCTTGATACCCAGATGGATGCTGCTCAACGGCGCGCTCGAATCGTTCTGCACCGCGACCGTCACATCGTCGCTGCCGTCGTAGAAGCTCTGGGAGCTGTCGCGGAGGACCAATGGATTGCTTGCTGGATTGGTGTTGGTGACGTCGACCAGGAACTCGCAGCTGGTGTCAAGCCCGATCGCCGGGCACTGGGTGAACGGCGGGGTCGTTGGCCCGGCCGGCGGGCCCTGGGGGGAGCCGGAGGCGGCGGCACCTGGAGCGAGCGCCATGAGTCCCAGGAGCGCCGCGGCTGCCATGACGGCGTAGATCCGCGCCCAGCCCGAGCGACTGCGCCACTCAGGTCGACCTGCCTGTCCTGGTGAGAGCCGCCCACCGCTGATCGCGCTGCTCCACATGACCTACCTCCTTGCGTCTCCAAACGTGGGGGGACAACGCCGGGGTGGCATTGCCATCTGTGCTCGGACAGGCTATACGGTCTAGGACACGGAACCGGCAGCTACCCTGACGCGGACGGGACACCCGCATGACGGGACACTCGCAGGGGGGCGTCCCGTCATGTCCTCCCCTACTTCTTATGCTTGTGCTTCGGCTTGACCGTGATGATGTTGATCGTCTTCGTCGTCAGCTCCAGGCCGCCGGGCGCTTTCTCGCTGACGCTGAGATTTGCTTTGAGGTGACCGTGATCGCGGCGTAGCTGCTGCTTGCCCGCCTTGGTCAGGCGAACCGTAAGCTTCTTCGGTCCCGGGGCCGTAATCGTGAACGTGCCGGTGGCGAGGACGATGGTCTTCGGACCCTTGGTCTTCCCCTTCTTGCGGGCCACGCTGGCCTTGGACGCCCCGCCGATCGTAATCGTGAGCGTGACGGTGCACGGTGTCGAGGCACAGGTGATCGTGACTGTCACCGAGGCGCCGCTGGTCGTGCCGCCGCCTTCGATCGTGGTGGCGGGAACGACCTTCAGCACCTCCGAGCCGCAGGCGCTCACGCTGGCTACGTTGTGGGCGTCACCACTGTAGGTCGCCTGCCAGTAGTAGGACCCCGGAGCGAGCGCGGTGGTGACCGCGGCCGACGACGCAGCGGCACCGCCCGTGACGGCCGCGGCGCTCTTGAACACCTCGGTGGAGGAGGTGCAGGAGGGGTTCGAGAAGAGGCCGTAGGTAACGGTGCCCGTCGCGGTGGCGGCGTTCACCCCGCTGAGCGTCGCACGATCGGTCTCCCCGACCGTGCCGGCGGAGATCGTGATCGATGCGCCCGTCGTCGCGCCAGAGGTCTGGCTTGTCGCGAGCGTGTCGGCGGCCGGCGGGGGCGTCGGCAGGGTGGCGTCGCTCGCCACGAACTGTTGCGCGTAGACGGAACCGTTGTCGATCCAGGCCACCCAGCCCTGTCCGGTGGGACCAACGGAGCTGGTCACCTTGCCTGCGCCCCCATCGGTGTTGGGGTTCAGCGCCGCCGGTCCGATCCAGGTCGTGCCGCCGTCGGAGCTGTAGGCAAGGCTGATCGGACCGCCACCCCCACCGAGGAGGAAGGTCGCGAAGACGCCCCCGGCTCCGTCCTGAGATACCGCCGGATCCTGCTCTCCCTTGTTCGTGGCGATCGTTGCAAAGGGCGTGTCGAAGGTCTCGTCGGTCTGGTCGAAGCGGTGGTAGACGATGTTGCTGTGCGCGGTGTCGTTCTCGAGCACGCCGAAGCCGCTCGGACCGCCAGTGACGGCGGGTTCATCCACATTGCAGTCGGCCTCCGCGGCGGCGACCCTCCAAGCGCTGTTGGCTACGCCGGGGGAGATGTTGTAGCTGTTGGCCGAGCTCTGGGCACCGCTGCCGTAGGCGTAGGCGGTGCCGCTTCCGGGCATGCAGCCGAGCGGCCCGTTGCTGAAGCCGGTGTTGAAGATGCCGAGGACCCCCGGTGTTGCGCCACTCTGCCCAGCGAACTGGCCGCCGGCGTTACTGATCGTGTCGGGGTTGGTGTCAGGCTCCAGTTCCGCGAAGGGGTACGGCCCGCCGTCTGGGATGGGTGTACCGTCGCACTGCTGGGTGGAGCACTCTGGTGGCGAAGTGAGGGGGAAGGCGTCGAACGTGGGTGGTCCCCCGGCGGAGTTCCAGCCGTAGCCGAGCTCGTTTGTCCCGGGCACGATGACCGCATTGAGCGGACCGGTATCGGCGCTGAGGATGCCGTCTGCGACTGACAGACCGCCGTTCACAAGGTTGAATGTCGCGCCGCCGTCGGTGGACTGCCACTCCTGCTCGGGCTCGTAGTCACCCGCAGTGGAGCCAGCCGTGCCGTAAACATCGGCAAGGATGACCACCGTCGAGCCGTCGACCAGCACCTGGACGCCGTCGATGTACCCACCGTTGTCGGCGGGAGCGAGGTTTCCTGTGTGCGAGCATCCGGTCGCGTTGGACGGGAGCACGCAGTACTGGACGATGTTGGTGGTGACGGGAGGCAGGTCCTTTTCGTTCGCCCATGCGATGTATGCATTGCCCGCGGAGTCGACGGCTACCGAGGGCGGACCGCTCTTATAGGGCGTGCCGATATTGATCGGGGTGCCGCTCACGGCGAGTGCGCTCGCGGTGAATGCGAGCGCTGCGGCCACGGTGAGCGCGCCTAGCAATATCGCGCGCCGAAGCGCGGGGCGCATTGATCCGTCTCCAACGGTAGGCGCCTGCCAGTGGGTGCGAAACATGCTTCCCCCGTCTGTTCGTGGCCGCGCGCCGCCTCCCAGGGGCGCCTTACGCGGCCGAGTCTACCAGCGGCTCAGATGGTGTTGGCGCCGCTGCCATACCTGCGGCGGCGGGCGATTCACACGGTACGCGTATCTGAGGACCACGATCGCCAAGCCCACCGCGAGGCCGAGCCCCGCCCAGATCCCGCGTTGAGTAGCGCAATCACGCGATCCCGGCCCGCAGCGTAGCCTCGAAGTCCGTCCTCGGGATCGGCCCGACGCACGGGGTGCTCGCCCCGGCGGCGCGGTAGCGCTCGATCCCGGCGCTCACCGCGGAGACGTCGCCGACCGCGGTGAGCTCCCCGAGGAAGCGCTCGGAGATCGCGGCCTGCATCTGCTCGATGTCGCCGGCGGCGGCGTCGAACGCCTCGATCTCGGCGCCGAAGCCGGAGCGTTCGAGCATCGCGCGGTAGAAGGGCAGGCCGAAGTAGGGCAGCAGGTCTTTGCGCATCGCCGCGTGGGGCTCGGCGGGGTCCTCGACCACGGCGGCGGGCACCGCGGGGACGATGTCGAAGCCCTCCAGCGTCTTGCCCGCGCGTTCGCGCCCCTTCCTCACCTCGGGGATCACGACGTCGCGGATGTAGTCGGGGCAGCACAGCCACAGGATCACCCCGTCCCCGATCTCGCCGGCGAGACGCAACATCGCGGGGGAGAGCGCGGCCACGTAGATCGGCAGCTCGGGGCGCGGGTCGAGGCCGAAGAGGTGAAAGCCCGTGCGCCACTTCTCGCCCGCGGGGGGGTCCTCGCCACGCAGGATCGCGCGCACGATCGAGGCGTACTCGCGCATCTCGGCCGCCGGGCGGTCAATCGTCTGGCCGTGCCAACCCTCCACCACGGGGCGGTGGGAGACCCCCAATCCGAGCGTCAGGCGTCCCCCGGAGAACGTGTCGATCGTGGCGGCTGTCTGCGCCATCGTGGCGGGGGTGCGGGTGTAGATCGGCACGACCCCGCTGCCCACCCTGATGCTGCTCGTCGCGCCGGCGTAGGCGGTCAGCACCGTCAGCGACTCCCAGCCCGCGATGTGGGTCACGTACACCGACTCGTAGCCGAGTGACTCGGCGAGCTTGACTCGCTCGATCGCGCCCTCGAGGGAGCGGGTGGGGGAGATGAAGCAGCCGATGCTCACGCGCGGAGCATAACGTCCACGCGTGGACTGCCCTCTCGGCCTGCCCGCCCCGTGTGGATCGCCCCACCTACCTGCTGTCGGACCTCAGCGCCTCAGGAGCACGTACACCAGGCTGATCGCAAACCCGATCTGCCCGAATGCCAGCGCGGTGCCGAGGTTGACCGCGCCGAGCGCCCCCGCCAGGGCGGCGGCGGCTACGAACGCCCCGAGCAGTATCAGCAGGTTGCGTGCCATCTCAGCCGGACATCTTGCCTTCGAGGGCGGCCACCAGCGCCGCCTCGCCGAGCGCGGGGTCCTGCTCGGCCAGCCACCGCTCCGCCGGGCGCCGCCCCCCGAGCGTGCGCAGCCCTCGCTGGCCGTGCTCGACGACGAAGTCCGTCAGGGCGCCCGCGCGCCGTGCGCGCAGGCGCCGGGCGGGGATGTCGATGCTCGCGCGGTAGGCCTCGACGGCCTGTATGAGCTCCTCGATCCCGCTCGGCGGGGGCAGCGAGGAGACCGCGAGCACCTGCGTGGAGCGCCTGCCCAGCGAGCGCAGCGCGGCGCTCAGATCGCGCCTGGCGCTCATCGCGGGCTGGCCGAGGTCGGCCTTGGTCACGACCAGCACGTCGGGGATCTCCATGATCCCCGACTTCAGGAACTGCAGCACGTCGCCGCTGCCAGGCTGCACCACCACCACGACCGTGTCGGCGACCTCCGCCACCTCGGTCTCCGCCTGACCCACGCCCACCGTCTCGACCACCACCACGTCGAAGGCCGCCGCCAGCGCTTGAGCAGCCGCGCGGGTGCCCCAGGCCAGGCCGCCCAGCCGCTCGCCGGCGGCGGTCGAGCGTATGAACACGCCGCGGTCGGCGGGGTCGAACTCGATCCGCGCGCGGTCGCCGAGCAGCGAGCCCCCGGAGCGGCGCGAGGAGGGGTCCACTGCGAGCATCGCCACGGTGCGGCCCCCGCCGTCGGTCTCGCCGCCCGCCCCGTCCTCCGTTCCGCCGCTCGCTTGACCCGCGGTGCCCCGCCACTCGTGCAGCAGCGCGGAGAGAAGCGTGGACTTGCCCGCTCCGGGGGGGCCCGTGACACCGATTATGTGTCCCCGCGCCTCGCCTCCGAGCGCTGCGGGGGAGACCTCTCCCAGCAGCGCAGTGGCCTGCTCGCGGTCGGCCGGGGCGGTGCTCTCCAGCAGGTTGAGCGTTGCGGGCGCCGCACTCAGGTCGCGCTCGCGCAGCCGCGCTCCGAGTTGCGCACCCTCCGACAAGCGCCTACACCGACGCGGCGACGGCGCCGTTGCGCTCGCCCACCAGCTCCACGACGTCGGCGATGATGCGCGTGAGGTCGAAGTCCTTGGGCGTGTAGACCGCCGCCACGCCCGCCTGCTTGAGGGGAGCGACGTCCTGCTCGGGGATGATCCCGCCGACCACCACCGGGGCGCTGACGCCGGCCTCGTGCAGGGCGTCGAGGACGGCGGGGATCAGCTCGCGATGGGAGCCCGAGAGGATCGAGAGGCCGATCACGTGCACGCCCTCCTGCAGCGCGGAGGCCGCGATCTGGGCGGGGGTGAGGCGGATGCCTTCGTAGACCACGTCCATCCCCGCGTCGCGCGCGCGCACCGCGATCTGCTCGGCGCCGTTGGAGTGGCCGTCGAGGCCGGGCTTGCCGACGAGGATCTTCGGCCGTCGGCCGAGCCGCTCGGTGAGTGTGGCCACCTGCTCGCGCAGCTCTCCCAGCTCCCGGGCGGCCGCACCGCCGTCGGCGTTGCCGTCGGCGTCAGCGTCGTCCTGCGCCGCGGCGCTCGCCTCGCCGACGCCGGTGGGGGCGCGGTAGCTGCCGAAGACCTCGCGCAGCGTCGCTGACCACTCGCCGGTGGTGGCGCCCGCGCGCGCGGCGGCGATCGTGGAGACCATCAGGTTCTCCTCGCTCTCGCGTGCCGCCCGGGCGAGCTCCGCCAGGGCGGCGTCCACCGCGGCCTGGTCGCGCTCGGAGCGCCACCGGCGCACCGCCTCGATCTGCTCGGCCTCCACAGCGGGGTCCACGACGAGGATGCCGCCCTCGGCGTCCGCGGTGAGCGGGGACTCCTCGGACCCGGCGAAGCGGTTCTGGCCGACCACGGTCTGCTCGCCGGACTCGATCCGGCGCAGGCGCTCGCGGTGGGAATCCACGAGCGCCCCCTTCATGTAGGAGACCGCCTTGACGGCGCCGCCGTGCTCGGCAACGACCGCCATCTCTGCGCGCGCCCCCTCCAGAAGCTCCGCCACGAGGCCCTCCATCACCTTCGAGCCCTCGAAGATGTCGGGGTACTCGAGGATGTCGGTCTCATAGGCCAAGACCTGCTGGATGCGCAGCGACCACTGCTGATCCCACGGGCGCGGCAGCCCCAGCGCCTCGTTCCACGCCGGTAGCTGGATCGCCCGTGCGCGCGCGTCGCGCCCGATCGTCACCGCGAGCGCCTCCAGCACGATCCGCTGCACGTTGTTCTCCGGCTGCGCCTCGGTGAGCCCCAGCGAGTTGACCTGCACCCCGTAGCGCAGGCGCAGGAGCTTCGGGTCGGTGACGCCGTAGCGCTCACGGCCGAGCTCCTCCCACAGGATCCCCATCGCGCGCAGCTTCGCGTGCTCCTCGACGAAGCGCACGCCGGCGTTGACGAAGAAGGAGATCCGGCCGAAGACCTGCGCGAGTGCCCCAGGGTCCTCGCCTGTCCGCTCGCGCACTGCATCGAGGACCGCGATCGCGTTGCTCATCGCGTAGGCGATCTCCTGCACGGGGGTGGCGCCCGCCTCCTGGAGGTGGTAGGAGCAGATGTTGATCGGGTTCCACTTCGGGACGTGCTCGACGGTGTACGCGATCGTGTCCGCGATCAGCCGCATCGAGGGCGCCGGCGGGAAGGCGTAGGTGCCGCGCGCGAGGAACTCCTTGATGATGTCGTTCTGCGTCGTGCCCTGTAGCCGCTCCTGGGGCACGCCCTGGACCTCGGCGGCGACGATGTAGAGCGCAAGCAGCCACGCGGCGGTGGCGTTGATCGTCATCGAGGTGTTCATTTCCCCCAGGGGGATGCCCTCCATCAGCGCTTCCATGTCGCCGCGGTGGGAGACGGGCACCCCGACCTTGCCCACCTCCCCGCGCGCAAGCTCGTCGTCGGGGTCGTAGCCGGTCTGGGTCGGCAGGTCGAACGCGACCGAGAGCCCCGTCTGGCCCTTTTCGAGATTGCGCCGGTAGAGCTCGTTGGAGGCCTTCGCGGTGGAGTGCCCCGCGTAGGTGCGCATCATCCACGGGCGGTCGCGCTCGGGCAGGCGGTGGGCCTGTGGGCCGTCAGGCACAGGCGGGCGGTGGTGGGTCTCCTCGCCGCTCATACCGTCAATTGTAGGGTTCGGGGATGCTCCGGAGGGCCCTGATGCTTCGTTTTCTGCTGCGCGCGCTGCTCGGGGTGGCGCTGATCGTCGTCGTCCTCAACTGGACCTATGGCCGGCTGCCCCCCACTCCGCGGCCGACGGGCAGCTTCGTGGCGCTCGCCGGCGGCCTGCGGGTGCACTACCTGGAACGGCCCGGCGCGGAACCCGCGGTGATCTTGATCCACGGGCTTCCCGGGACCGCCGAAGATTTCGACCTCGTTACCCGGCTGCTCCCCGGTCGGCGCACGATCGCGATCGACCGGCCCGGGTACGGCTTCTCCACCGGCGGGTACTTCCCCTTCCCCCGCCAGCTCCAGGCGGTCCAGGAACTGATCGAGCGCCTGCACCTCAGGCGCCCGATCCTCGTGGGGCACTCCTACGGCGGGGCGATCTCGCTCGCATTCGCAGAGCGGCACCCCGGCGAGGTGCGGGGCCTCGTGCTCGTGGACGCCCCGACCACCTGCACGCGCATCTCGGGGTTCGCGCGCACCCAGGCGCGGTTGGTGAAAGTGATGGAACTGCCGGTGCTCTCGCAGATCGCCGACGTCACCTTCTCGCAGCTGGTGCGCAAGCTGTCGGCCGAAGCGGTGGACAGCGAAGCGTTCTCTCCGGCCCCCGTGGACTCCGTCCAGCTGCGGCGCGCGCTGGCGATCAACATGAAGCACGGCAATCTCGAGGCGTGGGCGGGAGAGATACTGGCGGCGGACGGCGCGATCGAAGGGGTCGATCGCGGTCTGCGCGCGACCCATGTGCCCGCGGTCGTGATCCAGGGAGAACAGGACGAGCTCGTCTTCCCACGATGCGGGCGGCGCCTGGCAGCGGAGCTGCCCGATGCGCGCCTGGAGATGGTGAGCGGTGGGCACATGGCCATATATACGCACCCCCAAGTGGTTGCCGCGGCCGTGCGGAGCCTCGCGGGGGAATATCCTGCCGGTAGATGACCGAGACGATCGAGCTTCCGCGCACGGGCGGGCCGGGCAGCGGGCTGGGGGGCGCCTGGCGCGTGATCGTGCGCAACGACGACCACAACACCTTCGACCACGTCGCCCGCACGCTCGCGCGCTTCATCCCCGGCGTCACGCTCGAGCAGGGACACCAACTCGCCAACCAGATCCACAGCAGCGGGCAGGCAATCGTCTACAACGGCCATAGGGAGACCGCGGAGCACTACTGGGAGCAGCTCAAGGGCGCAGGGCTGACGATGGCCCCGCTCGAAAGGTGCTGAGCCTCAGACGTGATGCACGCGGGCGCCGGGGCGGGCGGGCGACCCGTTCCCCCCATTCCCCCCATTGCCCTCGGGCTCGGGTGGCGGGGGCGTGCTCCATTCGATCTCCTCGGAGATGGCCCCCGAGGCGGTGAGGTCCCACCAGCCGTAGAGCACCGGCACCTGATGCCAGCTGGAGTGCTGCACGCGGAAGTCGATCATCTCGGGGCCTTCCCAGTAGCGCTCCCAGTCGATGTAGCGCTCGAAGTGGGCGAGCTGCTGGAAGCGGTAGCGGTCGTCGCGCTGGCGGTAGACCGCGTAGGAGCTCGCCCCGTAGCGCAGCGCGACCGCCGCGACCTCGTTCAGCGCCGCCTCGAAGCCCTCGGCGCGGAAGCCGGTGGCGTACCAGGGCACGATCACCGTGCCGTTGCCTTCGCCAGCCATCAGCCCTCCTCTCCAACTCGTTGCACCTGGCACCTCCTGTCGCACCTCGGCCCGCGACCTCGGCTTGGATCGCTCCCGCTGGACATCACCCTCCGACCTCCGCGTGGATCGCGCCCGGCCCCTCCGCGGTCTTGCCAAGGCCCTCGGACTCCGCGCCCACGAGGATCGAGATCTTGCCGAGGTGCTTGTTTTCGCGCATTAGCTGGTGCGCTTCGGCGACGCCCTCGAAGCCGAGCGTGCGCCACAGCACGGGCCGGATCTGGCCGCTCTCGATGAGCTCGTTGGCCTTCATGCACTCATACGCGTTGGCGAAGTGCGAGCCGAGGATCTCCTTCTGGCGCATCCACAGGTAGGCGACGTTGAAGTCGAGGTCGAGGCCCGTGGTGCCGGCGCAGATCACGACTTTGCCGAACGTCTTGACCGTGAACACCGAGGTGGGGAAGGTCGCTTTGCCGACGTGCTCGAAGACGATGTCGGGCGCGTCCCCTAGGAGCTCCTTGACCCGCTTGGCGAATGCGCGGGAGACGCCGAAGCGGGCCTTCTCCTCCTCCGCGGTCTCCCCGCCCTTGCGCATCATCCCGGCGAACTCACCGCGGTCGATGTAGTCGACGGCGCCGAGGCGCTTGACAAGCTCGCCCTTCTCGGTGGAGGAGACGACGCCCACGCTGTGCGCGCCCGCGGCGGCGCAGATCTGGGTGGCGAACACCCCAAGCCCGCCGGCGGCGCCCCAGATCAGCACCTTCTGGCCGGCCTGCAGCTTGCAGCGGGTGATCAGCATGCGGTAGGCGGTGAAGTACACGAGGCCGTAGGAGGCGGCCTCCTCCCAGGTGAGCGCGGGGGGCTTGGGCAGCAGCTGCTGGGCCTGGACCTTGGTGAACTGCGCGAAGGAGCCCCAGGTGGTCTCATAGCCCCAGATCTTCTGCGAGGGCGCGGCCATCGGGTCGAGGCCGTGGACCTCGAGGTCCTCGTAGGAGGCCTGGTTGCAGTGCACGATCACCTCGTCGCCGGGCTTCCAGCGGGTCACGCCGGCGCCGACCTTCCACACGACCCCGGAGGCGTCGGAGCCGCCGATGTGGTGGCCGTACTCGGGGTGGTCGCCGTAGCGCATCACCGACACCGGCTCGCCCAAGGCGGCCCACACGTTGTTGTAGTTGACCCCCGCTGACATCACGCGCACGATCACCTCGAACGCGCCGGGCTCGGGAACCTCGATCTCCTCGAGCTGGAAGGCGTCCTTGGGCTCGCCGAAGCGCTCCTCGCGGATCACCCACGCGGCCATCGTTTTGGGCAGTTCGCCCGGCTCGACGTCGACCTCTGAGATCTGCTTCAAATCGATTGCCACGGTATATCTGAACCTCGCGTATCGAGTGCGGAATGGAGGGCAATCCTACTGCGGCGGGGCCCTCCTCGCGCTACGCTGCACCCACGGTGTCCGACCAGAACCCTCCCGAGGAGTCCCAGCAGGGCCCCAACATCATCATGCCCCCGGAGGAGTTCGCGGGCCGTTGGGCCAACGCGGCGTCGATCGCGCGCACGCCGCACGAGTTCACGCTCGACTTCCTGCGCATCGGCCCCCAGGGGCAGCAGGGAATCGTGGTCTCGCGCGTCTCCTTCTCGCCGCTGTTGGCGAGCCAGCTCGTGGATCTTCTCAACGAGCAGTGGCAGGCGTACACTCATGAATCGGGAGTACCGACCGAAGACGGTAGTGATGACTGAACGCAATCCCTTCGAGGATGCCCGCAAGAAGCCCGAGCGCACCAAAGTGAGCCTGCGCGGGCCGAACGTGACCAACACGTTCGATACGCCCCCCCGCCCCGACGCGCTCAGGGTCCAGATGGCCGCGATCCGCAAGCACCTGCACGAGCGCCGCCCCGGCGGGTGGCGCCCGGGCGCCACCTGAACGAGCGCATCCGTCACGGCTGCGCGAGCCGTCGTCCGTCGTCGGGGGTGCAACGGCAGCCGTGTGGTGCTGACGCCGCCCGTCAGGGTGCGAAGGGCAACTCGAGGAGCGTGGCGCTGACGCCGTGCTCGCCGACGGCGACGTTGTCGCCCGGCGTGGCCTCGCGGCGCACGAGCGCGAGCGCGATGATCCCGAGGCGGGGTGAGTCGACGACGCTTCCCAGGTTCCCCACGGAACGCCTGCCAAGACACAGCCCCTCGCCGGGCGCGGCCGGTGCGGAGAGCCGCAGGCCGCGCAGGTGGCGGTTGGGCTTGCCCCTGTAGTGCAGGCGCGCCACCGTCTCCTGCCCGACGTAGCAGCCCTTGGTGAAGCTCACCGCCCGCTCGTTGAGGCCGGCCTCCTGGGGGATCGTGCTCTCGTCGATGTCCACCCCGTAGCGGGGCCGCCCATGCTCGACGCGCACGATTTCATCTGTCGCCTCGCCCACGGGGATCGCGCCGGCTTCGATCAGCGCCGCGCGCACCGCGTCGCCATGGGGGGCCTCGAAGAGCACATCCACGCCGTTGGCGGTGGCGATCAGCCGCACGGGCGCGCCGCCGATCTCTGCGGGCACGTGGGTGTGCTCAGCGTCGGGGAGCGAGCTCTGAGCGAGGCGTGCGCGCGCCTCGGGCCCGATCAGCGAGAGCAGCCCGCACTCCAGGGTGCGCTTGTGCAACTCGACCTCGTAGCCGATCTTGTAGCGGCGGATCATGTCGAACAGGGCCTGTAGCGCCACGCGCTCGGTGTCGAGCAGTAGTTCGGTGGGTGGCCCGTCCGAATCGAGTCCCCCCGTCCCCGCCCCCCGACGGCGAGGATGCGCAGGTCGCCGAGCATCTTGCCCTTGTTCGTCAAGAAGGCCGCATACCGTCCCTCGCCGGGGCGCAGGCCGGTGAGCTCGTTGGTGACCTGCCCGTTGAGGAACTCGACCGCCCCGGCGCCCGTCAGCGCGAGCTTGCCGCGCTCAGAGCGGTCCACCAGCCCACAGCGCTCGGTCAGCGCCTCGTACTCGGCGCGCAATGTGTCGGTGGCGGCCATGGGAGGAGGGTAGAGGGTGGCGCAGCAGGTCGGAGACCGCCCAGAGGGTGGCGCAGCGGGGCCCATTTCGGGCCCTCTCCGATCGGTCCTCCCGTGCTCCCGCTAGGCTTTCCGCCAATGGGCCTGGCCGACACCTTCCAGCGGATCGTGGACTCGCTGCCCGACGACTGGACCGACCTGGAGCTCGATCTGCGGATTGGGGACGAGTCGCGCTACGTGGAAGCGGCCATCTACCTGGCGACGTGCAACGCCAGGCCCTACTCCAAGTACGACTGGCACTGGCGGCTGTTGGTCGCCCACCGCTTCGGCCACGCCGCCTCGGCGCCGACGGTGCATGGCACGCTGGGACTGCTCGACGACGCGGGCATCGAGGGGGAGCTGGCGGTTCGGGAGCTGCGCGCGGGGCGCGCGGAGGTCACGCAGATGTGGGGCCGCCCGTACACGGCGCGCGAGGAGTTTCGCCGCCTGCGCGCGCAGTAGTCGGGCGCGGCGGGTCGGGCGCGGCGGCTGCCCCACCGTGATGCGGTGCGCTCAGCTCGCGGCGGCGATCTCGCCGTAGCCCTGGGTCGCTTGCGAGCCTTGGGAGTCGAGTGGGATCACGGTCGCGTTGGGGATGGGCCCCGCGAGCGACTCTCGCGCTTTGGTCCGCTGGAAGAGGGCGATGCGGATCACCCCGCCGTGGCAGATCACCAGCGCGGGCTCCTCGGCGCGCTCGATGTCGTGCAACGCGGCCGCCACCCGCTCTCCCTGGTGGGCGAAGGACTCGCCGCCGGGGAACGCGAAGGTGGGCTCCCCCGCCGCGAAGTGGGCGAACCCCTCGGGGTCCTCGGCGCGCACCTCGGCGAAGCTGCGGTCGGTCCAGGCCCCTGAGTCGGTCTCCATCAGGCGGGCATCCTCGCGGGGCGTCAGGCCGACGCGGCGGGCCACCGTGTCGGCGGTTTCGCGGGCGCGCAGTAGGGGGCTGCACCAGAGCACCGCGAACTCGTAGGGGAGTGCCTGCTCGGCCAGGGCGGCCGCCTGGGCGCGGCCGGTCTCATCGAGCGGCACCGCGCCCTGGCCCTGGAAGCGGCCCTCGGCGTTGTACGCGGTCTGGCCGTGGCGGGCGAGGTAGACGCGGGGTGGACGGGACACAGCGGCCGAGGATAGCCGCGTCCAACCTCGCTGGAGATCCTCCGCCTGAGACGACCTCGCCGCGCACATCGCGAGCGAGGCATCCCGGCTCTGCGGCTGGTGGCCCTCAGGTCGCTTGCGGCTGGGCCTCGGCCGGCGGCGGAGTCGCGGTCGGACCCTTGCGCAGATAGAGGAACGTGTAGAGGCACGCGGCGACCGCAGCGCCGAGCACTGGCCCGGCGTACCAGACCCAGCCGTTGGTCCAGTGGTCGCCCACGAGCTGCGGGCCGAACGCGCGCGAGGGGTTCATCGCCGCGCCGGTGAAGGGGCCCCCGAAGAGCACGTCGATCGAGATCGTCAGGCCGATCGCCAGCCCGGCGACGGCGTTGAACGGCCCGCGGGTGTCCACCGCCGCGCCGAAGACGACGAACACGAGGAAGAACGTGAGGACCGCCTCGAGCAGGAAGCCGGAGCTCGCGTCGACGCCGTGACCGAGCGCGGGCACCCCGAGGTTGACCGCTTCGGTGGTCGCTCGCGGCAGCAGCTCCTTGACGAACAGCGCCGCCAGTGCGGCGCCGCCGAACTGCGCGACCCAGTAGACCCCGGCGAGCGCGGGCTTGATCTTGCGGGTGATCAGGAACCCGAACGTGATCGCCGGGTTGAAGTGCCCGCCGGAGATGTGCCCGAGCGCGCAGACCATCACGCCGATCGCGAGGCCGTTGGCGATTGCGACGCCGATCAGCGAGGGGTCGGAGATGGCGCCGGACGCCGCGGCCGCGCCGGCGCCGATGAAGGTGAGCGTGAACGCGCCGACCATCTCGGCGACCGCGCGACGCAGGGTGTCTTCGGACATGAGCGAAAAGCTACGAGCCCGATCGGACGGATTAGGCCCACGTCGCATGCGACGTGGGGCGCCAGGGCCGCATGCGGCCCTGGCGGAACCCGCACATGTGCGGGTTCCCGACCGAAGCCGGGGGACACGCGCCTTCGGCGCGAATCCCCGTTTCGGCCAGCGCATGCACCGCTCAGCCGACCGATAGGGGATCAGATGCGATCCCCTATCGGCCAGCGCATGCGCCAACCGGACAGCATCGGCGCCGGCCGGAACAGCTCTGCCGGGTCATAGACTCATGGCATGCGCCGCCGCGTCACCTACTCGCGCAACCTGACGCTGTCGCTCTCGCGGACGTGCCGGTGCTACTGCAAGTACTGCGCGTTCGCGACGCACACGGCACACCTGTACGCGCCCGAGGAGGTGCTCGGGATCATCGACGGCGCGGCGCGCAGGGGGATCAAGGAGCTGCTCGTGCTGACAGGAGAGCGCCCCGAGGTCAACGGGGAGGTGGCGCGAAGGCTTGCGGAGTACGGGCACGAGGATTTCACCGCCTACGTGGCCTGGGCGTGCGAGCGGGCGCTGGAGCGGGGGATCCTGCCGCACACCAACCTCGGCGTCCTCTCCAAGGAGGATCTGGGGCGGCTGCGCGAGGTGAGCGCCTCGCAGGGGCTGATGCTGGAGTCGATCTCCGAGCGGCTGATGGAGACGGTGCACGCGGGCTCGCCCACCAAGCACCCGCAGCGGCGTCTGGAGACGATCCGCTGGGCGGGGGAGCTGAGGATCCCGTTCACCTCGGGGATCCTCGTGGGGATCGGCGAGAGCGAGGCGGAGCGCATCGCCTCGCTGGAGGCGCTGGCGGCGGCGCACGCCGTGTACGGCCACCTCCAGGAGGTGATCCTCCAGAACTTCGTGCCCCACCAGCGCTACTACGGCCAGGAGCCGGCGCAGATCGCAGACGTCGCCGCGCGCGAGTACTGGCGCACCGGCGTCGCAGACTCGCGGCCCGAGCTGCCGCTGCCCGAGTGGGCGTGTCCGGTGAGCATCGAGGACATGAAGCGGCTGATCGCCGAGACCCGGCGGCTGATGCCGGACGTGGGCATCCAGGTGCCCCCGAACCTCGCGGACTGGTGGCCGGAGCTGGTGGCCGCGGGAGCGACCGACCTCGGCGGGCTCTCGGCCAACGGCGACCACATCTCCCCGGAGCACCCCTTCCCCTCGCCGCACCGGGTACGCAGGGAGCTGCAGAAGGATGGCTACGCGCTGACCGAGCGCCTGTGCGTCTACTCGCGCTACATCGACCCCGAGTGGATCGCGCGGGGCGTGATGGACACGATCAAGGTCAAGTACTGGAGCTTCATCCCGCGGCGGGGCTCCGGTCGCACCGACCCGGCCTCGAGCGGCGCCCCGCCGATCCGCCCGGACCTGGTTGCCGGGGCGACTGAGCGCGGCCGCGACGGGCTGGCGCTGAGCGCCGAGGAGCTGACGGCGATGTTCGCCGAGACGCGGCCGGAGGCGATCGAGGAGCTGCGGGCGGCCGCCGACGAGCTGCGGGAGGAGCTCGTGGGGGAGACGGTGACATTCGTGGTGAACCGCAACATCAACGTCTCGAACGTCTGCACGGTGGGGTGCGCGTTCTGCGGCTTCGGCCAGGGCAAGCGCTCCCCCGACGCCTACGAGCACGGCGAGGAGGAGTTCGCGCGCCGGGTGCGCGAGGCGGTGCGGTTCGGGGCCACGGAGCTGTGCATCCAGTCGGGGATCCATCCCGACTGGAGCCTGGAGGACTACCTGGGGTGGCTGCGCTTCGCCAAGCGCACCGCGGCAGGGGAGGGCGTGGACATCCATCTGCACGCGTACAGCCCGATGGAGATCGCGCACATGTGCGACATCTCGGGGGAGCCGCCCGCGGAGGTGTTCGCGCGCCTGCGCGACGCGGGCCTCGGCTCGACGCCGGGGACGGCGGCGGAGGTGCTGCACGACGGGGTGCGCGAACGGATCAGCCCGAACAAGCTGCCGGTCGCCCGCTGGGTGGAGATCATCGAGGCCTCCCACGCGGCTGGGCTGCGCTCGACGGCGACGGTGATGTTCGGGCACATCGAGGAGCCCTGGGAGCTGGCCGAGCACATGCGCGTGGTACGCGAGCTGCAGGAGCGCACGGGGGGGATCACGGAGTTCGTGCCGCTCTCCTTCATCCCCTTCCAGACGCTGCTGGGACGCACGCACGGCGTGGAGGAGATATCGCGCGAGGAGAACCTCAAGCACACCGCTGTCTTCCGCTTGGCGCTGGGTCGCAGCGTGCGCAGCGTGCAGGCCTCGTGGGTGAAGATGGGCCTGGAAGCCGCCACGGAGTCGCTGCGCTGGGGCGTGAACGACCTGGGGGGGACGCTGATGGAGGAGTCGATCAGCCGCCTCGCGGGCAGCTATCACGGCACGCGCCTGGACCCCGACCAGCTTGTCGGGGCCGCCCACGCGGCGGGGCGGCCCGCCGCGGAGCGCACGACGTTGTATGAGATCCGGCGGCGCTACCCGCTGAAGGAGGCGGGCGAGCTGCCCGTGGCCGTCTGAGCCCTGCTCGCGGATCTGTTTGCTGAACGCGAGTAGCTCGCGGGACCCGTTGCTGAACGCGAGTAGCCGGCGGTGGCCGGTGGTCGTGTCGCGCTATTCCCGCAGCTCAATTGCGAACGGGATCCCGGTGTCGAACCAGTAGCCGTGGAGCTCCTTGATCTTTGCGCGAGTCGGGAGCCCGCGCAGATGGAGATCGCACTCGCCGTAGTCGAACAGGTGGACGGTCTCGCACAGCGCCTCTCGTGCCTGCTCCAGCTCTGCGGGCTCCTCGAGCTCGCGCGCAACGCCGGCGAACGTCCCGCCACGGATTCGCAGGCTCACGTTTGGGTTCGCCCGTATGTTCCAGGCCCAGGCCGCACGGGCGGTCGGGCGGCTCATCGCAAGCTTGGGGGGGCGAAGGTTGACAAGGTACGCCCTGTTCCCCCTCCGGATCACGCGGATGCACTTGCGTCGGGTCTTGCCGGTCCTGCGCCCGGTGGTCGTGAGCACGCCGTATCCCGCCGGGGGGCGGACCAGGAAGAACGGGAGCATCAGTGCGCTCAGAGCGCGGCCGTCTTTTGCCGAGCGGATCAGGCGCGCGTGCTTGGACGCGTTCCTGGCGGCGGCGTCACGCACCTTTGCGGTATGTGCTCCGTCGTGCTCTCGTGGACTCGTTGGGTGGACGCTCGTCGCTTCGGTCATCTCGGGCTCGCCTCCTGGGTGGTTGCGGGGCCTCTCGTGTGTGTAGAGGCGGTGATGGTGGCCGACCCGTAATAGTACCGACTGCATGGTTCGGATCGAATGATGCGTACCGTAGTATAGTTCTCGGTCGATGTCAAGCCTCCGTCTCACCGAGACCTCCTACATCGTGCTGGGCCTGCTGGAGCAGGCCCAGCCGGCCACTCCCTACGACCTCAAGCAGCTCGCGCAGATGAGCACGGCCAACTTCTGGAGCGTGCCCCACACACAGCTCTACACCGAGTGCGCGCGGCTCGCCACGGAGGGGCTGCTCTCAGAGCAACGCGAGCAGACCGGACGGCGGCGGCGGATCTACCGTCTCACAGACAGCGGGCACCGGGCGCTCGAGCTCTGGCGGTCCGAGCCCCCCCGCGAAACCTATGAACTGCGCGACGTTGCCACGCTCAAGCTGTTCGTGGGCGCGGACCCGGCCGAGCTCGCCGCCGCCCAGGTCGAGGTGCACGAACGACGGTTGCAGAGCTGCGAGGCGCTGCTTGCCAATCTCGCCGACGCGCCGCGCGGGTGGCGACTAACGCTCGAATGCGGCATCGGCCACGAGCGCGAGTTCATCCGCTTTTGGTCGCAGCTGGCCGAAACGGGGACGCTGGCCGATTCGGGGATGGGAGCGGAGCGAGTGTCTCCCGAGTCGGCCGAAGGCGAGTGTCTCCCGGCTTCGGTCAAGGAAGAGACGGCGTGAGCGATCGATCAGCGAAACAGATCCTCACCCACAGGGCGCAGCAGCGCGCCGGCCCCGGGCCCGTCCTGCGCGGTGACGAAGCGCTCCAGGCCATCGAGGATCACGACGGGCTCGCGGGAGTCCTTGGCGCGCGCGAGATCGGCGGTGGCGGCGATCGCGTCGGCCACCGCGAGCCAGGTGGCGCGCAGCTCGCGTCCGGCGCTGTCGGTGCGTCCGCGCCAGTCATCGAGCGGAGTCAGACCGGCGCAGCCGATCGCGATGTCGCACTGTCCGTGGCGCCAGGCGCGGCCGAAGCTGTCGCTGATCAGCACCCCTACCTGAGCTCCGGTCAGCTCGCGCAGTCGCGCGCGCAGGCCTCGTGCGGAGGCGTCGGGATCGCGGGGCAGCACGATCAAGGTATCGGACTCCCCGCCCACCCCGGCGGAGTTGGAGGCGTCGACTCCGGCGTTGGCGCAGACGAAGCCGTGGCGGGTACGGCAGATCAGCACCCCGCCGGCGGCGCGCAGGATCTCCTGGGATTGGTCGAGCACGACCTGCACGGCGCGGGGGTCCTTGCCCGGGCCGCCGGGTAGCACGGACCCCAGGGGGGCGCCGGCGCCGGTGTCCGCGGCCAGCTCGCGGGCCCGCGCGGAGGGCTCGACCGTGGCAAGCTCCACGACAGCGCCCTCCGCCTTGGAGACGACCTTGTGGGCAATCGCCACGATCTGACCGTCGCGAAGCGGCCCGGTCGGCCGCTCGGCATCGAGCGCCTCCGCGATCAGCGTGGCGAGGTCATCGCCCGCGCGAACCTCGGGCAGGCCGCTCAGGCTGCGGGCAGAGAGCGTCGCCACGGGGGCTCCTGCGCGAGGGCGGTGCTCACCACTGCAGCAGCATCAGCCCGACGGTGACGCCGGGGCCGATCGTGACCGCAAGGCCGCGCTCGCCCGGCTGGGGGCGGTAGCGCTCGATGGTGTCTTGGAGGACGTAGAAGATCGAGGGGGTGCCCACGTTGCCGTGGTTGGCGAGGGCGTCCCAGCTCGTCGCGGTCTGCTCGTCGGAGAGCTCCAGGGCGCTCTGCACGTTCTCGATGATGCGCCGCCCGCCGGGGTGCACCATCCAGTGGTCGATCTCCGCGTGCTCCACGCGATGCCGGCGCAGGAACTTCTCCGCCACGCCGGGCAGTCCGGCGCCGGCGAGGTCGGGCAGCTCGCGCACGAGGTGCAGGAAGCTGTCCTGCTCGGAGCAGGTGAGGCTCACTGCTGCGAGCGTGCCGCCGATCTGGTGGACCTGGGTGGCGATGATCGTCGGCCCGTCGGCGCCGGGGTCGGCAGAGATCAGCGCGGCGGCGCAGCCGTCCCCGAAGAGGGCGGAGCCGACCGTCTTGGCCCGGGGGTCCTCGTCGGTGGCGCGCGTGAGGATGCTGCTCATGCTCTCCGCCGCCACGATCAGGGTGTCCTTGCCGGGGTGCTGGAATAGCGTCCCCGCGGCCATCCGCATCAGCGGCACCGCGCTCGCGCAGGCCACTCCGGTGACGTGGTACTTGTCGGTGGTGGGGTCCATCTCGTAGTGGTCCACGAGCCGGTGGGCGATGGTGGGCAGGCCGAGCGAGTAGAGGCTCGAGCTGAGGACGGTGCCGATCCTCTGGGGGTCCTCGATCCCAAGCGCGTCCACGGCGCGGATCGAGTGGCGCAGCAGCTCCTCCTCGACCTCGGGGGTGCGTCCTTGGAGGGTGCGCGCCAGGAAGTCGTCCTCCAGATTCAGATGGCGTCGCTTGACGCCGCTGTGGGCGAAGATGCGCTCGGCGAACTCGTCGCCCCTCAGCCCCAGTCGGTCGAGGACCTCGTTCTGGGAGAGGACGCTCTCGCTGTCGGAGACCGTGAGCCCGGAGATCCGCGGGCCGGTCTCGAGCGAGTGCCCGTCCGTAGGTTGTTCTACCGTCGCCGTGCGTACGGTTGTGGTATCGATGGCGTTCAAGACTGGGGTTTCGGCGTGAGCGTTAGTGTTGTGTTAGGCCACGTTGGAAATCACAACAGGACAACAGGATACCGTCAGAACCGGCGGGCCATGCGGCAGTTGCGCAGAGTGCACGCCGCCAATGCAGCGCGACCATCACGACGAGGAGCGGATGAGTATATGAAGCTGATCGGAGCGGGACTGCCCCGCACGGGTACCCTCACGCAGAAACTGGCGCTCGAACAGCTCGGCTTCAGCCCGTGCTACCACTGGGTCAATGTGCTCGCGGACCTCGACCAGGTCGAGCTGTGGAACCGCGCGATGGACGGGGAGGGGCCGTGGGGTGAGGTCTTCGCCGGCTGCCAGGCGACCGTGGACTGGCCGGGGGGCTACTTCTACAAGGAGCTGATCGACGTCTACCCCGACGCCAAGGTGCTGCTGAGCGTGCGCAACCCCGAGTCCTGGGAGCCCAGCTTCCGCGAAACGATCGTGGGGCTGAGCCACGGCGAGGCGCTGATGCGCCTGCTCTCGAGCGCCCGGGGCGAGATCGACCCCCGCTGGCGGCGCTACTTGGATCTCGTCGATCGCATGTTCTGGGGCCCGCAGGGCACGTTCGCGGAAGGCTGGGCCGAGCCGGCGCAGCTGATCGAGCAGTTCGAGCGCCACAACGAGGCCGTCAAGCGCATCGTCCCCGCGGAGCGGCTGCTCGTCTGGAAGGTGACCGAAGGGTGGGAGCCGCTGTGCGAGTTCCTCGAGGTCGAGGTCCCCTCCGAGCCGCTGCCGCACGAGAACGACCGCGAGACCTTCCTCGACCGCGTCATCGGCGGCGCGATCGGGGCCCTGCACGAGTGGCACGAGAACCGGGCCGCCGCGACCGGCTGAGGCTCAGCCGGCGCCGAGCGCGATGGGGTGCGCGCTCCGGCTGGCGCTCACCTGCGCGGAGCACGATGCGGGTGCGGCGCGCCGTCCGCTGAGGCTCACCCCGCGCGGAGCACGATGCGGGTGCGGCGCGCTCCGGCCCGGGGCTCGCCCGCCAGCCGCTCGCGCAGAGCGGCGAGATCCTCGCCGGTGTCGATGTCGAGCAGCAGCGAGGCGAGCCGCTCCACCCGGCACGCGACACCTGCGGCCTGGGCGAGCTGGCGGTGGCGCTCGCAGCTGTCGGGCCCGAAGCTGGGGGCGATCGCCCCCGGGGGGGTGAGCAGCAGCCCATTGGTGCCCGTCCCGTGGCGATCGGGCACGATCACCGCTTCGGTCGCCTCGTCGGGCTGTGCATCCAGCAGCGCCTGCAGCTCCAGGGGATCGAGCGCGGGGCAGTCTCCGGGGATGCACAGCACCCGCTCGAAACCCTCCGCCGCGGCGCGCTCGATGCCCCGCGCCACGGCCGCGCTCTGGCCGTCCTCCGCGAGATCCTCGACCACGATCGCCCCGAGGTAGCTGGCGGCCGCGGCGGCGGCGTCCTCGCACGTGACGACGATCGTGCGCTCGATCGCGGGGCAGTCGCGCAGGGCGCTCAGCACGTCGCCCACCATCGCGCGTGCCAGATCCAGCCGCAGGGGGTCCGCGACGCTCGCCCCGAGGCGCTGCTTGGCGCGGGAGAACCGCTTGACGGGCAGGATCGCGGCGGTTCGCATGGCGGTTCGCATCGTGGTCGGAAGATAGTCGCCCGGGGGCTCTCCCGGCGGGCACTTGCTGGGCTCGCCCCCGTGGGAGGCTTACCCGGCGAGCGAGTCCGCGAACGCGAGCACCTGCTCGGCGACCTGTGCGCGGGAGGGGGCGTCGGACATGCGGGTGTCGATCTCCAGGGTGGCGAGCTCCGCAGTGGCGGTCTCCGAGGTGGCGAGCCCCGACAGGGGTTCGTCGGCGACGATCCCGTGGAGCAGCTCACCGTAGAAGTCCGCGACCCCCCGGGCGCTGCACTCCAGTGCCGCGAAGGCCATGAAGGAGGCCGTGGGGCCCTTCAGTACGGCTCCGCCCACGATCGGGCTGACGGCCACCACGGGCGCGTCGGCCGCGGCGAGGGCCTCGCGGATCCCCGGCACGGCGAGGATCGGGGCGATCGAGGCCAGCGGGTTGGAGGGTCCGATCACGATCGCGCGCGCGCCGGCGATGGCGGCCAGCACCTCGCGGCTCGGCGCGGCCTGCTCGGCGCCCCGGAACTCGAGGCCCTCCACGAGCCCCGCGGCGCGCTGGCGGATCATGAACTCCTGGAAGGAGCGCCACCCGGCCTCTGTGCGGACCCACGTGCGCAAGGGATCGTCGCTCGCGGGCAGCACCCGGGCCTGCACCCCGATCGCGCGGTTCAGCCGCTCGAGCGCCGCGGTGGGGGAGAGGCCCTCGGCGAGCAGCCGCGCCCGCTCGAGGCACCACGCGAGGTCGCGGTCGCCGAGGTTGAACCACACCTCCGCCCCCAGCGCCCGCAGGCCGTCCATCACGTGGAAGGTGTCGCCCTCCAGGCCCCACCCGCGCGCGTCGATGAGGTCCGCCAGCCAGAAGGAGACGAGGTCGGGGTCGGGGGAGACGTGGGCTCCGTAGATCTCGATGTCATCGCCCGGGTTGGCGATCACCACCAGGCGCTCGGGTCCCACCACATCGAGCATCCCCCGCGCAAGCTTCGCCCCGCCGGTGCCCCCTGCGAGGACGACCACATCTCCGCCCCCGCCATCAACCTGCCTGCCATCGCCGTCCTCTACTCCCACAGCGTCTCCGGCAGGCCCGTCAAGCGGATCCCCGCGTGGGCCTTGTAGCGTGAGTTGACGGCGATCAGCAGCGCCGTGAGGGACTCGGTGATGCGCGCCATCTCCAGGCGCCCGCAGTCCACGCAGCGCAGCCCCTCGATCCGCTCGATCAGCGCCGCGGCCTCGCGCTTGTCTGCGCGGGAGTCCCCGCACAGGAGCACGTCCTCGGCGAGCTCGTGCCCGAGGTCGCTGAGCGAGGCGGCGCTGACGGTGTGAAGCGCCGAGACCACCCGCACCCCCGCGCCCGCCATCTCCTGGGCCTGCTGGGCGGCGGAGCCCTGCCACACGCCCAGCATGCGCGTGGCCTTGCCGCTCACGGCGGCCGCCAGCGGGACGCTCGCGTCGATCAGCAGCTGCCCCGCGCGCAGCGCCCCCTTCAGATTGGTCAGGGTCTCGGACTGGTTGCGGAAGGGCACGCTCAGGATCACCGTCTCCGCCTGCGCGACCGCCCCGGCGTTGTCGTATCCGGCGAAGGACCCCTCCGGGAGGAGGGCCCGCGCGCGCTCCACCGTCTCCGCGGCGCGCTCGGCGTCGCGCGAGCCGATCGCGATCGGCACGCCGGTGCGTCCCAGCCTCAGCGCCAGTCCGAAGCCCAGGGCGCCCGAGGCGCCGATGATGCACACGGGAGCGGGGGTCGGCACGAGGGGTGAGTATATGAGCGGCTCTCCTGGGTCAAGCGCCCGGGCCCGCCGTCCCGTACCGCTGTGCTCGGCAGGCACCTCTGAGAGCTGCGGCCACCGCGATCTCTCGCCACCCACTACGCTTTGCGCGACATGCGGCTGGAGAACAAGATCGCGCTCGTCACCGGGGGAGCCTCCGGGATCGGGGCCGCCACCGTGCGCCGCCTTGCGGCCGAGGGGGCGCGGGTGGCCGTCGGGGACCTCAACGAGGAGGGCGCCCGCGCGGTCGCGGGCGAGCTCGACGGCATCGGCCTGAGCATGGACGTCACCGACCTCGACTCGATCGCCGCGGCCGTGAGCGCCACGGAGCAGCGGCTGGGGCCGATCGACGTGCTCGTCAACAACGCCGGCACGGACCTCTTCTCGTTCTTCGTCAAATCCGACCCCGGCCTGTGGGACTTCGTGCTCGGCGTCAACCTCCGGGGCGTGCTCGCGGTCACCCACGCGGTGCTCCCAGGGATGCAGGAGCGCCGCGGCGGGGCGATCGTCAACGTGGCCTCCGAGGCGGGCCGCGTGGGCTCGCAGGGCTCGGCGGTCTACTCCGCGGCGAAGGCCGGAGTGATCGGCTTCACCAAGGCGATCGCCCGCGAGGCCGCGCGCTACCGCGTGCGCGTCAACGCGGTCGCCCCCGGGCCGATCGAGACCCCCCTGTTCGACGCCGCCGCGAAGGTCTACGGCGAGATCGGGGAACGCCTCCAGCGGGGCATGATCGACGCCACCCAGCTACGCCGCGCGGGCCAGCCCGGGGAGGTCGCGGCGGCGATCGCCTTCCTCGCCTGCGAGGACGCCTCCTACATCACCGGTCAGACCCTTGGGGTCAGCGGGGGACTGTCGATGTGGTGATGTGGGCGTGACGGGCGCCGTCCCTATCGAGGGAGTGGGCGTGACGGGTGTCGTCCGCATCAGGGAGGTCGGGCCGCGCGACGGCTTTCAGAACGAGCCCGAGACGATCCCAACCGAGCGCAAGGTGGAGTTGATCGACGCGCTCGCCCGCACCGGCCTGCGGCGCCTGGAGGTGACGAGCTTCGTGCGCCCCGACGTGATCCCTCAGCTCGCCGACGCGGCGGAGGTGCTGGAGCGGGTGGACATCCCCGAGGGGGTCTCGGTGAGTGTGCTGATCCCCAACGAGCGTGGTCTGGAGAACGCGCTGCGCCACCGCGAGCGCTTTCAGGAGATCAACGTGATCGTCTCCGCCTCGGAGACCCACAACCGCAAGAACGTGAACCGCTCGATCGCGGAGTCCCTCACAGGCCTCGAGCGCGTGCTCGCGCGGGCGCGGGAGGAGGGCCTGCGCTGCGAGGCGGTCCTCTCTACCTGCTTCGGCTGCCCCTACGAGGGCCACGTGCCCCCGGCGCGCGTGCTCGACATCGCCGCGCGTCTGCGCGACGCGGGGGCGCAGGAGATCGGCTTCGGGGACACCACCGGGATGGCCAACCCCGTTCAGGTGCGCGAGATCTTCGCGCTCGCACACGAGCAACTGGGGGATGTCGAGCTCACCGCGCACTTCCACAACACCCGCGGGCAGGGTCTTGCCAACGTGCTCGCCGCGCTCGAGGTGGGTATCGACAGCTTCGAGTCCTCCTTCGGCGAGCTCGGCGGCTGTCCCGTCCCCGCCGGGGCCACCGGCAACATCGCCACCGAGGACCTCGTCTCGATGCTGCACGAGATGGGGCTGCGCACCGGCATCGACCTCCCCGCGCTGATCGCGTGCGCGCGGCGCGTTCAGGAGATCCTGGGCCGGCGGCTGGGGAGCCACACGCTGGTGGCGGGGCCCGTGGAGTGGGGTCGATGATGCGCGGGCCTGCTACCGATGCGAGACGGGCGTAGCTGGAGGGGGTGGCAGTTCGTCTGCCAACGCGTGAGTGACACGTCGCCTGAAGACGCGCAGCAATCGCTCATGAGGGGCGAGCAGCAGCGGCTGCTGGTCGAGCTCGTCTTTGGCGAGGAACATCGGCTCGTCAAGCGAAAGGTGATCGTCCAGTTCGCCAATCTGGATCGGCACCGAGCAGAGGCGTCCCACGCTTTCTCTTACGGCTCGCACCCGACCCTCGGTTGGGGCGGAGGATGTCAGCATCTGCGCGATCGCCGCCGGCTCCACAAGGGCGAGTATCCCCTCGGAGCTGCTCCGGAGCGTGCGCAGCAGAGCCATCGCCACCTGCTCGTCGAACCGCCTGAACTCCGGATACCGCTCGAGCGACAGCCGTGGTGTAATTTCGCGAGCAGCGGTTGCCGACCGGTGCCACTTGATGATGACGGGTGTCCGGTCTCTCGGCCTGAACGCCCAGGTGAGTTTCAGCGGGGGTCGGCTCTTCGGGGTGCGTTTCGCGGAGGCCTGAGGACTCCTCAGGAACATCAGGAGCGGGCGCGAGCCCTTGCGGTTATTGCACGGCCCGCAGGAGGCGGTCAGGTTCTCCCAGCTGTTCGCGCCACCGCGTGCACGAGCCACGATGTGGTCCAGCTGCTCGTTGGGGGCGGAGCAGTAGCTGCAGGGATCGCCTCTGAGCGCTCCGAGATACAGCGTCTCGTCGGAGGGGTCATGGACGGGCTCGAGCAGCATGGGCGCAGGCGCGGATCGCTGTTCGACAGCGCCGATGCGGGAGGGGGCGTTTCAGCGCTCCATTAGCTGCGCCTCGCGCTGCTCTGCCGGCGCCTCCTGAGCCTCGCCGGCGGCCCGCGCGCTCTCCCGTACCGCGGCCACGCAGTACTCCTGCACGGAGATCTCCATCTCCAGCGTCGTCGCGAGTGCGGGGCGGGCGGAGGCGTCGATCACGCGCTTGGCACGGCCCACGGCGACGTGTGAGTTGGCCAGCAGCTCATCGGCCAGCGCCTGCGTGGCCCGCTCGAGCTCCTCGGGCGCGACGACGCGGTTGAGCAGGCCGATGCGCTCGGCCTCCGCGGCGTCGATTGTGCGGGCGGTCATGATCAGCTCCTTGGCGCGGCCGAGACCCACGACGGCCGGCAGGCGGCTGGAGCCGCCGACGTCGGGAATGATCCCGAACCTCACCTCCGGCAGCCCGAGCTGGGCGTCGCTCGAGGCGATCCGCAGGTCGCATCCGAGCGCGACCTCCAGGGCGCCCCCCACGCAAGTGCGGTGGATCTGGCAGATGACCGGCTTGGCCATCTCTTCGCAGAGGTTGGCGCACTCCAGGAAGGTCTCCCGGAAGGGGCGCAGGCGGCCGGGGGTGCTCGCGGAGGCGCCCAGCTCGACCAGATCGACACCCGCCGAGAACACGGGGCCTTCGCCGCGCAGCACCACGCAGTGGACGGCCTCCTCGGCGGCTGCCCCGCGCAGCGCCTGTGCGAGCGCGCGCAGCAACTCCTGGCTCATCGCGTTGCGCTTCTCGGGGCGGTTGAGCACGACGTGACGGACGGCGCCGCGGTCTTCGGTGGTGACGATGCTCATGGTGGGCTCCGTTTCGGTTGCAAGTTCGCGCTTGAAGGATGGCAGCGACGTGGGGGCAGATAGCAACGGCGGCGGGCGACCCGCTCAGCTCAGATCCAGCACCGGCGTGGGCGGCTCGATCGCCTCGTCGTGGCCCTCGCGCGGCACGATTGCGGTGCCTACGGCGAAGAACTCGATCGTGTGGCTGCCCCAGCCGTGGCTGGTCTCGTTCAGGTTGACGCCGACGATCCCCTCTGCGGAGAGCGCCTGCGCCTCGATCTGCATCCGCTCCATCGCGAGCTCGCGCGCGTCGTAGAGCGCCTGGGTGAAGTTGGGCAGCTCCACGTTGCGACCGGTCTGGGCCATCGACTGGAGCATCCCGCGGTGGGCGACGTGGTAGACGCAGCTACCCATCACCATCCCCACGGGGCGGTGCCCGGTGCGCAGCAGCGTCCAGAAGTCCTGGCCGGAGAGATCGCTCGTGAAGGGGCGGCCGTTGGGGGCGCGGTGCATCTCGCCTGCGCGGTGCTTGACGGCGGTGCCGATCGCGATGAACTCGGCCATGTCCTGGCCCCACTCGTAGCGCCCGATGTCCAGGCGCACGCCGACGACGCCGTCGGCGCCGAGCTGGTCGGCCTCCTCCTCCATGCGAGTCATCGCTAGCTGGCGCGCACCGTACATCGCCTCGGAGAGCACTTTGAGCTCCTGGCTTTTCTTCCACCCCGCCATCTGAATGCCGATGTGGTAGATCGAGCTGCCCACCACTAGCCCTACCGGATCGAAGCCGGCCTGCTTGATCAGCAGGAACTCGTTGACGCTCAGGTCTGAGGTGAAGAGTCCCGCGCGGTTCTGCTGTAGGCGGGCGCGGCCTGCCTCCGGGACCCCCTCCAGGGAGGAGGGATCGTAGGTCTCTGTCTGCTGCTCGCTGTCGCTCATTGGTTTGGGGCTCCCGGGCTCATGTTCAGATATCAGGTTGGTTGTGGTGGGAGGAGAAAAGAGGAGGAGGGTGGGGAGGGGTTGGGTTGTTGCTCCGAGGTCTGCTCAGGCTGTGAGGTCGATCGTCTTCTCGGGCGGGTACAGGGTGACCTCATCGGTTTGGCGGATTGCGGTGCCGATCGCGTTGAACGTCACCATCAGTCCCTCGCGTGTGGCGGAGCCCATCCCGCCCGACAGCGTGTGGCGCACCGCGCGGTGGCCGATCCGCACGCCGACGATCCCCGAGGCGCCGAGCGCGGAGGCCTGCGCGTTCAGCTCCGCCATGACCGTCTCGCGTGCGTTATAGAAGGCCTGCGTGTACTCCCGCAGCTCGAAGTTCTGCATCTGTCCTTCCATCAGTCTCATGCCCGCAACGCCGCCCGTGCCATAGCCGTAGCTTGTGAAGAACACCGAGCTATAGGCGACGATTCCGAGCGGCTCGAAGCCGCCCCGCACTAGCTTTGAGAAGTCGGCGACCGACAGCTCGGTGAGCACTGGCCGCCCGTCTTCGTGTCTCCCGCTTCTGTGCTGCTTGTTCCCGTGCTCTACGCCGTTGCCCTTGCGCGTGTCGGCGTTGGATGGCCCGGCCTCGCGACGGACCGCGGTGCCGAAGACGGTGTGTTCGAGCGAGACCGACCCTGTTTCCAAGCTGCTTTCGCCGGCGCGCGTATCCACTTCCACGACCGCGTCGGCGCCAACGTGCTTCGCCTCCTCGGCCAGCCGCCCGAGCGCGCGCGTACGTACCTCGTTGAGCGCCCGCGAGAGCGTGGTGAGCTCGACCATGTAGGTCTGCGCGAAACCCATACCGCCCCATTCGCCCTGGCCCCAGGCGCCCTGGTAGCCCATCTGGTAGATCGAACTGCCCATCACCTGCGAGAGCGGGCGCAGCCCGAGCTGGTGGGCGAGCGCCCAGCCGTTGACGGAGAGGTCGGAGGTGAAGAGGCCGCCCTTCTCGCGCAGCTCGCTCAGACGCCGCTCGGCCGCGACGGTGATCCCGCCCCGTTCGATTCGCTGTAGGGACTCCTGCTGCTCAGCGGCCGTGGCTCCGGGGTCGGCCATGTCGGCGTCGTCGGCCTCATCCACTTCCTGGCCTTCGACGCCTTCCGCTCCGGGGTCCGGTGTCCCTTGCGCCCCGGTGTCGCGCCGCCGCGCCATTAGCCCAACAGCCTCTCGAGTGCCGTGCGCGCCTCAGTGCTGCGCTCGGCCTCCGCCTGTAGCTCGCTGGTCAACGCCGTCACCCACGCGCCGGGGTCGAGTGGCTCGCGCTTGATCGAGATGCCTCCCACCTGACGTTCGCGGAAACCCTCCACGCGGCCGCCATCGACCGTGAGCTGGTAGCAGTTTCCGCCGAGCTCGACCCGCACGAGGCGCACGTGCTTCTCGCCGCGGCCGAGCAGGCCCCCGCCGCGGCGCTCGACGTGGATGCGGCCAGGCAACGACTGCTCGAGCTTGCTCGCCAGCACCTCCACGGAGATCCGAAGGTCAGTACCGTCCGCGCGCAGGCCCGCCGCGGAGAGGTCGAAGTCCTGCTCGGTGGGCATGCCTGGAAGGGTACTCCGAGCCGGTGGGGCGCGCGGTAAGCATCGTTTGAAACGGCTTCGCCGCGCGGGCCCGCGCACGCGCACGAGTCTTGCGCTCAAAACGAAGGACGCGCGCTCAAAACGAAGGACACGCGCTCAAACGAAGACGCAGCCCACGACAGCTGGACGGGCCGAAGCAATGGCCCATCCAGCTGCGAGGACCCTCCGCTCAGTGCAGCAGTTCGAGCGTGTTGTTGGTGTCGTTTACAAACAGCACGCCTCTGCCGTAAGGCGCGACGGTGAGTCCGAACAACCCGCCCCCGCCGGCGCCGGTGTCGAAGGGCTGGAACTCGGCCCCCACCGGGGTGGTCTCGACGAGGTTGCCATCCCCGCCGTTGGCGGTGAGGATGTCGTCGTTGGGGGTGATCGTGAGTCCCAACGGGCTGTTCAGATAGCCGCCGGTGGCCACCGTGATCCCGCCTTCACCCTGCGGCGTCTGGCGGTACAGGGCGCCGGGGACGGCGGCGATCCGACTGTCCTGCGTGTCGGCGACGTACAGCGTGCCTTCCTCGCCCAGCCCCACTCCCGTGGGCCCGACCACGAGCGCCGCGGGGTCGGTGCGCTCGGGGAAGCCTTCGGCGATCACTTCCTCGCTCAGCACCCGCAATCCACGGCCAAAGCGGGGCTGTACGCGGATCCGCACCACGGTGCCCCCGTCAGTGGGGGTTTCGCCCGAGGCGACGGTGCCGTTGAGCACGTTGGTCACGAACAGCGTGGCGCCGAAGCCCTGGTCGACCGCGGTCATGTCCCAGGGGCCGTTGATCGGGGGACCGGAGATCGTCTGCACCACGCGACCCGAGCTGTCGAGCACGATCAGGCAGCCCGCCTGTGCGGTGGCCGCCTGGCCGTTGCTCGTGGGCAGGCTGCCGACGACCACATACCCGCCCGGCAGGATCGCGAGCGCGGTCGTCAGTCCCACCCCGCCGGGACAGGGGCCGGGGAGCTTCGAGGGGTTGATCTTGGCGAAGACGGAGAGCGCCCCCGCGGGGCTGATCTGCACGATCGTCGTGCCGGTCCCCTGGAGGTTTTCTTCGTTGTTGAAGTTGCTGACGAGCGTGTTCCCGCGGACAAGCGCGCCGGCGCTGTAGGGAACCGTGACGATCCCATAGGGGTTCACATCCCCGTTGGGCGGCACGGTGCTGGCGATCGAGGCGATCGAGTGGAACTGTCCGATGAAGGGGTGGTCGAACGCTGAGGCCGCCCCCGGAGTGAGCGCCACGCAGGCGAGCGCCGTGGCGATCGTGGTTGACAGGTGCCTTCGGCGGCTGGGCATAACAATGCCTCCTCTGGTCGGGGCTTTACCCGAAGGAGACTCCAAAGCTGGGCAAACCTTCCCAACCTTTGGCAAAAAGGTTGACGCTCGTTGCGCACTGGCTGGCTGTCCTGCCCGGAGAGGTAGTGAGCGCGGGTGCTCGGTCTGCACCCCGCGGGTGATCGGCCCGCACCCGCAACCCTTCCCGGTAGGCTCCCGCCCCTTCACACAACCGGCGAGAGCGAGCGGAGGTCGAGAGAGATGGCGCGGCAGATCGAGAAGGTGGGCGTGCTCGGAGCGGGGCTGATGGGCCATGGCATTGCCCAGGTGGCCGCGCAGGCCGGCTACGAGGTGGTGCTGCGCGAGGTGGACGAGGCGACGCTTGCCAAGGGCGTGGGCAAGATCGAGAAGCAACTGGCGCGCGCGGTCGAGAAGGGCAAGAGCTCCCAGGAGGACGCCGACACGGTCAGGGGTCGCATCCATGGCACGGTGGACTACCGCGACCTGGCCGACTGCGATCTGGTGATCGAGGCGATCACCGAGAGCCTGCCTCTGAAGCTCGAGATGTGGCGCGAGGTTGACCCGATCGTCAAGTCGCAGGCGGTGTTCGCGACCAACACCTCCTCGCTGGCGGTGATCGACCAGGCGGCGGCGACCTCGCGCCCGGAGCGGTTTGTGGGACTGCACTACTTCAATCCCGCGCAGGTGATGAAGCTGGTCGAGGTCGTGCGCTGCGTGACCACCTCCGAGGAGACGCTCGACACGGCACTCGCGTTCATCGGCTCGGAGGACAAGCTGGCGATCCCCACGCGCGACAAAGCCGGGTTCATCGTCAACCGCCTGCTGGTGCCCTACATGCTCGACGCGATGCGCGCCCTGGAAGAGCAGGTCGGCTCGGTGGTCGAGATCGACGCGGCGATGAAGGCCGGCGCCGGCCACCCGATGGGGCCGCTGCTGCTCGCGGACTTCGTCGGCCTGGACACGCTGGGGGCGATCTGCGACGTGCTGCTCCAGGAGTTCGGCGAACGGCGCTTCGTGTGCCCGCCGACGCTGCGCAGGATGCTCTCCGCGGGCTGGCTGGGGCGCAAGTCGGGAACGGGCTTCTACGACTACTCGGGGGATGAGCCCCGGCTGAACCCTGCGCTGTAGGCGGCTGTCGGCCGGTTGGGGGGTCGCGGCGGCCGGTTGGGGACCGCGCGGCGCGTGGGCGCGCGGGCGGCCCGTGAGTCCACGTTCCCCGGATCGCATCGGACCGGGGACGAGCGGGAGGGTGTCGTAACCTTCCTGCAATGAGCGACCTCTCGAGCCTGCGTGTCGCGGACGCCGATCGCGAGCAACTGATCGATGAGCTGCGCGAGCACGCGGGGGCGGGCAGGCTCACCTCCGAGGAGCTCGAGGATCGCATCGGGGACGCCTACCGGGCAGCCACGCGCGCGGACCTCGACGCGGTGCGAGCGGACCTGCCGGTCAGCTCGACCTCGGTGAAGCGGGCGCTGACCAAGCGCAAGGCCCACCTGCGCCGCCGCCTCGTCCAGGAGGCGGGCGGGTCGATGGGCGTCTCGCTGCTGAGCGTGGGCGTCTGGGTCGCCAGTGGACCCACCGGGGACTTCTGGCCGGGCTGGGTGATCGGCGTGACGCTCCTGCCGGTGGTGCGTGACGCCTGGCGCCTGCTCGGACCGGCCTCGGACCTCGAACTGGTGGAAGCGAGGTTGCAGGCGCGCCACGAACGCCAGCTAGCTCGGGGTCGCCGCCGTCACCGCTACCGGGGGTTGCCGCGTCCGTGAGCCCGGCGCTCCCCCGTCGCGGAGGGCTCGGTTGCGGAGCGCCCCCTCGTCTTGGAGGGCGCTCCCGCCTGTGAGCGCCCTGAGCGGCGCCACCGAGCGCGCCCTGCGGGGCGGCCCCGAGCGCCACCACGAGAAGGCCAGGGAGCAGGGCAAGCTGCCGGTGCGCGAGCGCGTGCGGCTGCTGCTCGACCCGGGCTCCTTCGCGGAGGAGGCGCTGCTGGCCAACTGGCAAGAGGGGGGCCTCGGCGCGGATGGGGTGGTGACGGGCCTCGGCAGGATCGGCGCTCGCCCCGTGGCGCTGATGGCCAACGACCCCACCGTGAAGGCGGGTTCGTGGGGGCCGAAGACGGTGGAGAAGATCCTCCGCGTCCAGGAGCGCGCCCTGGAGCTGCGGATCCCGATGGTCTACCTCGTGGACTCCGCGGGAGCGAGGATCACCGAGCAGGTGCAGATGTTCCCGGGCCGGCGGGGGGCGGGGAGGATCTTCCACAACCAGGTGAAGCTCTCAGGTCTCGTGCCGCAGGTGTGCGTGCTTTTTGGCCCCTCCGCCGCCGGCGGCGCGTACATCCCGGCGTTCTGTGACATCGTGATCATGCGCGAGGGCAACGCCTCGATGTACCTGGGCTCGCCGCGGATGGCGCAGATGGTGATCGGCGAGGACGTGACCCTGGAGGAGATGGGCGGGGCGCGGATGCACACCGGAGTCTCCGGCTGTGGGCACACGCTGGTGGGAAGCGACGAGGAGGGGATCGAGGAGGCCAGGCGCTACCTCTCTTACCTGCCGGGCAACTGCGAGGAGGACCCGCCGGTCCACTCGCCCGTGGAGGATCGGCCCGCCGGGCCCTCGAATGGCTCCCCCGCCGAACCCGTCGCGCCTGCCTTCGCCCCGGCCTCCCAGACCCCGCTCGGCGAGCTGATCCCGGCGGATGAGAACAAGCCGTTCGACATGAAGCTGCTGCTCGACGCGCTTCTGGACGGGGGCTCGTTCATGGAGATCCACGCGCGCTGGGCCAAGGAGCTGATCGTCGGCTTCGCGCGACTGGAGGGGCGGGCTGTGGGGATCGTGGCCAACCAGCCGAAGTTCAAGGGCGGCGTGCTGTTCGGCGATTCCGCCGACAAGGCCGCGCGGTTCATCTGGACATGCAGCGCCTTCAACGTTCCGCTGTTGTTCCTCGCGGACGTGCCCGGCTTCATGATCGGCACCCAGGTGGAGCGCCAGGGCATCATCCGCCACGGCGCGAAGATGATCAGCGCCGTCTCCGAAGCCACGGTCCCGAAGATCTCCGTGATCGTGCGCAAGGCCTACGGCGCGGGCCTCTACGCGATGGCGGGCCCGGCGTTCGACCCCGACTGCTGCCTGGCGCTGCCGAGCGCCTCGATCGCTGTGATGGGCCCCCAGGCGGCGATCAACGCGGTCTACTACAACCAGCTACAGGCGATCGAGGACGAGGCCGAGCGCACGGTGGAGACCGAGCGTCTGCGCGGGGAGTACGCCGCGGACATCGACATCCTGCACCTCGCCTCGGAAATGGTGGTGGACGCGGTGATCCAGCCCGAGGACCTACGCGGGGAGCTGATCCGCCGCTTCGCGCTCGCCGCCGGCCGCCGCCGGGAGTGGCCGGCCAAGCACAACCCGATAACACCGGTTTAGTTGTTAGCTGTCCATTCCCGTCCGTTGGCGGGCACTCCTGGGCGGATGAATCGCGACGCGGGCGCTATTGCCCGTCAAGCCTGCGGGTAGGCCTCCCCGGGTGTGCCGGCTGCGCGGGTCTGCTCGTCCTGGAAGGGCGGGTAGGTCTCGCTCAGCAGGTAGATATAGGCGTCGCTGCGCGCCATGTAGGAGTTGGCCAGCACCATCACATCGAACAGCCCCCGCGGCATCCTCCCGATCACGAGGATCACGACCCACGCCGCGATCGCGCCGATTTTGAGCAGCAGTTCCATCACGTAGCGCAGGATCAGGATCGGGATCACGAGGACGATGCGGAAGAACGTCTTCAGACGGCTGTAGTGCTCCAGGGGGCCGGCGAACTCCAGGCGCACCGGGTAGGCGGGATCGTCTGAGCCGCCGAAGGCGGGGTAGGGGTCGCAGAGCAGCGAGATGTACGCGGTGAATCGCGTGATGAAGCGGGTGTACCCCGCGATGAAGTCGTAAAGGCCCCGCGGGTAGCGGGCGGTGAAGACGATCGCGAACCACGCGATCAGGATCGCCACGAACGCGACGATCGCGTACAGGTACAGCCAGATCGCGAGCGGGATGGCGAGGATGAGACGGAAGAAGGTCGTCAGACGATTGCGCCGCTCGACGTAGTCGGCTTCAAAGGTGACGGGATAGGGCACGGATGCTCCCCTTTCGTGGTGGCCACAGGCTCCTCCGAGAGCGCCGCTTGAGCGCTTTGCAACGATCTTACGGTTTCCGGCGGCGGCGCCGAGAGACGCGGTGAACCGACGCGGACAGATCCGGTAGCGTTGCGCCCATGGACCCCGCCGACCTCGCCTACGCCGGAATCGCCAGTCAGGCCGAGCTGATCGCCTCGGGGGATCTTGCGGCGCGAGATCTGCTCGAGGTCTATCTGGAGCGCATCCAGCGCCTGGACTCGAAGCTGAATGCCTTCCGCGTGGTCTACCGCGAGCGTGCGCGCATGGAAGCCGACCAGGCCGACGCGCGCCGGAGAGCCGGGGATCGACGGCCGCTGCTCGGGGTGCCGATCGCGATCAAGGACGACACCGACGTGGCCGGCGACGTCACCTCCTACGGGACGCGCGCGGCCGAGCGGGTCGCGAGCGCAGATCAGGAGGTGGTGCGCCGCCTGCGCGAGGCCGGCGCGGTCATCCTTGGCAAGACCAACGTGCCCGAGCTCACATTGTGGCCGTTCACCGAGACACCCACCTTCGGCATCACGCGCAACCCCTGGAACCTCGAGCACACCCCGGGGGGGTCCTCCGGCGGGTCGGGCGCCGCGGTCGCCGCCGGTCTGGTCGGCGCCGCGCTCGGCTCCGACGGCCTCGGCTCGGTCCGCATCCCCTCGAGCTTCTGCGGCCTGTTCGGGATCAAGCCCCAGCGCCACCGCATCTCGCTCGCCCCCCACACTGAGCAGCTCTACGGCTGGCACGGCCTCGCCGTGTACGGGCCGATCGCGCGCAGCGTCCGCGACGCCGCCCTGTTCCTCGACCTCACAGCGCAGACGCCGCCTGCGCAGGGCAGCTTCAGCGAGGCCGCCGCGCGTGCGCCAGGTCGCCTACGGATCGCGTTCTCCACCAAGCCGATCCTGCCGCAGCCGCTCGACGCACGCGTGCTGCGCGCGCACGAGCAGGCCGTCGAGCTGCTGCGCTCGCTCGGCCACGAGCTCATCGAGCGCGATCCCGCCTACCCCCCATGGTTGGGCCCCCACCTAGTGGCGCGCTATCTGCGCGGCGCCTACGAGTCGGCGACGGACATCGGCAACGTCGAGCGTATGGAGCTTCGCAGTCGCCATATCGTCCGCGGTGGTGAACTGGTCGGTGAGAGAGGTATTGCGCGTGCGCTCGCCTCCGAAGCGGCTCTGAACGAGCGTGTGGGGCGGGTGTTCGCCGACCACGACGCCTTGCTGCTCCCCTGCACCGCCCGCCCGGCGCTGCGCGTCGGCGAGTACGAGGGGCGCGGGATGCTGCGGACGATAAACGGCGGCACGCGCCTGATCCCCTTCCTTGGCACCTGGAACGCCACGGGTCAGCCGGCGGTCTCGATCCCCGTGGGCTTCACCGACGACGCCGAAAGGCTCCCGCTCGCCGTGCAGCTCGTCGGCCGCCCCGACGACGAGGCGACGCTGCTCTCGCTCGCCGGGCAGATCGAGGCCGAGCGCCCCTGGGCGCAGCACCGCCCGCCCGAGTTCGCGTGAGCGAGCCCTCCGGGAGCGAGCCCGACCGAAGCGCCGTGGGCGCGAGCGCGCGCTCCGGGGAGGATCTCCCGGTGGGGGACTCCGGTGAGGAGCTGCTCGAGCTGGCGGTCGAGCTGGCCCTCACGGCGGGGCTCATGCTGCGTGAGCGCTTCCTGCACGGCGAGGAGCGGGAGGTCGAGAGCAAGAGCACCCCGACGGACCTGGTGAGCGAGGCCGATCGCGCCTCCCAGCGGCACATCCGCGAAGAGATCGCGCTGCGCCGCCCCCGGGACGGGTTCCTGGGGGAGGAGGACGAGGACGAGGAGTCCGGCACGAGCGGGCTCTGCTGGGTGGTGGACCCGCTCGACGGGACGGTCAACTTCCTCTTCGGGCTACCCCAGTGGTGCGTCAGCGTCGCCGTGCGAGATGAGCGGGGCACGCTGGCGGGTGCGATCTACGACCCGATGCGAGAGGAGCTCTTCGCAGCGACGCGCGGCGGTGAGGCGCGGATGAGGTCCCCAGCGAATCGTCCGATGAACCTGCCTCAACCGGAGAGCTGGGAGCGCGAGTACGAGGAGTTGACGCTGACAGGCGCGGCGCGCGCGCAGGAGCTACCGAGTGCAATGGTCGCGACTGGCTTCGCCTACGACGCCCGCGTGCGCGCCGCTCAGGCGAAGGTGCTCGCCCGCGCGATCCCCCTGGTGCGCGACATCCGCCGCTTCGGCAGCGCCGCACTCGACCTCGCATGGACCGCGGCGGGTCGCTACGACGCCTACTTCGAGCGCACCGTCAAGCCGTGGGACATCGCCGCTGGAGCGCTGCTCTGCGAAGCGGCCGGCCTGCAGGTCGTGGAGCTGCCCGTCCACGAGGACCTCCCCTGGGGCATCCTCGTCGCCGCGCCGGCGCTGTGTGGGCCGCTGCTGGAGCTGGTGGGGTAAGGCTCGATTCCGGCCGGCGAGATCGGGCCACGTCCGCCTCTGCCAAGATGTAGGGGTGGCTGCCGCGGCCAGCACCGCACCGACTCTCCATCCAAGCTTGCCCCCCGGCCCGCGCATGCCGCGGCTGGCGCAGTCGGCCCTGTGGGCGTTCAACCCCGGCGCCCTCTCCCGCTACTGCCAGCGCCGCTTCGGCGAGGTCTTCACGTTGCGACCGCTCGGCATCGGCGACGTGGTGGTGCTGACTCGCCCGGAGGCGATCCGGGAGGTGTTCACCGGCGATCGCGAGGTGTTCCGGGCGGGGGAGGCGAACGCGGTGATGGGCCCGATGGTGGGCAGGCACTCGCTGCTGCTGCTCGACGGGGATCGCCACCTGCGCCACCGGCGGATGCTGAGCGCTCCGTTCCACGGCGAGGCCGTGCGCGCCTACGGCGAGCGGATTGCGGCGATCGCCGCGCAGGAGGTCGAGCGCTGGCCGTCGGGTGAGGAGTTCGCGATCCGCCCGCGGATGCAGGCGATCACGCTGGAGGTGATCCTGCGGACGGTGATCGGCGTCAGCGACGAGCGGCGCCTCGAGCGCCTGCGGGTGCTGTTGCGGAGGCTGACGCGCGTGGGCATCGCGGAGATGTGGCTGGTGTGGGCCTACCCGCATCTGCTGGACAGTCGCGCGGTGCGCAGGCTCTCGACGCTGCGGGTCCTGCCGGAGGTCGATCGGCTGCTCTACGAGGAGATCGCCGCCCACCGCGCCGCGCGGGCGGGTTCGATTCATCGCGAGGACGTGCTCGCACTGCTGCTCGAGGCGCGCGACGAGCATGGGGAGGGGCTCAGCGACGAGGAGCTGCGCGACCACCTGCTCACGCTGCTGGTGGCGGGCCACGAGACGACCACCACGGCGCTTGCGTGGTGCTTCGAGCGGCTGCTGCGCCACCCCGCGGCGCTGGCGCGCCTGGAGCAGGAGATCGCGGGCGGGGAGGAGGAGGTGTACCTGGAGGCGGTGCTCAACGAGACGCTGCGGGTGAGGCCGGTGATCGACGCGGTGTGGCGCAAGCTCTCGGCGCCGGCCGAGGTCGCGGGCCGGCTGTTGCCGGCGGGAGCCACCGTGATGCCCTCGATAGTGCTCGTGCAGGACTCCGGGGCGTTCCCGGATGCGCAGGCGTTCCGCCCGGAGCGCTTCCTGGAGGGGAGCGCGCCGCCGTACACGTTCATCCCCTTCGGCGGGGGCCCCCGCCGCTGCATCGGAGCGAGCTTCGCGATGATGGAGATGCGGGCGATCGTGCGCACCGTGCTCGAACGGGTGCGGCTGCGCGCCCCCAGCGCGAAGGACGAGCGGGTGAAGGTGCACCACATCACGCTGGTCCCTGCAGGCGGCGGGCGGGTGATCGTCACGGGCAGGCGCTCGGCGCCCCGTAGCGAGGGCGCCGGCGCGCACCGCCCCGCGCCCCGCAGCGAGGGCCCCGACGCGCACCCCGCGCTCGCCTATGGGAGCTGAGGGGCTCCCATTTGCTCCCGCCCTAGCCCGGTGTCCTCCGGGCGGGTAGTCTGAGCCGACGCTGTCCGGCATACAACTGGAGGACCACCGCCATGGAGTTCGAGAGCATCCGTTACGAGGTCGCCGATCGCGTGCTGACGATCACGCTGAACCGGCCCGAGCGCCTGAACGCGTTCACTGCGGGGATGGGGGTGGAGCTGATCGAGGCGTTCGAGCGCGCGGACCGCGACGACGAGGTGCGCGCGATCATCGTGACCGGCGAGGGCCGGGGGTTCTCCGCCGGATCGGACCTAGTGGCTGGCGGCAGCACATTCGACCGGGGCGCCGGGCTGGCGGAGGACGAGATCCCGCGCGACGGCGGCGGGCAGGTGGTGCTGCGGATCTTCGCCTGCACCAAGCCGGTGATCGCGGCGATCAACGGTCCGGCGGTGGGGGTGGGCATCACGATGACCCTGCCGATGGACATCCGCCTGGCCGCGGAGGGGGCGCGCATCGGCTTCGTGTTCACCCGCCGTGGGATCGTGCCGGAGGCGTGCTCGAGTTGGTTCCTGCCCCGCATCGTGGGGATCAGCCAGGCGATGGAGTGGGTGGCGAGCGGGCGGGTGTTCTCTGCCGAGGAGGCCCTGCGGGGCGGTCTGGTGCGCAGCGTGCACCCCCAGGAGGAGCTGCTTGGCGCGGCCCAGGCGCTGGCGCAGGAGATCGCGCAGAACACCGCTCCCATCTCGGTGGCGCTGGCGCGCCGGTTGATGTGGGGGATGCTGGGCGCGGATCACCCGATGGAGGCCCACCGCGCGGACTCGCGGGCGATGTTCGCCCGGGGCCGCTCCCAGGACGCGCACGAGGGGATCACCTCATTCCTGGAGAAGCGCGAGCCCGATTTCCCCGACCGCGTGAGCGAGGGCCTGCCCGACCTGTTTCCCGGGCGCGAGGAGCCGCGGTACGCGTGAGCGGGCGCACGCTCAAAAGGGCGCACGACATCGCCCCATCTTGTTCGAGCCCGCAACGTCAAACACCTGGAGGTAGGTAGATGAGTCCGATCAACCATCAGGTGCGGCTGGCTGCTCGCCCGTCCGGCCTGCCCAAGGCCTCCGACTGGAGCCTGGCCGAGGAGCCGGTGCCGGGGCCGGAGGCCGGGCAGTTCCTTGTGGCGATCTCCCACATCTCGCTCGACCCCGCGATGCGCGGCTGGATGAACGAGGGCACCTCCTACATCGATCCGGTCGAGATCGGCGCGGTGATGCGCGCGGGCGCGGTTGGGCGGGTGATCGCCTCCGAGCACCCCGGCTTCGCAGTCGGCGAGCACGTGTGCAGCGCCTTCGGGGTCCAGGAGTACGCGCTCTCCGAGGGCCACGGAGTGCTCAAGGTCGATCCCTCACTGGCGCCGCTGCCGACCTACCTCGGCACGCTGGGTATGACCGGCATGACGGCTTACTTCGGACTGCTCGACGTAGCCAAGCTCGGCGAGGGGGACACCGTCGTCGTCTCTGGCGCCGCGGGCGCGGTGGGGAGCGTGGCGGGGCAGATCGCCAAGATCCGGACCCGCTCGCCCGCCCGCGTGATCGGCATCGCGGGCGGCGAGGAGAAGTGCCGCTGGATCGTCGAGGATCTCGGCTTCGACGCGGCGATCGACTACAAGACGCAGGACGTGCGCCGCTCCCTGCGCGAGGCGGCGCCCAACGGCGTCGATGTGTACTTCGACAACGTCGGCGGCGAGATCCTCGACGCGGTGATGACTCGGCTGGCACGCGGGGCGCGCATCGTGATCTGCGGGGCGATCTCGCAGTACAACGCCACCGAGGGGGTGCGCGGTCCGGCTAACTACCTCTCGTTGCTGGTCGCCCGCGCGTCGATGACGGGGATGGTCGTCTTCGACTACGTCGCGCGCTACGGGGAGGCGGCCGCCGAGATCGGCGGATGGATGCAGGAAGGCCGGCTGATCGCCCGCGAGGATGTGCTCGATGGCGGCGTGAGCGCTTTCCCCGAGGCCCTGCTCAAGCTGTTCGCCGGCGAGAACGTCGGCAAGCTCGTGCTGCGCGTCGGCTCCGACTGACGCGGGACTCAGCCCGTCAGCCTCCGCCAACCCGCCGCAGGCGCACTCCTCCAATCTCGCCCACCTCCTGCCCGCCGGGCAGCTCGTGCGGGAGCTCGAGCGCGATCTCCACGAGCCCCTCGGCGCGCTCGCTCGGTGCGGTCTCGAAGTGGACCTCGCCGCCGTCCAGGCGCAGCAGTGGCTGGGTCTCGCCGCTCACCTCAAGACCCAGTACCGCTCCCCAGCGGGTCGCCACCGCGGCCGGATCGGCCACTGCGAGTGTGACCCCCGTGAGGCGCCCAGGCGCACCGGTGCCGATCCGCCCAGTCCACTGGGGCCCGCCCCAACGCCACGTGCCATAGGGCTCCGATCGGTCGAGGGAGACGATCGCTGCGCGCATATCCGCCGGGTGCAAGTGGGTGGTGGAGATGTCGGGCAGGTCGATCTCCCAGGCCACGCGTACCCCCAGCTCCCGCGCGCGCTCGCGCGCGCCCTCCAGATCCTCGAGGTCGAAGATCGCCATGTAGCCGCCGTCGCCGTTGCGCTCGAGGTAGCGGCCGGCGGTGGTCTGCGGCTGGATCGGCGAGACCACCTCCACGAAGCAGTCCCCCAGCGCGAATACCACGTTCGCGAGGCCAAAGGCGCCCACCCCCGGATCGCGAAAGGGCTCCTCCAGGTTCAGCGCCGAGCGCAGCGCTGCAGCCGCGGGCTCGAGCGCCGCCGCCACGAGCACCGCCTGACGCAGTCTCACCCGTGGTTTGGTCGTGGCCACGGGCCAACACTAGCGGCAAAGCCAAGCGGCGTGCACGCCGCTTGGCGGACCTCTGAGACACGTCTGTGCGCATCGCTCGCGAGACAGAGGGCCGCCGCGCAGCCCCCTTCGTGCGAGTCGGAAACAAGGGCTACACGAATCAGCGGTGTGTGTCGGTCGCGGCAGCGAAATCGCCGCCACTCATCTACGCACAAGGATGGTCGCGTGGGTCGAGAGCTTGGCGCCATGGCCCGGGATGAACTGCAGCTTGATGGTGCTCCTCAGCTTGCGCTTGCGATGGCGGGCCAGTGAGCGCCACTCGCGCTTGGTCACGACGAGTTTGATCGTCACCGTCCCAGCCTTCCCGACCTTCTTGGTCGCGCCGGCGAACCCCTTGGCACTGGCGAGCAACTTCCCTTCCGAAGGCACGCCCACGGCGATGCTTGCGACGCGGCCATGGAGGCTCTTGCGGATCACCTTGATCGTCGGTACGCAGCCGCTGACTTGGACCGGCGGGGCTTCGCTGACACTCAGGCCGTTTTCCGCGACCGACACCGTCGGGGTCTGCAGCACCTTTTCGCAGAGGCTGCCGTTGGGCGCGAATGCGGAGTTCGGGCCCGCGGGGAATTCCGCTTCGAAGAGGGGGATCGGAGCGTCCGGGATATTGGGGAATGTGCTGCTGCCGATTCCGCTCTGGCTGATGAAGGTTTCTCCGTGTAGCTGGATGGTCACACCGTCGCCCTGCAGCACGAACACCAGTTCTGGGAATTTGGTGCCGCCATAGCTTACGAAGTACCCTGGGCCGACGAGCGGTACTGGCAGGGCCGTCGTCACTGCGCTGGCGCTCGCGACCGCCGATCCCGGGGGGCAGCTCGCGGGGTTCGCTTCGAATACCTTGGCGAGGCAGGCCTGGTGAAGCGTCGACAGGCGCACGGCGATCTGCTTGGGGAGTTCCACTTTGACTGAATGGGCGTTGGACTCGTTGGGATAGCCCCACACGATCTTGACGTGGAAGCCGACTCCATCTGTACGCGAGGGACGACCGACCGTGGAGGTCGTGAGTTTGGGCCCAAACGGGGCGGCCGCGCAGTTCGTGGGCGTGTACGGTTGGGAGACGCTCGCCGTCGTGCCCTGCGTGCTCGTGATCGTGCCAGTGAACGAGTGCTGGTAGCAGCCGCTCGGGTTGAAGGTGAATTCCGGACGGTTGAAGACCAAGTTCAGCGCTCTGAACTGGGGAACGATGCCTTCGAGGATGCTCGGGATCGAGGAGGGACCCGTGGGGTCGTCTGTGCCCGTGACCTGTCCGGTGAGCTCGTTTACGTGGAGCGCGACGCGGACCACCATCGGGTGTCCCGTGGGGCCGAGGTTGAAGGGTCCGACGATGGCGGGCAGCACGATCGACATGCCGAACGGTCCACCATCGTGAGGCCCTGTGAAGTATACCTTTCCACCCTTGATAATAGAGGGTTCAGGCCCCACCCCGACGGAGACGCTTGCTTCTCCGACGAGGCTTTCTGCTCCGCAGGTGCCGAGCGATGCCTGTGGTTCGGGGCACTCCACCACGTTGCCGACCATCGCAAGCATGCCCTTTGGGAGCGTGACTGATACGCCCTTCAGTTCTTGTTCGCCGTCCTGGCGGGCGATGGTGACTGCGACTGAGGTGTACCCCTTCTCCTGGGTGCTGGTGGTGCTGGTCGAGAGCGAGGGGTTGAACGCGTCAGCGCAACCCCGCGTGATGCTTGATTCTTCGGCACGCGCGACAGGCGCGGCGCCATTCCAGGGTGTGAGTGAGGCGGCCGTGGTGTAGCTGCCGCAGGTGGGGGGTGTGACGAGTACCGCTTGCTGAGCGCCGCTGAGTTCAATTTCGAGGTTCGCTAGGGACAGTTGCGGCGCGAAGGCCTGTCCGGTGACGGGGTTCGGGCCGAGGTGCATCGTAAGCTGGCCTGTTTCCGGGTTCGCTGTTAGTTCGGCCGGGAGCTTCAAGGTGATCCCCGAGCCTTCCGCGACGATGTAGACGGCGAGGAGTGAGCCGAACGGGTTTGTCCCGTTGCCCGGCAGGTTGCCCTGCTGGGCGAGGTAGACAGCGCCGTGGAGCGCTTCCGCGAGCAGCGGCGTAGCGACGGTCACGCTGCCGATCTTCGAGGCTTCGGGGCAGTGGCCCGGTTCGCTGGAGCTCAGGTTGATCCTTTCCGTCCCTTCGAGTGGACAGCCGGCGAGATCGCCGGCGCGGGCCACGTTCAACCTCATGCCCGGCGGCAGGAGGACGACCGCTTCCTCGAGGTCGGCCTCGCCCAGCCCCACGGGTTCTTCGCTCTGGGGTAGTTGCACGTCGAGCTTCAGCCCTGTCGGGCTGTCCGCCGTCGAGCTTTCCAGTTGCACCTTGAATGTGGGGCTGAAGCCAAGTCCTTCACACGCGGTGAGCGCCAGCCCGCCGGCTGTGAGGGGGTCTGTGGCGAACGCGGTGAACTGGCCGGGTTCCTGCCAGGAATCGGCGCGCAGCGACGTCGTTGGCGGCGTCGTGCACTGTCCGGGCAGGGTCAGCAGCGGCTTGGCAGAGACGCCCGCGGGGCATGTCCCATGACTCTCCACGCAGTCGCCGCGTTCTTTGTCGTGCACGGATTCGGCGGGCACGCCCCAGAGCGTCACGGCGCTACCGAGCACGTGAGCACCCTGAGGTATGCCCGCCATGGTCACAGTCAGGCCATAGTCGCCACCGGTGCGTATCGTCGCGGTCAAATACACCGGGACACCCGCGGCATTGAAGCCGAACTGCGCTGGGGAGCCCGAGGGCGCCACCAGATCGTAAAGCGGAAAATCGGATGCCACACGTGTGGCGCCCACGGCGGCTTCCACCGCCACGACCCCAACGGCGGAGGCGTTCGGACACCCGTCTTCGCCACCCGCGTTGACGCTCGCGAATTCTGCCGCGCCACAGCGCGTGCTCGCCAGCGGGTCGATCACCAGGCCCGCAGGTAGTTCGGCGACCACATCCTTCGGTTCCCCGCCGACGGAGACCAGGTCTCCTCCGGAGTTAGCCGTCGTGTTTAGCTTGAACGTCGTCGTCAGCGCGAACGGGTGCGAGCCGGCCAGCACATCCGAGGAGGCGTCTGGATGGCTAGCGAGCACACTCGAGCTTTCAAAGCCAAGCGTTGGGGCGGCCACGGCGGAAGCCACGACCACCGCGCTCGCCACCGAGACCGACACACACGTCAGGACAGCAACGACTTTCAAGCGCACGCTCACGGATACCTCCCGTTGCCTTTCGTACTCCCTATTCTCCTAGAGTACTAGCATATTATATCTATCGCGGTCGGCGAGCCTCCGGGGGGCGACTTGAGGTGCAGGATGTGCTCAGTGGCCGGTGAATGCCCCCGCGCCGGGCAGCGTGGGGTCGCTGACACTGGCGCTCATAGCGCACGACGGCTCGGGGATCGCCAAGGCGCCCGAAGCGACGATTTGGGGGTAGGGCGTTGGAGCCAAGGCGGTGCTGATGGTGCGCATCCGGGCGCCCGATCCGGGGTGTCTACGCCACGGGAAGCGCGATATCGGGGGTATCGGGGACGCACTCGGGATGCAGGATGTGGGCAAGCAACTCCAGGCCGTCGATAAGTCGCGGACTGGGTCGAGAGAAGTATGCGGAAGCGTTGACGGCAACGACTTGTCGGGCGCCAAGGGCAGCGAGCTCGCTCGCATGAGCCAAAGCCTCGGTGTGCGCACGCGGGGCGTCGTATCCGCAGGGCATCACCATCACGACCTCGGGCTCCGCAGCGCCAACAGCCCCCCAGGAGACCGTGGCCGAGGGCCCGCCGGGCGAGCCCAGGATGTCCTGTCCGCCGGCCAGCTCGATGAGTTCAGGAGTCCAGTGGCCGGCGACGTAGACCGGGTCGAGCCACTCGAGCGCCGCCACACGCGGGCGCGGCCGACCGCGCACCGCGAGCTGTATGCGATCGATCCGCGCGGTCAGCTCTCCCACCAACTCGGCGCCCCGCTCGCAGCGATCGGTCGCTTCGGCCAGCGTGTGAACATCCTCCAGAGTCTCGCCCACAGTGTGCGGGTCGAGCGGGATGACCTGGGGCCGGGACGGTATCTCCTGCGCAAGCTGCGCCACCTCGGTGTAGGAGACCGCGCACACCGGGCACAGCGCCTGCGTGACGATCAGGTCGGGACTAAGAGCGGCGAGGGCCTTCCGGTCGAGCTCGTAGATGGCCTCGCCCTGCAGCGTCCGCTCACGTACCGCCGCGTCGATCTCCGCGGCGCCAAGGCCGACTGGCAGCAGATCGCGCGTTACCCGCTTGGCCGCTCGGGCAGCCGGCGGGTGGTCGCACTCGTGCGTGACCGCGACCACCTCGCTGCCGAGCTCGAGCGCGAACAGCAGCTCGGTGGCGTGGGGGACGAGGCTGACGATCCGCATGGCCGTGACTGTATGCGCAACTGCACGGATAGGCCAGGGGACCGCGCCGTGGTCCTTGGCCAGGGGACCGCGCCGTGGTCCTTGCCACCCGAGCGAGCAGCGCGCACCCGCTCGATAATGCGTCCATGGCCTTCCCCCCGCCGGCCCGTCACCTGCTGCGTGCCAGGGACCTCGCCGATGCCAGGTACTTCGAGGCGCTTGGCGTGGATGACCTGGCGCGCGCCGCCGGCCTCTCTCGAGCTCACTTCAGCCGTGAGTTCCGCCGCGCCTTCGGCGAGTCGCCACATGCCTATCTGCTCACCCGCCGACTCGAGCGCGCCGCTGCGCTGCTGCGAGGCACGGACCGCTCGGTCATGGAGGTCTGTCTGTCGGTGGGGCTGCAGAGCGTGGGCTCGTTTACAACGAGCTTCACGCGCACCTACGGGATGTCGCCCACCGCCTACCGCGCGACGTTCCCGCCGGCGGCCCACCACGCGATGATCCCGACCTGCGTCGCGCGCGCCTACGGGCGGCCCAAACACCGCACATTTCGAGAAGACGGCGGCCCGGCGCAGGGCTAGTGTGCCTGGCGACCCTGTTTCCAACGACGAGGAGGACACCGTGATCAAAATCGCCAACGCACATCTGTGGGTAAACGACCAGGATGAGGCGCTTGCCTTCTACACCCAGAAGCTCGGCATGGAGGTGCGCGTCGATGTGACGATGCCCGAGATGGGCGACTTCCGCTGGCTGACTGTCGGCCCGGTCGGTCAGCCCGACGTGGCGATCGTGCTGATGGCCATTCCCGGCCCGCCCGTGATGGACGCCGAGACGGCTGAGCAGGTGCGGACTCTGATGGCGAAGGGCTTCGCGGGAACTGTGTTCCTGACGACCGAGGACTGCCGTGGCTCCCACGAGGAGCTGAGGAGTCGCGGCGTCGAGTTCTCAGAACCGCCCGAGGAGCGTCCCTATGGGATCGATTGCGGCTTTCGCGACCCCTCGGGCAACAGCATTCGCCTGACGCAGGTCCGGGAGCTGGCCGCGGTTTGATCCAACGCCTGGACGGGCCGGCGAAGGCCGAGCCGGCGAGGTGGCCGGTTCGGCCTTCGGACCCGGTGTCCGCAGTTCGTCGCTGCCTGATTGGGGGTACGGGCGAGGTGGCTCTAACGTTCTCCGCATGGCGGAGCAGGTCCCCGCGGTAAGCGATGTGCTCGATGCGATCGAGCGCCGCAACTGGGCACGTCTACGGAGGCTGCTTCATCCTGAAATCCACTGGACCACCGCGGTGGAGGAGCATCTATATGGCGCCGGCGAGGTGATCGCGCGGCTATCCAACGATCCCCCTCCAGCTCCTCCCTCCTACCACGAGGTACGCGAGGGGCTGATGTACCGCTGGATCGACTGTCCCGGCTGAGGCCACGCCGCGGAAGCGTCCGGGCCTTGGCGGCCCACCCGCGCCAGGACAGTGCTGGGGCGCTTGCATCAGGCTTACGCGGTCTCGTCCTTGGTGCGGGTCATGGCCGGTGGCCACTTGACATGCAGCTAGCTGGTTGCATATAGTTTAGGCAGCCAAACGGCTGCACTTTCTAATGCGACGCTCCTCATCCGGGACGACGAGATGGACAAGGTATTCAGAGCGCTGGCGGACCCTGGTCGCCGTCGGCTGCTGGACAGCTTGAACGCCCACGAGGGACAGCCCCTACGGGAGCTTTGCGGCGAAATGAACATGACCCGGCAGTCGGTCAGCAAGCACCTGGCCGTCCTGGAAGCCGCCAACCTCGTGACCGCGGTTTGGCGCGGCCGGGAGAAGCTGCACCACCTCAATGCCGAGCCGATCAACGCCATCAGCGAACGCTGGATGAGGCAGTACGACCGTGAGCGAGTGCAAGCGCTCGCCGACCTCAAGAGAGCACTGGAGGAGACACCCATGCAGAAGCCTCGGTTCGTCTACACGACCTACATCAAGACCACGCCCGAGCGGCTCTGGCAGGCGCTGACCGACCCGGCGTTCACACGACGATACTGGGGCGCCACCTTCGCTTCGGACTGGAAGGCCGGCTCGCCGATGATCTGGGAGTACGGCGGTGTGAGAATTGCCGACCCCGCCCAGGTCGTACTCGAGTCAGACCCCTACCGAAGGCTGGCATACACTTGGCAGACCATCACGCCCGAGTTCGCCAGGACAGTTGGATTCAGTGAGGAGTACTTCGCCAAGGTAGCTGCCGAGCGTCGATCCAAGGTCAGCTTCGAGATCGAGCCGCATGGAGAAGTGGTGAAGCTGACTGTGATCCATGACGACTTCGAGTCCGACAGCGCGATGTTGGAGAGCATCAGCGGCGGTTGGCCGATGATCCTCGCCAGTCTTAAGACCCTGCTGGAGAGCGGCCAGACGCTATCGGATGGTCCCGAGGTGCCGCGCAGGCGCGGGCATGCCGCCCGGACGTAGCATCGCCCGGCGGCATGCGCCAAGACGGCTCGCCACCGTGGCAGGCGTCAATGCGAACCGTTTGCGCTGCGTCCAGGCCAGGTCAGGCACCCTGGGAAAGCCGCTCCGGCTGCCCCTGCCCGATCTGCTCGGGATCGACGACCGGGGCGGAGACCGGCAGCGGCAGCGGAGCGCGGTCGGGATCCGACAGCTCGCCCGCCACAGTGCGAGCCCGGCGGCGGCGGTCGGCGAACCCCATGTAGAGCACCAGCTCCCAGTTGGAGACCGCCTGCCCCCCGGGATCTGCGGCCGGCCCACGGGTGCGGGCCGGCGTCGAGCTGTAGCGCTGAGGCTTGTAGAGCCAGGAGAGCACGTTGGCCCAGATGTCCACGAGAGAGTTGCGCAGGCCGATGAACGCGACGATCGCGTACGTGCCGAGCAGGCCGTTGATCGCGGCGAAGATCGCGTTGGCCCAGAGGTCTCGATCCCACGCCAGCTTGAAGGTGTAGATCGAGAATCCGACCAGCGCGTATGGGAGCACGACGTAGGCGAACGCGGGAGTCGTGCGGTCGCGCACCTTCGGGGTGCGTATGAATTTGCCCTTCGCGCCCGTCAGAGCCTGAACAATCGAGCTCAGGCTGCCCGCTAGGTTGACGGGCAGTAGCAGAAGATTGAACCCGTATATGCGGGCCGCGTCGAGGGGCTTGTAGCCGCAGTAGCGGAGGTCGACGGCCATCGCCAGGAAGTAGGGCGCCGCGACCGCATAGGTGAGCGGCGAGATCAAATGTCCGCTGAACGGGATCACCATCAGGCACAGGACGAACAGCGAGCTCCAGAAGACCGAGGCCATGTAGTTCATCCGCAGCAGCAGCTCGCCGATGCTGGTGCGCTCTTCGCGCTGCCGGCGCCGACGCACGGCGCGCACGAGCTTGGGAACGATCAACAGCCCGCCATTTGCCCAGCGGTGGCGCTGGATGCAGAGCGAGCCGAAGTCGGGCGGCGTCGCGCTGTAGGCGAGGCGCTCGGGATAGTTGTGCAAAGCCCAGCCGTGGGCGGCGAGGTCGATCGTCGACTCGGTGTCCTCGATCACGGTGCGGTCGGAGATGTAGCGGCGGATCTGGAACTCGCCCTTGTAGTCGATCTCCTCGATGTCGTCGAGCGCGCGCTTGCGCAGGATCGCGTTCGCGCCGACCCAGAAGGACGCGGCGTGATAGGTCATCCCCTGGTGGATGATGTGCTGCAGGTCGGTGGTCGCGCCCGCGATCCGCTCGATGCGGGTGGCGGCGCCGGGAAACGCGCTGTAGGGCGATTGGGCGACGGCGATGTCGCCGTTCTCCTCCCGCTCGAGCAGGTGGACCAGCCGCAGGCAGTACTCCGGCATGATCACGCTGTCGGCATCGATCGTCAGCACGTACTCGCATTCCGGTACGACCAGGTCAGGCGTCGCCTCGCCCGCCGGCACGAGGTTCAGCCCCGCCGGGGTCTGCACCTCCAGGTAGCTGCCGCCCATCAGCCCGATATAGCTGTTGAGGTTCATCGCCTTGTTCGGCTCAGCCGAGAGCGAGGTGAAGCGCTTGCGCTGGAAGCACGAGATCTCCGCCCGAAACGTCCAGGCGAGTCGGCGGTAGAGCTGCGCCAGGCGCGCATATGGCAGCTTGTCGGGATCGTCCTCGGCCGCGGCCCGCAGCGCCTGGCCCGTCAGCGCGAGGTCGGCGGAGAGCCGGCCGAGTACGTGGTTGGTGAAGAAGCGCTCGTTGTGATCGGAGACCTTGTACTGCTTGGCTAGCGACTGGATCCAGGCGGCGGCATACTCGTACTCGCCGGCGAGCGCCACGAGATCCTCATAACTGGTCTCCTCGTCCGAGTCGACCGTGGACTCGAACCGCTCGAGTGCCAGGTCGAAGCGGTGGCGCGGCTCGGAGAGCAGTCGCTCGACTTCGGCGGGCAGCGCCAGCGCGCTGTCGAGCAGCCGCCGCGGCCCGGCGTAGCGGGGGTTCGGCGGATCGTCGATCAGCAGGACCACGCGCAGATCCGGGTACTCCTGCAGCGCCGTCGAGAGCAGCGTCATCAGGATCACGCCCGGCTCCTCCTGGTAGGAGGGCACGAGGGCGGTCAAAGTCGGGTGGCGGTCGGCAAAGAACTCTTCGATCTTGGCCCGCGGCATCCGGCGATGCTGCCGAGCGCGGTAGTAGAACCCGAGGCGCCCGAACAGATAGGCAGTCGCCGAGGCAGCCAGCACGCTGACCGCGACCAGGAAGCCGATCGTCTCCAGCAGGCCGGCATGACCGGAGACCCCTTCGATCACTTGGCCGTTGAGCACTGTGACCACGAGCGCCACCCAGGCGGCCACGGTGAGCACCACGGCCGCTCGACCAAACGCCATCGCCCACTCGCCGGCGATGCGCGGCACCGCCGGCATCGGATCCTCGTGCGAGTCGGCGCCCCACTGGCGCCGGATGCCGGAGCTCGCCTGCCTGCGACGCAGTGGGTCGATCATCCTGCACCCGCTTCGCTGCCGGAGTCGGTCGGCTCGCCTGGATACTTGAAGAGCGGTTCCCACGGCGCGCTCGGGCTGGGGGGCAGTTCCTCACGGGGCTGTTCGCCGTGCGTGTACCACCGCGCCTCATACGGCAGGCCCGCGAAGCTGACCCTTTCGTCCTGGTGGTAGACGGCGCTCGCCGACCACGCCGGCAGCTTGCCTGACGCCATCAGCACCAGCTCCGGCGCATGGCTGCCCGCCGGCACCGGGCCGATCAACTGCCAGGGTCCGTTGGGCGAGTCCGCCGCCGTGGAACCTGGCGGGGTTCCCTGGGTCCACCAACTCGCTTCATAGATTTCGCCCTCCCAGACGACCTTGTAGCCGTTGCCGTATGCGGCCGTCGATCGCCAGATGGGGTATGGGCTGTCGGCCGGATCGTTGGTTGAGGCCGGTTCAGGCTGCCGTACAGCAGAGGCGCTCGCTTCGCTCTGCGGGCGTGCGGTCTTTGTGCCCTTTAACGAGCCGAAGATGCGGGTGAACTGCAGCGAGGTCTGCAGGACGCCGCTGCAGGTGTTGGAGATGACTCCGATCTGGGGGAACGCGCCTCCGCACTCGGAGTCGCGATTGAGCGACCAGGCTGAGACCCGCGGAATCCCGTGATCGTTGACGAAAGCGGCGAGTTCGCGGGCGTCATCGGTGGTAAAGCGCTGATCGGTGACGTCGTTGACACCGAGCATCACCGTCACGCCGACGCGGCCCCAGGCTGCTGCGGCGCCGCTTGAGAGCCCCGCCTTCCGCCAGAGCGACTGCACCTGCGCATGGGTGGCGTAGAGCGCGCGCTCGATCGTACCCACCATGTCGTGCGCCGCGCCTTCATCTGGCCCGAAGTCCATTGTCATCGCGTTGACGCCGGCGAGCTTGACATGCGCGGCAAGCAGCGCCTGGACCGCGGCGATTCCTTCCCCGGTCAGTCCCGCGCGCGAGACCGGCAGGGTCACCCAGACCGCCAGCGAAGCGTGGCGTGCGGTCATCCGCCGCTGCACCGCCGCGATCGCCTGCGCGCGGCGCGCGTCGGCTGCTGCGTTGGCAAGGGTCTGCCCCTCGAGGTCGAGATCGATCGCGCTGGCGTGGTAGCGCTCGATCGGGGCCATATACGCCTGCAGGAGCTTGCTCGGGTCGGTGCATCCGCTCGCCAGCTCGCTGTTGTCGCGGCCACCGTAGGAGATCATCACGCTGCCTCCCTGTTTGCGCAGCTGGGCCGTGCGAGCGGCGAGGTCGAGCGAGCGCTCAGCCTGTTCGAGCGTGTAATAGGCGCCCCACGATGGCGTGCACGGCTGCGAGGGGTCACTGACGATGAAGGCGAGGTAGACACCGGCAACCGGGTTGGCGGAGGGCAGCTGAAATGGGTAGATGGGCGTCTGGGTTACATCGACGTAGGGCTCATAGATCGGCACGGCGTCGGACCTCGCGTCCGCGGCTGAGGTCCCGTCGCTGATCAGCCTCCAAACGCCGAAAGCGAGCGCTGCGAGTACGACCAGCAGCACCGCAACGCGGATCGGCGAGATCTCCGGCGACGGGGGCCCCAGCGGCGGGGGCCCCATCCCGCCGCGAGGCAAGGGCTGCTGTTGCTCGATCATGGCCATAGAGGGAAGCTGCCGCCACCGTGTTGCGATGCCGACACCGAGAAGATCGGCAATCGATGGCACCGTCTTGAGCCCACTGCTCTGAGCCGCGAAGCAGTCCTAGAACCACGCCGCTTACTACGACACAGCGCGATTCGCGTTCCTGGCACAAGCGGCTTGCGTCATGAACACGTACCTGATCACGAGCGCAGGACGCTCTGGGACTGCGTTACGCGAGCCGTCAGGCGCCCCTCGCCGTCGATCACATCGGTCTCGATCACGACGACGGATCGTCCCGCGTGCAGTGGTCGCGAGACGGCTTCGACGTAGCCGGAGCGCACGGCTCGCAGGAAGTTGGTCTTGGACTCGATCGTTGTCGTCCCTGCCGCACCCTCCGGGAGGTTCAGGAAGGCGCAGATGCCGCCGGCGATGTCGGGGAGAGCCATGGTCGCGCCACCGTGCAGCCCCACGCCCGCCCCGCTGAGGGCATCTGACCAATCAAGTCGACAACGGACCTCCTCGGGTCGGTTGGCGAGAATCTGGACGTCGAGGGTCTTGGCGAGTGGGATGGCTTGGTGCATGACCTCCGTGGCCGAGACAGAGTCGCCGCTCACGCGTGCTCTCCAGTGGGTGCGGCGAAGCTCACGAGGTGATTCCTCGCTTGCCGAGCAGGTCCATGCAGGCGCGATACGCCGGGTCGGAGAGGCGATCGCGTGTCCCGGCGAACAGCGCGAACAGGCCCGCGCCGTGTTCTGCGAGGAGCGTCGAGTTGTGGGCGAGCGCGTCGAGCTCGTTCGCTGCCGTGACTTCCACGAAGGCGCGGATGTCCGGCTCGGCGGGAGCGTGGGTGCGACCCATGAACCGGTCGCGAAACACCAGTGGCTCGCCGCCCGCGAGCAGCGGGTAGACAGCCGCGCGATCGCAGCTGCAGTAGAGATAGACGAGCGCCTCGGCCCTCGACCCGATCAGGTTCACCACCAGGTCGCGCTCCACGAGGTCGACCATCGCATGATCGAAGCCATCGGTGCCGTAGCAAGCATGGCACAACCCGACCGCCTCGAGGACAGGATCCGCGTTCCACTCGCTCATCCGGTCCGCGACACGGCACAGATGCTCATACAGGCTGCCGCCAGGGTGCTCCAATTGGTCCGCTCCGTGCGAGCGCAGGAACTCCGCGATAGGCCGCCGGTCAAGCATCGCGCTGGGGCTCGACCGGCACTGAGGATTCAGTTTGCTTGATGCAGGGGGTGCTCGATCCCATCACCACACTCGTTTATGCTGACGGCCAGGGTTAGTTCGGCTACCTAAGCTAAGGTTACCTAATCATGCTCGAGGAATCAAGCCCAGGCGACCGACTCGCGATCGGCCAGTTGCTGGTGGGGCATCTGCGTCTCTTTCGCGAACGGGTGCTCGCCGACGCCCAAGCGCAGGCTGACGAATCCGGCGTCACGCTCCGAATGGCGCACGCGCACGTGTTCGCCAACATCAGACCACGCGGAACGCGGCTGACAGACCTCGCCGCCCGGGCCGGCATGACAAGGCCCTCGATGGCCGAGCTCGTCGATGAGCTGCAGGCTCAAGGACTACTCGAGCGACTCCCTGACCCGGCGGACAACCGAGCCAAGCTAATAGTCCTGACGGCGGCGGGGCATGACGCGGTTCGTGTCGCCAAAGCGATCATCGCCAGGATCGAAGCCGACTATGCGCGCCGCATCGGATCTGGACGCTACGAGGCGATGTGCGGGTCCATGCAGGCCTTGCTCGATGACCTCAACGACGCCGACGGGCTCAGATCCAGCGCTCGCCGGCGCGAGCAGGAGGAGGAGCTCATCCAACACGTCCAATGCGCATGATGGAGCTACGGCGTTTGGGCCTGCTCCAGAGCACCGGATGGCTTACGCCGCGTCGGCGATGAGCAGCCGTGCGCCGAGGTCGATGCTCTCCAGGTCGAGCAGCTCGGCGTTTCGCCCCGCCCACGCGCCGCTGTCGAGGTCTTCGGCGAGCGAGGTTACGGCTCGCCGCTCGGCAAGCTCGCCGACTCGCGCCCACACCGAGCAGCCACGGCGAACGGGCTCGCGCAGATAGGCCGTCGGTCGGCGCCAGTAGGCGTGAAAGAAGCCGTCGATCACGTCGAAGGGGATTGGGACGGGCTCCATGCGTGTGTCGATCGCCGCCGCGCGCTCGCGAAGAGTGGGTCCGCCTGCGGTCAGGGTGTGATACTCAGGGAGGTAGTCGCGGACCAGCCAGAAGCGTTCGATCTGGGCGTTGTCCCATTGAAAGACGATCACTCGCCGCGCGACACGGCGCATCTCGCGCAGCCCGGCGATCGGGTCGGGCCAGTGGTGGTCGGAGAGCACGGCCAGCGCAGCGTCGAAGGATTGGTCAGGGAACGGCAGTGCTTCCGCGCGAGCGTCGATGCAGGGCGCCGCTCCAGGCGGGCGCTGGGAACGCATCACGCGGGAGGGCTCGACTGCGAGAACGTCACGGTCGGGCGGCTCGTAGGAGCCGGAGCCGGCGCCGACGTTCAGTACCGTATGAGCGTCGCCGAGCGCGGAGAAGATGCGTGCGGCGATCCGCGGCTCGGTGCGACGCGCACAGGTGTACCCGCGGCCGATCTGCTCGTATGAAGCGTCGATTGGCCGGTGCTCAGGGGGCATGCGGATCGACTAGGTTACATGGAGCTAATCGGAGTTCTATCGAACATGATCTTCAGGGGCCGTTGGCCCGGTTGACCGAGAAGCTGGCGGCGGCGCGAACCAGTGAAACGCCGCCGAGGGTGGTTCGGAGTCAGGCTTCGACGGCGACGGCCGGGCTGGATAGTAGATGCTCTGGTCCAGGTTGTGGGTGGCCGGCGGGATCCGATGCGGGTTCGGGAGATCCATGCTGCGTATGTCGCCTGGCGTAGTCCTGGGCGAAGGCGGCTAGGCGGGTTCTGGCTTGGGGAGCTTGACGTTCGGGCGGGCGATCCAGGGATCGTGTAGCTTATTCCTACTAGTCGGTTAGCAGGAATATCCATGCAGCAAGACCGCCTGGGCCGGTGCCACCCCTCGTATCGGCCCCAAGCTCGACAGTCAAAGGAGACCTCCAGTAATGCAGACGCGCCCGCACGAGACCCAGCAACGTTGGCACTCAGTACGGTTGCTCTCCGTGCTGACCGCGCTCATGGCTTGCGGCTGCTCGCTATTGCTGCCATCGGTCGCCAGTGCCGCCCGCAGCGTGAGCTTCGCCTCGAGCTTCTCACTCACCAGTCGTCTTGGGGAAGGAACCAGCTACACCACCGAACTGACGCTCGGTGGCAGCGAATACCACGGCCATGTCGATCCGCTAACGGGACTGACTATCCATCTGCCGGCTGGCACTGGTCTGTCGGACGTCGGCTTTCCAACGTGCAACGAGGCCGTCATCGAACAACTTGGCCCCACGGGCTGTCCGGCCGGCTCACTTGCCGGACCGGTTGGCTCACTAAAACTAGTGCTGTACTTCGGGACCGAAGCCATTGAAGAGACCGCCGTGGTGCAGGCGGTGTTTGGCCCAAGTGGCGTGCTCTACTTCTTTGTGGAAGGTGGGCCGCCCGTGCAGATAGAAATAATTCTGGAAGGGCACTACGTCAGCGATAGTGCTCCCTACGGCCAAGACCTGGTGCTTGCAATCCCGACCATAGAAACGGTGCCTGGTGCGCCTGACGCCAGCATTACGGCATTGACGCTCAACGTCGGGGCGACTCGTGAAGAAAGCGGCGTGACCTTCAACAGCGTCGCCGTACCGAGCACCTGTCCATCGGGAAAGTTTGCCTGGGCTGGCGATGCCGCGTTCAATGGTGGCGCGAGTGAAGGAGTCAGTACTACGGAAACGGCGTGTCCGGCATCGGGGACAAGGCAGGCGACTACCACAGCACTCGCCGTCTCCAACGCTACCCCGCCGCGGGGTGAAACCGTGACCTACACCGCCACCGTGACACCCAACGGCTCCGGTGGTCCCGCACTGAGTGGCGGTGTGACGTTCTTTGATGGCAGCACGGCAATCACTGGTTGCTCAGGCCGACCGCTGACCCAAGCTGGAGTCTCGGCGACGGCCACTTGTCAGGCCAGCTATGCGTCCTATGGGGCCCATACCGTCAGCGCGACCTACGGTGGCGATGCCAATTACCTGGGGTCATCGTCTGGAACCGAAAATGTGGTGCTCAGTGCAGGCACAGAAGAAACCCACAAACACCCTGAAGAAGAAGTGGCGAGCAAGCCGCCGGCCACCACCGGCACGGCAACCACGGCAACCAACACTGGCACAGGCATTACCGCCGCCATCAGTAGTGGTCAGCTTCTGGCCTCACTGGCCCGTCAGCTTGTTCCATCAGGCACGGCCGCCAAGATCGGGGCTCTGCTCAGGGATAGCGGGCTGACCATGAGCTTTCAGGCCCTAGAGGCAGGAAGACTTACGGTGCAGTGGTATGAGTTGCCGGTGGGCGCCAAACTGGCCAAGCACGGTACGGTAAAGCCGATGCTTGTTGCCAGCGGTCAGGTCAGCTTTACGGCGGCGGGGACAGGCAAGGTCAAGTTGAGGCTGACGGTAGCGGGGAGAAAGTTGCTCAAGCGCTCGACAAGAGTGAAGTTGACAGCAAAGGGTGCGTTTACTCCAACGGGCACCGCGTCGGTGGGTACGACGAAGGGGTTTATAGTAAAACGGTAAGCTCGAACGTGCCCTACCTTACTTGCCCGTCTCCCATCCGAGAAATCTGGGCAAGCATTGAGGCTGTCGGCCGGACCGCGCTTGTTCCGCCGATGCAAACCACATTGCGGCCCCTCCCCAAGAGGCAAAGCTTCGGATGCCACATTCGCCCAACGACTGGGTCGCAGCACATCCTTGAGGCTAGCTGTCTCGGCGAGGGGCCGGCGATGTGTTCGCAACGCCCGAGCAGGAGTGGTGTGGCGATGGGTAGGACCGACACGTCTGCTTGCTCGGGAAGGAGCACCGCGAAGGTCAGCACCAACTATCAGTTAGCTTCTTGGTCTCTCTTTGTACGGGGCCTTTAAGGCCGTGCCTCGAGGATCAGGTTGAACGGTGTTTCGGTCGCACGGCGCACGCGGGTGAATCCGCCCTCCTTGAGCACAGCGGTCAGTCGCGCCTCGCCGGCCTGGGCGCCGAGCGCGAGGCCGACCTCCTGGTCGAGCGACGCCGGGGTGCAGATCACGGTCGAGGCGCCATAGAAGACGCGCCCGACCGGGTTGAGGTTCTCCTCGAGGCGATCGTTCGCGAACGGCTCGACGATCATCCACGTGCCGTCTGAGCCGAGCGTCTCCAGAACATGCGCGGAGGCACTCACCGGGTCACCCATGTCGTGCAGGCAGTCGAATACGCACACGAGGTCATAGTGCTCACCCGGAAAGTCCTTGGCAGCGGCGACCTGGAAGGTGATGCGATCGGCGACGCCCGCGTCCTTCGCGGCCTCACGTGCACGCTCGATCGACGCGTCGTGGTAGTCGAATCCGAAGAACTGCGAGTTCGGGAAGGCCTCCGCCATGATGATCGTCGACGCTCCGTGGCCGCAGCCGACATCGGCGACCTTGGCGCCGCGCTGCAGCTTCTCCTGGACTCCGCCTAGGGCCGGAATCCACTCAGCGACGAGGTGGGCGCGGTAGCCGGGCCGGAAGAATCGCTCGGTGCCACGGAATAGGCGATGGTCGTGCTCGTGCCAGCCCATCCCCTCGCCACTGCGAAATGCCTCGATGATCTGATCTTCGTCGGCGTACAACGATGCGATCAAGTCATAGACACCCAGGATGTAAAACGGGCTGTCTTCGTCCGCCAGCGCAAGCGCGTGCTCGTCCGGCAGCGTGTAGCGGTCGCTCTGGGGGTCGTAGGTGACATAGCCTCCCGCGGCCTGGTTTCCCAGCCACTCGCGAACGTATCGCTCAGCCGCACCAGAGCGCTCCGCGACTTCCTGCGAGGTCAGCGGTCCCGCATGAGCCATCGCTCTGTAGAGTCCGAGCTTCTCGCCGATCAGCATCAGCGGACCGCTGATGATCGCGCCCATGTCCGTCACCGCCTGGCCCATGAAGGCTTCGAGCTTGCCCGCGTCAATCTCCGTCGCGCTCATCAGAGCACCTCCAAATCTTGTGACGACCGCCGGTTTGGGCCGTCGGTAGACCAAGCAAAGCACAGCAGCCGCCTGCATGTCGTGTCGTCACGCCAAACGACGGACCGACGGGGAGGTCAATCACCAGCGCGACTGCTCCTCGCAAAGGCGAAGCAGGGGCCACGCCCGTACTTGGCGGTGTTCGGGTCAGATCGCCACGACCTACGCGACGCGCCTTCCCCACGACACACAATTCTCGGCTATCGTCTTCCTGGCCGAATAGAAGGACCGCTTTCGCGCAAAACCGGAGGGAGAGAACATGCTCGTGTCCCGTCCGGCCGCCGTTCGCCTCCGACTAGATAAGCCATATGCCTTGAGGAGCACGCCCGCCATCACTTGGAGGAGTTGCGGCGGCGGACGGGGTTCACGGTCACGATCGCGGTGCTCGATGGGCCCTAGGTTCTGCTCGTGGATCGCGTGTCTGGCAACCGACGGGGCCTGCGTCAGATCGACCTCGTCCACGCCCTGGCCTCGGCTCCTTGCGCTGCAGGTAGGCGCGGGTCTCGGGGTCGATTCGCCGCATGTGATCGCGATGACGCCAGAGCGCGGTTTGAGCTGGTGGTTGCCACCGCGGTCAAGGTGGTGACGTCCGTGGTGGCCGGAGGAGACGGCATCTCCGGCGGCCCGCCGTCGCCCTTGAGGAATAAACCCAGAACTCGGTGTCCGGGTCGTTCATCGCGGCCTACGGAGCCAGCAGCTCCTGCTCACGCTCACAAGCAATGAAGTTCTGGGGCATACAGACATCCTCTTAAGCCCGCCGGACGACGGCACCCCTTTACGCAACAGCCACCGTCCGACTCAACAGTCTGCTCCGATGTCATCCGGACGCTCGCGATCGCGGGGAAGCGGGAGTCTCGCAGCGACACGTCCTGCAGGTCCTGACTCCGGTGACAGCGGCTACACCGTCTTGACCAGACCGCCGTCGATGACCCAGTTCGCGCCCGTGACATTGGCCATGCGCGGCGAAGCGAGCAGGGCTACGATCGTCGCGACCTCCCTCGGCGTGGTGAACCTGCGAGTTGGCATGCTCGCGGCCATCTGGTCGCGAACGGCGTTGGCGCCCTCGCCAGTTGCGCGGCCGACCATCTCCGCGACCCCTTGCTCGCCCAGCCAGAGGTCGGTCGCAACCGGCCCCGGCGACACGCTCGTGATGCGGATCCCACTCGGTCCGAGCTCTTGCGACAGCGCCTTGGCCAGGTTGACAAGCGCGGCCTTCGCGGCACCGTAGTCGATGACCCCACCGTCAGGCTCGAAGAACGAGTTGACGGACGCAACGTTGACGACGGTGCCCTCCTTGCGCATGATCATGTCCTCCACCGCAGCGCGGGTCGCACGCAGCGCCGCGAAGAAGTTGAGCTGGAGCGAGGCTTCGAAGTCGGCGTCGCTCAGGCTCAGGAAGCCGTCCAACCGCACGTGCGCTGCGCCGACGTTGTTGACGAGCACGTCCACGCGGCCTAGCTCGTCGATCGCATGGCCGATCAGCCGCCCCGGACCGTCCGGGTGAGCGAGATCGACGTTCACGGGCGTCACGCCGTCGATTCCTTCCAGCGCCTGTACATGGCGCGCTCCTGCCACGACCTTGGCTCCCTCGGCGGCCAACTCGCGGACGACCGCCAGGCCGATCCCCTTGCTCGCTCCGGTCACAACGGCAACCTTGTCCGACAGTTCAAGATCCATGGGCGCAGCCTACACGTCGATTTCCGCTCGAGGGGTCGACATCGGCTCCTCACGGGCGTAGAGTGCGGTGTAGAAGGGGCGAGTTTCCGGACCGCCTTTTGGATCGGCGGTGAAGGGGCGTGACCGTCGCGAAACCGAGACGAGGAGGAACACATGAGCGCCGAGCAGTCGACCGCCCCCGACACGATTGTGCTCATCCACGGACTGTGGATGACGCCGCTGAGCTGGGAGCATTGGATCGAGCGCTTCCGCGGTCGTGGCTATCAAGTGCTCGCACCGGCATGGCCGGGCATGGACGTAGATGCCGATCAGCTTCGCCATGACACGAGCGCGATCGACAACCTCGGCATCGAAGAAATCATCGATAGCTACGACTCGCTCATCCGCAATCTCAACATGCCGCCGATCATCATGGGACACTCGTTCGGCGGCGCGTTCACCGAGGTTCTGCTGGACCGCGGCCTCGGAGCGGCAGGCGTTGCGATCGACGCGGCCGGCGTGCGGGGAATCACGAAGCTCCCCTTCTCGACCCTGCGATCTGGCTTCCCCGTGCTCAAGAACCCGGCGAACAGGCACCGCGCAGTGGCCCTGACCTTCGAGGAGTTCCACTACTCGTTCACCAACACGATGGACGACGAGGATGCCCGCGCGGCCTTCGAACGCTACGCGGTCCCAGGCCCCGGGCGCGTGCTGTTCGAAGGCGCCTTCGCGAACTTCAACCCCCGCACGGCGCTGCAGCTCGACTTCAAGAACGAGAACCGCGCGCCGTTGCTGCTCATCGCCGGGGGCTCAGACCACGTCGTGCCCGCGTCGATCGACAAGGCCACATCCAAGCGCTTCCAGCGTAGGTCCACCGCGCTAACCGACTACAAGGAGTTCCCCGACCGCTCGCACTTTACGGTCGGTCAGCAGGGCTGGGAGGAAGTCGCAGACTACGCTCTCGACTGGGCCGTGGAGCACGCGAGCGCGGCCATCCCAGTCTAAGCCGCTGCTTGCGCTGGGCAGACGCTCGCTTGCGCCGGAGAAAAGCAGTGGTGATCGTGTCGTAACCCTCGGCGCCTACTCGTTGTCCGGGGCGGGCGTTGGCTGGGTGCCGGCGAAGACGACTGCATCCTGAGAACGCAGGTGCGCGAGAGACGGGTCGCCAGGCGTGACTGTGGTAGGCCAGTCTGGCTGGGTCAGATGGCACGGGGCAAGAATCCGGCCTGCACAACCGCCGTTGCGTGGTGCCTGCCCCCGCCAGGCCCGAGGCGTATGCGGCCGGTTGAACCGCTCCGCCGGGGTCGCTGCGATCGCGACGGCGTGTAAAAGCCGACCCGCTAGGAGCGCCCGCCGCTCTTGCCGACGTACGGCCAGCCTGAGCGCTTGCGCCACGGTCTAGCCATAGTCACGCCTCCTCGCGCGTGTTCGAACAGAAGTTCCGGGCCGGTCCACGACCGAGACCTCGGCAGCCACTGGAGTGGCGCCTCCATGGTCCTCCGAGACGAGTGCGTGCAGAACTGCAGTCAACAGCACCCCCGCGTGATGCGAAGGTGCTCATTTGTAGGGAAAACTCCTCCAGAGCGCCGAATGGAGCCAACCGACCTCAAGTCGAACCGCTCAGCGCGGCTACCGGGCGGGCGCATGTCGCTTGACGAAGCGGAATAGGGAGCTGCCAGCGGGCGCGCCTTGGTTCACGCGAGGGCACTGATTCAGGCTGTGCGACAGATGCCGCTTGCTCGGCTGTTCCGGCCATCGGGCAGGGGGACGCGCTCATATCATGGGGCGGCATATGGCGCGACGCCCCAGGTGGTGGCACACGCTCCAAGCCTCGAAGAACGAGGCTTGCTTGGCGGTGGACCTATACAACCGCTCCACCTCCGAGCGCAGCCTGGAGGGCTTCATCGTCCACATGCACCTGGCATGGCTCTACCTGCTGCACGCGCGCTTCGACCGTGACGGCATCGACTTCCGCCACTGGAGCGGGCGCCGGCTCGTGCGCGTCGAAGGCGAGCCGAAGACTTGGGGCCTCGCGGACTGCCTCGCCGCCGAGTACGCCGACGAGAACGACCCCGTGCGGCGCAACGTCGAGTTCTTCATCCACCTGCGCAACAAGATCGAGCACCGCTACGACAAGCTCCTCGCCGTGGTCGTGGCGGGGAAGACGCAGGCGCACATGCTCGACTACGAGGAGGCGTGCGTGCGCATCTTCGGCGAGGCCGAGAGCATCGGCGACAGCCTGCGCTTCCCGGTGTTCCTCTCAAGCCTCACGCCCGACGCCGTGAAGATCCTGGAGCGCACGCACCGCAAGCTCCCTAAGAAGGTGACCGCCTTCATCCGGGACTACGACGCCTCGCTGCCCGAGGAGGTGCAGGGCGACCACCGCTACGACTTCCGCGTGCTGCTCCTGCCGCAGACCGGGCCGAGGACCGAGGCCGACGCCGTCGTGCGCTTCGTGCGCGAGGAGGAGATGACCGACGAGCAGCGCCAGGCGCGAGACGTGGTGCAGACCATCGTGCGCCGGCAGGCGGTCCCGGTACAGAACATGGGCCTCCACAAGCCCAAGCGCGTGGCCGAACTCGTGGAAGCCGGGCTCGGCGTGAGGTTCAACGTCTTCGCGCACCACACGCGAGCCTGGCACTTCTACGAGGTCCGCCCCGACAGGCACGCGCAGCGCCCCGAGTTGACCGACCAGCGCTACTGCTTGTGGGACGAGCCCCACTGCGACTACCTCTACACCGACGCCTGGGTGAGGAAGCTGGTGAAGGATTTGCGCGACCCGAAGAGGTTCGAGGAGGTCACCACGCACGCCCCCGTCGTGCTGACCGAGAACGGGGCCAAGTGACGATTCCCACGGGAGCGACGGAGCGCCGATCGCGCACGGACCAGCAGGGCCGAGCTTGACCCTTGCTCCGCGTGGATGCACGCAATCAGATCGACCGACCTACCGCTCCGCGCGCCTTCCCGGCAGGCGAATGTCGCTGGACGACGCTGCCAAGTAGGCGTGCCCCGGTCGTGCCCTGCCTACATCCTCCAGCACGAGGATCTAAACTGCGGCAAAGCTAGACTCGTCCCGATGGTGCAAGGAGGCTCCTGATGCTTGTCGCCGCGATCGGCATTGCGATCATCGCCTGCGTTGGCTTCTGGATGGTCGGCGGCGTGCTCCTACGTGCCGCAGGACTGGTTGTTGCCGCGCTTGCCGCGTTGAACCTCGCGCTTGTCGGCAACGCCGCTGCGATCCTTCTGTTCGTTGTCGGGCTCGCGCTGTGGCTTGTCGGTCACTGGCACTATGCGCTGCGGCACCATGAATACAAGAGTCCGCTGGCACGACGCATCTTCTACCAGGTGCTTCCTCGGCGGCTCGACCCGACCCGCGGCTGGGGGATTCCAGTCGTGCCTGCCGAATCGCGGCAAGAATCGCACCCGGATATGTAGCGGATAGCGTCGCTCCGGCGAGTCCCAGCTATAGCCCTCGCTGACAGGACGATTCCGTGATCTGGCCGCGGGTGGATCGCCCTGAGCCGCGCGCGCCAGGAGAGGGCGGGGATCGCTATCTGGGACACGGCGCGAACGTAGAACCTCCGCAGCGCCGTCTAAAGTCGCGGGCCGCATGGCGCGAGCGACGTTTCATAAGGCGGCAGACGGCCACCCGGCGCGAGATGCTGCGTCGTGGACGGAGGAGAAGCTGATGATCCTCGACGCCTATCTCAACTCCTTTGCGAAGGCGTGCAGGACGGCCGGCGGCTGGTATGCCCTGGACCTATTCGCTGGAACCGGGTTGAACTGGTCCACGACCCGCGACCGGGAGATCAATGGCTCTGCGCTGATCGCCTTGGAGGCAGGGTCGCCCGAGGCAATCAAGGTCGCCGTCGCTGAGAGCCACGCCGGCGCTTTCAAGGCGCTGGTGCATCGCACCGAACGCTATGGCGATCGGGTGGAGAGCTTCAACAAGGACGCCAACAAGATTGTCGCAGCCATGTTGGGCCTCATTCCTCGACGGGCTCCGGCGTTTGCGTTCCTCGACCCCGAGGGATCGGAGCTTGAATGGCCGACGGTTGAGGCGATCGCCGAGCACAAGCGCGGGCACAGCCCCAACAAGATCGAGCAACTCATCTTGTTCCCAACCGATATGGGATTCGTGCGGCTCGCGCCCGACCATCCAGAGCTTGTGACCCGAATCTACGGGCACGATGGCTGGAAAGACATCTACGCGCGGCGCGAGTCCAGCCAGATCAGCCCCGAGGACGCGCGCGGCGAGTATGTGCGTATGTACGCGGAGGGCTTCAAGCGCTTGGGCTACGCGACGGTGCTTGACCGGCAGATCAAGAAGTCCAACGGCCAGCCCATGTACTTCCTGATCTTCGCTACTGACAACGATGCCGGCGAGCGAATCATGGATTGGGTGTTCGACCGAGTGCGTCTGCGGGTTGAGGAGGAGCTTGGACAGACAACGCTCTTTGACATGGAGAGCGGCCCACGCAAGCGGCGGCTAAACGGCGGCGATAGCTAGCTCGCGGTGCCGCGCACGATCGGACGGCGACGGCATGGCGTCGTAGGTTCGGTCATCGAGCAGTCGGCCCCCTGCCTTTGACGTGCGACCTCCCCACTGCTTAAAGAAGAACGCCACGTCCTCCTCAGCGCAGCGAGCGCGTAGGTCGCGTATCCAGGCCGCGTCGCAGCGTCGATGCTTCGCGCCAGACTCGCCGCCCGCGATCAGCCAGTCGATGCCGCTGAGGTCGAGTCCTTCGAGTGGCCCCAACAGGGGCTCAGCGGAGATGAATCGCACCGCTGCATCGACTTCGCGTAGGTAGTCCGCTCGGTGTACGAAGCGCCGGTTCTCGATGGTGACTCCCATCCAAACATTCGGAGCCCAGGGCAAGGTCGCTGCCAGCTCTGCTAGTCGCTCGTGGCGCTTGGTCAAAATCTGGAAGGTGTGCTGGCTCGCCTCCTCCATGACCTCGAACACCTGCCGTATGAACGACTCGGGGATGCGCTCGTGGAAAAGATCGCTCATCGAGTTCACGAAGATCGTCCGTGGACGCTTCCAGCGCAACGGTTGGTCGAGCCGGTTCGGCCACAAGCGCAGATCGAAACCCTGCTGGTAGGGGTGGCCGGGGATATCCCGCCAGCGCTCAGCGAATGTCTCCGCGTAGCAGTGCGCGCAGCCCGGCGAAACCTTGTCACAACCCGTAACGGGGTTCCAAGTCGCGTTCGTCCACTCGATTGCGCTGTTGTCGGCCAAGGCGATGACTCCTTCGTGATCGCAAGCCTACCTCCTGCGCCAGATCGAACATATGTTCGTCTCTATGCAGGGGGGCGCCGACGACCGTGCCAAGCGCACTGCTGAACTTCCTGGTGGGGAATGTCGCTCTACGAAGCGGAATAGTTGGCCGGGCTGGGCTTGCCGTCGTGGCGGGAAATGGTCTGTCCGGGGGCGTCGCTATCTCATCCGCGTCAATTGACCATTCATGCGGCCGGACGGGTCTTGTCCACCCGCCCGGCCAGAGCACCGAAGCAACCACCTTCGATGCCCAGGGCCTACCGTAGCTGTCTGCGGTGTGGTCGTCTGCTCGCTGGCGGCTTTCTTTGGTGCCCCGAAAAGGAGGCCAGATGACCGCCACGTCCACCGAGAATCACGCCCAGCCCGCGCTCGCGCCCGATGCTACGGGGCGACGCTCGCTCCTGAATGATGACCCGATTGTGCTGCTGCTCTACGGCGAGGAGCACGTGAACCTCGCGCTTGCCGACGAGCTGGCGCTGGACGGCTATGAGGTCCGTCGTGCCAGCGACGCGGCGAAGCTGCGCGCCGTATGCAGCGAGTGGGAGGTTGAGCTTGTGATCTTCGGGCGTGCGACGCGCCGAGGCGCGGGGCTTGACGTGCTGCGCAGGCTCCGCGCGGGCGCGTTCATGCCCGAGGCCAAGCGGGGTCTACGGACGCTCTGGATGACGCCGAACGGCGACCTTGGGGACGTGCTGCGGGGGTTCGAGGCGGGAGCCGATGACGTGTTGCGCGCTCCTTTCGCGTATCCCGAGCTGCGCGCCCGCGTGCAGGCGCTCGTGCGGCGTGGCCTCGCGGAGGGGCCTTGCGTGATCGAGTATGGGGAGCTTCGGATCGACACCGCCGCGCACGAGGTCACGATCGGCGCTAGTCCTGTAGCCCTGCGCCGCTTGGAGTACGCGCTGCTTGTGTACCTTGCCCGCGACCCCGGCCGTGTCTATACCAAGGACGAGTTGTTGCGGGAGGTGTGGGGGTTTCGCTTGCCCGGTAGTACGCGGACGTTGGACTCTCACGCCTCGCGGCTGCGGCGCAAGCTCGCTGAGGCCGGCGCCGATGGGCTGGTGTGCGCGACGCGCGGTGTGGGCTATCGCCTCGCCGCCGCCTCGTTCCGTGCGCTGCCGGCGACGCGCGTTGCGTGACCGTAGTCGCTGCGTGTCAGGGTCGTGTCCCGCGCACATGGGGCGCCGCGCTGCCCGTATAGCTGCCGTTCGTACAGGCAAATATGGCCCCGGCGCGGGGATTGCAGCCCCGCCCGAGACCGTGACACAGGAGATATCGCTCCCATGCACGATCAAAGTAGCTCACTCGAATCTGAGGCGCACGCCTATCTCGACCAGGCCGTGCTTCAGATCATGCTCGACAACGAGCGGCAACGACCAATCTCAGAAGCCGAGGTCGCGCGCATCGTCAGCACTCCGGGCCACGTCCCGGCGAGCCTCAAACGCCTGCGCGTAGGGGGCCTCGTCCACCGTTGGAACGACCTGGCAACCGCGACGCACGCAGCCGTCTACTACCACGAAATCACGCAGCGCACAGACCCCGATTCTCGGCACGAGCACGTCTGGGATAGCGCGGTCCTCGAAAGCCTGATCGTGCGCGGCAACGACGGGCAAGGACCGCTCACCGTCGAGCAGCTTTGGCACGCCTTCGGCGCGAAGAAGAAGCAGAAGGGCTCCATCATCGACGCGCTGGACCGTTTGGAGGCAGCCGGGTTGATCGAACGCCGCGCCGGGCGGTCGATCGCCTCCGAGGTCGCCAAATACCTCGACCGCATACTGACGCTCTGAAAGGGGGCAAGGGATCATGCGGATAACCGAGCTTGACCTGAGCCCATCCGCTCATGCCGAACCCCACGACGGCATGAAAGGCCGGCTAATCCTTGCCGAGCAACCGCCAGAGTACGACTCGTGCGTGGGCCGCGTGCATACCGATTCCGGCGGACGCGAGCTTTGCCCGAGTGACTGCTGGCGGTCCCTTTGGGCAGCAGTCGGCTAGCTTCAGTTCAGTTTTTCAGTGAGCGGAAAACGTTAAGCCAAGCCATGCCCCGCCATCCATACCGCGCCGCGCCACACCGCGCCAAGCCAGACCAGGACGCGCCTTGCCCCGCCCAGCCGCGCGACGCCAGGGCGGTTTCAGCGTAGCGAAATTGAGAGGACGCCGGATTCGAGTCGGCGTCCTCTCATCTTCATTCCAAGCCACGCCAGAGCCGAGCCACGCCTTGACTTGCCCGACCGGGCCGCGCCTCGCCAGTCCCGGGCTGGGCGCGCCATGCACGCCTAGTCTATCCAGAAGTCTTGATTCGGCGAGCCATCGTTTTTACGGCTTTTTCGGCCTTCTTGTCTCGCGGCTTGGCACCATTCGCGCGCGCGGGCAGGCGCTGCTCGCGCTCGAACACGATGCTCGCGCTGAAAGCACCAAACTCCGGCCGGTAGTCGCCGAGCCCATACTTAGGTGAGCGTCCAACAACGTCTTCGATCAGACTGAGATCGAGGTCTTCGGGGTCGTAGGCGATCTCGCACTCAAGCGCCCACTCGTCAAAGCAGGGTCTCGTGCGAGGGACACGTCCAGAGCCGGCGCCCGAGTTGGCGACCATCGCCGTATAGCGGAAGCCCGTCGCCCACAAATCCGCAGGCTTCTTGGGTCCTTCGTAGACGAGTGGGATGCGATATTCGGGGACCACGAGAGATCGCTTGATGTCCTCGCCCTTGCGCCACTTCGTAGCTGCCGAGCGCAGCAACTCCTTGATGTTCTTGCCAGGTATGTACACGCCGATCTTCTCGTCGTAATAGAGCCGCGTGTACCACTCAAGTTCACGGAGCCTAGACTCCTGCTCATCGGACTTGCTGCGGACCTTTGAGAGCGACCGGAAAGCCTTGAACGTATCGCTGTCGCGATCCGCCTCACCGGAAGACATCAGGAGGGGGCTCTCGCCAACCAGCGACAGCTTGCAGACGTGGTAGCCGACGGGAATAACCCGCCGCATCGGACCAGACATACCAGCTCCTTTCGAGGAAGTACCCATAGGCGGACTTGTACCGCAGGGTGCCGTTGGACCCCATTGTCCGGCTGCAAGTCCTCTCCAAGGCCAAGATGCTCCCGGCGCTCGCGCGGGGGATGATCGAGACGTACTCCGAGCGCGGCGATCTCGTGGCCTATCCGATGTGCGGGATCGGCACGACGCTCGTGAAGGCGGCCGATCTCGGCCGTCCTGCTGTCGGCGTGGAGCTTGAGCCAAGCTGGTGGTGCGCATGACCTCGGCGCGTCGGCTTTCAACTGGCAAGCCGTTGCACCTAGCTGACAGATCACTGGCAAAGCGCTGACACGGCGGCGGCGTGTACCGCGTGGGCACCGGATTGGACCTTTGTTGGGTGTTCGCGGAGATAAAGATTTGGCGAGCTTGTCCCAAAACGGGGCCTGAATCGACCTTACCTAGATGCCCACCCACTAGCGAAGTTTTCGCGTGGGGCTGTACCGCAGGAGCCCCAAAAAGCACCTTTCCTTATTGGGAGGGCTCCTGGGTCGGAGTTCGCCGCCGCGTGGCGGCGGCGCCGGCTGTCCCGTTGGCGCTCTGAATCGACGTTCCCTTTACGAAAGGAGACAGAACCAACAGATATGAGAAATCACGACACACCGCATCTTCTTCGCCCGTCTCGCGCTGCTGAGCGGTTCATGCGCGCGCCAGACCGGCCGCTGCGCCAGGCGGGCTCGTCGTTTGCTCACCACTCGCTCTCTGTGTTCGGGACGCTCGCACCGCTGCTCGTGCTCGCGTTCGCGGTGCTCCTGCTGGTCTTGGTGTGGTGGGTGTGGGGGCGCCGTCGTCTTGCTGCGGAAGGTCGCTTCTTTGAGGTTCGCCTTGGCGAGCAGGTATCGCGGGCGGCGGTCGAGTCGTTGATGAGCACGCTCGCTGGCGGGCTGCCGTGCCCGTTGCTTGGGCCGGCGCCGTGGGTTGCGTTGGAGTTGTCATCGACGGAGGATCGCGCGGCGTGCGGCTTGTTCGTCTCGGGTGGTGTGCCGGTGGCGCAGGTCCGCGCGGCGGTCGAGCAGGGCCTCGGCGGCGTCACTGTCGAGACGATCGGGCTCGGGCCGCCTGCCGAGATGTGCGAGCACATGCGGGTGGCGAGTCTCGCTCCCGGCGGCTCACGATTCTTGCCGCTGCGGGTCGATCATCGTGTTGACCCTGCCGGCCAGTTGTTGGCAGCGCTGCGTGCACACGAACCGCGCGAGGGTGGCGCGATCCAGCTTGTCTTGCAGGCGCCGCCGCGCTCAGCGGCGAACCGGGCGCGCGGGCAGGCGCGACGGCTGCGCGCCGGGCGCGGCCTGCAACCGGACATAGCGCTGCGTGCGCTTCAAGTTGTCGGCGGGCTGCTGCTTCAGTTCATCGACGTGTTCTTGCCCGGTTCGCCGCCAACGGGCCAGCAGACACGGGTGGACCCGTTCTCGCTTGAGCGCGCGAAGGCGATCGAGGCGAAGGCCGCACAACCTCTGCTCGCCGCGACGCTCCGTGTTGGGGCATGGGCGGATGGGCGGCGGCGTTCGGGCGGCCGGCTTGGCGGCCTGCTCGCGGCGTTCGGGCAGTTCCACGACCTCGGCGGGCTACACACGAGCTTCGAGCCGTTCTGCAAACGGCGCATGACCTTCTGCCTGCCGCCCGTGAAACCACGACTGCTGTTGAGCAGCAGCGAGGCGGCGGCGTTGATCGCGGTGCCGGAGGAAACCGCGCTCGCTCCGCTGTCGTTCAGTGAGGCGCCCTCTCGGAGTATCGCGCCGGCTGCGCACGCACCGTCACACGGGCTTTTGCTCGGCCGCAGCGACCACGCCGGGTTTGACCGCGAGATTCGCGTTGAGCCGAAGGCGCTGCTTGAGCACGCGCACGTGCTCGGCCCGACCGGCCGCGGCAAGAGCACGCTACTGCTGAACATGACCGTCGAGGCGATCCGCGCAGGCATGGGCGGGATAGTGCTCGACCCCACCGGCGAGCTAACCACACTGACACTCGCCCGCATCCCTGCCGAGCGCGTCGAGGACGTTGACCTGCTCGACCTCGGCGACACGAGCCACCCGCCAGCGTTGAACCTGCTCGCCAGCACGCCCGGCGACGGTGACGCGCACGCGCACGCTATCTGCGGCATCTTCGCCCGCCTGTTCTCACGGTTCTGGGGTCCACGCACAGAGGACATCCTGCGCTCCGCGCTCACGACGCTGTTGTGTGGACGTGATCCGGCCGGGCCGGCACCGACGTTGGCGGACGTGCTCACGCTCTTGTCTGACCCTGGCGAGCGGACCCGGTATCGGGCGAGCGACCCCGTAGCGCTGGACGTGTTCTGGCGCCAGTGGCAGACGCTCAGCGAGCAGGCCAGGGTGCAGGCGCTCGCACCGCTCTCGAACAAGCTGCGCGCGCTGCTCGGCAACCGCCAGCTACGCAACATGCTCTGCCAGCCTGCCGCGCCGGACCTCACCGAGCGGATCAACGCGGGCCGGTGGCTGCTCGTGTCACTCCCGCAAACGCTCGGGGAGGACGCCGCAGACCTGATCGGCTCGGTGCTGCTGCATCGCGCGTGGCAGGCCGCGCAGCAACTCGGGCCACTTGCGCTCAGCGACCGCCCGTCGTTCCTGTGTCTCGTGGATGAGTGCCACCGCTTCTGCCACATGCCGCAGGGCATGGCAACAGCGCTCGCGCAGGCGCGCGGCTACGGCGTCGGGATGGTGCTCGCACACCAGAACCTCGCACAGCTCAAAGACAGCGAGCTCGCGGAGGCCGTGGACGCGAACTGTCAGACCAAGCTCTGCTTTGGGCTCGGCGCCGCGGACGCGAAACGCATGGCCGTTCACTTCCAGCCGCGCTTGGACGCGCACGACCTCCTGCACCTCTCAGCGCACACGATCGCCTGCCGCGTCGCTCACGAACATCACCAGCTACCAGCCGCGACCGCGACCACCGAGTCACCACCGCCGTCCACGCGGGGCGATACCGCGAGCGTGGTCCGCGGGCGCGCCCGCGCCAATGCGAGCGACCGCCGGGCGGTGGAAGCGGCGATCCGTGAGCGCTACGGCCGTATCGAGCAGCCGCCACCCGGACATGCCCACGCCGACGAACAAGCAGGTGACAACTTCGACTCGGGGAGTGCTGAGGTTCCGCCGTTCGGTCCTCCGGTCGGGGCTCCCACTGAGGGAGGACCCCCGCCCCCGGTATCCCCGCACCAGCGCAGCGATCCCGGCGCACAGGCAAACCCCGACAATGAACACCTGTTCCCTGCTGGCGGGCGGCCATGACACTTGCTCTCGCTGCTTTGACTATCCGTGACCGGGAGCTACTTGACCGTCTCTCCCAATCCGAGCCCCTATCCACCTCTGAGCTTCGTCTCCTTTTCTTTTCGGGTGTTCGTACCTGCCGTGAACGACTCGTCAAACTGGAGGCACACGACCTGCTGTTGCGTGTGTACCCGGCGCGCTCACAACGCGGCGGACGCTCCGAGGCGCTGTGGTTCCTTTCACCACACGGGCGGCGCGCGATCGGCGCACCGGCACGTCGTCCGCCGGGCCTGTCGATCCCGGACCTCGAGCACCGCCGCGCGGTCGCGCTTTTCTTCCTCGCCATAATCGAACGCAGCCTCACCCGCCCCGGTGAGGGTTTGTATCGCTGGCTTGGCGAGCAGCAGGCACAGCAAGGCACGGGCGCGAGCGTGCGCCCGGACGGCTACGGCCGCTACCTGCTGCCTGACGGCGAGGTCACGTTCTACCTGGAGGTAGACCGCGCGACCGAGCCCACCCGGCGGGTGAAGGCGAAGCTCGACGCCTACAAGCAGGCGCTCGCAGCCGACCCACACCGCGAGCTTGGGAACGTCCTGCTTGTCTGCGACGGCCGGCGCCGCTTGGCGAACCTCGCGCGCTGCGCACCGCCCGGCCCGCCGTGGGTGTGGGGCTCAATCGACGGCGAGCACTACGAGCTACTACCCGCCCGCGAGCAGCAACGCCGCTTCGATCAGCTTCCCGCCGCGCCACGCCAGCCGAACCGTCGTGTCGAGGACTGTCTCGGCAGACGGTGGCGCTGGCCCGCAGCCGTGAGCGTGTAACTCGAATCTTTACGGGGCGGCGCGTGTACCCGCAGACGCCCCAAACAACCTTTTTTCTGTTGTAAGGGTCTTTCCGCCGGCACCATGACAATTGACAGAACATGACAAGCAAAGGAACAGATACGCGCACGAGCGCGCCTCGCTGCGACTAACGATCGTCCCGACGACGCTCAAGGTCGCAAACGCCTACATCGCCCAGTACCACCGCCACAACCGGCCCGTCCCCGGCTGCATCAGCGTCGTCGGCGTTTCCGATGGCGAGCGGCTGCGTGGCGTCGCTGTGGTCGGGCGGCCGATCGCTAGGGCGCTCGATGACGGGTTCACCGCCGAAGTGCGCCGCTGCTGCACCGATGGGGCGCCGAATGCCTGCTCGATGCTCTACCGCGCAGCGTGGCGAGCAGTCAAGGCGCTCGGCTACCGCAAGGTCATCACCTACACGCTGCCCGAGGAGGGCGGCGCCTCTCTACGCGCAAGCGGGTTCACGCTCGCCGACGCCCAAGCGGGCGGCGGGCGCTGGAACCGCCCCGGTCGCCCCGCCGCCGACACGCACCCGACCGGCAAGAAGCTCCGCTGGGAGCTGCTCACATGAGCGGCACCCAGCGACCGACCCACGACGCCAGCAGCGACGATCAGGGCCACAGCCGCGCCCCGCAGGGTGTCCGTAGGCGAGGCCGCTGTGCGCGCCGGGATACGGGCGCGGATGAGCCGATACGGCTGCTGCCGGCGCGCACGCGGCCGATGAGCAGCGAGCAGGAACAGCGGCTCGTCGTCTCGCTTGGCGAGCTGATCGTGGAACTGATCGAGGCCGACCCCGGCGGGCTTGATGGGTTGAGAACTCGGCCGCGATCTGATCTAGATGGATGCTCCCGAGCCAAGGAGCAGCCATGAGCCGAGCATCCCTCGCTATCGCACCCGACCCGGCAGGGAGCGCCGGGCCGGTGCGCGTGGCGACCTACACCCGCATCTCGACCGATGAGGAACGCCAGCCGAACTCCCTTGAGGCGCAGCGCGTCCGCTTGGACTCGTTCGTCGCAAGTCAGCCCGAGTGGCAAATCAACCTTCGATACGAGGACCAGTTCACCGGGACCGTGATCGACCGGCCGGCACTCTCACGCCTTCTACGGGACGCGAAGCGCGGGCGCTTCGATGTGCTGCTCGTCTACCGCGTCGATCGCCTCGCGCGCTCGATCAGGGGGCTCGCGCAGATAGTCGATGAGCTTGACCAAGCCGGCGTCGTGTTCCGCTCCGCGACCGAGCCATTCGACACCGGCACGCCTGCCGGGCGGATGATGGTGCAGATGCTCGGCGTGTTCGCCGAGTTCGAGCGCGCGCTGATCGTGGAGCGCATCCTCGCCGGCCTTGAGCGCAAGGCCGCACGCGGCGGCTGGTGCGGCGGACGGCGCCCCTACGGGTACGACATCGCCGCCGACCGCGACCACCTGGAGCGCAACCCCACCGAGGCGCCACTCGTGCCGGTCATCTTCGACCACTACGTCAACCGGCAACTCGGCTCAAGCGCGACCGCGAAATGGCTCAACAGCAACGGCTACCGCACCAAGAACGGCCGGCTATGGAACCACGGCAGCGTCCTAACAGTGATTCGTAACCGTGCCTACATCGGTGAGATTTACTACCGCGGAAGCTGGTATCCCGCACCGCACGAGCCGATCGTCCCACGCGAGCTTTTCGACCGTGCGCAGACGATCCTCAAAGAACGCGGCGAGGACCAATCACAACGGCGCTCCAACGCCTCGGAATACCTGCTCACCAGTCGCGTCCGCTGCGGCCGTTGCGGGCAGGCGTACATCGGCACCGCCGCGCACGGACGCAACGGCCGCTACACCTACTACACGTGCTTTACGCGCCACCGCTACGGCACCGAGCAATGCTCCAACGACCGGCTCCCCGCTGAACAGCTAGAGCAGGCCGTCACCCGCCAGCTCTGGAAAGTGCTCAACGACAAGACCCTGCTCGCCGCCGCGCTCGACCACGCCTACGCCCAGCTTGCCCACCGCGACGGCGAGCACGAGGACGAGCTATCGAGCGTGCAGCGCAAGCTCGCCGAGGGACGCGCGGCGATGGACCGCTACTTCCAAGCGTTCGAGCACGGCACCATGCCCGAGGACACCTGCGCGCCACGCATAGCCGCGCTCGGCGAGCAGACCAAGGCACTCGAAGCCAGGGCCAGCGAACTCGCCACCCTCGCAGACAGCGAACCCGTACAACGCATCAGCGAAGCCGACCTCGACGCAATCCGCCAAAGAGTCCGCGCCGCGCTGGACGACGGCGGACCCATGCGCGTCAAGGCCATCCTCCAAGAACTCACCGACGAAATCCGCATAGACGGCCGCGACGCGATCGAACCAACCTTCCTTGTGCCCGCGGTTCGACCACCGTCAGGTTCAATGGAGCTAGTCGGGATCGAACCGACGACCTCTTGCATGCCATGCAAGCGCTCTCCCAGCTGAGCTATAGCCCCTGGCGCCTCTCAATATACACTCATAGAGCGGATTCTGGTCCATCGCCGCCGGCCACGACGGCCAGCGGCGGGACCGGCGCGATCTCCCGCGCGGGGCTCACCGCACGCAAGTCCAGCAACGCGTCACCGCTCTGAGCGGCCGAGGCGAGCGCCGGCGCGCGTCCCACCAAAGTGAGCAGGACGCCGGCGAGCAGGGAGGCGAGCATCATGAACCTCCAGGCGCCCGCGAAGTCCGCGGCCGAGCGCGGGGTGCCGAGCACGGCGACCACGATCGCGAACCCGAGTGCCGAGCCGAGCTGGCGGCCGGTTGTCTGGACCGCGATGCCGGTCGCCAGGCGGGCAGGAGGCAGCGTCGCCGCGACGGCGCCGGTGAGCGAGGGGATCACGAAGCCGACGCCGGTCCCGCCGATCAGCATCCCGGGGAGGAAGTCGAGCGCGTAGCGGGGCTGCGCGCCGAGCCTCTGCAACCACCAGACACCGCCGAGCGCGTACAGCACCGTCCCAAGCGCGCCGATGCGGCCGGGGCCGAAGCGGCTGCCCAGGCGCGCGGCGGGCACCGCGGTGAGCGCGGCCATCGCGGGGCCGGGCGCGATCATCAGGCCGGCCTGGAGGATGTCCTCGTGCCAGATGCCGGTGAGGAACAGCACGGTGGCGAGCAGCATCCCCGCGAAGCCCGCGAAGAACAGCAGCGATCCAAGGGTGGCGGCGCTGAAGGCGCGCACCTTCAGCAGCGCGGGCTCGACGATCGGTGCGGGGTTGCGCGCGATGCGCCGGGCGAGGAGGAGCAGCAGCAGCGCGGCGAGCACGAGCAGCGCAAGGATGCGGGCGCTGGACCAGCCCCACGCGGAGCCCTGCACGATCGCGACGGTGAGCGCGGCCACACCGGTGGCAAGCAGGACCGCGCCCGGCAGGTCGGGCGCCACTGTCTCGGGGTGGCGGATCTCGCGCAGCACTCGCCGGCCGGCGAGGAGGCCGGCGAGGCCGATGGGGACGTTGACGATGAACACCCAGCGCCAGCCCGCCTGTACCAGCAGGCCTCCCAGCGGCGGCCCGGCGGCGGCCGCAATGCCGCCGATCGCGGCCCACGCGCCGATCGCGATGTGCCGCTGCGAGAGCGGGAACTCGGGTAGCAGGAGGCCGAGCGAGGCGGGCATCAGCAGGGCCGCCCCGAGTCCCTGGATCGCGCGGGCGCCGACGAGCAGGGGGATCGTGGGAGCCGCTGCGCTCGCGGCGGAGGCTGCCACGAACAGGCCCACCCCGAGCAGGAAGGCGCGCTTGCGCCCGAACGCGTCCGACCAGCGACCCGCGGGGATGAGGAACGCTGCGAACACGATCGTGTAGGAGTTGAGGATCCACGAGAGCGAGCCCAGGCTCGTCGTGGGGAAGTCGGCGTGAATCTGGGGGAAGGCGATGTTGACGATGAACACGTCGAGGCCCGCCATGAACACGCCCACCACTACGACCAGTAGAACCTGCCACTTGCGCTCCATCAGAGGCTCCCTTCACGAGGTCGAACGACGGTTACCGGCACCACACCTTGTATAAGTTGCATGACAAAACTCATAGGCGGGCCACGATACCACGAAGAGTTTTATGACGCAACCCACTGGTGTTATCGTGGAGGCAATGCTCGGCTCCGACTACGGCACCCAGAACTGCTCGATCGCCCGCACGCTCGAGCTGGTGGGCGATCGCTGGACGTTCCTGGTCCTGCGCGACGTGTTTCTAGGGATTTGCCGCTTCGACGCGCTGCAGCGAGATCTCGGCGTCGCCCGCAACGTGCTCGCCGCCCGCCTGGAGCGGCTCGTGGGCGAGGGGGTCCTGGCGAAGGTCCCCTACAGCGAGCGTCCGCTGCGCCACGAGTACCGGCTGACGGACAAGGGTCTCGACCTGTGGCCCGTGATCGTCGAGTTGCTGCTCTGGGGTGACCGCCACGCCGCCCCGAACGGACCGCCGATCGTCATCCGCCACAAGGGCTGCGGCGGTGAGCTCGGTGAGCGGCGCATCTGCGCGCGCTGCGGCGAGCCGCTCGACGCGCGCAACGTGCGCGCCGAACTGGGACCCGGCGCCGGGCGCCCGGCAGATGGCGCTGTCCTGGCCGGCTAGTAGTTACTGCTTCGGCTGACGGGCGGCTGTTGGCGCCTCGGCGTGGAGCTCCCGTCGCAGCCGGATTTCACTTTCACCCGCGCCCGATGGCACAGAAGCTCTGAGTCCTCAGATCGTCCCAGGCATCGCGGGGGTTCAACCGGTGCGCTTCTCGTTCGCGATCGGCTTCGCGCTGCTCGAGCCACACCGTGTATGGGTCGGCAGGTACGGCGCGCCCGCTGAGCATCTGCGCATCATGACGGCTAGCAGTCTGGCCCCGGCGGTCATGTACGGTGAGTTCGATGCTCTGCGGCGGTGCGGCGTGGTGGGTAGTCGATGAGCCGTGCTGCAGTGAGTGCCTAAGAGTTTGAAGCGGTCGCATTGAAACAGTCTCCTGACTCTGTCGTCGCTCGTTGTCGAGTGTGCGGTGGCCGATTCACATTTTCGCGAGGACCACGCGAGGTGTGGCAAACGTGGGAAGAAGGCAAGGATGCACGCTGTGCCGGTAATTACCAGGGGTGCTGGACGAACAACTGAAGGGATCACCCTGGGCGCCATACGGGAGGTCGGTCGAAACGTCCAACTATCTGCCCGAATCGGGCAATGTGTGTCGTTCTTAAGGACCCTCAACGGAGTTGGGCTCGTGGCGTGACCAAGCTGGGGGCGAGCGGCGCACGCGCCGAGGAACGGGCGCCGGCGTTCCCGGACGCTTATCGGGCGGTGGCAGGAATCGTTGGAAATTTGTCCTTGCAGACAGAGGCGATATGGGTCACGATCGTGTCGTGCCTCGCGTTCTCTCCCCACGCAATGTCGTGATCCTCGTCTATCCGGGCGTCCAGAGCCTGGATGTGACCGGGCCGCTGGAGGTGTTCAGCGGGGCACAGCAGCTACTCGAGAGCGGCCGTGGCGAGCGCGGTTACCACGTGAGCGTCATCAGCCCCGAGGGTGCTCCTCTGGCGACATCAAGCGGCCTAACGATCGTGCCGCACGCAGACCTTGGCCACGCGCCCGCGAGGATCGACACGCTACTCGTGGCGGGCGGCGCCGGGGCGGAGCGGGCGTGCGCGGACCCCGCGCTGATCGAGTGGATCGCCGCCCGGGCCGCGAGGACGCGACGTGTGGCATCGGTGTGCACGGGGGCGTTCCTGCTCGCGGCCGCGGGCGTGCTGGACGGGCGTCGCGCGACCACGCACTGGGCGGCGGCCGCTGAGCTCGCGCGCCGCCATCCGCTGGTGAGCGTCGATCCTGAGCCGATTTTCGTGCGCGACGGGCCGGTGTGGACCTCGGCGGGAGTGACCGCCGGCATGGACCTCGCGCTGGCGCTGGTCGAGGAGGATCTAGACCGCGAGGCCGCGCTCACGATCGCCCGCCATCTGGTGCTCTTCCTGCGCCGCCCGGGCAATCAGTCGCAGTTCAGCGCCACGCTCGCCGCCCGCGCGCCGGGGCGTCCCGGCTTGCGGGAGGTGCAGCGCTTCGCGGTGGAGAACCTCGCGGGGGACCTCTCGGTGGAGTCGCTCGCGCGGCGCGCCCACATGAGCCCGCGTCACTTCGCGCGCAGCTTCCGCGCGGAGGTGGGGCTCACGCCCGCGCGCTACGTGGAGCGTCTGCGCCTGGAGGCGGCGCGGCGGCGGCTTGAGGAGAGCGAGGAGCCCGTGGCCGCGGTCGCGGCCGCGTGCGGCTTCGGCACCGCCGAGACGATGCGCCGGGTCTTCCTGCGCGCGCTCGGAGTGGGCCCCGCGGAGTACCGCCGCCGCTTTCACGCAACCGTCGCGGTTCCCAACGCCGCGGCCTGAAGACCACGACCGAACCGTCGCGGTTCCCAACGCCGCGGCCTGAGGACCACGACCAAGCCCCCGAAACCCCCGCGGTCCCCAAGTCCGCGGCCTGAAGACCACGACACCAAGGAGAGCAGACCATGCAGATCGCCATCCTCATCTTCGACCGCCTCACCGCGCTGGACGCGGTGGGGCCCTACGAGGTCCTCAGCCGCCTGCCGGATGCCGAGCTCACGTTCGTCGCGCAGGAGCCGGGGCCCAAGCGCACCGACACCGGCCGGCTCGCGCTGCTCGCCGACGCAACGCTCGAGGAGCTTCCCCATCCCGACGTCGTGCTGGTGCCCGGCGGACCGGGCCAGGCCGCGCTGATGGAGGATGGCCCCGTGCACGAGTGGCTGCGCAGCGCGCACGCGCACTCGACGTGGACCGCCTCGGTCTGCACCGGCTCGCTGATCCTCGCGGCAGCCGGACTGCTCGCGGGCAGACCCGCCACGACCCATTGGACGGCGCTCGAGGAGCTGGGCCGGCTGGGCGCCGAGCCGATCTGCGAGCGGGTGGTGTTCGACGGGAAGCTCGTCACCGCCGCGGGGGTGTCAGCGGGCATTGACATGGCGCTCGCGTTGGTCGCCCGCATCGCGGGCGAGCAGATGGCGCAGGCGATCCAGCTGGGCATGGAGTACGACCCCCAGCCGCCCTTCGACGCCGGCTCGCCGGGGAAGGCGCCGGCGGCGCTGGTCGAGGCGGTGCGCGCCCGCGCCCGCTTCGAATCGGCGCCCGCCTGACGCGCTCGCGTGGGTCGGAGTAATCTCGAAGGACCCAACACGAGGAGGATGCAAGATGGCTGGAGAAGCGCTGTTCCTAGGTTGGGGCCCCGTTGTGAGGGGCCGCGAGCAGAAGGCTTTTCAGGTCTTCCAGGAGACCATCGAATACTACGGCCGGCTGCAGCAGGAGGGCAAGATCGACAGCTTCGAGCCGGTGCTGATCGCGCCGCACGGGGGCGACCTCGGCGGCTTCGTGCTGCTGCGCGGCGAGCGCGCCAAGCTCGATGAGGTCCGCTCCAGCGAGGAGTTCGAGCGCGCCGTGGTGCGCGCCGCCACCGTTGTCGACAACGTTGGCGTGATCAACGCCTCCACGGGCGAGTCCCTCGGCGAAGCGATGGGCCGCTTCCAGTCGGTGTCGGAGGAACTGGTTTGACGCGTTGACGATGGCCTGAGAACCAGCGCGAGCGTTCCGTCGGGGGGTGCTCGATAACCTCCGGCGGAGATGAGCGAGCAGCGCTATGACCCGCAGGAGATCGAGCCCCGCTGGCAGGCGGTGTGGGCGGCTGAGCGCACCTGGGAGGTCTCCAACGACCCGCCGGGGCGCGGAGGGGAGGGCGACGTCCCCGTCGGGGGCGGGAGCGACGCTTCGACTGGCGGAACGCCTCCGAAGTCCTACGTGCTCGAGATGCTCCCCTACCCCAGCGGGGAGCCCCATATCGGGCATCTGAAGGTGTACTCGGTGGGGGACGCGATCGCGCACTTCCATCGGCGTCTGGGCCGCAGAGTGCTGCACCCGATGGGCTACGACGCCTTCGGCCTGCCGGCCGAGAACCACGCGATCAAGACTGGGGTGAACCCGCGCGACTCCACCGCGGCCTCGATCGCCTCCTTCCAGCGCCAGTTCCGCGAATGGGGGATCTCGATCGACTGGTCGCGCGAGCTCGCCACCCACGAACCGAGCTACTACCGCTGGACGCAGTGGATCTTCCTGCAGCTGCTGCACGCGGGCCTGGCCTACCGCAAGGAGGCTGCGGTCAAGTGGTGCCCCAACGACCAGACGGTGCTCGCCAACGAGCAGGTGGTGGACGGCCACTGCGAGCGCTGCGGCGCGGAGGTGGAGCTGCGCCAGCTAGAGCAGTGGTTCCTGCGCATCACCGACTACGCGGAGCGGCTGCTGGGGGACCTCGAGGGGATCGAGTGGCCGGAGCACGTGAAGACGATGCAGCGCAACTGGATCGGGCGCTCGGAGGGCGCGGAGGTGACCTTCCGCTGCGAGCAGCTCGAGGTGGACTACCCGGTCTTCACGACCCGCCCCGACACGCTCTTCGGCGCGACCTTCTTCGTGATGGCCCCCGAGCACCCCGACGTGCTGCGCCTCGCCGAGGGCACCGAGCACGAGGGAGCGGTGCGCGAGTACGTCAACCACGTGCTCAGTGAGTCCAACGAGGAGCGCGGGGACGCGGAGCGCCCGAAGACGGGGGTGGCGCTGGGGCGCACCGTGACGAACCCCGTCAACGGCGAGCAGCTCCCGATGTACGTGGCGGATTACGTGCTGATGGAGTACGGCACCGGGGCGATCATGGCGGTGCCCGCGCACGACGAGCGCGACCACGCCTTCGCGCGCGCCCACGGCCTGCCGATCCGCCGCGTGATCGAAGGCCCGCCCACCCCGTCGCCCGCGGAGGGCGGCGACGAAGAGGGCCTGCCGTACACCGGCGACGGCCCGCTTGTGAACTCCGACCCGCGCTTCGACGGCAAGGGCAACCGGGAGGCGCTGGCGGAGATCGTGCAGTGGCTGGACCGCGAGGGCAAGGGCCACGCCTCGGTCAACTACCGCCTGCGCGACTGGCTCATCTCCCGCCAGCGCTACTGGGGCTGCCCGATCCCGATCGTCTACTGCGAGCAGTGCGGGATGGTGGCGGTGCCCGAGGAGCAGCTCCCGGTGAGGCTGCCCGAGGTCGAGGACTACGCTCCCCGCGGGCGCTCCCCGCTGGCGGCCGCGGAGGAGTGGGTCTCCACGCAGTGCCCCGCCTGCGGGGGCGCGGCGCGGAGGGAGACCGACACGATGGACACCTTCGTGGACTCCTCGTGGTACTTCCTGCGCTACTGCGATGCCGCCAACGACGAAGCCGCCTGGGACCCCGCGGTGCTGGCGCGGTGGATGCCGGTGGACCAGTACATCGGCGGCGTGGAGCACGCGATCCTGCACCTGATGTACGCGCGCTTCTTCTGCAAGGCGCTCGCCGACCTCGGCCACCTCCACTTCCAGGAGCCCTTCCGAGCCCTCTTCACCCAGGGGATGGTCACCAAGGACGGCGCCAAGATGAGCAAGTCCCGGGGCAACGTGGTCTCGCCGGCCTCGATCGTGGATCGCTACGGCGCGGACACCGCGCGCTGCTACATCCTCTTCATCGCCCCCCCCGACCAGGACGCGGACTGGTCCGACGACGGCGTCGAGGGCGTGCACCGTTTCCTCGGGCGCCTCTGGCGACTGGCTGCTGAGGTTGCCGAACGGAACGGCGGGGAGGAGGAGGGGGGAAGGGCGATGGGACTCTCCCGGAGGTCGAGGGCCCGGACCTGGAGCTGCTGCGCAAGGCGCACTGGGCGATCGACAAGGTCTCCACGGACCTGCGCCGCTTCGCCTTCAACACCGCCATCGCCGCGGTGATGGAGCTGCTCAACGAGTGCTCGCGGCTGCGCGAGCAGGCATCGACGCAGACGCTGCGCTTCGCCCTCTCGACTGCGGCCTCGGTGCTCTTCCCGTTCGCTCCGCACGTCTGCTCGGACATCTACGAGCGCCTGACAGGTGAGCGCGTGTGGGAGCAGCCCTGGCCGCGGGCCGACCCGGCGCTGCTCGAGCGCGAGATCTACGAGCTGGTCTGCCAGGTCAATGGGAAGCTCCGCGACCGCGTGCAGGCGCCCGCCGACGCCACCCCCGAGCAGCTCAAGGAGCTCTGCCGAGCCGCCCCCAACGTGCGGGCGCACCTCGATGGCAAAGAGGTGGTCAAGGAGATCGTGGTGCCGGGCAAGCTGGTGAACCTGGTGGTGCGCTGATGCCCTCGCTGAGGCCTGCCTACCTGATCCACGGCGACGACCACGGGGCGATCGCCGAGCGCCGCGCCGGACTGCACGCGCTGGCGCTCCAGGAGGGCGACGCGGGCAGCGTGGAGGTACTCACCGGCGAGGCCGCCACCCCCTCCGGGGTGGCGCTTGCGCTAGCGGCGATGACCTTCGCGATGGGGCGGCGCGTGATCGTCGTCGACGGGGTGGAGCGCTGGAAGGAGGCCGAGGTCGAGCGGCACCTGCTCCCCTCGATGCGCACGCTCCCGCCCGACACCACCCTCGCGCTGTTCGCCCGCGAGGAGGGTCGCGCAAAGGCGCCCGCGGGGGTGCACAAGGCCGTCAAGGCCGCGGGGGGCCAGATCGTGGAGCAGGGGACCGTCAAGCCGTGGGAGCTGCCCAAGTGGGCGCGCGAGCAGGCGGGGCGCCTCGGCCTCGCGCTTGACCAGGCGGCGGCGAAGGCGCTGGTCGCGCAGGTGGGGGAGCGCCAGCAGCGGATCCTGCGGGAGCTCGAGAAGCTCGCCCTGGAGCTTGAGGAGCCGGCGGGCGCAGCCGCGGCCCCCGGGCCGATCCGCGTGAGCGCGCAGCAGATCGAGCAGCTCACCGCCCACTCCGCCGAGCGGCGCGTCTTTGTGCTCGCCGACGCGCTTGTGGGGGGGGACCCCCGCGAGGCGACGCTTGCCTACCTGCGCCTGCGCCGTCAGGGCGAGCGCCTCGGGGGGCTCGCCTACCTGATGGCCTCCCGTCTGCGCGAGGCGCTCGCCGTCGCGGTGCGCCTGCGGGCGGGGGAGTCGGCCGCGGAGGTCAAGCGCGGCCTGCGCATGCCCGCTCGCGCGGCGGAGCGTTTCGTCGCGGACGTCGCCCGCAGCGATCCCGAGCGGCTGCGGGCCGCGCTGTGCGTGCTCGCGGACCTCGAGCTCGACACGCGCGGAGGGGCCCAACTTCGCGCCCATAGCTCGCGGCTCTCGGGCCTGCAGGAGGACACCCTCGCACTGCGTGCGATCGCGGCGATCGCCTCATAGAGGTAGGGGCGAGGACCGCGAGGTGCGGCGGCTACTGCGAGGCGCCGACAGACGCTCGCAGGCGGGCAGCGCGGCTCTTCTTGCGGGCGCCCGTGTTGCGATGCAGTGCGCCGCGCTTGACCGCGGTGTCGATCTTGCTCACCAGCCCGCGGTGCTCGGTCTCCGCGGCCTGCTCGTCGCCGCTCTGCACCGCCGCCTCCAGGCGCCGGAAGCAGGTCTTGATCGTCGAGGTGTAGAGGCGGTTCTCCAGGCGCTCGCGCTCGGAGCGCAGGATCCGCTTCTTCTGTGAGTCGATATTGGCCATCGCGGGAGCGCCGTACTATAGCGGCCTTGTCCGCGACCGAAGAGCCCCCGACTCAGCAGCTGGGCCTGGAGGGCGGCTCGGCCGGGGACGAGAGGAGCGCCGGCGGGGGCTCCGGTGGGGAGGCAGGCGACGCCGGGCCGCGAGGGAGCGGCGCCTCCGGCGGCGGGCGCATCGCGCGCAACACCGCGATCTTCTCGATCCTCACCGCCTTCTCGCGGGTCGCGGGCCTCGGGCGGGAGGTGGTGGCGGCAAGCTACTTCGGCGTCACCGGTCCGGCCTCGGCGTTCACGCTCGCCTTTCTCGTCCCCAACCTGATCGCCAACCTCTTCGCCCAGGCCGCGCTCTCCGCGGCGTTCGTGCCGGTCTTCACCGACCTGCTCCAGCAGGGGCGCCGGCGCGAGGCGCTGCGGCTGGCCTCGACGCTCTTCTGGATCATGCTGATCGCGCTGGGGGCGATCACGGCGTTCTTCGTGCTCGCCGCGGGGGTGGTGATGCCGCTGTTCACCGGTCCCCACTTCAGCGGGGCCCTGGACTCCCTCACCGTGGGGCTCTCGCAGGTGCTATTTCCCGTCGTGCTCCTGCTCGGGCTGACGGGCCTGCTCGTGGGGATCCTGCAGTCCTACGAACACTTCACGATCCCCGCCCTCGCCCCCGCGGTGTGGAACGTGGTGATCATCCTCGCGCTCGTGCTGCTGCGCCCCCGCTTCCACGGCGAAGACGAGGTGTACGCCTACGCCGTGGGCATCCTGATCGCCACGGGCGTGCAGTTCGTGATGGCGCTGGGGGCGCTCGCGCGCATCGACTTCCGCCTGCAGCTCTCCATCGACTGGCACGACCCCCGGGTGCGCAAGGTGTTCGTGCTGATGCTCCCCGTGACGATCGGCCTGGGCATCATCAACCTCGACCAGCTGATCAACGCGGCATTCGGCACGCTCGTCTCCGAACACGCCCCCCGCGCGATCGAAAACGCGTTTCGCATCTACATGCTGCCCCAGGGGATCTTCAGCGTGGCGGTGGCCACCGTGCTCTTCCCCACCCTCAGCCGCATGGCCTCGCGGCGGGACCCCGGCGGGATGCGCCGCGCGGTGGGGATCGGAATGCGCCAGATCAACCTCCTGCTGATCCCCGCGGCGGTGTTCATGATCGCGCTCAGCACCCCGATCGTGCGGCTGGTCTTCGAACGGGGGGCCTTCGACGCCGAAGCGACCCACCTCGTCTCGATCGCGCTGTTCTGGTTCGCGTTCTCGTTGCCCTTCGGGGGGCTCAACCTGCTGCTGACCCGCACCTTCTTCGCCGTCCAGCGCCCCTGGATTCCCACCCGGTTGGCGGCGCTCAACATGATCGTGGACATCATCGTCTCGCTCGCCCTCTACAAGCCCCTGGGGATCGCGGGGCTGATCATCGGCACGGTGGCCGCCAACGTGGTGATGACCGCACTGCAGGTGCACCGTCTACGGATCGGCTTCAACGGGCGCCTGGAGGGCCGTCAGACCACGATGATCACCGCGCGCATCCTCGTCGCCTCGGCTCTCCTGGGGGGGGTGTCCTGGGTGGTGTGGTACGCGCTCGACGCCCTCCTCGGCCGCTCGCTGCCCGCGCAGATCGTGAGCGTCGGCGGGGCCGGCGCCGCGGGCCTGTTGGTGTACATGCGCGCGGTGCTCGTGATGCGCGTCCCCGAGGCCCACCAGGTCAGCCGCCTGATTCGGGCCCAGCTCGGGCGGGCGTGAGCGCAGGCGGGGAGCATCCGGTCCGGGGCGTAAGCATCCGCCCCGGCGAGACGTTATTTCAGCGGGGGCAATAGGGGGGCCAAATGCGACCGGGCGGGCTTTAGGCCCGCCCGGTGGCAGCCGGTCAGAGATCGCCGCTTAACTACTACGTCCCAGGACTTTGTGTCTTTGCCTGGGCGGCATGACACTCCCGACCACCGGGACTGGCCGCCGGCCCGAAGGCCGGCGCGTGGCCCGGCTGGGTCTCGCGACCCCGGCCGAGTAGGCGATCCGCCGGACCTCCAAGGATAGGGCATGCCCGGGGCGTGCCAATCTAAAGTCTTAGACCTCCGCAACCTCGACAACTCACCGCCCCCTCCCGGGGGCGGTCTCCCGTAGGACGGCTATGGACCAGGCGTACATCCGCAACTTCTCGATCATCGCGCACATCGACCACGGCAAGTCGACGCTGGCGGACCGCATCCTCGAGCTGACGCACACGGTGGACCAGCGGGAGATGCGCGCGCAGGTGCTCGACTCGATGGACCTGGAGCGCGAGCGGGGCATCACGATCAAGGCGCAGGCGGTGCGGGTCTTCTACGAGAGCAGGGGCGGGCAGACCTACCAGCTGCACCTGATCGACACCCCGGGCCACGTGGACTTCACCTACGAGGTCTCCCGCTCGCTGGCGGCGTGCGAGGGGGCGCTGCTCGTGGTCGACGCCTCCCAGGGGGTGGAGGCGCAGACGGTCGCCAACACCTACCTGGCGGTGGAGGCGGGGCTGGAGCTGATCCCGTGCCTGAACAAGCTTGACCTCCCGGGCGCCGAGCCCGAGCGGGTGGCGGGGGAGGTAGCGGAGCTGATCGGCGAGCCCGCGGAGTCGATCCTGCGGATCTCGGGCAAGACGGGGGCCGGCGTGGTGGAGGTGCTGGAGGAGCTCGTCACCCGCGTGCCCCCGCCGGCGGGGGACCCGCTGGCGCCGCCGCGGGCGCTGATCTTCGACTCGGAGTTCGACCAGTACAGAGGGGTGATCGCCTACATCCGGGTGGTCGACGGGGTCTTCCGCAAGGGGGAACCGATCAGAGCGATGGCGAGCGGCCTGACGGCGGACATCGACGACATCGGCTGCTTCTCCCCCCAGATGATGCCCACCGACCAGCTCGCCGCGGGGGAGGTGGGCTACCTGATCACGGGCGTGAAGGACGTCACGCAGCTGCGCGTGGGAGACACCCTCACCACACGCAGGCGCTCCGGAGCCGCGGGCGCCGCCGGCTCAGGCGCTGCCGGCCAGCGCGCCGCCGAAGCCACCGAGCCCCTCCCCGGCTACCGGGAGGTCAAGCCGATGGTCTTCTGCGGCCTCTTCCCGATCGAGTCCGATAGCTACCCCGACCTGCGCGACGCGCTGGAAAAGCTCACGCTCAACGATGCGGCGCTCTCGTGGGAGCCCGAGACCTCGGACGCGCTGGGCTTCGGCTTCCGCTGCGGCTTCCTGGGCCTGCTGCACATGGACATCGTGAGGGAGCGCCTGGAGCGGGAGTACGACCTGGAGCTGATGGCGACAATGCCCTCGGTGGAGTTCGACGTGACGCTGACCAACGGGGAGGAGCTCGAGGTGCACAACCCCTCGGACATGCCCGACCCGGGCACGATCGCGGAGATCCGGGAGCCCTTCATCAAGGCCCAGATCATCGCCCCACGGGAGCACGTAGGGGCGATCATGGAGCTCTGCCAGGAACGGAGGGGTGTGCACGCGGGCATGCACTACCTCTCTCCCGAGCGCATCCAGCTCACCTACGATCTGCCGCTCGTGGAAATCGTGCTCGACTTCTTCGACCAGCTCAAGTCGCGCACCCGCGGGTACGCCTCGCTGGACTACGAGCTCAACGGGATGAGGCCCTCGAACCTCGTCAAGCTCGACGTGCTGCTCGCGGGGGACCCGGTGGACGCGCTCTCGATGGTGGTGCACCGCGAGAAGGCCTACGACGTGGGGCGCGCGCTGGCGGAGCGGCTGCGCAAGCGCATCCCTCGCCAGCAGTACGACGTGCCGATCCAGGCGGCGGTGGGCTCGCACATCATCGCCCGGGAGACCGTGAAGGCGTTCCGCAAGGACGTGATCGCGAAGTGCTACGGGGGGGACATAACGCGCAAGAAAAAGCTCCTGGAGAAGCAGAAGGAGGGCAAGAAGCGGATGAAGCAGGTGGGCCGCGTGGAGGTCCCCCAGGAGGCCTTCCTCGCAGTGCTGGAGCTGGGGGGGGAGTGAGCGTGCGCCTGCTGTTCGTGTGCCTCGGAAACATCTGCCGCTCCCCGACCGCGGAGGGGGTGATGCGCGCGCTGGTGCGCGAGGCGGGCCTGGAGGAGCGGATTGAGCTCGACAGCGCGGGCACGGGGAGCTGGCACGTGGGGGATCCGCCCGACGCGCGGGCCACCCAGTTCGCGCGAGCGCGCGGGATCGCCCTGGAGGGCGCGGCCCGCCAGGTGCGCGTCGAGGACTTCGAGGAGTTCGACCTGATCCTCGCGATGGACGGAAGCAATCTGCGCAACCTGCGCCGGCTCGCACCCAGGGGGGGCGCCCGTGCGGAGGTGCGGCTGCTGCGCGAGTTCGACCCCACCGCCGAGGGGGACCTGGACGTCCCGGATCCCTATTACGGGGGGCCGGGGGGCTTCGAGGAGGTGCTCGACCTTGTGCACGCCGCCTGCGTATCCCTGCTCGAGCGGCTCGCGGTCGACATCGAGACGGTCCCGCCGCGGTGAGCCTCCCCCCCGACGTGATCGCCCCCCGGCGCGTGGGTGGCGGGGACATCAACGAGGCGTGGTGCGTCACGCTTCCCAACGGGTGCGACGCGTTCGTGAAGACGCGCTCGAACGCGGCCCCGGGGGAGTACGCGGCGGAGGCCCGCGGTCTGCGGTGGCTCGCGGCGGCCGGGGCGCTGCGAACGCCACGGGTCCTGGAGGTCTCCTGCGACTACCTCATGCTCGAGTGGGTGGAGCCCGGATATCTGAGCGCGGAGGGCGCCGAGGAACTGGGCCGCGGTCTGGCCCTCACCCACGCCGCGGGCGCCCCCGCGTTCGGCGACCCTGGTGCGGCTGTCCCTGCCGAACATTCCCATTCCGGCGGAGCGGGCGGGGCCGCCTCCGCCGAGCATCCTCGTTCCGGCGGAGCGGGCAAGTCTGCCTCCGCCGAGCATCCCCACTCTGGCGGAGCGGGCGAGGCTGCCCCCGGCGAGCATTCCCATGCCGGCGGAGCGGGCGGGGCCGCGACATCGAGCTTCGGCTCCCTGCGGCTCCCCAACGACCCCACCCCGGATTGGCCGAGCTTCTACGCGCGGCGCCGCCTGCTCCCGCTTGCCCGCATCGCCCGCGAGCGCGGCATCCTCTCGCGGGAGGGCGCGCGGGCGGTCGAAGGGGTGTGCGAGCGCCTGCCCGAGCTCGCTGGGCCGCCCGAGCCACCGGCGCGGCTGCACGGGGACCTGTGGAACGGCAACGTGATGGCCGACGACGTCGAGGGCTGCCCTCTGCTGATTGATCCCTCGGCCTATGGGGGCCATCGCGAGGTGGACCTCGCGATGCTGCGGCTCTTTGGCGCCCCCTCCAAGCGGGTCTTCGCGGCATACGCCGAGACCGCGCCCCTGGCGGACGGCTGGGAGGAGCGTGTGGAGCTGTGGCAGCTCCTACCCCTGCTCGTGCACGCCGTGCTCTTCAGAGGCTCCTACGTCGGAGCGGCCGAACGGGTCGCGCGCCGCTACGCCGGCTGAGCGTCCCGTCCAGGGGGTGCGGTCGGAGTAGAGGTATGTGCGCCCGGGCACCCTCAGCGAACGCAAGCGGCTGTACCTGCTGGCTCGCGTGCTGGTGAAGCGCCATTATCGCCGGGAGCTGACGCTCGCGGCGGTGGCCCGTGCGCTCTCCTGCTCGCCTCGCCAGCTACAGCGCGCCTACGCCCAGTTTGGGGATGCCACCTTCCAGGAGGACCTGACCGCGCGGCGCATGGCCGCCGCGGCGGAGCTGCTCGCGGGACAGTCGATCCCCGTGGGGGACGTGGCGCGGCTGGTGGGCTACAGCGGAGGCTCCCACTTCGCGCGCGCCTTCCGCCGCCGCTACGGGCTCTCGCCGGCCTGCTTTCGCGAGCGAGCGCGTCGGTGCCCAGCTGTGGTCCCGCGCGATCGAGCCGCGGCCGGGGGGCGTCAGACGGCGGTCGGGTAGGAGGAACGGGCGGGGTCGCGCACTGCGCCTGCTCCCCCCACGGCGGCTCCCCCCACGGCGCCTGCCCCCGCGACGGCCTCCGCGCGGGGGAGACGCACGCGCATCAGTGTGCCCACGCCGGGGGCGGCCTCGGCAGCGATGCTCCCCCCGTGCTGCTCCACCACCTGGCGCACGATCGCGAGGCCCAGCCCCGAGCCGGGCCGCCCGCGGGCCTCGGCGCCGCGGTAGAAGCGGTCGAAGATGTGGGGGAGGTCCTCCGCGGCGATCCCCGGCCCGTGGTCGCGCACGGTGAGCTCGGCGCCCTCCAGGTGCACCTCCACGGGCAGGCCGGGGGGGCTGTACTTGATGGCGTTGTCGATTAGGTTGGTGACCGCGCGACCCAGGCGGGCGGGGACACCGGGAAGCACGGTGGGGTGAAGCTCGGTCCGCAGGGGGCTCTCGGAGCCCGCCCAACCGGCGTGGCGCTGGGCGCGCTCGGCGGCCTCCTGCACGACCTGGTCGAGGCGCACGTCCTCGGTCTCCGCGGGGGGCTCCTCGCCGCGGGCGAGGTCGATGAGGTCGCCCACCAGCAGCGTGAGCTCCTCGATCTGCCCCACCACCTCCGCGAATAGCTGCTCGCGCTCGTCGGGGTGGATGTCGGGGGCCTGCTGGAGGATCTCGATGTTGGTGCGCAGGCTGGTGAGGGGGGTGCGCAGCTCGTGGGAGGCGTCGGCGACGAGTTGGCGCTGGGCGTGCACCGAGGCGTCGAGCGCCCCCATCGAGCGCTCCAGGGCGTCGAGCATCGCGTCGAAGCTCACCGCCAGGCGGCCGATCTCATCGGCGCGGGCGAGCGCCCTCGCGCCGTCGGGGCCCGCGATGCGCCGGGAGAGGTCGCGGGTTTGCGCGACGTGCTCCGCGGCGCGGGTGAGGCGCCCGACGGGAGCCACCACGGCGTCCGCGACCAGCCGCCCGAGCAGCGCGGCGAGGGCGACGCCCCCGAGTGCGATCAGCAGGAGGATCAGACGCAGACGGTGCAGCAGGTGGTCGTCTTCGGTGAGCGGCTGGGCGAACTGGAGGGCAAGGCCCGGGCGCCCGCCCGCCGCCGGGCGCAGCCCCTCGGTGAGGATCCGCAGATGGATGCCTCCCGCTCGCGCGCTCTGCAGGAGCGAGCCGCTGCCCCTCGCGGCGAGCGCGCGCGTGGCGGCACCCACCGGCAGCGTGACGCTCGCCGAGCGGAACAGCACGCCGCCGCTGGAGCTCACGAGCTGCTGGTAGCCCCGCACCTGGTTGGGGCGGGGGGAGAGGTTCTCGAAGGGGTTGAGGCCCCCCGTCCCGCTACCGAGGCGCCTCGCCCCGGCGCCGCCGAGGACCGGCGCAAGCCCCTCGGCGGCCTCGTGCCTGATGCGGGAGGCCACGTTGTAGGAGCGGTCGCGCAGCTGGGTGTCCACCTGGCCGCGCAGTTGGTGGGCGACCAGCAGGTAGGTGAGCGCGGAGGCGAGTACCACCGCGACCGCGACGGCCGCCGCCGCGAGCAGCGCGATTCGCCGGCGGAAGCTCATCGGCTCTCCCCGGCGCGCAGGATGTAGCCGACGCCGCGCACCGTGTGCAGCAGCCGGGGCTCCCCTCCGGCCTCGGTCTTGCGGCGCAGGTAGCCCATGTAGACGCCGAGCGAGTTGGAGGTGGCCCCGAAGTCGTACCCCCACACATTCTCGAAGATCACCGAGCGGGTGAGCACCTGGCGGGGGTGGCGCAGGAAGAGCTCCAGCAGCAGGAACTCGGTGCGGGTGAGCTGCAGGGGGTGCTCCCCGCGGAAGGCCTCGTGGGCGAGGCGGTCCAGGCGCAGATCCTCGAAGGTGAGCGTCTGCTCCTGCTCGTCCTCGCCGGTGCGGCGCAGCAGGGCGCGCAGGCGCGCCATCAGCTCGCGCAGCGCGAAGGGCTTGACGAGGTAGTCGTCGGCGCCCGCGTCGAGGCCGGCGACGCGGTCATCGATCTCCCCGCGCGCGGTGAGCATCAGCACCGGCGTGCGGTCGCCTCTGTGGCGCAGCCGCCGGCAGACCTCGAGGCCGTCGAGGTGGGGCATGGAGACGTCGAGGATCACCGCGTCGCAGGGATCGGCACAGAGGCGCTCCAGCGCCTGGGGTCCATCGGCGGCCTGGAGGACGTCGTAGCGTTCCAGCGTGAGCGCCCGCGCGAGCGCGTGCTGGACGGCGGGCTCGTCATCAACCACGAGGATGCGCGCGTGTTCGGCCATGATGGGGGTGTAGCAGAGGGTTGGGGTCGGGGAATGCGGCGGCTCCGGTAGGGCCCTCGGAACCTATTGCGAGCATGCGGGCTAAATAAGCGGTGAAGAGAACTCGAAGAATCAGCGAAGAGGGCGCCACCGCCAAGACGGAGGGGGAGTCCCCGCGGGGCGGAGCAGGCATGGAGTCTCCGCCGGCCGCCGGGGCCGCGATGGGCGGGGCGGGGCCGGGCACAGTCGCACCGGGACTCGACGAGGAGTCCGCGCGGGGACTGGCGGCGCAGTCGAGGAGGCTTCGCAACAGCATCGTGAGCCTGGCGGTGTTCTTCGTTGTCGTCACGGGCCTCCTGCTGGCGGTGCCCGGTTTGAGGACGGCGGGCGAGCGGATCACTGACGCGAAGGTGGGCTGGGTGCTGGTGGGGGTGGCGCTGGAGGTGCTCTCGTGCGCCTCCTTCGTGGTGCTGTTCGGACTGGTATTCAGACGGCTGGGCCGCCGGCTGAGCTCGCGTCTGTCGCTGGCGGAGCTCGCGGTCAACTCGGTGGTATCCGCGAGCGGGCTGGGGGGGATCGCGCTGGGCGCGTGGGTGCTGAGCACCAAGGGGGTCTCGGTGGAGCGGATCGCGAAGCGCTCGGTGCTGCTGTTCGTGCTGACCAGCGCGGTGAACGTCTCCGCGGTGGTCGTGATCGGGCTGCCGATGTGGCTCGGGCTGCTGCCGGGCTCGCGCAACCCCCTGCTGACGCTGCTGCCGGCGGCCGCGGGGCTCGCGACGATCCTCGGTACGCTCGCAGCGGCCCGCTGGGCACGGCGGGCGGCGCAGCGGCGCAGCGGCGAGCGGGGCCGCGTGCTCGTGGCGCTGATCGCGGTCGGAGGCGGGGTGGGCGACGCGGTGGAGCTGATCCGCCGCCGCGACTGGCGCCTGCTGGGGGCCGTGGGGTACTGGCTGTGGGACACCGTGTGCCTGCTCGCGTGCATCGCCGCGTACGGCCCCACGCCCACGTTCTGGGTGGTGGCGATGGCCTACCTCGTGGGGATGCTCGCCAACTCGATCCCGATCCCGGGAGGCTTCGTCGCGGTCGAAGGGGGCCTCGTGGGGATGCTGCTGCTGTTCGGGGTGCGCCCCGCATCGATGGTGCTGGCGGCGGTGCTCACCTACCGCGCGATCTCGCTGTGGATCCCGGCGCTGATCGGCACCGCCGCCTTCATGAGCCTGCGCGGGGAGATCGGCAAGCCGCTGCGTCCCCGGCCGGGGAGCGCCGCGGGGATCTAGCCTTTGCCGAAGAGGGCCCTGTCGACCGCGAGCGTGGCGGCGACCCTCTGGCAGGCGTGCCCGGGGAGATCGCGCAGGGCGGCTGCCACGGCGGCGGGGCGGGGGCCGGAGAGGCCGGGGCAGTAGACGGGCGGCGGCAGCGGCTGCGCGGCGGAGCCGGAGGCGTTGAGGGGGCGCAGGGCACGGACGGCGCGCAGCCCTTCGGAGAGGCCCCCGGAGAAGACGTCGATCGCCACGCGCCCGCTGTAGAGCTCGATCGAGCTCCCACCGTCGAAGATCACCGCGGGCACCCCGCGCAGTAGGACGTTGCGTTGGGGACCCAGGGGAGCGTTGGCGTGGCGGGTGTAGATCAGGGTGGTGACCTGCAGGGGCAGCACGCAGCCGCTGCCGAAGGCGGAGCTCTTGCCGGAGACGCAGTTGCCGTAGTAGACGCCGTCGCCGGTGGTGCTGATGTAGTTGTTGCGCCCGTCCGCGGCGACGAGCCGGTAGGAGCCGAAGCGGGGGCCCACCCAGTAGACGCGGTAGAAGGGGAAGGCCTGGGCTTCGGCGAGCTCGTGCACGGTCAGCGGCGCCGGCTGGTCGGTGGCACAGCCGCCGGCGAGCACGCAGGCGAGGGCGGCGAGCAGGGCGGCGGGGAGGCGCAGGTAGGAGGATCGGGGCGGGCGGGAGAGCGATCGTGGAGCGCTCGGCGGAGGGTGGCGGATCATGTTGGGGGCGCGGGCGGGGGCGTGATCATGACAGCGACTTTCCGATGGCTGAGCTGTTGAGGGAGGCACAGGACCCGCGGGACAGGCAGCGGTTCAGCTCGCGGAGGCCGGGGTTCGGTGGGGTAGCGCACCGAACCCCGGCCGATCTTCCCATAGGGTGCCGCGGATGGGCACGCACGTGGCGAGAGCACCCACGCCGGGGGTGCTGAGCGCAGGCGCGGGGAGGCGGGTGCCCTGGGGTCTGCTGACGGCGGCGGTGGGGGTGGGGCTGTGGCTGATCGTGGATCCCCGCACGCCGGACCTGGCGGGCCAGGTGTACCGGGCGAACCTCTTCCGGGAAGCTGGCTTCGTGGTGTGGGACGGGCGCTGGTACGGGGGCCACGACATGCCGGGCTACAGCCTCCTGTTCCCGCCGCTCGGGGCGCTCCTCGGGGTGCGCGCGGTCGGTGCGGCGGCGGTGCTGGCCTCGGCGGCCCTGTTCGAACGGGTGGCGGTGGCGGCATACGGAGCGCGCGCGCGATGGGCGGCGGCGTGGTTCGCGGTGGCGGCGCTGGGGGATGTGTGGAGTGGGCGGGTCACGTTCGCGCTGGGCGTGAGCGTGGCGCTGGGGGCGGTGCTGGCGCTGACGCGGGGCCACGCGCTCGTGGCGGTGATCCTGGCGGGGTTGTGCGCCGCGTGCAGCCCGGTGGCGGGAGTGCTGCTGGCGCTCGCCGGCCTCACACACTCGCTGGCTGGCCGAAACGGGGATGCTGACCGGACGGGGGATGCGAGCCCAAGGCTAGTGTCTCCCCGCTTCGGTCGAAGGCGAGCGTCTCTCGGCTTCGGTCGCTCGCCGCGCAGTCTGATCGTGCTGGGCGCCCCGCCCGCGGTGGTGGTGGCGGCGCTCGCGGCCCTCTTCCCGGAGGGTGGGCGGGAGCCCTACCCCCTGCTCTCCTTCCTCGCAAGCGCGGCGGTGATCGCCGGGTTCCTGTGGGCGCTCCCGGCGCAGCGGCGGCTGGCGTGGATCGGGGGCGTGGTGTACCTGGCGGCGTGCGTGGCGTGCGTGGCGGTGCACACCCCGATGGGGGCGAACGTGGAGCGCTACGGGGTGCTGCTCGCGGGGCCGCTGCTGCTGTGCGAGCTGCTGGCCCCCGATCGCGGCGGGGGCGCTCCCGCTGACCTGGGGCTGCCCGAAGTTGCCGGGGGGACGGTTTCGGAGGGAGGTCGTTCAGCCCCCGGGCGGTGGTTGCTCTCGCTGGCGCCGCGGGGGCGCCTATCGGTGGCGGCGGTGGCGGTCCTGCTCGGCATCGGCGTGTGGACGGTGTGGGGGCCGGTGCGGGAAACGGCGGCGGTGGCGGGGAACGCCTCGACGAGCGCCGCGTACTACGTGCCGGTGGAGCGTTTCGTGGCCACCCACGGGGGTCCTCTGGTGCGGGTGGAGGTGCCTTTCACGCGCGGCCACTGGGAGGCGGCGTGGCTGGCGCAACGGGTGTCGCTGGCGCGGGGGTGGGAGAAGCAGCTGGACGAGCGCTACGACGGTGTGCTGCTCTCGAGAACGCTCACGGCGGGGCAGTACCGCGCGTGGCTGGAGGAGAATGCGGTGCGTTACGTGGCGCTGCCGGACGCTCCGCTGGACCCCTCGAGCGCGGGGGAGGGCCGCCTGATCGAGGCGGGGCTGCCCTACCTGCGGGAGGTGTGGCGCACGCGGCACTGGCGGATCTACGAAGTGCTCGACCCCGCCCCCCTTGCGCAGGGGCCGGGCGCGTTGAGCGGGATGGGCCACGACTGGTTCTCGCTGCGGGTGCGCACAGCGGGGAGCTTCGTGGTGCGAGTGCACTACACCCGCTACTGGACGGTCACCGGGGGCGCGGCGTGCGTGGGCAGGGCGCGGGGGGGCTGGACGGAGGTGAGCGCCTCGCGGGCGGGGGCGGTGATTGTGGCGGCGCGCTTCTCGCTCGGACGTGCACTGGGGCGGGAGGGCTCCTCCTGCCGAACGTAGTCTCGTCTCCCTCCCTCCTCCTCCTCCTTTCCCCCTCCTCACCCGGCCTCATTCGATACCGGGCGCTGCACCGATCGATCGGCACGGGCGCGCCGCCGATCGGAGATGCGCCTGGCGCGCTCTCCCGAGATCGACTTCAGCTCGTGGGGGCGAGATCGTAGAGACCGGTGTAGCCGGTGAGGTAGATGCGTTTGCCGTCGCTGATCACGGGGTCGAAGGAGCCGGTGCCCATCGTGAACGCCACTTTCCCGGTGGAGATCCCCAGCCCGTAGGTGCGGTGGGTGCCGAGGTCGGAGAAGTAGACGATGCGCCCGAGGATGGTGGCGGAGCCGGAGATCTTGCCCCCGGCGTCGTAGCTCCAGTCGACATGCCCGGTGCGGGCGTTGAGCGCGTAGAAGTTGCCGTCGTAGGAGCCCAGATAGATGGTGGGGCCGAGGCCGGGGGCGTCGGTGACGGCGGGGGAGGCGTAGACGTAGGCGCCGGTCTGGTAGGCCCAGTCGAGGTTGCCGGTGGAGGCGTCGTAGGCGTAGACGCGCCCGTCGGTGTTGCCGAGGAACACGCGGCCGTAGATGACGGTGGCGGTGGAGTAGAAGGTGCCGCTCCCGAACAGCGCGCCTTCGGAGCCGGCGAGCCACAGACGCCGTCCTGTCTGCTCGCTGATCGCTTGGACGTGGCCGGAGTAGTCGCCGAAGTAGAGCACCCCGTCCTGGAGGGTGGGGCTGGCCTTGACGGCGCCGGCGGCGTGGTAGGTCCACACCGTCCGTCCGTTCTTGGCTTCCAGCGCGTAGACGGTGCCGTCTTCGGAGCCGAAGTAAAGCCTGCCGTGGTCGAGGAGGGGGGAGGACTCGCTGCGGGAGGGCAGGTTGCGCGACCAGCGGATCGCGCCGTCGGTGACGTCAAGGGCGACGATGCGTCCTTCTTCGGAGCCGGTGGCGCGGGCGAGCACGGTGGTGTACACGGTGTTCCCGCCGACCGCGGGGGAGGAGGCGGAGAGCGCCCCGAGGGTGCGGCTCCAGAGGGTCTTGCCGTCCCACTTGTCCACCGCGGTGAGGACCCCGTCGTCTGTGAGTTGGAAGATGCGGTTTTCCGAGAGCACCGGCGGGAACTCGCGCAGGGAGGTTCCGCCGCGGGCCCAAACGCGCCTGAGCGGGGGGTGCAGGCTCGCGGGTGCGGGGAAGTAGCGGGTGTGGTTCTTGGTGTAGCCGTAGATGGGCCACGCGAAGCGTTCGGGGCCGCGGGTGGGTAGCGTGGGGTTGGCCTGGGGCAGGAAGCGCGCGTGGGGGTGGTAGATGGAGCCGGTGCGGTTGTGCGCGTAGACGTAGCCCCCGAGTGCGAGGCCGGCGAGCAGGACGAGTGCGGTGAGCGCGATCCAGCGGTGCTTCACGCGGCGATCTTCGAGGAGGGGGAGGCGGTCGCGGGGACCTCGCCTGCGCCCACCGCGGCGGGGTCGCGGAGCGTGGGAGCGTGCTTCGTGGTGGGGCGCCGCGTACCGGCCCGAGCGCTCTCCCCTGGGCGACGGGCGGCGCGAGCGAGGAGGTGGGCGCCGGTGAGGGCGAGCAGCCACACCGAGGCGATGAGCAGCGGAATCAGGGTCATACCGGAGACAAGCGCCACGATGTCGTGGTTGGCGCTGAGTGACCAGTTCCACAGGGCGTAGTCGCCGAGGGCGAGCAGCAGGACACAGGCCAGGGGCCGGAGGGGCCGACGGGGCACACCTGAACCGTAGCGTGGAGCGGGGACGGAGGGGGCCCGCCCATATGATCGTGGGCGATGAGCGCCGCGGATACCGGGATCGGGGAGTCGGAGATCTTCGCGCGGGGCCTGCTGGGAGGCCGGGTGGCGCTGGTGACCGGCGGGGGCACCGGCCTGGGCAGGGCGAGTGCGCTCGAGCTGGCGCGCTGCGGGGCGGCGGTGGCGGTGGTGGGCCGCCGCGAGGAGCCCCTGCGGGAGGCCGTCGCCGCGATCGGAGAGGAGCGGGCGAGCTGGGCGACGGGGGACGTGCGTGAGCGCGAGCAGGCCCACGCGCTGGTGGCGGGCGTGCTGGAGCGGTGGGGGCGCCTGGACGTGCTCGTGAACAACGCGGGAGGCCAGTACTTCACGCCAGCCGAGGGGATCGCGGCGAAGGGGTGGGCCGCGGTGTGGCGCCTCAACGTGGATGGGATGCTGAACATGGCCCAGGAGGCCTTCGACCAGGCGGCCGGCGCCGCAGAGGGGGGGTTGGGCGTGATCAACGTGACCCTCTCCCCCCACCACGGGATGCCGGGAATGGCGCACTCCGGCGCCGCGCGCGCAACGGTGGAGGAGCTGACACGCGAGCTCGCACGCCGCTGGAAGCCCGCGGGAGCGACGGTCTGCGCGGTGGCGGCGGGCCACTTCGAGACGGAGGCGATGGCGAAGTACCCCGACGCGGTGCGCGCGGGAATGGCGCGCTCGGTCCCGATGCAGCGCCTGGGAACGGTGCAGGAGCACGCCTGGCTGATCGCGCTGCTGGCCTCCCCCCTGGGGGCCGCCTTCAACGGTTCGACGGTGACGCTCGACGGCGCCCGCGACAACTGGTTCGGCCCCTGGCCCCCGCCGGGCCTCACGGACGCCGGGGGCGAGGTGCCGACGGAGGAGCGGCGAGCGCGGTGATAATCGCGACGGGCGGTCCCGGCCGGATCATCGCGGACCCCCAGTCGATCTGCGACGGACCACCCAAGGGCCGATCGGGGCCGGTAAGATGGGCGGAGCCCGCGGGCGAAGTGTTGTGGTTGCACGGAAGCCTTCCAAGCTTCAAGGGCGGGTTCAATTCCCGTCGCCCGCTTGGAGCCGGCTCCGCGCTAGGCTCCTGATGCAGAGCCACGGGGAGTGGCGCAGTCTGGTAGCGCACCCGGCTGGGGGCCGGGCGGTCGCAGGTTCGAATCCTGTCTCCCCGACTACGGGAAAAGCAAGTAGTAGAGCCAAAAGCTGCGGCTGGCTCCTCGAGAAAGAAGGCCCCCCACGGGGAACAATTTCTCGGACAACTTGCAAAGCATGGCGGTTGCCTGCCACGCTGGCCGGCGACCAAGCCAGGGGTTGGATGGCCCTTCTCAAATCTCTGGCCCTCCGGAGCGAACGGCTCCGACTAACAGCTCGGAGGCCGCATCGGCACGGGATTATTTGACTTTATGCCCTGAGCAAATACAGCCATATTATATACTCGTGGGCGTGGGCAGGTTCGTGGTCAAAACCGAACCCCAAGGAAGCTAGGGCGGTTTACTCTGGCTCGTCCGGCAGGATCAGGCCGAGGCGCTCAGCGAGCGGGACGGCGGGGCGGCGCAGCAGCTCGAACTCGCTGCGGGCGGCCGCGAGGATTGCGTCCTTGACGTCCTGTGTGTCGAGGAGCTCGTCGCCTTTGGGGTCGTCGCTCAGGACGGCGAGCCCGCACATCAGCAACGGGTCCATCTCGGGCCAGGTCTGTAGCCAGGGGTCGCCGAGCGGTCCGGTCCACTCCCTGGGAGGGATCGGGAGCCGGTCGAGCATCGCCTGGGCCTGCTCGGCCTCAGCGTTCAGGTTCTCTGCCGTCCATGGGTCGATCTGGCGCAGGTAGGTGCGCACTTGCCCCCTGACGAGCATCATGAAGATCCACGACGGGCCGACCGCCGACTGGACCCGTTCCGCGGCCGACATCCCCGAGCGCACAGCGTCGGAGAGCTGGGCGAGCGGAACGAGCGCCACGATCCGCGCCACTGAGGGGATGAGCGCGCGCTGCAGCCTCCAGGAAGCGGCGCTCACGGGCATGTCCTGGAAATCCAGCAGGTGGTGGCGAGCGAGTTCGCGGGCGAGCTCGCTCGCCTTGGGCTCGCATCCCTCTTCGCCGCGCAGAGCCAGAGCACCGCTGAGCACGACCGTGTGCAGCCACCAAAGAGGACGCCCCATCAGGGTTTTCCACGCTCGGTCGAGCTCGTGCGCACGCTGCTCCACCGGCTGGGCGAGCACCGCCTCGGCGAACTCGCGGCCGTCTGCGACGGAGCCAATCCACGGGCTGTCGTGCAGGTCGAGCACGCCCCGCACGCCGTAGTCGGCGGCGAACTCTTTGCGGCTAGCCTCACCCTTTCGCCACGCCTCCCTGCGCAGCTCAAGCTCTCGCTCGTCGTTGCGCTTGCGGGCCTCGGCGAGCATCTTCTGTATCTCCTCCTGAACTTCCGGGAACGCCTTCGAGTCGAGGCTCTCGGCGAGACTGTCGCCAAGCTGCTCGACGTATCGTCGGCGGATCTCGCCGCCCGCAACGTCGTCGCGGGCCGCGCCGCCTTGCGCCCACTCTTCGAGCTGCGCGGCGAACTCGGCCATCATCGGACGATCCTCTGGTCGTTGGCCGGTCGCGCGTTCGAGGATCAGCCCCAGGGCGACCGTGCCGCCACCACCGGTCCATTGCCCGAGGTCGTGATCGGCGACATCGACACGGATCTGTCCCTCGGGCGGGTAGCGCTGACCGGAGGCAAGCGCCCACAGCGTCTTCGCGAGCGAGTACACGTCGGCGGGGCCGGCGTCAGCGACATCCGGTTCGCGGAGCATCTCCGGCGCGATGAAGTAGAGAGGACCGAGGCGCCGCTCCCCCACGGTTATGGGCTCCTTGCCGGGGTAGGTCACGAGCCCGAAGTCGCCGATCACCCACTGACCCTCGTGGCGGAAGAGATTCTCCGGCTTCAAGTCCCGGTGGCCGATCCCTTTGGCGGCGAGGCCGGCGAGCGTCAGCGCGTACTCCCGCACCGCATCGACGACGTCCGCGAGCGGCGTATCGCCCCCGAGCGCATCTGTCGCGCGCTCAGCGACCGGGGTCGCCAGCCACGCCCGCTCGCGGGCGCCAGGATCGGGCAGCTGGGCGGCGAGCAACTTCAACACCCCGGGGTGATCGCCCAACTGCTGCATGACCGCCACCTCGTCGCGGAAACGCTGCCAGCGATCTCCACCCTTGCGAGAAAGCACCTTCAGCGCGCATTCGCCGAGCCCGGCGCGAGTCGCGCGCCACACCTCGCCATTGCCACCCTCCCCGAGCGGCGCGATCAGCGTCCAGTCGTCGATTCGATCCCCGGCCTTCATGCACCGCACCTTGACATACCGCGGCGGGCTTTGAGCGTCTAGGCATCCATCCCTCCAGCGAAATCTCCCAGCCGTGCTCGATCCGAGTGCCAGAACAGCAGGAAGCCCTCGTATTCAGCTGCGTCCCGGTGGCCGGAGCGTCCAGACAGGCGAGCAGCTACCCCGAACCGGCCGGATACCACATGATAGGACATTCTCGGACATGATAGAACACCCTCGTTGATGGAGATCGAATCGTGAACGGGGAGGGCATCATGTCCGGCAGCTTCTATCTGGGTTCTCGCAGCGCTGTAGCGCGGCGGGGTGTGCTGCTGGCGGGCTTGGCGGCGATGGTGGTGCTTGCTGTTGTGCTGAGTTTCGCTGCGAGTGCGCTAGCGGCGCCGCTGGGTGAGACAAGCGACTTCCCGACCCCGACTGCCTCAAGCGGGCCGGAAGCGATTACGGTCGGCCCGGAAGGCAACCTTTGGTTCACCGAGGGTAGAGCTGACAAGGTCGGTGAGATCAACCCCATCACACACGCGATGAGCGAGTTCGAAATCCCGGCCGCCGGCTTCGGATTGCCGGGGATCGCACTCGGCCCCGAAGGCAACCTTTGGTTCACCGAGTACTTCGTGAACAGGGTCGGTGAGATCAACCCCATCACACACGTGATAAGTGAGTTCGAAATCCCGCTGATCAGCGGCAGAGGACCAGCGGGACCAGATGGCATCGCGCGCGGCCCGGAAGGCAACCTCTGGTTCACCGAGCAGGAGACGAGCGGGATCGGTGAGATCAACCCCGTCACGCACGTGATAAGCGAGTTCGAAACTCCGACCCCCCTCAGCGAGGAGTCAGGGAGTGCCAGGCCAACAGGGATCACGCGCGGCCCGGAAGGCAACCTCTGGTTCGCCGAGGAAGTCCCGGGCAGGATCGGTGAGATCAACCCTGTCACGCACGCGACGAGGGACTTTGAAGCCCCAGGCCGTTCCTCCAGCGGACCGGAATGGATTACGCTAGGCCCAGAAGGCAACCTTTGGTTCACCGAGCACTACCTGAGCCGGATCGGTGAGATCAACCCCGTCACACTCGCGAGGAGCGACTTCGAAACCCCGACCGCGTCCAGCAATTTGGGCGGGATCGTCCTTGGCGCGGAAGGCAACCTCTGGTTCACCGAGTCTCACGCGGGCAGGATCGGTGAGATCAACCCCATCACGCACGAAACGAGCGACTTCGAAACCCCGACCGCCCCCAGCGGGATCGCGACCGGTGCGGACGGCAACCTCTGGTTCACGGAGTACGAATCGAACCGGATCGGTGAGATCGGTGCGGGCGCACCAGCGGCTTCGATCCTTGCGCCGGTGGTCGCCGGGGGCGGCCAGGCAGGCATCCCGCAGGTGTGCGAGGGCGCACAGTGGTCGAACTTCGCCTTCCAGCAGCCACTACCCGGCCTGTTCTCCTTCGACGGCTTTCAGTGGCTGCTCAACGGCAGTCCTATCGCGGGCCAGACAAGCGACAGCTTCTCCCCAAGCAGCGCAGAGACCGGGGAGACGATCTCCTGCAAGGAGACCGTCAGCTACCCCCTCACAGGCGTTACCGCGGTTGCGACGAGTGCGCCTGTGACCGTAATCGCACAGAACTCCGGGCCGACCGGACCCACGGGGCCGTCTGGCCCTCCCGGCGCAGGCCCGACAGGCGCCACTGGCGCCACAGGGCCGACGGGAGCGACGGGGCCGGCCGGGAAGGTCGAGCTGGTCTCCTGCACGGCGTTGACCAAGAAGGTCAAGGGCAAGGCGCAGGGGCAGATGAAGTGCACGATCAAGCTCGTCACAGCCCCCGTCACGTTCAACACGATGGGTGCCAGCGCGGCCGTGCTCTCCCGTGGCGGGCTTGTCTATGCCACGGGGTCAGCGATCGGCTCGGGCAGGAAGACAAGGCTGCTGCTAGCCGCGCGCCGCCGCATCAGCGAGGGCCGCTACACGCTGACAGTCACACACGGACGAACACACCAGCGACAAAAGATCACGATCGACTGAGCAGCCAGCAGGCGCCCGGTCTACCCCGCGGCGGGGGTGATAGGCGTGGCGCGGATCGTCCCGACCTTTGAGTAGGATCTGTCGCGTGCGGCCCGAGGATCACGAGCGAAGTCCGCATGGTAGGCGCCTGGTCGTGGGCGAGGAGCTGGGAGTGCGTAAGAGGCTTCGGCAGCTGATGGCGGTCGCCCGCGCGAGAGCGTGCAGCCCTGTCCGGTTGAGTCGTTGGGTCATCGTCGGGATACTTGCGTCCGCGCTTTCCGCACCAGCGGGCGCGTTGGCGGGGGGCCTGAGCGAACGGGCGGGCTTCGCGGCCACCGCGCCGGGCGACCGAGCTGCCACTCACACGCTCCTGAGGGCCGAATACGAGCTTGTGAAGGCAACTCTGGCGAGCACGCTGGCTGTAGAGGCTGCGGAGGCTCGAGCCGCTGAGGCCCTTGGCCAAGAATGCAAGGGCGTGCTTGAGGGGGTCCCGGACGAATCCGTGATTGAAGAAGAAGGCCCGCTCGCATCGGGGCCAAGGCTTTCCGGGCGTGCCCAGGGCGAACGGGCACGCAGCGAACAAGAGAAACAGGCGATTGACCTGGAGATCGACGAAACGATCTTCGCCGCAGCCTATCGCGTTGTCCGCGAGCCCTACGAAGCGTTTATCGCCACGGCCGAACGGCTGACCTGGAGAGACCCCACCATCACTGCGCTCGTCCACCAGAAAACAGCGCGTCTCCGGGAAGACCTCGTCGGCCCACCGGTCGCGGCCTGCGCCGAAATGCGGACCTGGGCGGCAAGCGGGTTCCATGTGCTGCCGCCCGGAAGCAAGAGCCGCATGGAATTGGAGGAAGCCCGCAGCAAGCAGGCCGTGCAAGGCAACCTCGCAGTGCTCCTTCGATCGTACGAGGGTCAGGCTGAGCAGGCGATCATCCGGCGCATCGATGCATTGAAGGAAAGCCTCAGGGAAGAGGATCGCACCGACGAACGGTTCTTGAGCGCGGAGTACCACATGGAGCTGGTACTTGGGGAGAAGCTGTCTCGGTTCGTCAGGCAGGACGTCGCGCCCGTGATCGGTAAGGGACGGACATCTGCTGGCACAACGTTCGTGATCCGCGCAAGCGTGGGCAAGAGCTCCCCACGCTCCTCCTGTCGGCACGAAGTGGAGATCGAAGTCCACGAAGGTAATGGCGGGAGCGGCGGTGGCGTCTGTCTCAGTGAAGGCGCCCGCTCGCATCCCTCCAGCATTTGCTCCGGGCCTGGGCCTGTGGAGACCGTCGAGCTCGCGACGCCGCCGGACGTGCGCCGGGCACGGGTGCGGTTCAGCGATGGCCGGACCGTAACGGTCTCAGTTGTTCAGGTCCCAGCCAAGGATGGAGGGCCGGTGGGAATCTTCATCGACGCCTTCCGCGGCTACAACCCCTACCCGGTCTCGGTGCAGGAGCTGAGCCGCGACGGGAGGGTTCTGCGCACCGTTAGCCTGCGCCGAGTGCGCTGCAGGAAGGAAACCACGGCAGACTCTGTGGGACCGCCTCAGCCTGTCAATCTCGCGAGGGTGACGGCCCCTTCCGGTGAAACCTTGACCATCGCAGGCATTCTTCATCGGGTCGGCAGACAGACAGAATTCTCCCTGGGCCTGCAGCCGGGCATGCGCACGTCGGAAGCCAGTGAACATGGAGAGCGGAAGCAGTTCCAGTGGCTGCTCTCGACAGAATGCGCGCCGCATCCATATTCTTTGCTTGACGGCATCCTTGCGCCGCCCGGCGCAGCTGTCCTCGTGCGCACCCCGGCCGGGCTGGTACCGCTCACGAAGGTCGAACTCGCCGCCTCAATTCCCGCCGCAGGACCGCTGTTCTACGGCGTTTACGCGACGCCGCCAACCGAAATCGTCGTCGAGCGCTCCGACGGCTCAGTCCTCTACACGGAAAGCCTCGCCAAAAAAGCAGCCGAAGACACAGAATTCTGCGAAGGCTACGCCGAACAGTGAGGATCGACGGCCGCAGAATCGACGACCGTATCGGTCACAGGCGCTCGGACGCAGGCTCAGAGTCTACGTCCATTCGGAGCTGAGCGAGTCCGGCTCCGACGGAGACTCTTTCGTGCGTTTCGCGCTCAGCGGCCAGCGACGGTTCCCAGACGCCTGCTTACAAAGCCCGAGCGAGCACGTCGGCGTACGCCGCTCGCGCTCCTGGTTTGGACGACGTGCAAGCACCGGCGCGCACGAGCTGATGACGATTGCTTTGCGCGACGGAAGCGGGCGTTTGGCTTCGCTCGGCCGAGCCGCTCGAATGTCGTCCGTTGCGCAACTGTGGCGTTCGCTGGCTGGTGCTTCTGCTCTTGTGCTGGTGCGAGTGTCAGTTCGACGGCGAGGCGGTCGGTCACGCGCTGCGACCGGGGGGTCCGTGGCAACCCCGCGCGAGCCTCAGTGCACGACCTATATATTCCTCTTCTTTGACTCCGCCACAGCAACGCTGTGCTCCCGCACGCCGACGAGGCGCTCTGCTCGGCGCTCGAATCATGGCGTTGAGAGCTGGACGCCTCATTAGGTCTGTCGATCATCACCCCCGATAATGACCGAAGAGCAATATGCTAAGGTGCGAGCCGCGGTCCTCGCCAGCGAGGACCCGTCCCCAGAGCTAATGGCCGAGTGCCGGCGAAGCGCGAAACTGCTGATCAGGACGCGTGGCCTGCCTGCCCACTACTCGCTCGTCGGCGTTTGGAGTGAGGAGGCCATCGAGGAAGCCTTCGCCGACTGGACGGCTGTCAGGCTCGTCGAGCGAGGTCAGCTGAAGGCGATGCTCCAGAGATCGCCCGTGCTCAACGTGTTCCGCAAGGAATGCGAGACCTCGGTGCGCCAGCACCTCATCGACCGGCTGAGGCGCTCGCAGTCCGCGAACCTCTACCAGCGGGTCCGCCGGCTGCTCCAGGAAGACGAGAACTTCATTCCGACGGGGTCGGGCGCGGGAACCCTGTGGCGGCTGAGCGACGGGCCAGTGGAACCCGCCAGCCAAGAGGAGCACGCGCTCTTGGGCGTCGCATGGGCGCTCGGGGACTTCGAGGTCATCCGTTACGACCCGGAAGCCAAGAAGCTCTCGCCCCTGCTGGCCGGAGGCGAACTCGAGCGCTTCTCCCGCGGGATGCTGGCGGCCGGAGCCATGACTGCCGGCACGATCGTCCGCGCGATCGAGCTGAGGTTCGCGATCGACACCCAATACGCACCGGCACCGCTCGACGACCACCTCGCCCAGCACGGTGGGACCGACCCGCAGCTCACGGTGCTCAGAGACGACCTGGCTGCAGCGACGCTCGCCGAGCTCACCGAGCGCCAGCGAAAGGTCCTGCGCGCCAAGAGCGCCGAAGTACCGGTGCGCGACCTCGCCAAACAGCTTGGGTGCTCCACCGGAACCATTTCCCACGAGCTGCGCCAGATCGAAGCGATCCTCGCGAGACTCGGGGCCGACGCACCGGATGTACTGAACAAAGTGCTCGATGAGCTGTTAAAGGAAGGAACATGACCTCGAGGCCACCGACCGACCCGACGATCCAGTCGCCGAAGGCCGGCGGCGTGTGGACGTTCTGGGCGCCAAAGAGAGAAGACCATCTCATAGCCGGGATCCTCGACGTCAGCCAGACCGATATCTGGCTCGTCCCGTTGCTGGCCGACACCGAATGGGCCGCCGACGCCGACATCGCTCTGGCCCCGGACGTTCTCGGGTATGAGGCGCTCGCACCTATCTGCTCGATCGGCTGGGTCCTTCTCGAGCAGGCCGCCGAGCCCGTCGGCATGCTCTCCGAGCAGCACCTCCGGCTCCTCACCGACGCGCGAGAGGCGTTCGAAGCTGACCGGCGTGTCCCAAATCCAGCAGGCCCCGCGATCCTCAGCGACATAGACCCCAGGAAAGACGCGCACCACGCACGAGAAGACGATCTGCGTGCGTATTTCGATCCCTGGGCGCTGCTGCACTCGCAGAGCGAGCTCGGACCGCTCGTGAAGGGCCGGCGAGAGCATTTCGGCATCGATCTCGAGACTTGGGCTGACGAACTGGACGTGGACGCGAGGACCTGGCGTGCATTCGAGCGCGGGGAAGCAGACCCTGATGCGACGATCCCGGCGAAGGCCCTCGCCCGAGCACTCGTCTCGGTCAACGTGCTGGTCAGCCTCAGGGTGCTGGAGCTCGCCGGGGAGTCCGTCCGCAAACACCACCAAGCCCCCGAGCCCGGTGCGGCGAAAGCACGCCGCAGACGAGGCGTCAGACGCCCGCTTCGGCACGACCCCGAAGCAGCGGAGCAGGCAGCCGAAAGGTACATGCGCGCGCTCGCCATGGAGCTCGGCCTGTGACCGTGCTGGTGTGCAGCGAATGCGGTCACCGCAACGTGCTACGGAGCGGATTCGAAGCGCAGTGCACCGAGTGCGGCTCCGAGGACCTGGAGCCCGAGGACGCCTACGACCCGGTTGAGCGCGAACTGCGCTGTCAGGAATGCGGCTACGAGGTCGACACGAGCTCGCGCCAGGACCAGGACTGGGACGAGGAGGACAAGCAGCTCGCGCAGCCCGCGTCCGTCGACGACCCTTGTCCCATCTGCGGTGAGGCGCTCGTCCCGGCCGCCGGCCTCACCGGCGTCCGCAACCTGCCGGAGTACAGGTTGGCGCGGGAGGCGGCACGCAAGCTCCACCGCGAACACACGCTGCCGGGACCCCCATACGAGCCCCGGCACCTCGCGGAACAACTTGGTCTGCAAGTGTTTATCGGCGACTTCCGCCACGACGGCATGCTCGTCGGGAACACGATCGAGATCCCCAGCGGCGCCGGTGGGGCGGCGCAGAGGTTCGCGATAGCCCACGAGATCGGCCACCACGTCCTCCGCCACGACGGCGACCGCACAAAGGTCGAGCCCGAGGCCAACGCGTTCGCCTCCGAGCTGCTCGTGCCCAGGGCCGAGCTCACAGCGGCGATCGCCCGAAACTCGTCGGTGACCGCCCTGCGTGAGTGCTTCGGCGTGAGCCGCCAAGTGATGGTCTACGCGCTGCGCGCCGCCGGCGCGATTAACAAGGCCACCCGTTAGACGCCGACCGCCGCGGTCATTGACGAGAGCATCTGAACAGACGGCGCGATCCGCCGTTCTGTGTGTGTGGACGCCCAGAACGGGCACCGCAGAACTTCGAAACTGAAAGCAGGTAGCCAACATGGCAGCAGCAGACGCAGAGCAGCAAGACCAAAACGAGAGCGAGGGCCCCGAGTCCCACAAGCACGCGATCGAGATCGTCGTCGACGGCCAACAGAAGACCGTCTCGACCCGTGACGTGACCTGGGACGAAGTCGTGGACCTCGCGTTCCCCGGCGAACGCCAAAACCCGGACCTGACGTTCGTCGTCACCTACAGCGACGCGGCCCACGACAAGTCCGGCATCCTCGCGCAGGGCGCCACCGTTCGCGTGAAGGAGAAAGACACGTCGTTCAATGTCGCCAAACATCGTCGCTCATAGCCCCGACCTCCAGCGGCTGCACGAGCAGGGATACGCACTTCGGATCTCCAATGAGGGCGGGTTCCTGATCGTCGAGCACGTCCCGTACGTCACCCCCACGGGGACCGTGGCGTACGGGGCGCTCGTCTCCGCGCTGGAGCGCGCGGGAGAGAAAGCCGCCAACCCGGTTAGCGACCACAGCCTCTGGTTCGACGGGGAGACACCCTGCGACGTGCACGGTCAGCCTCTCCGTTCGATGCTGATCGTGACCGACAGCCAACAGGCACTCGAGCCCCGCCTGACGGCGCGTCACCGCTTCTCATGCAAACCCCCCGGCGACGGCAACTACCCGGACTACCACGCGAAGATAACTGCCTACGTTAACATGCTCCTCACCTACGCCCGCGCCGTCGACCCGAACGTGACGGCCACGCTCGAGCACCCCGTCGTCTTGGGCGACGAAGACCCGGACGCCCCGTTCGTCTACCCGGACACCGCGTCAGCCCGTGTGGAGATCACGGCGATCGGTCAGAAGTTGCGGATGGAGAAGGTCGCGATTGTCGGCCTCGGCGGAACCGGCTCCTACATCCTCGACCAGCTTGCCAAGACTCCCGTGCGGGAGATCCATCTTTTTGACGGCGATGACTTTCTGAACCACAACGCGTTCCGCGCGCCGGGCGCGGCGAGCATCGACGAGCTCAACGAGCAGCCCAAGAAGGTCGACTACCTCGCGGCCCGCTACTCGGTCGTGAAGCGCGGAATCATCGCACACCCCTACGACATCGACCAGACCACCGCGCAGGAGCTACAGGAGATGCAGTTCGTGTTCCTCGCCGCCGACGGCGGCGAGGTCAAGCGGCTGCTCATCGACAACCTCGAGGAGTTTCGGGTGCCGTTCATAGATGTCGGCCTAGCCGTCGACGAGCACGACGGCTCCCTGGGCGCCATGATCATGGTCACGACCAGCACGGCGGCGAAGCGCGACCACGCCCGCACGTACATAGACACGAGCAGCCCTCCCCCGGAGGAACTCTACGAAGGCAACATCCAGGTCGCCGACCTGAACGCGCTGAACGCGATCCTCGCGGTGATCAGATGGAAGAAGTACTGCGGTTTCTACCGTGACCTTGGGCACGAGCACTTCTCCGTTTACACGCTCGACCGTGACCAACTCGACAACGCGGAGCACGCATGACTAATCGACGGGAAACCATGACGCACGAGTTCGTCCAGTTCATCCCCGACGAGCTCGAGGAGGGCGTCGTCTACGTGTCCGTCAGGTACCACGTCGTCACGCACCTGTGCCCATGCGGCTGCGGCGAGCGCGTTGTGACGCCGCTTCACCCGATGCAGTGGACGCTCTCCTACGACGGCGAGACGGTCTCGCTGAACCATTCGATTGGCGGCGGCGGTTGCAACTCCCACTACTTCATCACCCGCGACAAGGTGCGCTGGGCAATGCCGCTCACCGACAAGCAGCGGATTCGCGCCGCCCGCCGCGACCTGACGGCGCTGCAAACCGGATCCGACGGCTGGCCTGACCTGGACGCGGAGCCCGGCGCGCTCTCTGGCGCAGAGCGTGAGGCCGACCACGGGGAGCCGGAGCCCGTGGTCTCGCCAAGGGTCGGTGTCTGGGCGCGGCTGAAGCGCTTCTTCACCCGCTGACGCTCACAGCCGGTTCTCGTCCCACAGCGAAGATCCGCGTCAGGGGCTGAACAGACCGCCGGATGTGTAGTTCTAGGCATATGAGCAACCACCCGGGCGCAGGAGACCACGAGCAAGGAGGGAAGACGATGCCCGATAAATGGGCCGACTACGTCATCACACGCAAGCGACTGAGCAGCGCAGGGACCCACATCGAAACGGTCGAGACGTACGAACACAACGGCAGCAACTTGACGAGCCGGGCCACGAAGAGTCGCGACAGCGTCGTGTCCGCGATCGAGTTGGGGACCACGTTCTGCACCGCCACGAAAAACAGCGACGGAACCTACAGCTACGGGGCGCCCGTGAAAGTCGTCACGATGGACGGCCAGAAGTTCATCAAAACCAAAGCAGACGGTGTCAAGAAGGACAACCTCGACAATCTCCCCGACTTCTAGCCGAACGCCGATTCGTGACATAGACGATGGCTGAAAGCCATGATGCGCGTGCCTCCTTTGCCTCGCACTGACGGTGCTCTTGCGATGCCCATGCCGGCGGCATCGTTCAGGCCGGCGCGAGCGTCCTGGTGCGGAGGATGACGCACGCGCTGTGGCGACTCGACAGACATATCTGCACTTCCAGGACGCGCGACGATTGCTACCAAATTGCTACCAACCCGAGGGCTCCACGGCATGATTCCCGCGCTCTGGAGCCAAATTCGACGATGGCGATACTGGGCTTGAAAAAGTGACCGGCTTGCGCTTTCGGCACGAGAGGGGGCGTCCCATCCAATGCGATTTTGGCTCCTGCCTTGGACGAGCTGCGGGCGTATTGGCGGAGGATCGGTATACGCCCGCTTGTGCCGGGCGAAGTAGAAGCGCTTGCTTCGTCGCACCGCACCCTGTCCTTGTCCGGAGTCCCCCGCACCCGGTTGCGACCGGACATAGTTGCCTGTCAGTTGAGCCTTTCTGGAATGAGCGCGAGTCCTTCGGCACCGGCAGCCGTGTGGAGGCGGCGGTCCCAGGTGGCGAGGAGAAGATCGTCTCGGGGGAGCATGAGGGCCGCGGCGAGATGCAGGGCGTCCAGGCTGCGCAGCTCGCGGGCGATCGCGAGCTTGGCGGCGTCCTCGACCAGGCTCTGGTCCACCTCGATCACGCCGAACGCGGGCCACTCCTCTCGCACGGTCTTGGCGGCTGCTTGGCCTGCGCTCAGGCCAACGGCGCGCACGGTCTCCACGAAGCCGGCACGACACATGAACCAGCCCTCGGCGCGGTCCATCGCGTCGCGGACGGCATCGCTGCCGGGCTCAGCGACATAGCGCTTGACCAGCGCGCTCGCATCGAGGTAGAGGTTCAGCGCTCGGCTTCCCGCTCGGCCAGCACCAGCCCCGATGCGCTGCGATTGCTCTTCACGAGTCGGGGTGCCCGCGTTGGCCGCGCGCGCGCGGGCGCAACCAGCCGCCCTTGGGCCACCAGCCCGCGCAGGCGATCGTCCTTAGCCGTGGCACCGGCCGGCACGATGTCGGCCAGCGGCCGACCGCGGAGGGTCACGCGCACCTGCTGACCGCGAGCGACCGCTCGCAGCGTCTGGCTCAGCGTGGTCTTCAACTCGCGGACTCCCATCTCACGCATGTGGCCACATTATCAGCTATGAGTCCACAATGCGAACAAACGAGCGCCAATGCGAGAGCCACGGACGGCGCCCGAATTGGTCTGGCCGCGCGGGGGTCGGGACATCTCGCTGGGACGCGTAGGCTCACTGCTGAGATGTTCGTGCTTGTTTTGATCGGAGCGTTTGTTCTCGAGGTGTTCGTCTTCGTTGAGGTCGTACGCGCGATTGGCTGGCTGCTGGCGGTCGTCTTGCTGTTTGGGACCTCGGTGCTCGGCGCGCGGCTCCTGCGCATCCAGGGACGCTCGGCGATCGAGCGCGTCTCACTGGCGGTGTCTGAGCGTCGCGCGCCCGCGCGTGCCGCGATCGATGGCGCACTCGGCTCTCTGGGGTGCGTGCTACTCGTGGTGCCCGGGTTCGTCACCGATGCCCTTGGCGTACTGCTCCTGTTTCCGCTCAGCCGAAAGCTGACGCGCCGCTGGATATCACGCCATTACGCCGGTCGCATGATGAGCTTCGTGGCAACAGCAGGACGCTTCGCGTCAAGCGACCGCGGTCAGCGTCCGGCTGACGTCGAGTCAACTGTGGCCGACGACGATCGCGACCAGCTCGGCTGCTGAACAGTGCGCCGCCGACGACTGCGGCAGCCGCCGGTCGGCGGACCGCGCAGCACGAGCGGGCTGTCCGCGCGTGAAGTCGTGTGGGATATTGTCCTCGTCACCCATCGCGAGGAGACCACCATGGCCGATTCAACCAGCACTCCTACTCGCCTTGTCGGCGTCGAGGATCTCGACGAGCGGCAAGTCACTGTCATCGAGACACCACACGGCACGCTCGCCGTCGGTCTCAGCGGCGGTGAGCCGTTCGCGGTTTCCAACCGCTGCCGCCATCTGTTCGCCTCACTCGGGGAAGGACACGTTGCCGAGGATGGATGTCTCCAGTGCCCGTGGCACGCGGCTCGCTACGACATACGCTCCGGCGCGATGACGCGAGGCCCGCAAGGCGCATTCAAGGCCTTGGCAGGCCTTGTGAAAGGCACAACCGGCGCCCGGGCACTCAAGACCTTCCCGGTAGTACTACGGGACGGCGCGATCTGGTTGGAGGGTTAGGGAGGCCGAACTCGGTGAGCGCGCGTCGCGGTCCAGTAGAAAACGGGTCTGATCACCTTGCCACCGCCCTGGCTCACCGTGTGCGAACGCCGTATGCCTCACGTCTGTCCTGGGAGCTTATTGATAAGCCACCCAGCCGCCGTCTTGCTCAACGTGACCCGCCTCGAGTGGAAGCTTCCCACTTTGACGGTCACTGTGGCGGTAGCACCTGTGATAGATACCGCACTATCGACCCACCCTATGACGGCTCGCCAGCCGGCTGGGGTCGTTGCGCCGCCGGCGGCGTGCAACGCGGCACGGTAGGAGGGCTCGCTGACGAACGTGTCCGGGTCGATCGCGCCGCCACCGGCCAGCGACAGCTCCTTGATCCTCTGCACATGCCTGGGGCTGTGGATCAATTCCAGCAGCGCTTTCTCGGCAGGTGGGGCCGCGCGGTGCTCCCAACCCGACCAGCCATGTTCGGCCAGCATCCGCTCGATCGCCTCAAGGCGCTCAGGCGTGTCCGGGTGCTCAGGCATGTATGCCCGCGGATCGTGTTCGAGGCAGGCTGGGTGATGGAAGTAGAGGCCCATATTGCTCCTGTGACCGCGAAGGGTCAGATGCGTTCAAGGAATGATCGTCCGTCGTCTTGCTCGCCGGAGGGAGCCTGAACTTCGTGGCACTGTGGGACCAGCCCCACGCCACTTTGTCCGTCATCGAAAGGAAGTCGTCATGATTGCCCTCACAGCCGAATCGAATGAGGATCTGCTCACCGCGGCCGAGGTCGCGTCGCTGCTTCGCATGACTTCGGGCTGGGTCTACGCCGAGACCCGCGCGAACCGAATCCCGCATCTGCGACTCGGACGCTACGTACGCTACCGGCGCTCCGCGATCGAGCAGTGGTTGGGGGAGATCGAGATGGGGAAGACGCTCCCTCCAATCGTGTCTCTGTCGGCTTGAAGGACAGGGTCCGTAGGGCGGCCCAGAGTACGCGTGTAACGACCCGACCGGGGCGTATAACACTGTGTCATGGGCAAGCGCAACTACGGCACGGGCCACATCTACATCAAGTGGGGCTCCTACTACGGGCGCTGGCGAACACTTGACAGGCGGCTCGTCAATCGCAAGCTCGGCAAGGTGCGCCCGGTCGGGCAACGCAGCGGCGGCCTCACCCGTGTTCAAGCTGAGCGCGAGATGGCGCGCAAGCGCGAGGAGGAGGACCGCACGCCACGCCCCGCGCCGGGAGCTGAGATCCCAACGGTCGATGAGATCGCCGACTGCGCCAGCGCCCATACGCTCGCCGACCTTCGCACACGCGAAGAGACGGCAGTTCATCAGCGGCAACCCGACGATCGCCCCGAGACGACCCCCGAGGTGAAGGCCCCGGGCGGCCTACCGGCGCGACGGGGAACAATCCGGGGAACAAATTGAGCGAAAGCGAGAGCAACTGAGCTACACTCATGGCCAGTAATCACGGGGGTTTAGGATCCAGCCGCACGGTATCGCTCGGGCTGGGGGCCGGGCGGTCGCAGGTTCAAATCCTGTCTCCCCGACTGAAATCCCGGTTGCGCCAGCAGCCGCCACGGCTCGCCACACGACGCCAAGTTGTCAGGCGTATGCAGGGGATTCTCGGAGATCAGGGAGCGTTTAGGGCGGTAATCACGGGGCTCGTGCCAGGGGCCGTTTTCGCTCGTCTGTGCCACGGTTTTGTGCCACGAAGGCGTCGTGGCACAGGCGTGCTCGTCGCCGGCCTGGGTGGGTGTTTGAGCGTGCCACGATGCGCTCGTGGCACGGTCTACTCGCCGTGACGCCATCGCCCCCGGCCGGCCTCGTCAGCTGGCGCGGGGGCTCTATCTCGACAGGCGTGGAGCACCGCTGGAAGCCGCCGCCGGAGTTCGAGCGCGCACGGCGGCAGCGTGGGCCGTCTGCCACAGCTCGCTACCCACAGGGGCGAGGCGCGATGTCCGATCTGGCGTCTGATCTGGGGTCCGATCTGTCTTCCGCCTAGACGGAAGACCCTACAGAACCAAAAGCCCTGCAAATGAGCACATTGAGTATCGGCGACATCCGGGGATGTCAGTTGAAGTCACATGAAAGTCACTCGATCCGCAGCGGTCGTGGTCGCTGTGCGGGCGGTCAGCACTGCAGAAGCTGGTCATCCATGCCGGCGGTAGACGTCAAGACGCCGCTGCTCGGCTCCGGGCCGCTGCTTCGACCCGACTAGGCGGCGCACGAACTGTCGGTGAAGACCAGCTGGGTCTACGAGGCAGTGCGCGCCGGCCGGCCATGCGTGCGTGTTGGGCGGCACATCCGCTTCACGCGCCAGATGCTTGAGGAGTGGCTTGCCGAGCAGCCGCGGCAGTAGGAACCCAGGTACGGGTCGGTCCGGGGGCATCGCCTTGACCCGTACGCGAGGCCGAGATAGGCTTCAATACGTCGGGATTCGCTATCTTGGCTAAAGGTGGGTCGAACGGAACGTCGATACCTTGATCTAGTGCGACGAGTGCGGCGACAGATACGAACCAGGCGGCTGGTCCTAGCAGGCGTCGTGGTATGCGTGACGCTCCTCAGCAGTGCCGTTCCAGCGTTTGCGCTTCCGCTGAAGCTATTCCCCTCGACGTTCCCCGAAGCCTGCACGCCCTCGCAACTTGTGTTTGGGTCGGGCGACAGCATGTGGTTCCTGCTGCGCTGCGAAGTGAAGGGGATAGGACGGCTGCCCATCAACGACCCGAAGCCGCAGCTAGTTCGACGTCTCAAAGCACCTCCGAATGATTTGACAGTTGGCCCAGAAGGCGACCTGTGGTTCACAGAGGGCACCGCCATCGATGCTTCCAAGGGCGAATCTCCTCGCATTGGCCGGTTGACCGCCACAGGTCAACTCACGCAGTTCTTAACCCCGGTTCAGTCCGGCCTTCCGTATACGTTGCACGAGCAGGTCGGCCAGATCATTGCTGGGCCGGAAAACGACCTCTGGTTCATCGCTGAAGGGTTGGGAGCGGCTGTGCTGGCGCGGATCACGCCCACGGGGACGTTGAGCCAGTTTCCGGCGCAGAAAGTTCTGATCGGCGGGCGACCGGAAGCCAAAAGCGATGAAGTGCCGCGAGCGCTCGCCAACGCGGCCAACGGGAACCTGTGGATGGAGGAGTTTTTTGAAGCAGGGACGATCGGCTTGGTGGAACCCGGTGGGGTTGTGAAGCAGTTCCGCGTGGGCGAAAGCGGTCAAGGGCCAGTCCATTCGGGGGATCCAATGGCTGGGACTCCCGACGGCGGGCTATGGTTCGTAGAACAGCGCGGCTTCACACAGGTGGGTCCCGAAGGAGCGGTGCTGAGCCACATGAATGCGAAGGAAGGTGTGGGCAGGAGTTTTACGGGGTCGGTCGCCACTACTGGGGACGATGTGTTGTGGGTGACCGAGCAAGAAGCGGGTGATGTCCTCAAGCGGGTCACGAGCGCGGGTGAGTTCGGGGAGCTGGTGTTTTGCAGCTCCAACGAAACGCCGGAAGGGATGACGGTCGGCCCGGAAGGCGATCTCTGGTTTGGTGCGCGCACCGGGAAAGACTTCGGGCGTCTCGATCTCCCGCAGTTGACCAGCGAACTGGAACGTGAACGCACGCAGGTTCGGATATGCGGCGCGAAAGCTACGCCGCGGGCGCTGCGAGCCAGGATCGCGTGCGAGAGCCTGGACGCATCGAACACCTGCGATTACCAGGCTACGGTTACGCTTGCGAATGCACCCGGCCATGTGGTTGGCGTCGGGCGCTTTCTCGGGCGAGCACTCCTCAAGCCGGGGCGACTGAGCGTGCCGCTGCGTCCCGCCGTGCGTGCTCTCTTGCATCGGCACAAACGGCTGCGGTTGCGGTTGACGCTGCGGTCAGGCGCCCGTGTGGCCGCCAGCAGCCTGGTCGTTCTGCGACCCTGACGCGCCGCAAGACCTTTCGTATTGCTCGAATACGTGGCTGCGGACGGCCGACGGTAGGGCCGGTTTATCAGCCGGAGAGGTCTCCGCATAGCCGCTGTCCGCAGTGAGCCGACATCGGATGGACGGATGTGCTAGAAGTCGCTCTTCGGTCAAATCCCGAGGACTGGAGCGCGTGATGGGAGCGTGGCGTGGAGTAGCTGGACGGGCTGGTGCGGGAGCAGGACCCGTGGGTGCCGGGGCGCTGGTGCTCGCGGTTCTTTGCGCGTTGATCTGGCTTGCGGGCAGAGCCATCGCAAGTGGTAGTCCTCCGTCGAATACGGCGTTGCCCGTCGTGAGCGGGAAAGCGGTGGACGGCCAGCTACTGGAAGCGACCAACGGCACATGGTCGGGTTCGACACCCATCACGTACACGTACCAGTGGCAGGCGTGCAACCGCCAGGGCAAAGAATGTGAAAATCTCCCTTCGGCTACTGAATCGAGTTATCGCGTGGCGTCAGCTGATGTCGAAGGAACCGTGCGGATGGTGGTGACGGCGACGAACTCGTATGGCTCTGCTTCGGCAGCGTCTGTTGTAACGGCAGAAGTCGCCTCTGGGCCTCCGGTCGCGGTGGAAGCTCCGGTGATCTCTGGCGGCGCGTGGGAAGGTGAAACTCTCTCGGCGAGCGGCGAAGGATGGGCGGGCAGCAATGTTACTGCTGGCTATCAGTGGCGGCGCTGCAACTCGTCTGGAGCGGAATGCTCGGACATCGCCGGTGCCACCGAACGAGAATATACTCTTTCAAGCTCTGATGTGGGCCATACACTGCGAGTGCGCGTCGGCGCGGGTGGTTCGGTCGGTTCACTTGTCGCGCTTTCGGCTCCGTCATTGGCGGTCGCCGCGAAATCATCGCTGAGGAACACCTGGCTTCCTGGCCTGTCTGGGACAGGGAAGGTTGGGCAGACGTTGACGGCGAATCCTGGAAGCTGGGTTGGGGCGGCGAGCCTGTCGTATACCTATCAATGGCAGCGCTGCAATCGGGAAGGCGGGGGATGCGCCAACATCAGCGGGGCGACCTCCTCCACGCATGTGCTTGTTACCGCAGACGCAGGCAAAACGGTTAGGGTACTCGTCAAGGCCAGTGAAGAAGGAGCCAATGCTGCCACGGTGGCCTCGACTGGAGAGCTTATCGCTGGCGAAAAAGGCCCGGTGCTGGAAGTGGCGCCCGGTGTTTCCGGGACGGGATTGCCAGAATATACGCTTACAGCGACGACCGGCAAATGGGCTGGCACGGAAATCAAATACACCTACAAATGGCAGAAGTGTAACGAAGCCGGCGAAGCGTGCGCCGCGATCTCGGGCGCGACCAGCCAGACCTACAAACTGCCGACGAGCGTGGTGGGCTCCACGGTTCGTGTGCTCGTGATCGCTACGCTGTCCGGTACTTCGACTGAAGCTCTAAGCTCACCGATCACGGTGAGCGCCACGGCGGTGGGCGATGTTTCCCTGCCGATGGTTTCCGGTAAACCACAGGTCGCGCACCAGCTGGCAGCGACGACGGGGATCTGGACTGATGCGGTTGGCATCACCTATACCTATCAGTGGGAACGCTGCAACTCGAAAGACGAAAGCTGCGCGGCTATCGCGGGCGCAACTGAACCGACCTATACGATGGTGGCTGCTGACGTAGGCGACACCGACCGCGTGACGGTCACCGCGACGGGCAGCTCGGGCAAAGCAAGCGCATCCTCAGCGGCCACCGGTGTCGTTGCCGCTGGCTCCGGTGCACCCGAAAACAGCGTGGCGCCGTCGATCGAAGGCTCCACCAGCTCGGGAAGCACGCTGACGGCGCAACCGGGGCTCTGGTTTGGCGAAGAACCCCTGAGCTACAGCTACCAATGGGAAGAGTGCAACGCTTCAGGCGAAAGCTGCGCGGGCATCAGCGGCGCTACCAGCCAGACCTACGTGCTGGGCAGCGGCGAAGTCGGCTCAACGGTTCGCGTGAGTGTCACCGCGAAAAACAGCCAGGGTAGCGCAGGTGCAACATCGCCCGTGAGTGAAGTGATCGAATCCGCGGCGGCGCCATCTGTCAGCGAACGCCCCGCCGTTAAAGGAACCGCCCAGGAAGGCAACGAACTCTTCGCTGAAAACGGCACGTGGACAGGCTCCCAACCTCTGCGCTACTTCTACCGCTGGGAGCGCTGCAACACTGCAGGCGAAGCATGTTCAGTGATCAGCGGCGCGACGAAACCCGGCTACAAGGCGACGAGCAGCGACGTCGGCTCAACCCTGCGCGTGAGCGTGACCGTCACAAACTCCCTCGGTGGCGCCAGCTCCCTTTCGCCGCAGACGAGTGTGGTGGCGGGCAAAGAAGCCAGCGCGAAAGAAGCAATGGAAGTCGCTGAAAAAACCGATCCCTCTGTGATTGCCTCGTCAGCAAGCGCCACGCTCGAAGGGCTGAGCATCAAGCCAAACGCGGCAGATGCCGGCGAAGGGCTCGCGGCCACGAGCACCCTGACAAGCTCGTGGCTTTCGAAGGAAACAAGTGGAGAATTCGCGGTCAACACCCCGATCGGCGAAATCAGTCTGAAACCCATTTCTACGGCCGCGAACGCAACGATCACGCCACTGATCGTCAACGGAGCCTCAGCGGTCTACGCTGACACCCAAGCGGCGACCGACACGATCGTGCGGCCCCAGCCGCTCGGCGCGATCACGATGCTTCAGATGCGCTCCTCGGAAGCTCCCACCTCGTTCAGCTGGCAAGTCGGGCTGGGGGCCAACCAGAAGCTACAGGTGCTCCCGAACGGCAGCGTCGCGGTCACCGAATCAGGTGCTGGGTCGGGCCTCGAAGGCGAAGTCGAAGAAAGCGAAGAAAAACCGAGTAACGAAACTCCCGCTGAAACCAAAGGCGAAGAAGGCTACAGTGCCGAAGCGGCAGCCGAAGCGCTGCAGGAAGCAACACCGGAAGAAAGCAAACTCAGCAAACTTCCCAACTCTCAGACAAGCAGCACTGGTGAAATCAAACCCAAATCCGGGGAACTCCAGCCCCAGGAAACCAAAGCTCAGTACGAAGCCGCCGTTACAGCCACGTCTTACGCGGAATCGCACACCGAAAACACAACCCTGATGGTACTCCCAGCACCGACCGTCGTTGACGCCGAAGGACACACCGTGCCCGCGACCCTGAGCGTCGAAGGCAACACCATCAAGCTTAGCGTCACACCCGGCAGCGCCAAATATCCGGTCACGGCAGCGGTATCTGTGGACGCGCCGACCAACACGGCAAGCGCAAAACGCACACCCGCCCCAACCTACGGACTCTCAAGTCAGAGCACCACTCCTTTTCACGAAGCCGAAGAAGAAGTAGAAGGCAAATGGCAAAAAGTGGAACACATGGATAAAAACCTCACAGAAGGTAAAAACGTAAAGATCAAGTATGCCCGCCTCGTTCTTCCCTACAACAATTTGCCCAAAGGCAAAGGGCTTGAAACTTGGTTGAAAAAGGTAGGAGAAACCGAACTCCCCGGCGGTGCTCACTTGGTGCCAGAGATCACCTTTGGCAAGTGCACACTCGTCATCGAAGGGGAAAAAGGGAAACCCTCAGAAGCATGTTTGAAGCAAGAAAAACAGCGTAACTTCTCAGAAATCTACTACCACCACGTACTTTCGATCATGAAGGCGCTGATTAAGGGCAATACCAAAGAACATATTCCGCCCGTGCGGATCTGGGGCGCGTGGAATGAGCCTGAGCTGAGCAGCCTCAAAGCTGGGAAGGCCGCCGAAGTATGGGGCGCCGCCGTACGAGCAATGCACAAGGCCGGCTGTCATGTGCGCTGTAAGATGATCGCAGGCGAATTCGCTGGTTATCGCAAGTTTCCCGGCCACAACGAGCTCAGCTATGTCACCGGCTATGAGAAGGCAATCGTCGAAGACGCGCGCAAGAAGAAATGGGACGCCGGCAAGCCAGAAATCTGGGGCCTACACGACTACAAAGACCTCAAAGAAACCGCGGAAACCGCGACTTTGGCAGGCGGAAAACTCGTCCGCGAGAGCGGCGCCGGGAGTGCAGAAGCCCAGGCGTTCGTGCAGGGAACACACAAAGCCGGCTTGGGTCATCCCCAGGACTGGATCAGTGAGAATGGCGTGCAGCTATGGGTGAGGAGTGGGCATACCTCGCTGTACCGCAACCCCGAAGGTCAGCGCATCGCCGCGGAAGACTTCCTCGAACTCGGAAAGCAGTCTACCGGACACATTGAAACCAACAACTACTACGAATACAAAACTCCAGTCACAAGTGCGGAGGAGGAAGAAAAAGAAGCCGAACACGACAACAGCGATCAGTTCGACAGCGCACTCCTTTCCGCCGAAGGCAAGATGCCCGAAGCCGAGCGGCCAGCGTACTGCGTAATCGCATTGGCGTACAAAGGAGTCTGTCCGCCCAGCACGAAAACGGAGGCTCCGGTAACAGGGTCCATCTCATCGACTGGCGGTACCGTGACGCTTACCGTGATCCCAGCGGGGGCTGTAACGAAATATAGGATTGAGTATGGGACCACGTCAAGCTACGGTCACGCCACGACGGTGGCGACCACGGCCAATGCCATCGGGGAACAGAGCGAGACCGTCTTGATCGGCGGGCTGGAACCGTGTACGACCTACCATTATCAGGCGGAAGCCGAAAACGAAGCGAACAAAGAAAAGCCGAGCCTTGGAGGCGACAGGACATTTACCACGTCGTGCAAAGCTACGGCCGTTTCGGCTGGGGAGGAAGATACCTGTGCTGTGCTCACCAACGGGCATGTAGACTGCTGGGGTGGCAATTATTCTGGTCAGCTCGGGATTGGTAATGACACTGGGCCAGAAACAGCACCGTGTGAAGAATCAATTCCGTGTAGCCGATATCCGGTTGGTGTTCTCAACATCACCAACGCTACAGGAGTCTCGGTAGGTTTTCAAGCGGCCTGTGCAGTGCTTTCCGAAGGACACGTTGACTGCTGGGGCGCCGGGCCGGTGATGCCAGGTGGCCACCAGTCGTTCGAACCAGTGCAGATCAGTGAAATCAGTAATGCCACTGCCGTCTCCGTGGGCGAAGATCATGCGTGCGCTCTACTAGCTGAAGGCGGTATCGATTGCTGGGGGGATAATGAATGGGGACAGTTGGGGAACGGTAAAGAAGGAGAAAGAGAAAACCCTGCAAAAGTATCGGAACTCAACAATGCGGTAGGGATAAGTGCTGGCGACACTTCGTCATGCGCCGTGCTCTCAACAGGAAAGGTGGACTGCTGGGGAAGGGTTCCTTATTACTTTAGTGAATTCAGACAAACTGTGCCCCGGGAAATCAGCGCCATAGCCAACGCCATGACGGTAAGCGTGACTGGAACCGGTAACCTCAGTGCGTGTGTCCTTCTAGCGAACAAAAGCCTGGGCTGTTGGGGGGACAATTTCTGGGGCGAGCTGGGGAATGGTACAACGGCAGGTGAAGGCGAAGAACGTAAAAGCGCCCTGACTGAAGTTGTAGAAATAGCCAACGCTAGCGCAGTCAGCAGTGGTACAACTCATGCGTGCGCTGTGCGTGAAACGGGCACAGTCTACTGCTGGGGCAGCGCTGAATACGGCCAGCTCGGAAACGGTGTTACTACGCAGACCGCCTATCCAACCCCTGGTCTGGTCGAAGGTATCACCAGTGCGAAAAACGTGTCTGCCGGTAATGCTCTAACGTGTGCATTGCTGGCCAGTGGAGGGATTGACTGCTGGGGTTATAACGGAGATGGGCGGCTAGGAAATGGAACGACTAAACTCAGCTCGACACCTGTGCAGGTGAGCGGCATCGGATAATCGAAGGCGCATTCATCGCTGAGTTCCCGTGGTTGCGGGGCAGCCCGCCGAGATCGTGAGCTCGGGGAGCTGCTCTACCGTCGGTATGGCTCCCAGCGCCTTGAGCGCTCGCTCGTGAGCGCTGGCGAGCGCGTGGTGCGGGTCCCGAAGCTGATGGGCCTCTCGCGGCGCGGCGAGCGCGAGCCAGCTCGCGGAGCTGCTGGTCTACGGGGTCGGGTATGGCGCTGGTGCGACTTGGCCAACAGCGCGGACACGCCGCCCTCGACGCTCGCCGCACAGATGTGGTCGTGTCCTCCTGGCGGGCGCGGCAGCCTTGATGGCGCCGGCGCCGCTCGCGGTCATGTGTTCTTGGGAGCCCTTGGCGGATTTGCGGTCTGTTCAAGTAGTCTTGCGCCCTCGCTCCCTGTGCTGAGCGGGGGGCGCGATCTGTGCTGTCCGGCGGGGTCCAACGTGCGGCGGATGTTCGACGGCTCAGCCGAGGGCGCGATCTCAGCCAGCCGCGCAAACATGCCGCCGGCGCCGATCGAGGGCAGCTGGTCGAGCGGCGCATCGGGCGCCGCCAGGCAAGCGAGCTGCACAGGCGCCGCCCCACGTGTCGTTTGGTTGTGTGGCATGGGATTCGGCTCGTCCTTTGTCGTGTGTGTGGCGCTGACGGCACAGACCAAACGACATTCCGGGCGGGCCAAACGACATCGCGGCGACCCTAAACGACACAGGGACCTGGGGGTGCTCTTGGCGTTGATCGTCGAGCACTTGGAAGGCAAGAGGTGGCCGGCTCCCAATTAATTCTCCAGGAATGCCCATGGACGCCACTATGCGCCGCCCGCTCTGCGGGCGGTGGGAACCGGAGGTTGTCAAATGAACGAGGCCCATGTGATGCGTGCTCGGCCGGCTCGGGTCACGAAGGCGCTCCTTGTCGAGCTCGCCTCGCGGTTGACCGATCGCGATCGACAGATCGCGCTGGACTGCTATGAGCACTACGTGCTCACAACGACGCAGTTGCAGCAGCTGCATTTCTCCGGTGCCAGGGCTGCACGCGCGCGACTCGATGCCCTCTACATGATGCTGGTCCTCGACCGCTTCCGGCCGTCGAGGCCGCGCGGCGAGGGCAGCGCGCCGTGGCACTGGATACTCGATGAGGCCGGTGCTCGGATCGTGGCCGAGCACATGGAGACGGAGCGGAGACGGCTCAGGTGGAGCCACGCGACCGCGCTCGCGTTGGCGGACTCATCAAAGCTCCGCCACCGGATCGAGATCAACGAGTTCTTCGCCCGCTTGGCCGAGGAACTCGCCGCCGTCGGAGGGTGGCTCAGCGAGTGGTACAGCGAGCGAACGACTCAACACCTCTTCAACACGAGGCTCATACCTGACGGCTATGCGGTCCTGCAGCTTCCGCATGCAGCCCCGGTGTATGTGCTGCTCGAGCTCGACCGGGCAACAGAGCCCGTCGCGCGCCTGCGCGACAAGGCCCTGCGCTATGCGGCCGAGATTCCACGCAGCGCGCTCAGCGGAATGGACCCACTCATCGTCATCGCTACGTCGACGCCGGCGCGCGTTCAGGCGATCAGTGACGCGACCTCCATCGCTGGTATACAGATCGCCGTCGCGTTGTGGGGTCCATCGAGCTCGCCACTTGCGATCGTCGCCGATGTCGCCTCGCGCCGCCGACGTTGACGAGCGTTACGTCGACGCTCGCGAACTCGCTGTGCGCATGGGGGTCAGCGTGCGGACGGTCAATCGTCTGACGGCAGCAGGCATGCCCAGCGAGACGTGGGGCATGGCACGCACCCGCCGCTATCTGCCAAGTCAGGCGATCGCCTGGGCCCAAAGCCGCGTAGCTGTTGTAAACTCCGGCGTGACAGCAAATCTGGCTCGGCGGATGACTACCGTCGAGCAGCACCGAGAGGAGTAGCTCACGATGCCTACGCAGCTTCCGTCTGGCAACTGGCGGCCACGAATCCGCCACCCGCGCACCGGCAAGCAGTTGAACCCGCAGGCCGTGATCGGCGGCCCCACCAGCTATCCCGACGAAGACGCGGCCCGCGCGGCCGAGCGGGCGGCGCTCAAGGTGCTACGCACCAACGCCCGCGCCGGCGTGACGGTCCGCGAGTGGTGGGAGGAATGGACGACCGACCCGCTGTGGCTACGCCCCGCCGAGTCGACGAACGTCCTCAACCGCGAGCGGACCGAACATTTCGCCGCCGCCTACGCCGACCTGCCTGTCCGTGCGGTCGACGACGATGTCGTGCGGCAGTACCGACGCTCCGGCAAAGTAGACGGGACGATCCCCGCGTTGCGGGCGATGTTCAACGACGCGGCCCGGCCCGATGCCGGACGGCTCATCGACCGCGGGCGCAACCCGTTCGCGGGCCTTCGGCTGCCACGAAGCCGCGGCCGCCGCGATGTCCAGCCACCCGCAGAGGGCGCAACCGCCCGCCTCATAGCGCTGGCTGACGAGCTCACGCCGCCATCCTTCGCGGCCTACCTGGACGTCGCGATCCACGAGGGCGCCCGCCCAGGCGAGCTCGACGCTCTGCGCTGGCCCGAACTCGACTTCACGCCTGACGCCGAGACGATCAGCATCGAGTGGCAGTGGAACGTCAAGGTGCGCAAGCTCACGCGGCCCAAGCACGGCGTGACGCGCGTGATCACGATGACGCCGCGTGCGCGAGAGCGCCTCCTGGCCCTGCCCCGCGAGTCCGAGTGGGTGTTCACGACGCTGCGCGGCAACCACTACACGCCCAGCTCGCGCTCGCACCACTGGAACCGCGTCCGCTGCGCGGCGGGTCTCGGCAACGTCGACCTCTACACCGCCACCCGCCACCACTTCGCCTGGTACGCCTGGAACGTCCTCGGACTCGACCCCGCCGACATCGCGCAGCACTTCGGACACCAGGACGGCGGCGAACTCGTCCGCAAGCTCTACGGACACTTCGACCAGGCACGGGCGCGCAAGCGCATCCGAGAGGCGTTCGCGCAGGCTCCAGCATCCACGCCGCTCACAAGGCGCAAGGCTGCGTAGCCGTGCCACGCGACGTGCCACGGTATGCTCATTTGCAGGGAAGATGTTCTGTCTCCCCGATTAGATTCTCGATAGATGCTGGTGAGGGCTTGGGGCGTCCCCGGCTTCGCGATTTAGCTCTGCGACGCGGGTTTCCGCGGCGCGGGCTCGCCGTGCATGTCGGCGCCGTGTGCTCGGCGATTTGGTGGACCGCACACGGGTCCGCACACGGCGCGGTGGTTCACCGCACACGGTGAGACCTGCGGGCTCACAACCCGAAGGTCGCGGGTTCGAATCCCGCCCCCGCTACTCCAGAAAAGGCCCGGAAATCCGGGCCTTTTCGCTGTCCTTGGTGCCCTGGCGTTCGACCCGTATCGTGGTGAGGTAGCAGGTTTGGGTAGCACTTAGCCGTCCGCGGGGCCTGTTTCCGCGGCTTCGCCGAGGAGCACGGCTTCGACATGCCGGCGCACAAAGAGCCGCCTGCGGCCGATCTTGCGCGACGGCAGGGTGCCCTGGCGCGCGAGGTGTTCGACCGTGCTCGTCGGCATGTGCAGCAGCTCGGCGACCTCGCGGGCGCTCAGCACGTCGGCGGCGGTGAGGGGATGGTGCGCTGTCGAGCCCGCTTGGCCCGGCACTCCGCTGTGGAGGGAGGCGCTCATGTTGTTAATGACCGCAACTGCCGGCAAACGGCCAACGACTTTCGGCCGCGGCCTCCTGGTTCGCCCGCGGCGCGACCTCGCGCGTCATCAACAGGCTGGTCCACTACCTCCCGGCGGCCCGCGATGCCCGAACGCCTGCTCGCCTGACGGGCTGCGCCCCGGGTCACGCCCGCCCCACAGCACCAACGAAGCAAAGACTAGATGCACGGGACCGAGCAGGACCCACAAGTGGCCCCAAAACTGCTTGGATGCTTCTATGGTGTCAAGGGTGTGTTTGCGAGTTGCCTGTAGAGGTGGCGGGAGAGGTGTCGCTTGAGGGATCGCATGGCCTCGCGCTTGGTCTTTCCTTCGTTGGTTCTGCGGGTGATGTAGGCGCGGCTGGGGGCGTGGTGGACGGCGCGTGATAGCGCGATCGTGTAGATCGCTGCGTTGATTTGGCGGTCGCCTCCGCGGCTGAGGCGGTGGCGGATGGTTTTGCCGGACGAGGCGGGTTGTGGGGCGGTGCCGTTGGCGCGTGCGAATGCTGCCTCGCTGGTGAAGCGCGCGGGGTTGAACACGAGGAGCTTGCCGGCACAGATCGGCCCGACGCCGGGCTCATCAAGGAGCTTCGGGGCGAGGGAGCGGACGAGCTGCTCGATTTCGCGGGTGTAGCTCTCGGCCTGCGCGTCGAGTGCCCGGGTGCGGTTGGCGATGTCGCGGAGGACTTGCAGGGTGGTGTTCTCTTGCAGGCTCGCGGTTGGGCGTGTCCGCATTCCGGTGAGACGCTCCGCGAGCTTCCCGCCGTTGCGAACCGGGCCGATCCTTTCCCGCAGGGCGCCTGGCGCACCCACGTTGAGGGCTTGCAACTGGTTGTAGAGCCGTGAGCGCTCGCCCACGACGGAACGGTAGGCGACGAGGAGCATCTGTAGCGCCAGACGTGTCCCCGAGCCCCTGGGGGTCGACAGGCCCTCTCGGGCGAGGACCTTCTTCGCGGCGATCAGCGCGTCGAGGCGATCAGACTTCCCGGCCCGTCGCTCACGGCGGCGTGGACGCTCCACCTCGAACACCTCGACACCCTCAGCCTGCAGGTACTCGCAGAGCCCAGCCCCGAAGCTGCCGGCGCCCTCGATACCGACCAACACCTCCCCGTCGAGCTCGCCGAGCCAGTCAGCGAGCGTGCGGTACCCGGCCAGGTCGGCCGTGACGGTGATCTCGCCGAGAAGCTGCCCGAGCTCGTCCAGGGCGACGGCGAGATGCTGCTCCTTGTGGGTGTCCACGCCTACTGCGATCATGAATGCGGTCTCCTTATCTGCTGGTTGGCGCTAGTGATTTGGAGGCCGCCAGACAAAGCCATGTCGAGCGATAGGCACGCTTCTATGAAGTCATGGCGGCGTCCGTGACAGGCGGCGGGAGACAGATCCAACGCAAGGCACCCAACCGGGGCCAGCCGTTTTACTCGAGTCATCCCGTCGCCTGCCACACCCTCTACGGGGCACCGGACGCCACTTCATAGCCCCCGCGACACCTCGCCCTGACGGGCTCCGCTACACGACGGCCAGCCCGCCCACAACAGGGCCCCAGCAGGCCCCACAGAAATTACATGGCCGCTTTGTGCCCTTCGCGGTCATTAAGGGTGTGGGCAGGACAGATGCCACTCCTGAGAGCCTCCGCCTTCGGCGACGGGATGCGAACGTGGAGCCGTTCGTGTCCCGTCACGAGCTTGGACGCCTCATGGGCGTGAGCGTGGCAACGGTCGATCGACTGGTCGCCGAAGGCATGCCGTCGGTCACTTGGGGGCGTCGCACCCGGCGCTTTCGCGCGTCGGCGGCAATCGCGTGGGCCGCAGAGCGAAGGAGGCTGACGTGAGCGTGACGCGGCTTCCGTCGGGTCGCTGGCGCGCGCAGGTGTATGACCCGGCGACAGGGACCAACGTCAGCGTTTCGACCCTTCTCGGGGGTCCGGGGACGTTCGCAACGAAGACCGAGGCGAAGCGGGCTCGGGAGAAAGCGCGCGAACGACTCGGGGAGAGCAGGGAGGTAGTCATCACGCTCGCCGCCTTCTGGCAGCGCTGGACGAGCGATCCTCTGTTCGCTCGGCCGAAGGAGTCCACGAACATCCACAATCGCGAGCGGACGAAGGGGTTTGTGGCTTTGTACGGCGCGCGACCGATCGCTGAGATCGATGACGCTGTAGTCGCCGACTGGCTGGCTGGCTGGCGGATCTCGCAACGGCACTGTTCCAGCGCTGCGAGCGATGTTCAACGATGCGGCGTCGGCGAAGGCCGGCAGGATCGTGCGCAGCAACCCATTTGCACGCCTTGGAATCTCTCGGGGTCCCGGTCGTCGGCACGAGCAGCCACCGAGCGAGGAGCAGGTGTGGAAGATCGTCCGGTGTGCCCGTGAGCTGGCGACGCCGTCGTTCGCGGCATGGCTGCAAGCCTCGGCGTTCACGGGGCTCCGGCCCGGCGAGCTGGACGCGCTGCGGCGCGAGAACGTTGACTTCGATCGCTCGCGCATCCTGGTCGTCGAGCAGTTCAGCGCGGCCACACGCACTTTTACGCTGCCGAAGAACGGGCAGACACGCGAGGCGCCTTTGACTGACCCTGCCCGCGAGGCGATCGTCTCCCTGCCAGTCGAAAGCGCATTCTGCTTCGCGCCGATCCGTGGGGAGCACTGGACCGCCTCGGCTCGCGCCTACCACTGGAAGGCGGTCAGGGCTGCGGCAGGGTGGGAGGGGAGCTTGTATCTGGCGACCCGGCATTTCGCAGGCTGGTACATGGTCAACGTCCTTGACCTGCCATCGGAGGACGTGGCGATCGCGCTCGGGCACACAGACGGCGGCGAGTTGGTGCGGCGGCTCTATGGACACCGCGACCACGATCGCGCTCTCGATCGCGTGGCGACCGCCTATCGGCGAACGGCCAGCCAAACCCAGCTGAGGCTGGTCTGAGCATCCGAACGAGATGAAGGGTCCGCAACGTGTCCGATGATCCGCTGATGCCAAAGAAAGCGCGTCTCGTGTGGGAGCGCGGCACGAGGGTTAAGTTCCACTACACCGAGCACGAGCACGCCGTGAGAATCCTCGCCGAGCAGTTGTTCCGCGTGCCCGAGCAGCCGGGGAGCGCGGGGCACGGCTTGTACGTGACAACCGTGAAGCCGCGCTCGATGCCCGACGAGAAGCTCCTGGATCTGCTGTTTGCGCGAGGTCGACCCGTGGTCGCCATCGAAGGTGTCGTGGTGCTGCGCGACGACGCCTTCGCGTGGACTCGCTACTCGCACAGAAGCTACGTCCATCGCGCCTCCCCTGGGGCGGTTCTGGACTTGTCGCTCGCGTTGGTTGGGGTCGGGACACGTCGCCGTGGGAACTGGCTCTGGTCGGATGGCATCTATCTGCCGCCCGCATGATTCCCATGCTAATCTTCCATCCGAAAGTAAGTTAAGCAATGGACTCTTCGCTGCAAAGCTCGATGCCCCTGGTTCGCGCCGATGGCGAGGGCTACACCTATGCCGGGGAGTGGCTCGACGGCTTTGCCGATAGGCCGGAGCTACCGCTGCCGGTGCGTGTTCGCCTGGCACGCTTGGGTGAGCGATACGCCCCAAAAAAGCTCTCGGCGGCACAGCGCGACCTCCTGGCATCCCCGATGGCAGAGCGAGACGCGACGCGCCAGCCGTCGGCGGAGCTGGATGGCTTCGAGGCGAACGCGCAGGAGATGGAGAGAGCTTTCGAGGACGGCGTGTACGCCGAGCTGACCTCAGAGCAGCAAGCGTGGGTCGCCGACCCCGGCTCGCACCCAGCACTCGCGGAGGACGTTCGATATCCGCTCACACTTGGTCAGCTCCACGTTCTGACCGGAGCGAGCGAGCGCCAGTTGCGGCACTGGAGCGATGAGGATCTGATCCCGTCTCATCGAGCCGGCGCGCACCGCCGCTACTACAGCGCTGCCGTCGCCCGTGCGCTGCTGTTGGCTGAGACTGCTCCGCAACAGGTCGCAACGCTGATCGCGCTTCGTCAGGGTGGGGATCCCGCCCGTCGCCTGTGGGCGCTGATCGGCGGGGTTGGCGTCGGTCTCCTGAATCTCAGCCGATGAAAGCCGACAGTCGTGTCCGGTAGCGAGTCGGTAAACGCTCTGGTGGCGCTGTGCCAGAGCGCTAGCCGGCGTTCACGTGTCGATACACCGGATTCGTGGGTGCATTTCGTTGGACGCGATCAAGTCGATGACGCGCTGCGAACACTCGAAACCGATCCGCGTATCGCCCGCCATCTACAGGAGCGTCACGCCCTGTACCTGGCCGGTGGAAACAGCGGATTCGGAATGACACCCGCGAAGCACTGGCTTGGTGGGTTTGTGCGATACGCCCTAGCTCGTCCTGAAGCTGAGTGGGGCCACATAGCGCAGCGTTTTCACACTTTTTTGACGATGGAGAATGGGACTGCCCCCTGCAACGTCAACACCACCCTTGTCGGCGTGCTGCTCGTGAATACCGAGGAGATCGAGCTGACGGACGGGAAGCTCAAGCTTGGGCAGTACGACAGGGACAGGCACAGGAACGTTCGTGGCGGCCCGTTGCCAGCGACAGTTTTTCAGTACGAGACCGAGATTCCGGCGGCTATTGCGACGCAGAGCGTCTCTTTTCCTGACCCGGTCGCCGAGGGCGCGACGCGTGGGCACGAAGAAGCGCTCACGAGGCTATTGCTCGCGCTTGCCTTTGTGACCGGCGGGCCGGTGCAGGTGGACGCCACCATGTACGAACCCGTGTTTTCCGGTTCCAGTGTTGGTGAGCAGCCCGAAGACGCAGGCCCAATCCTCACTGGACATCTAACCATGCTCAATGAGACTGCCGCCGAGGATGTGAGACGGGAGTACGCGGCGTTGATGGATGTGCCCGTCAGGCACGTGGGTGTTGCAGTGCGCCGCTATCTGATTGCGAGGTCCGAGCGTGTGCGACCTGCGGATCAGGTGATCGACTACGCCATCGCAATCGAGTCCATGACGAGCGAGTGGGGCGGCAAGGACCAGGGAAAGGAGCTTGCTGGCGTCCTAGCAGGCGACGGTGGGCGACATGAGCAAGTCGAAAGTGAGCACAAGGCTTTCCGCCATGCTCGCGAGCGGATCATCCACGACGGCGAGATTCCAGCAGACGTCGCGCAGGCAGCTCGGCTCGGCGAGAGCTTGGTTCTACGCAGCCTTCGAGCGCGCGCGGTCCCGGGATGCGCGCGTAGGAACATAGACCGACAAGCCCCGTAGCGGACCGTCTATCGATAAGCCATGACCTATCATGGGCCGATGACCGAGATACCGAGCCAGTGGCCCAAAGGCATCAAGACCGAGGAAGAGGTCCTGGCCGACGCGTTGGCCGCGGACCCTGCGTTTGCCGCCGAGTGGGAACGCTTGGCGCTGGCGCGGACGGTCGCCGGTCGCCTGATCGCCTACCGCTCAGAAAAAACGCCTTGTCGCAGAGGGAGCTCGCGAAGCGCCTTGGCGTGAGCCAGCCGCGCGTGGTCGAGCTGGAGTCCGGCGAGAAGAACCCGCAGATCGAGACGCTCGTGAAGATCGCGGCCACAACCGGCATCGAGTTCGCATTCGATGTCGTACCCGTCGGCCAGACGCCGACGCTCGTCCGCAAGGCCTTCAAGGACGCACCGGCACACGTGTATGCCGGCGGCTCTGTGCTCGTCGCGGCTCGCTGATCGTCAGCGCTTCTACCGCTCGCAACCTCGCCGCACACGAAACCGCACACGCACGGCGACAGGGCCCGTGCCTTCACCCCCCAACCCCTGTCTCCCCGACTAGAGGCAAAGCAAGTGATAGAGCCAAAAGCTCCGGCTAGCGCTGTCGAGAAGGAAGCCCCATGGGGAACAAACGGGGAACAATTTCTCGGACAACTGCAAGAGCGTCGCGATTTGCCTGGTACGCCGGCCGGCGTACCAGGGGCGCGTTGTAAATGAGCTGGACGACGTGGAGCGTGCGCGCCGGAACAATCTCGACCGCCATAACCCGAGAACATACATCCTGCAGGGGTCCTCAGCAATCGCGAGGAGCGCCCTCTCGACTGGATCGCCCTCGACCACCTCGGGCGGGACACGATGCAGGAGTTCGGCCACGGGTTCGGCGCCGTGGACATCCGCGTTCGGCTACCGTCCAAGCTCGGCGCCTTCGCCCAGATCTCAATATCCTTCCGGGCAAGTCAGGGACCAACCCCCGTCGCTCCGGCTTTCTGCCGCGGGCGTGCCAGCCTCGCGATCTAGGCGACCGTGTTGGACGACTTCCGAGGACGCCAGCTGAGGATCAGCACACGCCCGCTCGCTCGCGGCGAAGCGGAAGGGCTTGCCTCGCCGCATGTCCGACCCAGTCCTCGTCCCGAGCGAGCGTAAGCGCAGTCCTGGTTCGGACGCTCGCTCGGACACGAGAGCACGAGCCGCGTAGCGGGTAGCGGTGCCCGTGCAGACGCCACCGTTCCTCGTAACTGTCGGGTCTGATTTCCGCCAGACGCCGCTGCGCCGCCCTGTCACACTGCTCGCCCGTTCGCGACCGATTGGAGCTTCGGATGCAGACCCAGGCCACTGGCACATTGGACGCGATGCGACGTCAGGAGCTCGACTTCTCTTCGCGCGGCACGCGTTGCGTAGCGTGGCTCTATCCCGCCCATGGGGTCGGCGAGCCGGCTCCGATCGTCGTCATGGCGCACGGCCTGTCAGGTACTCGCCGGGACGGACTCGGCCCATTTGCCCAACGGTTTGCGGAAGCAGGTATTGCCGCGCTTGTCTTCGACCACCGCGGCTTCGGCGACAGCGCGGGTGAGCCGGACCTCTTCCACCCGCGCCGTCAGCTCGAGGACTGGGCGGCGGCGATCGCCTCCGCGCGCTCCCTTGCGGGCATCGACCCCGACCGGGTCGCGACCTTCGGGTCCTCGATGGGCGGAGGGAACGCCCTCGCTGCGGCTGCTGTCGACAAGGGTATTGCCGCCGCGGTCAGCCAGGTCCCCTTCCTCGACATGGTGACCCAGGCCCACCGCTCCTCGCTGAGCGTCAGTCTGCGGATGCTCAGCGCAGCCGTCAGAGGCCAGCACATGCGTGCGATCGGCCAGCCGAACGAGCCTGCCTTCATCAACACACCCGGCGGCGAAGACGGGTGGCTGCATGTGGTCTCAATCGGCGAGGACAGCCGCTGGCGCGATCGCGTGTCCTCGCGCTGGCTGCTCGGCCGACCATACCGTCCGATCCGCCACGCCCGCGGGCTGCACTGCCCCTGGCTCGTCTGCGTCGGAGAGGAGGACCGGGTGGCCCGTCCGGGACCAGCGATCCGCGCTGCGAGGACCGCCCCGCACGGCGAGCTGCGCACGTATCCCGGCGTGGATCACTTCGACATCTACGACGGGCCCGAGCACGAGCTGGTGGTCGCCGACGAGGTCGAGTTCCTGCGAAGAGTCCTCGGTCCTACGCGTCGGTATCGCCCGCGAGGTTGATGCGTAGTGTCAGCCCGTTGGCGAACAGCCACTGGATGCCCTGCTCGTAGCGGCTGAATGGCTGAGCCTCCCGTGCAGGCCAAAGACCTCAGACATACCGCTCTCGCCACGGACCTGAAACCCCCCGTACACGTTCTCGCCCAGGTGGTCATGGAGGCGCAGACGCGCCTGCTCGTAGGTGATTGTGCAATCTCAACTCTACGCAGCGAGCAACCGCGCTCTGCACGGTGCCCGATCAGCAATCCGCGCTCGCGGAGCTCTACCGTGTGATCCGTCCCGGTGGCGAGCTGCGCTTCTACGAGCGCGTGCTCGCCAACTCCACATGGGAGGCTCGCTTCCAGCGGTTCTCCGACGCGACCTTCTGGCCCCGCCTCGCGGGCGGCTGTCACCTGGCGCGCGACACGACAACCGCAATCGAGCAGGCGGGGTTTCAGATCGAGACGTTCGAGCGTTTCCGCTACAGCCCCGCCCCCCTCCTTCCCTCCGACCCGCATGTGCTCGGCGTGGCGCGTCGTGCATGACCCGTGGCGGTCATTGCGCCACGACCACCTACTACAACGTATAAACCACGTGGCACCACTACTCATCCAGGGTCGCCGGGAGCCCGCCTACGATATGTGTCCGCCGCCCCCCACGCCCGGTCGGAGAATGCTTCTGGATGCCCGCCCGCTCGCCGACAAACTCAGCATGAGCCCGCGCCAAGCGATCACCACGCTCACCTGCGCCCTCACGCTCCTGCTTCCGGCAGCCGCAGCCGGGGCATACAGCGAGCACTCGGTGGGAAGCCCCGAACAGATCGCGTGGGTACGGCGCGCGGCGGGCAACTTCGTGGCGGCGGAGCTCAGCGGGAACGGTGCGGGGACATGCACGGTGCTAAACGCCCCCCTGCGCGCCACCGAGAACCACCGCACCTGCGAGCAGCGATGGAACTCACGCCTGCGGAAGCTGCTGCACGAACGAGGGACGCGCTCGCGCCTGCGCACCGAGCAGCGCGCGATCCCCACAGCCAGAGTGGTCGTTCACGGCAACACCGCCTCAATCGAGCTCCCCGCTCCGCTGCTACGCGGCCCGAACCGCTTCCTATGGACGGAAAACTGCTGGATGCTGACAGGCTAAGGCACGACGACAGGTCGAGACGCTGGCGCATCGCAGAGCAGGAGCGCGGTTCGAGGCCAGTCCGCAGCCGGTCGTCGTCCTTTCCGCTCGTCTGCTCGGTCGTCGTTCAGATGCCCGCTCAGCTTCATAAAGTGGCTGTCACGCGCCTGGGGAACTCCTCTTCATGCCCGAGAAGTCCACCCCGACCCGGTGGAGCTTGCTCAGTCCCCGGGCTATCCGGTGGGTCGTATGATGTCCCATCATGGGTGCGCTCGACTCCGACCCGTTCGGCCAGCACCGAACACCGGCGCTCAAGCGATTGGCGAAGACCCTGGAGCGGCGGTGGCCGCTCGTACAGCTTGCGACCGTCTTGGCGGTCGCGGTCGGCCTTGTCGTGTTGGCGCTCGTGACCGGGGAACTTCCCGAAGGCGGTTAGCCTGATCTCGTAGGGGCCGGTCCCGATCTTCGTGGCCGTCGCCACCCGATCGAGCCTGCCGCGCTGATGGTGCGGGATACTGCCCGCCTGGTGCCCGAGGAGTCCACGACCCCCGACCCGCTGGAGCTTGTGCGATCATCTCCCACATGTCACCGCGCGGCCTTGTTGCGCGGCTGGGCCAGTGCTCGACCACCTCGTTCACCGCGCACGCCGGCAACAGCTCACGCCCGTGCCCCTCGTGGCCGGACCGGGTGCCTGGCTTGCGTCCGGAAGGGTCCTTGCCACGCCGCTGGCGGCGAGGAAGGCGCGTCAGCGCCGGCGGCTTGGAGCTATTACGCGAGCTGCGATTCAGCCTGTACTCGAGCTGAGCGATCCTCTCGTCCTGGCGAGCAACCCGCTGCTCAAGCCGCTGGATCTGCTCATCCATACGCAGCACCGCCACCACAATCTCACGGCCCTGGTCGTAGATCGCCTCCGCCTCAGCGCGCTCCACGCACAATGATTCGACACGCCGAGATCATATCCCCCAACCCACTGAACGCTTACCAATTTAGCAGAACCCACGGCTTCGGGCTTTCACGATTAACAGCAATGAAATTCTGGGACATACCCAAATAGTTTTCAACCCCATCGGACGACCCCTGGGGTTTGCGCGACAGCCTCCGCCCGGACCAGGCGTCTCAGCTGACACCGTCGACACGATCGCTCTGCCAGAGAAGGCAGCAATGTCGTCCGAACGCGTCGGCGTGGAGTGCCGTCTTGTAGCCCAAACGGGAAGTCACCGCATCGTAGGTGAACGGCCCGGTCGATCGGGGCCGAGGTGTGACAGGCAAACCCCAGGGTGGGTGTGCGTCCGCGGGCGCTCGTGTGAAGCTCGGATCTTGGCTGGTGAAGCTAACTCGATTGGAGGAGTGTTATGTACCGCATTGCCAATAGGAGTTTTATGCACAGCGTTGTTATGCGGCTCTCGGCGACGATCCTCGTCGCGGCGTTGAGCCTGTGCGCAACGGCCGTTGGGAGCGCTGCCGGCAGTTCGTGGACGGTCGGGAAGGCAGCCAAGCGCTCGGTCCGGCACAAGGCGAAGCGCCCGGCTCTCGCCGGGGTCGTGTTCGGCGGTGTGACCTCGACACATGCCCCGGTGGTGATTCAGATCTCTCGGGACGGCCGGGAAGTTGTCGAAGCGACGATGGCTGTGCCGTGTCTGTTCAGCCTTCCGACGCCCGTCGCGATACCCGTGCCAAACTACTACGCCCACCTGCGGATCAGCGCCACGGGAGCGTTCGAGGAAAAGACCGAACACACCGAAAGCGAAGGTGGGAAGACGGCGACGGCCACAGGAAGCATCTCCGGTCAGTTTAACCGAGCGATGACCTCGGTGACCGGCACGTGGAGCCTCGCCATTGTCGACCATGGCCCCACGGGGGAAGTTGAAGGACAGTGCGATTCGGGATCGGTGAGCTTCACCGCGATCCAGTAGTGGCCTTTCGTCAACGTGCAAATCGTGATCTGCATGCATTTCAGCGAGTCCACCCCGGGTAAGGTGTCGATCGCTACACCTGGGGTGGCCTGCAACGGCGATGCCCGCGTGAGACCATGCGGGTATCGCCTGATCTTCGGCTCAGGCGGACGCCGTCGAGTGGGAGTCAACATGGGATCTGTTGTGGCAACCGATCGGAGCAACGCGGACGCTGGCCCGCTTGGGTGGGGGGTGTGATGGTCCAGATCGCCTCACCCGCGCTCGCATCGATAGGACGGCGGATCGAGGGGCTCCGGGCGCGCTTGAGGACGACCCCCGGGCGCCTGCGTCTCAGCGCCGCCTTCCTCCTCGCCGGCGCGATTGTCTTCGGGGCGCTCGCCGCGAGCGCTGTGAGCGCGCGCCGTCAGGCGGCTCACTCGGCGGCGACGGGCACAGAGCCGCTGCTGGTCACGGCCGAGGGCCTGTACGCATCGCTGTCGGATGCGGATGCCACCGCCGCCACGACCTTCCTCACGGGTGGCGTGGAACCGCCCGCGCGGCGCGAACGCTACGCGGGCGACCTGCGGGCTGCGGGCGGCCAGCTCGCGACGCTTGCCCGGCAGGCCGGCGGCTCCGCGCAGACGCAGGCGGCGGTGCGGACGCTGGCGACGCAGCTGCCCCTCTACAGCGGCCTGGTGGAGACGGCGCGCGCAGACAACCGCCAGGGCTTTCCCGTCGGCGCCGCCTATCTGCGGCAGGCGTCGACGCTGATGCGCGAGCAGATTCTCCCCGCCGCCGGCCGGCTCTATGAGATCGAAGCCCGGCGCCTGAACGGGGACTACCGCTCCGGGGTCTCCACCGGCACGCTGCTCGGAGTGATCGCGGTGGTGTGCGCGATGCTTGGACTGCTCGCCGCCGTACAGGTGCGCCTCGCGCGTCTGACCCACCGTATCTTCAACGTTCCGATGGCGCTCGCCACCGCGGTTGTCCTTGTCCTTGGAGTGTGGATGATCGTGGGCTTGATCGGCGAGCAGAACGCGCTGGATCGCGCCCAGCGCACCGGGTCAGACCCGGTGCAGGTCCTCTCGGCGGCGCGCATCCTCGCGTTGCGCGCCCAGGGCGACGAGGGTCTTGCGCTCGTCGCCCGAGGAGGCGGCGAACAGAACCTCGCCGACTTCGACACGGCGACCAAACGCCTCGGGGGTGTGAGCGGGACCAGTGGTCTCCTCGGTGAAGCGGCGACAATTGCGCGGCGCAGCGGCTCGACCGCCGCGATCGACAGGTTGTCGGCGACCTTCGCGCAATACCTGGCGGTCCACCGGCGCGTCGTTGCGCTGGAGACCAATGGGCGGTTCAACGACGCGGTGCACCTCGCGGTGGGCCCCACCGCAAGGGAGGTGCCCATCTCCGACACCTTGAACTCCGGCTTGGAGCGGCAGATCGCGGCGGCGCAGCGGCGCTTTGGCAGCGCGGCAAATGAGGCGACCTCGGCGCTCGGCGGGCTGTGGCTGGCGATTCGGACTGTTGAGCGTGCTGTTCGCGGGCCTCGCCCTCTATGGGGTGCTGCAGCGGCTGGAGGAGTACCGATGAGCGCCCGCATTCGACGTCCGGCTGTGCTGGGGTGCATGGCGGCGATGGCGGTGCTCGCCGGCTGCGGGTCGATCTCCGACCGTTCGCTGCGCGTCTCGCTGAGCGCGCTCGAAGCCAAGGCGCCGGCGGCGCCGGCGAGCAGCTCGACCAAAGCGGCGAACGTGGCCTGCGGCGATCCGACCGCCAGCCTCCGGCCGAGGGAACCGCTGCCCGCACCCGGCCGGATGCCTTCGGGCACATTCATGCGCACGATCCAGGACAGGGGGCGGCTGATCGTCGGTGTCGACCAGAACACGCTGCTGCTCGGTTACCTGGACCCGTTCAACGGCCAGATCGAAGGCTTCGACATCGACATGCTCCGCCAGGTCGCCAAGGCGATCTTCGGCGATCCGAACGCGATCGAGTTCAAGGCGATCTCCTCGGCGCAGCGCATCCCCGTCATACAGAACCAGAGCGTTGACATCGTCGCCGACGCGATGACGATCAACTGCGAGCGCGCCACGCAGGTGTCGTTCACAACGGTCTACTACAACGCCGGCCAGCGCATCATGGTGCCCTCCAACTCGCCTGTGCGCAGCATCCGGGATCTGGCGGGCAGGAAGGTGTGCGCGACGGTCGGGTCGACCTCGATCGAAAACATCCGCAAGTTCGCTCCCCGCGCGATCCCATACCCCGTCCCGCTGCGCACCGACTGCCTGGTGGCGCTACAGGAAGGCAAGGTTGACGCGATCTCGACCGACGACGCGATCCTGTACGGCTTTCAGGCGCAGGACCCCTACACGAAGATCGTCGGCCCCAGGTTCAGCGACGAACCGTACGGCATGGCGATCAACAGGCGCCACCCCGAATTCGTGCGCTTCGTCAACGCAGTGCTCGAACATATCCGCGGCGACGGGACATGGGCCTCGATCTACGAGAAGTGGCTTGGTCGCGTGACGCACGCGCCCGCGCCCGCGCCCCCCCGACCCCACTACCGCGACTGACATGAGCCTCCAGGAGATCGACAGTACCCTGCAGCGGCTGCGCGCCGCCGCCGAAGCGATCGGCGCCAACCTGATCGAGGTCGAGCTCGACCCCAACCACGGGCTGCTCGACTCGAGCACGTTGGAGGGCGAGAGCGCCACCCGCTGGGGCGAGGCGAGCATGACGCTGGCCCAGCTGTGGCAATGGCATGCGCTGCTCGAGCAGCTGCTCGACCGCGCGGCCCAGCTGCGAGGCACCCGCCCCCGCCTGCCGGCGAAGCGCCTGGAGGAGCTGCGCGAGCTGCTGGAGGGAGCGTCGATCGAGCTCTCAAGCGTTCATGTGCCGCTGGAGCAGCGCGACCTTCTCGGCGGCACGCAGGCGGCGCTGCGCTGCACCCCCGAGGAGCTCCTCGAGCGCTCCTCGGCGAGCATTCGATGAGGCCAAGAGAGCGCTCGCGACGGCCGGCAACGCCTGGGATGCACTTCTACCCCGTCTGCATGCCGCGCGCGCGACGCTCCAGGAAAGCGCCGAGCTTGGCCACGTGCTCGGCGAGGGCGAGCCGCCGGCGCTGGATCGCGCACGGGAGCGGCTGTCCGAGCTCACGGAGAAGCTGTCGAAGGATCCCCTATCGGTGAACGGCGAAGAGGTGACAGAGTTGGAGCGCTCGCTGCAGGCCGTCCGCGGCGATCTGGAGGGCCTCGATCGGCTCCGCCGCGAGCTCGCCACAGCTGCTGGCGGACGCCCGCGAGCTGGGGGAGGAGCTCCGCCACGTCGCCCAGGAGGGCAGCGACGCCCATCGGCAGGCGCTCGTCAAGATCGCCGCGCCCGCCGTCCATGAGCCGCTGAGCCTGGACAGCGCCCTGGAGAGCCAGCTCGAGGACGTCGAGAAGATCGCGCGCCACGGAGCCTGGCGCGAGGCGCAGGCCGTCCTCGATCAGTGGACCGCACGCGTGCGGTCGCTGCTCGAGCAGGCACGGCGGATCGCCCGCGAGAACCGCGCGCCGATCGAGACACGCAACGAGCTGCGCGGCCTGCTCGACGCCTGCCAGGCGAAGACCGCGCGGCTCGGGCTGATCGAGGACCTGGAGCTGTCGGGCATGTTCAAACAGGCGCACGACAGCCTCTATACGGCCCCGACCGACCTGTTCGAGGCGACCGCGTTGGTCCACCGCTACCGGCACGCGCTCAGCCAGAGCGAGCCGCCACGGGAGGTGCCGAGATGAACTGCCCGCAGCCGGGCTGCGCCGGCGAGATCACAGACGGCTACTGCAACGTGTGCGGCATGGCCCCGCGCAACCGCGCCACGGCCGCCTCCCACGCACAGCCCCCCGCCCCGAGCCGGCCCTTGGGTGTGCGGACGGCCGGCTCGCCCACCACGCAGGCCAGTGGGACCGCCACGGCGTCTTTCGAGGCGTTCGGGCACGGCACGGACGGGCGCCGCCGACCGCCGCCATCTGGGCGCCGGGCTGGTAGAGGTCACGCCTGTCCCCTACCGCGACCCTGCGAGCGTTGTGTTGAGCGAGCCGAGCGTGGCGGAGAGCCGCCGCTTCTGTGCCGGCTGCCGCGATCCGGTCGGACGCGGACGGGACGGGTCGGCAGGGCGGGCAGAGGGATTCTGCCGCAACTGCGGCACACCGTTCTCGTTCACCCCCAAGCTGGCGGCGGGCGATCTCGTGGCCGGCCAGTACGAGGTCGCGGGCTGCCTCGCCCACGGCGGGCTGGGGTGGATCTACCTCGCCAGGGACCGCAACGTCGCCGATCGCTGGGTCGTGCTGAAGGGTTTGCTCGACAGCAACGACCAGGACGCGGTGGTGGCGGCGCTCGCCGAGCGGCGCTTCCTGGCCGAGGTCGAGCATCCCAACATCGTGAAGATCTTCAATTTCGTCGAGCATCACGACTCCGGCTACATAGTGATGGAGTACGTCGGCGGCACGAGCCTGAAGGATCTGCTCGCCGGCAGGCGCGAGGCCAACGGCGGCCAGCCCGACCCGCTGCCCGTCACGCAGGCGATCGCCTACATGCTGGAGATCCTCCCGGCGCTCGGCCACCTGCACGCGGAGGGGCTGCTGTTCTGCGACTTCAAGCCCGAGAACGTCATCCAGGCACGCCATTCGCTGAAGCTGATCGACCTGGGCGGCGTCTACCGGATCGACGATCAGTCCAGCCCCGTATACGGCACGGTCGGCTACCAGGCCCCGGAGATCGCCGAGACGGGTCCCTCGATCCCCTCCGACCTGTTCACCGTCGCGCGTACGCTCGCGGTCCTGTGCACCGACTTCAAGGGCTACCAGAGCACGTTCAAGTACACCCTCCCGCCCCAGGAGACGGTCCCGCGTTCGCCGAGCACGACTCGCTCTACCGGTTCCTGGTGAAGGCAACCGCGCGAGAGCCCGACGACCGCTTCCAGTCGGCGCAGGAGATGGCCGACCAGCTCTACGGCGTTCTGCGCGAGATCGTCGCGGCCGAGCGGGGTAGGCCGGTCCCGGCGCCCAGCACGCTGTTCACCGGCGACTTCCGCGCCAAGTCCGACGGCCCCGACTGGCGCCTGCTTCCCTCGCCGCAGGTTGCCACCGAGGACCCGGCGGCGGGATATCTCGCCACGCTCGCGGCGACCGATCCTCAGGAGCTGATCAGCGCTGTTGCGGGGCGCCCCGGAAAGGACCGTCGAGGTCGACCTGCGCCTCGCGCACGCGCTGATCGACGCGGGCGAGCTCGAGCAGGCCGAGGAATTGCTCGCCGCGATCGGCGCGAGCGATCCCTGGGAGTGGCGCGTGGCGTGGCACCGGGGCACAGCCGAGTTGGCGCGCGAGCAGCCCGCCGCGGCCCGCGCGCACTTCGAGGCCGTCTACGCAGCCGTGCCGGGCGAGCTCGCGCCCAAGCTCGCGCTCGGTGTCTGCGCGGAGGACGTCGGCCTGCCGGCCGAAGCCGCGGACTGGTATGAGATCGTCTCGCGCACCGACCCCGGCTACACGACCGCCACCTTCGGGCTCGCCCGCTGCCGGCTTGCGTGCGGCGACCGCGCCGGCGTGCTTGCCGCGTATGACGCGCGTGCCCGAGTCCTCCAGCTCCCACGTCGAGGCCCAGACGGAGAGGATCCGCTGCCTGATCGAACGCGACAGCGCGCGCGCCGCCCGAGATCGCCGAGCTCCAGCAGGCCGGTGCCTGCATCGAAGCGCTCCCGCTCGGACCCACCCAGCGCGCCTCACTCACGGCCGATCTGCTGCTGTCCGCGCTCACCCTGCTGGAAGGAGAAGCGATCGGCGAGGCTCCCGAAGTCCAGCTCGCCGGACACCCCCTCACCGAGCGAGACGTGCGGCTCGGCCTGGAGCGCACATACCGCTCGCTGGCGCGCGTCGCCGACAGCGCGGGCGAGCGCATCCGGCTCGTCGACTGGGCCAATCGGGTCAGGCCGAGGACATGGACATGAGCAGCGAGACCGCGCTCGCATGCGGCACCTGCCAGGCTGCGCTGCTGCCAGGCGACCACTACTGCGAGCAGTGCGGCACGCGCGTCAGCACGACACCCGACGCGCAGACACGAGCTGAAGGGCGCTGCACAGCGTGCGAAGCGCCGGCGGAGGCGATCGACGCCGACCGGTACTGCACGCGGTGCGGCGTGCGCCAGCGCTCACCGCAAGACCGACGGGAGATCGATCTCGTCCTCGCGGCGGGCGTGAGCGACCGTGGTCGCGTGCGTGCGCGCAACGAGGACGCGCTGCACCTGCAGACGGTCGGCGAGACAGGCGTCGCTGTGGTGGTCTGCGACGGGATCTCCTCATCGCTTTCAGCGGACCTCGCGGCACAGCGCGGCGCGGACGCCGCCGGAGCGGTGCTCGCCGAGGCGTTGCGCGGCGAGCTAGCCACGCTCGCCGAGGCGACAAGAGACGCGGTGGGAGCCGCGCAGCAGGCTGTACTCGAGGTGCCCTGGACGTCGCGCTCCGATCTCGACGCCCCTTCGTGCACCCTGGTGAGCGCCGTCTGCCGTGACGGTGAACTCGCGATCGGCTGGGTAGGCGACAGCCGTGCCTACTGGATCGCGGGAGATGACTCGCGCCGGCTCACCGTCGATCACTCCTGGGTGCAGGAGCAGGTCGCGGCCGGACTGCTGAGCGCGCAGGAGGCCAGCGCGGACCCGCGCGCCCACTCGATCACGCACTGGCTCGGCCGCGACGCACCGGAAGACGAGCCGCGGGTCGCTCACCATACGACCGACCGTGCCCGGCCGGCTCGTGCTCTGCTCCGACGGACTGTGGAACTACACACCCCAAGCAGCCGATATCGCAGCGCTGCTCGACGCGCTCCCGCCAGGGACCGCCGCGATCGCGGCCGCACACTCACTCGCCGACACCGCGCTGGCCGCGGGCGGCCACGACAACATCACGGTGGCGGTCCTCAATGTGGCGCCACCGAGGAGGGATGACCGATGACCACGTTCACAGCCGAGGCCTACCAGAACGAGTACTTGCCCACCGGGGGCGGCGAGGTCAACGCCGTGGTGACGGTCACAGCCTCGGGCGCCGCGCCGGCCTCCGACTCGACGCGGGCCGCGGAGATCGTCATCATCGACGTCTCCGGTTCGATGGGGGTCCCGCGCGCCAAGCTGAAGTCCGCGACGCGAGCCACGGCGGAGGCGATCGACTGCATCCGCGACGGCGTCATGTTCGGCGTGATCGCCGGCAACGACACGGCGAGAGCCGTCTATCCGCAGGAGGGAGGGCTCGTCCCGGCCTCCCCTTGGACACGGCAGGACGCCAAGCAGGCCGTGGCGCGCTTGAAGGCCGAGAACGGAACGGCGATCGGCAGCTGGCTGGCGCTCGCCAATGAGCTGTTCGCCACGACGCCGGAGGCGATCCGTCACGCGATCCTGCTCACCGACGGCCGCAACGAACACGAGACTCCCAGAGGAGCTCGAGGCGGTCCTCGCCGACTGCGAGGGGAACTTCCAGTGTGACTGCCGCGGCGTGGGCACCGACTGGGAGGTGCAGGAGCTGCGGCGCATCGCCACCACGCTGCTCGGCACCGTCGACATCGTCGCCGAGCCCGCCGACCTGCAGGCCGACTTCCAGGCGATGATCGAGCGCGCGATGGGCAAGGCCACCGGCGACGTGTCGCTGCGCCTGTGGACGCCGCAGGGCGCCACCGTCGCGTTCCTCAAGCAGGTGGCGCCCACGATCGAGGATCTCACCACCCGCGCGAGCGCCGTTGACGCTCTCACCGCGGCCTATCCGACGGGAGCATGGGGAGACGAGTCGCGCGACTACCACCTCTGCATCCACGTCCAGCCGCGTGCCGTCGGCGAGGAGATGCTTGCCGGCCGGGTCAGCCTGATCGTCGACGGCGAAGCGGTCAGCCAGGCGCTGATCAGGGCGATCTGGACCGACGACGAGCAGCTCTCCACCCGCATCGATCGCCAGGTCGCCCACTACACCGGCCAGGCCGAGCTCGCCGACGCCATCCAGGAAGGCCTGGAGGCCCGCAAGCAGGGTGATGAGCACACCGCCACGTTCAAGCTCGGACGAGCCGTGGCGCTCGCCGCCGCCGCGGGCAACAGCGACACCATGAAGCTGCTGGAGGGGGTCGTGGACGTGCAGGACCCGCACACGGGAACCGTCCGTCTGAAGCGCCGCGTTCAGGACGCCGACGAGATGGCGCTCGACACCCGCTCCACGAAGACCATCCGCGTGCGGGGACCCCGAGCGTGACACCCGCCGCTCGAACACCCACCCCGCCACGGCGTCCGGAGCCATGAGCGTCACCTGCCCCAACGGACACCTCTCCAAGACCGCCGACTACTGCGACCAGTGCGGCGCGCCCCTGGAGGATCGCTCCGCGCCAGGGCCTCCCGGGGCCAAGCCGCCGGCACATGCGACCACCGGGTCGCACCTCCCCGAGGCTGAGGTCTCACCCGACACGACGCCGAACCCGCCCGCCGAACCATGTCCCGCCTGCCAGACGCCGCGCGCCGGCAGCGACAAGTTCTGTGAGAGTTGCGGATACAACTTCGCCGGGGGCGAGCCTGTCGCGTCACGCGCCTCGGCCCATTCGACCGCCGGCAGAGCAGGATCTTGGGAGGCTCTCGTCGAGGCGGACCGCGAGTACTTCGAGCGCGTCGCGGTCGAGGAGATCGACTTCCCCTCGCACTGCCCGCCGCGCAGGTTCGTGCTCGAGGATCCTCAGATCGGTATCGGCAGGCACAGCCAGGCGCGCGGCACACGACCACAGATTGACCTTGCGGGAGCGCCTGAAGACCCCGCCATCTCGCATCTGCACGCGGTTCTCCTGCGCCAGGACGACGGGTCCTACGCGCTCATCGACCCAGGCTCGAGCAACGGCACCACGCTCAACGACGATCCGACCCCGATCGCGCCCAACACACCCGTGCCGCTCGCCGACGGAGATCGCGTCCACCTCGGCGCCTGGACCACCATGACGATCAGCCACAGCGAGGTGTGAGCTACGACCCCAAGGGGGGCTATGCGCAGCGGCGCGGATCTTGGAAGCTTGCAGAACACCACGATCTGGTGCGCCGGCTTTACCAACTCAAAAGGAGGCGGAGGATCGGATGGCTTTGGTCAGACGCATCTCAACCGTCGTGAAGGCGAAGGTCTCAAAGCTCCTCGACAGGTTCGAGCGGCCCAGCGAGATACTCGACTATGGCTATCAGAAGCAGGTTGAGAATCTCTACCGCCTCAAGCGCGGGATCGCCGATGTGGTCACCGCAAAGCGACGCGTGCAACGCCAGCAGGCGACGCTCCAGCAGAAGGTGGTCAAGCTCGACACGCAGGTTCGCCAGGCGCTCGCCACGGGGCGGGAGGATCTGGCGCGCACGGCGCTGGAGCGCAAGCAGCTCGCTCAGGGTGAGCTTCAGGCGCTGGACCGGCAGGTGGGTGAGCTGGAGGACCAGCAGCAGAAGCTCATCGACTTCGAGCAGAAGCTGCGAGTCAAGGTCGAGACGTTCCGCACCCGCAAGGAGGTCGTCAAGGCGCAGTACTCGGCTGCCGAGGCCCAGGTGCGGATCTCAGAGGCGGTGTCCGGCGTGGGCACTCAGATGGCCGACGTCGGGATGGCCCTGCAGCGCGCCATCGACAAGACCGAGAGCATGCAGGCGCGCGCATCCGCCGTTCAGGAGCTCGAAGCCGCCGGAACCTTCGGCGAGCTCGCCACGCTTGGCTCCGGCAGGGATGACATCGACCGCCAGCTCGAGCAGATCGGCGCGCTCAGCGCAGTCGACCACGAACTGGCGAGGATCAAGGTCGAGCTGGACGCGACCGCAGCCTCCGCCCAGATCCTCGTCCGTAGCGAAGCGCCGGCGGCCGGGGATTTATCGAGAACGGCGGGCCAATGACCCGAGCGAAGCCCAGCATCGAAGCCAAGCGCCTGCCTCGCGATCGAGAGGACGCGCCGCCGTCGCGCGTACCCGCGGGTCGGCCACCGCGACCGGGCTCGGCGATGCACACGGATCGAGCGCCCGCCATGTACGGTGGCGCGCCCAGGAAGCCGCCACCCGCGCCGCGCTGCGACCCTACGACCTCGCTGCGGCTGGACCCAATGGAACTGCGGGCCGAGCGGCTCCGCGGCGACCTCCAGGGCGCTGGGCTTTTGTGCCTCTACCTATGTTGGGTGATCGGAGGGCTTGTCGGAGCCATCAATGGCGGCGGGGAACCTACCGAAAACCTGATCTTCCTCTTGGTAACGGCGGGTGTGGCGATCGGAGGTGTGCTCCTCCTACTCGCTGGCTCGCTCATGGGACGGCGTACGTCGGACTGGTGGCATCCGCGTATGAGGGAGACGGCTCCCATCGGCTACCTGGAGGCGACTCAAAGGGAAAGCACCGCTTCGAGAGGCAGTGAGTGCGAGGCCAAGCGCCGCTACCGGATGGCCAAGCGGGTGCGACAGCAGATACGCCACGCTCAGATATATGAACGCCGTGGCGATGGCGGCGGCACGTTGCTGACCGAGCCGATCCTCGTAATGCACAGACGGCCCCGTCGAGACCTCGCGATCTTCGACCAGGAGGGCAATCAGCTTGGTTCCGTCGTTCGCATGCAGGACTCGACCTCAGATTCTCCCGGTAGCGCCTGGATCTCGCAGGTGCGGGACAGCCAGGGAAGATCGGTGCTCGCGATCCGTCTGGCGAAACGGCGGCGCTGGCCCAAGAGCGTGCCAAGCAGGACCGGGACGTATGCAGTCCATTCTCCCGATGGTGGTGAGATCGCAAACATCGGACAGTTGACGAAGGCCGCGCGCACTGTCACCACCGGCGGGACCGACCCGATCGCACGCCTTGACTGGGGTCCCGCCCTGACCATCAGCGATGCTGAGGGACGGCAGGTTGCCCACATCACATCCAACTGTCCGTGGTATGTGCTGAATTGCACGGCACCCGTAGACGAACCCTTGAGGAGGCTTGTGCTGGCCGCCAGCATCGTGTGGAACGATGCAGGACCCGAAAGCACATCCTGACGAGGGTCGGCAGTCGCGTATCGCAGGATCCGTCACCACGCTCTGGTGGCGAGCGGCGGTGATGAGCTTCAGAAGTCGCGGGGAGAGAGAGCGCCGGTGGCCAGGACGGTGGCGGCCAGACGGGCGCGCTTCTCGTTCTGGGGCAGCTCGTTGAGGCCGAACCGCTCGAACAGGACGCGCAGGTGCGCCTTGACGGCGTCGACGCTCAGGAACACCTGATCGGCTATCTGCCTGTTGGTGGCGGGCGTGGCAAAAGCTGAGTCGCTCACCGGTCGGCATAGGGCGATCAGGATCTTGCGCTGCGCCGGAGATAGAGGCACCGAGTGCAGCTGAGAGGACTCCCGTGCCGTTGACGCCGAGTCGCGCACCGCCGGATCGTGGTAGATCAGGACCGTATCGCCAAGGCACAGGCGGTCGCCGTCCTTCAGCGTGTGACGGCCGATCAACCGCGCGCCATCCACGAACGAGCCGTTGCGCGAAAGCCCGTCGTCGACGAATGTCCACTGGGCTCCCACTCGCTCCAGCAGTGCGTGCACGCGTGAGACCTTTGGGTCCCACGCGAGCGGGAGGTCGCACTCGCCGTGGCGGCCAATCGTCGCCCGCCAGCTCCCCTCGGGCAGCGCGAAGATTCGCTGGCTTCCGTCGCATGCGCGGGCATGGAGAAACGGCTCGCCGCCGTGTTCGGCGGCGATCAGGGCCTTCAGGTCAGCCGCAGTCTGGCCAGCCGATGGGGGGATCGTCTCGGGCATCAGCGCAGATGCACTCAACCAGGTCCAGCCGCAACTGGATCTCCACTACCACACGTCAACGGCGCGTCCACCGCTGCGAACTCCCAATCACACCCAAGCGGTCCCACCATAGCGGTCACTGTACAGGCGCTCCACCAGAAACAACTAAACCGCCTCGGCTTTCGTAGAGGCGGTTTTAACGGAGCGGTACCAGACGCCGCAAGCAGCGCCATAAGCGTGGAGCTACCGGGCCTTCCCGGACCGCTGAGTGTCCACTACTGCTCCCGGATACAAGCGAGTGCCGACGATCGCGCGCGCCTCACTTGTGCTCAGGACGACAAGCAGCCCTCTGTCTCGACCCCGGACGGGCGCGACGTAGGAGACCGGATGCGTGCCTTCCCGTCGCACGCGCTCGGCGGGCAGACGGGCGCCATAGCAATGCTCACTAAACGTCACCTCGACCAGTCCCACCGGGTGGATCGCCAGTCCCGTTGCCGCGCAACCCGCGTGCTCAGGCCCGGGTGCCGGCCACGACTAGGTACTCCTGCTCGAAGCGCGCCTGCTCGGGCGTGCCGCGGTTCCACTCGTCGCAGAAGGAGTTCAGCGCTTCGACGAACTCGGCCTCCTGGCCGTTCTTGCGTGCATTCGCCTGGGCGGTGATCGTCGGGCCGTACTTTGCCTTGAAGTGCTCGCCGTAGTCATGCGGATGCTCGAAGGCCGTGATCGACAGGTCTTCGCGCCGGAGCGTGCCGAAGTCGACGCGTGAACCGAACAGCTCCTTGACGTGGTCCTCGCCACCCCACAGGGGAGGAGATTGTGCCCCGGGCGGGGGCGGCGGAGCAAACGGTCCCATCGTGCGGAACAGCGCGCCGATCATGCCCTCGGGCGTCCAGTTCAGCATCCCGATCGTGCCGCCGGGCTTGCAGACGCGGACCAGCTCGTCGGCGACCTCTTGATGGTGGGGTGCGAACATCGCGCCGATCGACGACATGACGACGTCGAACGAAGCATCCGCGAAGGGCAGGTGCTCGGCGTCGGCCTCCACCCACTCGAGAGTCAGCCCTTCGCTCTCGGCGCGTGCGCGGCCCGCGTCAAGCAGCTCAGGTGTCAGGTCGCTGGCGGTGACCTGAGCGCCGGCTTTAGCCGCGGGAATCGACGCGTTGCCGGTACCGGCTGCCACATCCAGGACCGCGTTGCCGGGGACGATGCCGCAGGCCTCAACAAGTGTCGGCCCTAGCGGCAGCAAGAACGTCTCGACCATATCCGGGTAATCACCCGATGCCCACATCGCGCGATGACGCGCCTTCAGCTCAGAATCCGACACGCTGGACGACAAAGCGACCTCCCTTTTGTTGACACGCCGATCGTGCTTCGCCTAGACACAAGCTACACCCAAACGTCGCGGTCCCACCGGCGAGCGGGAGCGAGCACGAGTCATGGCTAAGGTCTCTGTTTCCTTGCCGCTTTCGCGATCGCTCGGGCGTCGGGGCGCATCAGGCGTAACTGGCCGCTGAGGTTGGCCCGGTAGCCGTTGAAGAACAGACCGGGCGCTGAGGGATGCTCCTTGCCGCCGCTGACGAGCGGGATGCCGTTCGCGTCAAGGACGCCGAGGTGACCAACGAGTGGCTCCAGCCCTCTCCGGTAGCCCGTGGCCGCGATCACGATTTCAGGCTGAATACAGGTGCCATCGGCGAGCAATACGTCCGAGCCGTCGAAGCCAGCAACCGCGGGAACGATCTTTATCTCACCGTACTTCAGCAGGCGCACGAACCCATCGTCGTACGCTGGCGTTTGTTGGCGCTTGAACACTGTCGTGGCGATCCCATACGGCGAACGGGGAATCCCGTACGGCTCGAGATTGCCGAACAAGATCCGCTGCGACCACCACACGATCTCATCCGTGACGCGTATCGGAACGTGGTTGAGCGCGATCCCAGAAACATTGATAGAGGTCCCCAGGATCTTGCGTTTCGTCACGTTTGGGGGCGTCCGGCAGGCAACGCGCACGCGTCCCGCACCACCCCGTGAGAGCAAGGCCGCGATCTCCGAGCCAGTCGTGCCCGGCCCGACAACCAGCACGTCACGGCCGACGTAAGGCTTGGGATTGCGGTAGGCGGAGGAGTGGATCAGCTCGCCCGTGAAGCCATCACGCCCCGGCCAAGCGGGGAGGTCGGGCTCGCTGTCATAGCCGGTGGCAATCACCACGACGCGCGCGTCGAGCTGGTCGCGATCCGTCCGAACTCGCCAGCCTCCGTTCGCGAACGCCAGATGCTCGACCTCGATGCCGAAACGAACGTCGAGCTGGTGATGCTCGGCGTAGTCCTCGAGGTACTCGATCCACTTGTCCCGAGACGGAAACTCGCCGTAGCGCCGGCGCCGCGCGCGAAACCCAGGTTGTGTGCACATGAAGCCCGACGTGTTCAGGCGCAGCCCGTCGTAGCGACCGCGCCAGCTCGCCGCGACCTGATCACTGCGCTCGAGCACGGTCACGCGAATGCCAGCGCCGCGAAGCGTGGCCGCCGCTGCGAGTCCGGCAGTGCCCGCACCACACACGATCGCCTCCGCCATCGGCTGAGTGCTCATCCCAGACGTGTCCATAGAGCTCGGCGCCCCTCGCGTCGTATCACGCGGATGCGCCGGCCCCCGAGGTGATGTGCTCGATGACCGCTCTGAACTGCTCTGTCGGTGAGAAGTCGACGTACTCAGAGTCCTCGAGCGCCTCGGGAGCGTGGCCGGGTGCCCAGTAGAACGCTTCACCAGCGGCGAAGTCCTGGTGCCCGTCCAGCGTGTGCATCCGCACCCGGCCCTTGATCATGTACCCCCAATGCGGACATGGGCAGAGGTCATCCCGTAGGCCTTTAGTCGCTGGGCGCAGGTCGGCACCAGCGGGTAGCCGCACGAACCCGACAGAGAGACCCTCCTCATCGCGCAAGCGAACCTCGACGCCATTGTCGGCGATCACTACAGGGACGTCCTCACGTGGAATGGATCGCATGTTCTTCCTCCCGTTGCATTTGGATGTCGCAGCCGGCAAGGAGCTGGGCCTCGTTCAATGCGGTTCTCAAGCCTGGGCCGGGACGGCGGTGTCCGCGGTCGACGGGTCGATCATGGTGGAGACCTTGGATATGCGGTCTGCGGGGAAGCCGCCACGGCGCGCATGCTCGAGCAGGATGTCCTCGTCGGGGGCGACGTAGACGCAGTAGGCCTTGTCGTCTGTGACATAGCTCGTGAGCCAGCGGACCTCGGGGCCGAGCTCCCCGATCACCTGATTGGACTTCACCGCGATTCCCTGCAGCTCCTGTGCGCTGAGGCTCCCGGCTCCGGGCATATCGCGCTCGATGACGTACTTGGGCATGGTTCTCCTATCGGGGGTTGGGATGTTCCCGGCCCCGTTCTTGCGCGCCGATCGTCGCGCTCACGGCCGGCCCGGTCGAATCGGTATCGCCGATGGTGGCCGCAGGCCGTGTGCGCGGGCGTGTGAGACTAGGAATCTCCGACGAGGAGCGGCGTCAGCGTGGGGTTGTCGATCGCGCCGGCTAGCGTGCGCGCCGAGTCGAGCGCGCCGGCCTGCCCGATTCGTGCGGCATGAACGAGACCTCGCACCACGAGCTCACGCATCTCGGTCCGGGCCGCCAGCGCGCCGAGTGCACGGATCAGCTTGTGGGTCTGCTCGCGCTCTGCCCCCTCGAGGCCGAACGTGATCGCCGTGTCGAGTACGTGGCCGTGCATCCAGACATAGCGGTCGGGCAGTCGCGTGCAGCGGGCGCGCGCCTGGTCGATCCATCCGCGCGAGGAGTCCGTCTGACCGCGGGCGCGGTGCAGCAGCCCGAGGTTGCGAGCCGCGAGACCTTCCCAGCATGGATCTTGCAACTCGCACGCCAGCGCGAGCGCTCGCTCGAAGCGCTCAGCAGCACGCGCCGTGTCCCCGTGCTGCAGGTCAACCTCGCCGCGCATTGCCTCAGGGAACGGACGAAACGACAGCCAGCGCTCGGCCTCGATGAGCCCCAACGCACGGTCCAGAGCGCACATCGCCTCGCTCGTCTCCCCGCGCAGCAACTGTGCCCGCGCGATTAGGGTCAGCGAGACCGCGGTCTGGCGGCGATCACCGCAGCGCTCGGCGCGCTCAAGAGCGCCGAGTAGGGACGTGAAGGCGCCCGCGTAATCGCCCATGTCTGAGCGGTTCATGCCCTGCACGGCAAGGATCGCCGCGTGCTCGGCGTCGCTGTCGGCAAGCCCTTCAGCACGGGCCAGACGGTGCTCGACCGATGCTCGGCGACCCGCCAGGATGTCCGTGTAGGCCAACTCGCGCAGGGCCGCGAGAAGTGTCTCGCGATGACCGGCCGCCTCGGCGACAGCGAGGGCCTCGTGCAGCACCGCTGCGCCCTCCTCGTCGCGACCGCGCACCGCGTGCACAAGCGCGGTGCCGAGCGCGACTAGCGAGCGGGCGTGCAGAACCCGATCACCGCACGCGGCAGCCTCGGCGCGGGCCTGACGCAAGCATTTCAGCCCGTGCTCCAGCGCACCGGCCGCCACCGCCGCCTCGCCGGACTCGAGGTGACCTCGCGCTGCGACGCGATCGCCGACGACGGCCTCGCCGTCTCCGCCGGGCCCGGCCGCCTGCAGCACCGCCGGTGAGGGCTCACATCCGAGCTCTCCACGGAACAGGCGCCGGCATGCGGCGACCTGCGCCAGCGCGCCGGCACGGTCGCCGCTGCAGGCCAGGCCGCGTACCAGCAACTCGTGGTGGCCCTCATCGAACGGGTCCAGTGCGACCAGGCGCGTGGCCAGCTCGACGGCCCGATCGGGACGGCCGGCTGCGAGCTCGGCCAGCGCCGTGTCACGCAACACGGCCTCGGTCCGGCCGGCGTACCGTCGGCGTGTTACCAGCAGCCATGAATCGAAGGCCGGACTGGTCGCGAACTCCATACCCTCCAGCAACACCCCACCAACCGAGCCCGAGTCGCGGATGTCGATCACGACATCGACAGCCAACACCAGCTGCACAGGATCGCCGTGAAACACCGCCGCAGCCCCCAACGCCCGGCGCAACTGCGCGAGATTCCAACGCAGCGCGCCGAGTGGGTCTGCGGCATCGGCGAACAACAGCTCGCCGAGCTCGCGGCGGGTGACCGGACGCTCGCACAGCAGCAGATACGCCAACACCGCCCAAGCCTTGCGACCCCGCGGCGGCGCCACCGCGACGTCATCGTGCAGAATCATCGGCGCGCCGAGCAGCTTAATAGTGCTCACCACGGTGTCACTTTGACATACTCAGCTCAGCGCATCCGAGTATTCGCGCTCGCCCGCCACGAAAGGAACCCATGCCACGCTTCGTGATACACCGTGTACTTCCTGACATGACCAACGACGAGATCGAGGCGGCCGCGGAGGCATCACGCCGCGTGCGCGTCGAACAGTTCCCGGAGCTCGAGTGGGAGCACTCACATGTGGTGCGCACCGAAGACGGCCTCACCTCCTATTGCATCTACGCCGCCCCCAGCGCCCAGCACCTCCGCGACCACGCCGCCGCGGCCGGGCTTCCCGCAGACGAGGTGCACGAGATCCAACTAGACCTCGTGCCCTAAGGCCCTCACCCCACAGCCCTACGTTTGAGGATCTGCGCCCGGAGAGATCGGAAGCCCGCGAGCGCGACCGAGCCGCTGTGTGGGCTAGCGGCCCGGAGTCCACGAGGCCTGGCGGGCCCATCGTCCAGGGCCATCGGCGGGCCGAGGAACAGGAGTGCTGTTCGTTGGATCGCGGGCCCGCGATCCTGGAGCCCTTCCGGGGCGCGCAGCACGAGCGGCGAGGCGAGCCGGTTGATACGTCTGATCCAGCAAGGCCCGCGAGGGTCGTCGCCGAGCCAGCGGCGGGTCGCAGCGTTCGGGACCACGCGATGCGGTGCTTCGGCCCACCCGAGCCCGAACAACTCGGTCAGGATGGTGCGCTCGGCCTGTAGGCAGCGCAGCTTGTAATCGGGGTGCGCGCGGCTCTCGCGTGCCCCGTGACCGTGATCGAGGGCGACCTCAGTGACCCGGCGTTTGCGAGGGCCGTTGGGTTCGTTATGCGTTTGCTGCCCCAGGCACGATTGGCCTCGCTGCCCGGTGCCGAGCACATGCTCCACATCGACCAGCCGCGGAGCTGGGTCGAGGTCGTCACTCAGAGGATTGGCCACTCGCCATCGCCCACAGCCGCGCCAAGCCAGCACCCGCAACAGTAGTCTGACCTGCGTTCCGCGCGGCCACAAGGTGAAAGCTTGTTTTCCGGTAGGCTCCGACTCGATGGTCACGGTCATCGACGCTTCCTCTGAGCGCGCCTTGCGGTGCTGTCATCCCATGAGAGGAGGCGGCTGATGGCCTCGATGGACTGGGGTATTCAAAGCGATAGCGCACCGGCGATCTACCAGGAGTTTCTCGTGCCGGCGATGTTCGCGCCGTTCGCGAAGCGGCTCGTCGAGCATGGATATGTGCGGCCGGGTTCGCGTGTGCTCGACGTCGCCTGCGGCACGGGCGTCGTCTCGCGTGCAGCCGCGATCCTTGCGGGTACGGGCGGATCGGTGGCGGGTGTGGATCTCGGAGAGCCGATGCTCGCGATCGCGCGCGCATATCCGGCGGACGGCGGAGGAGAACGCCGCGCCGATCGACTACGCCCAGGCGGACGCTGCGGCGCTGCCCTTCGACGCCGACGATTTCGATGTCGCTCTGTGTCAGCAGGGCTTGCAGTTCTTCCCTGAGCGCGCGGCCGCGCTCGCCGAGATGCGACGCGTGCTGAAGCCCGGCGGACGCGTTGCGATTGCGACCTGGAAGGACATCGGTCCGCCGTTCAGTGAGATCGCCGACGCGCTCGAGCGGCACGTCAGTACCGAGGCTGCACAGATGATTTACTCACCAAACGCACTCGGCGACGGCGCCACCCTGGCGCAACTGATGTCCGACGCGGGCTTCCGCGAGGTTGCGGTCATCGACGAAACGATCGAGTGCACATGGGCATCGCACCCTGAGTTCGCCCGCGGCTATATCGCCGCCAGCCCAATCGCGCCGGTGTTCGCCGCCGCGTCTTCTCACTCCCAGCAGGCCGTCTCCGATGAGGTCGCCGAGCGACTTGCGCCGCATGCTACCGCCGAGGGCTCGCTGCGGATGCCGATGACCTCAAACGTCGCCGTCGGCATAGCCTGACCAGGCCACCCCAACTCCTCACCGGCGAAGCAACGTGAGAACGCAACGAGTGCCCTGAGGCGCTCGGGCGGGAGACGCATGAAGGACGGCATCGGTTCAGTCAGCGAGACCTGCCCCCGTTCGATGCGCTGCGTAAGCGCAGATCCATGAGCTGCGTCAGCTTCTCCCGTTCGTCGGTACGGGCTCGACCACGGTCACGCCGCGCACTCTCCGTTAGGCCAAGCACCGAGCCTGAGACGCGGCGACGCGAGCGCTTCGCAGCGAGCGGACCTTGTTTCGGCTGTTGATCCTTCCGAGCCCTTCGTCTCGGCGGCCCGAGACCGTCACCCCGGCGTCGACGTGCGACTTGGCTCGGCGGAGCAGTTGCCTTTTGCGGACCAGGCATTCGACGGAGTTCTCGCGCAACTCGTCGTTCACTTCATGAAAGATCCCACGGAGGGGCTCAGTGAAATGGTGCGCGTCACTCGCCCAGGCGGTGTCGTGGCGGCATGCGTGTGGGATCACGCTGGCGGTCAGGGCCCGCTCAGTCTGTTCTGGGATGCGGCGCGCGAACTCGACCCCGAGGTCGAGGATGAGTCGCAGCTTGCCGGTGCCCGCGAGGGCGAGCTTCCGCGGCTGTTTGATGCCGCCGGGCTGCGCGAGATCGAGGAGTCAGCCCTGATAGTCAGCGTCGAGCATCCGAGCTTTGACGATTGGTGGGAGCCGTTCACCCTTGGCGTGGGGCCGGCCGGCAGCTACACGGCTGCCCTCGACGCGAGGCGACAAGCGCAGCTGCGCGAACGCTGCCGCGACGCGCTGCCGGCGGCGCCGTTTGTGCTCCGCGCCCAGGCTTGGGCAGCACGAGGCGTCGTGTAAGGGCCCGCGGGAGCAAGGCATCGTTCAGGTCTGCGGAAGGCGCGGCAGGGAGGCACCACGCCTCCTGGCATCCGAAAGGCGGGCGTGTCGAGGCTATCCGCGCAGACGACCGGATTGGACGACCAGCGGGCGTGCGTCTCAAGCTGCCGCACTCTCCCTCCCGGCCTCGAAGCAGCAGCCGTGTGGTTCAACAGCAACCAGCGGGGTCCAACTGCGCTCCAGATGGGAAACTAGCGTGAGCGGTTACAGCCAGCAGCGGATTGATTGAGGCGCATGGGCCGTCGGGACGGGGCTCGCGCGCCTTCGCGTTCCAAGACCCAGGGGTGCCGCGGGTTGCGCGAGACTTCAGCGATGATGCCAGCGGTGGATGCAATGGTAGATCCGGGCAACTATGTGCGGGCGCTCGGTCTCACGGAGCCCCCGGGCCTCTCACCGGAGGCGAGGGCCGCGTTGTTTGCGCTTGTGCTCGAGGAGTGCCGGCGCCTGGGCCGGGTCGTTCACCCTGGGATGGAGGGCGGCGGCGGGGCTCGCCTGGAGATGCGCGTCGCCCGGTCGGGGTGGCATGTGCGTTTGGGCGGCGTTGAGCGCGAGGAAGTCGACACGTTTTTCAAGCTCGGCGCGCTCGTCTTCGCCGGCAGCGGCGGCAAGCCGGTGTCGGTCGTGGTCGCGGCGATTGCCGCGCTGCGTGATCGCATTCGCTCGGTGAGCACCGAGTTCGGTGAGCGCTCGGTCATCGACGGCGTGATTGCCGGCTCGCCGGGCACGGTGGTGGCGGTCGTCGAGCGGCTGACCGCGCGCCCGTGCCCCTACTCCGAGAGCGGGTGCCGCTTTCTCGCCGACGGTGGCTGCGCGATCGACGAGACGAGCGCGAGTGAGATCGCGCAGAGCCTCACCGGCCGGATGATCCTGCGACGGTTGAACGCCTTCGAGCCGGCGGAGTACGGCGTCGAGTTCTAAACGCCCGTCCTGGGTGGCGGTCAGGTGGTTGTGCGGTCGGTGAGCGGTGATCCGAGGTCAAACCAGGGCTCGAAGGCGATCAGGTCGCGCAGGAGCCAGGGCACGATCGTCTCCGTCGATCCGCCCCTCGTCGGCTTCGTGGCGAGCTCTTGCTGCCAGAACCGCGAGATTCGCACCGCGGTGTCGGGGTCACAGATGGCGAGGGAGATCAGCTCGGATTCAACGGCGCTCTCGCGACCGACGCGCAGGTACACGCCGGTGATCTCCCCGGCGTCGGGGATCACGACGGTGGCCATCCCGCTCTCGACGTGCGGGCGAGCCTCGCGGTCGAGGAGCATGCTGATCCTCATCTGCTCGGTGAAGTCGTCCAGGTCGGAGTCGACGAGGGTCGTGATGTAGGCCACCTTGTGCGCGGGGGGAAGCCACTTTCGGGCCCAGCGCGAGTACATCACCGAGCTGCAGATCGACGCCACGAGCCGAACGTCCGTGTCGGCGATCTGCTCGAGCTGGCGGGGGGTTTGGAGGACGGCGAGGTGAACGGCGGGGTGCTCTTGGAAGACCTCGCCGCGGCGCAGGCCGAGCACCACGCCGTCATCGGCGGCGGCGTGCAGTCTCGCGGCAGCATCCTTGGTCATCGCGTACTGGTCGAGCAGCCGCGCCAGCGGACGAGCAACCACAAGCCCCTGGCGGGCGTTCGCGTTCTCGAGTAGCGCTGGGGTGAAGTTGGTGACTGCGAGCGGTGGGCGCGACTCGTTGATGTGGACGCGGGCGACGTTGCCGCCCTCGTAGAAGGTGCCGGATTGCCCGTCGGCCAGGACGGCGCTCTCCAAGGCCTGTCCGTTGAAAGAGGCGGTGGTCGCGCCGGTCTTTCGTCGCAGCAGCGCGGCGGCGTGGTTGAAGACCCACTCGGACTGCCCGTAGTACCAGCGTAGGAACTCGTCGGTATCCGGCCCGGGGGCTGGTGGTATGTGGGCGGGCCGGTGTCCGTAGTTGGGGCTGATGGTCTGTGCGAGGTCGACTTGCAGGTCGAGCAGGGCGTCCAGGCGAGTGTCGGGGCGCAGGTCGGGGGGAAGGTCTGGGAGGGTGAGGTTGGCCCATTTGGCGGGGTCGGGTGCGAGGTGGAGCAGGGGCATTTGCATCGCGACCCTGCAGACCTGCTCGACGAGGATGACGGCGCCGTAGCTGCCGTAGGTCGCGCCGGCGGCGATCGCGCGGGCTTGGCGGTGGTAGTCGTGGTAGGCGGGGTAGTCGCGCAGGAGCTCGTCGGCGTCCTCGCTGGTCGTCCAGGCGCCGATCGCGGTGGCGGCGACCTCTTGTGTTTGGCGTGTGGCGTCGAGGAGCGCGGTGAGCTGCTCGCTGCGCTGCCCGGTGCTGAGGGCGTCGAGGGCGACGGCGCGCAGGAGCAGGCCGTAAGAGGTGTGGGAGGTGAGGCGGGCGTGGGTGGCCTCGTGGCGGGCGACCATGCGGCTCTGCGGGCTGGTTTGGTCGCGGCCGAGGTAGAGGTCGGTTCGTCCGCCCATGTAGTGCGCGCCACGGGGGCTTGGGGCGGTGAGGCTGCGCGCCAGATCCTCGAGGTGTAGAGCGGCCCCCAGCATCACGGTGAGCTTACGAGAACCAACTATCGAACCGCCGGCCGCCACGGCATGACCGCGCCGGCGTCCGGTCGCCGGTGCCCGCCACCGCGCGGGTCGCGCGGGGCGGTTGCGTTTCAGTGGGCGGCGGCTGCGAGCAGGGCGATGCAGTCGGGGCAGGTTGGCTCACGGGTCACGCTGTTGCCGGGCAGGACGATCCTTTCGCCCGTGTCCTGTCCGTCTGCAAAACGGCTGCGAACCCGCCGAAACCAAGGATCTAAGCCAAATTAATCCTGTCTCCCCGATGAGGGCGAACACAGGCGAACAGCCCCGAATATGAGCGAATGGCCCGAAGACGGGTGCATCGGTCCGGGGAGAGGGTTCGCAGGGTGTTCGCGGCTGTTCGGGCATCGCGCTCGAGGCCACTTCGCCGGGACAGCAGGCGTGTTCTGACGCTCGGCCGCTGCGCCCGGAACTCGTCCGCAGCGGTTGTTTGCTCGGCATCGGGGGGCGCGACTGCGTTGATGCGAGAGCGCAACGCAGCCATGAGTCCTATCGGGTCAGGGTCTCGCGAGGGCGCCACCCGTGCCGTATGCCGGCGTGCGATTTGTGGCAGGCTCTCCGACCGTGCCCGAAGCTGTGATCTGCGAGCCGCTGAGAACAGCCGTCGGCGGTTTCGGCGGCGTTTTCCGCGACGTGCCTCCCACAGAGCTGGCCGCGACGGTCATCCGGGAGCTTCTCCGGCGGACATCGCTGCCGCCGCTGGAGATCGACGATGTGATCCTCGGCCAGTGCTATCCGAATGGCGAGGCGCCGGCGATCGGTCGGGTGGCCGCGCTCGACGCGGGTCTGCCGATCGAGGTTCCGGGGCTTCAGCTCGACCGGCGCTGCGGTTCTGGCCTTCAGGCGATCATGCTCGGCTGCATGGAGGTCCAGACCGGTGTTGCGGATCTCGTTCTCGCGGGGGGTGCCGAGAGTATGAGTCAGGCCGAGTTCTATGCGATGGGTCTGCGCTGGGGCATCAAGGGCGGCAGCGTGACGTTGGAGGACCGGCTGGCGCGGGGCCGGGTGACCGCCGGCGGACTCCACTTTCCGGTGTCTGGAGGCATGATCGAGACGGCTGAGAACCTGCGCCGCCAGTACGGGATCTCGCGCACGGAGCAGGACGAGCTCGCACTGCGCTCGCACCAGCGCGCGGTTGCCGCTCAAGAGAGCGGCGTATTCGCTGAGGAGATCGTTCCTGTGTCCGTCAAAAGCGGGGAGGATGAGAGGCTGATCGAGCGTGACGAGCACCCGCGTTCTGACACGACGCTCGAGCGGCTGGGTAACCTGCGGGCGCTGATGGCGCGCGCCGATCCCGAGGCGACGGTGACCGCCGGGAACGCGAGCGGCCAGAACGACGCCGCGGCCGTTTGCATCGTCACCCACCCGGAGAAGGCGGCAGAGCTCGGCTTGCAGCCGTTCGCCCGTCTCGTGACGTGGGCAGTCGCGGGTGTCGCGCCGGCGAGCATGGGCATCGGTCCCGTCCCGTCGACTCGGCTGGCTCTTGAGCGAGCCGGGTTGAGGATGGAGGACATGGATCTCATTGAGCTCAACGAGGCGTTTGCGGCACAGGTGCTCGCAGTCCTACACGAGTGGGATCTGCCCGACGGTCTCGAGCGCGTCAACGTACACGGGTCGGGCATCTCACTCGGTCATCCCGTCGGAGCGACGGGCGGGAGGATCCTGGCCACTTTGCTGCGGGAGTTGCGCCGTCGCGGTGGGCGCTATGGACTTGAGAGCATGTGCATCGGGGGTGGTCAGGGAATGACAGCAATCTTCGAGAACGTTGCACCGGCGGGCGTGTAGAGCAGCAATTGGCCAGGAGATGAACGATGGAGCACGAGGACTTGCAGGAAATGGTGCGCGCGGTAAGGCAATTCGTGCGCTCCGAGGTAGTCCCGGAAGAGACGACGATCGACGAGAGCGACGCGATCCCCGGGCGCATCCGTCAGCAGGCGATCGACATGGGCCTCTATGGGTTCGCGCTTCCCACCGAGCATGGTGGGCTTGGCATGACGATGACCGAGGAGGTTCAGCTCGTGTTCGAGCTGGGCTACACAACACCGGCGTTCCGGTCGATGTTCGGGACCAACAACGGCATCGCCGGCCATGTGCTGATCGAGGGCGGCACGGACGAGCAGAAGCGCGAGCTGCTGCCCGGACTCGCCTCCGGGGCGGTGACAGCCGCGTTCGCGCTGACCGAGGCGGAGGCTGGCTCTGACCCGGCCGGGCTCGTGACGCGCGCACGACGCGACGGCGTCGAATGGGTCATCGACGGCGCCAAGCGCTACATCACGAACGCGCCCATCGCCGACCTGTTCATGGTCTTCGCCCGCACCAGCAAGGCCGAGAAGCCCAGCCAGGGAATCTCTGTGTTCATGGTCCCGCGCGACGCCGCCGGACTCAGCGTCGCTCCCAAAGACACGAAGATGGGTCAGGCCGGTGCCTGGACCGCCGACGTGTACCTCGACGAGGTCCGTGTGCCCGAGTCCGCGCTCGTGGGCGCGAGCGAGGGCACCGGATACCTAACCGCGATGCGGTGCCTCGCGCACGGGCGGCTGCACATCGCGGCCCTCTGCGTAGGGCTGTCCGAGCGGCTCGTCGACGAGTCACTCAACTTCGCGCTCGAGCGCAGGCAGGGCGGCAAGCCGATCGCAGAGCACCAGCTCATCCAGGGGATGCTCGCCGACTCACAGACCGAATACCTGGCCGCCCGCGCGCTCGTGCTGGAGAGTGCCCGCGCCTACGACAGCGGCGCGGACCGGCGCATGGCACCCGCCGCCAGCAAGTACTTCGCCAGCGAGGCGGTCGGTCGCATCGCCGACCGCGCCGTACAGATACACGGCGGCGCAGGCTACATGCGGGGCGTCCCCGTCGAGCGCCTCTATCGCGACGCACGCCTGTTTCGCATCTACGAGGGAACCAGCCAGATCCAGCAACTTGTAATCGCTGGGCAGATGGTCCGCAACGCGGCTTAGCGCACGGGCGTATCGACCTGACCGCAGCTCACCCGCAACGAACAGGAGGCCGGCCGCCGGCCACGCGACGCACCTCAAGGCGTCCCCGTGGTGGGGTGGCCGAGCTACTGCTCCTCGGCGTCTGAGCGCTTGAACCGCAGATTCAGGCGGTCGGCCGGGTCTTCGTCCGCCTTGGGCGGGTCGAACCGGCCTCGGGTCAGGGCGCGGATCGTGCCATCCTCGGGATACTCCACCAGCTCGGGCATCACCTTGTTGGACACCATCAGGTACCGCACTGGCTCGTCGGTTCGATTAGCCAGCGTGTGGCCGCCCCGGCGGCCCCGGGGGAAGGCGACGATGTCCCCGGGCGCGAGCTCGGACTCGCCCTCAAGCGTCCGTAGCGTCGGCCGGCCAGAGATCACGATGGCCAGCTCCTCCATTCCGTGGTGGATGTGCAGCGGGACGCCCTCGTAGCGCGGAGCCAGCTCGTACAGCGTCCCGCCGAGCAGCTCGCCCCCGCGGCCCTCACGACCGGCTCGGCCCGCAAGCCGGAGTGCTCCCTGCTGAACCTCTCAGCGAAGACATTCGGCCGCGTGCCGCTCACGACAGCGATCATAAGGCGCTGTGACGCAAGGTGCGAGCACTGCTTGCTCGACACGGCCTGGGCCTCCTTCACTCACCTCGCTTCGCGCGGAAAGCAGGCGCCCCCAGCGTAGCCAACGAGACGCCTGAGTTGGACGATTCTCGATCTCGTCGGCTAACGGCGGGCACACGCCTGCTTACGCGACCATGCGGCAGCGTCGGCCCTAGTGCGCGCCGGTGCTCCCGCTCGTCCGAGACCAGAACCTCGGTCAATGGCTGCCACGCGAGCGATGCAACGCAGCGACTCAATTGGGCGCCGGCCATCATCGCTGATCCGCCACGTCATCCGGCAGCTCGGACATCGGGTGCAGCTCGTCCTCGATCACACGCAGATCGCGATCATTGATTGTGTGTCTGGCGCCAAACACGTTGCCGGCAGACGCCCAAAACGGGTCCACTCCAGGTAGGCGAGGGACTGAGTCCACGCATAGCGCGCGAGCACCGAGAGCCATTCGCGGGCCGAGGAGACGGCAGACCTCTGCGAAGGCTGGCCTGACCGCGATGCGGGGGACGCCGAGCGGACCGTCGCTAACTCTCTAACCAGATCGCGCCGTCGCGCAGCACTACTGGGAACGTCTTGAGCGCCCGAGCGCCGGTCGTGCCCTTCACCAGGCCAGCCAAGGGCTTAAACGCGCCCTGGGGGCCGCGGGTCATCGCGCCAGTGCGCACGTTGTAGCGAGCCGCGTGCCACGGGCACTGGAGACACCCATCCTCGGCAACGTGTCCTTCGCCGAGCGAGGCGAACAGATGGCGGCAGCGGTTGGAAACCGCGAACGGCTCACCACCACTGACACCGACCGCGAGCGCGCCATTCGGTGTCTCGATGACGGTGACCTGTCGCTCGTCGAGATCATCGACGCCGACAAGGCGAGTAGGAGTAGGAGTTGAATCGGCCATTGTGGTCTCCTCGCGATGGGTAACGGACAATACACACGCGACTTTCTTTCTACTTCGCGATGCCGGGAGGCGCGTGGCGCCGAAAGCGTGGGCTCCTGCATCCGACGTAGATGCAAGCGCGTCGGCAGACATCGCTCGCGCTCATGCCCTGGACGATTTCTGAGCGCGTCGTCCGGCGATTGACGCGCGCTCGCCTACGCAGGCGGTCGCCCGATACACAAATCGTCGTGCTGACGATGCAGAAGGAGTCCGCGTTCGCGCGCGAGGCCCTCAGCGCGGGAGCGCTTGGCTATGTACTTAAGGAGGCCGCCGACGACGAGCTCGTCGAGGCGGTCAGGCGCGCTGCCGTGGGCGAGAGCTACCTGAACCCCAGGCTCGGCGCTCGCATGGCCTCCGAGCCACCCCCTGGCCCGCCCGACGATCTCTCGCCGCGCGAGGTCGATGTGCTGCGGCTGATCGCCCTGGGACACACCAATGCTGAGATCGGCGAGCAGCTATATCTGTCGGTGCGAACGGTGGAGACCCAGCGTTCACATATCCAGCAGAAGCTCAGGCTCTCCATCCGCGCGGAACTCGTGGGCTACGCGCTTGAGCGCGGGCTGATCAGCGCCGACCACGAGCGCACCGCCTGACCTACGCGCTTTGCTGCGCGCGGTAGTGCTCTTTCCAGATCAGCCGGTAGATCGGTATCCAGCGCGGGATTTGGTTGATGACGGGAATGAAGGGAATGCAGATGAACGCCAGGCTCAGCACGGCCATGATGAGCAGCACCTGGACGTCCGCGTTCGGGGAGGACTTCATCGGTTCGACCTGGTACCAGAGCGAATACAGCCACAGCCAGGGCTGGCCGGGGTAGCTGCCCGTCTCGTTCATCAGGCCCCACTGCTCGCCGAGCAGGTGCTGCGCTTCGGCGCGTTCGGCGAGCAGCCCGCCGTCGGCAATGAACAGCAGCGGCTTGGTGTAGTCGGTCTGGAAGAACTGGCTGCTGGACACCAGGCCCCCTTCGAGGCCGCCGCTCTGGGCGAGGCTCTGCAGGCTGGCCATCATCGTCGGCACCGGGCCGGCGCCGTTGACGTGTACGGTCACAGCGCCCGTGGTCGTGTCGACCGACACCGTGCTGGGCGGCGTCTTCTTTTCTTCCACCGCCGCCGCGTATTCTTCGAGTGGCTTGGCGTAGGCTTCGGACCATTCCTTTTTCTGCGTTTCGGGCGCGGCCCTGTATTCGGCGAGCGCGCTCCGCAGCGCGGGGTCGCCCGGGACGGTTTCCAGCGGTTTGATCACGTAGTCCTCAGCCGTGTTGATCGGATGGCTGACGCCAAGCCACCTTTGGGGGTGTAGGAACAGGAAGTGCTGCACGCTGCCCGAGCTGTGGTTGTAGGGGGGGCCGTATTCGGCGGTGTCGCTCGTTTCGTCGAGCTCCTTGGCCGCCGTGGTGGCGAAGTCGCCCGGCAGTTCATGTGACCACTGGGAGATCGTGCTGGACCTATCGTCCGGTGAGGAGAGCAGGACGGTGAGCAGCACCGCCAGCAGGGTGATCACGCCGAGGGCGATGCACAGCTCTTTGACCAGGTCGTAGGGCGCGTAGCGGCCTTTCCAGGGCTGCGTGTCGTCCTTGGGGCCCAGGAAGCTCACGACTGCCCCCCGGTCCAGGTCTCAGGGGAGCCGTCCGGATCGGGACCCCCGGGTGGGGCCTGCGGGTTGTTCGCACTGGGACTCGCGGCTGCAACGGCCGCCAGTTTCTTGTCGAGCTCGAACGGGGGTACGACCCCGTTGCGGCGCACGAGCAGCACGTGCACGCTGACGAGCGCCACAACCGCGATCGGCAGCAGCAGGATGTGGTAGCTGTACATCTGCCCGAAGTTGGTGAGGTTGAAGAACGCGCCGACGCCGACGGAGTTCATCGCGTCCTTGGCCTGCGTGGAGATCCACTGGGCGTCGAAGTTCTGCTGGGAGACGTAGCCGGTCAGCGCGCAGGGCACCGCGACCAGGAACGTGATCGCGCCGGTGACCCACACGCGGCCGCGGCCTCCGCGCCAGGAGGCCATCCAGTACTTGCCCCACAGGTGCACGACCATCACGAAGAAGAACAGCTCCACGCTCCACATGTGGATGCTGTTGAAGAAGTGCCCGACGCCGGTCTCGTGCCACCAGGCGGGTCCCTTCAGCGCGAGGATCGTGCCGGAGCCGATGATCACGATCAGGGAGGCGATGCTGGCTACGCCGAACACGTAGATCCAGGAGGCGACGTAGGTCGGCTGGCCGTCCGGCAGGAGCCTCTCGGGCGGCAGCGCCTCGACGCCTTTTTCGCGGACTTTGACGGTCCACGACTTCGACGGGATCGTCGGGGTGGTCGCCTGGGTGGTCGCCGGGGGAGTCGTCGGGACGGCGCTCATGACGAGCCTTCACCGCGACGGGCGGCGTCTCGCCCTCTGGCCCCGGGGAACGGCAGCAGGATCGCGAGGAAGAAGACCACGACCATCAAAGCGATCACCACGACATTGGCCACCGACAGATGGATGAATTCCCAATCCACCGTATGCGCCGGGTGATTCAGGTTGAAGATCGCGCCCATCACGCCCACAGGACTCAAGAGGGGCCTCCTCGAATTGGCCTGCGCACCATCTGGTCAAGTAGCCTACCGGTGCACGGTACCTCTGTATATCAGTATTTTTCCCGGGCGACGCAAGGAGTCGGATTATGCGACGGCCATGCCCTGCTCCGTTTTGGCGGCTCGCGGGCCACCGTTTGCACCCTGTAGCACGACTTTCAAAGCGTTGGTATTTGCCGCGTCGGCGAACGTGTCGTAGGCAGTCATCGTGTCTCCGAGCGGGAAGCGGTGTGTGGCGAACAGCGACGGATCCAGTCGCCCGCTCGCGATCAGCCGCATCAGCCGAGGGATGCTGAACGTGTCGACCAGGCCCGTCGTGATCGTGATCGAGGTCCTGACCGGGCAGGGACAAGACGTGAGGCGTTTGCTGCGAGATGTTCGCGGTCTCCAGAAGCGGCTACTACGGCTGGAAAGGACGCCCGCCATCAGCCCCCGACGGACGTGGCTAGGTGGGCTGATCCTTGATGTCCACGCCGCTTCGGATGAGACCTACGGCTCCAGACGCGTGAATGCGGAGCTCATCCTCACGCACGAGCAGCGAGTTGGCCGCAACACGGTCGCCAGGATCATGCGCGATCTTGGGCTGCGTGGCCTGCCGGCACGCAAGCGAGGCAAGAGCGGCAGACCGAACCTGGGAGGTCCTCGCGACCTCGTGCTGCGTGACTTCGGCCGTGAGGCTCCAGACAGGCTGCGGATGACGTACATCACCGAGCACCCCACGCGCGAGGGCAAGCTCTACTGCTGTGTTGTCCTGGACGCGTTCTCACGGAAGTCGTCGGCTGGTCCATCGACAGCTCACAGGCCGCGTCGCTCGTCATCAATGCCCTAGCGATGGCGGTCAGGAGCCCGCCCTGGGCGCCGCGGTCGCTTTGGATCACAGCATCGCCGAGGGGCTTGCGGTTCCTGGGCATTCAGCGAGAAGGTCCGGACCGCTGGCCTGGCGCCCTCGATAGGAGCCGTGGGTTCGCCCTACGACAATGCCGTGATCGAGGCCTTCTGGGCCCGTAGGGGCGGGTGCGAGCGGCCTTGCCTTCGCCGAGGCGCTGGTAGCCGAGGCGGATGTAGAGGTGACGGTGATCGACTGTCGACATGCCCCCGGAGGTCACTGGGTGGACGCGTATCCGTTCGTTCGCCTGCACACACCCTCCGCTTCCTACGGCGTCAACTCGCTGGCGCTCGGCGAAGACCGCATCGACCAGTAGGCGAGAACGCCGGATACTACGAGCGGGCGACTGGCGAGGAGGTCGTCGAGCACTTCGCGAAGGCGGCGGGGAGGCTCACGCAGACAGGCCAGTGCCGCGTGCTCACCGGCCACGAGTACGTGGGCACCGTCGCCTGGGCTGGTCGTGGGTCATAGCGGAGGACCGGTGTACCGTCGGGCTTTCCGCCGTCAGGCACAGGTGCGCGGCAGGTTGCTCTGGTCCAGCTGAGCGCCCCAGCCGAGCACCGCAGCACCGGCGAGTTCGACCACGAGCGGACGTCCGGCGGGCGTCTTGCGAGCGACGCATGGTGGGTAGAGCGCTTCGAGGATACCGCCCTTGAGTGGCGGCGTCTGTGTTCGCAGAGGTGCTCGGCACTTTCCTGCTGATGCTCGCCGGAGCCGTGCTCCTGTTCGTGCGTAGCAACGGGATCGCCATGTTCGCCCCGACAATGGCGCGCAGGCGTCGTCAACGACGTCTAGTTGCTGCCGTCCTCGGAGCACTGCCACGGGGGCCGTAAAGCAGTCGCTTCGGCATTGGCACAGGGCTAAGCCGCGTGACCGCCGAGCCGACGAACAGGCGTGGCTCGAGGGTCGCGAGGAGGGCGCCGAGCTCTTGGCGCTCGGCGTCGCCGAGTGAGCTCGGCCGCCCTCGCGCCTGGCGCACGAGGGCGAGGAGCCGGCGACGTTGAACACCGTTGAGCTTGGCAAAGTGTCCCCTTGCCATCAGGGCGACCTCGGTAGCCAAAAGTAGCTCTACCACCGGAAAGCCATGCGCCAGGCGCTTGACCCACGAACGTTTGAGTACGAACCGGAGCACGACGCCATCGTAGCTCGCGCCTATACTGATGTTATGGGACTACTCGAGCCCGAGGAGCGCCTCATGTACTCGAACGGGGTACGCAAGGCGATTTACCGCGACCCCGACGGCAACGAACTGGGCTTCGGCGGCGCGCCGCTCGACACTGGTTCATAGCGGCCCCAGTCCGCCTTCATCATCGCTTTCGCACGCATGCGGCCTCTCGCCAATCCAAACCGTGGGGCGCTCTGCTTTGGCTTCAGGGGCGGCAGTTCTGCTGCGCGCAGCAGGTCCTTGGCGGCCCAGTGGCCGAGAGGGGCGGTGCTCAGGGCGGCGATGGTCTGCGAGAGCGTGGAGGGTGCGAGCACCATGCTGAGAAAGCTGTGGGCGGCCAGGTAGTCCTTCTCTTCGGGCGCTGAGGTCGCCGAGAAGCTCAAGAAGATCAAGAACGGCATCCCTATTTCACCGGTCCTCCTGATCGGTGAGATCAGGGACTACTTGGTCATCGGCGACGGGTATCACCGCGCATCGGCCGCCTACCGAGTCGACGAAGACGCCCTACACCTCCCCGCAACGCGACTTGCTCATCAAGAAGGGCCTCATCTACAGCCCCGACCGCGGCCAGGTGGACTTCACGGTGCCCAAGTTCTCGCCGTTCACGCGCCGCCACTACCCGCTGAGGAAGACCCGATGCGCTACACGCAGGCCCCACTCGTGAGCAGGACTACCGACCGTGTTCGGGGGGGCAGGCCGCTACCGCCGGCAGCGCGAGGAGCGGCGAAGGCGTCGAGACGGCGCAAGCCCACAGCCGGGACCGCCGCCGCCAAGGCGCGCTGATCTCGATCACGGACGGGTGCCGGTGCCCCACCGGCCTCGCCTGATCCGACGATGTGGGATACGGTGGGCACCGTGAATTCCGTGCCGCTCATCCCTTCCTACAGCGACTTGCTTTGGCCCACGCTTCGGGCGGTGCGCGAGATCGGTGACTCTGGAACGATCGAGGAGATCGTCGAGAAGGCGATCGAACTGGAGGGTTCACCGAGGAGCAGCAGGTCATCCCGCACGGCGATGGGCCTCGGACCGAGATTGAGTATCGCCTTGCATGGGCGCGCACCTACCTGAAGGGTATGGGGGCGCTGAACAACAGTGAGCGCGGCGTGTGGAGCACGACCGAGGCGGGTCGGACCATGACCCCCGAGGATGTCGTGGCGCAACACGCTGCCTACGTTGCTCAGCTCAGGGAGGCGAGGAAAGCCAAGCAACTGGCTAGAGCTGAGGAGGAGGACGAGCTCGACGAGGATGAGTCAGCTCCTCGCGACTGGAAGGAGCGGTTGCTGGAGGTTCTATTCGAGGTGCCCCCCGACAGCTTCGAGCGGCTCGCCCGGCGCTTGCTCCGTGAGGCGGGGTTCGTCTCGGCTACCGTCACCGGGAGGAGCGGGGATGGTGGGATTGATGGAATCGGGGTCTACCGTCTGTCGCTTGTGAGCTTCCCAGTGTTCTTCCAGTGCAAGCGCTACAAGGGCAGCGTGGGTGCGAGTGCGGTCAGGGACTTCCGTGGGGCGATGAGCGGCCGCGGCGACAAGGGCCTGCTGATTACCACCGGCAGCTTCACCGCCGATGCTAAGCAGGAGGCGACGCGCGATGGTGCCCCGCCCGTCGATCTGATCGACGGCGAGCGCCTGTGTGATCTGCTGAGGGAATACGAGCTTGGAGTGCGGTCCATCGTCCGGCAGGTCGAGGACATCGAGGTCTCTCCGGAGTTCTTCTCCGAACTCTGAGGGTGCACGCGACCAACTGCTGGGGAACAAACTGAGCGAAACTCAGGAGTACTCAGCAGCAGAAACCCCAACAAACACGGGCTCCATCGCTTGACCGACACCCCATCCCTCGGGCTGGTCGACCTTCTCGGCGCGCAGCAGCATCGCGTTCGTATGCCGCAGTACGTGCGGGGTGACCCGCTTGCTGGTCAGCGAGGGCATGCACGCGCCGCGGTCGAGGTGTGCTTGTCGACCTTGAAGATGGTTCAGCCGCGGCGGCGACCGGCTGGTCCGAGCGTCACCGCGACGGCCGTTCCGCCGGGGCGCTTCACGCCCCGCTCGAGGCTTGACCGGTGATCACGAGGAGTGACAAACAGGTGGAGGCGCAGTCGTTGCTGCTCACGAGCTCCTCGCCGCGGCGGCGTCGCTCGGGCTCGATGGCGGGATCTCGTCGGGCAGGTCGCCGCTCGGCCAGGACTGCCAGGGGAACCCCCTGCGCGCGTGACGCAGCCTGTAGGCGAGCGCGCCGTGGGCGTTCATCGCGTGCCATGCGGCGTGCGTGGTCAGCGTGAACTTGGGGATCCAGAAGCGCTCCTCGATCGGGTCAAGCGGTGTCGGCGCCGGCGCCAGGTCGACGTCGGCGGCGACGTGGCCCTCGCCGTCCTCGAGCGTCAGGCGCGCGAGGATCGTGCCGTCGCGGTCGCAGATCTGGGACTCGCCGAGCATCTGCGTCTTCCACGCGATACCCGGGCCGAGCGGCGTTTCGCCCTCGATCGCGCCGACGTGGGCGGCATGGGCGACCGGCGCGCCCGTCAGCCGCGCCACCTGGCCGGGGAGTGCGCGTGCCTGCGCGCGCCAGATCGCGTGCTCGCGCTCGGCCCACACATGCAGCGGGCCGGGCCAGTTGAGCGGCATCGAAGGCCAGCACATCCCGCCCAGCACGACGTGCGCGCCGCCCGCGCGCACGCGCGCGGAGGTACGAAAGCGCGCCCACTCCCAGCCCGACATCAGCCCGACCTCGCAGCTGAGCGTCCCGCTTCGTGTCATTCCCAGGTCGTCGCCGCCGACGTAGAAATGCTGCTCCCACGCCGTCGGGATGTCCTTGTCGTGCAGGTGCACAGCGCCGTCCGGCTCGGCGAGCACGAACGTGCCGTAGGTGTGCTCGCCGCGCACGGCGAGGAAGCCGCCGCCGATCACGCAGCCCAGCTCGCGCGCGAGCCGCGTGAGCAGCTGAAACGGCTGACCGTCTACCGGCCGCGCCGTGCCCCTGAGCACCTTTGCGAAAACGTTCGGCGTGGTGCACGCCTCCGGGAGGAGGATCACCTCCGGCGAGTGCTCGCCGTGGGCGTCGCGGATCAGGTCCTCGATCCGCTCGAGGTTGCGCGCGACCTCACCCAGCGCTAGGGCCGGCTGGACGACCGCGATGCGCGTCATGCGACCACCTCCTCGCCGACGACCTTGTTCTGGGCTGTCGTGGTCCTGGTTGCGATCTCGTTCGCTGTCGTGGTCGTGGCTGGGACCTCGCTCGCCGTCGTGGTCGGAATCTCGTTCGCCGCCGTCGTGGTGGTGGACGCGGCCGTGGGGGGTGCCTGTGCCGGCTTCGGCGGCGCAGGCCAGTCGGCACCGGGGTGCTCGGAGCCCGCGATCGTGCGGGTCGAGCGGAAGCGCCCGGCACGCTGCTCGAAGTGGATCGCCAGCCCGGTGCGCAGGTCCGGGAGCACGCGGCGCAACGTCTGCAAGCGCGGCTGCTCGCCGTGCCACATGGCGGCCCCGAGCGCACGCGCCAATCGCGGCACGGGCGCGATCTGCTCCGGCGTGCGCGCGCGCCCGAACAGGTCGCTGATGTCCGGGTCGGTCGTGCGCCCCGCGTCGCGAATCAGCTCGCAGAGCACCGCCGACTGGCGCTCCACGCGCGTGTCCAAGTTCGCGAAGTGGTAGGCCGCCAGGCACTCGCGATCGCGGGCCGCCTCCCACGCGCGGGTCGCGCAGTCGACCGCGTCGGCCTCGTCGAGCACTCCCAGCACCTGCTCTGCGAGCGTGCGCCCCGCGAACATCGCGTCGCGCATGCCCTGCCCCGTGACCGGGTCCTTGAAGTGCCCTGCGTCTCCCGCCAGCGCCCAGCCGGGACCGGAGGACGCGCGGAAGAACGCCGGCGTCTCGCCTGTCGAGCGCAGCTTCGTCCCCGCCGGCGCGCCCGCCACGCGCGCCGCGAGGCCCGGGTGCTTGGCGAGCTTGCTCTGCCAATAGCCCTCGGGGTCCGCGCGCGCATCGCTCGCCTCGTCGCGGCGACCCATGAACAGGACCAGCAGGCGTCCCACAGGCGTGCTCGGAAAGGCGAACGCGAACGAGTCGCCCTCGCGCCACTGGCTGTAGGTCTCGGCCTCGATCCCACCTGCCAGCGGGTCCTCGAGGTAGCGGAAGACCAGACCGCGGCCGTTGCGCGAGATCCGGTAGGGCGTCCACGCGCCCACCAGCGCGGCGACCGTCGAGCGCCGGCCGTCGGCGCCGACGAGCAGCGTGCAGGAGAGCTCGTGCTCGGCGCCCTCGCCGTCGCGGTAGCGCACGCCGACGACGCGCCCGCCGCGCCAGCGCAGCGACTGCACCGTGCAGTGCTCGCGCACGTCCGCGCCCTGCTCGCGCGCTGCCCGCACCAACTGCACGTCCTGCAGGTCGCGCGGGACGCACACGCCGTAGTCGATGCCGTCCGCCGCCGGGCGCAGCCGCTCCAGCGCGCTGATGCCCTCGACCACGATGCGCGCCCAGCGCACCCGCGAGGGCTTCAGCTCGAGGATGCGCGGCAGCGCCCCGAGCTTCGCCAGCTCGCTCGTGCCCGCGGGCATCAGCAGGTGGGTCGAGAGCTGATCGGACGGGAACCCCATCCTGTCGAGCACCACCACCCGGCGCCCCGCCCGCGCCAGCGGAGCCGCCACCGCGCAGCCCGCCAGGCGCGCTCCCACGACCACCACGTCGACCTGCTCCACCGCAGCGAGCCGGCGGCCGCCGGCATCCCAGACTGCGGCCCCGCCGCTCGCGCTGTCAGGCGGGCCATTCACGGTTCGGTCGTTTCTGCCAGCGCTGCTCCATCGCCCGGAGCATCTGTGGGTAGACGACCAGGTGTCGGAACGGCTTGATCGCGGCCATGTAGGCGTTCCCCAGAATGCCGTTCGGCCTCACGTAGACCGCCATCTGGCCCCGGTAGCCGCTGGGTCCCCTCGGCGACCCAGCCGAGGTGAAGGACGCCGTGCATCGTCTGGTTTGCGATCTCGGCGGCGAACTCGTCGTCGGTCAGGTAGAGCGAGGTGAATGGGAGCCTCTCGAATGCCGGCCCGGTCGCGGGGGCGCACAGGTCATCGGGCAGCCGCTCGCGAAGCGTCGTCACCCTCGACCCGAGTCCCGAGCCCGGGTCGTCCAGGCCAAACAGGTCCCCGAGCTTCCACCGTAGTGACCACAGCGCTCGCGTCGCGCGGGGCAGGGTCTTCGCCGGATCAGATGAGGCGAACCCCTCGACGAGGATCGGGAACTCGTCGGCTCGACCGGGCGTCGGCAGTGCCCAGACATCCTCGAGCCGAAAGTCGGGGACGATCTCGTGGATTCGCCAGGGCAGCGAGGTGTGCGCTGTGTTCGGGAGTTTCATCTCGATCTCGATCTCCATGTCCTGGTGTTGTAGCCGGCGAGGTTCGCGCCGAGAACCTCGCCGTGGTATCCGCCGCTGTGGGCGCTCTTCGCTTCGCTCACTGCTCAGGCGACGCCTCTCGCACAATTTGCTGCCAGCCTAAGCAGGTAGGGCGCGCCGCCCCGGTGAATATTGCCGAGAACGGCCCAAACCACCGATGCCGTCCTGCGCATCTCGTACTGAAAGAACGTGGTCATCACCAGTCGCTCGTGGTGCAACCGCCACACCATGTGGCCGTTCAGCAGCGTCGATCGTGCTTCTAGATGCAGGAACTCGGGTTCAGACGTCACGATTCGCCAACCGAAAACGTGGTTGGAAGAGGCCCACGGACCGAGGCGAAATCCAAGAATCCAGCGGTGTATGAGCAGCACCGACCGGCGGGTGCTCACAGGCAGGCGCTCGAAGCCATCGCGTGCCCACTGCTCGGCCGAGCGTCGGTCCGTCGGGCTCCTCGTGACCTCGAAGGCGTCCGCGTAGTCCGGTGAGGCGACGGTGGATGGAGGCGCCTCTGACACCACAACACGGTGTGCTGGCTTCCTAGCATTTGAGCGTGTGCGTGAGTACATCGAGTCCGTCACCAAAGAACTCCACCAGGCGTTCATCTCTAAAAGGGAAATCCATCCATACGGCAGCGTATAGTTGAATGCTAGCATCATCATCAGGAATGTCAACACCGAACCGAACGCGATAGGGAGGCGATGGCGCCCCCGACCCGCACGCCTCGCAACAGGTGGATCGAAACGGGGCTGAGCGCACTCGCCGCCGGCGGCCCGGACGCTGTCAGGATCGAGTCTCTCGCCCAAGGATTGGGCGTCAGCAAGGGCGGGTTCTACTGGCACTTCAGCGACCGCCAGGCGCTGCTCGAGGAGATGCTGGACGCGTGGGAGCGCACCTGGGTCGACGAGGTGATCGAGGCCGTCGAGGCCGAGGACGGGGACGCAAGGTCGAGATTGAGGCGGCTGTTCGCGCTGGCCGCCGCCTCAGGCGGCGAGCTGCTGAAGATCGAGTTGGCGATCCGCAACTGGGCCCGGCGCGAGGAGGCCGTTGCCGAGCGATTGCGACAGGTCGACAACAGGCGCATGGACTACATGCGCTCCCTATTCGGAGCCATCTGCGAGTACGAGGACGATGTCGAGGCTCGCTGTCTGCTGGCTTTCTCGCTGTTCATCGGCGGCCGCCTCGTCAGCGCCGATCACGGCAGGCGCAGCCGGGCGGAGGTGCTGGAGCTGGCACTGGAGTGGCTCACGCGATAGGTGATCTCAACCGCACCGCGGGGACTGTGCGTATTGGCCCTACCGCGTCGCGGTGTAGCGTGGGGGTCGTGAAGGCGCTCTACTACCGCGGCAGCGCGGGCGGCCTGGAATGGCGAGATGACCCGGCGCCCGAAATCCTCGCCCCCTCGGACGCGCTCGTGCGCCCGATTGCGGCCTCGACGTGTGACCTCGACCAGGCGATTGTGCACAGCAAGGTCCCGGGGGCCGAGCAGCCGTTTGCGATCGGTCATGAGGCTGTCGGTGAGGTCATCGAGGTCGGAGGAGCGGTGACGCGCCTGCGCGTGGGCGACGTCGTCGTCATTCCCTACCACCTCTCCTGCGGAGCATGTGACCGCTGTCGCGAGGATCTGCCGCTGTTCTGCCGTGAGACGGCCGCGGAGGCGCTCGCCGTCTACGGGATCCCCGTCGGCGCCGAGTACGGCGGCCTGTTCTCCGAGCTGGTGCGGGTGCCGTTCGCCGATCACGGCCTGGTGAAGCTGCCGCCGAGCGTCTCGCCACTGGACGCGGTGTCGGTTGGGGACAACCTCACCGACGCCTATCGCGCGATCGCGCCGCGGCTGCGGGCGTGCCCCGGGAGCGATGTCCTGATCATGAGCGGCGGCTCGATTGGGCTCTACGGCGCCGATATCGCCCGTGCCTTCGGAGCAGGCCATGTGCGCTACGTCGACGCGAGCGCGCGCCGGCGCGACCTGGCCGCAGAGCTCGGCGCGGAGGTGTCCGCGCTCGAGGATTTCGACCCGGCCGAGCACGAGTACGCGGTCTCGCTCGTCACCCATGGAAGCGTCGAGGCGCTGCGCGGCGCGATCCTCGCGACCGGTCCGGGTGGTCGGGTCGAGAACCTCGGCTTCCACTTCGCCGACGTACCGCTTCCGGTGAGCGCCATGCACTTCAAGTGCCTCACATTTCGCTCCGCGCTGTCCAATGCCAGACCCCTCATACCCGAGGTCCTCGCACTCGTGGCCAGTGGGCGGATCAGCCCGCAGCGCGTTCAGACGGCGGTGCTGCCCTTCGACGAAGCCGCTGAGACCCTGCCGACCGCGGGATTCAAGCCCGTCTTCGTCCGCGACCCCATCAACCTCGGCTGATGACGAAGGTCCACGGACGCTGAATCTCATCGAAGGGCGGGTGAGCTCTAGATTGGGGTGGTGCGATTCATCACCTTCTTCGGGCTCTCCTCTGCCCCCACTGGCAGGCTGCGTGGCATGCCCGCAAAACCGAGAACTCGTAAGAGTAGGATTTAGTCGGTCGACATCGAGAGCCAGGAGAAGAGATGCCCCGCTATTTGATCGAAAGGGCCTGGGATACGCTGGAGGAGGAGGAGATGGCGGCGAAGGGCCCTCTCTCGAAGCGCATCCTGACCGAGAACGCGCAATTCTCCCCGGTTACATGGGAGCACAGTCATGTGGCCATGGGCGACGACGGCCAGCTGAAGACCTTCTGCATCTACTCCTCGCCCAACACGGAGCTTCTACGGGAGCACTCCGCGCTGCTCGGCGACCACATGATCAAGGGGATCTACGAGATCGGCGGCGACATCTCGCCCGAGGACTTCGACTGATCCGTCGATGCGACGTCGATGGTCGCGTGCAGATCGGCCATCGTGGCGACGGCACGCCGCAGTCGCGCGCGTCGCCGGCGTGCCCCGTCGTCCTGCGGGATCAGCTCGAGCGCCTGGTTGCACAGCTCGACGGCCTCGTGCGGCGCCCATCCCCGGCTGGCCTGGTCTGCCGCGGTGAGCAGGTAATCGGCGGCGTTCGCGGCGTCACCGGCCTCACGCCAGTGGTGAGCGAGGATCACCGCATAGGCTGTCGGGTCTCCCGCCGCGTGCTCGATGAAGCGGGCGACCACCGCGTGGCGCTCGCGGCGGGCGACCTTGGGCAGGGTCGCGTAGGCGACCTCGCGGACCAGCCCGTGCTTGAAGATCAGCTCCTGGTCGCCGGCGATCCGCGATGACGCGCTGCGGCGGATCAGGTCCCGGCGCTCGAGCGACTGCAGCGTACCCGCGAGGGAACCGTTGCCACCGAGCGCCTGCAGGCTGCCCAGCCAGAAGAAGTCGCCGACCACGGATGCGTCGAGGATCACCTGTCGCTCCGGGGCAGGTAGCTGATCGACCCGCGCGGCGATGATCGCCTTGAGGTTCGCCGGGAGCCCACCGGAACCTGCGTTGCCGCTCTCCGAAAGCCAGGCGACCAGTTCCTCGATGAACAGCGGATTGCCGCTCGCCGCCTCGTCCACACGCCTAGCGAGCGCCTCCCGATCCGCCGCGCGGGCAAGTAGCTGGCGCACCAGCTCGTGTGCGCAGGAGTCGGTGAGAGCCTGAACCTGCACGGTGACGTTGGTCGGCAACCGCGCCCAGGTCGGTCGCGCATCGAGGAACTCGGGCCGGGCGATCGCGAGCAGCAGGAGCGGCACTCCCGCGAGGCGCACCGAGAGCGCCTCGAGGAGCCCCACGAGGCTGTCGTCGGCCCAATGCAGATCCTCGAGCACCACCAGAGTGGGCCGCTCGCGGGCCAGCGCCTCGAGGAACCTCTGAGCGGAGGCGAACAGAGCATCGCGGTCCTCGACCGTGTCCTCGGCGAGACGGGCGAGGATCGAGAGGTTCCTCGCCAGCTCGTGCGCCTCGGAGGACGCCAGCAGCGAGGCCGTGCGCTCGCGGAGCTTGTGAGCCGCTACGTCGGGCGGGTCGGTCGCGAAGATCCCGCACGCCTCCCTGATGACCGCTCCAAACGCCCAGTACGCGGCCGGTTCTCCATACGGAAGTGGGCGACCGTGCAGGGTTCGTCCCCCTTCTGCCTGCACCTGCGCAGCGAACTCCCGCGTCAGGCGCGTCTTGCCGATCCCGGGGGGCCCCACCAGCGTGACGAGCTGCGGACGGAGCTCACCCGAGGTTCGAGCCCACGCCCTCACCAGCAAGTCGAGCTCCGCGTCCCGGCCAATGAACGGCGCCGCGGAGAGCGGGCGCTCCGCCGGAGCCGACGTGATCGCGCGAGCGAGCCACGCACGCAGCGGCGCCCCCTTGCCCTTTGCGAGGATCGGCTCCATCGCCTCGCAGGCGATCGCGTGCGAGCAGGCGGTGTGGGTCGCCTCGCCGAGCAGCACTCCCTCAGGCGGAGCGGCGGACTGCAGCCTGGCGGCGGTATTGACCGTGTCCCCCATCACCGTGAACTCCCGCCGACCGGGGCCCACGGGAGCGAAGATGACCTCTCCGGTGTTGATGCCGATGCGAACGCGGAGTCCGCCGAAGAGCGCGGCCTCATCGGACGCGCGGCGCTGGATCTCCAGGGCCGCGCGCGCCGCCCGCTCTGGGTCGTCCTCGTGGGCAACGGGGGCCCCGAACACCGCCATCAGCGCATCGCCGATCACCTTGTCCACGGTGCCCCCGAAGCGCTCCACCGCCGCCCCCATCTCCTTCATGCAGCCGTCCACCATCGAGCGGATCTCCTCGGGGTCGGTGCGCTCCGAGAGCGAGGTGAACTCGGAGAGGTCGGCGAACAGGACCGTCACCCAGCGCCGCTCCCCATCCTCGCGCTCGCCAGAGCCGGACGTCGAGGAGCCTCTGCTCTCGCACGGCGCGCCACAGGACCCGCAGAAGCGGAAACCGGGCTGGTTGTCCTGGCCGCAGGAGTCGCACTTCAGCCACAGCGACGCTCCGCAGTGACCGCAGAAGCGCTGCGCGGCGTCGCTGACCTCAGCGCAGACGGGGCAGGGTGCCGTCCCAGCCAAGGCTCAGTTCCCTAAAAGGCGGCATGTGTGGGATGCTAGGCCATCAGTCAGCTCTCGGCCAGAGGCGGAGGTGTGAGCGCCACCACGAATGCGGCCGAAAGTCGCGCGACCGCTCGAGCAGACAGCCGAGGTGATGCGCTTCGACCTCGAGTTCCCCCCGTCGCACCCCGTGTGTTTCATGTCAACCAGAACATCGAGCCGTCGGTGGGGGCGTAGAGTCTGTGCGGTGCGCCGGTCGCGTGGATCGATGCTCCTGCTCCTCGCACTTGGCGCGGCGCTCCCCGGCGCGGCACTGTGGGGCCCGCTCGCGCTCCTCGCGTCCGCGCCCGAAGCCCACGCGGCCCGCTCGCGCGCGGCGTTGCCAGACCGCTCGCGCGTCGCGTCCACCGCGCGGAGCTGTCCGATCTTCCCGCGCGAGAACCCCATCAACCAGGAAATTGCCCACGCGCCCGTCGATCCGAGATCGGCCCAGTACCTCGCGAGCATCGGTGCCTCCCTGCACCTGCACGCCGACTTCGGCGCGAACCCCGCCTACGGGATTCCCTATGTCGTCGTTCCAGCACACCAGCCCGAGGTTCCGATCACGTTCACCGCGTACGGCGCCGAATCGAACCCCGGTCCCTACCCGATTCCGCTCGATGCTCCCATCGAGGGTGCGGGCGAAGCCGGCGACCGCCACGTGCTCGTCCTGCAGGAGGGGACCTGCAAGCTGTATGAGCTTTACGACGCCCGCCGCGTCGGCCGGGGTTGGGAGGCGGACTCCGGTGCCGTCTTCGACCTGCGGAGCAACGCCCTGCGCCCCGAAGGCTGGACGTCAGCCGACGCCGCGGGCCTGCCCATCCTCCCGCTGCTCGCACGCTACGGCGAAGTTCGCGCCGGGCGCATCGATCACGCGCTGCGTGTCACCGTGCCCCGCACCCAGGCGGGCTATATCCACCCCGCCACCCACTTCGCCTCCAGCAGTACCGATCCCGACCTCCCCCCGATGGGCCTGCGCCTGCGCCTGAACGCCCGCTTCGACCTTGCCCATTACCACGGGCAGGCGCTGATCATCCTGCGGGCCCTGAAGCGCTACGGGTTGATCGTCGCTGACAACGGCTCAAGTTGGTTCATCACCGGCGCGCCCGACCCACACTGGAATGAAGCCGACCTCGATCAGCTCAAGCAGGTTCCCGGGTCCGCGTTTGAAGCGGTGCGCAGCGGTCCGATCCTGCGTCGCTAGACGATCCCGCAAGACTGGATTGCGGGCCTGCCGCCTGGGACTGTATATCGGAACGGTGCCGTATAATGTCGCCTTCTTGGCCTTGCATCCACACGATCGACAACGCCACGGTCGTGCGGATCGTCCTTGAATCCGGCGAAGGACAGCCGCCGAAGGTCATCAGCCAGCAGGTGATCGCCAACGGCATCCCTTGGCGCGACTCCGCGTTGGCGCCAGGGCTGGGAAGGATCGCGCCGGGCCGGAGTCCTGGGGTGTTAGAGCGTGCATCGGCTACTTGCACGATGCACGAGCACGCGGGACCGACTGGTACTCGACTGAGAGGTGGGCTGAGATTGTGAAGCTGCGTAAGCGTTACCTGCCCGTGGCAGCCGTGCTCGGAGCCGCCGTCGCGATCGTGCCCGCGCTCGCTGCCGCCCCGTCCGAAGCAAAGCTCGAAGTCAACGAAAACTGCGTCGAGATCGCCTGGCCGTGCTGGGCGGCCCCCGGCTCGGAGTCGCCCGCGAGCAGGGTCACGATCGCTCCGGGTGGCAAGGTCAAGTTCGTCGACCACGGTAAGGAAGCGAACATCGATTGGACGAGCACGCCGAGCGGGCAGCCCACCTGCTCCTCGGAAGTGCCCGTGAGCCCGACGCCGGCGAAGACGGGCTGGGAAGGCACGTGCGAATTCGAACAACCTGGGGCCTACAGGTTCGAAAGCTCGACCCTCTTCAAAGACGCATACGTGAACTACACCGAGTACGAAATCGTCGTGGAAAGCGCCAGCACCGGCACAACCACGACACCCACGACCACAACAACGACCATCCCCACGACGACTACGCCGACCACGACCACACCGACCACTACCACCCCCACGACGACTACGCCGACCACGACTACACCGACGGTCACGACTTCCACCCAGCCCTCCGGCGCCTCCACTGCCACGACGCCCGGCTCGATGGAAACCACGCCGGCCGGGAGCCACTCCCTCGCGACGCTTGCGCTGGCGAGCGCTCAGCATGGTGATTCTGTGCATGGCACGGTCCAGATCCCCGCCGCCGACAATGGCGCGCGCCTGGAAGTCGAGCTCCTCGCCCAGAACGCCTCGTTGGCTAAGGTCAAGCGACTCAGCAGCTCCCGCGTCGGGCGGCTCGTCCGCTCCTCGGCGCCCGCCGGCGCGGTGTCCTTCACGGTCTCGCTCGACGCTCAGGCCAAGCGCGCGCTGCGCCGCCACCATAAGCTGGCGCTCGTCGTGAAGATCGTGCTCACGCCCGTATATGGTACGGCGGTGACCCTCACACGGAGCCTCGATCTACGATGAGACCACGCACGCTTTTGCCTCTCGCCCTCGCTGCGCTGGTGGGAGCGGCGGTGGCCGTGCTGCCCGCGCTCGCTGCTGCCCCGTCCGAAGTAAAGCTCGAAGTCAACGAGAACTGCGTCCAGAACGCCTGGCCGTGCTGGGCGACCCCCGGCTCGGGGCCGAACCCGACACCCGCGAGCAAGGTCACGATCGCCGCCGGCGGCGAAGTCGTGTTCACCGACAACACCAGCACCAAGGCGAACATCGCGTGGATGGGAACCGCGCCGTCCTGCTCGCCCAGCGTGCCGGTGAGCCCCACCGCGCCGCAGGCCCCTTGGGAAGGCAAGTGCAAGTTCGAACAGCCGGGGACCTACAAGTTTGAAAGCTCGACCCTCTTCAACGAGGGGGGATCTTTGAACTACACCGAGTACGAAATCGTCGTGGAAGGCGCCGCCACCGGCACGACCTCGACCACGACGACCACAACCACGACACCGACGACGACACCGACGACCACGACGACGACCTCCCCCACGACGCCGGGCGAACCCAGCCACGGCTCGCCTTTGGAAGGGGGGTCCAGGGCGCTCGAGCTCGCCGGCAGCCAGCGCGGATCGGCGGTGCACGGGTCGATCAAGGTGTCCCAGGAGGGCTCCGAGGGGCGGTTGGAAGTCGGCCTGTTTGCCGCCGGCGCCTCGCTGGCCAAGGCGGGGCACTCCAAGCAGGTGCGCGTCGGGCGGCTGGTGCGCTCGTCGTTGAAGGCGGGTAGCGTTTCCTTCTCCGTGCCCCTGAGCGCCAAGGGCAAGGCCGCGCTTCACCGCCACCGGCGCCTGGCGCTTACGGTGAAGATCACGCTCACACCACTGTACGGCGCGACGGTGACGGTCACCCGGGGCGTCGTCGTGCGCGCCTGAGCTGACCGGCGGCGAAATCACACGGGTGGCACAGCCGCTCTCACGCCTCCACGCCGGCGGAAGCGACATCGCCAGCGCCGGACGTTGAGGGCTGCAACCAGTGGCGCCTGCGCTGAAAGGCATAGGTCAGCAGTCCAACCACGCGCGCCGTGGACCCATCGAAGAACCTCGGCCAGTCGACCTCGACACCGCGCACCCAGACCTCCGCCAGCGCCCTCAGAAAACGCTATGACGCCTGCGGGCCAACCTCATCGAGAGACTGGGCGCCAACACGCGCCGCGGAGGCCCCGCGCCGCAGGGGCCCCATGGGCTCCGCGCCGCCTGCGGTCACTCCACACCGGTCATTCCGAGATCGAGTAGGTTCGCTCGGGTATGGAGCTTGAGCACGCGATCCGAACCCGGCGCACACACAAGGTGTTCGCGCCCGAGCCCGTTGCGCCTGAGGTGCTGGAGCGGCTGTTCGAGCTGGCCCGCTGGGCCCCCAACCACCACCTGACCAACCCCTGGCGCTTTCGGGTGCTCGGCCCCGGCACCGTCGAGCGGCTCAAGTTGATCGCCGAGGACGCCGCCCCCGGCTCTGCGAGCAAGCTCGACCGCGCGCCCACCCTCGTCGTCGCCTCGGTTCACCGGCAGGGCGACAGCACCCAGCAGGCCGAGGACCTGCTCGCGGGGGCGATCGCCGCCTATCTCGTTCTGCTCGGCGCCCACGGGGCGGGACTCGCCGGCTACTGGCGGACCGTGCCCTTCCTGGACTCGCCCGCGGGTCGCAAGGCGCTCGACCTCGACCCCCTCGAGATCCCGATCGGGCTGCTCCACCTCGGCCGCCACCGCCAAGAGCAGCACGTGCCCGAGCGGGCACCCACCGCTGCCTTCGTGCGCCACCTGCCGTAGCCCGGGGAGGTTCCTGCCCGGGGCACCATCAACCATTGGTCGGTGGTTCGAGTCCCAAGCTATTAAGGGCGAAACGCCCGGGTCCCGGTAAAGGGGTCGGCGCTTCGGCTTCCCTGGCGGGCTGAGCGGGTCCGACGGCCGCTTTAGTTACAACTAATACGTTTGTTAGGATTACCAGCAGATCTCCGCCGATGCAGTCCAGCAGTAACCTACTTCCGGAGCGCTGCACTTAGCGGGGGAATGTTTTTCCCGTAACCTGCACCCCGGAGAACTGCGTCGAGCCCGGGCCGTGGATTACCAGGAACCAGAAGGCGAAGGTCGCGGCGCCGACCGCGGCTGTGACGGTGAAGATGCGCTCCAGAGCTCCCCGTCGCTGGTCGTACCCGCCGGCACGCCTGAGTATGACCCAGGCCCGGTCGATGTCGTGCATCGTCTGCAGGGCTCCGAAGAGCAGCGCAAACAGGGTCGCGAAGGATGTCGCGATGCCGAGGCTGATGCTGCCGGTGAGGTAGTTCACGCGCGAGCCCACCCACAGGCAGGCGAGCGGGATCGGGCCCCAGCAGAGCAGTCCGAGCGAGGTGGTCAGCGCAAACGCCAACCCCGCTAGGCATCGGTCGACGCACCGGCGTGCGGGGCCCCCACGCTGGAGCGGGTTACGGTAGCGCGTCGGCGCAGTACCCGGGCGCCGGCCCAGAAAAAGGCCTCCGTTCTCGCTTGGGTCGTTACGCATTGCCTCCCTTTCTCGACGGGCCTTGCTCGAACGCTAGTGCAACACTTCTGAAGTTAGGTTACTACTGGACTGCATCGGTGGAGATCTGCTCGGTGGCCGTTTCGACCGGGGGTGCTCGTTGTGGTGTGCGACAAGGCACTAAACGGAACGCCGTCGCAAAACAGTCGGCACCGACGCCACCGGAAGCTACCCGCACGAATCGCGGCGAGGAGCCCGACACGGTTGAAGCCAAGGCACCCTTGCTCCTCGCGCTCCTCTGACTACCCCTATGAGAGGCCCGCGGCCGGGAAGCGTACCTCCACCTCGAGGCCCCCCTCCAGGTGGGCTCGCGTGCTGACGGTGGCTCCGTGAGCCTCGGCGATGGCGTGGACGATGGAGAGCCCGAGGCCGTGTCCGTCGCCGCTCGAGGTGCGGTCGGCGCCGAGTCGCTGAAAGGGCCGCTGGAGGCGCTCCAGCTCCCCTGGGGGGATCACCGGGCCGCTGTTGGCGATCGACAGCACCGCCTGCCCCGTCACGGTTGCCGTCATGAGGTCGACTCGGCCCCCCGTGATGTTGTGGCGGATGGCGTTGTCGATGAGGTTCGTCACGAGACGTTCCACGAGTTGCGGGTTACCGGCGGTGCGGGCGTGCTCGAGCGTGGCGTTCAGCTGTAGGCCCCGGCGCTCGATCTCGGGGCGGCGGCCGCGGAGCGACTCCTCGGTCACCGCACTCAGGTCCAGCGGCTCACGGCGATCGAGGCCGCGCTCGCTGCTTGCCAGGCTGAGGAGCGCCTCGATCAGTCCCTCCAGCTGCTCCTCCGAGGCGAGCACCCGTTCGTGGGTGGCGCGAAGCGACTCCTCGGTGGCGTTGGGGTCCGCCAAGGCGACCTGAATCAGGGTCTTCAGCCGGGCGAGCGGGGTGCGCAGCTCGTGGGAGGCGTTGGCGACGAACTGGCGCTGGGACTGGAAGGAGGAGTCGAGCCTTGCAAGCAGGCCGTCGAAGGTATCCCCCAACTCCTTGAGCTCGTCGTTGGGTCCGTCGAGCGCAAGGCGCTCGTGTAGGTTCGTGGCGGATATCTCGCGGGCGGCGGTCGTGATCGTCCGCAGGGGACGCAGCACGCGACCGGCGATGAGCCACCCGAGCGCCATCGAGGCCGCGGCCATGATCGCGAGCGCGATCACGGACATGGTCAGCAGCGCGTGGAGGTCCGCGACGTGCTGGTGGGAGACGAGGGTCGCGATGGGCGCGCGGGCGGGCCGCGCGCGAAGCAGTTCCTTGATCTGGCTTGCGCTCGGAGGCCCTCCCGGATTGGGGAGGGCTGGGGTGACCCCTCGAGACCGCGTTTCTACTCGAACCGTCGGTTCCGGAACCGAGGAGCCGCGCGGGGCGGCCCGCACCCGGGTTTCGACTGAGACCGGCGGTCCCGGACCCAGGACGGATCGGATGACGGCCTGTTCGCCGACGCGCGTGCTCGTGACCGTGGTGTGGATGAGGAGCCCGTAGGTGAGCGCGAGCAGCGTGACGCCCGAGATGAGAAAGACGCCCCCGTAGAGCAGGGTGAGCCGCAGACGCAGGGTGCGCCGCGGTAGATGGGGGCGCGCCACCATGCGAGTCACTCCGCTGGCGAGACCCACGGCATCCTCAGATCCGGTAGCCGGACTTGGCGATCGTCTCGATGATGGGAGGGTCCCCGAGCTTGGCGCGCAGACGGCTGACCGTGATCTTGACCGCGTTGGTGAACGGGTCGGCGGCCTCGTCCCACACCCGTGCGAGGAGCTCCTCCGCCGAGACGCTGCGGCCCTCGGAGGCGAGCAGCAGCTCGAGCACACCGAACTCCTTCGGTGCGAGCTCTAGCTGCCTGCCGGCCCGGAAGGCGCGGTGCTGAGCCGTGTCGAGGATGAGGTCCGCGCGGCGGAGCACCGGCGGGATCGCGGGCTGGGCGCGGCGCGTCAACGCGCCGATCCTCGCAACGAGCACGGCGAAGTCAAACGGCTTCGGCAGGTAGTCGTCGGCGCCGAGGGCAAGGCCATCCACAAGGTCCTCGATGCCCGCCGCTGCCGTGAGCATCAGCACCCGGCTGCGGCACTCGCTGTCGACGAGCTTGGCGCAAACCTGATCGCCGTGGAGCCCCGGCAGGTCGCGGTCGAGCACGATCACGTCGTAGTCGTTGACGAGCGAGCGCGCGAGCCCCGCCGGGCCGTCGAACGCGACATCCACGGCCGTGCCCGTCTGGCGCAGCCCGAACGCGATCGCCTCGGCCATCTCCTCGTCGTCCTCGATCACAAGCACACGCACGGTCCCGTCCAGGGTACTTCGCGGTGGTTTCGTCACGGTTTCACCGTTTCGGCCTCGTGGGTGCCTCGCGCTCGGCGATACCTTCCCGAAACCACCGATGTCCTAGAAACAGCTCAGCGCAGGATCTCTCGAGCTGAAAAGAGGACGACATCCAAAGCCACGCGAAACACACCGATGCTCGGGAACGAGCGAGGACAGTCCGCCTCCGAGGGGTGCCCTGCATGGCCGTGGCGTTGACTGTCGTGAGCGCGCTCCTGGCGGGCTGCGGGGGTGGCTCGCCGACCGGCGGCGTGGCGAGCCTCGGGTCACACACACATGGCGCGCGCTCCACGGCGGGCGGCTCGAGCGGTGGCGAAGCGTCGAGTGGGAGCGAATCCTCGCGCAGTGGTGAAGCCTCGCCGGGCAGCAAGGCCATCGCGTTCTCGGCCTGCATGCGCTCGCATGGGGTGGCCAACTTCCCCGACCCGAAGATCTCCACCTCCGCCGGCGGCACCAGCGTGAGAGTCGCAATCCACGTGAGTCCCCTCCAGGGGAACAACCCCAAGTTCAACTCCGCTCAGCAGGCCTGCCGCAAACTTCTGCCAAACGGCGGCGTGCCCACCCACTCCGGTCCGAGCCCGGCCGAACAGACGCAGTATCTGAAGGCGGCCGCGTGTATCCGCTCGCACGGCGTTCCGAACTTCCCGGACCCCACGTTCTCCGGCGGGGGCGTGCACATCGAACATCAGGCGATCGATCAGAGCTCGCCCGAGTTCAAGGCGGCCGTGCAGGCCTGCAAGTCCCTGATCCCAGGTGGCCTACACGGTGGCGGTTAGTGGCCGGCGCGCTCTCGCCGGCGCGCTGCTGATGCTCGCTGCGGCCGTCGTCGCGGTCGTGGTGAGCGAACCACTCACTGGCTCCGCCAGGCCCAGCGCAGGCGTCGCCGACAACGCGAGCGCGATCACGCTGGTCAGCGTGACCCGTCAGCCCCTCTCCTCCCAGACACAGGTGAACGGGACGCTCGGCTATGCGGGCTCCTCGAGCATTCGCGTACCCGCTGGGATGGCGCCCTCCGCCGTGCAGCAGGCGCAGCAATCCCTCACGAGCGCTCAGGGAATGCTGCAGATGGCCAACTCCTCGCTGGTGGCCGACGGCGAGACGCTCGCCAATCAGCGGGCGACCCTCGCGGCGGCGCGGGCGAAGGAGTCGGTCGACTGCGCGGGCGACGGCGCCGCGGAAGGCGCCTCCTCGCCGAGCGGCGAAGGCACGCCCGGCTCCTCCGGTGGCGGGGGATCGGGCCCGTGCGCGAGCGACATGCAGGCGGTCTCGACCGCGCAGCAGGGCGTGAGCGCCGGCGCGATGAAGGTCCAGGGCGACAGCTCCTCGGTCACCTCGGCCGAGCGGGCGCTGGCGGGCGCCGAGGCGAGTCTCTCGACGGCGCGCTCCTCCGCCGCCCTCTACGGGCAGAGCTCGACCTTCACGGCGCTGCCCGCTGTGGGGCAGGTATTCGGACGCGGGCAGAGCCTCTACCAGGTCGGTGGTCAGTCGGTGCTGCTGATGTATGGATCGCTGCCCCCGACGCGGGCGTTCACCGCGGGGATGTCCGCGGGGCGTGACGTGGCCGAGCTGAACGCGAACCTCGACGCTCTCGGCTACGAGCGGGGGCTCGCGGGCGACACCTTCACCGCCGCCACCGCCACGGCGATATGGACCCTGCAATCCGCCCACGGGCTGACCGTCACGGGCGAGCTGCTGCTGGGGTCGGTGGTGTTCGAGCCGGGGCCCGTCCGCGTCACGAGCGTGACGCCGACGGTCGGCCAGCCCGTGATGCCCGGTCCGGTGCTCGGTGTCACCTCGACCGCGCGCCAGGTCAAGGTCGAGCTCGATGCCGCCCAGCAGTCGAGCGTCAAGGTCGGGGACGCGGTCACGATCACGCTGCCGACCAACGAGACCACGCCCGGGGTGGTCACCTCGGTCGGGACCGTCGCGAGCGCGCCCCCGAAGGGCAGCGAACCGGGCGGGGGCGAAGAAGGCGCACCAACGATCGAAGTGGACATCGCGCCGACCGATCCCGCGGCGACGGGGCGCCTGGACCGGGCGCCGGTGTCGGTGTCGATCACCTCCGCGAGCGTCCCCAGCGCGCTGGTCGTGCCGGTCGACGCGCTGCTCGCGCTCGCCGGTGGCGGCTACGCGGTCGAGGCCGTCGAAGACCGCGTGCACCACCTGGTGGCGGTCACGCTCGGGCTCTTCGACGACGCCGAAGGCGTCGTGCAGGTGAGCGGTTCGGGCCTGTGGGCCGGGCAGCGCGTGGTGGTGCCCGCGACATGAACAACCTGGCCGATCCCCGCTCGGCGGTCCCACCGCGGGCGCCTCTCCCTGGCGCCTGGCGAGCACAGGTAGGTGGCTCCCTGGAGGTGGGGGGAGGATGGGCTGAGGACGGGGAGGCCCCGCCGGTGCTGGAGCTGGAGGCTGTGAGCAAGACCTACGGCGCCGAGCCCCCCGTATACGCGCTGCGCGAAGTGAGTCTCCTCGTCCGGGAGGGGGAGCTCGTGGCGATCGTCGGCCCCTCGGGCTCGGGCAAGACGACGCTCTTGCACGTGATGGGCACCCTCGAGCGCCCCAGCTCGGGGGTGGTCTCGATCACGGGTCTGAACGCCGCAGGGCTATCGGACCGCGAGCTCGCCGCGCTGCGCGCCACCCGCATCGGCTTCGTCTTTCAGCAGTTCTTCCTCGCCGAGCACTCCACCGCCCTGGAGAACGTCGCCGACGGGCTGCTCTACGCCGGGGTCGCCGTCGCCGAGCGCCGGCTGCGGGCGGCCGAGACGCTCGCCCGGGTGGGACTCGCCGACCGCGCCCACTTCCGCCCGAGCAAGCTCTCCGGCGGGGAGCGCCAGCGCGTGGCGATCGCGCGCGCGCTCGTGGGCCGCCCCGCGATCCTGCTGGCCGACGAGCCCACCGGCAACCTTGACAGCGCCGCGGGCGCCGCGCTCCTGGAGCTGCTGCGGGAGCTGAACGCCGAGGGGGCCACGATCCTCGTGATCACCCACGACCACGATCTCGCCGCGCGACTGCCCCGGCAGGTGCAGGTGCTCGACGGACGGATCGTGACCGACACCGTCTGGGAGGAGGGGGAGCGTCGATGACTGGGATGGCGTGGCTGAAGCGCGGCGTGCCCCGGGTGCCCCTCGGGCTGATCCTTGCCCTGGGTCTGGGCCTCATCGCCGCGATGCTCATAGGTGCTCGGGCCTCCGCCCTGGGGGCAAGTGGGGGGTCGCCCACCGAATCGGGGGGCTCACCCACTGGTAGCGGGACCTCGAACTGCCCCTCCTCCAATCCGCCCAACGCGCTAGCGCTCCTCGCGGGCACCCCTCAGACCACGACGCTCGACACCGCTTTCGCGACCGGGCTTCAGGTCGTACTCACCAACAGCGACGGCTGTCCTGTGACGGACGCCGCCGGCGTCGCGGTCACGTTCAGCGCGCCCTCCAGCGGCCCCAGCGGGGTGTTCTCCGGCAGCGGACCGAGGAACGTCACGGTCGGTAGCGACGCCTCGGGCACCGCGGAGGCGCCGACGTTCACCGCGAACGCCACCGCGGGCAGCTACACAGTCGAGGCCGGCTCGCCCTACGGCTCGGTTTCGTTCTCGCTCACCAACACCGCCGCGGGCATCCCGGCGAGGATCGTGGAGATCGGGCCGGGGAGCCGGTCGGCGACCGTCGCCGGCCGCTACCGCCAGCCGCTGCAGGTGAAGGTGCTGGACTCCAGCGGCAGCCCCGTGGCGGGGGTGACGGTCACGTTCACACTTGGCCCAGCCGGCCCGAGCCCATGCGGCGTGAGCTCCAGCGCCGCTGCCGGTTTCGTCGGCGGGGGCACCCAGGCGAGCGCCGCCACCGGCGAATCCGGGGTGGCCACCTCACCGCTCCTCGACGCGGGCAGCGTCGCGGGGCCGCTCACCGCGATCGCCGCGATCTCCGGCAAGGAAAGTCCCACGGCGGGCGCCGCCGGCGCAAGCACCCCCGCTGCAAGCACCCCCGCCGCGACCTTGGCGAGCTTCTCGCTGCGCAACCTCCCCGGGAGGCCCGCGAAGCTCACCGCGGGGCTCGCCGCCACGCAGTCCACCCCCGCGGGCACCCGCTTCCCGATCCGCCTCGCGGTGACGGTCACCGACGCCGAGCGCAACCCCGTCCCGGGCGCGCTGGTCACGTTCGCCGGTCCCATCCGTGGAGCGGGCGGTAGCTTCGCAACCCACCCCCCCTCCTCCCCCCACTCCAACAAGGCCGAGGTGAGGAGCAACGCCTGCGGGATCGCCCTTGCGCCGGTCCTCACCGCCAGTCGCCAGGAGGGCGGCTACATCGTCAAGGCGACCCTTGGGCACTCGAGGCCCGCTGCTTTCGCGCTCGTCAACACCTACCCCGGGCAGTCGCCTTGAGCGCCGCTACCGGCCTCGCCCCAGGCAGGCTGCGCCCCTCCGATCTAGCCCGCGTGGCGAGCGTGGGGCTGCGCACCCGGCGGATGCGCGCGGGGCTCTCCGCGCTGGGGATCGCGATCGGCGTCGCGGCGATCGTGGCGGTGCTCGGCCTCTCCTCCTCCAGCCAGGCCGGGCTGCTCTCGGAGATCGACCGGCTGGGGACGAACCTGCTGATGGTCACCAACGGCCAGGGCTTCAGCGGCAAGACCGCCGAGCTGCCGCTCGCCGCGCCCGCGATGATCGGCCGCATCGAGCCCGTCGAAAACGTCGCGGAGACCGGGAAGGTCACGGCCAGCGTCTACCGTACCCCGCTGATCCCCGCGGTCGACACTGGTGCCATCGCCGTCGAGGCGGCGAGCCTCGATCTGCTGCACACGCTGGGTGTCGCCGTCGTGCAGGGCCGCTACCTGAACGCCGCCACCGCCCAGGAGCCGGTCGCGGTGCTCGGCTCCGCCGCCGCGCAGCGCCTGGGCATCGACCGCATCTACCCCGGCGAGCGGGTCTGGCTCGACGATCAGTGGTTCTACCTCGCCGGCATCCTCGGCCCCGCCCCGCTCACCCCCGAAATCGAAAGCTCCGTGCTCGTGGGCTTCCCCGCGGCCGAGCGCTACCTCGCCGCCAACGGGCACCCCAACACCGTCTATCTGCGCGCCCAGGACAGCCAGGTCGACGCGGTCGACTCCGTGCTCGCCCAGACCGCCGACCCCGAAGCGCCCAACGAAGTCAATGTCAGCCAGCCCTCCGACACCCTCGTCGCCCGCGCCGACGCGCAGAGCGCGCTCAACGGCCTCTTCCTCGGCCTCGGGGCCGTGGCGCTCCTGGTCGGCGCGGTGGGGGTCGCGAACATCATGGTCATCTCCGTGCTCGAACGGCGCTCGGAGATCGGGCTGCGCCGCGCGCTCGGGGCCACCCGGGGGCAGATCCGCACGCAGTTCCTCTCCGAGGCGATCCTGCTGGCGCTCGGCGGCGGCGCCGTGGGGGTCCTGGCGGGGGCGCTCGCGACCGCGATCTACGCCTCCACCAAGGGGTGGGCCGTCGTCATCCCCACGCTCGCCTGGGCCGGCGGGTTCGGCGCGGCGCTCTCGATCGGCGCGATCGCCGGTCTGCTCCCCGCCCTGCGCGCCGCCCGCCTCTCGCCTACCGAGGCGCTGCGAACCGTGTGAGAGGGGCCCTCACCCCGCCACCCAGGGGCCGTGCCAGGCGCCGTGGCCCGCGAGGAGCCGCTCGGCCTCCTTGGGGCCCCAGGACCCCGGGGCGTAGGGGTGCACGGCCGGGGGAGCGTTCAGGAGAGGTTCAAAGATGCGCCACGCCTCCTCGACGCTGTCCTGGCGGGTGAAGCGGGTGGAGTCGCCGTTCATCGCGTCGAGCAGTAGCACCTCGTAGGGGGTGGGGGCCTCGCCGCCCTCATGTGCGAACTCCATGTCCAGGGTGATCGCCTGCGGGCCGCCGCGGTCGGCGCGGTGGGCGTCGAGGATCACCTGGGTGCCCGTGGAGGGGTCGAGCTTGACCACGAGCTGGTCGGGCTCGGGGCGGCGGTGGCCGTGTTCCATGAAGCCGAGGCGAGGGGGGTGGCGGAAGACGACCCGCAACTCGGTCTGGGTGATGGGGAGCTTCTTCCCGGCGCGGATGAACCAGGGGACCCCCGACCAGCGCCAGTTGTCGATCTCCAGGCGCATCGCGGCGTAGGTCTCGGTGGTGGAGTCCTTCGCCACCCCCTCTATGTCGAGGTAGCCCTCGTACTGCCCGCGCACGTAGTGGGCGGGGTCGGCGTCGGCGGTGGAGCGGAAGACGGCGTACTTGGCGTCCTTGAAGGTCTCCGCGTCGTTCCCTGCGGGCGCCTCCATCGCGGCGACCGCGAGCACCTGCATGAGGTGGTTGACGACCACGTCGCGCACGGCGCCCACGGGGTCGTAGAAGTGCCCGCGGTCCTCCACGCCGAAGCTCTCGGCCATCGTGATCTGCACGCAGGCGATGTGGTTGCGGTTCCAGATCGGCTCGATCATGGTGTTGGCGAAGCGCAGGTAGAGGAACTCGTCGGTGCCCATCTTCCCGAGGAAGTGGTCGATCCGGTAGAGCTGGGACTCCTCGATCGAATCGTGGATTTCGGCGGCGAGCTCGCGCGCGGAGGCGAGGTCGTGGCCGAAGGGCTTCTCGACCACGACGCGCCCGTTCTTGGTGAGGCCGGCGGCGGCGAGCTGTTTGATCACCGGCCCGAACAGGAAGGGGGGGATCTCCAGGTAGAAGACGGGGCTGCTCGCGTCGCCCACCGCCTTGGCGAGGTGCTCGTAGGTGGCGGCGTCGGTGAAGTCGCCGCTGAGGAACTCCAGGCGTGCGGCGAAGCGCGCGAAGACGTCGTCGTCCACCGTTTCGCCGGTTCCCTCGATGCACTTGCGGGCGTGCTCGCGCAGGTGCTCGACGGTCCAGTCGTCCCCGGCGACCCCGACGATCGGGCAGTTCAACAGGCCGCGCCTCTCCAGGCGGTAAAGGGAGTGGAAGGTCATCACCTTGGCGAGGTCGCCAGTGATGCCAAAGACGACGAACACGTCCGCGGGCGGTGCGCCGCCGGGATCCCGTTTACCGGCCTTCGTGCGCGTGTGAGCTCCTGTCGCTGTGCTCATGCTCCAGCCCCTTTCGTTGCTATACTTTACAAAGTAAAGCGATGCGGAGGCGGCACCCCTGTCATGCGGCCTGCACCGAGGCGTCGGTGCAGGCCGGCACAGACCTCACCCGCGTTCGCATGCGAGGATACCCAGATGCCAGAGATCGAGAACACCATCATCGTCGGCAGCGGCCCCGCCGGGTACACCGCCGCTCTCTACACCGCGCGCGCCAACCTGAGGCCGCTGGTGATCGAGGGCTTCGCCTGGGGGGGCCTGTTGCAGCAGACCACCGACGTCGAGAACTACCCCGGCTTCCCCGAGGGGATGATGGGGCCCGAGCTGATGGGCAAGATGCGCGAGCAGGCCGAGCGCTTCGGGGCGCGCCTGGAGACAGACCAGGCCGAGCGCGTGCGGCTGGCGAGCGGATCGGATCCCACCCACCCCGGTGTGCACAGCGTGTGGGTGGGGGACACCGAGCACCGCGCCCGCACCGTGATCCTCGCGATGGGCGCCGAGCACAAGCGGCTCGGGGTGCCCGGTGAGGAGGAGCTGGGGGGGAGGGGTGTGAGCTACTGCGCCACCTGCGATGCCGCCTTCTTCAAGGGCGCCCCCACGATGATCGTCGGCGGCGGGGACTCCGCGATGGAGGAGGCCATCTTCCTCTCCAAGTTCGCCTCCAAGGTCGCCGTCGTGCACCGCCGCCCGGAGTTCCGCGCCTCCAAGATCATGCTCGAGCGCGCCCGCGCGCGGGAGAACATCGAGTTCCTCACCCCCTACTCCATCAAGGCCTTTCTGCCCGGCGAGAGCGGGGCGCTCGACCGCGCGCTGCTGGTGGACACCGCCAGCGGCGCGGAGCGGGAGCTCGAGATCTGCGGGGCCTTCATCGCGATCGGCCACGAGCCCCAGTCCGAGCTCGTGCGGGGGCAGATCGACGTGGACGAGAACGGCTACGTGATCGTGGAGGGCCGCTCCACCCGCACCAACCGCCCCGGGGTGTTCGCCGCGGGGGACCTGGTCGACCACACCTACCGCCAGGCCGTCACCGCCGCGGGCTCCGGCTGCCAGGCAGCGCTGGACGCCGAGTGGTACTTGCGCGACACCCCCGAGGTGCCCACGCCGGAGGGGATGCCGATCGGCGATCTCGCCGAGGAGCAGTGGGCCTCGCCGGCCGCGGTCCAGACGGCGGGCGGGAGCGAGTAGCCGCCGTAGAGGGTCTCAACCGATCGGTCGCGCTATCACGGCGACTTGCGCAGCATAGGGGCCAGGCGGTAGCGCTCCTCGCGGTAGGCCTCCCACAGCGCATCGAGCGTCGCCACCACGTGATCCCGGCCGATCTCCTCCGCCCACGCGAGCGGGCCGCGGGGATAGTTCATGCCGAGCGTCATGCCCGCGTCGATGTCCTGCGCGGAGCCAACGCCTTCGCCGAGTGCGAACGCACACTCGTTGATGACCTGGCAGACGATCCGGGGGAGCACCCCGACAGCGGAGGGCGCCACGCGCGCGGTGTGCAGGCCGAGCTCCTGGAAGGCCCGCTCGCCGGCTTCGCCGGTGACCTCCACCAGCGCGAGGGGAACGAGCGCATAGAAGGGCTCGCCGCCCACAGTGCCGCCGAGCCCCTCGACGAGGATCTCGGGCCCAATTTGACCATGCGCGAGCTTGCGCAGCGCCTCCGCGAGGGGACCGGAGCCCCGCACCTGGGCATCGCCACCGCCGGGGGGCGGCTCGGGGTCGGGGGGCCGGTGGGGGCCCTCGCCGGTGTAGTCGTAGTAGCCGCGGCCGGTCTTGCGCCCGTGCAGCCCGGCGGCTACCCGCTGGGCCTGGATCGGGGAGGGCCGCCAGCGGGGCTCGCCGAAGGAGAGTTCGTAGAAGCTGCGGGAGACGTCGAAGCCGGTGTCCACGCCGACGAGGTCCGAGAGCTCGAAGGGCCCCATGCGAAAGCCGCCGCCGAGGCGCACGATGCGGTCGAGGGTGGGGATGTCGGTGATCCCCTCGCTCAGCAGCCGCAGAGCCTCCAGGCCGAAGGGGCGGTTGCAGCGGTTGACGAGGAACCCGGGGCCGTCGGTGGCGCGGATCACGGTCTTGCCCATCGCCAGGCCCGTGGCGTCGGCCAGCGCGAGGGCGGCCTCGCTGGAGCGCAGGCCCGCGATCACCTCCACCAGCTTCATCAGGGGGGCGGGGTTGAAGAAATGCATCCCCACTACGCGCTCGGGGGAGGTGGCGCCTGCGGCGATCCCGGTGACGGGCAGGGAGGAGGTGTTGGTGGCGAGTACGCACTCGGCGCTCACGATTCCCGAGAGCCGCCCGTAGAGCTCGCGCTTGAGCTCGGGGAGCTCGGGCGCCGCCTCGATCACCAACTCGCAGGGGGCCAGCGCCTCCAGGCTCTCGACCACCTCCAGGCGCTCCCTCGCGGCCTGCGCCTCCTCGGCGGAGATGCGGCCCTTCGCGGCTTCCTTCTGGAGACCCTCCTCCACGCGACGCGCTCCGCGCTGAAGCGCCTCGGGGATCGGGTCGTGTAGCAGCGTCCGCGCGCCCGCACGGCAGGCGAGCTGGGCGATGCCGGCGCCCATCGTGCCCGCGCCGAGCACGCCGATCACACGCGCGGGCTGGGCCTCGGGGCTCATCTCAGGAGGGCACCAGCGCGTTGATGCCGGTGAGGGCGCGCCCGATGATCAGTTTCTGGATCTGGGAGGTGCCCTCATAGAGGGTGGTGACGCGCACGTCGCGGAAGTAGCGCTCCACGGGGTGGTCGTCCACGTAGCCGGCGCCGCCGTGGACCTGGATCGCGGTATTCGAGCACTCCACGGCGGCCTCGGTGGCGTGGAGCTTGGCGATCGAGGTCTCGGTGGTGTTGGGGCGCCCCTTGTCCTTGAGGAACCCGGCCCGCCACACGAGCATCCGGGAGGCCTCGGTCTTCACGGCCATGTCGGCGATCATCGCCTGCACGAGCTGGAAGCTCGCGATCGGACGCCCGAACTGCTCGCGCTCCTTGGCGTATTTGACGGACTCCTCGACGCACCCCTGGCAGATGCCCACGCAGCCGGCGGCCACGGAGTAGCGCCCGGAGTCCAGGGAGGACATCGCCACTTTGAAGCCGTCGCCGATCTCCCCGAGCACGCCGTCCTCGGCGACCTCCACGTCGTCGAGGGAGATCGAGGCGGTATCGGAGGCGTGGAGGCCCATCTTGTGCTCGATCGTCTGGGGCTGGTAGCCGGGCTGGTCGGTCTCCACGAGGAAGCACCCGAGGCCGCGGTGGCCCTTCTCGGGGTCGGTCTGGGCGAAGATCAGCGCGAGCTTGGCGTAGTTGCCCATCGAGATCCACATCTTCGCGCCGTTGATCCGCCAGCCGGAGTCGGTCTTGGTGGCGCGGGTGCGCTGGTTGGCGGCGTCGGAGCCGGTGTCGGGCTCGGTGAGCCCGAAGCAGCCGAGCCACTCCCCGGAGCAGAGTTTGGGCAGGTAGCGCTGCTTCTGCTCCTCGGTGCCCCACTTCAGGATCGCCGAGCAGACGAGCGAGGTCTGCACGGAGATCACGGTCCGCACCGAGGAGCAGCCGCGGCCGATCTCCTCCACCACGAGGCCATAGTCGAGATAGCCGAGGCCCGCGCCCCCATACTCGCGGGGGACGATCGCCCCGAGGTAGCCCTGGTCGGCGATCTTCTTGACGAGGTCGAGGTCGAAGTGGTGGTTGCGGGCGTTTTCGCGTGCGCGCTCCACGATCTCCTTGTCGGTGAACTCCCGCGCGGTCTCCTTGATCAGGCGCTGCTCGTCGGTCAAATCGAAGTCCATGTCGCTCCTATCCGGTTTTCAGCTTGGGTGTGGTCCACGGCGCCTGTACGCGCCGCTGGAGCTCCTGCGCGAGGCCCTCGATCGGAAGGCGCTCCTGGGTCAGCGAGTCGCGGTCGCGCAAAGTTACCGTGTTCTCCCGCAGGCTCTCGTGATCGATCGTCACGCAGAACGGCGTCCCGATCTCGTCCTGGCGGCGGTAGCGCTTGCCGATCGCCCCCCCGTCGTCGTACTCGGCTTGCACCAGCTCGCGCATCGCGCGATGCACCTCGTGGGCCAGCTCCGGCTGACCGTCCTTGTTGACAAGCGGCAGCACCGCCACCTTCACGGGCGCCAGGCGGGGATGCAGGCGCAGGACGGTGCGCCGCTCGCCCGCGCCGGCCCCGGCGCGCTCGACGACTTCCTCGTCGTAGGCGTCCACCATGAACGCGAGCGTCGCACGGTCGGCGCCGGCGGCGGGCTCGATCACGTGGGGCACGTAGCGCTCGCCGGTGGCCTGGTCGAAGTACTCGAGCTTCTCCCCGGAGAACTTGGCGTGCTGGGTGAGATCGAAGTCCCCGCGATTGGCGATCCCCTCCAGCTCCGACCAGCCGATCGGGAAGAGGTACTCCACGTCGGAGGTCCCCGAGGAGTAGTGGGAGAGCTCGTCGGGGTCGTGCGCGCGCAGACGCAGGTGGTCGGGGCGCAGGCCGAGCTCGGTGTACCAGAGCATCCGCTCCGAGAGCCAGTGCTCGAACCACTTCTGGGCCTCGGCGGGGGGGACGAAGAACTCCATCTCCATCTGCTCGAACTCGCGCGTGCGGAAGATGAAGTTGCCGGGGGTGATCTCGTTGCGGAAGGACTTGCCGATCTGCGCGATCCCGAAGGGGGGCTTCTTGCGGGAGAACTGCAGGACGTTCTTGAAGTTGATGAAGATCCCCTGCGCGGTCTCGGGGCGCAGGTAGGCGGTGGAGCCGGACTCCTTGACGGGGCCGATGGTGGTCTCGAACATCAGGTTGAAGTCGCGCGCCTCGGTGAGGTCGCACTCCTCGGTCTCCCCGGGGTGCTTGGAGGGTTTGCGCCCGCAGGCCAGATCCCCGAGGTGGTCGGCGCGGAAGCGCTGCCCGCAGGTACGGCAGTCCACCAGGGGGTCGGTGAAGCCCGCGAGGTGACCCGAGGCCTCCCACACGCGGGGGTGCTGGAGGATCGCGGAGTCCAGCGCCACGATGTCATCGCGCTCGGAGAGCATCGCCCGCCACCACTCGCCCTTGACGTTGCCCTTGAGCAGCACGCCGTAGTGGCCGAAGTCGTAGGTCGAGCCCACCCCCCCGTAGATCTCCGAGGAGGGGAAGATGAAGCCGCGGCGCTTGCACAGCGCCACGACCTTCTCCATGCTCGCCACATCTGCCCGCTCAGCCATAGGCGGAGGATGCTATTCGAGGGTGGGGAGAGGCGGTGGGGCCTTCAAAAAAACTCCCTTTGACATATCCTCCTTGACAAGTCTCGTTTTTTGTGTTTTCATCTCGGATGAGGGACAGGCAGGCAAAGGGCAGGGAAGCCTGAGCACCCCGACCATGTCGCAAGAGCTTGCTCGAGCGCCGCACCCATACCTCTCCCGTGGCGTTCGAGGAAACCTCGGCACGCGCGAAGGGAAGCTCAGCGCTGGTCTCCTCACAGGACGCCGCGGTCGGGACGGCCGTGGCGTCCAATTCTTGCTGGGCGTTCGCGGTCGGGACTGCCGTGGCGTCCAGTTCCTTGCTCGGGCGTTCGCGGAGCCGGGATGGCGCCGTCCGCTGCGCGGCGCTGGCGCAGCGCGGAGTACGCTCTCGCGGTGGCGCGACTGCTGATCGTCGGGGGCGGCTGCCGCGGCCTGCGGTTCGCCGAGGGGGCTGCGCGCGAGGGGCACGCCGTGCGCATCGTGACCCGCACCGAGGCCCGCCGTGCCGAGATCGAGGCGGCGGGCGCCGAGTGCTGGATCGGCGACCCCGACCGCCTCGGTACGCTGCGCGGCGCCCTGGAGGGCGTCGCCATCGCCTGCTGGCTGCTGGGCGGTGCCACCGGCCCCGAGGATCGGCTGCGGGCGCTGCACGGGGCACGCCTGCGCGCCTTCCTCATGTGCACGGTGGACACGACCGTGCGGGGCTTCCTCTACGAGGCCGCCGGATCCCTGGTGCCCGCCGATGCCCTCGCCGAGGGGGAGCGGGTCGCGCGGGAGGTCGCCTCGCGCAACGCGATCCCGCTGGCCATCCTGAGCGCCGACCCCGCCGATCTGCCCGCCTGGCTGCAGCAGGCCAACGCGGCGCTGGCCTCGATGCTCGCGTAGAGCCCCTCGCTGCGTGGCGTGTGTGCGGTCAGGCGCGGCGGCGCCCTCAGTCGCCGGTTGGCGGCCCGAGACCGTCAGAGCCCGCCGTATGGGGCTCTCCCTGATAAGGCTCCCCTCGCTCGGGCTGGACCGGCGTCGCAGCGGCGAGCGGCCCCAGAATCTCGTCCAGGTTCTCGTAGAGGTCGTCGAGGATACGTGCCGTGGCACCCCAGATGAGGTGCTCCCCGACGACGTAGGCGTCGGTCTCGAAGGAGATCCCACGGCGCTCCATCTGCGTGCGCGTCCTGCCCTCCCGCAGGGCGCACAGCGGGAGCTCCAGGACGGCGTCCACCTCGCGGGGGGAGGCGCGCCAGCGCTGCCCCATCGGGATCAGCCCGACGAAGGGGTGGATCAGATAGCCCGTTACGAAGGTCGAGACCGGGGGCAGCTCGCCGAGCACGGTCACCTCGGTGCGCGCCAGGCCGATCTCCTCCTCCGCCTCGCGCAGCGCGGTCTCCAGCAGGTCGGAGTCCTCCGGATCGCGGCGCCCCCCGGGGAAGGAGATCTCCCCCGCGTGGCGGCGCAGGTCGGCGCGGCGGCGGGTGAGCACCGCGTGGGGCTCGTTGTCGGGGGCGAGGAACAGCGCCACCAGCACCGCCGCCGAGACCTGATCTGTAACCCCGCTCAGGATGCCGCCCGCAGCGCGGCTATCCGCTCGAGGCGTTCCTCGAACATGACCTCTCCGTCGAGCGTGCGGTGCACGGGGCACTTGGCCGCGATCACCCGCAGGCGCTCCGCCTGCTCGGCGGGCAGATCCTGGGGGATACGCACCACGAGCTCGAACCGCGTGGGGCAGCCCCGCTCGGCGGGGGTGTACTCCACCCCGACCTCCACCTCCCCGATCTCCCAGCCCTTGCGGACCGCGTACATCTCCATCGTGATCGCCGTGCACGACGCGAGGCTCGCCGCCAGCAGCTCCTGGGGGTCGGGGCCGGCGTCGCCGCCCCCGGCTTCGGTGCGCTCGTCGACTGTGAGCTGGTGGTCGCGCACCCGCACGGTGTGCTTGAACGTTCCATCGTTGCGCTTCGCTGTGGCCTTCATCCTTGTGCGCCTTTCCGATCCGAGTCGCCGACCTGCACCCTGCTTCTACGACCGACGGCAGTTATGAGCTCCTACAACAGATGGTAGTTATGTAAGCCACTTTTCCTCGAGGGTCGCGCTTGACGGTCGCGGGTGGCCCTAGAGGGGGTTGAACAGCAGCCCCGTGAGCAGCTTGGGAAAGAAGTAGGTGGACTTCGGGGGCATGTTCTCGCCGGCGCCCGCAACGTCTCTGACCTGCGCGACCGGGGTGGGGCGCATCAGGAAGGCGACGTCGTACTCACCCCCCTGCACGAGCTCCAGCGCCTCGCGGGCGTCGCGGGCGTAGCGGAAGTCGTGCAGATGGGAGATGTCCTCGTCGGAGAGCCCCAGCGCGCCCTTTAGCAGCAGCGCCTCGAGGACCCCCGTGTCGAGGCGGCGGTAGGCCTCGGAGTGCCCCGCCAGAGCGGCGTCGGCAATCGCCTGGTCCCTCAACCTCAAGCGCGTGGGGTGCTGGGAGTGGGAGTCGATGTAGCCGAGTTCCAGGGGCCCCTCCCCGGGCGCCGGCGCGAGCTCCTCAAGCGGCACCTCGGCGAGCTCGAAGTCGCGGCGCAGCGCCGCCGCCAGCGCCTCCCGGCGCGCGGCGTCGAGACCCCGCACGAGACGGTGGGTGGGGAACACGGTCAGCCCGGGGTCCTCCAGCGCGACCAGGCACATCAGTACATAGAGGTGATCGCCCTCGCCGCCCACCTCCTCCGCGTAGGCGCGCGCGGTCTCATAGCGGTGGTGGCCGTCCGCGATCAGCAGCTCCGCCTCGCGCGCCGCGGCCTGCACCGCGGCGATCGCCTGGGGGTCCGCGACGCGCCACAGGCGGTGGAGGGTGCCCTCCGCGTCGCTCGCCTCCCCCCAGGGTGCCTGTGCGGTGGTGGGCTCCAGCGCCTCCCAGGCGGCGCCCGAGGGGTCGGAGTAGAGCGAGAAGATCGGCGACATATTCGCGCGCGTCGCGCGCGTCAGGCGCAACCGGTCCTCCCGGGGGCCAGGGTGCGTGCGCTCGTGCGGACGCACCCGCCCCGGTCCGTACTCCTCGATGCGCACGCGGCAGAAGAACCCCCGCCGGGTCTGCACGACCCCGTTGGGGCCGGTGTACCGCTGCGTGTGCGCCCAGATCGCGGGCTCGCGGTCGCGCGCCACGGCGCCCTGTAGCTGCCAGCTCTCGAACAGCTCGCCGGCGGTCCGGTAGGGATCGGCGAGCTCGCTCTCAACGCTCTCCTGCCCGTCGGCGCCGCCCTTGCCGGCGGTGGGCGCCCGGGGGAGATCCACCGCGACCACGTTGAACGGGGAGCGCGCGATCAGCGCAGCCCGCTGTGCGGCGTCGATCACGTCGTAGGGAGGGGCAACCACGTCGCCGAGGGTCCCCACCACGGAGAGGTCGTAATGCAGCGCGCGCAAAGGTTGAATGTCAGCCATCGCGGGGCGGGACCCTAGCAGCAGCGCCGCCCACACTAGACTGGCAGGTCGTCGGGGCGTGGCGCAGCCTGGTAGCGCGCGGCCTTTGGGTGGCCGAGGTCCCCGGTTCGAATCCGGGCGCCCCGATTTGTAGCTGGTTGGATGCTGGAGGCGACCGGACACGCCCGCAGCGTCGAAACCCCGGCTCTGGAACGAGGATTCCCGGGTCCGAGGCTTTGGGCACGGGCCTCTGATCTCGTCGGTTCTCTGTGCTGACCGCACACGTACCGCACACGCGCTGCTGGATGGACCGCACACGGCGTAGCCGCCCGACCAAGGTGTCCCTGCCGCGATGGTCTGACAAGCTCGACTCATTGATTCGATACCGGATAACTGTTTGGTTTGCGCCCCAGGGCGCTCGATCCGCAGACTGGCATTGGGATCAGTTGAAGTCTTTGATCTTCGCCGCTACCACCGACTGCTCCTCAGCCCGACCCACTCAAGGACAACCACCAGATTCGGTCCTACCAAGACGTCTGCTCAACCTGCGAGGTGACAAGCTAGGCTTGCCGCGTCTATGCGAAATCTGTACGGAGGCGGGATACTAGGCGGATGCAGCCTACTGTCCCGGCCGAGGGCTTCATCGTGGAAGGTAGACGACTCCGCGCAACCCAAGCTGGCGTTCTGAGTGCGATCGACGTCCACGACGAGGGCGCATCCTACGATCGTCACGCGGCCATCTATGACCGACTCCTTAGGTCTCGAGCCTACAATCGGTTGATCTGGGGAACTGCCCCGTCTGACTACGCCGCGTTTGCAAGCGAGGCACTCGCCGCCGGCTCGGGCTTGTTCCTCGACGCCGGCTGCGGCACCACCGTTTCCACTGCTGAGCACTACCAAGCGAGCGAGCGCCCACTGGTTCTTGTCGACCGCTCGCTGGGCATGCTTCAGCGGGCCCGCGAACGCCTAGGCGAGTCCGCCACCCTCATCCAGGCCGACATGCTCGATCTGCCATTCGCGCGTTGCAGTTTCGAGACCGTGGGTTGCTTCGGCGTTCTGCACGTCCTCGACAATCCATGGGCGGCACTACGCTCACTCCGTGAACAGCTACAGCCAAATGGCGAGCTCTACGCGTCCATGCTCGTGACGGACCACGGTCGCCTCAGCAAGCCATACCTCTCTGCCCTACGCCGACGCGGAGAGGTCGGTCCACTTCGGACAGTCGCCGAATTGACCGCCACCGCTAGGGAGATCTTCGGCGACTCCGCCCGCATCAGCCGCACCGGCGCGATGGCCTGGCTACGCGCCTCCGTCTAATCGCTTCGGCTGCACATATCGAAATCGCAGCCAACAACGAGATTTTCGGCGTGCGGTGGGGGCGCGGGCTGCGTGGCTCGGAGGGGGACCCCGTGGTCGCTGCTCAGGAAGTGGTCCAGCGGTTCTGTGTGGAGTTCCAGTGGTCGGTCGTGGCGCCGGCGAGGATCGGGTCGAGGAAGGCTGCAGCCTCGGCGTGCGCGATTCTGAGGTTGGCTGGCAGTCCGACGTCTGCGGCTGCGCGAGCATAGGGGTTCGCCCAGGATGCTGGCGGCGACGGGAGCGCGGTGGGGAGGGACTGGCGTTCGCGGGTGCTGAACGTCGTGGCGAGGCCCGCGTGTAGCCGGTCAGCGTGTGGGGAGGCGAGGTCGGCGATCAGGAGGATGTCGATGAGGTCCTTGATTCGGGTGCTTTGCTGTTCTCGTGGGCCGTAGGTCGCTGTGTATGCGTGGACCTTCTCGGCGATGTGCTGCTCCAGGGCGATCACGGCATCTCGATGGGCTGTATGTCGGCGAAGTCGAGGAGGCTCGGGATTGGCAGTCGTTCGGAGGGGGCGGTTGGCTACTCGTTGAGCGCGACGTCTACGGGGAACTGCTCGAAGCGTCGTCCGGCGACTTCGGCGCGCTGCTGCACCCGAAACTCGTCCGATCCAAAAGCTTCGGAGGCAACGTCCACGCGCTCGTTGTCGCCGGAATAGAGCACCCTGGTCGACGGCCCACGCCCATGCGGGCGGCACTCTGGGCCAGGGCTCCTCGCGGGGAAGTACATCGCGGTCGGCCGAGCGTAGTGTGCTCGACTGTGATCTCTGGTACATTCCGCAAACGCTTTTTGGCAGTAGCCGGCTCGGAGCCAGTCTTGGGGCATTACTTGGGGGGGATCATCCTGATGATGAGGTTTCGGCGCAGCAGGACGTTAGCGCACATCGTCCGACTGGGCACGCTGGCGACAAGCCTCTTTATCCTCGCCATGCTGGCTACAGGCTCGTTCGCACTGGGGACCGCCTCGTGGACGCCTGCGACGGTCCCAGCGAACCGTCAGGCGACCCAGAGTTCCACGCCCCCGGCGCCCCTGATCATCTTGCCGTCGAACAAGGCGTGCGTCGCTGGCGGCAAACTGACGGTCCAGTTCAACAGCACTCCACACGGGCCGTGGGCGAAGGTGACTATTTACCTGAACGGCAAGCGCCATGCCACGCTTAGGTATCCGCATATCAAACGGCTTGTGACAGTCACCGGGCTTCCGCGAGGCAGTTTTATTATTGCAGTTACCGGTGTCACGCGCGCGGGGCGCGCACGCGCCATCGACCGTCGTTATGAAGCATGTGCGGCAAAATCCGTAGGAAAAGAAAAAGCCGAACGCGAAGCCAAAGAAAAAGCCAAAGAAAAAGCCGAACGGGAAGCCAAAGAAAAAGCCGAACGCGAAACCAAAGAAAAAGCCGAACGGGAAGCCAAAGAAAAAGCCGAACGCGAAGCCAAAGAAAAAGAAGAAAAAGAAAAAGCGGCACCACCGCCGGCCGGGGGGAGCTACTCGGGCACCGACACGCAGGGCTACCCGATGTCGTTCTACGTCTCGCCTGACCAAAGAGCGGTGCAAAACGTCGTGGTCGGCACCACGGTGATGGGCTGCACACCGAGCAAGAGCCTCGACGATCACTTCGAAGTCGCCTCTATCGCGATCGACTCCGAAGGCGACTTCTCCAGCACGACGGAACAGGAAGGCGTGATCGAGCACACGCCGGCCAAGTTCAAGTACACGATCAGCGGGCACCTGTCGGGCACGAGCGCCAGCGGGAGTATCCGCGAGGACATCAGCTTCAGCAACGGCACCGAATACTCGTGCACGACGAACGCGCTTGCGTGGTCGCTGACGCGCGAATCGGTGCAGACAGAAGCGAGCTTCCCGCCGGCTGCGGGCAGCTACTCGGGCACCGACGAGCAGGGCTACCCGGTGACGTTCTACGTCTCGCCCGGTGGCGGGAACGTGCAGAACGTTCGCGTCAGCACGACGGTCATGGGCTGCACGCCGAGTGAAGAAGTCATCGACCACCTCGAAGTGGCGTCGGTCGTCATCAACCCGGATGGCTCGTTCTCGAGCACGACCGAACAGGAAGGCGTGCTCAAACATCTGCCGGCGAAATTCAAGTACACGTTCAGTGGGCAGTTCCACGGCACCGGGTCCGCCGGCGTCGTGCGGGTCGCGGGGACGCTACGCGAGGACATCACCTACGAAAACGGCTCGAAATTCGAGTGCACGACGAACGGTGAGGATTGGTCGCTGACGCGCGAATCGGTGCAGACCGAAGCGAGCTTCCCGCCGGCTGCGGGCAGCTACTCGGGCACCGACGAGCAGGGCTACCCGGTGACGTTCTACGTCTCGCCCGGTGGCGGGAACGTGCAGAACGTTCGCGTCAGCACGACGGTCATGGGCTGCACGCCGAGTGAAGAAGTCATCGACCACCTCGAAGTGGCGTCGGTCGTCATCAACCCGGATGGCTCGTTCTCGAGCACGACCGAACAGGAAGGCGTGCTCAAACATCTGCCGGCGAAATTCAAGTACACGTTCAGTGGGCAGTTCCACGGCACCGGGTCCGCCGGCGTCGTGCGGGTCGCGGGGACGCTACGCGAGGACATCACCTACGAAAACGGCTCGAAATTCGAGTGCACGACGAACGGTGAGGATTGGTCGCTGACGCGCGAATCGGTGCAGACAGAAGCGAGCTTCCCGCCGGCCGCGGGCAGCTACTCGGGCACCGACGAGCAGGGCTACCCGGTGACGTTCGAAGTGACCTCGGGCGGGACCAAGCTCCAGAACGTGAGCGTCCCCACCGTGGTCGTCGGTTGCGCGCCCGCCAAAGAAACCGTTCTCGCGTTCGTGATCAAAGAAGCGACGATCGGATCCGACGGCTCGTTCACCGCGAAGGAAACGGACAGCGCCACCGTGTTCGCCCTGACTGCCACCGTCACCTATGAATTCAGCGGCCAATTCCACGGCCCCGGCAGCGGCGGCAAGGTAAGAGTCGCCGGCACGCTCCGGGAGACCGCCGTCGACGAAAGCGGCAAGACCTTCAAATGCACCTCGAACGGGCAGACGTGGGAAGTCACACACTCATAGCGGGGGAGGGATCGCCCGCGTTGCGCTACGGGAATACGTCAATCGGCCACCAGATGTGCCGCATCACGCGCGGTCGGCACCCCACGGCCAGCACGCATCAGATGTATGCGCTCGTGTGCGATCAGCGTGCAACGGCGCGGGTTCTGGCGCTAGGGTGCGTGGCTGGAGACCCGAGCATGAGGTCGGGCGGCGCGGTGTCGAAAGCGAGAGGATGGCGCAAATGAAGGCGGCGGTGATCTACGAGAACGGCGGGCCGGAGGTCCTTCGCTACGAAGATGTGTCCGACCCGGACTGCCCGGACGGATGCGTAGTCGTTGACGCTGAGGCGATCAGCATCGAGGGCGGTGATCTGCTCGCCCGCGCAGCAGGGGAGCTGCCAGCGACCCCACATATCGTCGGTTATCTGAGCGCCGGCACTATCAGTGAGGTCGCCGCCGGAGTCGAGGGACGTGCGGTTGGCGACCGGGTGGTCGCCCTGAACGCAGCAGGGTCACATGCCGCCAAGCGAGCGGTCCCCGCGGCGATGACTTGGCCGATCCCCACCGGGCTGGACGCGGACCGCGCGGCGTGCGTGCCGGTTGCGTTTGGAACTGCGCATGAGTGCCTGTTCACCGCTGGCAACCTCGCGGAGGGTCAGACCGTGCTGGTACACGCTGGAGCGGGCGGCGTCGGCATTGCCGCGATCCAGCTCGCCAAGCTCGCAGGCGCGACCGTAATCGCGACTGCCTCCAGCAACGAGAAGCTGAAGCGGTTAAAGGCGCTCGGACTCGACCATCCGATCAACTATGCGACCGATAGCTTCGTCGAGCGCACCAACCAGCTGACCGACTCGCGCGGCGTAGAGGTCGTCCTCGATTCGATCGGCGGCCAGAATCTCATTGACAGCATCGGCGTGCTCGCTTACCGAGGGCGGCTCGTCAGCGTCGGGGTTGCCGCCCGTGCGGGCTCGGCGATCGAGGCGCGGTCGCTATGGGCGCGCAACAACGCGCTACACGGTGTCTTTCTCGGCGGCGCGATCCTGTCGGAGTACGCCCGCGTCCATCCCATGATCGGCGACATGCTGCAGCGCGTCGCAAGCGGCGAACTGCAAGTAGAGATCGATCGCTCGTTCCCACTCGCAGACGCCGCTGCGGCGCACGAGTACGCAGAGAGCCGCAAGGCGCTCGGCCGTGTCATCATTACGCCGTAGCCCTGGGCTGAGCGGAGTCCCGCCCCCGTTGCCGGCGCCGCGGCCATGCAGCGCCGCAACCGTTGTCGGTGACGCGCGGCGAGCGCAACCTCGATCTCGGGCGGCTGATCCGGCTGGCAGGTGCACTCGACGTCGAGCTATCGGCGATCATCGTTGCCAGAAGACGTGCAGTCCGGTCGATCTGGTTTGCTGCTGATGATGGCTGCTGAACGAGACGGGGTTGCAGTTGTGCCGTGGACGTTGGTCCCTGGGGAGCGGGTAGAGCGGGTGAGGTTGCATGCGGACTTTGGAGGTCGGCGGCAAGGTGGCATCGGGCCATCAGCTCGCACGCCGAACGTCTTTGTGTTCACTGACCCAGTCGCAGGAGAGCGGCATGGCTACTTCGATGGGTGGCGCGACGACGGATACTTCCATTACACAGGCGAAGGGCAGCGCGGCGACCAGGGCATGATGAGCGGCAACGCCGCGATCCTCAACCACGCGCGTGACGGGCGTTCGCTGCGGCTCTTTATGGGAGCGCGAGGGACCGTGCGGTATGTGGGCGAGTTCGAGGTCGATCGCTAGCAGCCGTACTACACGAGTGACGCACCTGAGACCAATAATGGTCCCATACGTAACGTGATCGTCTTCCGGCTGCGTCCCAAGGACGTTGCGCCGGCTCCGAGCAAGTCGGAGCTGGATCAGCTGCTAGCTCGTCGCGTCGAGGCTGTGCCTGTGGAGTTGCAATGGACTGAGCGGACGTTCGTGGAGCCCAGCCGGGAGCCATACGAGGCTGAGCGACGCGAGCAGAAGCTCGTCCTTGCGTTCCAGGGCTACCTTGAGAAGCTTGGGCGCAACGTCGTGCGTCTCAAGATCGTGCCGGAGGGGGAGGCAAAGCCGCTGTTTTGCGACCTGATCGATCGCAGCACGAATACCCTGTACGAGGCGAAGGGCACAATCGAGCGCGGCGCGATTCGGATGGCGATCGGACAACTGATCGACTACCGGCGATTTGTAGAGCCCCGTCCGAAGCTCGCCGTGCTGCTCCCAGCTGAGCCTCGTAAGGATCTGCAGGATCTCCTACACGAGGCTAGCGTGACCGTCGTGTGGGCCGCAGGGTCCGAGTTCATCGTCGCCGAGCCGGTGTAGGCGCGGACATGCACGTTCCTGCTCCGTCACGGATGCGCTGACCGTCACGATGCTCGCTGACGACGCCGTGGTTCGTCCCTGGAGTACCACACTCGTCCCGTGGCTGGGGATGAAGGTTACCGCGCGCCGGCGGGGTCTCTCGGGTCGCGGATCGGGAGCGTGTAGCTGGCAGCGCTCGAGCATTCGGCGTAGGACGATCCGCATCTCGTAGGTTGCGAACGCGGCCCCGAGGCAGCGCCGCAGGCCGCCGCCGAAGGGAAGCCACGCGAAACTCTCGGTCTGACCGTCCTCGAAGCGCTCGGGACGGAACGCGCCCGGTTGCGGAAAGAGATCGGGCCGCTGGTGGATCAGGCTGAGAGAGACCGCGATCAGCGAGTTGGCCGGGGCGATGTAGTCGCCGACGGGGACCGGCTCGGTCGCATAGCGGAGTGCGAAGGGGAGCACCGGTCGGCTGCGCAGCGACTCCTGGACCACGTGCCCGAGGTACTCCTCGCGGTCTTCGGCGAGCTCCATCCTCAGGCGCCGCATCACCTGCGGGTTGCGCAGGAGTCGCTCGATCGACCACGCCAGGGCGGTGGCGGTAGTCTCGTGCCCCGCGATCAGGAGGGTCATCAGCTGATCGCGGAGCTCCGCGAGACTCAGGCCCTGGCCGTCCTCGTCACGGGTCTGGGTGAGCAGCGAGAGGATGTCCTCTCGCGCTTGGAGTCCCGGGTCGTGGGTCCGCTTGTCGATCTCCTCGCGCAGAAGCTCATCGACCTGGGCCCGTGTGCGCAGGAAGGGCCGCCAGGGACCGTAACGGGGCAGCTCGCGCTGGGCCATCAGCAGCATCCACGGTCGCATCCCCTGGTTGCTGTAGCGGACGAAGAGCCTCTCCAGGCGAGCGAGCGCCCGCTCGTCTCGATCGATCCCGAAGACGGCGCGCAGGATGATGCGCAGCGTGATCCTCTGCATCGAGGGATGGAGGGGGAAGGCCCGATGCAGGGGCCAGCCGTCGATCTCCGCGTCGGTGGTCTCCCGCATCAGCTCGCCGTAGACGCGCATCCGCTCGCCATGAAAGAGGGGGAGCATCAGCTTGCGCCTGTGAAGATGACGCCTCTCGTCGAGGAGCAGCAGGGACTGGTCGCCGACGAGCTGTCGCAGTGGTCCGCTGTTGGCGTCTCCCGCGCGCAGGGTTGCCGGATCGCCGGTGAAGATCCGCTTGGCCTCCGCTGGATCGGCGACCACGACGAGTGGCGGCGCAAAGCCGGTCGAGTGGAGCATGAACACGTCGCCGTAGCGCGCGCGCCACCGGGGGAAGAGCCTTGGCTCGGCCAGCAGCCAGCCGAGGCCGAGAGCGAGTCCGGGTCCGCGTGGCCCGGGTGGGCTTGTGCTCTTGGGTGGCGTGCGGTATGACATGGCCTATGTATCGGATCAGATACATCAGCACCTCGCAAGAGGTTTCGCGGGACCGGTCTCGAGGACCCGATCGGCGCTGGCGATGAAGCTCACGCCCTCGGGCTACCTGATGCTCGGCATGGTGCGCCTCGGTTCACGTTCGGGGTACGCGATCAAGAAGGTCGCGGACGTTTCGACTCGCTACTTCTGGCCGACCTCGCTGGCGCAGGTCTATCCGGAGCTGGCGCGGCTCGTGAAGGCGGGGCTGCTGACCCGCCGCGAGGATTCCCAGGGCTCGCGCGAGCGATACGCATACGAGCTCACCGAGCAGGGGGAGGCGGCGCTCGAGGGCTGGTTGCGCTCCACGCGCGAGGTCCCCACCCAGCTCCGCGACGAGGGTGTGCTACGGCTCTTCTTCGCCGATGCCCTCGCCGAGGAGGACCAGCTGACGTTGGTGCGGCGCATGCGCGAGCGCGTGGGCGGCGTGAGTACTCACACGCGTGAGGAGATCGTCCCGCTCGCCGAGGCGCTCGAGCCGAGCGGCATTCGCTACCCGGCGCTCGTCGCGCGGCTGCGCGCCGACACATATGCCTACATCGAGCAGTGGCTGGAGCGGCTGGAGGCCGACCTGGAGGCGTGAACCACCGTCGCTGGTGTAGAGACCACCGAATGATCCCGGAGATCGTGAAACCATCCCGGATGCGGCGCCTCTATTTTGTCGATGCGGTCCGCTGGCGGAGTTCGAGCGCGGTGCGTGCCGCCTGTGCTCCCAGGCTGCGGTAGGACTCGAAGCGCTGGTCGGTGTAGAGCTGGTCGGTGGTCGGGTCGTGCGGGAAGTGAGGGTCCTGGGCCGCGTAGGCCTGGGCGTCCGTGGGGGAGGTGGAGGTCATCGTCAGACGGGCGTAGTAGAGCGTGCCCGCGACGGCCTCGCCGTCGGGGGTGGCGGGAAATGCGATCGCTCCCTCAGCGCAGTCGGTCGCCGAGCGCCCGGTGTGTTCGTCAGGTTTCAGAGCGCCGTAGTCGACGGCGACCTCGACGTCGAGCTCGCTGCGTGCCAGCGCCACCGCGTCACCCACCGCTCCGAAGTCATCGTTGCTGGCATCGAAAACGTAGATCTCCGAGCATCCTCGCCTCAGCAGCTCGACCAGTCCTAGGTTCTCGTAGTGCCCGCCATCGGTCACATACAGATAGGGCGAGTCGATCGAGTTCATCCCGAGCAGCTCCCTGAGCAGGTATGAGGCTCGCGGCAGCGGATAGGGTGAGCGCGCCGTTACGCGGCGCTGAGCGGCTTCTTCCCGGCTTTCCTGGAACAGCGCCATGCGGCGCGGGTTGGGCACCCACACCCCGAGGCGGATGTTGGCGAGCCCCATCAGGAAGCGCAGCGGCCAGCGCGTCATCTTGCCCATCGACGGCGAGATCGCGGCGCCAGACATGGCTACGGCGGCCGGTAGCGTGAAGTAAGACTTTCGTGTGTCGTCGCATGAACGCTCTAGCGCCTCTGTCGGTACGGCGCCTACGAGCGGGCCGCCGATCGCGGTCGCGCTGAAGGTGAAGCTCGTAACCGCGCGGCCCGGGGGCGTGGCGGCGCTGTCCGAGATGTTCGCCGAGGCGCACACCAGCAGCGTGGGCCACTGCTCGCAGCCCTCTTCCTCGGGGACAGCCGTCTGCGAGAGCTGCACCAGATGGTGGTAGTTGCGTTCCACGGCCATGCCCGCGTCCTCGGATGCGATCGCGGGATAGCCCTCCGGGCGTGCCACGCGCTTGAGCGCGAACGCCGAGCACAGCCGCCGGCGGTAGAAGGCATGCAGGGACCACGTGGTCATGTCGGCGTGGTAGTAGGCGAGTGAGAACCCGACTGCGAACACCGCCACGATCGCCCAGGGCTCCCAGGCTTGCTGGAGGTTCAGGATGATGGTCATGGCGGCCAGGGCGAGGAGGAGCGTCAATGCTGGTCCGACGATTGCCGCGATCGCGTAGGCCAGCAGCAGACGCAGTCGTTGGCTCAGTTTGCTCAGCCATTCCCGCGCTTTGCCGGCATCGCTGGCCAGCACCTTCGCCTGGCTCCAGTCGGCGCGCAGCTGAAGCAGGACGGCAGCCGCGAGCGTCGCTGCGCCCCCCGCGCTCACCGCCACCGCGACGGGAGCCGCTTGGTGGACGCCCGCGGGCGGCTTGGAGGCCGGCAGGCTGGTGGCTGCCCCGAGGTCGCGGACTAGGGAGAGCAGGATCGGCATGCCGATCAGCAGAAAGGCGAAGATCCCGCTGAGCAGCAGCAGCCGCAGCGACCAGATCTGGACCGCTTCCGCGATCCAGCCCCTCCAGCGGTAGGCGAGCATCGAGGCCGCCGCGGCCACGATCGCCGCCCCGGCGACCGCCGTCGGGAGGAGCCAGAGCAGGGCGGGGATGTGCAGCGGGACAAAGTGGCAGAGGGCCGCGCTCGTCGGCGGACTGCCCGGCGGAGGTGCAAAGCACAGCCCGTGGGCGCCCACGTGAGCCGTCAGGCTCGGATAGATCGCGCCATAGAGCAGGCCCAGGGGCAGGGCGAGTGTGATCACGGCGGTCGCTATGAACAGCAGATTGACGCCCATCCCCAGCAGCAGCCGATAGCCGAACTGGATCTTGCCGAAGGCGCCCGGAGCCATGTAGGAGCTGCGGTTGCGCAGGTACTGCTCCTCGGGGGAGCCCGGGAAGAACGGTGGGTGCTCGGCATTGACCTTCAGCGGGTCGGAGTCCTCCGAGCCGCCCTCGGGCTTCCCCGCCAGCGGCCATGTCTTCCTGAGCATGCTGAAGGCGGCTGCGATGTAGGAGCCGCCCGAGACCCCGGCCAGGTAGCTGGCCTGCTGGAGCTTGCCCTGTTCCTGGAGTACCTGCAGGGCCCCCAGGCTGAAGGCCGCCGAGCGGATCCCCCCGCCGGAGCAGGCGATCCCGATCTTCCCGGCTTCGGCAGGCTCCACGAGACCGGTGAAGGAGGGGATCGGTGGGGTGCGCCGGCGCCAGAGCGTGTATTCCCGCTGCTGAGGGTCCTGCGGACGCGAGCCTTCCCGCCGCTCGGTCGCCTTGACTCGCAGGATGCCACGGTCTTCCCGGTTTGCCACCCCGGGGCCCTCGGTCCCCTGTGGCTGGACGCCCGTCTCCTGCTTCACGCGGGAACCAGATCGCAGAAGACGAAGCCCTCGCGGTCGACGACCTCGCCGCGATCGCATGCGATCGGCTCGGTGAAGATCGGCCCGGCATGGACAAAGGTGTGAAACTCGCCGTTCTCACCACAGGGGTCGACGCTCGCGGGCAGGTCTGCGAGAAGCTGCTCGTCATACGCCCGCCCTGCGAAGGAGGCGTCGAGCGCTCGCGGGTCCAGGCAGACGATGATCGCCTGGAAGCCCGCGGCGATGAACTCCCGCGCCAGGGCACCGGTGTCGCGTCCCCAGAGCGGGAAGAGGCCGCGTATGTCGTTCGCCGCGAGTCGCTCCTCGCGGTAGGCGCGGACATCCTCGAGAAAGAGGTCGCCGAAGGCGACGGCCTCGACGCCGGACAGGGACGGAGAGGCGAACGCCTGGGCCATCCGTGCCTCATAGAGGTCGTTGACGCACCCCGGCGGGATGCGAACCTCGACAAGCGGAGCGCCGATCGCGTCGGCCTGCCTGGCAAGCAACTCGCGGCGGACGCCGTGCATGCTGATGCGATCGTAGGCATCGGTCACGGTCGTGATCAGAGCCTCGGGCTCCACCCCCTCGCGGCGCAGGGTCCAGAGCGTCAGAGCTGAGTCCTTGCCACCGCTCCAGGAGAGTGCCGTCGTGATCTCGCCTGGCGCGGGCACGTCCGCATTCTATGGCTCTGGATCGCCCTCAAGTCCGCGCATGGCGATCGAGCCCGAGGATCGCTTCGACGGATTCCACGAGTTGCTAGAATCCCCGCCTCTCCTATACCGCTCAGCCCGTCTCGGAGGCGCTGGTCAGAACGCGCGGTAGGAGCTCTTCGTGATCGTGAAGCCGTGATGGGAGCGGTTCGTGCAGCGGACCGCTCGCGTGCTGATCGTGCACGTCACCTGGATCGGGCCGATGCCCCATTTGCTCGGGCTCTCGAGCGCCGCCGGACTGCTGGCGACGAAGGAGTCCTGGCTGAGTCGCGCGAGCGAGGGGCGCCCGACCGATCCGAGGAAGACGAAGCCCGGGTCGCCGATCCCCTTGGTCTTCGGGGCCGGCACCTGCGGAGCGCTGCAGAGCAGTTGAATGGGGGGCGTGTTGGGAGGGTGGGTCGCTACCCCACAGATCACCTTCCCTGCGAGTGCCGTCCAGAGCTGCGCACCGGATGTCGACGCGAACGCGGGCGCGGTGGGGCCGAGCACGCAGATGAGAACCATCAACAGTCGCTGCACCCGCCGCATCAGGAGCCGATCACCAGCGCCAGGACGAGCAGCGCCAGCAGATGGAACGTCTGATCGACCGCGATCGACACCGCCAGGTTTTCCTGCGGATCCAGCCGCTTGACGCCGCTTCATGTACGCGTGCAGCAGCCTCCCGTCGTCCTGGATGAGGTGGGGGAGGAAGATCGCGGGGAGCACCCACAGCAGTTCCACGCCGAGATCGCTCACGATCAGCGCGGGGACGAAGCAGAGCGTGTAGATGCCGACGTGGGTGAACAGCGCCCGGCGCGCGTCTCGCGCTCCCCGTGCCAGGCCGCCGCGCTTGTGCCGGGCCTGCCAGTCGGTCTGCAGCAGGTAGTCCCCGACCAGATGGGAGACCACGAACGCGATAAAGACTTCCACCCAGGTCATCCGACGCCGGAGCCTATCCGGCGGCCGTCGGCCCATGCCCGCGCCCCGTTCGCACCTCCTGCTGGTCTCGGCACCAGTAGCCTTGGCGCGGTGAGCGCGACACCCCACGGAGATCCAGGGGAGTCCGTTTCCGCCGATCGCCGACTACGGCTTCCTGTCGGACTGCGAGACCTGCGCGCTGATCGCGCCGAGCGGCAACGTCGAGTGGATGTGCCTGCCGCGCCTGGACTCGCCGAGCGTGTTCGGGGCGATGCTCGACCGCGACGCCGGCGGCTTTCGGCTGGGCCCGGCCGGCGTGACCGTCCCCGGCGCGGTGCGCTACCTGCCGGGCACGCTGGTGCTCGAGACCAGCTGGGAGACGCGCACCGGGTGGGTGGTGGTGCGCGACGTGCTGTGCATCGGGCCCTGGTACCACAACGAGGAGCGCTCGCGCACCCACCGGCGCTCGCCCACCGACTACGACGCCGACCACGTGCTCCTGCGGACGGTGCGCTGCGTGCAGGGGTGGGCCGAGATCCACCTCGACTGCGAACCGGTCTTCGACTACGGGGGCCTCGCGGCCGAGTGGTCCTACACGGGCCCCGGCTACAACGAGGCCACCGCCGGCTCGGAGGGCATGGACCTGAAGCTGCAGGCTGGTCACCGACATGAACCTCGGGTTCGAGGGCCCGCGCGCCCGGGCGCGCACGATCCTGCGCGAGGGGGAGTCCGCGTTCGCGGCGCTGGGCTGGTCCGAGCACCCGCTGCCCACCACCTACGAGGAGGCCGACGAGCGGCTCGTGCGCACCGCCCACCACTGGCAGGAGTGGCTCAAGCAGGGCACCTTCCCCGATCACCCCTGGCGCACGTACCTGCAGCGCAGCGCGCTGACGCTGAAGGGGCTGAGCTACGCGCCCACCGGGGCGATGGTGGCGGCGGCCACCACCTCGCTGCCGGAGACCGCTGGGCGGCGAACGCAACTGGGACTACCGCTACACGCTGGATCCGCGACTCGACCTTCATGCTGTGGGCGCTCTACACGCTCGGCTTCGACTGGGAGGCCAACGACTTCTTCTACTTCGTCGCCGACCTCGCCGAGGCCGAGGAGGGGGAGCTGCAGATCATGTACGGGATCGGCGGCGAGAGCCGCCTGGACGAGCAGGAGCTGGACCATCTCTCCGGCTACGGCGGGGCGCGGCCGGTGCGCATCGGCAACGGCGCCTACCGCCAGCGCCAGCACGACGTGTGGGGCGCGGTGCTGGACTCGATCTACCTGCACACCCGCTCGCGCGACCAGCTGCCCGACCGGCTGTGGCCGATCATCAAGCGCCAGGTCGCGGGTGCCCTGGAGCACTGGCGCGAGCCCGACCGCGGGATCTGGGAGGTCCGCGGCGAGCCCCAGCACTTCACCTCCTCCAAGCTCATGTGCTGGGTGGCCGCCGACCGCGGCGCCCGCCTGGCGCAGCTGCGCGAGGACCGCGAGTGCGCCGAGCGCTGGCACGCGGCGGCCGCGGAGATCCACGCCGACATCTGCGCGCACGGCGTCGACGAGCGCGGGGTCTTCACCCAGCACTACGACACCACCGCGCTCGACGCCTCGCTGCTGCTGATGCCGCTCGTGCGCTTCCTGCCGGCCGAGGACCCGCGCATCGTGGCGACCGTCGCTGGCGATCGCCGACGAGCTCACCGAGGACGGGCTGGTGCTGCGCTACCGCGTGGAGGAGACCGACGACGGGCTCAGCGGCGAGGAGGGCTCCTTCACGATCTGCTCCTTCTGGCTGGTCTCCGCGCTCTGTGAGATCGGCGAGCTCGCCCGCGCGCGGGCGCTGTGCGAGAAGCTCATCTCCCACGCCAGCCCGCTGGGGCTCTACGCCGAGGAGATCGACCCGCGCACCGGCCGGCACCTCGGCAACTTCCCCCAGGCCTTCACCCACCTGGCCCTGATCAACGCCGTCATGCACGTCATCCGAGCCGAGCAGCGAGGAGCAAGAACGATGAGCAACGACCCGATCGCCAACTGCGCCTGGAGGTGATCAGCGGCAACGCCGCGGGTGAGACGATCCTCGTCGAGGACGAGCTCGTCATCGGGCGCCACGCCGACGGGCCCGGGCGGCTCTCCGAGGACGAGGAGATCTCCCGCCAGCACGCCCGCATCTCGCGCGAGGCCACCGGCGACTACGCGATCGAGGACCTCGGCTCCTCCAACGGCACGTTCGTCAACGGCCTGCGGATCCAGAGTCCCCGTCTGCTGGCGCTCGGCGACTCGATCGAGACCGGCGCCACGACGCTGGTCGTCAGGGAGATCGTGCACCCCCAGCTCGAGGTGCCGGTCAACCCGACCGTCGTCTCGCGCGGTGCCGGTGCTGCCGGCGGAGCCGGTCCCGCCGCTGACGCTCCAGCTGGAGGTCGATTTCGACGCCCGCGAGGCGCGGATCGCGGTTGGGAAGGGCGGGGAGGGCGAGGGGGAGACGGTGCGCCTGGCCCTCGAGGACGGGGTCTGGCGCCTCAGCGTGACTGAGCCCGACGTCTAAATCGGCCTGCCGAGCGCGGCGGGCGGGCCGTCGAAGCGGATCGTTGATCACATCGGTCGGCCGCCAGACGCTGCTGTCGACTCGGCGAGCGGTAGTCGGTCGCCTAGGTTGGCTTGCCGAGCGCCGCGGTCGACCAGCCGAAGCGGGTCATCTCGGTCGCGGGAGCCAGGGCGCCGGGCCTTGCTCGCCGCGGCGGACGAAGACGATCGGTGCCGGGGCCGAACGGGCGATTGCCCGGCGCGTCTCTCCCAGCCCCTCCTTGCGCCAGCGCTCGGAGAGGCCGACCAGCAGCAGTCCCGCTCCGGCGGTCGCGGCGAGGATGCCCTCGCGACCGGGCTCGGCCAGGATCGGCTCGGCCGACACCCCCGCGAACTGCTGCACGACCAGCGCCGCGTTCGCCAGCAGACCGCTGGCGTCGCGCCCGTCCTCCCGCTGCCCGGAGGAGCCGAGCAGACGCAGCGGTGCCCCGCTGGCGGAGGCGATCCAGCTCGCGAGCTCCAGCGCCGCCCAGTCGTGGTCGGCGCCCCCGAAGGGCACCATCACCGAGCGTCCCGGACCGGGCTCGACCGCGGCGCCCTCGCGCGCCACCAGGACGGCGACGTCGCAGCGCGGCGTCGTTCAGCACCGTGCCCACCTCCTCGCGGGGAACGCCGTCGCCGAGCAGTGGCCGGCGGCCGTCGAGCAGCACCAGGTCGATCTCCTCGCTGCGGCACAGCCGTGTCAGATCGCGGCCGGGGTCGGCCGAGGTCAGCGCCACCGCGCGCGCGTCCAGGCCCGCGTCCGAGAGCTCCGCGCGCTTGCTGCTGTAGCTGGTCGGAGGCCTCGCTCACCAGCCGCGCCTCCGTCTGCAGGCCGCCGCGCACCGCCGCGCCCCGCGGCGGGCGCACGAGGCGGGCGAGGATCAGCTCGCGGCGCGGCTCCGAGCGTGCCAGCGGCTCCGCCAGCGCCAGCAGCTGCTCGAGCGCCGCCGCGCTCTGGGGCGCCACCAGGATCGAGTGCTCGCCCGCCACGCGCCCCTGCGCGGCGACCGGCGGCGCGCGGCCGCGAGCTCCTCCTCGGGCTCCTCTCCGTAGGCGTTGTTGGGATCGAGCACCCTGATCAGCGGCCCCGCCATGAACGTGGTCACGAGCGCCATGATCACCAGCGCCGTGAACAGCGCCGCCGAGATCGCGCCCAGTGCTGAGCGCCAGGTTGAGCACGATCAGCTCCGTCAGGCCGCGTGTGTTCATCAGCGCACCCAGCACCGCCGACTGGCGCCACGGCAGGCGAATCACGCGGGCCGCGATCAGCGTTCCGCCGTACTTGCCCACGATCGCGAGCGCGCACAGCGCGAGCGTGATCGCGATCAGCTCTCCGCTGTCGAGCAGCGCCGACGTTGGTGCGCAGGCCGGTGTAGGCGAAGAACAGCGGCAGCAGCAGCGTCAGCACGAAGTCCTCCACGCGACGCGTGACGTCCTCGCTGAGCCCCGCGTGGCGCGGCATCGCGAGGCCCATCACGAACGCGCCGAAGATCACCGCGATCCCGATCGTCTCGGTGGTGATCGCCGACAGCAGCACGCCCGCGAAGATGACCGTGATCCACGTCCCCGGCAGGCGTCCCGCCTCGTCGTAGGCAACCGCCGCCCGCGCCATGAGCGGGCGCACGAGGAACGCCATGCCGAGGCAGAACACCGCGGCCCAGCCGATCGTCTCGAGCACCCCCACGCCGCTGCCCGTTCCCGCGACCGCCGTGGCCAGCGCGATCAAAAACCACGCCGACACGTCGTCGACGGCCGCCGCCGACAGCGCCAGCGCGCCCAGCGGCCGCTTGAGCATGCGCCGTTCGGAGATGATCCGCGCCAGCACCGGAAACGCGGTGATCGACATCGACACTCCCACGAACAGCGCGAAGGCCGCAAAGCGGATGTCCGGCGCCAGCAGCGGATAGAGCGGCAGCGCCACGAGCATCCCCAGCATCAGCGGCACCAGCAGCGCCGTGTTCGAGACGACGAGCGTCATCCTCGCGCGGCCGCGGAGCTGCCCCAGGTCGACCTCCAGGCCGATCAGGAACATGTAGAAGATCAACCCCAGATTCGCCGCCACGCCGATGTAGGGGACGATGTCCGACGCGAAGATCGTCGACTGCAGGTCGGGGGCGAGCGCCCCGAACAGTGTCGGGCCGAGCAGGATCCCCGCGAGCACCTCGCCCATCACCCGTGGCTGGCGGATCCTCGGCATCAGGCCTCCGCACAGGCGTGCGAACAGCATCACGATCACGACCGCGATGAAGAACGCCACCACGGTGTTTTCGGCGGTGCGCTGCTTGGTCGCCGAGAGGTTTTCGGGCGCCGCCCCCCGGCCGCGGCGCCCGGTGCGCTTGGGGGTGTGATGGCAGCCGCGTCCCGCGCGCGCCTACCGGTCGCCGCGGCGCCTGGTCGTGCGGTGGCCGCCGCGCCGGTCGTGGTCCCCGCACCGGTCGTGGCGCCCGCTGGGGCCCCGGCGATGGGGAGGACCCGCCCGCCCGGAGCGGGAAGGTCGCTCACGGGTGGTGTGAGCATCAGATCCAGCGCGCGACCCGCCGCCGTGCCGGCCACCGTGCGCCGCCCGCCGTGCTCGCAGGAGACCGCACCGGCCAGGACCCCCGCGCGGTAGATCAGGGTGCCGCGCGGCTTTTTCGAGGTCTCCACCTCGACCGTGGAGCCGGACTGCGTGAGCTTCATCTTGCTGCCCAGGCAGGCAGAGCTCGGAGCGAGCTGGTATTCGCCGCCCACGGATCCCGGGGCGAGCGGTTTGGGCGCTCCAGGTTCGGGGGGATCGCGCTTGAGCTCGGCACCCACCGGTAGCCCGCCGAGCGAGCCCGCGAGCACGCCGTTCACGACGTGGGCGTCGATCTGGGCGGTGCGGCCCCGCACGCAGTGCACCGCACCGCTCAGGCGCCCGTTCACGAACCTCAGCGCGCCGCCGAGCGTGGACTGGGCGTTGGAGAGCGTGACGAACCGGCCCGACTGCGCCAGTTCGATCTTCCTCCCAAGGCAGGCGCTCGCGGCAGAGACGTCGTAGCCCCCCGCGATCTGCGGCTGGGCGTGCTTGGTGGTGCCGGTGCGAAGACGAAGGCGACCACGCCGGCCGTCACCAGCGCCAGCACGCGCGTAGTGGACCGCCAGGCGACGGAGCCCGACGGAGCTCGGCGTCTCGGTCTCGATTGGCTCGCTCCCCCTCGTGTCCATGCCGAGCGGCCGGAGTCTAGCGGCGGAGCAGACGGTACGAGTCTTCGGCACAGCATCCCGTGCGGGTCACGAAGGCTTGTGTGGCGCAGGCACAGGCGGATGGCGTAGCGCGGGACGCCGGTGGCTGGCATATGATGGGCTGTCTTCCCGGTAAGCGAGGCGGTGGTCTGATGCGAGCAACAAACACACGCCCCCGGCGGCCGAACGGCTCCAGGCGGACGATCGCGATCGTGGCGCTGGCGACGCTGCTGGCGACGGGAGCCACGACGGCGATGACGGCGACCGCCGCGGCACCGGCGCCGGTGCCCCGATCAACGACAACTACCTGAACTCGCTGAACATCAACGAACCGGGCAAGCCGCTGAACCGGACGGAAACCCTGCGCGACGTGCGCAACACGACGGCGGCGACAGTTCAGTCGGACATCTTCAGCCCGCCCTCGCACGGTGGCCCCCCCGAGCTGACGGGCTGCAACGGCGTCAGCGAGGGTAAGACGGTCTGGTACGACTTCTACCCCAACGCCAACGGGCTCGTGCGGATCCAGACCTCGGCCGACCTTCGGCACGATCATGGCGGTCATGCCGTTCGACCCCAAGACGCTGCTGCCCGACAACGGCCAGCGCCACTGCGCCGTCAACCAGCCCACGCTGGCCGGGGAACTGTTCGTCAACGTGCAGGCCGGGAAGTCCTACACGATCCAGGTCGGCGGGGTCAACGAAGCCGGGGGCGAACTCGAGTTCCTGTTCGACTACCTCGTCCCGCTCAAGCGCCTGCAGGCGGAAGCGACACTCGACCGCGGCGCCGCTCGCTGCTGGAGTGCGCGTGGTGAGCCTCGCCGTCAGCGCCCCCAAGAAGGCTCGCGTCGAAGTGCGCTGCACGCGCGGATGCCGCCCACAGGCCACGACCGCGCGGACCGTTCGCTTCCCCGGATTGGGCGGCGCGGTGCTGCCGGACGGCGCCGCCCTGAAGATCTACGTGACCGCCCGCAACCAGATCGGCGCCTACATCGAATACCGGATCGGCCACGGCGAGCTTCACCAAGATCCAGCGCTGCCTGGCGCCGGGCTCGAAGAGGCCCGAGTCCTGCGAATGACCGCTACCGCGCGTGGGCGCGTGGCGATCGCGTCGCTGATCGTCGTGCTGGTGTTCGGTGCGGCCTTCGCGGTGCGCAAGGCGACCGCCGGGGGCGCCGCGACGCCGGCGCTGCCGACGACGGTCGTGCTGCCCTCGACTCCCGTGTCCGTCTCCGGTCTCGCGCTGCCGGCGGCGACGCTACCGGCGCTGCGCCGTCCGCCGCATCCAGCCGCTCCCGCGCAGAGCACCGCCCCCAGCCCTACGCCGGCGGCTCCGACGCCGACGCCCGCCGCGCCCTCCACGCCGGCCGCTCCGCCGAGCAGCAGCGGCGGCGGCAAAGGCGGCCCGGTGCTCGTGGGCTAGTCCGGCAGGTGTCGAAGTGCGTGACCTCAAGAACGTGTTCGAGTGCGGTCGGCGTGCAGATCGTGATCGAGCACGTCCCCGGTCGCAGTCAACGCAGGTGATCTGATGGACTCGCCGCACAGCTCCACGGTCGTCGCGGGCTACCGCATCGACGGCACGCTCGGGGAGGGCGGCATGGGCACCGTCTACCGCGCCACCCAGCTCTCGCTGGAGCGCGTGGTGGCGCTGAAGGTGCTGACCGCGGAGCTCAGCGCCGATCCCGGCTTCCGCGAGCGCTTCCGCCGCGAGGGCCTGCTGCAGGCTGCCCTCGACCACCCCCACATCGTCACCGTCTACGAGGCCGGCGAGGCCGACAGCAGGCTGTTCCTCGCGATGCGCATGGTCGAGGGCCCCACGCTCAAGGAGCTGATCCTGCGCCGCCAGCTCGACGACCGGCGGGCGCTGCGCCTGCTCACGCAGGTGGCCGAGGCGCTCGACGCGGCGCACGCGAAGGGGCTCATCCATCGCGACGTCAAGCCTCAGAACGTGCTGGTCGGCGCCGGCGACCACGCCTATCTGGCGGACTTCGGGCTGACCAAGGGCCACGACGACGCGGCGATGACCGAAACCGGTCAGTTCGTGGGCACGATCGACTACATCTCCCCCGAGCAGGCCCGCGGGGACCGCGCCACGGCGCGCAGTGACGTGTACGCCCTCACGGCTGTGCTCTGCGAGTGCCTCACCGGCCAGGTTCCCTACGTGCGGGCGACCGAAGAGCGGGTCCTCCTCGCACACCTCACCGAGCCCCCGCCGCGTCTCTCGGAGGTGCGCTCGGACCTCCCCGCCGCGATGGACGAGGTGGTCGCCGAAGGGATGGCGAAGGATCCCCAGGACCGCCCCGCGTCGGCCGGCGAGCTGATGCTCCAGGCGCGGCGCGCCCTCGGCGCCGTGCCCGAGTCGCCTGCTTCACGGGACCTCGCGGACACCACGCGCCTGCGCCCCACCGCAGGAACGCCGACGCGCGCGCGGGGCACGGCCCCGGCGAGCGATCTCGGTGCGACCCGGCTCGCCGCGACAGCCGCGGCGGCACCGGACGCTACGGGAGCACCCGCCGGGGAGTCGGCCGCACCGGCGGATGCCGCCGACGCCCACGCCCGCGCCGCGGGCGGCGCTCAGCTCGCGGGGAGCCCGACCAAGGCCCCTGCCTCCTCTGGGGCTGCTCAACCCGGGGGGACCCCGACCAAAGCTCGCGTCTCCGCCGGTGCCCAGCCGGCCCCGGCCGATGTCCGCGCCGCGACTGGCGCCGGTCCCGGGAGATACCTGCCGGCGATCCTCGCCGCGGCCGTGCTCGCGGCCGTCGCCGGATTCCTGCTCGGCGGAAATTCGGGTGGCTCCGGGGAAGCGCTCAGCGACTCGGCCTCGGCGGGCTACGTCGAGCTCTCCTTCCCGACCGGCTGGCAGCGGCTCGCGAGCGCCCCCGCGATTCCGGGGCTCACGTTCTCCCAGCCGCTCGCGCTTGCGCCGAGCGCGAGCGCCTCCGGTTCCGCCGCCCCTGCTCAGCGCCTCCTCGCCGGTGAGGTGAGCGCCTCGGGGCCCACGCTGCTGCCCGCAGCGTTCACCGCTGGCCTCATCGGGGCGCTGCCCCGGCCCGAACCGGTGCGGCTGGGTGCTCTCCAGGCGTACCGCTACAGCGGGCTCTCCGTGCGCGGCCTCGCCGGCCCGCTGACCCTCTACACGGTGCCGACCTCGGGCGGCGTGGCCACCGTCGCGTGCCTGAGCCCCGCCACCTACCCCTCCTCCTCCTCCTCCTCCTCCTCCTCGCCTGCGACGCAGTGCGCGCAGATCGCCGCCACGCTGAAGCTCAACGGCACCACCGTGTTCGGGCTGCCCCCCAGCCCGGCCTACGCAACCGCGCTGAGGGGCGCCCTCAGCGCGTTGCGGGGCGCCGCCGGGTCCGCCAGCGCCCGGCTGCGCGTCGCATCGAGCGCCTCGGCGCAGGCCGCGGCGGCCGCGCAGCTCGCCGCGGCCTACAGCTCCGCGGCGCGGGCGCTCGGGCGACTCGCAGTAAGTCCCGCGGTGCAGGGTGTCAACGCGAGCGTCGCCGGATCGCTGGCGGCTCTCGGTCGCGACTACGCAGCGCTGGCCGCGGCCGCGCGGGCCGGGGATGAAGCGGCCTACGCGCGGGCGGAGAGCGCGGTCGGCAGCGACCGTGCCCGTGCGGCCAGCGCGCTCGCGGCGCTGCGCCGGGCCGGCTACACGGTCTCGGGCTGAGCGGTCGCAGGGGGCTCTGCAGTCTCGGGCTGAGCGGCCGCAGGCGACTCTGCGGTCTCGGGCTGAGCGGCCGCAGGGGACTCTGGTCGGCTCTCCAGGGGCTGATCGGCCGTCGATGTCTGCGACCGGCCCTCTACCTGTGGATCTGCCGCCGGAGGCTCCGGCGGGCTCTCCTCTGGCCGATCAGCAGACGCCTGCCGCCCCTCCTCGTCCGTCGTACCGTCGTCGGCGAGCGACCACATCGTGGTGTGTCTGCGCCGGCCTCGCAGTTCGACCTCCTGCACGTACACCAGATCTCCGGGTGGCTCGGTCAGCGCTTCCTTGGTCGCCCCCGAGAGCAGTAGCTGGTGGGGGGTCCCCTTGGTGAACTGCTCGATGCGGGCCGCCACGTTCGTGGCGTCGCCCACCGCGGCGTACTCGACGCGGCGCTCGGAGCCGACGTTGCCCGACATCACGCGCCCCGAGTTCAGGCCGATGCCCATGCGGAAGCCCGGTCCCAGGTCCTGCTCGCGCAGCCACGCGTTGAAGCGGGCCAGGCGCACGGTGAGCATCTCGCGGGCGGTGGAGAGCGCGCGGTCGGCGTGGTCGGTCTGCACGATCGGCGCCCCGAACACCGCCATGATCCCGTCTCCCATGTAGGCGACCAGGGTGCCCCCGTGGTCGAGGATCGCGTCGCTCATCTCGCTCAGGTAGCGGTTGAGCACTTCGATCACACGGTCCGGGGTGAGCGTTTCGGCGAACGTGGTGAAGCCGCGCAGGTCGGTGAACATCACGGTGCCCTCGCGCTGCACCCCGCCGAGGCGCAGGCCCCCCTCGGCGCTCGCCAGCACCTCGTCCACGACGTTCTCGGGCACGAAGCGCGAGAAGAGGTCGCGTACCCGTTCGCGCTCGAAGGCGATCGTGACAAGCTGCACCGACAGCGCCCCCGCCGCGCTCAGGATGAGGGCTGCGAGGGGGTAGATGAACGACACGACGTGCCCCTCGTCGAAGGCGACCTGCGCGGACACCGCAAACGCCGCCGCGAGCGCGAGCGCCAGCGCGATCGTGGCGATCGGCCCGAGCCGCAGGCTCGCCAGCGGGGCGGCGCAGCCCAGCAGCACGATCAACGCGAGGTCCAGCCACGCCGCCGTCGAGCGCAGCGGGAGGCCCCTGAGGACCGTCTCGATCGCGCTCGCCTGGACTTCGGCGCCTGGCATCTGGCTGGCGGTGGAGGTGGGGTGGATGTCCTGCAACGACGGCGCCGAGGGGCCCACGACCACGATCTTGTCGTGGAAGAAGCCGCGCGGGACGCGGCCGCGGTAGACGGTGGAGAAGGACACCGCGGGGAGCGTTCCTTCCGGCCCGTAGTAGTCGATCCAGGCGGGGCTCCCGGCGAAGTCGCGTGCGGGCACCCGGTGCCCCTCGGCGACTTCGGCGCTCACCACTGCGAGCGTCCTCAGTCCGCCTACGGAGTAGCCGACACGTCGCAGGTAGCCGCCGGGATCGGTGGGCAGCAGCGCGTTCGCGGGCCGCGATCCCACTTCGCTGAGCAGCGCGCTGCCTTCGCTGCTGCCGAGGAACCTGGTGTTCCCGTGTGCGTTGGTCTCGGTCGTGGCCATCACCGTGCGCCCGTCCGCGCCCTGGAGCGCTGAGAGCAGCGCGGACTCGTCCGCCTGCGCCTGGGGGCACTTGCCGGGAGGCGGCTGGACGCCCCTGGCGGAGAGGGGGCAGGCGCTGGCCTCGGTGAACTGCACGTCGTAGGCGATCGCGCTGGGGCGGTCGCGCGCGATCTCTTCGATCACCCGCGCGTGCACGCTGCGCGGGAAGGGCCACTGCAGGCCGAGTTCATCGAAGGTCTGGGAGTCGATCTCGACCAGCACGACGTTCCCCGGGGGTCGCTGGCGGCCGCGGATCGAGAAGCGGGTGTCGACGGAGCCGAGCTCGGGCGTGCGCAGCAGTTCGGTCTCATACGCCACGACCATGAGGCCCGTGGCGCCCAGCGCCACGATCGCCAGCAGCGCCAGCCGCAGCCGCCGCGTGCGTGCCGGCCCGGCCCGCCTGCGCTTGCGCATCACCCGTTCACCTGGGACGAAAGCTATCCGAGTTCCCAGCGGGCGGGGGCTGCGTTACGCTGATTGACCGATGATGCTGGATCAGTCACGTTTCGTCCTGCCGCAGGAGCTCATGCTGGCCGACCGCTATACCGTCGGGGCGCCGATCTCCAGCGGCGCGATGGGGGCGGTCTACAGCGCTCACGACACCCACACCGGCACGGCGGTGGCGGTCAAGCACGTGAACAACACGCGCCACGCCGAGCGCTTCGAGGTCGAGGCGCAGCTGCTCTCGCTGCTGCGCCATCCCCGCGTGGTCCAGGTCCTCGACCACTTCGCCGACGAGCGCGGCCAGTACCTGGTGATGGAGCTGGTGCAGGGCACCGACCTGCACGCCCTGCTGGACCGGGAGGGCGATCCCGGGCTGGGGCTGGACCGGGCCGTGGAGTACGCCCGCCAGGGCTGCGAGGCGCTGGAGTACGTGCACGAGCAGCAGATCGTGCACCGCGACGTCAAGCCGCACAACCTGATCCTCGGCGAGCACGGCGTGGTGCTGGTCGACTTCGGGATCGCGCGCCTGCTGCAGGACGAGGAAGAAGACGACGCCACCGTGGGGGTGGGCACGCCGCGCTACATGGCGCCCGAGGTGTTCGCCGGGGGCTCGGTCTCCCCGCGCAGCGACGTCTTCGGCCTCGCGGCCACGCTGTGGACGATGATCGTAGGCAAGCCCCCCGTGTACGCCAACCCCACCAAACTGCGCGAGCTGGCCCCCGAGGTTCCCCCCGAGATCGCCGACGCGGTGCAGGCGGGCCTGGAGATGATCCCCGAGCGGCGGGTCGCCTCGGTCGCCGCCTTCGCGCGCGCGCTCGGCGGTCACTCCCAGTCCTCCGTCGGGGGCTCGCTCACGCTCTCGATCGAGCAGCCCGCCGCCCGCCGCGGCCTGATCGAGGGGATCGCGCGCACCGCGGCCGGCGTGTTCGGCGCGGCAGCCTCCTCGATCGCGCTGACCGACGCCAACACCGGCGAGCTCGTCTACCAGTCCGCGTGGGGGGCGGGGGGGCGCGAGATCGTCGGCGTGCGGCTGCCCCCCGGACAGGGCCTCGCGGGTAGTGTCGTGGAGAACGGGCAGCCCCTGGCGGTGAGCGACTGCCGCACCGACCCCCGCTTCGCCTCCCGCATCGCCGCCGGTACGGGCCACGTCCCCTACACGATGCTGGTCGTGCCGCTCCTGCGCCTCGGCCGCCCGATCGGGGTGCTCTCGCTGCTCGACCGCCGCGACGGCGGCCACTACGGGCCCGACGACGCCGAGCGCGCGGCGCTGTTCGCCGAGCTCGCGGTGAGCGCGATCGAAGCCGACGGCGAGGCGCTGCCCAGCCTCGGCGCGCGCAGGCCGCGGATCACCTCGATTCAATAACGAGGAGCGCGCGCCAGATAGGACTGGCCGGTGAACAGGGTGATCGTCTTGCGGCGGCGGAAGTCGCGGACGACGACGACGCCGCGCGTGACCTTCGTGAGCGTTCCTTCGCAGCGGTCGCCCACGCTCCACACCGTCCCCCGCACGGTCGCCGCGCTGTAGCGCCCTCGTACAGTGAAGTGCCCGTGTCCACTGGCATTGAGCCGGCCGAGTACTTTGGAGCTCAGATGCTTGGCCGCGATGTGGGCCTTGCCGAGCGTGGAGCAGACCTGATGGGCGCTGTGGTTGTCGATCAGGTCCAGGTCGGTCAGGCCCTTCTGCTTGCGCTGCTGGAGCAGCTTGAAGATCCCGGCCCCGAAGTCGCCGGACTGGAGCTTCCCCTTCCTGGAGGAGGTGGTGGCCGTGGTGATCTGCGCGACGCCGGCGGTCGTATCGAGAATCGATCCGACGGGAATCTGACGCGCCTCGGTCAACGGCACGAAGCTCTGCCCCTTGGTGAGCGCCTCGAAGGCCTCCACACCCAGTGCGGACGGCGAGAAGGGCGAGAACGATGCCAGTGTGGCGCCGGGCGGCAGCTCGATGTAGACCACGCCCGACACTGGCGTCACGTTGACAGCCTTGCCGAGTACAGGCGGTGGCGGTGGGGAATCGGCCGGAGTCTCAATGGTCTGATCGGCGCCCTGGGAGCTGCCCGCGCTGTTGGTGGCCACCGCTCGCACGTGATACGTGACGTTGGGCAGCAGGCCGGTAACGGTCGCCGTGACCACGTGGTTGGCGAAGTCCGGGCTCACCGGCTGGTCGGGAGTCACCGAGCCATAGGTGATCGCCGCTGCGCCAGCGCTGCCGAGGACGGGCCCATATTCGAAGTGCACCGACGTCGCCAGCCCTTGCGGGTTCACCGTCGTCGTGAAGGCCGCGCTGGTGGTCGATAGGACGGTCGGTGGCGAGGTCGCGAGAAGTGATGGCGGTGCGGTGGGCGGGTTGGGCGCCGTGGGTGGGTTGGCCACGCTGGCGCTGCTGGTGGCGGTCGCGGTGGCGCCCCCCACGTCTTTGATCGTGATGCTGGTCGGATACGAGCCGCCGCCGGCGTAGGTGTGCGAGCCCGTGACGGCGAAGCTTCTGCCGGCCGCGGGGGCGATCGTCCCCGTTGAGGTCGTGCCGTCGCCCCACGTGATGCTCGCGCTGTAGTCCGAGGCCGTGCCCGCCGGATCGGCGTCGGTGAAGGTCGCCACCGTGGCGCTGAACTGCACGGCCGCGGTCGCGCTCACCGGTACACCGGTTGCACTCAAGGGGGCGTCGGCGACGTTCGCCACAAAGGCGACTTTGATCGGCGTGCCATGGTCGCAATCGTTGGTGTAGGTCACTGTGCCCGTGTAGCTCCCCGCCTTGGCGTAGGTGTGGGTGCCGTCGACCCCGGCTTCGTCGAGGGTTCCCTGCGAGGTGCTCCCATCCCCCCATTCGATCGTGGGGATGGGTTCGGAGAAGATGCCGCAGTTGGGAGCGATCGCGACCTGGCCGGAGAACTGCGCCCCCTCGGTGGCCTGGATCGTGAGCGGGACGAGCTCGACCGCGCCGATGTCACAGCCGGCGCCCTGCGGGCGGGCGACACCGCGCTGGTCGGTGTCGTTGCAGAACGGACTGCTGGCTGGTATCGCATCGACCCCCGGACTTGTCGGCGTGAGGGCGAGGGTGTCGGTGTTGCCGCCGTTGTTCTGAAGTTCTTCGCCGAAGGTGAGTTCGGGAAAGGTGTCCTGCAGGTCTCCGGTGGACGTGAAGCCGCAGTCGGTTTCGTTCTCAAGGTTGTAGCCGAGCGAGACGATCCTCGCCGGTTCGAGGGCGTGGCAGTTCGAGTTGACCGTGCCGGCGCCGGGGATCGCCTCGGTGTTGTCGGCAATGATCGAGCCCTCCACCTGCGCCGTGCCCCCGTCGGTGGAGCCCAGTGCCAGCCCCGCTCCCGGTTCGCGGGCGGCGCCGCTCGGCTCTGCCTGCGTGCTGTTGAACGCGATCGTCGAGGCCTCGATCGTGATCGTGTTGTTCGCGTCGCCCCAGCTGAAGATGCCACCGCCCAGCCGTGCGTCGTTGTGGGCGATCGTCGAGTCCAGGACGGCGAGCGCCCCCGGCTTGTCGGGGGGCCCGGGCGAGCCGAAGTTCTGGATGGCGCCCGAGTCTCCACCGCCAAGTGAGGCGTGGTTGCCTGACACGAGCGAGCGCTCGACCACAAGCGTGCCGGCTTCGTTGGAGACCCCGCCCCCCGATTCGGCGGTGCCGTTCGTGATCCAATCTTCGCTGAGCAGCAGCGACCCGGCGCTGCGGATGTCACCACCGAATGAGCCGTTGCCTGAGTTGGCGGTGCCGCCCGAGATCTCGAGGCCGGAGATGAACACTTCCACCTTCGAGGTGCCCGGGACTTTGACGTCGAACACCCGTCCTTCGGTGCCTTCCGGCTCGCCCACCTGGGTGGTGCGTGCCCCCGCTCCGACGATCGCCAGCGACTGGACGATCCCGACTTCGCCGTAAGTCAAATCGTATTTTCCGCTTGGGAGGACAATGATGTCGGATGGGCTCGGCGGGCTTGCCAGGTTGTTCTCGTATTGGATCAGCTGCCGCAGGGAACAGGTGCCAGAGGCGGGTGCGCATGTCCCGATGCGGTCTTCGAGCGTCCCCACCGTGTAGGTCGCGGCCTGCGCCGACGCGGTGAGCGCCACGGTGCTCGCCAGCGCGACGAGCACCGTGGACACCATCGCCGCCCTACGCGGATGCGAACGCAGACGTTGACCGAGGCCGGATCGCATCGCAGCCTGGCCTAGTAGTGCGGTGCTCTGGCGAGGTAGGACTGGCCGGTGAACAGCGTGATCGTCTTGCGGCGGCGGAAGTCGCGGACGACGACGACGCCGCGCGTGACCTTCGTGAGCGTTCCTTCGCAGCGGTCGCCCACGCTCCAGACGGTCCCCCGCACGGTGGCCGCGCTGTAGCGTCCCTGCACGGCGAAGTGTCCGTGCCCGCTGGCGTTGAGCCGGCCGAGTACTTTGGAGCTCAGATGCTTGGCCGCGATGTGGGCCTTGCCGAGCGTGGAGCAGACCTGGTGGGCGCTGTGGTTGTCGATCAGGTCCAGGTCGGTCAGGCCCTTCTGCTTGCGCTGCTGGAGCAGCTTGAAGATCCCGGCTCCGAAGTCCCCGAACTGCTGCTGGCCCAGGGTGGCCGTGGCGGTCGCGATCCGAGCGACGCCGCCGGTGGTTTCGAGGACCGAGCCCACCGGGATCTGGCGCGCTTCGCGCAGCGGGATGAACCCGATGCCCTTGTGCAGGCTCTCGGTGGCCGTTTCGAGCGGGGCGGCGGCTTCGAGCGGGCCCGCCAGGCTCGCCATGGACGCCGTTGCCGACGACGTGTCCGCCTTGCTCCCGTAGCCAGGTGGCAACTCGACGAGCACTTCGCCGCTGATCGGTTCCACGTTGACGGTCTTGCCCAGCACCGGGGCCGGGAGGTCGGCAAGCGTGATGTGGGCGACCGTGTAGGTGAAGCTCGCGCTGGTCGTGCCGCAGGGGTCCGCCGCGGAGCGCGTCACCGTGAAGCTCCCGGGCGTGGAGGTCGAGATCGGCACGCCGGTCGCCGAGGGGTTGCTTGTGAGCCCGGGCCCGGTGGCGGCGATCGCGACCGAGCCCGTTTCGCCGAGCAGGTAGGCGCTCTTGCCCTGTTCGCTCGTGATCGTCAGGGTCGGCCCGCCGGAGGCCGCGGTCACCGTCAGCGTGTGATGGGTGCCCTCCTGGGCTCCGGAGAGGTCTTCGCCCCAGTATTCGATGTTGTGCTGGCCGGGGCTCACGGGGATCGACGCCTGGCCCGCAGGATTGGTTTCAACCGACGCGGGGGATGAGCCATCGATGACGTAGTCCACCGCCTTGGCGCCGTTGGGCGCCGACACCGTCACCGGGACCTGGCCGCTCGGGACACACAGGCTGGGGCTGGCGCTGGAGCCCACAGAGGTGCTCGACGTCGGAGCGCCGTAGGCCGAGACGGCGGTCGCAAGCTTCAGGGTCGCTTCGTGTTCGGATGCGGACGAGTCTTCGCCCTTCAGGGAGATCGGCCAAGACAGACCCATGCCGTTGTCCTCGGCCTCGTTGTTTTCGCCGGTCAGCTCTACGGTGTCCGGGAGCTGTTCGCCGTTCGGCTTCACGTCTTCCCAGAAGGTGGGCCAATGGCCCTCCACATAGTGAGCGGAGCTGACGGGAAAGCCGGTGGTGGCGATCGGCGTGAAGGCCATGATGCGCCCGGACGGGGTGTCGTTGGGTGTGACCGCGCAGTCGACCGACCCCGGACTGGGGACGTTCAGGGCGCCGTAGCCGGTGTCGTGGTCGGCCAGGTAGCAGTCGCCGACGTGGTAGAGGGTGCCTTTCAACGCCCTCCCGCCGAGGTTGTCCACGACGATCGTGGTTTCATAGCTTTCCTGGCCGGTGACATAGCTGTCGGTCTCGGTCAGCTTGGCCACTTTGACTTTCTGTTCGCTGGCCACGAGCGGCTCTTCCGCGAAGACTTCGGTGGTGACGACATACGGTTTGGCGGCCGTACCTTCGCCGGTGATCGTCTGAGCGCCGGCGGACGTGAGTTCCGTCTTTGCTTCCCCGCCGGCAGCCGCCGGGGTGGGGCCGAAAAGGGTGCCCGTTTCGGGGACTTCCTCTCCTTCGGTGAGCGCCAGGAACGTCCCGCACCCGCCGTCTTCGGTGCCACCGTAGAAGCTTGGGCTGGTGTCGCCGCTCGCCAGGACCTGGCAGTCGAGGTTGCTTTCGAGGAAGATCGTGCCGAGCGGGCCGGAGGTGCTGATGTCCTGTTGGCTGGCGGCGCCCACAGCGGGCTGCCACGCCAGCGCGGCGAGCGCCGCGAGTGTGGCCATGCCTGCTCGAACGCCAATCCGCCCCCGCGGCTGAGAACCTTGCACTTGCCAATTGAATCAGAGCGGGCGCCCGCGGCGCACCACCACGCGCGGCCGCCTGCCATCCTGTGGGCCATGAGCGACGCAGGGCAGAGTGGCGAGCCCGACCCCCTGGTCGGTACGAACGTGGGGTCCTACCGGATCGAGGCCGTGCTGGGCGTCGGCGGGATGGGTCGTGTCTACCGGGCGGTCGGCTCCGACGGGGAGCTGGTGGCGCTCAAGCTGGTGCGCAGCGACATCGCCGAAGACAGCGTCTTTCGCAAGCGCTTCGAGCGCGAGGCGCGGATCGCCCAGCAGATCGAGAACCCCCACGTGGTGCCGGTGCTGGACACCGGCGAGCACGAAGGCATTCCCTACCTCTCCCAGCGCTTCATCGAGGGCGGCTCGCTGGAGGAGAAGCTCAAGCGCGAGGGCCGCCTCGACGTGTCCACTGCGCTTTCGATCTGCGCGCAGGTGGCGGACGGGCTGGACGCGCTGTTCGCCGGTGGCATGGTGCACCGCGACGTCAAGCCCGCCAACGTCCTGCTGGACATGCGGGGCACCGCACTGATCACCGACTTCGGCCTGGCCAAGGACAACCAGGGCACCAACCTCACCCGGCCCGGCCAGGCGCTGGGCTCGCTGGACTACATGTCGCCCGAGCAGATCCGCGGCGAGGAGGTGAGCGCCGCCACCGACGTCTACGCGCTCGGCTGCGTCATCTGCGAGTGCCTCAGCGGGACGCCCCCGTTCGCCGATCGCAAGGGCATGCGGGTGCTCTGGGCCCAGCTTCAGGACGAGCCGCCGGACCCCACGACGGGGCTGGAGGGGGTGCCGGCCGCGCTCGGGCCCGCGATTCTGCGCGGGCTCGCGAAGGCCCGCGACGAGCGCCCCCAGAGCGCCGGGGAGTACGCGCGCCTGCTGTACGAGGCGGCCGGTCTGGAGTGGCCACAGGTTTGAAGCGAATGGCCACCGGTTTGGAATGGTCACCGGTTTAAAGTCGCCGCGGCCGATCTCGCCGGGCGGCTGAGGCCGATCTCGCCGGGCGGCTGAGGCCGATCTCGCCGGGCGGCTGAGGCCGAGCTCGCCCGCGGTGCGATCCGCCCGCTGTTACGGTGGAGGGGTCCATCGCGCTCCTCGTGGGTCAGCGATTGTGCGCTCGCTCGGTCCTTATTGACCTCTCTGCCTCGCGACCGCAGCCCCTGAGAGGCTTCGTGAGGAGCGCCCGTGAATGCAGTGGCCGCAGGGTCCAAGAGCAGGTCGCCTCGCGCGTCGGTGGGGTATCTGCCGACGCGCCCCACCGCCATGGGGTCCTCCCGGCCGGCCGGATCGCCGCTGCGCATAGCGATGCTCGCCCCACCCTGGATCTCCGTCCCCCCGCCGGGCTACGGAGGCGTGGAGTCGGTCGTTGGCGTGCTGACAGATGCTCTCGTCCAGCGAGGGCACGCGGTGACGCTCTTCTGCGCCCCGGGCTCCCGGTCGAGCGCGCGGGTGGTGCCCCTGCTCGAGGAGGTCCACCCCGAGGAGATCGAGCGTTCGCTGTATGAGGTCGATCACGTCGCGCGGGCGTTCGAGCAGATCGACCTCGCCGCTCACGAGGAGCCCTTTGACGTGGTGCACGACCACTGCGGCTTCACCGCGCTCGCCATGGCCGACCGCCTCGACACGCCGCTCGTGCACACCCTGCACGGGCAGTTCACCGCCAGCACCGCCGCCTTCTATGCCCGCCACGGCCACAAGGCGGCGCTCGTGGGCATCAGCCGCGCGCAGCTCGCATCGGCGCCGATCGGCGTGGAGCCGGTTGGTGCGACCCCGAACCCCATCGATGTGCGGGCCTGGCCGCTGCGCGAGCACAAGGAGGACTACCTGCTGTGGATTGGGAGGATGACCGCCGAGAAGGGCCCCCACCGCGCGATCGCCGCGGCTCGTGCCGCGGGCGTGCCGCTCGTTCTGGCCGGGGTCATTCAGCCCGGCCAGCAGGCGTTCTTCGACCGCGAGGTCGCGCCGCACATCGACGGCGAGCGGGTCCGCTTCATCGGAGAGATCGGTGGGTCGGTCAAGTGCGCGGCCTTCGCGGGCGCCCGCGCGCTGCTGATGCCGATCCGTTGGGAGGAGCCCTTCGGGATGGTCATGGTCGAGGCGCTGGCCTGCGGGACCCCGGTGATCGCGTTTGCAGAAGGCGCCGCCCGCGAGCTCGTCTGCGACGGGCGGACTGGCTTCCTCGTGGAGGACGAGCGGGCGATGGGCGCGGCGGTCGCCCGGCTGCCCCGGATCGCCCCGCGGGACTGCCGGGCATGGGTCGCCGAGCACTGCGACGTCGACGTCGTCGCCGCCGCCTACGAGAAGACCTACCGATCGGTGGTGCACCGGCGTGTCGAGGAGGCCCTCGCGCTTGTCTGAGCGCACCCTGAGCGTCCTGGATGGCAGCACCTTCGTCGTCGGGGACCGCCGCGGCGACGTGCGGACCGACGCGGGTCGCGAGCACGGCTTCTTCAGCGATGACACCCGCTTCATCTCACGCTGGGTCCTGCACGTCGGCGAGGCGCCGCTGGAACTGCTCGGTATCGACCAGAGCGCGCACTTCGCCGCGCAGTTCTTCCTGACCCCCCGTGTGGGGCCAGACGAGGAGGCGCCGTGCTCGATCATGCGCCGCCGGCTGATCGACCATGTGTGGATGGAGGAGGTCACAGTGACCAACCACCGCCACGAGCACAGCGAGGTGCGGGTGGCGCTGGAGGTCGACACCGACTTCGCCGACCTGTTCGAGGTCAAGGACGGCGCGGTGGCCAAGCGCGAGGTGAGCTGCCGTCACGACGACGGGGCCCTCACTTTGGCCTACGAGCGCACGGGCTTCCAACGCTCGGTCACGATCGCGGCCAGCCGCACGGCGGCGGTCACCCGCCGGGGCTTCGCCTATTCACTGCGGCTCGCGCCCGGTGAGCAGTGGTCGACCACTTTCACCCTCACACCCCACGCCGCGCAGCCGGGGCTCACCTTCGCGCAGCGCGAGCCGCGCGGCAGCCTGGCGCAGTTGAACGCATCCAAGTCGGCCGAGCTCGAGCAGTGGCTGGCCAGGGCGCCGGTGTTGCAGACCCAGGACACGGCGCTGGCTCGCACGTACCGCGCGAGCCTCAGCGATCTCGGCGCGCTGCGGCTGCACCCCGACCTTGGCGAGGGCGCGACCCTCCCCGCGGCGGGGCTGCCGTGGTTCATGGCGCTCTTCGGCCGCGACAGCCTGATCACGAGCTTCCAGGCGCTGCCCTATCTCCCTGGGCTGGCCGCCACCACCCTGCGCGTGCTCGCCGCCCGCCAGGCCGCGGACCGCGACGACTTCCACGAGCAGGAGCCGGGCAAGATCCTGCACGAGCTGCGCTTCGGCGAGCTCACCGCGCGCGGTGAGCGCCCGCACTCCCCGTACTACGGGAGCGCCGACGCCACACCCCTGTTCCTCATCCTCCTGGACGAGTACCACCGTTGGTCTGGCGACACGGAGCTCGTCCGCACCCTGGAGCCCAACGCCCGTGCCGCCCTGGCCTGGATCGAGGACAGCGGGGACGCGGACGGCGACGGTTACGTCGAGTACGCCTGCCGCAACCAGGCCACCGGGCTGGTCAACCAGTGCTGGAAGGACAGTTGGGACGCGATCCAGCGCGCCGACGGCACGCTGGCCCGCGGGCCGATCGCGACCTGCGAGATCCAGGGCTACGTATACGACGCACGGCGCCGCTGCGCCCGTCTGGCCCGGGAGGTATGGGGCGATCCGGCGCTCGCCGAGCGCCTGGAGCGCCAGGCGGCGGTACTGCGCGAACGCTTCCGCCGCGACTTCTGGATGCCCGAGCGTGGCTGCCACGCCCTCGCGCTGGACGGCGAGAAGCGCCAGGTCGACAGCCTCACCTCCAACATCGGCCATCTGCTGTGGTCGGGCATCCTGGATGAGGCCGAGGCGGCCGCGAGCGCCGAACGGCTGCTCGACGAGCAGCTCTACTCCGGCTGGGGTGTGCGCACCCTCGGCACCCACGAGGCCGGCTATAACCCGCTCGGCTACCACACCGGGACCGTGTGGCCCCATGAGAACTCGCTGATCGCCGCCGGCCTGGCGCGCTACGGCCACCGCACGGCCGCGAGCACCATCGCCTCCACGATCCTGAAGGCGGCGCCGTACTTCGAGCACCGCCTGCCCGAGGTCTTCGCCGGCTACCCCGCGTCGGTGACATCGGTCCCGGTGGCGTTCCCCACGGCCTCGCGTCCCCAGGCGTGGGCCGCAGGAACCCCGCTGCTGCTGCTGAGCACACTGCTCGATCTGCACCCCGGGCACCCCGACGCGGACGCCGAGGTCCCATGCGGCATCGGGCACCTCGCGCTGCGCTCCCGAAGGGACTGATCTTCGACTGGCCTTGACAGGAGCGGGGCCGGCAGTCGCTCCTCAGCCCCGCGGATCGAGATACTCGCCTGCCAGTCGCGGCCAGTAAGGTCCACCGCGATGCAGGACTCCGAACGGGTGCTCGTGATCGGCGGTGGTATCGGCGGCCTCACGGCCGCGGCTGCGCTCAAAGCCGGCGGCGTCCCCGTGGAGGTCTTCGAGCGCCAGCCCGAGTTGCGGGAGCTGGGCACGGGCGTGGGGATCCAGCGCGTTGCCGCTCAGGCGTTGTCGATGCTGGGACTGCACGATGAGCTGCGAGGGATCTCGGGGCCCGGGTTCCAGGCACTGCGGCTGCTCTCGTGGCGCGATGGGCGCACGCTGGCGGCGGTTCCGTGGCACGGCGAAGTCGTCGCCGTCCATCGCGGGGAGCTGCTGGAGATACTCGCGCGGGCCGTCGGCGAGGAGGGCATCGTCCACTGCGGCATGGAGTGCGTCGGCTTCCGCCAGGATGCGAGCAGCGTCACGGCGCTGTTCGCCGACGGCCACGAGGAGCGCGGCGCGGCGCTGGTGGCGGCGGACGGGCTGGAATCGGCGATCCGCGCGAAGCTGATCGGCGACGGCAGGCCGCGGTACTCGGGCGCGACGGTGTGGCGGGCGCTGCCCGAGTACGAGCACAGATCCCTGGGGCTTGACTTCGCCCAGCAGGTGTACGGCCCGGCCTCGATCTTCGGGATGTTCCCGGTCGACGAGCGGCTCTTCTGGTGGGGCAGCCAGATCCGCCCCGAGGGCGCGATCGACCCGCCGATCGGCCGCAAGCAGGACCTCCTGAACACGTTCGCGGGTTGGCCCGCGGAGGTGCAACGGGTGATCGAAGCGACCCCCGAGGAGCAGCTCTTCCGCCAGGACCTCTACGACCGCAAGCCCCTCGAGCGCTGGCGCAACGGGCGCGTGACGCTGCTCGGCGACGCGGCGCATCCGACGACGCCGACGCTGGGCCAGGGCGCGGGGATGGCGATCGAGGACGGCGTCGTGCTCGGGCGCGAGCTGGCTGCCGTCGGCAGCCTCTCCAGCCCTGGCGCGATCCAGGCGGCGCTCGATTCCTACGAGCGCAAGCGCATCCCCCGCACGAGCCAGATCGTGGACCGCTCGGCGAAACTGGCGAAACTCTCGCACGTCAAGCATCCGGTGGGGCTGTTCATGCGCGAGCGCGTCCTCTCGGCGATGCCGCAGCGGTTCTGGCAGCTCCTATGGGAGCAGGAGCGCACCTACCAGATCCAGTGATGGATGCTTGGGTGTCACCGCAGCACGAGCTCCCGCCCCCCTCCTCCCAACCCATTTTCCGCTCTCGGCCGGCGCGTCGCCGGCACACTCCTGGACGGTCTGACCCTCAGCCGCTCTCCTGCGCCTGAATCGCGGTGATCGCCACCGTGTTGACGATGTCCGTGACCGAGCAACCGCGGCTGAGGTCGTTGACCGGCCGGCGCAGCCCCTGCAGCACGGGGCCGATCGCGACGCGCTCCGGAGGAGCGCTGCACGGCCTTGTAGGCGACGTTGCCGGTGTCGAGGTCGGGGAAGATGAAGACCGTGGCGCTGCCCGCGACCTCGCTGTCGGGCAGCTTCAGCTTGGCGACGCTCGCGTCGACCGCGGCGTCGTACTGGATCGGCCCGTCGACCTTGAGATCGCCCCGCAGCCGGCGCACGGTCTCGGTGGCCTCGCGCACCGCGTCCACCTGCGCGCCCTTCGCGGAGTCGCCGGTGGCGTAGGAGAGCATCGCGATCCGCGGGGCGATGCCGAACGCCGCGGCGGTGTCCGCGGAGGAGATCGCGATGTCCGCGAGCTGCGCGCTGTCGGGCTTGGGGTTGACCGCGCAGTCGCCGTAGACCAGCACGCGGTCGGCGAGGCACATGAAGAAGACGCTCGAGACCACCGAGACGCCGGGACGGGACTTGATGAACTCGAACGCCGGGCGGATCGTGTCGCCGGTCGTGTGGGCCGCCCCGGAGACCATGCCGTCGACCTCCCCCAGGTGGACCATCATCGTGCCGAAGTAGGTGGGGTCGCCGAGCGTGTCGAAGGCGAGCGCCTCGGTCATCCCCTTGTGCTTGCGCAGCTCGTGGTAGACCGCGCCGTAGCGCTCGCGCTCGGGGCGAGCTCAGGGGATCGACGATCTGCGCGCCGTCCAGGTCCAGGCCGAGTGCGGCGGCGCGGGCGCGCACCGCCTCGGGGTCGCCCAGCACCGTCAAGGCCACCACGCCGCGGCGCAGCAGGATGTCGGCGGCCCGCAGCACGCGCTCGTCCTCGCCCTCGGGCAGCACGATGTGCCGGCGCGCCGCCTTGGCGCGCTCGATCAGCTCGTACTCGAACATCGTCGGCGTCATCCGCGCCGGTCGCTCCACCATGAAGCGCATCTGCAGCTCGACCTTGTCGACGCTGCGCTCGAAGACGCCCAGGGCGGTGGCGATCCGCGCTCGTTCTCGGCCCGCAGCACCGGTCTCACGCCCGAGATCGCGGCCGCGGCGACGTGCGTGCGCGCGTCGATCTCGAACACCGGGAAGGGGGAGGTCTCCAGCAGCCCCCGCACCGTGGGGGAGAGCTTGTAGCCGCCCGGTCAGCAGCAGCCCGGAGACGGTGGGGAAGGAGGGGGAGAGCGTCGAGGCGAGGCACGCGACGACGATGTCCGAGCGGTCGGCCGGCACCACCACGAGGGTGCCGTCCACGAGGTCCTCGATGAAGTGCTCGGCGCTCATCGCCGCCACCCGCACGTCGCGCACGTCGCGCTCGAGCATGCCATCGACGGCCAGCACCGGGCGGGCGCCGAGGGCGGCCTGGATCTCGCCCACGCTCGGGTAGCCGAGCTCGGCGTGCTCGGGCATCACGTAGACCCACTCCTGGCCGGTGTTCGGCGCGAGCCGGCGCTCGACCTCGTCCACGGCGCCGGGCGCGACGCGGTTGACGATCACTCCGAAGAGCTCGCAGTCCTTGCGCTGGAGCTCTTCGCGCGCGAGCTGCACCTCCTCGACGACGTCGGCGCTCGCCGCTCCGTTGAGCACCACCAGCACCGGGCAGCCGAGCTGGTTGGCGAGGTTGGCGTTCAGGTCGAAGTCGAGCGCCGGGGTGGAGCCCACGAAGTCGGTGCCTTCGCAGACCACGAAGTCGCAGCTGGCGCTCGAGCTCCCGGTAGGCGGCGAGGACCCGCTTCTCGATCTCCTCGTGCGCGCCGTGGGCGATCAGCGCCGTCACCTCCTCGGCGGTAGGGCCATGCATCTCCGCGTAGCTCGAGTGCAGCTGGTAGCGATCGCGCATCAGCTCGATCTGCGGGTCCGGTTCGGTGGCGCTGCGGATGATCGGGCGGAAGAAGCCGATGCGCTGCAGGCGCGCCGAGAGCATCTCGACGAAGCCGAGGGCCACGACGGACTTGCCGCTGTGCGGGCCCATCGCCGTGATGTAGATGTTTCGTGCCACAGGGCTCCTCAGTGCCGACGCCACGATACCCGCCGGCCTGGATGCGACCGGCCAGGTGGGCGGGCCTGCCTCATCCCTGCACCCCTGCGGGCGCCCTCAGGGGGCGACGACATGGGCGGGCCTGGTTCATCCGTCCACCGCGGCGGCGCCCTCAGCGGACGACGGCGAAGACATGGTGTTCGCCGAGGACACCCTTGAAGCGGTGCTCGCCGCGCTCCTCGAAGCGGAAGTTGGGGTCGGTCTCGGTGTACTCCTTCAGCGTCGATGAGACAGTGATCTCGCCGCCTCGCGCGCAGCCGGCGATGCGGGCGCCGAGCACGACGTTGCGCCCGTACATCTCCTCGTCGTTGACGATCACGAACCCGGTGTGCAGGCCGACGCGCAGCCGCAGCGGACGATCGCCTCCCGGGACGGTGCGGTCGGCGAGCGAGCTCTGCAGGTCGATCGCGCAGCGCAGCGCCGCGTGGGCGCTGTCGAAGGCGACCATGAAGCCGTCGTCGTGGGACTTCGCCACGGTGCCCCCGTGATGGCGGACGACCTGCTCGACGATCGCGCGGTGGTCGCGCAGCAGCTCCGAGAAGCGCTCGGCGCCCACCTCCTCGCGGATCTCCGCGGCGTCCTCGATGTCGCAGAAGAGCAGCGTCAGGGCCCCGTCGGGCGAGCTCATCTCGCCGAGCTGGGGCTGCGCGTCGCCCAGCGCCGAGGCGATCACGTCGATCGATGTCATCTGTCCGACTTCCAACCCGATCCTCCCGATCTCCCGCTCGCCAGCGCAGCGCAAGCATAACCCCTCTTGGATAGATTCCCAGGCTCGGTCCCACGAACGAGAGACGAGGAAAGCCCATGTCCTCAGAGCAGCCCCAGTCCGAGCCCGCCGGCGAGCCGCAGATCCGCCTGGTCGATGAGATGCCGTCCGACACGCGGCGCGGCGGCGATGTTCGCACCCTGCTGAGCCCCAAGACAGCGGGCTCGACCTCGGGATTCATGGGCGTGGCCACGATCGCGCCGGGCGAACGGATCAGCGAGCACTACCACCCCTACTCGGAGGAGTTCATCTTCGTGGTCAGCGGCGGGCTCGACGCCCAGATGGACGGTAAGTCCCACAGGCTCAGCGCCCGCCAGGCGCTCTTGATACCGATCAACGTGCGCCACCGTCTGGTCAACGACGGCGAGGAGGAGGCGTTCATCGTCTTTCACCTCGGGCCGCTCGCGCCCCGCCCCGATGCCGGGCACGTGGACACGGAGTAGGCCGCGATGAGCGACGCGCAGACTCCACGCAGGACGGCGGTGACCGGGGTCGGCGTCGTGGCCCCGGGCGGCAGCACGCGCGACTCCTTCTGGGAGGCGATCACCGCCGGGCGCACCGCGACGCGGCGCATCACGTTCTTCGACGCCTCCGGATTCCGCTCCCAGATCGCCGCCGAGTGCGACTTCGACCCGCTGGCGGCCGGCCTCAGCGAGCACGAGACGCGGCGCATGGATCGCTACATCCAGTTCGCTGTCGCCGCCGCGCTGGAGGCGATGACCGACAGCGCGCTGGAGAGCGAGAAGATCGACCTCGATCGCACCGGCGTCAGCCTCGGCTCGGCGGTGGGCGGCACGATGGTGCTCGAGGACGGCTACGTGGCGGTCTCCAACCACGGCCAGGAGTGGCTGGTGGACCCCGACTACGCCCCCCCGTTCCTCTACCAGGGGCTGATCCCCAGCAGCCTGGCGAGCGAGGTGGCGCTGAAGTTCGGGGCGCACGGGCCCTCGGTGGTCGTCTCGACCGGCTGCACCTCGGGGATCGACGCGATCGGCTACGGACACCAGATGATCCAGGACGACGAGGCCGACATCGTGATCGCGGGCGCCGCGGAGTCGGGCATCTCGCCGATCTCGATGGCGTGCTTCGACCCGATCAAGGCGACCTCGCGGCGCAACGACGACGCCGAGCACGCCTCCCGCCCGTTCGACCGCGACCGTGACGGGTTCGTGATGGGCGAGGGCGGGGCGGTGCTGATCCTCGAGGAGATGCAGAGCGCGCTGGCGCGCGGCGCCCACATCTACTGCGAGGTCACCGGCTTCGCCAGCCGAGGCAACGCGTTCCACATGACCGGCCTGAAGCCCGACGCAAGCGAGATGAGCGAGGCGATCCTCGACGCGATGGCGCAGGGCGCAACCAAGCCGGAGGACATCGACTACATCAACGCCCACGGGTCGGGCACCAAGCAGAACGACCGGCACGAGACCGCGGCGTACAAGAACACGCTGGGCGAGCACGCCTACAACGTGCCGATCAGCTCGATCAAGTCGATGGTCGGCCACTCGCTGGGGGGGATCGGGGCGATCGAGATGGCGACCTGCGCGTTGGCGATCGACCGCGGCGTGGTGCCGCCGACCGCCAACTGGGAGAACCCCGACCCCGAGTGCGACCTGAACTACACGCCCAAGGTCGCGGTGCGCAAGCAGATCGACGTGGCGCTGTCGACCGGCAGCGGCTTCGGCGGCTTCCAGTCGGCGATGATCTTCTCGGTCCCCGGCGAGCGCCGCAGCGCGGGCTTGTGAGCGGGCGATGAGCCCCCATGCCAGCCCTCCAACCGCCGCGACCGGGGCCTCCCGTGGCCGCTCGGCGACCCGCCACGACAGGAAGGTGAGCCTGCGATGAGCCCCACGATCCCATCAGCAGACCGTCGCGCGGTGATCACCGGCATCGGCGTGGTCGCCCCCACCGGTCAGGATCGCGAGGCGTGGTGGTCGGCGACGCGCGCGGGCGAGAGCGGGATCGGGCGCATCGAGCGCTTCGATCCCTCGCGCTACCCGGTGACGCTGGCCGGCGAAGTGCGGGAGCTTCGAGCCCGGCGATCACCTCGACCAGCGGCTGATCAAGCAGACCGACCGCTGGACATGGATGGCGCTCGTCGCCGCCCAGGAGGCGCTCGATGACGCCAAGTTCGACCCCACCGAGCACGACCCCTACTCGATGAGCGTGATCACCGCCAGCTCCTCGGGCGGCAACGAGTTCGGACAGCGCGAAATCCAGGCGCTGTGGGAGAAGGGGCCTGTGTTCGTGGGCGCCTACCAGTCGATCGCCTGGTTCTACGCCGCGACCACCGGGCAGATCTCGATCAAGCACGGGATGAAGGGCCCCTCCGGCGTGGTGCTCGCAGAGGGCGCCGGCGGACTGGAGGCGCTCGCCCACTCGCGGCGCACGATCCGCCGCGGCGTCGAGACCGCGCTGAGCGGCGGCGTCGAGGCGCCGATCGGCCCCTACGCCCTCACCTGCCAGCTCGGCACCGGGTTCCTGAGCACCGAGGCCGATCCGCTCGCGGCCTACCGCCCGTTCGACGCGCACGCCAACGGCTACGTCCCCGGCGAGGGAGGGGCGATCCTGCTGGTCGAGAGCCTGCAGAGCGCCCAGGAGCGCAAGGCCCCGCAGATCTACGGCGAGATCCTGGGCTACGGCGCCACCAACGACGCCCACCACTGGGGCCGCCCGGCGCCGGATGCCACGCAGTCCGCGCGGGCGATGTCCGTGGCGCTCGCGAACGCCGGCATCTCCCCCGGCGAGGTCGACGCGGTGGTGGCCGACGCCTTCGGCGTCCCGGAGATCGACGCGCTGGAGGTGCAGGCGATCAAAACCGTCCTCGGCGAGCACGCCGCGCGCGTGCCCGTGCTCGCCCCCAAAAGCGGCGTCGGGCGCATGTACGCCGGCGGCGCCTCGCTGGACACCGCCGCGGCGCTGCTCTGCATGCGTGACGGGACCCTGCCCCCGATCGTCAACCTCGATGAGCCCGCCGAGGGCTTCGAGCTCGACTTCGTGCGGGGCTCCGAGCGGCCCGGGGAGCTCTCGACGATCCTCGTCAACGCACGCGGCTTCGGCGGCTTCAACAGCGCCCTCGTGCTCAGGCGCATGAGCTAGTGTCCTGAGCTCCGGCGACCATCGGCGCACCCTGCTCATGCCGCAGCCCACCACAGATCGGCTCTCTACTGGAGGCGGCTGTGTCGCAGAGCCCGCAGCGCCCCGCCCTCGCCCACGCCGACGTCGAGCTCACCTACCGTCAGCTCCACACGGCCGTAGACCGGCTCGCGGCACGCCTGGGCGAGCGCCCCGGGGAGCGCGTCGCGGTGATCGCGCCCAACGTGCCCGCCCTCGTGATCGCGCTGTTCGCCGCCTGGCGCGCCGGTGCCGCCGTCATCCCGCTGAGCGCCCGCCTGCGCAGCTTCGAGCTGCGGCGCGTGTTCGCCGACGCCAAGCCCTCGGTGGTCATCTCGCTCGCCTCCCACGGGGGGTTCTCGCTCGCGCGGGAGCTGGGCGTCCTGGGCGAGCTGATCCCGACGCTGGCCACCGGGATCCTCGTCGACGAGCTCGGAGAGATCCACCAGGAGCTGAGCTGGCCGGCCGGCGAGGCCGCGCCGCCGCTTCACCCCGACGTCGCGGCGATCATGTACACCTCCGGCACCACCGGGGAGCCGAAGGGCGCGCTGATGTCCCACGCCCTCGGCGTCGCCGAGGGGCACTGCCTCGCCGAGCTTGCTGGGCGAGAGTGCGCAGGCGGCCAGCGTCATGGTCGTCCCCGGCTCGCACGCGTTCGGGCTGGCCTGCCTGCTGTGCGACCTGGCCGCCGGCGGGGAGGCGGTGCTGGTCGACTCCACGACCTCGCTGCAGCCGCTGGTGGCGGCGCTGCGCCGCCACGAGGCGCGCGTGCTGCACGGCTCGCCGGCCCTGTTCGCGCGGCTGCTGAAGGCGACCGACGAGCTGCCCGTGCGGAGCGGGTTCACCGCCGGGTCCTCGTGCCCGCCGGAGGTGCTCGAGGAGCTCGACCGGCGCGAGGCGCGCATCCTCAACGTGTACGGCATGACCGAGATCGGCGCGGCGAGCAGCTGCCGTCCCGAGGACCCCCCGGAGGTCCGCCACCGCACGGTCGGCCGTCCGCTCCCGGGCTACGAGTTCCGGGTGCGCGCCAACAGAGTGGACGAGACGGGCGAGGGGGATGGAGGGTCGAGAGAGGCACATGGGGCGTTGGGTGAGGGGGAGAGTGGGGGAGGGGTGCCGGGCAAGAGAGATGGGACGCGGGGGGAGGGCGTGGAGACGACGGGCGAGGGAGGGGAGGCGCTGGGGGAAATCGAGGTGCGCGGCCACTACGTGACCGCGGGCTATCACGGCCGTCCGCGCGAGCAGGACGAGGCGTTCGATGGCGAGTGGTTTCGCACCGGGGATCTCGGAGGGATCGACGCCGCCGGGAACCTCTCGATCGCGGGACGCGCCAAGGAAGTGGTCCACGTCGGCGGCTTCAATGTGTTCCCCGCCGAGGTGGAGAGCTTCCTGCTGACCCATCCCCGCGTCGGCCAGGCGAGCGTGATCGGCGTGCCGCACGCGGCGATGGGCGAAACCCTGCACGCGTTCGTCGTGCCGAGCCCCGGGGCCGAGCTTGCGGGGCGCGATGTCGTCGGCTTCGCGCGGGCGGGGATCGCGGGCTACAAGGTGCCCTATGGCGTCAGCGTCGTGCCCGATCTGCCGCTGCTGCCCTCGGGCAAGCCCGACCGGCGCGAGCTTGCCCGCGGCTTCCACGCCCACGAGGCGGGGGCCTGAGATGGCGCACGCCTCGCCGCCGCTGCCCCCCAGCGCGCTGTTCGCCGGGCTGGCCGAGTCGGAGCTCAGGGCCATCGCCGAGCAGATGCGCCCCCGGGCGTTCGCCGCCGGCGAGCAGATCTGCGCCGCGGGCGAGCGCAGCGACCGGTTGTGGCTGATCACCGGGGGCCTCGTCCACGTCCTCGCGGGGAGCACCGACGCCGCGGCGGGAGAGGTGCTCGCCCGCCAGCGCAAGGGCGACGTGGTGGGCGCCCAGGGGGCTATCACCGGCGAGCCGCGAACCGCCACCGTGGTGGCCGCCATCGCCTCCTCCGCCCTCGAGCTCGACGCCGAGCGCTTCCTCGCGCTCGCGCAGCGGTTCCCGGCGATCCTCATCAACCTGATCCGCATCCAGAGCGAGAGCCTCGTGCGGGCCAACGCGCGCCGCGTCGAGCGCCAGCGGGGCGAGGCCGTGGCGCTCCTCAGCGGACCCGCGATGGCCACCACGGCGGCGCGCGTGGCGTCCCTCGCGCGCGGCGCGAGCCCCCGCCCGGTGGTCTGGCTGGACCGGCGCCTCTCGTTCGCGGGGGCGCTGACCGCAGCGGGGGACCTGACCGACGAGCACGCGACCGTGCTGCTGCCCGGCGAGCTCGACCCCGAGACCGTGGCGGTGCTGCTCGATGACGTGGACCGCGTGGTGGCGCTGGTCGGCTCGGCCGGCGAAGCCGAGCGGCTGGGCGCGCTCGTGCGGGCCCCGAACACGCGTGGCTCCCAGGTGGAGGCCGTGCTGGTCGGCGAGGAGGCCGTGGCGGCGAGCCGCGACTGGCCGCCCGGCGCGCCGATTCGCGTGGTGCGCACCTGCTCGTGGGCGGACGGCGCCGGGCTGGCCTCGCCGGACGACGATGCTGGGCTCGCCTCGCCGGACGGCGCCGGGCCGGCTACCGCGGACAGCGCCGGGCTCGTCCCACCCGACGGAGCGGGGATGGCCCCCGCGGACCTCGCGTGGCTGGCGCGCCATCTCACCCGGACCAAGCTGGGCCTGGCGCTCGGCGCCGGGGGAGCGAAGGGCTACGCCCACGTGGGCGCGCTGGAAGTGCTCGAGGAGGCGGGCTACGTCGTGGACTACGTGTCGGGCAGCAGCATCGGCGCGATCGTGGGCGCCTACCTGGCGCTGGGGATGGACGCCGCGGAGATCGACGCGACCCTGCGCGGAACCTTCGACGCCGACAACGTGGCCGAGCTGTTCAAAACGTCGCTGGGCGGGGGCGGATCGGCCCTCGAGACGATGAGCAGGCTGATGCGCGAGAGCACCGCGGAGCGCTCCTTCGCGGACACGCTGATCCCCCTTGCGGCGATGACGGTCGATCTCACCGATCGCGCTCCCGCCCCGCTGCGCGAGGGGCCGTTGTGGGAGGCGCTGCTGGCGGCCACCGCGCTGGCCGGGGTCTACCCCCCGCACGAGCGCGACGGGCACCGCCTGGTGGACGGACTGGCGCTCGTGCCGGTGCCCACGGGGGCTGTGTTCGAGGATGGAGCCGACCTCGCCGTCTCGGTCAACCTGATGGGGGCCGAGGTGCTGGCGCAGTGGCCGGAGCAGCCCGACCTGGAGCCCGCCCGCGAGCGCAAGGCCCGGGGCGGCACGCTCGACACGTTGCTGGAGGTGATGGATCTCAGCCAGCTCGAGACCAGCGCCCAGCACGCCGAGCTCGCCGACGTGGTGATCACGCCACGCTTCGGACCGGCGCATTGGCGAGACTTCCACCTCGCCGACCTGTTCCTCGCCGCCGGGCGCCGAGCAGCGCTGGAGCAGCTACCGGCGCTGCAGGCGCTCAGCACACCTGTCGACCCGAAGACCAGCACACCTACCAATCCGCAAACCGACACCCTGTCGATCTGAAAACCGGCACCCCTGTCGATCAACCCTGTCGATCAATCAACCGCTACCGAAGGAGACGGCATTGCCCGAGCAGACGAAGTTCGAATTCGATGATCTCAAGCGGATCCTCGTGGATCGCGTGGGCCTCCCCGAGGCCGACGTCGTGGACGACCGCGAAGCGACGTTCGAGGACATGGGCCTCGACTCGCTCGCCTTCATGGAGATCCAGCTCGCCATGCAGCAGGACTACGGGTTCAGGATCCCCGACGAGGACGCCGAGGAGATCCACAGCGTGGGCGAGGCGATCGACTATGTAAACCGACGCCTCTCAGAACAGGAGTAGACGATGGCCGCGCACACCGACAACTCCGTCGTCATCCAGGCCCCCCTCGAGTTCGTGTGGGAGCGGATGATGGACATCGAGAGCTGGCCGAGCCTGTTCAGCGAGTACGCCGCTGCGGAGGTGCTGGAGCAGGATGGCGACACCGTCCGCTTCAAGCTCACCACCCATCCCGACCCCGACTACGACGGGCAGGTGTGGAGCTGGACCTCCGAGCGGACCGCCGATCCCCAGACGCACAGCTCGAAGTCGAAGCGAATCGAGACCGGCCCGTTCCAGTACATGAACATCGAGTGGTACTTCGAGGAGGCCGATGGGGGCACCGCGATGCGGTGGGTGCAGGACTTCTCGATGAAGCCCGAGGCGCCCGCCGACGACGAGCACGCCGAGGAGTACATGAACAAGAACACCAAGGTGCAGATGCAGGTCATCAAGGAGCGCCTGGAGGCCCAGGCGGCGGAGTCCGCGGATGGCTGAGCCGGACGCCGCCGATCCCGGGGTCCTACGGACACCGGGTGACGAATCGGCGGAGCCGATCGCGGTCGCCCCGAGGACCCGGGAGTCGGGTGGCGGCACGGGAGCCGCCGCCGAGAACCGCGTCCTGATCATCGGCGCCGGGCCGGCCGGTCTCACGGCCGCGATCGCGCTGACGCGCATCGGGATCGAGGCGCGCGTGTTCGAGCGTGCGGCGGAGCTCGGCAAGGCGGGGGCCGGGCTGGGCGTGCAGAGCAACGCGCTGCGCGCCCTGCGCAAGCTCGGCGTCGGCGATCGGATCGAGGCGGCGGGCACCGAGCTGCGCTCTCAGGAGTTCTGCGACATCCGCGGCCGGCTGCTGTTCAGCTTTCCGCAGGGAGAGGTCGCCGACGAGTACGGGACGCCGACGATCAGCCTGCTGCGCGCGGACGTTCAGTGGGCGCTGATCGATGCCGTCGCGCCCGGCGTGCTGCGGCTGAGCGCGGAGTGCGTGGCGATCGAGCAGGACGCCGATGGGGTCACGGCGACGTTCGCCGACGGCCGCACCGAGCGGGGCGCGCTGCTGATCGGCGCCGACGGCGGCAGGTCGGTTGCGCGCAAGCACCTCTACGGGGCGGCCGACGCGGAGCCGCGCTACTCGGGCTTCACAACCTGGCGCGCGGTCGTCGAGATGAGCCCGGACACGCTGCCGCCGCACACCTCGCGCACGTTCCTCGGCACGGGCAGGCAGTTCGTGATGTTCCCAGTGGGCGCCAACAGGATCTACTGGGGACTGTTGAAGCGCGAACCGCAGGGAGGCAGGGATCCCGAGAGTGGTCTGCGCGAGCTGTTGACCGAGGACCTGCGCGCCTTCCCCGAGGTGGCGCGCCGGCTCGTGATGGCGACCGAGGAGGAGCGGATCATCAGAGCCGACATCTGCGACCGCGACCCGGAGCGGACGTGGGTGAAGGGTCGGGTCGTGCTGATCGGCGACGCCGCGCACATGACCACCCCCTTCATCGGGCAGGGCGCCGGGATCTCGATGGAGGACGCGGTGGTGCTCGCCAAGGAGCTGGCTCTCACCGACGGCCTGCGCGATCAGCGGATGCTCGCCGGCGCCCTCGAGTCCTTCCAGCAAGAGCGGATGCCGCGCTGCGCGAAGATCGTGCTGACATCGAGGCGCCGGGGGCGGATGCTGTCGCTGTCGAACCCCGCGGTCGGGAAGGTCCGCAACGCCGCCCTGTGCGCGGTCCCGGCCTCCTTCTGGCACAAAGCGATCGCGAGCAGCATCAAGTACGACCTCTGACCCCGGTCACGCCGACCTGGCGGGCCGGTGCGAGGCCAGCGCCGGCAGGCCGCCCGTCGGGCACGGGACCCTGGCCTCGGCACAGCAGGCATGGTGAATGCCCCCGCAGGCTATGGGTGGCTGAAGTTCAACCCGGAGTTCTGCAGCGCGGCCCGCGACATGACCTGGGGGGCGCCGTCGCCGCCCCCGTCGCCTCGAGAGTCCGGCTCGTCGCTGGAGTAGCGCTGTTCGGTGAGGGTCAGGTAGATGCTGTCGAGGCTCGGCCTCACCAGTTCGATGTTGCGCAGCCGCATCGCGTTGCCGCCGAGCTGACCGAGCGCGGCGGCGGCCATCGCCGCGGCGTTGTCGGTCTTGATGCGCAGCAGCGAGCCGTCGCACACGGCCTCCCCGCCGCGCACGGAGATCTCGGGCGCCGGCCCATCGAAGGTGAGCTCCACGACCTGGGTGGAGTTCATCGCCACGAGCTCGGCGATCGATCCGCGGGCGATGATCGCGCCGCCCTGGAGCAGCGCCACCGAGGCGCCGAGCTGCTCGATCTCGGGGAGGTAGTGGGTCGAGTAGCAGATCGCGTGCCCCTCCTCGGCGAGCCCTTTGACGAGATCGAGGATCTCCTGGCGGGTGCGGATGTCGGCGCCGACGGTCGGCTCGTCGAGGATCAGCAGCGCCGGCTTGCAGACAATCGCCATGCCGGTGTGCAGGCGCCGCTGCTGCCCACCGGAGAGCGTGCCGGCGGCGGCATCGAACTTGGGCGTGAGGCTGAGCGCCTCCCCCACCTCCTCGGCGCGCTTTGCGACCTCGCGCCCTCGCAGCCCGCCGAGCTCGCCGAACAGCTCGAGGTTGCCCCGCACCGTGAGCGTCGGGTAGATGCCGAGATCCTGCGGGGCGATCCCCAGGTGCTGGCGTGCCTTCAGCGGGTCGGCGGTCGCGTCGACGCCGTTGACCAGGATCGTGCCGGAGTCGGCCCGCCGCAGCCCGGCCACGCACGAGACGAAGGTCGTCTTGCCCGCGCCGTTGTGGCCGAGCAGCCCGGCGACCTCGCCCGGTTCGATCTCGAGGTCGACGCCTTTGAGGACCTCGAAATCCCCATAGGACTTGCGCACGCCGCTCGCGTAGAGGGTTGCCTGCGAGCGCGGCGTGCGCAGCTCCTCGGCGTCGGGGGAGCCGGCCAGGATCACCGGCCGGCGGCGCATGACGGTGCGCTGCGGGTCTGCCGGCAGCACCACCTCGAGCACGGTTTGACCCACCTGGATGCGGTCGCCCGCGCTGAGCAGCTGCGGCGCGGGGATCCGCCAGCCGTTCAGGTAGGTGCCGTTGGTAGAGCCGAGATCCTCGAGCGCATAGCCGCCGTCGCCGCGCAGCACGACCCGCGCGTGGCTGCGGGAGAGCTCTTCGTCGCCGCCGAGGGCGCCGGGACCCTGCACGGAGCGTCCGATCGGGACGTCCTGCCCGAGCGGGATGTCGGTGCCGGCCGCCGGCCCGGCGATCACGCGGAGCACCTCGCCGGCGCTCATGAGACCAGCTTGCGATCGGTCGGGCGGAAGCGGATCGCCGCGAGCACTATGAAGAGGGCGGCGAAACCCAGCAGCACGGCCGCGGGCCCGATCACGGCGCCGAACCCTTCGCCCTTGAGGATCACGTCGGTCGAGGCCTGCATCGCCCAATGGCTCGGGATTACGGGCGAGATGCTCTGCGCCCACCCGGGCAGGGTGGTGGTCAGGGCGAGCGCGCCGCCGAGCGAGGCGAACACCAGCATCAGCAGGTTGGAGGAGGCGTCCAGCTGGGTCATCGTCGTGCAGAACGAGACCAGCGCGAAGGTGAGCGCCAGCACGCAGACCGCCATCACCGGGGCGAGGATCACCAGCGACGCCATCGATCCCTTCGAGTTCAGGCCGAGCGCGAGGTCCCCGATCGCGAACAGCATGATCATCTGGGCGGTGATCACGACGAAAGAGGGCAGCAGCTTGCCGATGATGACCTCGGTGGTGCTGGCCATCATCTGGAGGCGATCCCAGGTGCCCCAGGCGTGCTCGGCGAAGAACGTGCGCCCGACGTACACCAGCCAGAAGAAAGCGAACATCACCGTCAACCCGGGCACAACCTGTTCGGCGCCGTTGACGTGGCGGTAGCCGGCCCCGAGCAGCGCCGCCTTCTGGGTCGTCTTCATGATCACCATCGTCAGCAGCGGGATGATCACGAAGATCACCAACGCCCCCGGGTTGCCGAGCAGCAGCTTCGCCTGGTGGCGGGAGATGATCATTAGGCGTCGGCGTGACATGGCGGCTCGCGCGTGGACAATATATGCTCCGGTCGCGGCGCAACTGGCAACTGGGCGAAAGGAGGCAGGCCATCATCAAGCGAGGTGTGATCGTCGCCCGCATCAAGCCCGGCGCCGAGGAGGAGGTCGCGCGGATCTTCGCGGAGTCCGATGAGACCGAGCTGCCGCGGATCACCGGGGTCAGTCACCGCAGCCTGTTCGTGCTCGACGACATCTACATCCACCTGGTGGAGACCGACGACGAGTTCGCCGACGCCGTCGAGAAGGTGCGCAACCACGATCTGTTCAAGGAGATCAGCGCCCAGCTCGATCCCTACATCACCCCGTACAACCCCGAGACCTGGCGCTCGCCGAAGGACGCCCAGGCGCGGGAGTTCTACAGCTGGGACCCACCGACCGAGGCATGAGCGTCAGGCTCGTCGTCGACGTCCGGATCAAGCCCGGGTCCCGCGACGAGCTGCTGAGCGCCTATGCAGCGCTGCGCGCGCGGGTCGCCCAGGAGCCGGGCTTGATCGGCCATCAGCTGTGCCAGTCAAGTGAGGACGGCGAGCGCTGGCTGGTGATCAGCGAGTGGGAGAGCATCGAGCGCTCGGGCGCCTGGGACGCCTCGGAGGATCACGCCCGCCTGCTGGCGCCGTTGCGAGCCTGCTTCGCGCAGGCCAGCCGGTCGAGCTTCCACGTGCGTGACGGCGTGGTCGTATAGGATGGCGCCTGGCGTGAGCATCGAACGGGGCGATTCAATTGTGGAGTTCGCGGCGGTGCGCCCGCCGCAGGAGCACTACGACGTCGCGATTCTCGGGGGTGGCCTGGCCGGTCTCACACTGGCGATCCAGCTCAAGCAGATGCGGCCCGAGACGGCGGTGGTGGTGCTCGAGAAGCGCGAGGGCCCGGCGCCGCTGGCGGCGTTCAAGGTCGGCGAGTCGACCGTCCCCTCCGGCGCCCACTACTTCTCCGAGGTCGTCGGGATGCACGACCATCTGCACTCCGAACAGCTCATCAAGTGCGGGCTGCGCTACTTCCCGACCGCGAACGGCAACGAGGACATCACCAAGCGGGTCGAGGCCGGGCCCCCGATATACCCGCCGCACGACAACTTCCAGCTCGACCGGGGCCTGTTCGAGAACAAGCTCGCCGCGCGCGCCCGGACGCTCGGCGTGGACGTGCAGCAGGGCGCGCGGGTGAGAGAGGTCGATCTCGACAGCGATCCCCACCGCGTTACCTTCGAGCAGTTCGAGCACGAGGTGACGCTGACGGCGCGCTGGGTCGTGGACGCCGCGGGCCGCGCCAGCATCCTCAAGCGCAAGCTGGACCTCATGGCCGACTGTGGGCACCACATCAACTCCGCGTGGCTGCGGCTCGGAGGCGGACTGGACCTCGAGCAGTGGGGCGCGGGCGACCCCGAGTGGATGGCGCGGATGTCAAAGCCCGGCATCCGCCAGTTCAGCACCAACCACCTGATGGGGGAGGGCTACTGGGTGTGGATGATCCGGCTCTCCTCGGGGCCGATCAGCATCGGCGTATGCGCCGACCCCCGCTTTCACCCCTACGAGGAGATCAACGAGCTCGAGGGCCTGCTCGGCTGGCTGCGGGAGCACGAGCCGCAGCTCGCCGCGGCGATCGAGGAGCGACCGCAGGACATCGAGGACTTCCTCCGCGTCAAAGACTTCGCCTACGGGGTCAAGCAGATGTTCTCAGCCGATCGCTGGGCGCTCGTGGGGGAGGCGGGAGCGTTCGCCGATCCCTTCTACTCGCCTGGCTCGGACTTCATCGGCTACAGCAACACCTTCACCGCCGATCTCCTCACGCGCGACTTGAACGGCGAGGCGATCGGCGAGCGCGTCGACTACTACAACGACCTCTACCAGCGCCTCTTCGAGCACGTCATCTCCCGCTACCGGGACTCATACCCGGTGTTCGGCAACGCCTGGGTGCTGTGCGGCCTGCTGACCTGGGATTTCTACTCCAACCACACCGGGAGCGTGCTGCTGTTCACGCAGAACAAGTTCACCGACATCGACTTCATGAAGCGCGCCGACGAGCACCTGAATCGGCTCTTCAAGTTGAACATCAACATGCACAGGCTGTTTCGCGAATGGCACGAGCTCGAGCGCAAGCCGCGCGACCCCGACATGCTCGCGACCTTCCCGCTGCTCGTCGCAGGACTCCTCGGCCTCGTCAAGGAGTACCCCGACGACGAGTCGCTGCTCGAGGAGCTGCGCACCAACGTGCGCAACTCGGAGGCGCTGGCGATCGCGATCTTCAACCAGGCGGCGCAGGCGCTGCCGGAGGGACCCCCGACCGATCGGCCGATCAACCCATACGCGTTGAGCCTCGACCCAAAGCGCTGGGAGGCCGACGGCCTGTTCGAGGAGCCCGGGTTGACGATCGAGCAGGCGCGCGGGATGGTCGTGGGGATCGATGGCCTGTGGGATTCCTCGCTGGCGTTTGCGGGTGGACCGCCTCCAGGCCTCGGTGGCCCGCCCGCGGGCGTCGGTGGCCCACCACCGGGCATCGGCGGGCCGCCCCCGGGCGTCGGTGGCCCGCCCGCGGGCGTCGGCGGACCGCCACCGGGCGTCGGCGGACCGCCCGCGTAGAGATGTCCGGACGTCCTGCGGGCAGCTCGTGGGGTATACGGAGATCGCTGCGAGGCTCGCATCGCTGAGCGCTTCGACGTGGTCGTAGTCGGCGCGCGCTGCGCGGGCTCGCCGCTGGGGGCGCTGCTCGCGCGCCGAGGCCTGCGTGTCGCTGTGGTGGAGAAGGCGAAGTTCCCCCGCGACACGCTCTCCACCCACTTCTTCCAGGCCCAGGCGCTCGCCTCCCTGGAGCGCCTCGGAGTCACGGAGAAGCTGCAGGCAACCGGCGCGCCCTGCGTGGGGATGGTCAACCTCCGCATCGAAGACTTCCAGTTCCAGGCGCCAGTTCCCCAGCAGCCCGGCGACGCCGGCGGGCTCAGATCGGTGCGTCGCTTGGTCCTCGACCCGATTCTCGCCGAGGCCGCGGCCGAGGCGGGGGCTGAGATGCGCATGGGGGCGACGGTGACCGGCGTGGTGAAGGAAGGCGGGCGGGTGACCGGCGTGCGGGTCAAGCAGGATGGTTCGGAGAGCACGCTGGCGGCGCGACTTGTCGTGGGTGCCGACGGTCGCAACTCGACGGTCGCGAGCAGCGCCGGGGCGCGCAAGTACAACGTGGTGTGGAACGAGCGGTTCGCCTACTGGTCGTTCTTCGAGGGAGCCGAGGCGGGCCCCGATCCGGCGTTCTTCTTGCATCGCTGGGGCGAGCGGTTCGTGATCGCCTCGCCGTCGGACAGCGGGCTGTATCAGGTCGTGGTGATGCCCGAGCTGAGCGAGCTCCCGCGCTACCGGGAGGACCTCGAGGGCAGCTTCATCGAGCACGTCCACAGCTGCCAGCCGGTGGCCGAGGCGCTCTCCGGAGCGCGCCGGGTGGGGAAGATGTTCGGGATGCTGCGCTGGCAGGGGTTCTTCCGGGATGCCTCCGGCGCCGGCTGGGTGCTGCTCGGCGATGCCGGGCACTTCAAGGATCCCGCCGCCGGCCAGGGGATCGGGGACGCGTTCAGGCAGGGCGAGGCACTGGTAGAGCCGATCGTCCGCGGCCTGGAGGGCTCCGATCAGGCGCTCGACCAGGCGCTCGTGGAGTGGGGGCGTTGGCGCAACGACGATGCGATCGGGCACTACTGGCTGGCGACCGACATCGGCAAAGCGGGCAAAGCGCCCACCGCGCTTCCGGAGGTCGGCAAGCGGCTGCTCGCCCGGGGCGAACTGGCACCGTTGATCGATCTCTTCAGCCACCGCGGGAAGCCCTCACAGGTCCTCACTCCGCCGCGCCTGGCCGCCGCGATGGGACGGGTGTTCGCACGGCCCGGGTGCGACCGGCGCGCGTTGCTCGGCGAGATCGGTGGGCTCGTCGCGCTGAACGCCCGCCGCCAGCGTCAGTACCGCCGGCCGGTGTATGAGCAGGCCGGCGTGGCGAGCGACGCGGGAGCGACCGAGGTGCCGGATCCAACCGCAGCCACCTCGTCGGGATGAGCGGGGATCTCGCGCAACGCGTCGAGCACGGTCGCGCAGTTGACGCGGCCTCTGCGTACCACTAGGCTGCCACTCAGCATGGCCGATGCCGAACAACCCCCGGTGGAGGACGTATCGGATCGCACAGTGGTGCGTCCCACGCCGGTGGAGGCATCGGACCGCACTGTGATACGTCCCACGCCGCTCGAGGCATCGGATCGCACTGTGATACGTCCCAAGCCGGTGGAGGACGTATCGGATCGCACAGTGATACGTCCCGCGCCGGTGGAGGCATCGGATCGCACAGTGATGCGTCCCAAGCCGGTGGAGGCATCGGATCGCACTGAGATACCTCCCAAGCCAGTGGAGGTTCCCGATCCTCCCGCTGCCGACCATCCCGACCCTCCGGCTGACGGCCCCCCTCCTGGCCCTCCGCCGACCATACCGCTGCCCGTCCGCCTGCTGATGAAATCCCCCACAGGGATGCGTCTGCTGCCACTCCTCATCCGGCTTCCGCCGCGAGCCCGGCGTCCCGTTGTGATGCTCGTACCGCTGCTGCTGATTGCGCTGGTGATCGCGATCGTTGTCGTGATCGTCCAGCTCGTGTTCTGACTACATCACAGTCCGAACAGACGCAGCGCGTTCTCCTCGAGGATGCTCCGCTTCTCGGCGGCCGAGATCGGCAGTCCGTCGACCATCGCGATCGCATCCTGCAGTGGCGTCGCCAGGGGCGGTGAGTCGGTGCCGAACAGCATGTGATCGGCACCCATCAACTCCAGGTTGGCGAGGTGGTTGGGCACGCTGGAGTAGTTGGCGGTGTCGACGTACACGCGCCGCAGATAGGTGCTCGGTGGCTGGGTGATCTTGTTGGTGTACTGGGCCATGAGCGGCGGGGTGCCCGGTGGTGGCCCGCCGGCGCCCGGCCCTCCGCCGGGCGATCCGCCGCCAGGAGGCCCACCCGTGGGAGGACCGCTGCCTGGAGGCGCACCGCCTGGGGGCCCACCGCCGCCCGCCCAGTGGCGTGGCCGATAGGCCTGGTCCATCCGGCCCGCGAGCAGCGAGATCGCGCCGCCCGCCGTGGCCGCGATGACATCGAGGTCGGGGTACTGCTCCAGTCGACCCGCGAACACGAGCGTCGCCAGGCCGACCGTTACGTCCATGAACCGGCCGATCTGCTCGACCAGCCGGAAGTCCTCGATGCTGCCGCTGCCGACGGGCTCGGCGGGAGGGTGCAGGAAGACCGGCTTGCCGAGCTCGGCCGCCATCTCGAAGAACGGGTCGGCGCGCGGCGAGTCGAGGTACTCGCCGCCCACGCTGGTGTTGACGATCAGCCCGACGAACCCCCCGTCCCGCACTGTCTGGGCGGTCTGGTCGAGCAGCGCCGCGTCGCCGAAGGGGTTCGTGTAGGCGTAGGCGGCCAGCCGCGGGGCGTGCTTGCGCACGGTCTCGGCGAGCCACTCGTGAAAGGACTTCAGCTCGTCGGCCGACTGGGCGTAGTTGTCGTGGCCCCGCTTGCTCATCGTCCCGAAGCCGACCGGGCTGCCGACGATCGTCAGGCCGATCCCCGCCTCTGACTTGCGGTCGAGCATCCCCTCGATGTCCGCGAGCGCGGGTGGCATCGGGTAGCGCTTGAACAGCTCGGGGTGAGTGATGTGGCCGTGGACGTCGATGATCACGACGCCGCTCCACCGTCCTCGGCCGGCTCGGCGCCGGGCCAGGGGTACTCGTGCACCCCCGACATCCGCTCCTGGAAGGCGAGCATCGCGGCGACGTCGAGGTCGCCGAGCCCCTGCTGCTGGGCGGCGGTGAGCATCGCGTGGGCACTCTCGGTGACGGGCATCGGCACCCCCACCTTCTGCGCCTCGCCGAGCACGAGCGTCATGTCCTTGCGCATCAGCCCGAGCTTGAACGCCGCGAACTCGAAGTTTCGCTGCCCCATGATCGCGCAGCGAAAGCCCATCACAGGCGAGCTGTAGCCGCTCTTGGCGATCATCTCCAGCACCTGCTCGCGCGCCAGCCCGGCGCGTTCGCCGAAGACCACCGCCTCGGCGAGCGCGGGCATCTGAACCCCCATCAGCATGTTCAGGACCAGCTTCATCGTCGCGCCCATGCCGCTGCTGCCGAGGTAGGTCACCTCCTTGCCCAGCACCTCCAGCAGCGGCTCGACTGCCCGGAAGTCCTGCTCCTCGCCTCCGGCCATGACCCGCATCTCGCCGCTCCTGGCGTGCATCGGGTTACCGAGCACGCAGGCGTCGAGCGCGTGGTAGCCCGCCTCCCGGGCGCGCCCCGCGAGCTCGCGGGGGAAGTCGGGTGGGACGGTGCTCATGTCGAGGATGTAGCCGCCCTCACCGAGGGTCTCGAACACCCCGTCAGCATCGAACAGCATCCGCCCGACGATCTCCTGGTTGGCGAGGCTGAGCATCACCACGTCGGCCTCGCGAGCCGCGTCCGCCGGGGAGTCGGCGACGCGGGCGCCGAGCTTGGCGATCTCCTCGGCCTTCGAGCGCGTGCGGTTGTAGACGGTGAGGTCATACCCCGACTCGACCAACCGGCAGGCCATGCCGTTGCCCATCACACCGAGGCCGATGAACGCGATTCGCTGCTTGTCGGTGTCGGTGGTGGCCACGCTAGGAGCTCGCGGTCACGCCGCCGTCGACGAAGAGCACCTGACCGGTGACGAAGCTCGCCGCGGGGGAGGCGAGGAACAGCGTCGCGCTCGCCAGCTCGATCGGCTCGCCGAAGCGGCCGAAGGGAATCCGCCCGAGCATCATGGCGACGAACCTATCATCGGCGGCCGCCTCGCGCACGAGCTCGGTGGGGACGAACCCCGGCGCGACCCCGTTGACGGTGATGCGGTACTTGCCCCACTCCGTGGCGAGCTGGCGGATGAGGCCGTTGAGGCCCGCCTTGCTGGCGGCATACCCCGCAAAGCCCCGGCGTGCGCCCGCGACGCTGCGGGTGGTCGAGTAGTGGACGATGCGCCCACCGCGTCCGGAGTCGATCATCGCCTCGCCGGCCGCCTGCGAGAGCCAGAACGCGCCCGAGAGGTTGATGTCGAGGAGGGAGTGCCACGCCTCCTCCTCGAAGCGCTCCGCCGGCGCCTCGATGTCGATCCCGGCGAGGTTCACGAGCACGTCCACCCCGCCCAGCTCGCGCCTGCACTGCTCGATCAGCTCGCGCGCGCTCTCGCGGCTCGAGATGTCCACGCGCCGGCCGTGCGCGACGTGCCCCGCCCCGGAGAGCTCCTCGGCGAGCGCCTGCGCCTTCTCCTGTGAGCGTCCCGCGATCATCAGCTCGGCGCCGCACTCCGCGAACAGGCGGGAGGTCACCTCGCCGATGCCGCCGTAGCCGCCGACCAGGATCACGCGCCTGCCGTCGAGGCGAAACAGGGATGCGAAGTCGCCGGTGCGCTGCTCGTCAACCACGATCGGCGGGCCGGGGGGTCCTCCGGGCGGCCCACCGGGCCTACCTGCTGGTCCGCCCGCTCCACCAGGCGGGGCGGGTGGTCCTCCAGGCGGGCCGGACAGCTCACCGGGCGGGCCCGACTGCCCCCCGGGTCCGGGCGGCCCGCCAGGCGGACCGGGAGGTGGCCCCGCGCTCATTCGTCGTGCCGCCGCGTGACCAGCAGCTCCATCGTGCTCTTCATGAAGAACTCCCGCGCGCCCTCACTGGTGGACATGTCGCGGGGCTCGGCCACGAGCTCATCGAGCTTGTCCTCCAGCTCGCGGATGGCCGGCTGGCGACCCATGTGCTGGCCGAGCACCGGCAGGGGCACGTCGTCGGTTGTCTCCACCACCCTGATCACCGTGTCGCCCTTCATGAACACCTGTGTGCTGAGCAGCGTTCCGACGGCGTTGCCGTCCTCGTCGCGGACCGTGTGATCGGGCCGGCCGTATTCCTTGAAGGCCTGCCGGACCGCGTCCTGCGATCCCGGTTTGATATCCCACATGAGCGCCCAGTACTGCGCCATAACACCCTTCCTTTCTCCTTATCCCTGCACGTAGAAGCGCACGTCATAGTGATCGGTTTTGGGCGGCGCCTGCAGCACGTCCTTCAGCTCCCCGACCATCGCTCGCGCGATCCCGGCGCTCGACTCCCGGGTCTCCTCGCTGTCCCACAGCGTGATCGCGATCGCGTGCGGACCGCCATCAGGCTCGGTCAGCAGGATGTAGCCGCGAAAGCCTGGATGGTCCTGGTAGGAGGGGATGATCTTCTCCTCCGTCAGCTGCATCCCGGCATCGACTTTCTCGGGGTTCCACTCGGTGGTGTTCACTCGCGCGTACATGAGACCCCCTCAGACGGTTGGCTTGATCGTGTGGGCGACGTCGTAGATGATCCGTTCGTTGGTCCCCGCCCAGTAGGGGTGCATCGGCGAGCGCTTGGCGACGTGGGCCACCGACTCCTCCCAGGCCAGGAACGCATCCTTGCTCTCCCACTCGCTGAGCAGGATGTAGCTGAGGGGCTCCTCCTCAGGGTCCGTCGGCTCGCGGCGTCGCAGCAGCTCGTCGCCGATGTGCCCGGCGGTGCCTTTCACGTTGGCGGTGACCTGCGCATACGCCGCCTCGAACGCCTCGGCGTCCTCACGGTTGATCTTGGCGAAAACCATCACACGTGCGGCCATTCAGCTCGCCCCTCCGTCCGATTGAAGAAGAGGGTCCCGGCCAGCCGGGGGTCGGCCGCCTGCGCCACCCTCTATGTCGATGAGTATTTCGTGCACCGTCATGCGCGCCGAGGAGCGCAGCTCGCGCAGCGGCGCCGTCAGCTCGTCCTGCTCCGGGCTGCGCTCGAACTCCCCGAACACCTCCCTGCTGCTCCAGTCGCTGGTCACGACGAAGCTGTCTGTGTCCTCGGGGTCACGCGCGAGCGTCTGGCGGATGTTCCCGGGGACGGTGCGGACCTGCTCGGCGATCGCCCGCCAGGCCCGCTCGAAGTCCGGCCCGCGGCCCTCCTTGACCGTCATGTACAGGGTCGCGCGCACCACCGCAGAGATCCTACATGCGCTGGCCACCAGCGGCGGGGCGCCCCTGGCGCGATCGCAACCTGGCCGGCGGAGCGCTAGGATCGGCACGAGCTTTAATCTCATCCAACCCATACAAGGGGGAGCATGTGTTCTGTCGCGTGACTCACGTCCAGGCGCCCGAGGGACGGGTGCAAGAGGGCCTCAAACTTTGGTACGAGAACGTCCTTCCGGTGACGATGGCGCGCGAGGGGTTCAAGGGCGCGCTCTCGCTGGTCGACCCCGACTCGGGCAAGGCGCTCTCGATCACCTTCTGGGAGGGCGAGGATGAGCTGCTGTCCAGCACCGAGGCCGAGTATCACAAGCGAGCGATCGAACGCTTCGGGGAGTTCTTCACGAATGCCCACGAGCCCGAGAACTTCAAGCTGCACTTGTTCACGGGCGAGATCTTCAACGGCACCTACGCGATAGATGAGGCAGGTGAGGGACTCACAAAGTCCTAGCAGTACCCCGCTTACGCTCGTCATCGCCGACGACCACGCGGTCGTGCGGGATGGCCTGCGAATGATGCTGGAGGCCGAGGCCGACTTTGCGGTCGTCGGCGAGGCAAGCGATCTGGACGAGACGCACGCGCTGCTGCTCGATCAAGCCCCGGGCGTGCTGGTGCTCGATCTCCATATGGGCCGCAAGCTCAGTCTGGGCATGCTGTCCGCGCTGCGCAGCGCCTCGCCCGCGACCGCCATCGTGATCCTGACGATGGATGACGATCCAGCGTTTGCGCAACAGGCGTGGTCGGCGGGGGCAGCGGGTTATGTACTCAAGGAAGCCTCGCGTTCCGATCTGGTTCGCGCGATCCGCATGGTCAGCAAGGGCGGGAGGTATCTCGATCCGGCGATCGGCGGGTGGGCTCTAGCAGGGCGGGGGCACCGCGGTGCTGAGCGAGCGCGAGCTCGAGGTGCTGCGCCTGGTGGCGCTTGGCCACACCAACACGGAGATCGCCAAGCAGATGTTCATCAGCCCCCGCACGGTCGAAACACATCGAGCCAACCTGCAGCGCAAGCTCGGCGTGAGCGGCCGACCGGAGCTCGTCCGCTACGCGCTGCAGCGCGGAGTCATCCACCGTTGAGCACCACCGCGCGAGCCCAACAGCTAGCGTTCGAGGCCGCTGAGAGCCGCGTCCTGGAGAGTCTCAGAAGCAGTGCGGCCGAGAGACCGTCTCACCCCCGCCGCCTCGTGGTGCTCGCGGTGGCCGCGGCCCTGTTCGCGGTCACGTTCGCCGCTCGCCTGGCGATCAGGGACCCGGGCGCCCTGATCGCCAACTTCTACGTCGTGCCGATCGCGTTGCTGGCGATCGAGTTCGGCACACGCGCCGGCGTGCTCGCCGCGGCGGTGGCGCTCGGGCTGGTGTTCGCCTGGAGTGTGCTCCAGACAGTTCACCTGGGTGTGCTCGGGTACACGGCGCGCGGGGCGGCACTGCTGGTGAGCGGCGCGGTGGTGGGGCGCTTCGCCGACCGGCTGCGCGAGGACATCGCTGAGCGCCGGCACGCGCAACGCCACCTGTCGTTGTACGCCGACCAGCTCGCCCGCGCCAACCAGCAGCTCGCCCAGAGCGTCGAACGGCTCGAGGCGTTCGCTGAGATCGCCCGCGCCGTCGGCGGCGAGACCGATCTCGAGCGGGTTCTGTCGCTGATCCTCGCCCACGGACGCGAGGTCGTGGCCGCTCGCAGCCTGCTCGTGTGCCTACCGGAGGGCGAAGAGCTGGGTTCACTGGTGGGGGAGGTGCTGCTGAGCGGGCAGCCGCTGCGCGTCACGCGTGAAGATCGCGCCGACCAGCTAGACCAACTGCTCCCCGGCGCTAGCACGGCGCTGCTGGTGCCCCTGATCTTCCGCGGCGAGACGCTCGGGGTGCTGGCGGGGATCGACCGCGACGACGGAGGCGCCTTCGGCGACGAGGACGAGGAGCTGCTCGTGTCGGTCGCAGCCAGCGCCGCCACGGCCGTTGCGACCGCGCGCTCGGTCGCCGCCGAGAGGCTGCGGTTGAGCATCGACGCGGCCGAGCAGGCGCGAGCTCGATGGGCGCGCGAGCTGCACGATCAGACGTTGCAGGGGCTTACCGGAGCCCGCATGGTGCTAGCGGCAGGGCTCGCCCGCGACGACCCCGAAGCGCTGCGGCGCGCAGCCGAGACGGCAGACGTGCACATCGGTGTCGAGGCACGCAGCTTGCGCGACCTGATCACCGAGTTGCGCCCTGCGGCCCTGGACGACCTCGGGCTGGGTCCCGCGATCGAGTCGCTTGCAAAACGCCAAGCGGCCGCGGCGGGCTTTGCGCTCGACATGAACATCGAGTTCGGCGTGCGCGAACGCCCGCGCGAGATCGAGGATGCCATCTATCGAATCGTCCAGGAGGCGCTCAGCAACGTCGCGCGGCATGCGGGAGCCGAGCAGGCGACGCTGAGCGTGAGGCAGCTACCCCGACGCGTGGAGGTGATGGTCCAGGATGACGGCTGCGGCTTCGTGCCGGGTGGGCCGAGCGAGGGCTTCGGGCTGATCGGGATGCGCGAACGCGCAGACCTCCTCGGCGGGAAGCTTTCGCTGAGCTCAATGGAGGGCGGGCCAACCCGCGTGACGGCCGTGCTGCCGCTGCCCGTCTGACCTACCTCATCGAGGGCTGTCCCGCCCTCGACCAGTTGAACTGCGTGACGTTCTCTCGCTGAGCGAACAGGCCCTCGCGGCTGCCACGGCGAACGAACAGCACCGGGGCGGGAGCGGCCTTCGCGATCTCCGAGCGGGTCGGCCCGAGACCCTCACGCCGCCAGCGCTCGGAGAGGCCGATCACCAGCAGGCCGGCGCCCGACGCGGCCGAGACGATGCCATCGCGCCCGCCGGAGATGACCAGCGGCTCCGTGGCGATACCGGTCGTCTGCTGCACGAGCAGGCCCGCGTCGGCGAGTATGCGGGTGACCGACTTTCCATCATCGGTCTGCCCGCCGGCGCCGAGGAGCTTGAGTGGCGCACCGGTGGCGGAGGAGAGCCAGGAGCCGAGCTCCAGGGCGGCCCAGTCGTGCTCCGCGCCGCCGAAAGGCACGAGCACCGGGCTCTCAGGCCCGAGGTGCAGCGGCGCGCTCTCCCGTGCGATCAGCACGGCGACGTCGCACTCGGCCCGTTCGAGCAGCACGCTCACGTCCCCGAGCGGCACGCCCTCGCCGATCAGGCGCCTGCGCCCCTCGGTCAGCACCAGATCGACGGGCTCGCGTTCGGCAATGTGTGCGAGGTCCGCGCCGGGGTGGCTGGAGCTCAGCGCGACACCCCGCGCCAGCACACCGTCTGCGGCCAGGTGCTCGCGCGCCTGCGCAATCGTCTGCGAGGTCCGTTCGAGCTGGAGGTTCTCGGTCTGCAGACCGCCGCGCACTCCGGCGCCCCGGGGGGGCTCCACCAGACGGGTGAGGATCAGCTCGCGCTGGGGCGCCGAGCGCGCCAGCGGCTGCGCCAGCTCGATCAGGCGCTCGAGAGCGGCGTCGGTGTGCGAGGCGACGAGGATCGCGCGCTCCGCCACCGGTAGGCCGGGGTGCTCTCGCGCGGCAGCGAGGGCCGCGCCGGCGAGCTCGTCCTCGAGCTTGGTCCCGTACTCGTTGCGGGGGTCGAGCAGTTTCAGCAGTGGACCCGTCATCAGCGTGGTGATGATCGCCATGATCACGAGCGCCGTGAACAGCACACTTGAGATCGCGCCGACTTCGAGCGCGATGTTGAGCACGATCAGCTCGGTGAGCCCGCGCGTGTTCATCAACGTGCCGATCACCATCGAGGCGCGCGAGTCAAAGCCGCACACACGCGCGGCGATTGCCGCCCCGGCGAGCTTGCCGACGATCGCGAGCACCACGAGACCCAGGGTGATGAGCCACAGCTCGGGACGGTCGAGCAGGGTGATGTTGGTCTTCAGCCCCGTGTAGACGAAGAACATCGGCAGCAGGAGCGTGACCACGAAGTCCTCGACCCGGCGCGTGACATCCTCGGTCAAGCGCGCGTGCCGGGGCATCACCATCCCCATGATGAAGCCGCCGAAGATCACGTCGATGTTGATCGCTTCGGTTATGTACGCCGACAGCAGCACGCCCACCACGATCGCGGCGAACCATCCGGAGGGGATCTGCCCGGCCTCGTCGAAGGCGGTCGCCATGCGCGCCAGGATCCGCCGGACCACGAGCGCCATCACGAGCACGAACCCGACCGCCTCGCCGATTGTCCGCGCGACGACGCCGAATGAGCCCGAGACGGCGATCGTGGTCGCGAGCGCGATCAAGAACCAGGCGCTGACGTCGTCGATCGCGGCGCAGCCGATCGTCAGGGAGCCGACCTCCCCTTTGAGCATCCGCCGCTCCGCGAGGATCCGCGCGAGGACCGGGAAGGCCGTGATCGACATCGCGACGCCCATGAAGAGCGCGAATGCGGCGAACTTGATGTTCGGGCCCAGCAGCTTGTACAGCGGCAGCGCGGCGGCGATGCCGAGCAGCATCGGCAACGCGATGCTCGCGTTGGAGATCGCCGCAGCGGGAGCGGCCCTGCCTTTGAGCTGCTTCTGGTCGACCTCCATGCCGATCAGGAACATGAAGAAGATCAGCCCGAGGTTGGCGGCGACGCCGAACGCGGGGAGAATGTCGGTCGAGAAGATCGTGGCCTGGAGGTTGTGCGCGAGCAGGCCAAAGAGCGAGGGGCCGAGTGCGATCCCCGCGATCACCTCGCCCATCACGCGCGGCTGGCCGACCCTCACCGCGACCATCCCGAACGCCCGGGCGACGATCAGCACGATCAAAACGGCCAGGAAGAAGGCCGCCACGAGCTTGGTGAACGAGCTGCGCTGCTTGGTGGCGGTGAACTGCTCACCCGACGGGGGTAGGCCCGAGGGAGTGATCAGCGCCGGTTTGGCCACCGGCTTGGAGGTGGTGATCACCGGCACTGCGCCCGACGATCCCGAGGTGCCCAGCGCCGCCTTGGCGGTCGGCTTCGAGGTGGTGAGGAGCGCAGCTTTGACGGTCGTTTTGGCAGACGGAACAGGCGTGGCCACCTGCAGCGGAATCAACTTCACGTTCTGCAGCAGGATGTCGTTCGCCGTCGCCGTCAGGCGCACGGAGCCGCCTTTCGTGCAGGCGACATCTCCACTGACTGCGCTCGTCTTTTTCGTATACGAGAGCCGCCCGAGTTTGTGGCTTGCGGCGATGAGGGTGTAGCTGGATCCGCTGCCGTTCAGGGTGAACGAGCCGCCGAAGCAGGTCGAGGTGGGGGACAGCGCGTACTTACCGGCGATCCCGCTCGGCGCGCGGGGCAGCGCCGAGCCGGGGGCTGGTGGGGGGGTCTTGAGGGTGGCTGCGAAGGCGGAACCGCCGAGCGTCCCGGCGATCGAGCCCTTTACGCCGGGCACCGCGAGCGCGGCGAGCGTCTGCTGCTTGCCAGACACGCAGTCGATCGTCCCCGAGAGGCGGTGGGCACCGCCGGCGGTGGCGCCGGGTTGCAGGCGCAGCTGTCCACCGAGTGTGCGCTGATTGTTGGTCAGGCTTACGAACTGTCCGGACTGGTTGACGCTAAACGCAGGTCCCGGCGGGGGCAGTTGGGTGGGCGCGGTCGCCGGCAGCGGCGCCCCACCCACGGGCGCGGGCGCCGGCCCCAGGCAGCTGCTCGGAGCGCTCGCGACGTATCCCCCGGCGATCGCTGGAAGCGCCTTCTCGCTGCCGCCTCGGTCGATGACGACAACCACCACGATGGCCGTGAGCGCCGCCAGGATCGCATAGAAAGCGATCAGCCGCCCCGTCAGACTCCCACTCGACAGCCCCGTGTTCGACGGCATCGAAGTCCCCCCTTGATTTGCTCTGACGCGGTACGCCGGTCGGGCGGATCTGCCCAGTACGGCTCAGGAATAACCTACGTCCCGCGTGAGCTCATCGCATCCGGCAGCTGCCACGAGATACATCGGGGAACCACCGCAGACCTCACTCCGGGAACCACCGCAGAACCGCAGGAGGAGCCGGCGAGCTGCCGTTGGCGCCGGTCGGGCCGGGCGTTGGTTGACCGCCCCAGAACCCCCTCCTCGCAGAACCCCCTCCCCTCAGATCCCCCCTCCCCCTCAGATTCCTCCATCCACGTTCAGCGTCACCCCGGAGACGAAGCTCGCGTGATCGCTTGCCAGGAACAGCGCGACGTCGGCGATCTCCTCCGGCCGTCCCAGCCGGTTGAGCGCCGCGAGGCCGGAGTAGCGCGCGCGGCCGGCCTCGTCGAGCTCGCCGGTCTGGTCGGTTTCGATGATCCCGGGTGCGAGCGCGTTGACGCGGATACCCCGCTTGCCGACCTCCTTGCAGAGGGCTCGTGTCAGGCCGATCAGCCCGGCCTTGGAGGAGATGTAGTGCACGCGCCCCGGCATCCCGCGCATCGCGACCGCCGAGGTGATGTTGACGATCGATCCCCCCTCGCCCATCACCGGAAGGGCGGCCTTGCTCACGAGGTAGACGGCGGTCAGGTTGGTGTCGATCACCCGGTGCCACTCCTCGAGCGCCAGCTGCTCGATCATCGCGTGGCTCACCACGCCGGCGTTGTTGATGACGATGTCGAGGCCTCCAAAGCGCTCGCTCGTGTCCCGGACGAAGGCCTCTGCCGACGCCGGATCTGAGAGGTCGGCCTGCGTGAGGAAACTCGCGCCACCGATCTGCTGAAGCTCCCCGCGCAGGCGCTCCACGTCGTCGGACTCCCGGTTGTAGCAGGCCCCAACCGAGGCGCCTCCCTGCGCCAGCCCCAATACCAGTGCACGCCCGATACCGCGCGAGCCGCCCGTGACGAGCGCCCGCTTTCCACTAAGCCCGAGATCCAAAACAGCCTCCTCTGGGAACACCGCCCATTGCAAAGCATTTTCTGAGAGCCGCTTTCAAGAGGCCGACAGGCCCATGTCGAAAGACGTTCTCGAGTCGCACGAGGGGCCAAGCCTATCTGGATCCGGCTAGGGTTCCCTCGATGGACGCGATCGACGAGCTGCTCGCCAACAACGAGGCATTCGCGGCCGCACGGCCCACCGGGCATCTCGACGTCCGGCCCAGCCGCCGGCTGGCCATCGTGACATGCATGGACTCCCGCATCGACGTCTTCGCGGCGCTTGGCCTGAACGGCGGCGAGGCGCACATCTTGCGCAACGCGGGCGGGGTGGTCACCGACGACGTGATCCGCTCGCTGGCGGTCTCCCAGCGACGGCTGGGAACGCGTGAGGTGATGCTGATCCATCACACCAACTGCGGCATGCAGTCGCTCACCGACGACGGGTTTCGCGCCGAGCTGCAGCAGGCGACCGGCGTGGCGCCGGCGTTCGCGATCGAGTCCTTCACCGACGTCGAGGCGGACGTGCGCCAGTCGATCCTGCGCGTCCGCCAATCTCAGTTCCTGTTACACCGTGACCTGGTGCGCGGCTTCGTCTACGACGTCGACACCAATCGGTTGCGCGAGATCCCCGCCTAGACAAGGAGCGCTGCATATGGGTGCAACGGCATTTGTATTCCCCGGACAGGGCTCGCAGCGTGTGGGCATGGGCGCAGAGCTGCTCGACGCGCGCCCCGAGCTGTTCGATCGCTACTTCAACCTGGCCGATGAGGCCTCGGGACTGCCGATCCGGGCGCTCGCTCTGGAGGGGCCGATCGAGGAGCTGACCCGCACCGACGTGGCTCAGCCGGCCCTGTTCGCGATCTCGCTCGCGATCCACGAGTTGGCGTGCGAGTCGGGCTTGGAGCCCGACTTCATGGCCGGACACAGCCTCGGCGAGGACACGGCGGCGGTCGCCGCGGGGGCGCTCGACCTGCAGGACGGTATGGAGCTCGTGTCGCTGCGCGGGAGGCTGATGGCCAACTGCGGGTCCGAACGCCCGGGCGGGATGGCGGCGATCGTGGGCCTGCCGGCCGAGGATGTGCGGGCGCTGTGCGAGACGGCCTCCGAGGCGGGCACCGTGGCTCCCGCCAACTTCAACAGCCCCCGGCAGACCGTGGTCTCCGGGGAGGAGGGGGGCGTGCAGAGGCTACTCGAGCTGGCCGAGGAGGCGGGCGCCAGCAAGGCGGTGCGCCTGAAGGTGTCGGCCGCCTTTCACAGCGTTCTGATGGAGCCGGTTCAGCGGGAGATGGCCGAGGCGATGGGCAAGCTCACCTGGATGGATCCCAAGGTCCCGCTGGTCGCCAACGCCTCCGGCACGGTGATCAGAACCGGCGAGGAGGTCTGCCAGGCTCTGGTGGCGCAGATCGCGAGCCCGGTGCTCTGGGTGGACTGCGTGCAGACGCTCGTGGGGGAGGGCTGCACGAGGTTCCTGGAGCTTGGGCCCGGGCGCGTGCTGGGAGGGCTCGCGCGTCAGATCGACAGCGACGTCGAGGTCTTTGCGGCCGACTCGCCGAAGAAGCTGTCGGCTTTCGCCGGCTCGACAGCCTGAGGACCCGCGCGGCGCAGGAGCTGACCCTCGGAGAGCTGACCCTGAGGCGAGGACGATGATCGGCGATGCGTCGTCCAGGTACTGGCGCGCCCTGACGCCGTGGATCGAGCTCAAGCCCCGAGCAGCCGGTACTGCCCGCGGTGGAAGATCAGCGGCTCGGAGTTCTCCCGGGAGCCGATCTCGAGCACCTCGCCGATGAAGATGTCGTGGTCTCCCGCTTCATGCTCGGCGTGTAGGCGGCAGTCGAGGTAGGCGAGGGCGCCCTCGAGGATCGGCGAGCCACTGGTGGCGGCTCTGTGCGCCACGTCGGCGAACGCATCGCGGCCGCGGGGGCGCTCCTTGGAGGCGAAGTACCGCGACAGCGGCTCCTGGTCGGTGCCGAGGATGTTCACGGCGAACACCCCGTTGCTCCGTAGGTGCTCGCTGCCCTCCGAGCGCGCGATCGTGCACACCAGCACCAGGGGGGGATCGAGCGACACCGAGGAGAACGCGTTGGCGGTCATCCCGTAGGCGTGCTCCTCACCGCGCGTGGTGATCACCGTGACGCCGGTGGCGAACGCGCCTACGGTGTCGCGGAAGTCCTTGCTGCTGAATGCTGGCGCTGACATGAGCGGGCGTGCTCGCGGAGGGCCCCTCAGTCGAGGCTCCGCAGCCGCGCGCGGACGATCTCGTCGAAGTCCTTGGTGGTCCCCAGGGACTCGGCGACGATGTCGCGGAAGGTGTCGCGCTCCATCGCGAGCAGCCGCGTGGGCTCAAGCGCGGTCAGCGTGGCGGTGCGGGGCCGGTCGCGCAGGATCGCGAGCTCGCCGAAGAACTGCCCGGGGCCGAGCGTCGCCGTCGTGGCGCCCTCGCCGGCGCCCTCGCGCCCGACCTTGACGCGGCCGTCCACGACGATGAAGAACTTGTCCGCGGGACCGCCCGCGCGCGCGATCGTCTCGCCCGCGGGGCAGTCGAGGATCTGCAGCTCGCCGGTGAGGTTGGCGACGCTCTGAAGGGGCAGGTCGCTGAAGACGCTGTAGGCGCGCTCGCGGTGGAACTCCACGCCGAAGGTCCCCTCCTGATGGTGGGTGGCGGCGTCGGTGTTGTCGGTGAACTGCAGCTCGCTCGCGACGATGCGAAAGAACGAGATCGTCATCGTGGTGCCGGGGGAGAGCGCCGGGAACTTCTGCCCAAAGAGGTCGGCCACGCGCGCGATCTGCTCGCCGCTGAGGATCACGCGGCACTCACCCCGGCCCTGCAACCCCCGGATCTTCTGGAGGTCCTCGGAGTAGCGATCGATCGTGAAGGACACCAGCGGGTTCTGCTCGATGTGGCGGGCGGTGGTGGTGTGGGCCTTCGTCCAGAAGTACAGCTCGGGGCCGTCGTGCACGTAGAGGAAGGTGCCGGCGTGGGGGACCCCGGTGGGGCTGGCGGTCGCGAGCGTGAGCGTTCGCTGCTCGCCCAGGTAGTCCAGCACCTCGGGCAACATCTCAACTGCGGCTTCACCGCTGCTCATTGGGGTCTCCTTGCTTTGGGTCGGGCGCGGGTCGCGAGCAGAACGTATCGTTGGGGGTCGGTCGCGGATGTCGCGCCAACTGGTGGCTCATGTCGCCGTCACCGCCTCGCCCGCGAGGAAGTGCTCGACGAAGTCCGTTGTCACATCGCCGGAGCGGAACTGCGCGTCGGCGAGCACGCGGCGGTGGAAGGGGATCGTGGTCTTCACCCCGCGCCCCTCGATCTGGAACTCCGAGAGTGCGCGGTCCATGCGCTCGATCGCCTCCAGGCGGGTGGGCGCCCACACGATCAGCTTGGCGATCAGCGAGTCGTAGAAGGGGGAGATGTTCCAGCCGGGGTAGCAGTGGGAGTCCACGCGCGTCCAGGGCCCGCCGGGGGGGACATAGACGTCCAGGCGCCCGGCGGCGGGGGCGAAGTCGCGGTCGGGGTCCTCGGCGTTGACGCGGCACTCGATCGCGTGGCCGCGCAGCACGACGTCCTCCTGGGTGACCGACAGCGGCTCGCCGGCGGCGACGCGGATCTGCTCCTGGATCAAGTCGACGCTCGTGACCATCTCGCTGACGGGGTGCTCGACCTGGATGCGGGCGTTCATCTCCATGAAGCTGAGGTTGCCCTGGTGGTCGAGCAGGAACTCCATCGTGCCGGCGCCGGTGTAGCCGACCGCTAGGGCGCCGGCGACGGCACGCTCGCCGATGTCCCGGCGCTGCTCGTCTGAGAGGTGGATCGAGGGCGCCTCCTCGATCAGCTTCTGGTGGCGGCGCTGCACCGAGCAGTCGCGTTCGAAGAAGTAGACGCCGTTGCCGTGGCTGTCGCAGACGAGCTGCACCTCGGTGTGGCGGGGGGCTTCGAGGTAGCGCTCGATGTAGACGGCGCTGTCCTTGAAGACGGCCTGCGCGGTCGCGCGGGTGGTCTGATAGAGGCGCACGAGATCCTCGGCGCGCCGCACGACGTTCATGCCCCGCCCGCCACCGCCGGCGACGGCCTTGATGATCACGGGGTAGCCGATCCCGTCGGCGATCTCCTGCGCCTCCTCGGCGGTCTGCACGGGTTCGATCGTCCCGGGCAGGAGCGGCAGTCCGGCCTTCTGCATCAGGTCGCGCGCGATCGCCTTGTCGCCGACCTTCTCCATCACCTCGGGGCGGGGCCCGATGAAGGTGATCCCGTTGTCGGAGCAGATCTCGGCGAAGAAGGGGTCCTCGGAGAGGAACCCGTAGCCGGGGTGGATCGCGTCGGCGCCGGTCTTCTGGGCGGCGCCGATCACGTTGGGGATGTGCAGGTAGCTCTTGCCGGGGTGGTGGGGCCCGACGTGCACGGCCTCGTCGGCGAAGCGCACCACGGCGGACTCGGCGTCGGCGGTGGAGTAGATCGCGACCGACTTGATGCCGAGCTCGCGGCAGGCGCGCGCGACCCGGAGCGCGATCTCACCGCGGTTGGCGATCAGGACCTTCTCGAACAAGGGTCAGCTCTCCGGGGTCGCTGGACGCTCGATGCAGCCGCCGGAAGCCACTGCGGCGACCTGCGGCGCGCGAGCGATCGAGGACATGGGGACGCAGCCCGAGGGGCGAGGCTGCCGCCCAGCCGTCGCTCTAGTCATCGGCGGGCTCCAGGTACATGAGCACCTGCTCGAACTCGACCCACTCGCCGTTCTCCACGACGATCTCGGCGACCTTGCCGCCCTCGCCGGCGGCGACCTCGTTCATCATCTTCATCGCCTCGACGATGCAGACGGTCTGGCCGGGCTCCACGCTCGATCCGACCTCCACGAACGGCTTGGCGCCGGGCTGCGCGGCGCCGTAGAAGGTCCCTACCAGGGGCGCCAGCACCGGCACCCTGTTGTCGGCCTCGAGATCGCCGATCGTGAAGACGCCGGAGGCCATGCGCGCGCCGGGCGCGATGCTCATGCCGGGGCCCGCTCCGGTGGCGACGGGTCCGCTGGGAGAGGGGGGAGGAGGGGGGGGTACGCCTGGCATGCCCTGCGCGGCTGGCGGGGAGCCGCGCTCGATCTCGATCTTGTAGTCGCCGGCGGCGACCGCGAAGCGCTGCACGGTGCTGCCCTCTAGACGCTTGATCAGGTCGCGGGCCTCGGCCCACACGGACTCGATCAGCGCGCGGTCGGGGGTGGCTGGGGTGTTCTCGTTCTCGCTCATGTCTCCCCTGTGATTGGCGGAAGTGTGGGCTGGCGCCCGGGGGTGCCGAACTTGCGAAAGCGCTCGTAGCGCTGGGCGATCAGCTCATCGGCGCTCAGCGGGAGCAGTTCGCCGAGGCTGGCCACGATTGCGGCCTTGAGGTTGGCCCCGGCGGCGGGGGGGTCGGCCTGCGCGCCGCCCTCGGGCTCGGCCACGACCGCGTCCATCACGCTCAGGCGCAACAGGTCGGGGCTCGTGATGCGCAGCGCCTTGGCCGCGCGGGGGGCGGCGCTGGCGTCCTTGAAGAGAATCGTGGAGCAGCCCTCGGGGCTGATCACGGAGTAGTAGGCGTTCTCCATCATCAGCACCCGGTCGCCCGCGGCGATCGCGAGCGCGCCGCCGCTGCCGCCCTCGCCGGTGACGACCGTCACGGCGGGAACGGGCAGGCGCGCCATCAGCATGATCGATTCGGCGATCGCGTTGGACTGCCCGCGCTCCTCCGCTCCGAGGCCGGGGTAGGCGCCGGGGGTGTCCACGAGTGTCACGAGCGGAAGGCCGAAGCGGGCGGCGTAGCGCATCAGGCGCATGCTCTTGCGGTAGCCCTCGGGCTCGGGCATCCCGAAGTTGTGCTCCACCAGCTCGCTGGTGGTGTGGCCCTTCTGCTGGCCGATCACCATCACGGTCAGCTCGCCCAGGCGCGCGAGGCCGGCGACGATCGCGTGGTCCTCCTGGAAGAGGCGGTCGCCGTGGAGCTCCTGGAAGCCGTCGAAGGCGAAGCCGACGAGGTCGAGCATCCGCGGGCGGTCGATGTGGCGGGCGAGCTGCACGATCTCCCAGGGGTCGCGCGCGGGGAGCTGCGCGGGATCGACGATCGGCGCCGCCCCCTCGGTGGCGGGCAGGCGTCCCTTGCGCGCCTGGGCATCCTCGCCGCGCGCCCCCTCGGCCTGGGCGTGGAGATCGAGCAGGTTGCGGATCGTGCGCCGCAGGCTCTCGCGGGGCTCGACGAGATCGAGCATCCCGTGCTCGAGCAGGAAGCCGGCGGTCTGGAACCCGTCGGGGAGCTTCTGGCGGATCGTCTGCTCGATCACGGTGGGCCCGGCGAAGCCGATGTGTGCGTCGGGCTCGGCGATCAGGATGTCCCCAAGGGTCGCGTAGGAGGCGCTGACGCCGCCGTAGGTGGGGTCGGTGAGCAGCGAGATGAACAGCACGCCCTCCTCGGCCAGGCGCGCCATCGCCTGGGAGGTCTTGACCATCTGCATCAGCGACACGCACCCCTCCTGCATGCGGGCGCCGCCGGAGGCGGAGATCACGAGCAGCGGCGTGCGCGTCTGCAACGCGAGCTCGGCGGCGCGCGTGATCGACTCGCCGACCGCCCCGCCCATGGAGCCGCCGATGAAGGAGAAGTCGATGCCGGCCACGACGATCGGCAGGCCGTCGATCGTCCCAGTGCCGTGCAGCGCGCCGGTCTTGGTCTCGCTCTTCTTCTGCGCCTGCGCGATCCGCTCGACGTAGGGCTTGGAGTCCGCGAAGGAGAGCGCGTCCACGATCTCGAGGTCTGCGCTCAGCTCCTCGAAGCTGCCCTCATCGAGGAGCTGGCCAAGGCGCTCGCGGATGCGCAGCCGGAAGTGGTGATTGCAGTCGGGGCAGACGCCGAGGTTGCGGCGCAGGCGCTTGTGGTAGACGAAGGACGCGCAGGAGGGGCAGCGAAACCAATCCACCGCGTCCGCGCGGCCGGCTGTGGCCACCTCAGCCAAGGAGATCTTCCGAGGCGAGACGGCGATCGTCGGCGTGCATACGCCGGTACTCTGCCAGCGACCCCGCCAGAGCGGCGTCGACCTCCTCACGCGGGGGCGCCTGCTCGGCCGGTTCGCCGCTCTGGGCCTGGAGGAAGGCGATCAGGTTGACCGCGCGTCCCTGCGAGTCGCTGAGCGGCACCTCGCGGGCGAGTGCCAGCGCGCGCTGCCACTCCTCGCGCTGGATCTCGGCCTTGATCATCCCGCGCAGGGGGTAGACCTCGTGGCCGGGCACCTCGTCGAGCTCGCGCAGGCGCTCGAACGCGGCGAGCGCCTCGTCGAGCCGGCCAACCTCGAGGCTGAGCTCGGCCACGTCGAGCGCGGCCACCAGATCGTCGGGCTCGGCCTCGGCGATGCGCTGGGCCTGGGTCAGCGCCTCCTCGTAGTGGCCGAGCGTGCGGTACATGTCCACCAGGCTGATCGCCGCGGTGGAGGCCCCGCGAAAGCTCTGCGCGGCCTGGCTCAGGTAGCCCACGGCCTCCTCCTCGCGACCGGTCGCGGCCGAGGTGTGGCCGAGGTGGCTGAGCGCCACCTGATCGGCGGGGTTGAGCTCGACGGCCCGGCGAAAGGCGTCGTTGGCCTCGTCCATGCGGCCCTCGGTCGCGAGCGCCTCGCCCAGGTGGTGCCAGGCATCGGCGTGCTCGGGCGCCAGCTCGGTGGCGCGCCGTAGCTGCTCGGTGGCGTCGTCCGCGTCGAGCTCCACGCCGGCGCGCCCGGCGAGCACGAGCAGCTCGACGTCCTGCGGCGCGGCCGCGAGACCCGCCAGAGCGGCCTCGCGGCTCTGGCGGTACTCGCCGGCCTGGAAGTGGGCGTCGGCCCGTTGCGCGTCATCGGTGCTCATCGGCTCCTCGCGGTGTTCGTGCTCATCGATCCTCGACCCTGCGCGTCATCCCGTTCCCCGTACCTCGTCACTGTTCCCCGCACTCTCGTCACGCCTTGGACCCGGGCCACACCCAGTTGGTGAGCTCCGCCGGGTCGTCGCCGAACTCGCGCGCGTAGCGGCGGTGCGCGGCGAGCTGCTCGCGGTACTTCGCGATCGCCGCCTGGGCGCCGCCGATGTCGCGCACTGCGAACGCGCCGGACATGCCGCCGATGTTGTCGCTGATGGCCACGTCGACACGGCTGAGCGCCTCGATGGCGAGCTGGTAGCGGTCGACGCCGTTCATCGCGAGCAGGTCGAAGGGCGTGGTGGTGGTGCCCTCCTCGGCGTAGCCGCGCACGTGGAAGCGCTCCTGCTGGGGGCGGCGGTGGATCAGCTGGTGGACCGCGGAGGGGTAGCCGTGGAAGTTGAAGATCACCGGCCTGTCCTTGGTGAACAGCTCGTCGAACGCCCTTGCGGGCATCGCGTCGGGATGCTTGCCGGGCGCGGCCAGCGCGAACAGGTTGGTGACGTTGACGAAGCGCACCTTCAGATCGGGCACGTCCTCTTTGAGCAGGCTCGCGGCCGCGAGCAGCTCGATCGTGGGGATCGTGCCGCAGCTTGCGAGCACGAGGTCGGGCTCGCCGTCCTCGTCGCTGCTCGCCCACTTCCACGCGGAGGCCCCGGCGCGGACGTGCTCGCGGGCCTCCTCCATCGAGAGCCACTGCGGCAGCGGCAGCTTGGAGCCGATGATGAGGTTGATGCAGCCGGTCGCCTGCAGGCAGTGGTCCATCGTGGCCAGCAGCGTGTTGGCATCCGGCGGCACGTACACGCGCGCGTGCTCCTCGCGGCGGTTGAGCATCGAGTTGATGAAGCCCGGCATCTGGTGGGAGTAGCCGTTGTGGTCCTGGCGCCAGCCCTCGGAGGTGAGCAGGTAGTTCAGCGAGGCCACAGGCTCGCGCCAGGGCGCCTCCTCGCGGGACATCTTCAGGAACTTGCCGTACTGGTTGACCATCCCGTCGACGATCGGGATGAAGGCCTCGTAGCAGGGGAAGAGCCCGTGGCGGCCGGTGAGCACGTAGCCCTGCAGCCAGCCCTGGCAGTTGTGCTCGGAGAGGACCTCCATGATGCGCCCGTCGGGCTTGTAGTCGGGGTTGATCTCGGGATCGACGGGCCACTCGTAGGCGTGGTTCTCGACCTTGAACAGCGCCCCCAGCCGGTTGGAGGCGACCTCGTCGGGGCACACGACGCGGAAGTTGGCCTGCTCGCGGTTGAGCTCGAAGACCTGGGCGAGGTACTCGCCGACCGCGCCGAGCGAGCTCTCGGTGCTGGCGCCGGGCCGCTCGAGCGCGACGGCGTGGGCCGAGAGCTCGGGCAGCTGCAGCGCGACCCGCATGCGTCCCCCGTTGACGTGGGGGTTGGCGCCCATGCGCCGCTCGCCGGTGGGGCACATCGCGGCGATCTCGGGGGCGGGGCCGCCGCTGGCGTCGAACAGCTCCTCGGGGCCGTAGGAGCGCAGCCACTCCTCCAGCGCCTGCAGGTGCTCGGGGTTGGTGCGGGCCTGCATCGCGGGCACCTGGTGGGCCTTGGAGGTGCCCTCCACCTGGATGCCGTCGAGCTCGCGGATGCCGGTCCAGCCCTTGGGCGAGCGCACGATCAGCATCGGCCAGATCGGCCGCTCCGGCCGGCTGCCTTCGCGCGCGGCGCCCTGCAGCTCGCGAATCTCACCGTGAGCAGTGTCGAGCGCCGCGGCCAGCTCGCCGTCGAGGTCCTCGCCCTGCACGATCAGGGGGTGCCAGCCGTAGCCCTCGAAGAGCTTCGTGAGCTCGGTGTCGCTCATCGAGCTGAAGATCGTGGGGTTGGCGATCTTGTAGCCGTTGAGGTGCAGCATCGGGAGTACCGCCCCGGAGGTGGCGGGGTCGAGGAACTTGTTGGAGTGCCACGCCCCCGCGGTCGGCCCGGTCTCGGCCTCGCCGTCCCCGACGATGCAGGCCACGATCAGCTCGGGGTTGTCCAGGGCGGCCCCGAAGGCGGTGGCCAGCGCGTAGCCCAGCTCCCCGCCCTCGTGGATCGTGCCCGGCACGATTGGGGCGATGTGGCTCGGGAAGCCGCCGGGCCAGGAGAAGAGCCGCACGAGCTTTGCAAGCCCCTCGCGGTCGCGACCCATCTCGGGTTTGACGTCTTCCAGGCACCCGTCGATCCACAGGTTCGCGAGGTTCGCCGGCGCGCCATGGCCGGGGCCCGTCACCAGCAGGACGCTGGCGTCGGTATCGAGGATCAGGCGGTTCAGCCCCGCGTACATCAGGTTGATCCCCGGCACCGTCCCCCAGTGGCCAAGCAGGCGGTGCTTGACGTGCTCGGGCTTCAGGGGCTCCTCCAGCAGGTGGTTGTCCTGGAGGTAGATCATCGCCACCGCGATGTAGTTGGCAGCGCGCCGATAGAACGCGAGCTTCTCCGAGATGGGCGACAGCGCTTGGGTAGACAACTTCCCCCCTATTTGGGCTTGGCTTGGCGAGCGGCAGGGACTATACCGATGAAGCTCGCGGGCCCCTCTGCGGGGGACTCTGCGTTCGAGCGCGATGCTCTCTGCTCACACCGCCGGCGGTCAACCGGCTGCCCGACCTCGACGTGGGGACGCTCGGCACGATCGCGTTCTTCGTCGTCTGCGGCCTATGCGGCGCCGCCAATTGCGCTCAGCCCAACTTCAAGCCCCGTAATCGGCTGAAAGTTGCGATTATGTGAGCAGGGCTAAACTGACTGCGATGCTATCGCTCCCTGGACAGCGCGTGGCACGCCTCAGGCTCTCCCGACTCTTCCTACGCGGCCTGCCGCTGCTGATCGCCCTCGTTACCCTCGCTCTCGCCACGGCAGCGGTACCGGGCACAGCAAGCAGTACGCGGCGAGCGGGATCCGCGCCGGCGATCATCATCACCACATACAATCTGACGCCCAAAGTCCAGCGGACGGTCAGCTTCACCGGCTACTCGACCTACAGGTTCAACGCTCGCCCGAAAAGGCGCATCGTGAGCGCAAGGGCACGGATCGTCGGTGCTCAGGCGCATTCCGTGAGGGTCAGCGCCACCCGCATCTCCCGCAACCACAAGCACTTCACGGTCAAGCTGGTCTTCCCTGGCGAGCAGGGCAATCCGGGCAAACTCGTCGTGCGACTCGGCACGGTAGGAGCCTGAGCACCACCCGCTAGCCCGCCCGGAGATACCGAGCCGCGCCGCGCTGCGGAGAGGGCTCGGCGCGGCCTGGCGCTCCGACATGATGCCGCTGACGTGCGGCTCGCCATGCACGGTGTGACCTGCTGAGCTCTCTGCCGGCTCGGAGAGCCAGGCACCGGATACCGATCAGAGATCGTAACTGGGGCCACCACGGCATGGCACCTACGACTCAACGGCACTGAAAAGGCCTACGCAAAGACGATGGTCATGGCGTGCTAGGTGCGGTTAGGGCAGGCTTCCCCAACGGCTCCAATACATCGTCGGCCCATGCTGGTATCGGACGTCCCTTGCCAATCGGCAGCATACGAGCGATACGCCTTCCCTCGTCGGTCAACGTCGCTCTCTTCCCAAGAATATGCACCAACTTTGCGTCGATCAGCTCCCGGACCGTGCCGTCCGGATGCTCTGCGCCAATTTGAAGCCCGAGCCGCTCCCCCCTTATCCTCTGGAGCTTCTCCGCATACGCGAGCCGCGTGATAGCAGCGAAAGCAAGGGGCGAGAGTTCTTGCAATTTTTCTACTATGGCTTCAGCTTCCTCGCGCGGAGGCCAACTTGCGATATATGCGTGGATAGCCCTGTCCTCATCGCTTGGCGCCGAAGGAGTTTGCACAGAAAATACCGGGCGCGAAGCCCGTAGAAATGCCTCTTCAACCAGTGGCTTGACGTTGGCCAGGGTCAACGGATCTTCCGCCTCGCTTTCTTCAACATCGACCAGATCCTCGTCTTCTCCTTGCTCCTGCCTGGAATCGCTGTTCGTCGGACGGACCCCAACGATGTAGTCAAGCAGTCGATCAAACTGGGAGAACAACACCTTCTGCGTAGCGGCACTATTCGCTTCGATCTTGTCTAACGCTCCGTGTGTCTTTGCATTGAGCTCCTCACTTCGTTGAATCGCTCGACTGCTGGCATTGCTCTGAAAGACGAACACAAAGAGCTGCACGAGAAACGCCAAAATGGCCAATACCAGAGCCAGAGTTGTCAGAGGTTCCGGATGCGACTTAGATCCACCGCCCCAAAGGCCGGCTTGGGCCAGCAATGCTGCCACCAAGCCTAGTGCGATGACCAAGCACGCGATGGTCGCTCCACGCCAGGCTGCCTTGTTCATCCCGACGCGAGCTGGCTGGTCTTCGGAGTCTCTTAGCTCAGTCATCTAGGACAAGCTAATCGCGTAGGCGGACGTCTCTCGACTGGACGCCATCCATCCCGGCTTGCATCGACGCATTGGTGATCCCGCCCCGTCGAGACCCGGCGCGGTCTCGGTGGCCTCATACTCAGAGCCAAATCCTGCCCCCTCGGGACATCCCAGCCCCTGCCAGCATCCAACGAGACTTCATCGGGGAGCAGGCTTTGAATCTGCGAGGTTCAAACCCGCCCGGCCGCGTTCGGTGTCGCGCAGCCGTCGGCTACCTAACGCTCAGACCGCCGCCAACGCGGGCGCCAGATCGTCGGCGTTGGTCTCGATCGTCTTAGGGGCCGTTCTTGAGAGCGGATGATGGGACTCGAACCCACGACCTTCTGCATGGCAAACCCTCAAAGGGTCTCAACTTTCCGCAAGGTGCGGGAAAAATGGCTTGATTGCAGGGTGTTTACATCAGGGTTCGTGAGGTTGGTTTGGTACCCGCGGTGGTACCCGCGAGAAAAGGTTGTCGATTTTGGCACGTGGGGTCCCCAGAGCGATGTAGGCTCCGGGGACCCCGAGACGGTCACCGAGAGGCCCGCAGATGCCAAGGCAACCCACCGCGACGCTGCTCGTGGTCGAGCGCGAAGAAGGGCCGGTCTACTACGCCAAGTGGCGCGACGAGGGCTGGCAGGTCAAACGACGGCTCGGGTCGGCGTGGATTGAGCGCGGGGAGGAGGCACGCGCGGGCGAGCGGCGGCGCACGCGCCACGCGGGTTGGATCAAGCGCCGCGGACGACCCGCCGAGGGCTACCTGAGCGAAGACGCCGCGCTCGCGCTGATACCGGCGGTGATCGCCGAGCGCGAGGCCGAGCAGGCCGGAGAGCGCGAGCGGCGCGAGCGGGCGCACGAACACGAGATGAGCTTCGAGGAGATCGCCGCGGCGTGGCTGGCGCACCGCGTGAGCGTGGTGGGCATCAAGCGCTCGACGCTCAACCACTACCGCACGATGCTGCTGCGCCCGGAGGAGACGCCCAAGAAGCGCGGGCGCGCGCCGCGGGCGCGGATCATGGTGCGCTTCGGGGGCTGTGCGGCGGCGTCGATCACGACGCGCGAAGTGGCCCGCTGGCTGCACGAGCTGGACGGCGACCCGCTGCTGTCGGCGCGCTCGGTCAACCAGCACCGGCAGGTGCTCTGCAGCATCTATCGCTACGCCTGCCGCGAGGACACGTTCGGGCTGCTCGAGAACCCGGCCGCGAAGACCGAGAAGCGCCGTGAGGCCGACGCGGCGGAGATCGTGACCTACACGCCCGCGGAGGTCGAGGCGATCGCACGCGCCGCGCAGGAAGGAGCGCACCGCGAGAATCGCCTGAAGCTGACGCCGGCGGAGATCGAGGCTCGCGGCCAGGAGGACGCCCAGGATGCCGGTCTGATCCTTGTGGCGGCGTTCTGCGGCCTGCGGATGGGGGAGTGTCTGGCGTTGCGCTGGCGGCACGTCATGTGGGACGCCCAGCGCCTGCACGTGCAGCGCAACTACGTGCTCGGCGAGGAGGACAGCCCCAAGGGCCGGCGCGGGCGCAGCGTGCCGCTCGCCGACCAGCCGGCGCAGGCGCTCGCGCGGCTCTCGCAGCGCCTCACGTTCACGCGGCCGGCCGACCTCGTGTTCTGCTCACGCACGGGCGAACACCTGGACGGCTCGGCGCTGCGCCGCCGCTACAAGGCCGCTCGCGACGCCTCGATCAAGGAGGACCCAGACATGCCGGCGCTGCGCTTCCACGATCTGCGGCACACATTCGGCACCCTTGCGGCCCAGGGCTTCGATCTGGTCAACGTGCAGGCGATGATGGGTCACGCCGACTCGCGGACCACGGCGCGCTACTTGCACGCGCGGCCCGCCGCTGAGGACGCGGCGAAGCTCACCCGGATCTTCGCCAAGGACATGCCGAGCGCGCTCGTCGACGAGCCTGTGGACGCGGCGTGAGCGCCGACTACACACGGCTGCTCGACCGCGCGCGCCGCGTCTTCCTGCACGTGGAGTTCACGACCGAGCGCCGCACGGTGTTCGACTACGCGATCGTGCTGCTCATCGAAGTCGACGGCCGGCTGGAGACGGTGCGGGTGTACGACGGCGCTCACGGCGAGAACGAGCTGCACCGATACGGCAGACAGGCCGGCAAGGCGCCGGCCGAGATATTCCACCGCGGTACCCTTGGAGAAGGCATGAGAGCCGCGATCGATGAGAATGAACGTGGCTACGAGGCGATGATCGAGTCGTGGGAAAGGCAATGAGCACAGACAGAACCCAGTCGCCCGCCGCGCGGGTCATGGACAAAGCGATCGAGCTGGCGATCGAAGAACGTTCGCCATACCCCGAGAAGGCCGCGTTCGTAGACGCCGACGAGCCATACGCGGGGGCAGAGATCCGCCGGGCTGCCGACGAAGGGCGCGCGGTGGTGCTCGTATCTGCGGACGGCAGCACGCGCACGCTGCTGCCCGAGCTGGCGCCGCACTGACAAGGCGAACACGCCTCAGTCGTGGACGCCATTGCAGAACACTCGGTCGTAAGGCTCCGCGAGCCAGTGGGCGGCTGGCCCCACGGGGACCGTCGGGACGGTCGTCAGCGACCACGGCGAGGCCGTTCTCGTGGAGGTCGCCGACGACGCGGGCGTGGCGCAGGACTTCCTCCAGGTGCCGGTTGCCCAACTCGATCTCGAGCGCTGATGGTCCGCCGCTACCGGCGGCGTGCGAGGTCATCGAGCGCCGCTTGCACGGCCGAGCGCACGAAGCGGCGGTGCTTGCCGAGCTTGATCGACGGGAGCACGCCTCGGCGAGCGTAGTCCTTGACCGTCGAGACCGGGAGCAGGAGCAGCGCGGCGACCTGATCGGCGGTCATCAGTTCATCGAGCGTCGCTCGGGTCGGTTCGGGCTCGCTCCGGCCGCGGACATCGGGCGGATCGAGAAGGGCTGAGAAGGGGAGGGATGCCTGGGCGGAGTTTTGCCTCATGTTGTTATTGACCGCGAGCGGGCTCAGGCGGCCAACGAATTTAGGTTCGCCTGGCCTTGCCCAAGCCAGCCGGACCCCTTCAAGCTGCCGGCTCGCAGCTCCGCCAAGCCGTGACTCGGCCCATCGCGGCAGCCGAACGAAATGGTGCTACGGCGGAGTCAACGGCGATGGCCCCGTCGCGTCTGCTGACGCTGGCGACTCGAGCACAGACTAGATGCACGCCCCAGTATGGGCTGTGCGATGACTGTGCTTTCGGGAAGGTCCGATTGTGATCGCGACGATCAGTCCGAGCTAGTGGTCATGCTTGGGTGCCCGCGGCAATCACGACATCGAGGCACGAAACCCATGGCCGAAAGCAAGCTGCCGTATCTCAACGCTTACGGCAACATCACGAAAGCGTTGCAGAAGATCCAGGGGGCTGAAACTCCTGACCGGTTCTCTCAAGACTTCCTCGCTGAGACGCTCGGGATGACAGGCGGGGGGGCACGTCCGGTCATCCCTTATCTCAAGCGCACCGGCTTCCTCGGATCGGATGGCGCACCGACGAGCCTCTATAAGAGCTTCAGGAATCCCACCGAGGCCGGGGACGCTGCCGCGCGGGCACTGCGTACCGGATACGCCCCGCTTTTCAAAATGGCAGAGGCTGCACACGAGCTGGACGATACGAAGCTCAAGGGCCTCATCGTCCAAGCGACCGGATTGGACGCCAGCTCAAAGACCGTGGGCGCGATCATCGGCTCATTCAAGGCCCTCAGAGAATTCGCGGACCCCAGCCCGAAGCCAGCGACCCAAGCCTCCGTGGCCGGAGAGATCGCGGACGATGCCGCGAACGCAAGTGCGCAGCCCATCGCGTTACCGCCTGGAGTCAGTCTCGGGTACACAATCAATCTTCATCTTCCGGCAACTTCCGAGATTGCGGTGTTCAATGCGATCTTCAGGAGCCTGCGCGAGAATTTGCTTCGCTGACCGATGACTGCTTTCGAGTCCGTAGTCCTTATATTTGGAATGCGTAATCAGATGCTTGAGCACGAACTCGACGGGATCGAGGAGCGGTTTGGTATCGATCTAGATCGTGGGGTACAGCACAAGGTCGATACAGACAACGCCTACTATCCACAGATTGAGGAGTCGATACGTCGTGAGGCTGCAGCGATGGCTCCACACTACGAGGTCTTCTATTCGCTGGAGAAGACGGTTCGGGCTCTCGTGGCAGACACTCTCTCGGACGAGGAATCCGAATGGTGGAGCAAGCTTGTTCCGTCGCAGGTCAGGGTGGAGGCCGAGACCCGCCAACAGCGCGAGGTCGACACAGGCATCACGCCGCGATCAGATGACCCGATCGATTTCACGACCTTGGGCGAGCTCGGGCAGATTATCATCGGCAACTGGAGCGTATTCGAGCAAACATTTTCGAGTCGCAAGGCCGTCGAGCGCGTGACTGCGAACCTAAACACCCTTCGAGCACCGATAGCTCATTGCAGTCCGCTTGCGGATGACGAGGTAGATCGGCTGCGTCTGAGCGTGCGCGACTGGTTCCGGTTGCAAAGCTGATGCCTGACCTCGAGGCCGCGACCGCACTCGACACGCTAAAAAGACAGCGTCGTGCGCCTAGGCATTTTGCGTGCATCGACCGTCCACATCTCCTAGGGCTAATGACCGCGACCAAGTTGTCCATGGGACAATGCCTCTGCCGCACGAATAACCTGAACCATCTCGTCTGGAACCTCATCAGCAGTCATCTTCCTTGCAATTGAGTCGGCACCGAGCACCCGATAGTTATTGTCTGACAACCATCGATTGAGGCTCGCGAGAAGCGCCTTTGCATTGCAAAGATGTGCGCGGTTACTCGCGTTTCGCCATGCTAAGTCGAAGTCACGCTGGTGCGTCTCGGTAACGTTGACTGCATGCCTTCGCGCTGTAACCTCTGTTGCTGTTCTCTCCGCAAGTTGCCTCGCGAATACTGCCGCTCGTTGTGCGTCGGCGCATTGAACGATTGCATCTCGGATCACGTCGGAAGTGGCCCCGGAAAGTCGTCCGATCACCATTGGCTCCAGTAAATAACTCTCAAGCTCCTTGCGGCGCCACACATGACAATCGACGCCTGCTCCTCGAAGCCGCGAATGCACGGCGTCACACTGGCGCTGTGTCCGATAATCACGATCGAGAACAACCAACACCTTCACCGAGTCTTCGAGTAAGTCCTGCACAAGCCAGCTAAATGGCTCAACATGCTCCCAGTTCGAGAACCCGCGGAGCGGAACAGTCACGAGCGCGGTCTCCCGCGTCAGCTCAGCTGCTCCAAGCGTTCGCGCGATATGTCGCAGGATAGATAGATCGTCTCCCTCGACAAAGAGTACGGCGCGGGCCCGCAAAGTACGAGCAAGCCGGAGGTTGAACTGACTACCGATAGCATCGGATAGCTGCCCGAGCAGTCGCTCATCTGGAGCGCGCACCGCTCGTCGTCTCTCCTTGGCTATCCACGTCACGGCGCGCGGGGTTGCTTCTGTAAGAAGCTCGGCGGAGTGACTTGCTGCGATCGTCTGACTATGCAAGCTCTCAAGCAGACGAACAAGCCGACGCTGGAGATCAGCGTGGAGATACAGGTCGGGCTCGTCCAGGATAATCGTGTCGTGGTGCCGGGCGCGGTACAAGTGAGCGAGAAGCTGCAGCCACACCTGCATTCCGTCACCTATCCAGAACAGCTCGCGCTCACTATGGCTTCCATGCTCCCTGCAAAAAAGATCAAGTAGTCTCCCTTTGTCCCCCTGCCGAGTCACAAGATCTTCCACGACAAGCTCGCTCGTCCAGGGCTCAGCCCACGACACAAAATTCCCAAGCTCCGACTCGCTTTGACCGGTAAGTAGCGTGGAACTAAGGAGGTATAGATGGTTTCGGAAGTGGCGACTTGCCAACCGTCCGCTCATCTGGGTACGGACATAGTCAGAGTCTAAGATCCGCTCCTCGTGCTCTACTGGGCTTAGCGACGGCACTACGGCGACGTCTGGCATCGCATTTTTCACGTCTTTTGGTCGATGCAGGATGACCTTATCCGTGTCGCGAAGTATAAAGAACGGTTCTGGATCGGAGCCTTCAGGATCATCCTCGTCGACAGGCCACACCGCCGTGAGAGATGCGCCGCCCTTGAACCCGACCTCGATCTGAGTCTCGACACTGCGGAACTCATGCCGCAGGTTCTCCGAGATCAGTTGCACTCCGACAGATGAAAAGCCGTAACAGCGAACTCGCCCATGCGCTGGAGACGCAAGCCGATCCGCCGAGCGGTGTCGCGCCTGCCTCATCATTTGCGCCGACGCGCGCAAGGCGGCGATGATTGTCGACTTGCCAGCGCTATTGGGCCCTACGAGCAGGGACTCGGGTCCGAAAGTCACGACGAAGTTCGAGAACGCCTTGAAGTTGCGTAGCTGAAGTCGCGCAATCATGCGCGGCAGCATATTCCAAGTCTCGGACTCAGCGAAATGAGGGGCGCAATACTCGTCGTTCGGTCTTGCGTGCTCTGCGCTTGACCCCCGCCCACGATCTGAGCACGCCTTCCAGCCGAACGAAACGTGACTCCATCCCCATCGCCCGCTACCCTCCCGAGGTCTCATCAATACAAAAGTGGCCCTGGCACGGCTGACACCGCCCAGGGCCCGACACAGGAGGTATCAGCTCCCATGCCCAGGGAACCTAAGCAGTTCTCGTCGGACGACGACCCGATTCTCGACGGGCCATCATCCTGCAGGTGCTCCGCGACGACCACGCCGAACGGTGGTCGCAGGCGGAGCTGGCGGTCGAGATCGGCAACGCCGAGGCACCCACGATGCGGACAGCGATCGGCCGTCTGCACCACGCGGGCGTCCTCGTCCTAGCCGGCAAGGCGATCCAGGCGTCCCGCTGCGCGAGGCACCTGGACGACCTTGGGATGATCTCGATCTAACCGCCCCAACCGTCTCGAATGCGTGCACGAACGACACCGATTTGGTACCCGCGAGTGGTACCCGCGGCCTTCCGCGCGAGCCTCGCGCCGCTCCAAGAAGCAGAAAACCCCGCGATTAGCAGGGCTTTCCCGAGAGCGGATGATGGGACTCGAACCCACGACCTTCTGCATGGCAAGCAGACGCTCTAGCCAACTGAGCTACATCCGCGCGAGGGCTGAACTATACCCGCCTCAAATCTAGCCCGTGGGCAACGAGGGCGCCCATGCGACCCGCGCCGTTTGAGCATCGGCCGATGCTCCGCCATCCGATCGCGAGCGGCCGCCACCCGGTCCTCCCGTCTCAGAACTCGTGCCAAGCGAGTCGCAGCCCGCCGCGGGTCTCGGTGGCGCTCATCGAGCTCACCGCGGGGATCATCTCGCTGGTGACAAGGCCGTGCTCGGTGGTCATCTCGTCGACGATCTCAAACGAGCGCGCGATCTGCTCGGGGGTGTCGATGACGATCGTCATCACGGGGACGTGGCGGCGGAGCTGCAGAGCCTGTCGCCGTGGGGGGCGTGGGTGCCGTGGAAGCCCCAGATGCCGCGCAGGCTGGTGGCCCCGGCGGCGCCGGACCCGCGCAGGCGGCGGATGAGCTGGAGGTTGAGCGGTCGACCCTCGTGGGTCGCGCTCTGGGAGGTGTAGATCGTCAGCTTCTGCCACAGCCCCAGTCCACGCTCGTCGCTCTCTGGCAGCTCGTGCGGGGTGGCGAGTAGGCGCCCGTCGCGCTTGCAGACTCGCACCCGCTCGAGTGTGAGCAGCGGCTCGCTCAACATCCTCCCGAGCTCTGGCAGGGTCCCGGCGATCTGTGCGCCGGAGCCGACCGCGACGATCATCGTGGGGACGCTCGTATTGCGGCTGAAGAACCGCGCGCGGGAGCGACGCCCTCCGCACGTGCCGTCGACGCCTAGCATCACGGTCGCGCCCGCGATCCCGCGCCGGTGCAGCAGATCGCAGATCGCGGCGAATGCTGGGTTGCCCTTCACGCGCTCGTGGCGACCGACATATGCGGTCAGCTTGGTGGCCTCCTCCAGCTGCTCGGGTAGCGCCACCGGCCCGATCTCCCCCGTGATCAGGCGTGTGCGCTCCAGGGTGATCAGTCCCCGGCGCTTCACCCGCAGGATGGGCTCGAGCATCGCCTCGATTCGCTCGCGGCGGTCGACGGCGACCGAGACGACGGGCAGGTCCTCGGAGAGGCTCAGGAGTCTGTCGGTGTGCAGATGGTGCAGGCGCCCGAAGCCCTCCGCGCCTCGCAGCAGCACGCTTGCCGCCACGCGGTGCTCGCCGTAGATGTCGAGTAGCTCGTCGGCGAGCAGACCCCCGGGGGTGCGGTCGCGCTCGCCGAAGTACGTGGTGAGGGTCAGGCAGTCCCCGTTCACAGGTGCGCCCCAATCGCGTGCCCCAGCGCCGCCGCGCCGAGGCCGACGGCGAGGCTGAGCAGGATGTTGAGCAGCGCCCCGCCCCCCTCCGCGTCCTCGGTGAGGCGCAGGGACTCAAGCATCCACGTGGAGAAGGTGGTGTAGGAGCCCAGTGTCGCGGTGCCCGCCAGCACCAGCGCGTCGCCCGTGAGCGCCGCTCCGCTGAGCAGGCCCAGCAGCAGCGCCCCGCTTACGTTCACCACGAGGGTGCCGAGCGGCAGGCCGCTCGCGCTCCTCGCACGGGAGCCGATCGCGCTGTCGAGCAGGAAACGCGCGATCGCTCCCCCGCCGCCCAGCAGCGCGACGCCGGCCCAGACCCAGGCGCTCATGCGATGGCCCGCACGCGTCGCACGCTCGCCGTGGCGACCCAGACCGCCAGGTAGCCGGCTGCGATGCTCGCGGCGGCGTAGGTCGCGGCGAGCTCGTAGCGGTGATGTTCGAGCATCGCGAGGATCTCCACCTGCATCGTTGAGAACGTGGTGTATGCGCCGCAGAAGCCCGTGCCCAGCAGCGGACGCCGATAGGTCGACAGCGGCAGGCGATCCTGTAGACGGGTCGCGAGGTAGCCGAGTGCGAACGAGCCGCTGACGTTGATCGCGAACGTCGTCCACGGCCACCCCGCCGCCGTGCTGGCGAACGTTACGCCGAGCCACACCCGCAGCAGTCCTCCGGCCGCTCCCCCGAGGAAGATCGCGACCAGCTCACGTCTATCCAGGTTGGGCATTCGAGAAGGTGACAAACCGCTGGAGGCTCCTCTCGCGTGAGGTCGAGTTCGCGAAAGGGGCCATCAGCCCTTCTCCTGAGGTGGGCGGTCCGGAGGGCCGCTTTGGGCGGACCCTCGCGTCAGGGCTCCATCTGACCTGCGGAACATACCGCACGCCTGTGCGACCAAGAGCTCTCGCAATGGTTGGTGCAAGCCCGCTGCGAGTCCCAACCGGGATAGATATCTACAGGCACGCCACGTAGCGCCCGCCGTCGCCGCGGGCAACCGCTCCGCTCAGCTCGAGCTTGGCGAGCGCCACGATCACCTCGCACGCCGGGGTCTCCCCGGCGGTCAGCTTCGCCACCGTGTCGTTCCCGGCGCCCACCTGCTCCAGCACCGCTCGCGGGAGGCCCTCCGGCTCGGGGTGTGTCGCGGCCGTCCGGCGCCCGCCCACCCCGTAGAGCGCGTCCAGCGCGTCCTGGGGGTCGCGGACCAGCAGCGCCCCCTCCCGCAGCAGCAGATGAGGGCCGCGTGCCGCCGGGGAGCTCACCCGGCCGGGGACCGCCGCCACGATCGCGCCCGACGCCGCCGCCAGGCGCGCGTGCAGCAGTTCGCTGGGCCGCTCCCCCGCCTCCACCACGATCACCATGTGTGCCAGCGCCGCCACGATCCGTGCGCGGGCCGCGTGGCACCAGCCGCGCGGGGCGCAGCCGCACGGCAGCTCCGCCAGTGCGCAGCCCGCCAGGGCAATGCGCCGATGCAGAGGGCGCCAGCTCGCAGGTTGGGGGACGTCGACGCCGCCCGCCATCACCGTGAGGGTGGGGCCCTTGACCTGGAGTGCTCCGCTGTGGGCCGCCGCGGGGATGCCCTCAGCGAGGCCGCTCACCACCGTGATCCCGCTTGCCGCCAGACCCCGCGCAACATTGTGTGCCACCTCCATGCCGTAGTCGCTCGCCCTTCGGGTTCCCACCACCGCCACCGCCGGCTGCGCCAGCAGCTCCTCCATGCGCGAGATACCGCCCGCCACGTGCAGCATCTGCGGCGAACCCCCGCCCTTGGCCAGCGCGCGGGGGTAACGGGGATCGTGGCGGCAGATCCGCTGTACTCCCGTGGCCGGGCGTGGCGGTGAGCGCTCGAGCTGGACGTATCGCGCCAGCAGACTCTCCCGCTCCTCGCCGTGGACCGCCCGCATGAGATCCACGTCGGAGAGCTCCAGCAGCCTCACGAGGCGCTCGGGGTCGCGCCCTCGGTACTCGAGGCGCTCGCTCAAAGCTCCCAGCAGCCAGGCGCGGCGCACGCAGGCCGGGCAGGGCCTCATGCGACACGCCTACCGGACGGAGCGTCCTGTGTGCGCAGGGCGAGCGCGAGCGCGACATCCCGCTCGCGCGTCCTCACGCTGCTCTCGAGGTCCGCGGCCGTGCGCGCCACGCGCAGCACGCGGGCGAGGCCGCGGGCGCTGATCGAGCCGTGTTCCTGGGCGCCTCGCAGCAGCCGCTCCCCGCCCTCGCTCAGGGCGACGTGGCGGCGCAGCATGCGAGCGTCCATGTGTGCGTTGGCGCTCACCCCCTCCTCGCGCAGGCGCGCCGCCTGGCGCTCGCGGGCGCGCACCACCCGCTCGCGGGCCTCCGCGGAGCCGATCGTCGTCCCGGTGCTCAGGTTGCGCCCGTCGGGCCGCCGTGCGGGCGCCGTTCGATCGCGATCGGACGGGGTTCGCTCCGAGCGCCTCGAGCCCGACCGCTCCAGATGGGCGACGAGGTCGATGCGGTCGAGCAGCGGGCCGCTGAGGCGCCGGCGGTGGCGGGCGAGGTCGGCTTCCCCGCAGCGGCAGCGCTCCACGTCCCCGTGGTAGCCGCAGGGACAGGGGTTGGTGGCGGCGATCAGCGCGAAGCGCGCGGGGTACACCGCGGAATGCCGGGCGCGCACGATCGCCACGCGCCCGTCCTCCAGCGGTTGGCGCAGCGCCTCGAGGGTGGGGCGCGCGAACTCGGAGAGCTCGTCCAGGAACAGCACCCCGCGGTGGGCGAGCACCACCTCGCCCACCCACCCCCGCCGCGCGCCGCCCACGAGTCCGGCGGTAGTGATCGAGTGGTGGGGGGCGCGGAAAGGGCGGCGACGGATCAGCTCCCCGTCCTCCAGGCGGCCGGTGATGCTGTGGATGCGCGTCACCTCGATCGCCTCCGCGCGGCTCAGTGGGGGCATGATCGTGGGTAGGCGCTGGGCGAGCATCGTCTTTCCGGTGCCCGGGGGGCCGCTCAGCAGCAGGTTGTGAGCGCCCGCCGCCGCCAGCAGGAGCGCCTGCACAGCATGGGATTGGCCGCGCACGTCGCTGAGGTCGAGGTTGGAGAGTCCCTCCGATCCGCCCGCGCAGTGGGAGCCGGCGCCACGCGGCGATGGCGCTGGCAGCGGGTCTCCCACCCCGCCGCCCAGCGCACGTGCCGCGCTCCTGAGACGCTCCGCGACGATCACTTGGAGGCCCTCCACCAGCGCCGCCTCGCGCGCTCGCGCGCCCGCCACTACGAGCGCGCGCAGGCCCTCCTCGTGCGCGGCCTGCGCGATCGCGAGTGTGCCATGACAGGGGCGCACCTCGCCGTCGAGGGAGAGTTCCCCGAAGAGCGCGTGGCTCTCCAGGAGCCGCGTGGGGAGCTGGCCGGAGGCGGCGAGTACCGCGCAGGCGAGTGCGAGGTCGAGCCCCGGTCCGGCCTTGGGGACGTCGCCGGGGGCCAGGTTCGCGGTGATCCGCCGCTCGGGGAACTCGTAGCCCGAGTTGAGGATCGCCGCGCGCACGCGGTCGCGCGCCTCGCGCACCGCGACGTCGGCGAGACCCACGATCGTGAACGCGGGGAGTCCCGCGCGGATGTCCACCTCGACGGCCACTGGCCGCGTCTGGAGCCCCTCGATCGTGAAGGTGCGTGCTCGCGCCAGCATGGGTGCCTCCTCCGTGTCCGGTTGTGGTCGGTTTCTCGTCAGACGACTGTCCGCACGGTAGGCGGCGCTTGGGACGGTACGCTCGCTTGGCCCGGTGCCCTGGCGGGTGCAGGCCTCCCCGCGGGAGCTCGGCGGGCGCTGTGGTCCCGCGCGAGCGGCAGGGTCCAGGACGTCACGACACCCCCGATCGCTACGGCTGCCTGTACGCCTCGGAGGCCGCGGTGTCGGTGCGCTCGGCCTACGCTGGTGGTCGACGCTGGAGTCGAGCCTCATCAACCTCACGCTCTTCGATCGCGCCGCCCCGCACCTGAACGTCCCTGACGTCGAGCGGCTCACGATCGAGCACACGGCCGTGGTGGAGGCGGCCGCTGCTTGGACTTACAGGGAAATAGCCCGTGAGTCCTACAACCCGTCGGGATGCCGCACCACGAACCCCGCGGTGGAGGCCATCGTGTCCGACCAGCGGTTGCCGGTTTCGGCGAGGGCGACGGTGTCGAAGCGGCGGCCGTCGATCGTCATCCAGGCATGTTCGGCGTCGGCGTAGATCGTGATGTAGCGGCCGGGGCCCGGTTCGCCGTAGGACTCCAGACCCGTGGAGTCCTCCGGGGAGCTCAGCAGACCGCCGCCGTGCAGCGCGTAGGAGACCGAGCCGGAGCAGTCGTAGCCGTCGGAGGTGAAGGAGCCGTGGCCGCCGCCGTAGACGTAGGGGCGGGTGGCGATTTCATCGGCGGCGGCGATCACCTGCTGCACGACCCCTTCGGCCGAGGAGGAGCTTGCGCCCGCGGTGGAGCCCGCGCCTGTCGAGGAGGAGCTGCCGGACCCGAGCGCCGCACGCGGGGGGTTGAGCTCGGGCAGCCCCGAGAGACCGAGCGCGTCCCACGTGGCGGGGCCGACGACGCCGTCGACTTCCAGGCCATGGGCTTCCTGGAAGTGGCGGATGGCAGCCTCGGTTTCGGGGCCAAATTCGCCATCCGTGGAGACATGGAGGGCTTCCTGGAGGCGGCGCACGGCCTCGCCGTGGCCGATGCGCCCGGCGGGGCGCGCCCGCTCGTCCGCTGTGACGCCGCTCCCGCCGAACTGGCCGATCTCCGATCGGTCGCTGTTCTGCGGTCCGGCCCCGGAGCGGTGGCCGCCGGCGGCGTGGGAGGGCTGGGGGAGGGCGGAGGGGGGAGGAGTGAGCTCGGGCTGGCCGTGCCGGCCGAGCGCGTTCCAGGTGGCGGGGCCCGCGACGCCGTCGACCGCGAGACCCTCGCGAGCCTGCAGGCGGCGCAGGGCGGTCTCGGTTTCGGGGCCGAATTCGCCGTCCACGGAAATATGCAGGGATGCCTGCAGGCGCCTGACGGAGTCGGTGGAGGCGCGCGCTTGCGCTTCCGCGGCGGTGCGTTCGGAGCGCGCGTGCGCGGCTTCGGCGGGGGTCTCGCCTTCGCTCGAGCTCTGGCTCTCTTCGGCCGCTTCGCCTTCCCCGGGGCCGGCGGTCCCGCCGGAGCCTTCGAGGATCGCCGGAGTCTCGTACTCGCCCGGGTCTTCCGGTGTGGGCGCGATTGCCGTTCCACCGGTTTCGCCGGCTTCTGCGCCGGCGCTCGTGACGGGGTCTTCCAGTGTGGCGGCGACCGCGGCCGTCCCACCCGCTCCCGTGGCCTCGCCGGCGCCTTCGCCGGCCGGGGAGGCCGGGCCTTCCAGCGTGGCCGGAGCAGCGGCGCTCGCGCTACCGATGCCCGTGGGCGTGGCCAAGACGGAGGCCGGGGAGGCGTTCGCGGCTTCGCTCACCTCCCCGGGGGCGGGTTCGCGCGCTTCGCCATCGAGGTCGCGGATCACGGCGGCGCCCGAGAGCACGGGGGGGGCGTGGACGGCGAGCGCGCGGCTGGTGTGGGCACCCACGATTCCATCCACAGTGAGCCCCCGCGTGGCCTGAAAGCGGCGCACCGCGACTTCGGTCTGGGAGCCGTAGACGCCGTCGACCTTGAGCCCTAGCGCGCGCTGCAGCAGGCGCACCTGGCGGCCTTCGCTGCCGGCACTGAGCACGATGTAGTGCTGAGTGGTGGTGATCGGTTCGGGCTCCGCGGGCGCTGCGCCCGCCACCTGGACGCCGCCGCCGGAGTCCAGCAGCACCGAGGCAGGTCCGGCGGTGAGAGCGACGAGGGCGCCGAGCGAGAGGCGCTTGGCGCGCGAGGAGGCGGGCACGAAGCGCAGCTTGGCGGCGCGGCGGCGCGCCCGGGAGCGCCCGAGGGAGAGCTCCCAGGGGTCGCGCTCGGAGAGATCGCGGGCGGCTTCGCGGCGCGCGTCGAGCAGCGCGGCCAGCGAGGGAAGAGATCCCCACCCACCCATACTGGCAAGCGCCGAGGAACGACCCCGTGCGGCCCTGCGGCGGCGGGCATGGGAGCGCGCAAGCGAGGCCTCCCATGGCTGGAGGGTGGCAAGGTCACGGGCGTATCCCGGCATGCGCAGGCACATCCTTTCGATGTTGCGGTGGCGCCTACGGGGTTAGCTGTCGGGCTCGCGCAGTACGCTACGCCACGGTTGTGGCGATTCGCCCCCGCAGCCCAAGTGGGCTGCATTGGTTCCCCCGCTCCCGCTCCCCGTGGGGAGAGAGACTCGGCACGAACGGGGGCCACCGTACCAGGTATCGATGCAAGTTGCATCACATGGGGAGGAGTGCAAGCGTTCTTGCCGACGGCCCATCGGCATCGTGGCGCGGGCCCAAAAGTGGACCGAACCGAAGAATGCGCGTGTTCTTGGGCCCCAGTCGGCGCCGGAGAGGGGGGCCAGAAGTAGACTGGACCCGAGATGGGCACTCCCGATCTAAGCGATCGTTCGACTGCGGGCCCGCCCCTGGAGCAACCGCCGAGCGGCCGCGGACCCCTGAACCGCCGCATGATCCTGCCGCTGCTCGCGATCCTCGCGATCGCGGGCGTCTTCGCGGTGCTGCTGGCGGGCACGAGCCACGTCTCCCAGCCGCTTGCCAGGGGGGTTCAGCAGCGCGAAGTCGGCGAGCTTCGAGGGCAACGAACTGGTGCCCCCGAAGGCCGCGCCGCCGCTGTCGCTGCGCAACTACCTGGGGGAACGGGTGAACATGAACAGCTATCGCGGGAAGGCCGTGCTGGTGACGTTCCTCTACACCCACTGCCCCGACGTGTGCCCCCTGATCACCGCGAACCTGCGCGTCGCGCAGAACCTGATGGGCACCCAGACGGCCGCAAAGGCGCAGATCATCGCGGTCTCCGTCGATCCCCGCGGGGATACCCCGCAGACGGTCGCCGCCTTCCTGAAGGTTCACGGGATGACGGGCCGCATGAAGTACCTGATCGGCTCCGCGCACGAACTTGCGGCGGTGTGGAAGGCGTGGGGGGTGGGCTCCGAAGTGGACACCTCTCAGCCCGACTTCGTCAACCACTCCGCGCTCGTGTACGGGGTCGACGCGTCGGGGAAGCTCAAGACCATTTACATCAGCAACAACTGGAAGCCCAGCGAAGTCGCCCACGACGTGCCGCTGCTGGCCGCCCAGTAGGCCGCGGGCGGCACAACGCTCCGTCGAGGCGACGGCTTTGAATGCAGCCGCCAGTACGACCCGCCGCGGCTCAGACGCCGATAGGACGAGGAGGTCCCACGAGGAGCCCTGCCGCGAAGAGCGTCACGAGAGCGTCACCACGGCGGCGGAGTCGGGAGGCATCCTCAGGGCGAGCGCCTCGGCGCGGCCGGACACTCCGGGCAGCGCCGAGGGCAGGGTGAAGGTCCCGTCAGGCGCGACGGCGCGCCCCCCAAGGAGCACCCCGGAGGTGGCCGAGGGGGAGGGGGCGGTGAGGCGCAGCACACTCCCGCCGCCGACGCCCCGCGGTACGCGCAGGCGCACCGCGAGCGGTGGGGAGCCGGGGGGATCGTAGTCCACGAGCACGAGGCGCAGGCGGCCGTCAGGGGTGCGCACCGCGCTCGCGCTCAGCTCTCCGGGGACGGCACCCGCGACGGCGGCGGGCAGAGGACGGCCTCCCACGAGGCCGCGCGCGGCCAGCAGCGCGTACCACTCGGGTGCGGCGCGCAGCGCCCCCGCCCCCAGGGCTGCGGAGGAGGGGGCGGCGAGAGGGCTGTAGCCGTCGGTCTTAGCGAGGAGGTCGTGGAAGTTGAGCCCCGCTACCCCCGCGCCTGCCGCGCGCGCGGCGTAGTCGAGCGCCCACAGCGCTGAGGCGAACGTGTCGGAGACCCCGCGCTCCCCTTCGCAGGAGACGTTGTTGGTCTCGTCCATCCGCAGCGCCAGCCCGTGGGCGCGGGCGATCGCGAGCGCTTTGCCCAGCATGCCGCTCTCGGCGCGGCGCACGTCCGGGCTCAGCAGTTCGGAGACCGTGGGCCGGTATCCGCAGCTGGAGAGGGGGTAGTAGTGGTCGGTGAGCAGTGCCGGGCGCAGGGTTGCGGAGGAGGCGACGGTGCGCAGCCAGCCCAGGCCGCCGACCCCGGTGGAGGGGTCAGGGCCCGCGATCGGGGTCCCCGGCGCGGCCGCGGCGATCGCCGCGCGGTACGCGCCCGCTTGGGGCCCGTAGGCCACGATGCCCCACCCGGGCCCCCGCAGATGCTTGCGCACTAACAGGTCCGGCTCGTTGCCGATCTCGATCCCCTCCAGATAGGAGCCCAGCAGCCGGTGCGCCGCCGCGGCCTCCTGCCCTGCGGCCAAGGGGTCGTAGTGGCCGAGGTTCACCGTCAGCAGCACCCGCCAGCCGGTCTCCCGCGCTAGCGCGGCGAGGCCGGTGAGGTCCGCTTCCGTGATCCCGACTCTCGCCCACCCCGGCCGCGCCGAGCCGTCTCCCACCCACGTGGCCTGTTCGTCGGCGGAGATTCCCCCGAAGCGCATCACCCCGGGCCCCAGTGAGCGCATCAGCGCGGCCAGGTCCCCCCGCGTGGCGTAATCCGCGATCGCGGGCAGGCTGCGCACCTCGAAGGAGAGTCCGAGGAAGTCCGCGGGCACCGCGGGCCCCACCGGACGCGCTGTGACGCTCACGCTCACCGGGGTGCCCCGGGGCGGGTCCGACCTCGCCGCGGTTCCCGCCGCGGAGTGCCCACCCCCGGGATCGCCCATGCGCGGGTGGGCGGGGTGGACGTGTCCCAATCCAACCCCAGTCTGCTCAGAGGGGGCGCTGCTGTGCGAGTGCCCGGAGGAGGTGAGGATCCGCGAGGCCACGAGCGCCAGCACGAGCGTTGCGCCCACCGATACCGCGAGCCCCGACAGCAAGTGGGTGGCGAGCCTGCGCACCAGGCTTCTCGGGGGGCGAGCCCTGCCAGGACTCGGGGTGTGCGAGTTATGGACCATTCGAATCAGGGGACCTGAGGATACGCCTCGTCTGTGTGAGGTCGGATGCGGATTGGAAGGAGGAGCGGCGCCGATCGGGCGCGGGCGGGTGTGTCGAGCGGATCGTGGCGTCTGCCTCCATGAAGCTTCTGCGTTGGCTCTCAGCAATCCACAGCGGCCACAAGCGCGGCGCAGACCTCGTGCAGCTTGTCGGAGCTGAGCGTGGTGATGCGCTCAGTGAGAAGGGCCCGTGGAGCGGTGCGCAGGTTGTCAAAGCTGATTGCGCATTCGTCAGGCATACCGTCGCTCGCCGCGAGTCGGACCTCGGTCGGAATATCGCGGATCGTCTGCGTAATTGGCGCGACTACTACGTTCCTCAGCGCGGGTATCGCCTCATTGCGCGTGAGGACGCATACTGGTCGACGGCCCTCCTCGGCGAGCTCGAGCCAGCAGATGTCTCCCCTTCTCACCAAGGCTCATCGCGGATCGCCTCACGAGCATTGGCCTGCGCCCACGCATCCTCCTCCGCGGTCTGAGGGACACGTTCGTATCCCTCTACGATTGCGCGGCCGACGGCGTCGCGCTTCTCCGCGCACGGACTGGAGGCGCCGAGGATTCGCAGCGCATCGTTTGCCTCAGCGTCCGTGAGCGCATCCACGAGCCGATGCAAGCGTTTCCTGGTTGTCACAGGTCTGATTGTAGGGGCCACTTCTTCCTATTCCGACCCGTCGGGGTGGGTGGGACGATCACCGATCCGCCGGGGTGTCTCTCGCGAACTAGAGGATCTGTGCGAGGCGGTGCACACCGCCTGAGGCCACGCCGGCGCGTGCGGGGACGCCATCCACGACCATACGAGCCGTGCCCCCGCGCCTCGCCCGCCCCGCCGCGAACCTGCCCCACCCACCCTTCCGCGCCCGTCCCAGCCACCGCGGCCGCTCGCGCACGCCACCACGCTCAGGGCGCCACTGCGGACTCCCTCCCCCAATCCCAATCTCCCTCCCCCTCGCCCTGCTGCTCGTCGCGGCTCTCGCCTGCGCCGGGTGTGGGGGCGAGGGCTCCTCCTCGCGGGTCGCGCTCCTGCGCGCCTGTCCCGGCGCGGTCGGGTCTGTCTGTCCCTACACCCGCGTGAGCTTCATCGGCCGCCGCGGGGAAGGGGTGCTGCGCTGTCCCGAGGCGCTCGCCTTCGCGCCCGACGGGGACCTCTACGTCGCCGACCAGTTCTCCCACGTCGTGCAGCGCTTCGCCCCCGGGGGGCGCTTTCTCGGGCAGTGGGGCTCCTACGGCTCCGGGCCCGGGCAGTTCGGGGCCGTCGACGGGCTCGCGGTGGATGGCGCGGGGGATGTCTACGTGCTCGACTCCACCCACGACCGCGTGGAGCGCTTCAGCTCCTCCGGGCGCCTGCTCGGCGAATGGGGCCGCCCGGGCCACGCGCTCGGGGAGCTCGACCTCGGTCCCGGGTTCGGGCCCGACAAGCCCCCCGGCGGGGGGATCGCGGTGGGGGGCGGCTACGTGTACGTCTCCGACTCCGCCAACAACCGCATCCAGCGCTTTCGTCTCGATGGCTCCCACGCGGTGCTCTGGGGGCGGCCCGGGAGCGCTCCGGGTGAGTTCTCCTCACCGCGCGGGCTCACCCTCGCGGGGGGCCTCGTGTACGTCGCCGACGAGGGCAACCACCGCGTGCAGGCCCTCTCCCTCGACGGTCGGCCCCTGTACGCCGAGGGCACCTTCGGCAAGGAACCCGGGCAGTTCGTCAACCCCTTCGGCGTCGCCGTCCACGGCGCGCGCGTGTACGCGGTCGACGACAACAACAACCGCATCGTCGTGCTCACCCGCACCCTGCGCTATCTCGAAGAGTGGAGCGGCGAAGGGCGCTACCGCCTCAGCTACATCCGCGCCGCCGCCGTCGCCCCCTCCGGGCGCGTGTACGTCGCGGACACCGGGCACGAACGGATCGTGGCCTTCGACCCCGTGGGGCGCGGGCTGCTCGCGTTCGGCACCCCCGGCATCGCGCCCGGTCAGCTCATCGCCCCGCTGGACGTCGCCACCGATGCCTCCGGGGGGGCGCTCGTGGTTGAGACCTACGGCTCCCGCAGCCCCATCTACCTCTTCGATCCCGGGTTGCGCTATCTCGCGCAGTGGCAGCGCGGCGGGGGGGCGATCATCGGCAGCGACTGGTTCGGCCCCACCGCCGCGGCCGTCGCCCCCGACGGGTCGGTGTGGGTCACCGATCCCCGCAACGGGGTCGTGCGCCACCTCAGCTCTGGCGGGACCTTCCTCGGCGCGCTCGAAGGACTCTCGAGTCCCGAAGGGGTGGCTCTCTCCGCCTCCCGCGGGGTGGTCTATGTCGCCGACACCGCCGCCCACGCCATCATGCGCTTCGGCTCCTCCGGTGAGCCGCTGGGGAGGCTCGGCTCCGTCGCGCTCGAGCGGCCGGTGGCGCTCGCCGTTGCGCCCGACGGGTCGCTCTATGTCGCCGACGCCGGCCTCGACCGGGTGCTCGAGCTTGGTCGCACCGGGGCGCTGCTTGACTCGTGGGGCGGCCCCGGGAGCGGCCCCGGGCGCCTGGAGGAACCGGCCGGGATCGCGGTGGACTCCGCGGGGGACGTTCTCGTCTCCGATCGCCGCGCCGACCGGGTGCTGAAGTTCACTGCTCGCGGGCGCCTGCTCGCCGCATGGGGCGCTCCCGGGGGCGGGCCCGGCGAGCTCAGCCTCCCCGGTGGCCTCGCGGTCAACTGCCGCGGCGAGGTGCTCGTCGCGGACACCGCCAACAACCGCGTCCAGGTCTTCGCCGGGGCCGCCTCGCACGCTGGGTGCGCGCCGGTCGGTCGCGTTCCCCTGGGCGCATAGCCGGCCGAGCCGAGGGCTCCCAGCCGTCAAGGCCCACCGCCCATGTGCCGATAGTTCGAGTGTGTCAGCCGCCCAGCGCAATCCGCTGGAGGGTCTCAGCGCGGGAGAGATCGCCCTCTCCGTGCTGCGCACCCTCGCCGCCGCCTCCGTGCTCGTCTTCGACCGCGAGCTGCGCTACGTGCTCGCCGGGGGGCACGCCCTGGAGCACGAGGGGCTCAGCGCGGTGGAGCTCGAGGGGATGCCCGCCGAAGAGGTCCTCGTGGGGGACCGCTGGGAGACCTATGAGCCGCTCTACCGCTCCGCCCTGAACGGGGAGACCCGCTCGCTGGAGGTCTGGTCGGTCGACGACACCCGCTGCTACCAGGTCGAGGTCGGGCCCCTGCGCGGGGAGGGCGGGGAGATCGTCGGGGGGGTGGCGGTCTCGCGCGACATCACCCCCCGCAAGCACGCCGAGGAGGCCCGCCGCCACGCCCAGGAGCGCTTCGAACTGCTCTTCGAGCAGGCCCCCATTGGGATGGCGCTGCTCACCCCCGAGGGCCGCTGGGTGCGCGTCAACCAGGCGCTGCTCACGATCACCGGCTACTCCTCCGAGGAGCTCCTCGCCAAGACGCTGGAGGAGATCACCCACCCCGACGACCTCTCCGCGGACCTCGAGTACGTCCGCCGCCTGCTCGCCGGGGAGATCAGCCACTACGAGATGGAGCGCCGCTACTTCCACGCCCGCGGGCACGTGATCTCCACTGTGCTCTCCGTCTCCGCGATGCGCGACCGCCAGGGGCGCCCCCAGCACTTCATCGCCCAGATCCAGGACATCACTGAGCGCAAGCTCATCGAGGAGCGCCTGCGTCATCTCGCCGAGCACGACCCCCTTACGGGATTGCACAACCGCCGCCTGCTCGAGCGCCAGCTCGCGATGCAGGTCGCCCGCTGCCGCCGCTACGGCGAGCAGGCCGCGCTGCTCGTGATCGACCTCGACGGCTTCAAGCAGGTCAACGACACCTACGGCCACAAGGTCGGCGACGAGCTGCTCAAGGTGCTCGCCACCGAGCTCCAGCACCGCCTGCGCGGCACCGACATGGTCGCGCGCCACGGGGGCGACGAGTTCGCGGTGCTGCTCCCCGGCACCTCCGCCGAGGCCGCCCGCAAGGTCGCCACCGTCCTCGCCGACGCGATCGCCTCCTGTGGTGTGGAAGCCGACGGCGGGCGCATCTCCGCCACCGCCTCCGTCGGGATCGCCGAGATCGACCAGAACGCCGCTGGGGGCGAAGCTGTGCTGATGGAGGCCGATCGCGCGATGTACGCGGCGAAGGGGCGCTCGCGGGTGCACACCTCGCCGGGGTGAGCGTGGGCTCCAGTGTTGTGCGAGCCGGTCCGCGAGCGCACCGATACTCTGAGGGGGTGGCCAGCGAAGCGATCACCGCTGCCGAGGACGCGGCCGTCGCGAGCGCCGAGGCCGATGCTCCCGTCATCCGCACCGCCGGGCTGACCAAGGTCTACCCCGAGGCCGACTTCGCCGCCGTGGACGGGCTCGACCTGGAGATTCGCGCGGGGGAGATCTTCGGCCTGCTGGGGCCCAACGGCGCCGGGAAGACGACCACGGCGGGGATGCTCACCACGCGCGTAATCCCCACCTCCGGGAGCGCCTGGGTGGGCTCCGTCGACGTGATCGCCCACCCCGCGCTCGCCAAGCAGCTAATCGGGGTGGTCTCCCAGCAGAACACCCTGGACCGCCAGCTCACCGTGTGGGAGAACCTCTACTTCCACGGGCGCCTCTTCGGGATCGGCGCGGCGGAGTCGCGGCGCATCTCCGACGAGCTGCTCGAGCAGTTTCACCTCGCGCGCTGGGCGCAGGCGTCGGTGTTCGCGCTCTCCGGCGGGATGGCCCAGCGGCTGATGGTGGCGCGCGCGATCTTCCATCGCCCCGCGGTGCTCTTCATGGACGAGCCCACCTCCGGCCTGGACCCCCAGAGCCGCCTCGCGCTGTGGGAGATCCTTGGGGAGCTCAACGCCGCCGGACAGACGATCATGCTGCTGACCCACTACATGGAGGAGGCCGACCACCTCTGTGATCGCGTGGCGATCATGGACCATGGCAAGATCCTCGCGCTCGAGACCCCCGCGGAGCTCAAGCAGTCGGTGGGCGCGGACACGATCGTGACGGTGAAGGCGCCCGGCGACGGCGCCTCGCTGGCCGCGACGCTGGAGCGGGAGATCGAGGGCGTCACCCGCACGCGCGTGATCGAGGGTGGCGTTGAGCTCCATCTCAAGGGGGCCGAGCGGATCGTTCCCCGGGTGGTGGCCGTCGCGGACCGTGGGGGCTTCGAGCTCGCAGACCTCTCGGTCGCCGAGCCCACGCTCGAAACGGTGTTCATCAACCTCACCGGCAAGGAGCTGCGCGAATGAGCGCCCCCGACGCTACCGCTACCACCACTACCACGACGGCCGCCGACGCCACGGCCCCCGCCGAGCGGCGGTCACCCTCCGCGATCACGCTCGCGCCGACCCGCTCCACGTTCGCGGCGAGCCGCACCGCGCTGGGGGCCCTGATCCTGCGCGACCTCACGGTGCTGCGCAAGAACGTCCCCGAATTCGTCGCCCGCGTTCTGATCCAGCCGTTCCTGCTGGTGTTCGTGTTCCTCTACGTGTTCCCCACGATCGGCCAGGGGATCGGGGGCGGTCACGGCTCCAACGCAACCACGGAGTCCGACTTCGCGACCGTGCTCGTGCCGGGCGTGGTGGCGATCTCGATCATGTTCCAGGGGATCCAGGCGGTGGCGCTGCAGATGTCCACCGAGTTCGGCTACACCCGCGAGATCGAGGACCGCGTCCAGGCCCCCTGCCCGATCTGGCTGGTGGCGATCGCGAAGGTGCTCTCGGGCGCCGTCCAGGGGATGCTGGCGGCGGTGATCGTGTTCCCGATCGCGGCCGTCATCCACGCCCCCGGCGTGCACGCCCACCTCTCGGTGCACTGGGCCGTGGTGCTCACGCTGATTCCCCTCGCGAGCGTCGCGATGACCTCGCTGGGGCTGCTGCTGGGCACCACCTTCGAGCCCCGCAACATCGGGCTGATGTTTGGCTTCGTCGTGCTCCCCCTCACCTTCCTCGGGGGCACCTACTACCAGTGGACGAAGCTCGCCCCCGTGAAGGTGGGGGGCTTCCACTGGCTGCAGATCCTGGTGCTGCTCAACCCCCTGATCTACGTCGCCGAGGGGATGCGTGCGGGGCTCACCGAAGCCTCGCACATGCCCCTCTATGTCGTCTACCCCGTGCTGATCGCCTTCTGCGCCTTCTTCCTGGGTCTCGGGTTGCGCAACTTCAGGCGGCGGGTGCTCGTCTGAGCGCCCCGGGGCCGGGCGGCCCCGGGCGACGGCTGGGAGCGCTCGTTCCGGGCAGCTTCAGGCGGCGTGTGCCCTTGTGGGCGTCCCGCTCCCGGGCAGCGCGAGCCTGATGATCTTGCGCACCACCGAGCCGAACTGCTGGTGCAGCGGGCCGGTGTTGTAGGGCAGCTCGTAGCGCTCGCAGATCTCCCGCACCTCCTCGGCGATCTCCGCGTAGCGGTGCGCGGGGATGTCGGGGTAGAGGTGGTGCTCGATCTGGAAGCTGAGGTTGCCCGAGAGGATGTGGAAGAGGCCGCCCCCGGTGAGGTTCGCCGAGCCGAGCATCTGGCGCAGGTGCCACTCCCCGCGGGTCTCGTTCTCGGTCTCCAGCTCGCTGAACTCCGAGGTGCCCTCGGGGAAGTGCCCGCAGAAGATGATCGTAAACGCCCACACGTTGCGCACGAGGTTGGCGGTCGCGTTGCCCGCGAGCACCAGCGGCGCCTGGGGTCCGCTCAGCAGCGGGAACAGCACGTAGTCCTTCAGCGTCTGCCCCCGAACCTTGCTCCAGATGCCGCCCAGCAGGCTGCGCCGGCTGCCCGCTGCGGGCTCCCCCTCGCCGAGGCGCTCGATCTCGAGGTCGTGCAGCGCGACGCCGTACTGGAAGAGCAGCGCGAGCGCGAGCGCGTAGAGGGGGTTGCCGAGCCACCGCGGCCCCCAGGGCTCCTCCTCGGTCATGCGCAGGATGCCGTAGCCGATGTCGCGGTCCTTGCCGACGATGTTGGTGAAGGTGTGGTGCATGTAGTTATGCGAGTGGCGCCACTGCTCCGCGGGGCAGGCGGTGTCCCACTCGAACTCCTTGCTGCTCAGCGTGGGGTCGTTGGTCCAGTCGTACTGGCCGTGCATCACGTTGTGGCCGATCTCCATGTTGTCGAGGATCTTCGACAGCGACAGCGCGGTCACGCCGGCGAGCCACGCGGGGGGGAGGATGCTGAGGAACAGCAGCCCCCGCCCGCTCACCTCGAGCGCCCGCTGAGCCCTGATGACGTTGCGGATGTAGCGCACGTCGCGCTCGCCGAGGTCCTTGCTCACCCGCCGGCGCAGCGCGTCGAGCTCCTCGCCGAGCGACTCGATCTGGGCGGGGGTGAGGTGGGAGGCGGGGCGCTCGGCGTCACGACGGGACGTCCGCGGCGCACGGGGCACGGGGGCGGGGCGGGACGTTGGCCGAGTGGGGGGCGTGGAGGTGGAGCCGGACGTGCGCGGAGTGCGGGGCCGGGGGGCTGCCCGCGGTGTGCGGGTGGGCTGGGGGGCGGTGCTGGTCACGGTGTCTCCTGGTGGCTAGATGGTCGATCCGGGGAGGAAAGAGGGGGAGGGGGAGGGGGAGGCTTTAAAGGTCGAGCTCGACGTCCCCGGCGGGCATCGAGACGCAGATCTGGATCTCCTGTTCCTCGTAGGTGGAGAGCTCGCCGCTTGAGAGGTTGCGCACCGCGCCACTGAGCTTGCGGCAGGTACAGGTGTGGCAGATGCCCATGCGGCAGCCATAGGCGGGCGAGAGGCCCGCCCGCTCGGCCTGTTCGAGCAGCGTTCCCCCGTCGTAGGGGACCTCGATGCCGCTCGCAGCGAAGCGCACGCTGCCGCTCTTCTCGCCGGTCCTCGCCGGGGGGCGGGGCGGCAGGAAGCTCTCGCTGTGCACCCGCTCCTGGAGGCCCTCGCGGGACCACAGCGCGCGCGTCGCCGCGATCAGGCCGGGGGGGCCGCAGACATACGCCTCCGCCTCCAGGTGGGCGGGCTCGAGCGCGCGTAGCTGCGTGTGGGTGAGGTGTCCGGGTGGAGCGCTCCCCGGCTTGCGTGTCCCCGGCTCGCGCGTGCAGACATAGGCAACCCGCACGTTCGCGTGGCGCAAGGAGAGCTCCTCGAGCTCGGAGTGGTAGGGGATGTCCCGCTCGCGGGGCGCGTAGTGCAGGAACGTCACAGGCGCCCCGTGGCCCTCGTCGCAGAGGGTGCGCAGCATCGACATCACGGGGGTGATCCCGCTGCCGCCGCTGATCAGCAGCAGGCGCTCGGGGCGCGAGGCCGGCAGTGTGAAGTTGCCGGCGGCCTGCGCGAGCTCCACAACCATGCCGGGACGGGCGTGCCCGTGCAGGTAGCGCGAGACGAGGCCGTGGGAGTGGGATCGGACCGTGAGCTCGAGCTCGCCGTCGGGGGCGTGCTGGGAGCTCGCCGGCGAGTAGCAGCGCGTGCGCCGGACGCCGTCGATCTCGACGGCCATCGACACGAACTGCCCGGCGTGGAAGCCGCGCCAGAGCCTGTTCGGGCGCAACCGCAACGTCGCGCTCCCCGGTGTGGGGCGGCGCACGTCGAGGATCTCGGCGCGCAGGTCGCGCAGAGAGAGGCTCGGCTGGAGGAGCTCGAGGTAGCGGTCGACGCCGTGCGGCGCGGTGAGAGCCTCGAGCAGGCCCGACCCCGCGAGACGCCGCGCGAGGCGTCTCGCTGCGGGGACTCCCGCGAGGCGTCGCGCGGCGGGGACTCCCGCGAGGCCGGTCCGCGCTGGGGACTCTGGGGCCGCTGGGGCCGCCCGGGACGCTGAGGTCGCCTGAGCCGCTGGCGTTGCCTGGGCTGCTGGCGTCGCCGAGACCGGAGAGGGAGGTGCGCTCAACAAGTGAGTGAACATTTGTTTACCGAGAATAGGGCAAGCGACTGCCCATGTCAATACCTCTCTCAGTACCCGATAGCCGCTAAAGTATGCGACGGCTAACGCCTTGTGTGTAAACATACATTCACGCGGGGAGCCGACCAGACATGGCAGCGCACACACGCAGACGCCGGCGCCCGCCGCCGACCCTCGAGACCCGCTCGGAGCGCAAGCAGCGCACGCGCGAAGCGCTGCTCGACGCCACGCTGCGGCTGCTCGAGGATCGCGCCTTCGGGAGCCTCAGCCTGCGCGAGGTCACGCGCGAGGCGGGGATCGTCCCAGCGGGCTTCTACCGCCACTTCCAGAACATGGACGAGCTCGGGTTCGCGCTCGTCGACGAGTCCTTCCGCCGGCTGCGCCAGATGCTGCGTAGCGCGCGCGAGGACCGCCGCGACTACAAGGGGGTGATCCGCGCCTCGGTCGCGATCCTCGTGCGCCACGTGCACGAGAACCGCCTGCACTTCCGCTTCATCGCGCGCGAGCGCAGTAGCGGCGTGCCCGCGCTGCGGCGGGCGATCCGGGCCGAGATCCGCCTGTTCAACAGCGAGCTCGCGACCGACCTCGCGCGCTTCCCCCACCTGCGCGCGTGGAGCTCCGAGGACCTCCAGGCGATCGCGGGGTTGATGGTCAACACCATGGTCGCCACGGTCGAGGCGATCCTCGACGCTCCCCCCGAGGACCCCCTCGCCGAGCAGGAGATCGTGCTCACCGCGGAGAAGCAGTTGCGCCTCGTGGTGCTCGCCGTGCCGCACTGGCGCAGCGCGGGCGGCGAGGCGGAGGATGGTCCTCCGCCGGCGCAGTGATCGAGTTCCGCTCGGGGAAGCTACGCGATTTCACCTCCTTGGCGCTCGATGTTTAGGCGCCCCGCGGCAAGGGTAAGCGAGGTCCTGACACCCGAGCCGTGGGCATCGCGTTGGTAGTGGCGGGGAGCCATTCCGATACCGGCGGCGTTGGGTGCGAGAGAGTCGAGCGATGCTCCAGCCGTGGCGGTGAGGTTCCGCGCTTTGGCAGCCGGCGGGAGCTCGAGCGAACAGGAAGCGCGATAGCTGCTCAGCGCTGTGGTGGAGCGTCCGCTCGAAGGATCGAGAGGTTTGATGTCGACTCGAAGGACCGAGAGGAGTTGGTGAGATGACCCCTGGCACTGTGATGGATCGCCGCGAGACGCGCCCCGTCGCGGGCGGGGTGCGCCAGGTCGGCAGGCGGGTCGGGGATCAGCCTTCCAGCGGGGTGCGCCCGCCCGAGGAGCGAGGCGGGGATCCGGCGCGGGGAGGTGTGCTACTGACCGGTGCGACCGGGTTCCTGGGTATGGAGTTGCTGGCCCGCTATCTGGAGCGCACCGACCGTCGCGTGTATGCCCTCGTGCGCGGAGCCGACGACCGCGAGGCGGCGGAGAGGGTGCAGCGCGCGCTGCACTGCCTCTTCGGCCCTGGCCACCGCTACGGGGAGCGCGTGGTCGCCGTTCGCGGCGACCTCACGCGGCCCCGTCTCGGCCTGCGGGACCGCTGCGATGCGCTCGCGGAGGAGGTGAGCGAGATCGTGCACGGCGCGGCCTCGGTCTCCTTCGAGCTCGGGTTGGAGGACGCGCGCGCGGTCAACGTGGAGGGCACCAGGCGGGTGCTCGAGTTCGCCGAGCGCTGTCTTGCACGCGGGGGTCTGCGGCGCCTCTCGCACATCTCCACCGCCTATGTCGCGGGTGAGCACGGAGGTTGCTTCAGCGAGGACGACCTCGATGTGGGCCAGCGCTTCCGCAACGCCTACGAGCAGTCGAAGTTCGAGGCGGAGTGTCTCGTGGATGGCTGGCGCGGGCGACTGCCGATCATGGTGCTGCGTCCTAGCATCGTCGTCGGGGAGCGCGAGAGCGGTTGGACGTCGTCGTTCAACGTTCTCTACTGGCCGCTGCGCGCGTTCTCGCGCGGCACCTATCTGGCGCTGCCCGCCCGCCGCGGGTCGCCCGTCGACGTGGTGCCGGTCGACTACGTCGCGGACGCGATCCTCCACCTCAGCCAGGTACGCGAGGCGGAGGGCGCCACCTTCCATCTCACCGCGGGAGAGCACGTGAGTAGCGTGGGGGATCTCGTGGAGCTCGCGAGGACGTTCTTCAAGCGTCCCGCGCCGCGCCTGCTCGAGCCCTCGGTGTATCGGCGTGTGGTGCACCCGCTGCTTCTGCGTTCCAGCGGCGACGAGCGCTACCGGCGGGCGCTCGAGCGCAGCGAGGTCTTTTTCCCCTATTTCGCGAGCAGGGTCCTCTACGACGATCGCCGCTGTCGCGTGGCGCTGCGTGGGAGCGGCATCGGTCCCTCGCCGCTGCGCAACTACTTCGACCGGCTGGTCGAGTTCGCGCTCGCCGCTGAGTGGGGCCGGCGGCCGATCTCCCGCGCTGACGCCAGGGGAGCGGCGGCGTTCACTCGCGGAGGGCCGGCGCGGGAGAGCTCGGCGGCGAGGGCGAGGTTGGCTGCGGGGGCGAGCATGGCGGCTGAGGAGGGGTTGGCTGCAAGAGCGAGCGTGGCGGCTGAGGAGGGGTTGGCTGCAAGAGCGAGCACCGCGGCTGAGGAGAGGTTGGCCGCGAGAGCGAGCATGGCGGCGAGGGAGAGGTTGGCCCCGAGAGCGAGCACCGCGGCCGGGGAGAGGCTGACTGCGAGGAGAAGTACGGCGGCCGCGGAGAGGGCGATGGCCTGGAAGAGAACGGTGCCGGGGGACACGGTGGCCTGGGAGAGGACGGCCGCGAGGGAGAGCACGGCGGCCTGGGCGGCGCTTTTGGGGGCGCGATGAGCGGCGCTCGTCTCTCCGCGCTCGATGCGTCGTTTCTCGCGGTGGAGACCCCTACTGCGCACATGCACACGGGGTGGGTGGCGCTGTTCTCGCCGGATGCCGCCGGGCGGCGTCCGGGCTTCAAGGCGGTTCGTGACCACATCGAGCGCCGCCAGGCGCGCGCGCCGCGCTACCGCCAGAAGCTCGCGTCCGTACCGCTCGGACTGCACGCCCCGGAGTGGGCCGACGATCCCGCGTTCTGCGTCGACCGCCACGTCTACTGGGCGACCGGGCCCCTGCACGATCTCGTCGACGAGGTGATGTCGGTGCCGCTGCGTCGCGATCGCCCGCTGTGGGAGATGTGGGTGTGCGAGGACGCGGGGGAGGGGCAGTGGGCGATCGTCGGGAAGACCCACCACTGCATGGTCGACGGTCTCGCCGCGGTCGAGCTTGCCTCGCTGCTGCTCGACCTCACGCCAGAGCCCCCGACGCGCGAGGTTGAGGGCTGGCGTGCGGAGCCGGAGCCCGACCGGGTGGGACTCCTGGTTCGGGGAGTGCGCGACCTGCTCGGCGAGCAACTCGGCCTGCTGCGCTGGCCGCTGCGCGCCGCCGCGGCTCCCTCCCGCGCCGCGGCCGAGCTCGCCGGCGCCGTCCCGCGCCTGGCGCGGGCCCTGGAGCACTCGCTGTGCGCCGCGCCCGCGAGCTCGCTCAACAGGCCACTCTCGCCGCTACGAAGCCTGGCCTGGGGACAGCGTCCTCTCGAGGACCTACGCAGGGTCAAGCGCGCCTACGGGACTACCCTCAACGACGTTCTCCTTGCGGCCGTGGCGGGCGGCGCGCGCAGGTACTTCGACCGACGCGGCGAGGAGCCGGTAGCCCTCAAGGCGATGGTCCCCGTCAGCGTCCGCGACGCGGGGGACGTGCTCGGCAACCACGTCTCCTTCGTCTTCACCGAGCTTCCCTGCGGGGAGCCCGATCCGGTCCGCCGGCTGCAGTGCGTGCACGAGTCGATGAGCAGACGCAAGCGGGACCGGGAGCCCGAGAGCGCCGATCTGGCGCTGAAGGCGGCCGGGCATGCCCCCGGCGTCGTCCAGCACGCGATCTCCCGAATCGTCGCCAGCCCGCGCACGTTCAACCTCGTGGTCTCCAACATCCCCGGTCCCGCGCCGCAGATGTACATGCTCGGCTGCCCATTCGAGGCCGCCTACCCGGTGGTCCCCCTGGCCGATCGCCACGCGCTCTCGGTCGGCATGACGAGCGTGCGCGATCGCGCCTGCTTCGGGATCTACGCCGACCGCGAGGCGATACCCGACGCGGGACACTTCGCGCGCGATATCGACGCCACGATCACCGAGCTGGTCGCATCGTGCAGCTACCGCGCCCGTCACCGGGCTCCCTACGCGCATCTGCGCTAGGGACGGCCCACCCGCCATATGCACGGTCCACCCGCCATATTCACGGCTCACCGCGATATTCACGGCTCACCGCGATATTCACGGCCCGCCCGCGATACTCACGGCCATGGCATCCGCTGTAGCGGGCTCCTCGAACGGCGACTCCGCGGGCCGCACCGCCTGGGCCCGCAATCTCGGCGCGCCCGTGAGGGACTTCCTGCGCGCCGAGACCGGCGGGGCGACGGTCCTCCTCGGCGCGGCGCTCGTGGCGCTCATCTGGGCGAACTCGCCCTGGCCGCACTCCTACGAATCGTTCTGGAGCACCAAGCTCACGCTCAGCCTGGGCGACCACCTGCTCTCCGCCAGCCTGCGCCAGTGGGTCAACGAAGGGCTGATGACGCTGTTCTTCCTCGTCGTCGGCCTGGAGGCCAAGCGCGAGCTCGACCTCGGCGAGCTGCGCGAGCGTAACCGCATCGCGATCCCCGTGATCGCCGCCCTTGGGGGGATGGCGCTGTGCGTGGGCATCTACCTGGCGATCAACGCCGGCGGTGCCGGCGCGCGGGGGTGGGGCGTCGCGATGTCGACCGACACGGCGCTCTCCCTCGGCGCGCTCGCGCTCGTCGCTCCCGTCGGCGCGACGCGCCTGCGCGTGTTCCTGCTGACGCTCGCCGTCGTCGACGATCTCACCGCCCTGATCGTGATCGCGGTGGCCTACAGCACGCACATCTCGCTGCCCGCGCTGGGGGTCGCGCTCGCGCTGTTCGCGACGCTTGTGCTACTGCGCTTCGCCCCGCGCTGGCGCGAGCCCGCGGCGGTGCTCGTGGGCGTCGGCGTGTGGCTGGCGATGTTCGAGTCCGGCATCGACCCTGTCGTCGCGGGTCTGGCGATCGGGCTGGTGACGGGCGCCTACCCGCCCGCCCGCGGCGACCTCGAGCGCGCCACCGAGCTGACGCGGTCCTTCCGCGAGCAGCCCACGCCCGAGCTCGCGTACATCGCCCAGCGCGGTCTCGCCTCGACGATCTCCGCGAACGAGCGGCTGCAGTACCGGCTGCACCCCTGGACGAGCTTCGTGGTGGTGCCGCTGTTCGCGCTGGCCAACGCCGGCCTCCACATCCAGGGTCGCGTGCTCTCCGATGCGGCGCGCTCGCCGGTGACGATTGGGATCGTGCTCGCCTACGTGCTCGGCAAGCCGCTCGGCATCCTGAGCGCCTCCTGGATTGGCACCCGCCGCGCGTTCGGGGGCGCGCGGCTCGCCGTCACCTGGCCCGGCCTGGCGGGGACGGGCGCGGTCGCGGGGATCGGCTTCACGGTGTCGCTGCTGATCGCCGACCGCGCCTTCAGCGGCGAGCTGCTCGACCAGGCCAAGCTTGGCGTCCTCGCCGCGGCGATCGTCTCACCCCTGGTGGCGTGGGTCGCGTTTCGGCTGATCGCCCGGCTGCCCGCTCCCGTGCGGGCGCGCCAGCTCGGGCGCACCGCCGAGCAGTTGGTCGACCTCGCCGAGGACGTGGACTCCGAGCGCGACCACATCCGCGGCGCGGGCGACGCGCCGGTGACGCTCCTGGAGTACGGCGACTTCGAGTGCCCCTACTGCGGGCGGGCCGAGCATGCGATCCGGGAGCTGCTCGCGGAGTGGGGCGCGGAGCTGCGCTACGCCTTTCGCCACCTGCCGCTCAGCGACGTGCATCCCTGGGCCCAGCTCGCCGCCGAGGCCTCCGAGGCCGCGGGCGCGCAGGGGTTCTTCTGGGAGATGTACGACATCCTGCTCGCCCACCAGGGGGAGCTCACGCCGGGCCACCTACGCGGCTACGCTCTGGCGCTGGGCCTTGACGTGGAGCGCTTCGGCGAGGAGCTGCGCCGGCGCACCCACGCCCCACGGGTGAGCGAGGATGTGGCTAGCGCGGACGCCAGCGGCGTCTCGGGGACGCCGTCGTTCTTCATCAACGGGCGCCGCCACAACGGCGTCTACGACGTCGCGACGCTCAGCGCGGCGGTGCGCGCGGCCGGTTCGCGTGCGCTGCACTCAGCTCAGCACGCGTGAGGGACGCCTCTGCCTGGCGCACTGCTCGGATGGCGTGGTGCTCGCGCTCAGCTAGGATCATGTCCGACAAATGGGATTGCGACGGACTCAGACGCAATGATCGAGGGCTCGGTGCGTTTGCGGTGGTGGCAGAGGACGTATGCCGCGGATCTGCTTGCGGTTGGGCTGATTGTGTCGGCGATGCTGTTGCTCGCGCCCGGCGCGCGAGCTGGGTGGATGCCACCGGTCGGCATCTCTGAAACTGGCGAACACGTAGGCGTACCGCGGGTGGTGCTCGACGCCGCGGGAGACGCCACAGCGGTCTGGGCACGGTGGAATGGGCAGGACACGGTTGTCGAGAGCGCCTACAGGCCGGCCGGCGGCAGCTGGCAGGCGCCGACCGATCTCTCGCTGGAAGGTGAAGAAACCATTCTGGCCGGCGAACGCGATGCCTACTCACCACGGCTGGCAGTGGACGCCGCGGGCGACACGACCGTCGTGTGGTCGCGATCCGCGGGGACGAACAGGATCCTGATACAGGCGGTCTACCATCCGGCGGGCGGCAGCTGGCAGGCGCCGGTCGACCTCGGCGAAATGGACAGCGCGGTCGACCCCGAACCGTGGGTGGCCGCCGACGAGGCCGGGGACACGACGGCGGTCTGGAAGAGCGGGGAAGTCATCGAGAGCTCCTACCGGCCCGCCGGTGGATCCTGGGAACCGTCGGCGGCGCTCTCGGCCGGGGAATCCTACGTGCCGCAGGCTGCGATGGACGCTCAGGGAGACGCGACCGTCGTGTGGATGCACTACGACGGCTCGCGGTATGTCGTCGAAGGCGCCTACAGGCCGGCCGGCGGAGGCTGGGGGCCGCCCACGGTCCTCTCGCAGCCGGGCGAAGAAGGCGGCGACCCACAGATCGCCCTCGACGGCGAAGGCGACACGATGGTCGTGTGGGACGGGCATCCAGCCGGCGGCGAAGTCGTGCGCGCCGCCTACCGTCCGACTGGGGGGAGCTGGCAGGCTCCCATGGATGTGTCCAAGAACGGCGACGAGGTTCAGCCGCTCCACGTCGCGATGGATGCTCACGGCGACGCGCTGCTCGTGTGGTCAGATGGCACGCACGAAGCTGGTGGCTACGACCTCGTGCAGGCTGCCTATCGGCCCGCGGGCGGGGAATGGCAGAAACCGACGACGCTCTCCGAAAACGGCGAAGATGCCTACCCGTCGGATGTCGTGTTCGACACACAGGGCAATGCGGCGGTTGTGTGGGAGCGCTGGAACGGAAGTCACGACGTCGTCCAGGCCGACTACCGGCCCGCGGGAGGGGGCTGGCAGGAGCCGAAGAGCCTCTCCGAAGAAGGGAAGGACTCGACCGATGCCGTCGTCGTGCTGGATGCCGCCGGGAGCTCGACGACAGCCGACGGCGACGCGACGGCCGTGTGGACGAGCAGCGAAGGCGGTTGCAAGGAAATCATGGGATGTAAAGAACCCCCGACCGAGCAGGTGCAGGCCGCCGGCTATGATTCCCTCGAACCATCCGAAGAATTGGAAGCACCTGCCATCGGCGCGGTCGGCGCACCGGTCACGTTCTCGGCGCCCTCTGTGGACGTGTGGTCGCCGGTGCTGAGCTTCGGCGACGGCAGCGAGGACGCGGGGACCACGGCGACACACACTTATGGGGCGCCCGGCGAATACACCGTGACGTTCTCCAGCACCGAGGTGCTCGGCTACCGGAGCAGCACACAGCGGAGGATCGTGATCGAGCCGGAGGCCGCGATCACGACGCCGCCTAGTCAAACAGGCGGCGGCGAGCCAAGCCAGCAGCAGCCCGGTCAGGGCGTGACGACGGCTCCGCGAATCCAACCCGGGGGGCCGGCCATCCCAGCGCCTCTGAGCTTCAGCGTCGATCCGCTCAGGCAGACGCTGCGCGCAATCCGCAAGACCCGGGAGCTGCGATTCGCGTGTCGCATGAGCGAGCCGGGCACGTGTGTGGTGCGCACCGCGCTTGGCGGCGATCGGGTCACGCTGGAGCGCGCCGGGGAGGCAATGGTGACGATCCGGCTGACGCCAAGGGCACTCCTCGCCATCCGCCGTCTTCACATGCTCCGGCTCGCCTTCGCCGCAACGGCAACTACGGCCGAGGCTCAGACCGCAACGGCGGGTAAGCTGGTGGCGCGCTGAGCGCGCGGAGCTCCCTGTGAGCCACTTGTCCTCAGCCCAGAAGGCGCCGCAGAGAAAAGGGAGCCAACCGGTTATGCACGAGGAGGCTGATCCCGGCGGCGCTCGAGCAGCAGCGCGTAGGTGGGGCAGGCCTGGGCGGCGCGGCGGGCGAGGGTGAGCAGTTCGGGCGCCAGCTCGCCGTCGACGATCGGGTAGCCCCACTCGTCGAGCGCGATGTGCTCGGGCAGCAGCTCGTGACACATGCCGTGGGCCTCGCAGGCGATGGGGTTGACGCGCAGGCGGTAGCTCATGGGGCGATCGACCGCACGCGCGAAGGCGAGGAGGCGCCGGGCGGGCGGGAGTGCGAAGACGAGGATCCTCCGGGTGCGCGGGAGCGGGGGTCTCGCTCGCCCTCACGAGCACCGACGCGGGGCCGGGGCAGCTCCGAGGGCCGCCCGCAGGCGGCGCAGGGGCCGCGGCGGGCGTGGTCGGCGAGCTCCTCGGGGAAGACCGCCAGCGCGCTCGCGAGGAGGTGGGCGGCGCCGTCGGGGTGGCTGCAGGCGCCGCGACGGTTGACGAGGCCGGCGAGGCTCGCGAGGCGGGGTATGGCGGGCCGGCCATCGCCTGGGTCGCCGAGCACGAGCTGCTCGACCGTGGAGGCGATCGCGTCGAGGCCGTTCACGCAGGGTCCGCACTGGCGGGCGCTCTGCGTGGCGAGCCAGCGGGTGACGCGGGCGAGCTCCGCTACGGGGCACGCCGCGGTGGAGAGCAGCACCACCACGCCCGCTCCGAGCGTGGCCCCGTGGGGCGCGAGGTGCCGGTCGGAGAGCGACACGCCGGCGGCAGCGGAGCCCACCGATCGGGCGTCTACCCAGGTGCCGGAGTAGCCGCCGAGGAGCACGGCCCGTAGCTGCGCCGTGAGGCCCCCGGCGGCCTCTATCAGGGCGGAGAGGGGGGAGTCGTACTCGATCTCGTACACCCCCGGGTAGGGAACCGGCCCGGAGAGCGTCACGAGCGCCGACCCGGGCTGCGCGGGGGTCCCGAGCTCGCGGAACCACTCCGCGCCGTACCGCGCGATCAGCGCGAGGTGAGCGAGGGTCTCCACGTTGCTGACGAGCGTGGGGCGCCCCCGCACGCCGCGTTCGAAGGGCCGCGGCGGAGTGAAGGTGGGCAGCGCGGGGCCGCCGCCGAGGAGGTTGACGAGTGCGGACTCCTGGCCCGCGACGTAGCGGTTGGGGACCGCGAGCACCTCGAATCTCCGCCCGCCCCCGCTCCCGCGGCGGGCCTGGCCGCGTTCGGCGATCGCGCGCACGGTGGCGTCCAGGGCGCCCGTGGCGGACTCACAGACGCCGAGGAAGATCTCCTGTGCGCCGACCGCGGCGGCGGCGAGCTGCGCGCCGTCGAGCACGAGATGGGGGAGGGACTGCAGCAGCGTGCGGTCCTTAGCGCTCGCGGGCTCGCCCTCGGCGGCGTTGACCACAACGATGGGCCGTCCGCCGAGCGGCGATCGGGAGGCGCCGGCGACCGCGCGGAGCTTCGTGGCGGTGGGGAAGCCGGCTCCCCCGCGCCCGCACAGCCCGGCCGCCTGCACCTGGTCGATCAGCCCGCGGGCGCCGCGGCGCCCGCGGCCCTCGATCGGGGGCAGCTCTCCGTGCAGATCGAGGTGCTCGGCGAGGCTCAGCGAGCCCCGGGCGGGGATCCCGGCAAGCAGCCGCGGCAGGCCGGCGGGAGCCCCGAGGTGCTCGGAGGCCCGTTCTGGCTCGATGAGCTGCGCGGGTTCACCCCTATGTCCCATGAGCTGCCCGTGTCCGCTCATCGGGCGTCGTGCGGTTGCCTGGGCCGTCTCACGGGCTCACCACGATCTTCGATTTGGCGGCGGCGGTATGGTGGCCTAGCAGCGCGGTGGGGGTCCCGGAGCGCCGCGCCCATTCGGAGCCGAGCGGCCCGCTGGGGAGCCACAGCAGCAGGCCCACGGTGAAAGCGGTGGAGCCGCCGAGCGCGAGGCCGCGGCCGCGGGCGCTCGTGCGCACGTCCGAGCTTCCGAACGTGCGCACGAGCACGGCGGCGAGGACGAGCGCGAGGCAGGCGACGCTGAGCACGAGCAGCCACGCGCTTTTGACGTCGCTGCCGGTCCCGAGCCCGTGTAGCACCGCGATCGGCCAGCAGGCGTAGACGAACCAGTGGGTGATCCGCCAGGCGCTCTGCCCGATGCGCTGGCGCAGGAGGCTCGTGAGGATCACGGCGAGCATCAGGTCGAGGGCGACCGCCCCAAGCCCGAGCCAGAAGGGTCGGTAGGAGCTGATGAAGGGCACGAAGGCGGCAAGTAGGGAGATCGGGGCGAAGGTGTCGAGCACCGCGGTGAGGATGTGCAGGGCGAGGAAGGCGAGCGCGAGCAGGGAGACGTTGCGGTGCAGGGTGTCGAGGATGAAACGCGGCCACCGCGGGGTGCTCCAGCGCTGCACGTCGGCGACGCCGAGCGCGACGGCGACGCTCAACAGCAGCAGCGAGACCGCACCGCTCGAGCGGGTGAGGTACCAGTCGACGCTCGGTCCGGCCGCGGCAAGTGGGGCGAGGGCGATGTGCATCGGAGCTGCCCCCCGCTCACGATCCGCCGGAGACCACGGGGCCGCTTTCCTGCGCGGGCGCAGATTCCCCGGAAGGCGCCGCCTGCCGGCTGGGGGATGGTTCCTGCGATGGCGAGGCTTCCTGGCTGGGGGCGGGTTCCTGGGCGGGCGAGGAGCTCTGACTGGGGTTGGGTTCCTGCGATGGGGCGGCTTCCTGGCTTGGGGCGGCTTCCTGGCTGGGGGCCGGTTCCTGCGAGGGCGCCGCGGCCGAGGCTTCCCCGGAGGGGGAGGATTCGTGGGGCGTGGTGGATTCCTGGGTGCCGCTCGACTGCGGGGCCTGGGCGGGAGGCTGGATCGCTTTCGGCGAGCCGCCGGAGGACCCGGAGGCTTTGCCTGCGCTCCGCCTGGACGCGGTGGAGTGCTGTGCGCTACTCAAAGCCCCCGCAGCGCTGGCCCGTTTGAGCGTTTTCCCGGGGAAGGCGCTGGCGGCGACCGCGGTGAGCACCCCGGTGAGAGTCGCGCTGGCGGCGATCATCCAGCGGTTACAGCGGGTCAGCCGGCGCAGCGCGGCGTCGCGGGAGCTGGGTGTGTGGCGGTTGTCGAGCATGTCCATCGAGCGATCGGTGGTGAGGCTGCATCCGCAGTGTGCTCAGGTTGCGCAATCCCCCGCTAAAGGGCAAGTGAGAAGTTCCATAACGTTCTCTGTGTTCGGCGTCGGATCTCCCGGCCCCTGCCGCGGGCCGCCTCCATCACCCTCGGCCGCCGGATCTCCTGCCGCCAAGAGCATCCCTCACCCTGAGTGGCCGGATCTCAAGCACCCTCAGTGGTCGAGGAGTACGCGGTGATAGCTCAGCCAGGGGCCGAACTGGGGGAGCAGCGCCAGCGCCAGCACGAGCCCCAACACGAGCCCCACCGCGAGCACGACGGCGCGCCCGGCGCGCCCCGCGCGAAGGTCGTGCATCTCGCGGGCATGCCCGGGCGCGGACGCCGCACCGGCGAACACGGCGCCGCGGAGCTCTCGTCCGCCGCTCAGCGCCCGCTTAACCTCGGGCAGGTGGCCGAGCACGTGTACGCCCGTGAATGCGAGCCAGATGAAGAAGCTCACCTTGTGGATCGGCAGCAGCGCTCCGCGTGAGCTGGGGCCGATCAGTAGCAGCGCCACCCCGCTGGCGAAAACGACGATGGTGGAGAGCACCACCATCGGGGCGATCGCTCGCAGATAGGCCGGTGGTGGCCCCTTGCTGTGATAGCGCGGGTTGTGCGTGTAGTAGCGCACGAAGCGGTAGCCGGTGCTGGCGAGCTTCACGACGACTGGCCCGATCAGCAATAGCCCGACGAACAGGTGCACGGAGAGCAGCGTCGAGTGCAGGCGTAGGATCGTCACGCCGATCACCGCCAGCAGGACGATCAGGATCACGCCGGTGATCGCGGTCAGCCGCTCGTTACCCTCGCTCCCTCCAGCGGTCAGGGGCCTGAGCACCGTCTCGGTCTCCATCGAGACGAGTGTCGGCGTGGGCGCTAAGAGTGGCGTAATCGCCTGATGAGAGAGCTCATAGGATCACTCTGTCTCCGAGGGGGCGCCGCGTCGGCGGCCTTATCCTGAACAGGATGCGGAGTTCCACGGAGCTCACCCAGGAGGCGATGACGCAACCGTCGATCCTGCTGGTCGAGGATGAGCCGGGGATCGTGGACTTCGTTCGGCGCGGGATGGAGGCGGAGGGCTTCGCGGTCCAGGCCGAGCTGGACGGGGTGGAGGGCGAACGGCGCGCACTGCGGGAGAGCTTCGACGCGGTCGTGCTCGACCTGATGCTCCCGGGGAGGAGCGGCATGGAGGTGCTCGCCTCCCTGCGTGCGACCAAGCCGAACCTGCCGGTGATCGTGCTGACCGCCAGGGGCGAGATCGAGGATCGCGTCGCGGGCCTGGACGCCGGGGCGGTGGACTATCTCGTCAAGCCCTTCTCTCTCGCGGAGCTGCTCGCGCGGGTGCGCGCCCAGCTGCGCAGCGCCTCGCAGGACGCCGGCACGACGCTGCGCGCGGGGGACATCGAGGTGGAGCTCCTAACCCGCAGGGTGCGGCGCGCGGGGGAGCCGGTGCAGCTCTCGACCACCGAGTTCGAGCTGCTGGTCTACCTGCTGCGCCACCGCGGGCGGGTGCTCTCGCGCGAGCAGATCCTGAGCGCGGTGTGGGGCTACCAGCACGACCCGGCGACCAACATCGTGGATGTGTACATCGGGTATCTGCGCCGTAAGCTGCGCCGCGCGGACAGCCCGGCGCCGATCCACACTGTGCGCGCGGTCGGCTACCGCCTTGGCCATGCCGGCTGAGGAGGGGGTGGGCGGAGCTCCAGACCCTCGCTCTGGCCGATCGCCAGCCGCGGCGGAGCGGCGCCCGCGCTGGATTCCGGCCAGCCTGCGCTGGCGGCTCGCCGGCTGGGTGGCGCTGGTCGTCGTGGTCTCCTCCGGGATCACCTTCGTGGCGGTCTACCGCGGCACCGGCACCCAGTTGCACCGTCAGATCGACAGCGAGATCGCCGGCGACGCCGGCGAGCTCGCACACGCGCTCGCCAGCGCTCGCCCCCGCACTTCCCGCCAGACGCTCGCCGTCGCCCGCGACTTCATCAGCGGGCAGCCCTTCAACGCGAGCTCCACGCTGCTGTTCGCGCTGGTCCCGGGGGCCGGGACCGCCACCAACACGCCGGAGCTGTTCGGAGACCCCGTGCCCGACAACGGCGAGAGTGTCGCCGTGCAGGCGCAGGAGGACCGCCTGTCGCACAGGCTGCTCACCGTGCGCGGGGGGTTCTCCACCCTTGATCTGGCGGACATCGGCTACCTGCGCCTGCTCAAGCGCCAGGCGCGGATCCCGAGCGTCCGGTCGCGGGCCGGGCAGCTCGTGACCGTCGGGGTGGGGGAGCCGCTGGCGAGCGTCGCGCGCGCGCAGCGCGGGGTCGCACGTGCGTTCATCCTCGCGGGCCTGCTCACGCTCGCGGGCGCACTGCTCGGGTCGTTGCTGATCGGCGCACGCTTCTCGCGCCCGCTGCGGCGGATGGCCGCGGTGGCCGCGCAGGTGGACGCGGGGGACCTGCACCCGCGCATCCACGACGTCGCCCGCGAGGGCGAGGAGGTGCGGGTGCTCGCGGATTCCTTCAACCACATGCTCGACCGCCTCACCGACGCGTTCGCGGGCCAGCGCGCGTTCGTCGCCGACGCCTCGCACGAGCTGCGCACTCCGCTGACGGTGATCCGCGGCCAGCTCGAGGTGCTCGCCGCCCAGCAGGATCCCTCCGGCATGGAGGTGCGGCGCGTCGAGCGTCTCGCCCAGGCGGAGATCGCCCGCATCACCCGCCTGGTCGATGACCTCCTGCTGCTCGCGAAGGCCGAGCAGACGCAGTTCCTGCGTCTGGAGCCGATCGCCCTGGAGAGCTTCATCGGGGAGCTCTGGGACGGGACCACGCTGCTCGCGGAGAGGCGCTTCGAGCTGGGCGAGGTGCCCGCCGGGACGCTGATCGCCGATCCCGACAGGCTCGCCCAGGCGCTACGCAACCTCCTCGCAAACGCGATTGAGCACACGACCCGCCCCGCGTCGGGGCTCGTGCGTCTACGTGTGGAGCGCCCGGGCGCGGGGCGCATCCGCTTCGCCGTGGAGGACGATGGACCGGGGATCCCCGCCGAGCAGCGGGAGCGGGTGTTCGACCGCTTCCACCGCACCGACGCCGCCCGCGACCGCGCCTCCGGGGGGACCGGCCTCGGCCTGGCGATCGTGCGGGCGATCGTCGAGGCTCACGGCGGAGGGGTCGCGGCCGGCGCGAGCCCCGCCGGAGGCGCACGCATCGAGCTCGAGTTGCCCCGCTTCACAGCGGCCCCCTCCGCAGCGACCCCCTCCGCGAGAACTCCCCCTTCCGCGACGATCCGTGCTCCCATGTCGAGCGCCGTGCAGTCTCCGCGGTGAGGCGGAGCTCCCCGCCCCGCGAGGTGTGTGGAGCCGGTGCCGGGACCGTCCGGCGCTCAGCGCAGGTAGACCGCGAAGAAGTCCCGGTCCTCGGGGGTGAGGTAGCGTTCGGCCGGGCGTTCCATCCCTTCCAGTAGCTTGGAGGGGTGCCCGGCGCCGGGCTCAGCGTAGGCGTTGAAGCTGACCCAGTAGGAGTTGATGTCGAGCTCCATCGCGCGCACCGCGCCCGCGTGGATCAGGATGCTCGCGAGGCTGCCGACCGTCTGGTAGTCCGCAGCGGCGTAGATCAGGTTGCCGTGGCGGTCCACGCCGATTCCCGAGCGCCACACCTGCACAGCGTTGCCGAGCGTCGCGCCCCATTCGGGGCCGTCGTTGAGGTTGGGGTTGGGCCGCCCGCCGGAGACGATCAGCGGGAGGTTCTGGCGCGCGAACACCACGTCCCCGGGCACTTCCGCGCCGGCGTGCCAGGCGATCACGTCGTAGCGCCCGTAGGCGTAGCGCACGAACGTGGCCTGGCCGTCGCGCATCGGCGTGTATGTGTGCCCGTACAACGCCCAGCCGCCGTTTGCGTCGACGAGCTTGAAGCCACTGTTGAAGGTCGCCAGCAGCTTGTGGCGGTAGCGCGGCGGCACCTCCATTGCACCCCGCGAGGGCAGTTCGACGGAGGGCTCCAGGCGTCCGGGGTACAGCGCGATGGTGGTGCGCGAGGTGTTGATCCACGCCACCCCCGCCACGAGGCGCGGGTACTCGGAGGGGTCGCTGCGGAAGGTGGTGAGCAGCAGCGGAGGATCGGTGGCACTCTCCCCCGCCTGCGTGGAGTGCCAGACGCCCTCGCCGGGGAGCGGGGGGTATGCAAGCGGCCGCACGCGGGGCGGGCGATCGAGAGTTCGGGTCCCCGATCCCACCCTTCCCTCCGACCTGCGGGCTCCGGAGACGCCGCCGGCCCCTGTGCCCGTCGCCGCGATGCCGACCCTCGGCAGTGCGTGCAGCGCCGGTCCGCCCTTGGCGGGGGCCTCGAGGGTGTAGTAGATCGACTCGATCTTCGTGACCAGGCCGGCGGCTCCGTGGTTGCGCAGCCACTCCACCGAGCGGATTCCGAGGCTCGAGTTGGAGGGTTCGAGCATCGTGGTCACGTAGGAGAAGAGCACCGGGACCAGCGCCAGCAGGCAGGCCGCCAGCAGCATCCGTCGTAGACGCTGCGCGGGGCGCATGGAGGGGAGCTTTTGTCTCGTGGGCAGCGCCGCGCGGGGCAGGCGGGGCGCAGGGGTGTGCAGCTCCATCGCCTCAGATCGTAGGCTCCCGTGCCTTTCGCGCTTCTAAAAGGAGCCGCATCCTAAGAGCATTTTCACCCACGGTTGAGCCGCACCCAAGTTAGATGTAGTGCCATAGCCCGCATCAGCCCGATACCGCCGGCCCCACGAGTTGAGCAGATCCCAGACGCACCCGGGCGCCACGGAGCGGCCGATCTCCCATCGCTGGGAGCGGCCGACTCTCGACTGCTCGGGGCGGCCGACTCTCGACTGCTCGGGGCGGCCGACCCTCGACTGCTCGGAGCGGCCGAACCGCGACTGCTCGGAGCGGCCGAACCCCGACGGCTCGGCGCCCTGGTACGCGCCTGCCGGCCCCGGCAGTGGGTCAAGAACGTGCTGGTCGTGGCGGCCCCCGGCGCGGCGGGCATCCTCACACACCCGGACGTGGCCGGCAAGGTGGTGCTGGCCTTCGCGTGTTTCTGCATGCTCTCGAGCTCCACCTATCTGCTCAACGACGTGCACGACCTCGCCGAGGATCGCCACAATCCCCGCAGGCGCGAGCGGCCGATCGCCTCGGGTGAGCTCTCCGTGCGGGTGGCGGTAGCGGCGGCGTTGGCGCTCGCGATCGCTGGCCTCGCGCTCGCAGCTGTTGTGCGTCCCGCGCTCGCCGGCGTCGGCGCGGGCTACCTGGCGCTCACCGCCAGCTACACCCTGTGGTGTCGCAGCATCGCGGTGGCCGACATCGCGGCGGTCGCGGGCGGGTTCGTGCTGCGAGCGCTGGCAGGCGGGGTGGCCACCTCGGTGCCGGTCTCTCGCTGGTTCATCCTCGTCACGTCGTTCGGCGCGCTGTTCCTGGTCGTGGGCAAGCGCTACGCCGAGCTGACCGGCGGCGAGCCCGCCGGGATCGTGCGGGCACCGCTGCGCACGTACTCGGCTCAGTACCTGCGCTTCGTGCTCGGGCTGGCCGCCACGGTCACCACCACGGGGTACTGCCTGTGGGCGTTCCAGCGCGCGCACAGCGCGAAGCTCTCGTGGTATGAGCTGACAGTGATCCCGTTCGTGCTGTGGCTGCTGCGCTACGCGCTGCTGATCGACGGCGGGGAGGGTCAGGCTCCCGAGGAGCTCGTGCTCCACGACGGCTTCCTGCTGAGCATGGCCGCCGCGTGGCTCGCGGTGTTCGTTTGCGGTGTGTATGTCGCCGGCTGACATCCTGCCGGCGCTCACCGGACCAGCTCCCCGGGGGGCCCCGCACGAGCAGCGGCTGCTCTGCGGGTGGGGGCGCACGGCCCCCACACGGGCACGATTGCTGCGGCCCCGCGTCTGCGCGGAGGTCGCCGATGCACTCGTCTCCTCGGAGGCCGCCGTGGGCGGCGCGATCGCGCGGGGAGCGGGTTGCAGCTACGGAGACGCCGCGCAGAACGGGGGCGGGGTAGTGATCGACGCGACGGCTCTGCGCGGGGGGCTCACGCTCGACCGCGAGCACGGAGCGGTACGCGTTGGCGCGGGGAGGACGTTCGCGGAGACCCTGCTGTTCCTCGCTGCGCGCGGGCTCACGCTGCCCGTCGTGCCCGGTACCAGGCGCGTGACCGTCGGTGGCGCGATCGCCAGCGACGTGCACGGCAAGAACCACCTCCGTGACGGCAGCCTGGCACGGCACGTGGAGTCCCTGACGCTGTGCACCCCGGCGGATGGGCCGCGCCTGGTCTCCGCAGCGCGCGACCATGACCTCTTCGACGCGACCCTCGGCGGGATGGGCCTGACGGGGGTGGTCGTGGAGGCCGCGCTGCGCGTGGCGCCGATGCGCTCCGCCCACGCGGTTGCGGATATCGAGCGCCTCGACACGCTCGACCGGGCGATCGCGCTGATCTCGGGCGAGCAGTCCCATCGCTACGCGATCGCGTGGGTCGACCTGCTTGCCGAGGGCCCCGCGTTCGGCCGCTCGGTCCTGACCCGTTCCGACGAATCCTCCTCCCTCTCCTCCGAGGCTCTCTCTTCTGAGGGCGAGGCTGACTCCTCCAAGGATGAGTCTCCCTCTTCCGCCGAGCGCGGGCGGGGCAAGGCGCCGTTCACGATGCGCCCGCGCTTCACCGTCCCGCGCGGCTTTCCCGGAGGGCTCCTGCGCCCTGCTGCGGTGCGGGCGTTCAACGCCGTGTACTGGCGCTCGGCGCCGCGCAGCGAGCGCGGGCGGTCGCTGAGCATGAGCCAGCAGCTCTTCCCGCTCGACGTGCTCGGCGAGTGGAGCCGGCTGTATGGGCCCGCGGGCCTCCTGCAGTACCAGTTCGCGGTGCCGCGCGGGCAGGAGGAGGCGCTCCTGCGCGTCGTCCACACGCTGCGCGAACGCCGCCAGCCGATGTACCTCGCGGTCCTCAAGCGCTTCGGCCCCGGCACGGGCGGTCCGCTGTCGTTCCCGATCGAGGGCCTCACGCTTGCAATCGACCTCCCCGCCGGCGCGCCCGGGCTGTACGGCGCGCTGGAGGAGGCCGACGAGCTGGTTGCCGCCGCGCGAGGCCGGGTGTATCTCGCCAAGGATGCCCGCCTGCGTCCGCAGATGCTGGCCGCGATGTACCCGGAGCTCGGGCGCTTCGCGGACCTACGCGGGCGCGTAGACCCCGACGGGGTGCTGCGCTCGGACATGGGCCGACGGCTGGGGCTCTGCGGATGAGCGAGGCATTCCCGCGCGTGCTTGTGCTCGGCGGCACCTCCGAGATCGCCACCGCGATCGTGCGCGAGCTGGCGAGCGGAGGGCTCTGCGAGGTCGCGCTCGCGGGCCGCAGCGAGGAGGGCCTGCACGAGACGGCCAAGCAGTTACGCTCTGCCGGCTGCGCACGCGTGGAGACCCTCGCACTGGAGGCGCGCGAGCCCGAGAGCCACCGCGCGGCGCTTGCGCGCGGGATCGAGCTGTTGGGTGGCGTCGACCTCGTGATCCTCGCCGTCGGCCTCCTTGGCGAGCGCGGCGGCCTGCCCGACGATCTACGCGGCGCCGTGGAGGTGCTCGACGTGAACGTCCGCGGCGCCGGCTCCCTGCTGCTGGAGAGCGCCCGCGCAATGCGTGAGGCGGGGCGCGGCACGATCGTCGTCCTCTCCTCCGTCGCCGCTGAGCGCCCCCGCGCCGCGAACGCCGTGTACTGCGCCTCGAAGGCCGGGCTCGACGCGCTCGCCCGCGGTCTCGCCGACGCACTGGCGGGTACTGGCGTGCGGGTGATGGTGGTGCGGCCCGGGTTCATCAGGACGCGTATGACGCGCGGGTTGCCCGTGCCGCCGCTGGCGAGCGACCCCGAGACCGTGGCGCGGGCCACCGTGCGCGGGCTGCGGCGCGGCGCCCAGACGGTGTGGGTGCCAGCCGAGCTGCGCTGGGTGATGACGATCCTGCGGCTGCTGCCCCGTCCGCTGTTCAGGAGGCTCCCGCTGTGAGCTCCCGGCTATCGCACTCCGGGACGGGGGAGAGGCGGGAGCCAGCCGGTGGCCAGGCCTCGCCGGGGGAGCGGCGGGAGCTCGTCGTTGGCCACGCCTCGGCGGAGGGGTGGACGCCGGTCGAGTACAGCCACTCCGCGCACCGCCATGCGAGTGCACCTCGCGGGCGCCCGGGGTCGGTCCAGCACCGCCGCGCAGTCGCCGCACGAGCCCGCCGTAGACGCACGCTGGCGATCGATCTGGCGATCGGTCTCACGCTCGCGCTGGGAGCGATCGTGCTCGCGCCCGGCCTCGCGATTGTCGCGCTGCTTGTCCTGATCGGGCTGCTGGCCTGCGTGACGTCGCTCGCCTATGGATGGCTGCGGGGACGCAAAGCGGCACGCAGACGGCCTCCGCGGGCCGCGCCCGAGCGGACCTGCGGCATCAATAGCTGACTACGTGTTCATGTTAAGATGGACGCGCCGCTATTCGCTCGCCCGCGTTGCACGACTCTCAGGCCTCGCGGGCGTGGCGCACGTGCTCGTCTCGATCGCGCTGGGAGGCGTGATCGTCGTGGTGGGCCTGCAGTTCCGTTCGACTGTGCAGGGTGCGCAGGACGCCATCATCGGCTGCGTTCTGATCCTCACCGGTCTGGGGTTCGCGATTCTCGAGCTGAGCGGACGCGGGCACCACCACACCCACGCCCACAACACCCATACCCATACCCATACCCACGATCATGTCCATACCCACGATCAGGTTCGTGGACTGGCGGCGGTGATGGTTCCTTTCGGCGCCGCGGCCTCGCCCGATCTAACGATTCTCCCGGTGTTTCTCGCCGCGACGACCGCCGGGTTGGCGACCGCTATCGGCTCACTGGTCGTCTTCGCCGCTGTGACGATCGGGACGATCGTCAGCCTCACGCTGCTGGCTTGCTTCGGCGGGTATCAGATACGCGGTCGCTGGCTCGAGCGGTGGGGTAACGTGTTCACCGCGCTTGTCCTGCTCATCATCGGCGGGCTGGTTCTGGCCGGCGTTCTCTAGAGCGCCACCTGCACCTGCACCTGTGGTGGCAGCAGCAGCAGCAGCAGTGGTCGTCGCGGCGGCGCGGCGTACCGCAGTGGCGCCAGCGCCACTGCCACCGTCGCCACCTGCGCCGGCGGCGAGCAGCGGGCGCTGGTGTGCCTCGAGGGCCATCGCGTGGGCAACCTGAGTCCGCAGGAGCTTTAGTTCGCGCTGGCGCAGGAGCAGACGCAGCGCGAGCAGCATCACCACGGCGAGGCTGACGAGGCCGAGCGCGGCCTCGAGCTTGTCGGTCGAGCTGGTGGCGGTGGTCCCCGGCTGGGGCAGGGTCACGCCGCTCGGGCTCGTGGCGGCGGCGCGCGCCGGGACTTCGAGGCTGCCACCGACCGGCCGGGTATCTCGGGCGATCGCCACCATCGCCTGAGGCGAGAGGCTGTAGGTGAGGGTGTTTTCGATCCAGTACGCGGCGTTCCCTTCTCGCCACGCGACCGTCTTGACGTGTTCGCCGTCGTAGAAGAGGCTGTAGGCGCGGGAGCCGATGTGGATCTCCTGACTCGGATCGCTGAGCAGCGGCGCAGCGGTCCAGGTCGTTCCCTGAATGTCGTAGTACTGCCCGAGTTCGCCGCGGCCGACGACGATCACATAGGCCGGGTAGCTGTGGCCATCCGGCCCGTGGATGCGGTAGGAGCGCAGTTCGTCCGGTGGCGCTTCCGCTGTGGTCTGCTGATAGCGCGGCGCCTCGAGCGCGAACGGCAGATCGGGGGCCATCGCCAGCGCTTCGTGCAGTGTGGAGCTCGGGGTGGGAGAGAGCGAGAGTTCCGATGAAGCTCGATGAGCCGTGTGAACCGAGCGCAGGGCTCGGCCCAGCTTGCGCTTGGGGACCGCGGCGGTGCCCGTCAGGAACGAGCGCGCCGATGCCTCGAGCTGCTGGGGGGTGGCGGTGTCGTAGTTGGAGTGAAGTTCGACCTGGAAGGGCACCTGGCGCACGGGCTTGCCGGCCGATTCGACCAGGAGCTCCAGCAGCGCCAGTACTTCTTCTTCGCCGTGCAGGTCGGTTTCAACGGTCCTACCGAGGATCCGCTCGAACTTTTCACGGTTTTCAAAGAGGGTGGAGCCGTACTGCGACTTGACCGCGAGCAGGAACCGCTGGTCACGGGCGTCGCGAATGATCGAGGTGCTTTCGTGACGGTTGGCGACGAATTCGAGGGCCCGCTGGCCGCATATGCGCTGGTAGCCCGGCTGGAGGTTGATTTCGAAGTACTGTTCGCCCCCGGGTTCGTTGACGTGGTGGTAGCGCTTGTCGACTGTCATGTACACGCAGCCCATTTCGTCGACCGCGTGCCTGAATTTCGGGAAGTTCGTGACGAACACGTGGTTGACGGTGATGCCCAGCACGCTCTTGATCGTTTCGAGCATCAGCTTGATGCCCCCGGAGGTGCCCCCGCCGTCCTCGGAGCCGTAGGTGTAGGCGGAGTTGATGCGGTTCGTGATCACTTCCCCGGTGGGCGCGGTGAACGTGACCCTCAGCTCGCGTGGGATCGAGAGCATCGAGATCGTCGGCTTGCTCGGGTCGATCCGCACGAGCAGCATCTCGTTGGAGTGCGGCAGGACGGCACCCCCGGGGTTGTCCCTCGGGGGCGGGCGTTCGTCGTTGCCGACCAGGAGCAGCGTCTCGGGTTCGCCGCTGCTGGTTGGAACGAGCACCCTGGGCGCGATCTTGACCGCTTTACTCTGCCCGAGCGCGCTGACGACGTTCTTGATCTCCTTGCGAACCAGCATGTAGGTCCCGGCGCCCGCGAGCGCGACGATGCCGAGCGCCGCGAGCACGAAGCGCCTGGCCATCCACCACTCCTGACGCGGCGGCTCGGGCGGCATCCCCCCCGGCGGCGTACCACCGGATGGGGGCCGCGGCGGGGGTGGAGTCGTGAGGGTGCTCAACGCTAGAGGATGATCGCCGAATTGACCGGGCCCTGGCGTCAGCCGGTCGGGCATTCGCGTCTGCTGCGGCCGGAGGGGGGAGCGCATCTGCGCAGGGCGACGTGAGAGACTAACGCCGGTGAGCGATCGTACCCTCCTCACACGGCTGACGCTTCGTGGTGCGCTGCGGGTCCCCGAGATCACGGTCTACTTCTGGGCGATCAAGGCCCTTTCGACCGCGATGGGGGAGTCGACGTCCGACTACCTCGTCCACGCGATGGCTCCCGTGGTGGCCGTCGCGCTGGGGTTCGTCGGCTTTCTCGCTGCCCTTGCGTTGCAGTTCTCGATGCGCCGCTACATCGCATGGACGTACTGGCTGGCGGTGGTCATGGTCGGGGTGTTCGGCACGATGGCCGCCGACGTGCTCCACGTCGGCTTCGGCGTCCCCTACCCCGTATCGAGCATCCTCTACGGGATCGTGCTGCTGGCGGTGTTCGCCGGCTGGCAGAGGACCGAGAGGACGCTCTCGATCCACACCGTCGACTCGCCCCGGCGCGAGGCGTTCTACTGGGCAGCGGTGGTCGCGACCTTCGCGATGGGCACAGCCGTGGGGGACCTGACGGCAACGACCTTCGGCCTGGGGTACCTCGCCTCCGGGCTGCTCTTCGCCGCGGTGATCGCGGTTCCCGCCATCGGCTACTGGCGGTTGGGGTGGAACCCGATCTTCTCCTTCTGGTTCGCCTACGTCGCGACGCGACCGCTCGGAGCGTCGTTCGCCGACTGGATGGGCAAGTCCAACGATGTGGGGGGGCTCGGCGTCGGTGACGGGCCCGTCACCCTGGCGCTCGGGATCGTCATCTTCTCCCTGGTCGCTTATCTGGCGATCACCCGCCGAGACGTTCAGCGCCGGCGCATGCCGCAGGGCTCACACGAGGCGCACCTGCGAGTCGAGCCCTCCTACGAGAGCCTCGACTGAGTGCCGTATACGGCACTGCCCTCCGACGGCACCGGGGGCGCCTCCGCGAGCATGTCGAAGGCCTCGCCGTCGTGGACGCCGCTGCCCTCCTGGCTGGAGCACGATGTCGCCGCAGCGACCCGCAGACTCCTGGAGCCCTGAGAGAGCGGACGATGCGCGAGACTGAGCTCATGGCGAAGCTGATCTACTCGGCGATCACGTCGCTCGACGGCTATGTCGAGGACGCGGAGGGCAACTTCGACTGGGGCAGGCCGGACGATGAGCTGTTTGCGTTCATCAACGCCCTCGAGCGGCCGATCGGCACTTACCTGTACGGGCGGCGGATGTACGAGACGATGGTGTTCTGGGAGACGGTCGCCACCGGTGCCGACCAGGCGACCGTGGTGCGCGATTTCGCTGCGATTTGGCGCGGTGCGGAGAAGGTCGTCTACTCGAGGACCCTGGAGAGGGCGTCGAGCGCAAAGACGCGGGTCGAGCGGGAACTCGACCCCGAGGCGATCCGTCAGATGAAGGAGGTGGCGGGTAGCGACATCACGATCGGCGGTGCCGAGCTTGCCGGCGAGGCGATCCGTGCCGGCCTTGTCGACGAGTGCAGCCTGTTTCTCGTGCCGGTTCTCGTGGGGACCGGCAAGCGCTCGCTACCGGGTGGCGTCCGTGCGCAGCTTCACCTGCTGGAGGAGCAGCGCTTCGGCAGCGGCGTCGTTCACCTGCGTTACCGCATTTGAGCGCCGGTGGAGGCCTCGAAGCGCCGATGGAAGCCTCGCGGGCTGTGGCCAGAGTGGACGTGTAGTTCTCCTTCGCAGCGCGGGCGGGCGTCTCGATCGGTCCGCGCCATACTTCTGCTTGGCGCACGCGGCGCGCCCTCGCGACCTACGCCTGTGCCCGCAGCTCCTCGGCCGAGGGCACCACGATCGGCTCGTCCGGTGGCTGAGTGAAGCGGATCGGGTTCCCGAACGGGTCGCGCAGCGCACAGTCGGTCCCGTAGAAGCGCTCGGTCGGCTCCTGCGTGAACTCGACACCGGCCGCGCACAGCCGCTCGTATGTGCCGCGACAGTCGTCGGTCTCGAAGATCACGCCACCGCCCGCCCCGCCCTTGGCCACGAGCTCGCGAATCTGGGCGGCGGTTGCGTCGTCGTAGGCGGGCGGTCCGGGCAGCATCAGGGTGAGCTGGAGGTCGGGCTGGTCCGGGAGGGTCACGGTCAGGAAGCGCATGACGCCGAGGTCGGCGTCGGTGTGGACGACCATTCCGAGCTTGCCGACGTAGAAGTCGAGCGCTTCGTCCTGGTCGAGGACATGAATGAAGGTGTGGGTTATTCGCTTGAACATGGACGACACGCTAGGGCGCCAGGGCTCGCCGTGCTTCTCCGAATCTGCTCATTAGCCCGCGGGGCGCATCCACGCCATCGCCCAGCAGGCCGGTACCCGCAGGGCGGCGCCACCGTCCACGAAGCGCTTTCGGTAGCTCGACGGTGACTCGCCGACGATCTCGCTGAAGGTGCGACTGAACGTGCCGAGACTGTTGAAACCGACATCGAAGCAGATCTCGGTCACGGGTCGATCGGTCTCCCTGAGCAGCTCCATCGCGCGCTCTACGCGACGGCGCTGAAGGTATCTGTGCGGCGTCTCGCCGAACACCGCGCGGAACTGCCGACTGAAGTGGGCTGGGGAGGAGTGCGCCAGGCGCGCGAGCGCGGGGATGTCGAGGGGCTGCGCGAAGGCTCGGTCCATCGCGTCGCGGGCGCGCAGCATCCGTCGGTTGCGCTCCTCTGTGCCCCGCAGCATGTGCCCAAGCGTAGGGCCAGGCATCGATCTGCATCCGGCGCTACCCCGCCGGGCCAGGCGCAGGTAGGTGCCGCGGGTGTGCAGAGTACCGCCCAACGTCTCGATCGCCGCGAGGTCGTCGAACAGGGTGTCAGAGCAAGCCGGACGGGTCGGGGATCGCGCCGAGTTGGCGCATCGGGGTCATCGGACGATCCGAGATCTGCCCGTTCCAGGGTCTCGCTCGATCAACCCTAGGAGCTCTAGCGTGTGGATCAATCTACTCGCTGTGCTCGGCTCCATCTGAAGCTCCGCTGCCATGTCGGAAACGCCAACGGGCTTGCCGCTCATGAAATACGCGAGGACTAGCAGCCCTCTTATGAGCGACATCGAGAATTGAGTCCCCTCCGCCTGACGGGAGCGCTCATCAAGGACCGTCGAGGATGGCAGCTCCCAGTCTGAGGCAGGCCTGATCACGCTTACCGCCCCATCCACGCTCACGTTGCGCAGCACTTCCCCAACCTGTTGGGGAGTCAGCCGTAGGTGAACGACGCCGTCAACCATGACGCCTGGCATGGGTGGTAGCGTCTGGGCGGGCCGAGCGTCTGACCCCAGGGCAGTCTTGTGGACGCTCGGCCCGCCTCGGGACACGACGACCGACCCAGGAGAACGCAGCGCCAGGGCGACGCCAGCCTGGGTGGCCTTTCCGGCGAGAGTGCCAGAGCGGGTAGCACCCGTCGCGCCCGCGGGCATCGCTTCGCCGGTCGCTCACGCCGCCGGTGGTCGCTATGCGCGGCCACCGCGGGCAAGCACGGCTCCCGGTCTGCGTTGTCCGTCGTGTGTCCTTGGACGCCACTGCGGGCATGATGGGGTCTGCGGCGCGGTTTGGGTAGGCATCGTTTGAGGGTTCAAAGTTTGGAAGTGTCCATTCGAGAAGGAAACGGGTCTTTTCTGCGGGGGCGAACTTCCACTATGCTGGACCAGTCGATGGCTGGGAGACCGGAAAAGAAGGCGCCTAGACGGGCGATGACCTCGTCGGTCTCTTGGGCGGTCCTTGGCCTCGTGATCGAGCGTCCGAGCTATGGCCTCGAGCTCTACCACCGCTTCCAGCGCATGTATGGAGACGTGCTTCCCATCAGCGGCGAATCGCATGTTTACTCGGCGCTCAACGGGCTGGAGGCGAGGGGGCTGATCGCGACCATTCCCGGGATCGGAGAAGGCCGCCAGCCCAAGCCCCACTACCAGGCCACCCAGTCAGGGGTCAACAGCTATGTCGAGTGGCTCGTGGAGCAGGTCGATGTCGAGCGCAGACGCCAGGAGCTATGGGTGCGCCAGCTCGCGATCCTCGCCGACAACCCTCGGGCGGCGTTGCATGTCCTCGGCCGCTTTGAGCGCCAGTATCTCAAGGGGGCGGGGCAGATCGGACAGCAGCCGGCCGGGGCCGCGGTCGGCGCTCGTAGTGAGCTGATCGATGAGCTCGTGGCCGATCAGCAGCGTAGGGTCGGCGGGGCGATGCTCTCGTGGCTGCGGCACGCCCACGACATCTTCGAGGCCTGGGCGGCTAGGAGCGTCGATCGCGATGATCCTCCTCGAGCTTGAGCATGTAGGCAAGAGCTACAACCGCGGTGCGTGTGTCGCGCTCGACGATCTGTCGCTCGTGATCGACAGGGGCGAAATGGTTGTGGTGCTGGGCGAGCGACACTCGGGACGCTCGACGCTCTTGCGGATCGCGGCCGGGGTCGAAGCGCCCAGTATGGGTGTGGTGCGCTTCGATGGCCGCGACCTGGCCGAGCGTGGCGGGGAGATGCTCGGTGGGGGGATCAGCTACTGCCATCGGGAGTTCCGATCCGCCAAGGGTCTGACTGTCCTCGACCAGATGATGGCGAGCCAGCTCGCGCGCAGGGTCCCGCAGTCCACGGCGCTGACCCGCGCCTGGAGGGCACTGGAGCGCGTGCAGGCCGTCTCGTGCGCCACGCTGATGGCAGGCGAGCTGAAGATCGAGGAAACGATGCGGGTGGCCCTCGCTCGCGCGCTGACTTCCAGCCCGCGCCTGCTGGTAGTCGATGAGCCGACGATCGGTGTCGAGTCGCTCGACCGGGACGGGATCCTGAAGCTCCTGCGTTCCTTCGCCGACGACGGGATCGCGATCCTTGCGAGCGCCGGTGACGGCACGGGGATGCTCGGAGCCGACCGTGTGCTGTCCCTCGGGAAAGGCAAACTGTTCGGCGAGCTGACGCCCGATCTCGCGCCCGTGAGCGATCTCGCGCGCCGCCGCCTTGCGCGAGGAGCGGGCGGCGTTGCTTGAACTCGACAGCGTGGTCAAGTACTACCACGGCGCGGGCGAGGAGGTGCGCGCCGTCGATGGCGTGAGCCTTACGATCGCGCCCGGCGAGATGGTCGCGTTGCTTGGCCCCAGCGGCTCGGGCAAGACGACACTGCTGCTGCTGATCGCTGCGCTGATGAAGCCCGAGGAGGGCACGATTCGCTACCAGGGGCGCGACGTACCTTCGATGTCTGAAGGTCAGGCGAGTGAGTACCTGCTCAGGGAGGTCGGGTTCGTCTTTCAGCACTTCCATCTCATGCCCCGAGTCCCGGTGATCGAGAACGCGGCCCGGAAGCTGCTCATCGGCGGGGTCGGGATGCGTGAGGCCCAGGCTCGCGCGATCCCCTGGCTCGAGCGGGTGGGGCTCGCTGACCGGCTCGAGCACACACCCGAGAAGCTCTCCGGCGGAGAGCGCCAGCGCGTCGCTATCGCCCGCGCGCTCGCGGGAGAGCCGAGTCTGATCCTCGCCGACGAGCCGACAGGGAACCTCGACAGCGTACGCGGCAGGGAGATCGTGCAGCTGTTGCGCTCCGTCGCGCATGAGCGCGGCGCGCGGGTGCTGCTCGTCACTCACGATCGGGAGGCTGCCCTGATCGCCGACCGCTGCACAACGCTGCGCGACGGCAAGCTCACCGACGGGCCCCCCGCCGGCGAGGTACGCGACCCCGTTGATGCGCAGCCGCAGTCTGCGCCGATCCCTGGGTGAGGTGGCGTTGCGAGGCTCCGAGCCACCGGCGGCACGGCACACTCTCATGCGGACACGCGCGCTCGTCTACTTCTACAGCAGGCGGCTGCGGGTCCACGCGATGCAGGAGCTGCTCGCCGGCATCGGGGTAGCCATCGCCGTGGCGCTGGTGTTCGCGGTCACGGTCGCCAACAGCAGCGTTACGAACTCCGCGAGCGATGTGGTCCACACGGTTATCGGCCCCGCCGACCTCCAGCTGCACGCCCGCGGTCCGAACGGCTTCGACGAACACCTGCTCACCCGCGTGGAAGGGCTCCCAGGAGTCGCGCAGGCCGCGTCGCTACTGGAACAGACCGCGACCGTCCTCGCCCCCAACGGCCGCCAGGAGACGGTCGATGTCGCTGGAACGAATCTTGGCCTCGCTCTGCTGGACGGTCTTGCGCATACTCTGCCTATCGGAGCGCTGTCGCCGGGCGGGATCGGGCTGAGTCAGTCGAGCGCGGGCGCGCTGGGACTGCCGGCCTACAACCCGACTCGGCCGATCGAGGTCAACCTGGAGCTACGTGGACGCACTATCCCGTTGAAGGTGTCGGCGGTGCTGGGCCACGAAACGGCCGGGGCGCTCGCCCAGGCCGGAGTGGCAGTCATGCCGCTCACGCGGCTGCAGCAGCTCGCCGGGCTGCGGGGCCGTGTCACGCGGATCTTCATCGAAAGCAAGCCCGGACATAAGGCGAGCGTCGAACGTGAGCTACAGACCCTTGCTGCCGGCAGGATCACCGTCGCACCGGCGAACCAGGATATTTCGGTGCTGCGCCAGGCGCTACAGCCGAGCAACCAGGCGAGCGAGCTGTTCGCTGGTCTGAGTGCCCTGATCGGATTTCTCTTCGCGTTCAACGCGATGCTGCTGACCGTACCCGAGCGACGCGAAGCGATCGCCGATTTGCGGCTCGATGGCGCCACGCGCGCCGCGATCGTGCAGATGGTGCTCTTCCAGGCTCTTTGCTTGGGGGCCGCGGCGTCCCTGGTGGGGTTGCTCGGAGGCTACGCCCTGTCGATAGGGGTCTTCCACCAGTCCTCCCCGGGGTATCTTGCGCAGGCGTTCACGTTGGGCACGAGCACCGTGATCGGCGCCAAGCCCGTCCTGCTCTCGCTCGGGGGAGGGATGCTGGCTATGTGCCTCGCCTCGCTGGTCCCACTGCAGGATCTGCGCCGCGGACGCCCCGTGGATGCTGTCTTCTCCGAAAGCGAGAGCAGTGACGGTGTGCCGCCGGGCGCCAGGAGATGGCTGGCGAGCGTCGCGACCGGCCTCGTGCTGCTCGCGAGCGCTCTGTTCTTGTTGGTACCGGGCGCGGCACTTGCCGCGTGTGTCGTGCTCGCATTGGCGACCATGCTCGCGGTTCCCTTGATGCTTGGACTCGTCCTGCACGTCTGCGGGGCGGTCGCATCCGGCAACCCAAAACTCACGGTCCTGCCGCTGGCGCTCTCGTCTCTGAAGGCCACGACGCTGCGCTCGTTGGCGCTAGCCGCGACCGGGGCGGTAGCGCTCTTTGGCAGCGTCGCTCTCGGCAGCGCCCGCAACGACCTGCTCCACGGGCTGCACACCTTCGCCGGCGCGTATGTAGCCGATGCTGCCATCTGGGTGCTGAACCCAAAAGACACCGCGGCAGCCAACAGCTTCTCGCCCGACCACTACGCATCCCGCATCAGTCGGATACCGGGAGTCGCAGGCGTTCATACCTTTCAGAGTGAGTTCATGACGATGGGCGACCGGCGCGTGTGGCTCATCGCGCGCCCGCCCAACGCGAACATCGGGCTGCTCACGAGCCAGGTAGTTCAAGGCAACGCGGTTACCGCAGAGGCCCACCTGCGGCAAGGAGGCTGGATCGCCGTTTCCAAGCAGATCGCCGAAGAACAGCACGTTGGACTCGGGGGATCACTCAGCCTGCCGACTGCCACAGGCATCATCAAGTTCAAGCTCGCAGCGACGACGACCAACTTTGGCTGGACATCGGGAGTGGTGCTCATGAACATCAACGACTACGCTCGGTTCTGGGCCACCACGGTGCCCACAGCGCTTGGCATCAACCTCACGCCAGGCACACCCGTTGGGCGTGCACTGCGCGAGATCGCGGTCGCACTGGGATCGCAGAGCGGCTTGGAAGCGGTTACCGCCCATACCAGGGCAGAGCGATTCGATGCTATCGCCGCCGAAGGGCTTGGGCAGCTCGGAGAGATCTCGACGCTGCTCGTCGCTGCGGCGATCCTCGCGCTGGCCGCGGCACTCGGGTCGAGTATCTGGCAGCGACGACGCTCGCTTGCCGAACTACGACTCGAAGGCGCCCCGCGCCGCCAGATCAAGCTCGTGTTGTTCGTCGAATCCGCACTGATGCTCAGCGCAGGATGCTTGACCGGAGCGGTAGCCGGCGTCTATGGTCAGATCGTGATCGACGGCTACCTCGAGCACGTCACCGGCTTTCCGGTCGCGGGAGTGGCCACAGGCGGGCGCCCGATTGAGATCCCCCTGCTTGTCATCGCCGCGGTTCTTCTGATTGTGTCCCTCCCCGGCTGGTTCGCCTCGCGTGTACCCGCGACGCTTGCCCTGAATGAGTAGAGGACATCCACATCCACCTCGCAAGGCGCCGCGCGACCACAAGCGACCAGCAGCCGGCTAAGACCGAGCAGAGCCGTGACCGCCTTTGGTGATCGCCGGCTCCTGGCACGAGCCGGCGTGGCCCTGGTACTCGCGAACGTCCGCTTCTGGGCGACGGTTGCCCCACTCCTCGGCGCACAACTCAAACGGTGGGAGCGGCACGCCCACGCGATCAACGACCCCGTGCTTCACGCGCTCGCGCTCGAGGAGCTGCGCGAGGAGCGCTTCAACGCCGAGGTCGCGGCGACCCTCGCAACGCTCGCACCACGAGCGCACCGCAAAACCGTCGTCGAAGCGATCGTGGCCTACGAGGTCATGTACGACTACCTCGACAGACTGGTCGAGCAGCCGACAGCCAACCCCCTCGACGACGGACACGACCTCTACCGGGCGTTCACGGACGCGATCACCCTCGACTCGAAGGCCACGGGCGGCTACTACACCTCCTGGCCCGCAGACGACGGCGGCTACCTCGAAGAGCTCGTCAGCGTCGTGCGAGGAGCACTGGCCAGGCTGCCGTCCACGGCCGCGATCTCCCTTGCCGCGAGGGGAGCAGCGGCTCGGTGCGCGGAGGCACAGATCCGTGCGCACGCCGTCCCAGCGCTCGGGACCCCCCAGCTCGAGCAGTGGGCGAGGAGCGAAGCGCAGGACATCTCGCTTGGCTGGCGAGAGTTCCTCGCCGGCGCGGCGTCCTGCGTACTCGCCGTCCACGCGCTGATCGCCGCCGCCGCCGACGAGCACACCACCCCCGGGAACGCCACGGAGATCGACACGACCTACCTGTCGATCTGTGCCCTGAGCACGATGCTCGACAGCCTCGTGGACCACCAGTGCGATACCCAGGCTGGGCGGGTCGGCTACCTGCGCTACTACGAGGACCACGACCTGCTCGCCGAGGACCTCGCCTGCGCCGCGCGACGCGCGGTCGAACACGCCGGCGCGCTACCCAACGGCGCACACCACGCGATGACGCTCGTGGGTGTCGCCGCCTACTACATCTCTGCGCCGACCGCCGGCAGCGACTTCGCCCGGCCCGTGACCCGGCGGGTACGCCGCGAGCTCGAGCCGCTCATCACCCCCACACTCGTGGTCATGCGCTCCTGGCGGGCCGCCAAGCGAGCCCGCGGCGCGATCCCCCGCAGGACCGGCCGCTGATGCGTCCCGCGACGGCAGGCGCAGAGGGAGAGTCGGCTCGCCCGCAAGCGCGCTACGTCGCGATCATCGCCGACGGCAACGGCCGCTGGGCACGCTCCCGCCGCGTGCCGACCAACGATGGGTACGAGGCGGGCGCCGACACGCTGAAGGCGCGCCTGCGCGACGCGGTGGAGCTCGGCATCGAGCAGCTAACGGTGTACTCGTTCTCGACAGAGAACTGGTCACGGCCCAAGGAAGAGGTTCTGGGTCTCATCGCGATGCTCGCCCAGCGCATCGCCCGGGAGACCCCCGAGCTTCACCGTGGGGGAGTCCAAATGCGCTTCATCGGGCGCCGGGAGGGAGTACCCGGCGAGCTGGTCGAGCAGATACGCCGGGCCGAGGCGCTCACCGCCGGCAACCAGCGGCTGCGGCTGTTCATCGCTTTCAACTACGGCGGGCAGGCGGAGATCCTCGACGCCGCACAGCGGTACACCGGCGGCGGCGAGGAGGAGTTCCGCCGCTGCCTATACGCACCCGAGATGCACGACCCGGACCTCATCATCCGTACCGGCGGCGAGCGGAGACTGTCCAACTACCTGCTCTGGCAGGCCGCCTACTCTGAGCTCGTCTTCCGCGAGGAGCTCTGGCCGGACTTCACGCGAGCAGCCCTAGAGGAATCGCTGGCCGAGTTCAACGACCGGCACCGCCGCTTCGGCGGACGGCCATCGGCCCCGCACCAGCCAGCGTCGAGGCAGCCCGGCACAGCCCGGGACGGGCTAAGACAATGTAAGATCCTCTAAACAGTTCGACTTTGCCAACAATAAGAGACACGCATCCATCTCAATGGCCAAATCACGAATCCCGCGACGCAACGAGCGCAATCACGTAGCCTTGGAATCGACTGGACTGGCGGTGGCGAGGAAGGCGGCGGTGGCCATAGCACGGCCCGCGGCACTCGTGGCCGCCGGCCTGTTCCTGGCGCTCGCCACCAACGCAGCCTCCAGCGTCGCCTCTTCCGATAGCCGCGCACCCCAAGCCCACATGGCAGGCGTCGCCAGTGTCACTGACACCGCCAAGCTGCGCTACATCAGGCACGTGGGCTCGCAGCTACTCGAGGAAGGCGCAGCGCAGGGAACCCTCCCCGGCAGTATGCGCGCCCACTGCAACCTCGGCTCCACCTTCACCGCCACCTTCACGATCTACACCCACGACGGGACCATCGACGGGCGCGGCACAGCCACCCCTCGCGGCTCCGGCCTCTACGAAAGCTTCGCCGGCATCCTGACCGTCACCGGCGGCACCGGCCGATACACCCACGCACACGGACACGGAGGGCTCTACGGCACATTCGACCGTCGCACCTACGCACTCGTCGTGCAGACCACCGGGTCACTCTCCTACTGAAACCACCCAGTGAGGCGAAACCGAGCCCTCTGCCTACTGGTCACCGTTACGCTCTGCCTCAGCGCGTGCGGCATCGCGTCTGCGGCGCAGTCGGTGACGCTCAATGCCACATTCACCCCCGAGCGACTCGGCCAAGAAACAACCATCGGCATCGGTTTTCGGATCGCCGCGCCCGCCGAAGACGTGCCGCCGCCCCTGACCAGGGTCGAAATCAGCTACCCCAAGGAACTTGCGTTTGCCTTGAGCGAACTGGGCCTCGCGACATGCTCCACCCAGACACTCAAAGCCTCCGGGTTGGCGGGGTGCCCGGCGAACTCCCTGATGGGGTACGGCACCGCGCTCGCAGAGATCCCGCTCGGCCCCTCCATCGTCCACGAGATCGGGCAAGTAACTATCGTTAGGACCACGGGTCAGGCCGGACATCTGCGGCTACTGATCTACGTCAACGCTGAAGATCCCGTCAGCGCGCAGATCGTGTTCCCCGCTCTCGTACTCCCCGCCGCGCCTCCATTCGGCGGACGCCTCGCCATGAACATCCCACTCATACCGAGTCTCCCCGAAGGACCCGATGCCGCCGTCGTAGCGTTCCACTCAACCATCGGGCCACTGCACCTGCACTACCACGAACGCGCCCACGGCCGCGTCATCAGCTATGAACCCAAAGGCATCCCGCTCCCCAACACATGCCCACACGGAGGATTCCGGTTCTCCGCCAGGTTTACCTTCCAAGGCGGTAGTCGCTCCAGAGCCTCCACCACTGTGCCCTGCCCACGGTAAGGGAGCGTTCTGGGCTCCGCGCAAGCGGGCGGTCAGCTAACTGGCCGATAGGGGTGTCGCCTTTCCCTGGCGCATGTTAGTGAGCGCCTGTGTGGTTAGTCTCTGCTCGCTAATCGCGTATCGCTCGAACCCCTCCGCAGAGAGGACACGGTCAACACGCCTTGCGGCTTGGGGGTACGGCTCGGTCATGTCGACGACGTGCTCGACGATCGCTCCGGACTGCAGCCCGATCACGAACAAGCGACCGTTGTTCTCGTTAGTATCCGCGATGACAACGTGTGGAGAGCACGCCGGAGCCGATCCCGATTCCCACGCCGGCCGCGACGTCGCTAGGATAGTGAACGCCGGTGTGAACGCGCGAGTAAGCAACGGCGCTCGCCAACGGAACGAGCACTGGCGCGAGCGCCGGCAGTTCGGTGCAGGCGCCGGTGACGAACGCGAACGCCGCGGCGCTGTGACCCGATGGAAACGACGTCGACCGCGGCATCCGAATGAGCGCCGGCGGCGAGCTCGAGAGCGGCCGCCGCCGGCGCACGAGCAGCTTGGCCGGTCCGTTCGCGACGGCCGCCGCGATCGCGATTGCGATGACGCCCCGCCCGGCGGCCTTCCGCCCTTGCTTACCCCCGGACACGGCGAGTGCGCCCGCGAGGAGAAGCCACATCCGCGAGTAGTTCGCCGATCGCGTGATCGCGACGAGGGAGCGGTCCAGCGCCCGTGAGCGGCCGCGGAGCGGGCGCCTCATCAGCCGGCGGTCCAGGTTCCGCACGTGATCCAATACTGTCACTGAGCCGCAGCCTCCCGTACACCGCGCATCACGAACGCCGTCCAACCCGTGCCGAGGAGCACGTCGACTACCCAGCCTACGAGCAAAAGAGCAACGAAGCCGAGCACCAACCGTGCGGTGGGGCTCCTCACCGGCCGGCGGCCACCCGCAGGAGCGTGCCTAGGTTGGCGGTTGTGAGTGCCACCGCACGGGCCCCCGGTGCCAGGCCGGCACTGCGGGGCAGCCGCACGCGCAGCGCCCCGGGCAGCGACTCGAAGCGCAACGGCGGGTCGAGTACGAGCGCCTCGCCGTCGAGGCCAACCGCCACTGGGCCGCCCGAGCGGACCTCGAACTCCCGTGCCGACCACGACAGCAGGTCCGGGAAGCGTCCCGCCTGGCCGACCAGCTCGAGTGCGACGAGCCTGGCCACCTCCGCGCCCCGCACCCGGGCGGCCGCGATGCCGAGCATGCCGGAGTCGATCCGCTCGCGGGTGCCGGCGCCGGCGAGGTGCGTCAACTCGTACGGGTTGTTCGACACGAGCACGAGCGCGGCGTCGTAGCAGCTACTCCCGTTTGCCGACGTGAACTCGAGGTCGATCGGTTCGGCGTCGGGGCCGAGCAGGTCGGGGAGCATGCGCGTCCATGTCTCGAGCTTGGCGTTGCGGTAGACCTCGGATTGGACGACCTTCGCGTAAACGCCGAGCGACGCGTTGTTGACGAATACGTGGTCGTTCACTCGCGCGAGGTCGATGCGCCGCTCAACGCCATCGGTGAACGCGTCCAGCGCGCCGACGACGTCGTCGCGGTCGAGGCCGAGATCGAGCGCGAAGTGGTTTCGCGTCCCCGCCGGGATACAGACGTGGGCGACGTCGCGCCGGGCGGCAACCGTCGCCACAAGCGCCTGCGACCCATCACCCCCGGCCATCCCGATGACCTGAGCGCCGCGCGCAACGGCGCTCTCGGCGAGCTCGAGCAGATCATCGCCAGGCTCGAGGACGATTGGCTCGATACCTCGCCGCCGAGCTTGGTCAGCGAGGTCGAAGCGCTCGGCCTTCCCCCCGCCCGACTTCAGGTTGATGATCAGCGCAGCCGAGTCGGCGACGCCCATGGATACGACGGCGCCCGCCGCCCTCGAGACCGCCATCTCCCCTGCCCGCCCCAGTGCGTAGCGCGCGGTCAACCCGAACAACCCGAGCAAGAACAACAGCGCGACCAGCACCAGCAGCCCTTGCCAGTGAGTCGCCAACACCACAACCAGACCGGCCCCGGTGAGCACCGCGACCACCGCGCCGACAGCGCGCCGCGCGCCGCGCTCGGTCAAGGCGAACCAGATGGCGGCGTTCGCGACCAGCACGAGCGCGACCGCCAGCACTGCGATGGCGACGTCACCCACCAGCGCGATCATGGCAACCACGGCCATTGCGAGCGGCGCGAGGAGCGCCACGATCGCAGCGACGCGCCGCAGCCACGAGGGCCGCGTGGCAAGGCCTCCTTGGGGAGTCGCCGGAGTCTCCTGCACAGTAGCCATGTTCTCACTCGACGCAGTGTCCGGCTGCAGACCTGCTCGGGGGGTGGCGGACCTGCGATTTTTCCGCATCAACCAAAGCTTCAGCTACCGCACGCGCCTCGCACGCGCCCGCTTGCCGGGCGAAGCGGAAGAGCTCGCCGCGTCTCAGACTGGTCCTCGTCGCAGCAGCGACGGCCTCGGGCAAGGAGACGCTTCCCATCAGGCGGTAGCGGAAGCGGCCGCGTTTGCCACAGCCGATGCGGCTTCGCGTGGAGACCGCAGCGCTGGATCGCTGCCGCTCGTCGAGCGATGAGTTGCGCGGCGTACAATGGTCCAGGGACATGACCGAGCGAGATCCCGTGCTCGAGCCGTTCGAGTCGAGACCGAGCCCACACTACTCGGCGCCAGCGCCCATCTAATGGCTATCGGCCACACTCCTTAGCGGTCCCGCCCACTGTGGCTGGCGATGGCTGGCGGAAGAGAATCGCGCGGCGCCGCCGGTTCCGCAACGCGTGAGACGGAGGTGTCTAAACGTGCGCCCACCGCGCGATCGCAATGGACGGGGGGTGTCGCGTAAACCGGGGTCTGTCCGGGGTCGTTTTAGAGACTTGGGTGTGGCTATGAACTTCTTGGCGTGTGATCGTGAGCAGGTGTTTTGATGCCGCCGGACCCGCGGGATTGGCTGCCGGAGGGTCATTTGGCGTGGTTTGTGTTGGCGTCGGTAGGGGTGACCAAGCCGAAGATCGAGCTTGACTCGGATGTCATCGTGGCCCGCACTCAGGGCCGCGAGGGCTAGCTGATGAGGCTCGCCACCAGCTCGATGAGTACCGCCGCCGGGAAGCGAAGCTGATCGTCCGTTCGCGTGCGCAGCGGTTGTTGGAGGCGGAGCGCCGGATGGTGGGAGACCTCGAAGTCGAGCATGCGGCGAACGAGGCGTATGAGCATTACTGCGCGCACGGACGCGACACGCAAGACCGGCGACTCAGTCGTCCGCCGAAGCCACATGGCCACCCGATATCCCGGCGGGAAGATCAACACGACCGACCTGGACTCGCGGAATGTGAAGACTCCGCGCAGCTACACCCAGGGCTACAACGTCCAGGCAGTCGTGACCGAGGAGCAGATCGTGCTCGCGGACAAGGTGAGCGCGAGCTCACCAGACTTCGGTCACCTCGAGCCGATGGTGAAGGCGACCAAGAGGGAACTCCAGGCGATTGGTGTTACAGAGACACTAGGGGCCGCGGTTGCCGATAGCGGCACTGGAATGAGCAGCAGATGGACTATGTCGTGGCCAACGAGCACGTGCAGGTTCTCATCCCGCCGGACGCTGGCAAGCGCCAGGCCCGCGGCCGGGATGGCAAGGCGGAAGATACACGGCGATGCGCCAAGCACTCGCGACCGAGTACCTGAGTTTTCGTTTGCACAATCGCAACCTTTCCGACTCTTGACAAAACTATCAGTGCCCGACTAGGATTGGCGGCACAAGATAGATGGGAGCGCGAGTGACTGCGATTACGAGCTACGGTGAGCTTTTGGCCACGCTGGAGGGTCTGCCGCCTCCGGCACCCGGTCACATCAGGGTGTTCCGAGGCCAGAACCGTGACTTCGGGGCGATGAAGCCAACGGCCCTGCGGGGCATCCGCGACGCCGAGCAGGTGTGGCGGTTCTACTCGTATCAGCTTGCCAACGCGCTCGCGCCGGACGCCTCGACGCAGGACCTCGACCTCGTGATGTTGTGGTTGCGGGCGATCAAGCAGCACTACGGCCCCGGGACCGAGTTTCTCGATGTCACGCACTCGCCGGGCATCGCCGCGTGGTTTGCGCTGCACACAGTGGAGTATGAGACCGCGGAAGCGACCTACGGTCCGCCGGGCCCGTTCAACCCACATACTGACGTCATCGGCGTCCACCATCTCGTCAAGCACGTGCCCTACGAGCAACCGGCCGTTCTCTACGTCATCGACGCCCTGGTGGGCTCGACGTCGGGCGACCTCGAACATGGCAGGGTCTTTGACTTGGCGCAGGCCCCGGAGCCCTTCTCGACCAGTCCCCGGATCACGGTTCAGCAGGGATGCCTCGTCTACGCTGACCGGAACGTCGATCACGGTGACCTCGCCTCCTTCTATGTGCCGGGGACACCGCTGCGGATCGGCAGGCCACTCAACGGCTGCGCGGAGGTGACCGCATTGCCGAGCGAGATCTTCCCCGACGTGGCGGCTGACGAGTGGTATCGGCGCTTCGTCTCCATCCCGCTCGCGCCAGCGCTCGAAAAATCGCAATCCGCCACCGTCTACGACCATCCGATCAACGTCTCGCTCTATCTGCCACAGACCGCGAGCCACGAGCTCGACCACGCGAGCCTTGACAATCTGACCCAGCGATTGGTCGTTCAGCGTCCACCGTTGCTCTACGCGTCGCTGCTTGCCAAAGGTGGCCCCGACGTCACACAGATTCCCGCCCTTGCGGATCGCTTCACCAAGGCCACTCCATTCCTTATCGAGGGTCCCATGATGACTACGATCGCCCCGGTCGAGCGTCTGAACCTGGGCGTGCTAATGACCGACCGGGCTGCCTCAGCGCCACGGTGGGACGTGGTGACGGGCGCCAACGCCGAGGATGCCGATCTCACTAACGTGTTCATCGACCTCAGCAGCCTCGACGCCGTAGGCTGGGAGCGCTCCGAGGGCGACCCGGACTTCGGGACCATCCGGGCCATGTGGATATAGTGAGCATCGATCACCTGTCGTTCTACCTGAGGGTGTTCATGCAATCACCCCACGAACTCTCCACGATCGGTCCCGTCGAGGTTTTTTCCACCTCGTCCGGCGCGACCTCGTCATGCCAGCCGCCGGCGCGCCCGACAGCTGCGTAGCACGGAGAGAGTTTGCCAACCTGCATCGCGCACTGCTCAAGGCGCTCATGCTCGTGCGAACACTCTCACCGCTGTGGAAGCTCAGCGCCAATGCGCAGTTCGAACTGCGCTCGGGAGACACTGGTCGGATGACCAGCCACGCCAGGATCGAGTGGGCGCTCGGACGCATCGTCAGCTTGCGCTCGCTCGCCGAGCCGCTGCGCCTGTATAACGCCCTGCGGATGTGGGACGCGCCCGAACCGTACTACGGCGACGTCGCGATGGACTCGCCGGCCGTCGACGGCGGAATCCGCACCGAAGGGAAGCCCTTCGCCGATATCGCCGTCGAGGAGCTGCTCCAGCCCCAAACCCAGCAGCAGATCGCTGCCAAGACCCTGCCACCGCTGCAGGGCATCTCCGTCTCGGTCGCCCCCGCCACCCTAGGCTCCTGACTACGTTCGTCAGTAGACACCCGGATCTCCTTGGGGCTGGACTGACAAGCAGCTATCACCGAACGAGAGGCTCACGGATCCATATGAGAATGCGAACGGTGGCTGGCCCGCACCGACCTTCGGGAGGCAGGCGGGCCGAGACCTGGTTCAGTTCCCGAAGGGCATCCCGCCAACGGGGACGGAACCCTGCCCTCGACGCGAAAGTGGATGCTCGCTTTCGCAACGGATGCGAGTGCCCGAGTGGTCGCCCGGCGACGAAGGGCTGTCCGCGCCGGCTCTCGGTTCGCTCCTGCTCCTGGGCGTAACCAGCACTGAGATCCACGGCCGCGCTGACGCTCGCGTTCACGCATTTGCCCGAGTCCGTGTTCGCCTCCCACTTCATCGGCAGCGCCCATGCAGGCTTGGCGTATTGCCCAAGACTCATCAGGGTTCCTGAACGGGTGTCGGTGACGGGGGGCATCACCGGCCGTGGCGCTTGGCCCGCGTCTGGCCTTTGGGTGCGAGCGTGCGACGACGAACGGGCGAATCGCCAGCGGCAGCGTGACTGCCCGCCCTGCCCAAGTGCGAAGCGGGCCACGGTCCCGATCGCTGGCCACACGCGAGATTCAGCGCCCCAACAACCAGGAAGAAGGCTGCCCATCCGTAGACGGCGTACGAGAGGCACGCGACGCCCGCGGCGGCGGCGACAGCGCCGCCGACAATACGCGTGACCCCAAAGACGCGGACGTGGCGGTACTCAAATGGCGCAAGCAAGCGTCGCATGCCGGATCTCGGAGGAGATAGCCACCACCCGCGTAGACCTTTCGCACCGGTGTTGTCGTTGGATGCATTCATGGGGGATCCCTCCTGCGCCTGTGGTACCGGCCAGCCGGTCGGCTATCGACCTATCATTTTGATAACCACTTGTCAATGCTGCCGAAGTTCCTTCGGCCCAGGTGACTGCTTCGCTGGCAACTCAGTCACGAGCACACCCCGCGCCGTGCTGCTGCCCTCGTTCGTGGCTGTTGCGTAAAGGGTGCTGTCCGGCGGGCTGAAGACTATGTTGGTATGCCCCAGAGCTTCATTGCTTGTGACCGTGAGCAGGAGTTGTTGTTGCCGGCGAGTCTGAGGGAGTGGCTTCCGGAGGATCACTTGGCGTGGTTTGTGCTGACCGGCTCGAGGACGAGCAGTATGGGGGCAAGCGCGGCGAGGAGCTGCCGCCGGAGCTTTCCACCGAGCAGGGCCGGCGGGGCTGGTTGCGTGAGGCTAAACGTCGCTTCGATGAGAAACGTGCCGCCGAGGCCGAGCCAATCCCGCGTTCGCGCCCTGAGCGCTTTCGGCAATCAAAACGCCGACTGGAGGAGGAACTCGCTGTCGAGTGCGCCGCGAACGAGGCTTATGAGGCCTACCGTGCGCGCGGGGTGATGAAGGACGGGCGGCGTGGCCTGACCCCCTGAGTTCGGTCCGGCTGTAGGTATCGGGTTCTGGGGGCTTGGTGGGGTGTCGGTGCGGCCCGGGTGGCGTTTCAGGCGGCCTGGGCGGCCATGTGGTGCTTGTGGTGCTTGAGCAGGTTGTGTGTCGCGGTGATTAGCCGCCATTCCGAGCGTGGGCGGATCTGCCTCGCCGTTGGAACTGGTTGATGTGCTGGTTGTGCTTGGTTTGAGCGAAAACGGGCTCGACCATCGCCTTGCGTTTTCGGTAAGCCCGCCGCCGTGGTCACCAGCGAGCACGGTGCGCATAAAGGCGTAGCGGCCACCATCCCAGCCGCGGCGCGGTGTGTCGTGCTTGCCGGCATCGGGCGGGATCAAGACCTGGGTGCCGATGTTCACGACGCGGTCCATCTGCTGCTCATGCCAGTAGCCGCTGTCCGCGAGGGCGACCCCAGGCGCCTCGCTCACACCGATCTGCTCTAGCTCGCGTCGGGTGGCCTTGATCATCGGCTCGAGCTGCCCGAAGTCTGGTGAGGTGAGCGTGACCTCAGCCGCCAAGACGATCTGATGCTCATTCACGGCGGCCTGGGCGTTGTAGCCCTGGGTGTAGCTGCGCGGCGTCTTGACGTTGCGTGAATCGAGATCGGTCACGTTGATCTTCCCCGGCGGCACCTCCGGCGCGACGTAGGGTTCGGGCGCGCTCCGAACCGCCGGCCGTCCTTGGTCACGGCAGTCGCGCGGTGATGCTCGTAGGCCTCGTTGGCCTCGCGCTCGACGCGCAGGTTCTCCTGTAGGCGACGCTCGCACTCAAGCAAGCGCTCCGAGCGCGAGCGCGGGATCGGATCGGCCGCCAAGCGGCGATGCTCATCGAGCTGGTAGCGCGCCTCGCGCACCCACCCCTGACGCCCGTGCATCCGGGCGACGATCACCTCGGGATCAAGTACGAGCTTCACACTCTGCGATTGCGTGTCAGGCACCTTCACCTTCGTGTTCTCTATGCCTGCACGCTCCCGCGCGAGCTTCTCCTTGGCTTCGCGCAGCGCAGCGCGTCGGCCCTCGTGGGTTCTCAGGTACTCGGGCAGCTCATCGCCGCGCGCCTCGCCATAGAGCTCATCCTCGCAAGCGTCGACCTCGCCCGCCTCCTTCAGGATCTCGCGGGCGAGCTGCTCGTAGTCGAGGTTTGAGTGATGCGAGGCGTTTGCATGCACCGCTTCGTGCCGTCGATCGCGATCAGCCCCACCTTCACGAGCCCCGACTCCCGACAGAGCCCCAGCACCTCGCTGAACAGGCCCGCGAGGGCTTCCTCGTGGCGCACGCGAAACCACGCGATCGTCGCGTGATCGGGCGTCCGCTGAGCAGCGATCACCCAGTAGGCGACGTCCTCCACGCAGCAACGCTCGATCCCCCTTGAGGATCGCTCACCCCGCGCATAGGCGTACAAAAGCAGTGCCACCATCATCGAAAGCTCGAACGCCGCGCGGCCCCACCCATCCTGGCGGTAGAAGCCACAGAACACCGCGAGATCCATCTCATCAACCGACGCCAACACGAACCACGCCAAATGACCCTCCGGCAGCCAATCCCGCGAGTCCGGCGGCATCAAAAACACCTGCTCACGATCACACTCAAGAAAGTTCTAGGGCATACCCAGAATAGTCCAAAACCGCTCGGACAGACCGGAGGTTTGCGCGACACCCACGACGACAAGCAAGCGCGCCCGCCGACGTCGGCCGACGATCCCTTTGCCAACGGCAACCGTCAACGGCTTTTGGCCCAGCACCGGAATCGATGAGTCGGGCGCCAGACAAATCCCCTGCAAATGGGCACAAAAATCGAGCCGTGTAGACGGCTTTTTGGGAGAGTTCCGGGAGAGTAGACGATCGTCTGCGCAGTGGACTGGCCAAAAGGTGCCGATTTGCAGGGAGTTTTCAAGGCGACGACCGGAATCGAACCGGTGTAGACGGCTTTGCAGGGTGTCGGAAAAACGGTGCTCTCCGCTTACCTGAGCGGTTCTCGGGGACCTCAGGCGCTCTCAGGTGCCCTCAAAAAACGCTCGTGCTGGGAGAGTTATGGGAGAGTGGCGGGACACGGGAGCTGGGTCGGATACCAACACGAGGCGCGTGCGTTTGTGCCCCAGATCTTGTTCCGTTGCTCCTCGGTCATCAGGTTGGCATGAGCAGGTAGGACAGGTTGTGCTATTGTGCGGCGGGAGATGAAGACTCTGCACCTTGATCCGGCTGCTAGTGATCAGGTGGCGCTTGTGGCCGACGAGATCGACAGATTGCTCGGCGAGGGAAAGCGGATCGCGGTGACGGTGGCCGAGGAGCAGGAGCTGCTCTCGCCCCAGCAGGCGGCGGATCGGCTTGGGTTCTCCCGCCAGCACGTCGTTCGACTCATCGGCTACGGCGAGCTTCAGGCACAGAAGCTACCCGGGTCGAGCTACTGGAAGATTCCGTTCGCCTCGTTGCTCGCCTTCGAGGAGCGCCGTGACCGAGCCCGCGGGCTCACCGACAAATGGTCGCGCGACCTCGACGCGATGGGCGCGCCGCTTGAGTAAGCCGAACAGGCCACCACGTGCGGTCCTCGATAGCGACATCATCTACTCGCGAGTACTTCACGAGTTGCTGGGACGCATCGCGAGCGAACTGCGTCTGCTGGATCTTGTCTGGAGCGAGGAGCTGCTGGGCGAGGCGAGGAGATCACTGATCGAGAAGAAGGGATTGGCCGTCGAGGTGGCCCAGCGATGGGTCGACTACCTTCCGCAGGGATTCCCCAGCGGGAACACCAGCCTCGAGGAGGCGCCGTCGGCCGTCGATCTCGGCAGCCTGACCACCGATCCTGCAGATCACCACGTGTGCGCTCTGGCGGTAGCCTCGGGTGCTCACTATCTCTTCACGCACGACCGTGGCTACTTGCGCGAGGGCCTGCGACGTTTTGGCGTCGAAGTTCTCACTCCTGACGAGTTCCTCGCTCCTGCATTTGACGCCGACGCTCGGGGCATACTCGACATTTTGGAGTTGCAGGCAGGCAGCTGGGCAGGAGGAAGACCCATTGAGGATCTACTCGCCGCGATCGAGCGCGCTGGCGCGCCCTCTCTGGCTGACAAGGCACGCCGCTCGCTGAGCCTCTGACTGCCACCTGCGCTGACCCACCGGTGCCGTCAGACGTCCATCGCTCGTCTGCCCTGCCAAGGAGCGGGAGCGAACGAGGACCCAGACAGACTGCTGGTGTTCGTCCAGGGCGGCACAGTCATCGTCTCGGTGTTGGGCTCCCGCTTGCGGCAGGAATGCGGTTGTCCCGAGTCCCCTGCTTGTGGCGAAACTCAAGGCTGCGTGTGCCGACCCGGATGGGTCCTGCTTCGGTGTTTCCGCGAGTATCGCGGCAGTCGACCTTCGGGCGCGCAGGGCGAGTGAAAACGCGGTGGGGCGCTCATGTGGTGCCGGTGATCGGCACCATCGAGACGTCGCCGATGCGGTCGCGCGCCGAAGCCGCTGTCGAACGACAGCGATTCGTGTTAGGCTCGCGCGCATGTTCAGGGGATGGCGGTGCATCTTGATCGCTTTCGCGTTACTGATGATGGGCGTAGGCGCAGCGTCCGCACTGACGACGGTCACGGTCAAGCGCTGCGGCTACGCGGCCAAAGGCTTTTACGGCAAGGACGCGATCTATCCGTGGCACATGTCATGCGCGCGGGCCCGGACAATTCTTGCCGGCGCCATCAACCCACACGCCAAGCACATCAACCTGACCGCGGACGGGGCCGCCACCGGCGACGCCGGGCCGGTACTCATTGACGGCCGCTGGTGGGTGTGCGGCGGTCGTATGGGGTTCTACTTCTGCGGCTATCCCTACCGCCCGGCCTACGTCTCAGGGACCGGCGGCGGAACGACTTGGAAGGGGCCCTTCACAGAAGAGTCCGACTACAACGCGTGCTCGGCCGGGGGCACCTGCGGTCCCCAAGATGTTGTCTATCTGCCGCACTGAGCGGCATTGCGCTGGCGACAGGTCGCCGAACACAGGACAGTCCACGAACCTGACTCTCAGGGCGACTTGCTCTCGGGCCGGACTTTCTCCGGGATGTGGCTAGTGTCCCACCGTCGATTCGACGGCCGACGGCTTAGCTTTGGCGCCTCCGTCGGAAGCAACCAGGAGGCTCGCAACCGTCACGACCGCCGAGACGACCCCGATAACCGCGATCACCTCGACGGCGAGGCGCTTGGAGATCATGCGCAGAGCGAAATAGATGGCGACCGCCATGACGGCGATCGTCACAACATCGCCCACTGCGCCCGAGATCATCGAGGTTGCGATGAGCGAAGCACCAATTCCATCGATCACCACACAACCGAGAACCGCCGCGACGTTGCGGCTTCGACGACGGCGCTTTTCGCGATCCGCCCGCCTTTCGGCCTCGGTGTCATCAAGGCGCTTCTTGACTTGCTTTACCTCTTCGCGCAGAGCCTCAGACTCATCGTCGTGGCTGCCTCGGGCGGCCTCTAGTTCGATCACGTTGCGCTGGGCATCAGCAACGGCGTGATCCCGCTCGATCCTCAGGCGCTCTGCCTCCTGCTCCGCCGCAAGCCTGTCGGCTCGGGCCCGCTCGCGAACACGTTCTGCGTCGGTGATCCGCTGTGCAGCCGAGTCAAGCTGGGCTTGGAGTTCGGCAGCCTTAGCTGTGATCGCCTCCTCGATCATCTGTTGGATGACGACCGGATCGGCCTCCTCGCCAATCTTTGTCGCCATTGCCTTGTCATTCACGACCGCGATGGCAACGGCGGGCGGCACGTCCTTCAGTGAGTCGATCGATCGGGTGATCCGCTCAAGGGCTGCTAGCTGTGCCTCGCCCCCAAGCGCAGATCTATACCCGACAAATGGGGAGGCGAGTAGTGCTGCGACCATCTCGTTCAGGTCAGACGTTCGCGGCACCATCGCGCGCAGGAGCTGAGCCTCCGTCGATGAGAGGATGCAGAATGGGAAGCTCGCTCGCGGTCCACCACCGATCCCGAGACGCGCGTAGGTAGGTAGTCGCGTGCTCTCGGTGACAAACCAATAGCGAACGTCTGTGTACCCCGCCGGCGGCTTGTGTTTGCCCCGGAGATGCTCGATGAGCATCCGCATCTTCGCGTCGTGCTCGATGACGATACGTGGGCGACTGCCTGGCCCGTACATCCCCTCCAGTGGAGACGAGTAGTCGCGGATCCCGGAAATATCCGCTTCGATCTCAGGCACCCCCTCGGGATGCTCCTGAATTCCGAGGCCTTCCAAGAACCGTTCGAAGTGAGCGAACTTCCCGAAAAATGACTCGGCCCCCTCGCCGGATTCACTCGCTGTGCGCCAATAGGCAGCCTCGAAGCCCTTCTCCCCGGTAACTTGGGCCATGACCGCCGCAACCTTTCGGGACTGGGCATAGCGTTCTACGTCTTGGCGATTGCTTCTGATGCTCGTCCTCAGCTCGTCTGCTGTCCAGGGCGAGATGCGGAGTGTCACGCCAAGCTCTCTGCAGAGGTCGAGGAACCGTCGCGCAGCAAATGCCTCCTTCGCGCTCCCGACGCCCAAGACCGAGTACAAGAAGTTGGTATCCAGGTAAAGTGTGACCTTGCTCGCCTCTGCACGCGCTAGTTCTTCCACTCGGGGGTCCAGTGTCATCACGGTGAGGTAGAATCCGGTATTGAGTAGGCGCCCGAGATACTCACTCTGCGCCTCGGTGGGGTTACGCACTAGCAGCCTGAACGCGGCCGCCCTCTGACGTTCCAGATCCTCGTCGCATCGCGGCAGAAATCCAAGATCGATCTTTTCGATGGCCGCGATCAAGGCAGGAGCCTTCGGGTGAGCCGGGTAAAGCAGAAGACTTGTCTCAGCCCCGTGCGTGGCGACCACTCGGTCGAGCCACGGGCCAACTTGGTCCTTAAGTGTCGAGATGTGCTCGTCAGACATCGTCGGGAAAGAGCGGCGGATCGCGACCTCCCACTCGACGAATGCGGTTCCGCGAGCCTCTTCCCACGCGATCCGCTCGCTGTCCAGCGACGCCCCGGCGTCCTCCGTTAGCTCGATCCCTCCGCCGACCTTGACCGCTCGCCCCTCAGCTATAAGCCTGTCGCGGGCCTCGCGCACCTCCTGCAGCTCTAGCTCGATGCAGAAGCGTTGCTCGACGAACTTGCGGCATTCCTCTAGGTTCGCGAACTGCCCCCCGTTGGTTTGAATGGCGGCAGCGACAAGGTCGTCGTGAGCGGCGTGCATATCCGCCGACCCATCCTCAAACGGCCGGTACTGAGCCAGGAGATGGACTGCCTGGGGATCTATCGTGTTGAAGTCCATTCTCGACGCTCCCAGATTTGGGGCAGCACACGATACCGGCCGGTGCGGACGCGACTTCCGACGCGAGTTGCGGCGGATTCATCTCGCCGATCCGGTCGAGCGGCTCGAACGTCGCCATCAGTGAGCAGCGTCTCCGGGCGCACGTAGGCCTGGATCGGCCGGCGGGTCCTCGACCAGCAACTGATCTGACCTGGGTTTCTCGTAGCCGGCGGTCTGGAATCAGGCGGCGGCGATCACGATTCCTGACTCCTGCTTGCATGCAGTCTGCGAAAGCGCAACCCGCAGCACCGAACGCGCTTGCTGGGACGACAAGCAAGCGCTCGCCGACTACCTCCGGCCGATGATCCTTTGCCTAATGGCCACCGTCAACGGCTTTTTGGCGCGGCACTGGAATCGACGAGTTGGGTGCCGAACAAATCCCCTGCAAATGGGCCCAAAAATCGAGCCGTGTAGACGGCCTTTTGGGAGAGTCCTGGGAGCGTAGATGGTCGTGTGCGCAGCGACCAAGGCAAAAAGTGCCGATTTGCAGGGCTTTTTCAAGGCGACGACCGGAATCGAACCGGTGTAGACGGCTTTGCAGTGCGTTGGAATACGCTGCTCTCCGCCGAACTAAGCGGTTTTCGGGAACGTCAGGTGCTCTCAGGTGCCCTCAAAAAACGCTCGAATGGGCAGCCTAGGGGCAGCCCTCGCAGTGGGTCTTCGCGAGCGCCACGAATGCGCTGACCGACCAGCTGTGCATGGATGGCCCAGTGGCGGGTCCGGGGCATGGTCTCAGCTTGGTTGGCGAGGCGGGAACAGCTACGCCCTCAGCGCTACGCTCGGTCCACGACCGCGCGCCGGTGGGGCCGGTCAGCTTCTTGACCGACAGCGCGTTAGCGCTTCTGCCGGGGATGCTCAGGTGCCAGCGGCCGGTTGGTCGGTCGGCGGTCTCTGGTCTCCAGGTCGTCGGCCCTGCGGGCGAGCTCATGCAGAGCGAGCCCCAGAGCTCGTGCAATGCGGTCGGCTACGTCCCAGGTCGGATTGGCGACGCCACGCTCAAGGCCGCGGATGGAGGTGGCGTCGAGATCGGCGGCGTCGGCCAGGGACTCCTGCGTGAGCCCGATTTCTGCTCGGCCAAGGGCAACCTGGGGGCTTCGACTGATCCGCACGCCTGAACCCTCCGTGGCGGAGACTGCCATGACCAGAGAACTAGTTCCCGGTAGAGTTCTCGGCTAATGCCAGCTGACCAGGTTGAGCGTCTACCCAATGTTTTGCGCGACGGGCCAGTTCAGCTATCCATTAGGGTACCCGGCGCCCATGGTCGGACGACAAGCAGCAGCATCTCCACGATCTCGATCCTGGCCGCTTCCGCGAAGCCGAACGCTTCTACCCCCCCCCCCCCCCCCCCCCGTAAAGGACGCTTCCGAGGGCATTCTGGTCGATGGATGGCGAGGCGGGGCACCGCTCTGGCTGTCCATTTTATTCATCGTAGTTGGCTGGTCCGATTTTGATGTGTCCAACCTGGTCGAGTGAGCCTCCGGCTCGTGGTGGTCGAGACCGACGATGAGCGCGGTACCGCAAGATCACGTCGAGGACTCCGCACCTGAGATCGTCGGGCGATTGCGAGCACGTCACTCGGAGATCGCCCACACGATCTATGCCCGCATCCAGGAGGCTGTGCCTGACTCGGCAGGCGGTCAAAACCCGACATATCAAGTGGGAGTGTTGCCGGCGGTGACGGCGATTCTCGACTCCTGCTTCGAAGCCCTCGAACACGGGTTGGGATGGACAGTGCCGATCCCGCAAGAGGCGGCGGCTCAAGCACGGCGCGCTGCACGCGCGGGCGTAAGCCTGGGCACGGTGCTCCGCCGCTACGTCGCCGGGCACCGCCGGCTCAGCGAGTTTGTCGTGGAGGAGGCAGAGAACATCGGCTTGTCAAGCAACGGGTCTGCACTCAACAATCTCCGCAGGATTCTGGAGATGTTGCTAGAACGTGTGACGGCGGCGATCGAAAGCGAGTACAACGACGAGCGCGAGCAACTGGTGTGTACGCCCGAGCAGCGTCGAACTGAGATTGTGAGGAGGCTACTCGCCAAGGAGCTGGTCGAGTTTGCGGAACTGGCCGAGTTGGAATACGAGCTCGACACTTCCTGGCATTTCGGCGTGATCGCCACGGGGACCGACATTCACGGCGCCTTCCGACGCGTGAAGGCCGACTGTCGTTGCGAACTCCTGCTGGCGCAGTGCGACGACGGCACCGTGTGGGCCTGGTTCGGCGCATCTCAGCGGCTCAAGATCGTGGACATTGAGCGCGTGCTGACACCCAACGGGACTACGGGCGAGATACTCGCTATCGGCGGGCCGGGATGGGGGCTCGACGGATGGCGTCAGACGCACCGCGAAGCCAGGGGAGCGCAGTTGCGAGCGCTACGCAGACCGGAGCAAGTTGTGCGGTATGCGGAAAGCCCGCTGCTGGTGGCTGCGTTGGAAAATGAAACGCTCGCAACATGGCTCGGGGAGTTCTTGGCGCTGATTCGGGGGCGCGCGGATAGTGCGGATTTGCTTGAGACGCTACGTGCTTATATCGACGCTGGATGCAACTCCACCTCTGCGGCTCATGTAGCGAAGGTCCGCCGGCAGACAGTTGGGAATCGCCTACGCTTGGTAGAGGAGCTGCTTGATCGGCCACTCTGCGCCTGCCTCGCTGAGATCGACGTCGCGCTCCGGCTTGCGGATCTCGCCTCCGAGGACTCATCGTCCAAAGAGTAGGACTGGCCTTTCTGTACAACTGATGCCGAAGAGTACAACCGATCAATGTGTTCGGTCGCACCGTCCACATTGGTCGGCCACGTTGCAGTCTCTGCCTGATAGACATATGCGGACCACTTCCAGAGTGCGATCGTGCGTCTGGTGCTTGCCCTAACGACCGGGCCGGCCTCTTGATGTCCTGGCGCCTTCCCAAGCCTGCAAAGCATCGGTAGCCGATGAGCGAAAGCGTACTGAACTGCCCAGCGTCGCCCGAGGAGGTCTATGCCGTCGTGGTCGCCGGGCTGCGATCACGCGGTCTGGAAATGGCCGAGGAGATCCACGCCAGCATCCCTGCTGCGGAGACCGACCCGCTGGGCCACCACGACGCCGAGTACGAGCGCGGTCGTGCCGCGGCTATCGTGGCGACCATCGAGTACAGCCTGGATGCAATCGAGCGGGGAGGGGAGTGGGGAGAGATGCCGCAGGCGCTGGCAGCTCACGCACGCCGCGCAGCTCGCATCGGCATGCGTCCGGGCGTGCTGGTGCGCCGTTATCTGGCCGGGCACGGGCGGTTCATGGACTTCATCCGCGAGGAGATCGAGCGGACAGGCTACGCAGATCACGAGGCCGTGCTCGAGCATCTGCGCGAGAACTACGGCTCACTGCTCGACCACATAGTCGCCTCTGTAGAAGACGAGTACGAGCGAGAGTCCGAGCACCTCGCTTGCTCGCCGGAACACCGCTGCGCCAAGCTCGTGCGCCGGCTGATCGTCGAAGACGTCGACCCGGCCGAGCTCAAGGAGCTGAACTACGAGGTGGGCTCCCGTTGGCATCTCGGGGTGATCGCGGTCGGAGCGGAGAGCGCCGAGACCCTTCGGCGCCTGGGGGCTGCTCCCGGACGGAAGCTACTGTCCGTGGCGGGTGACGATGACGAGACCGTGTGGGCGTGGCTGGGTAGCAAGACAAAGCTGTCCGTCGCTGAGTTCAAGTGCTTACTCTCCACCAGCGGGTGTCGACACGCCACGCTTGCGATCGGTGATCCGGGGAACGGACTTGAAGGCTGGCGCCAGACTCACGACGAAGCCCAGTTGGCACTGCTCATCGCTCGTCACAAGCCGCAAGAGGTCACCCGCTGCGCCGACGTCTTGCCGGTGGTGGCCACTATGCAAAACAACGCGATGATCCGCATATATGGGGCAGTCTACCTCCAACCGCTCAACAGCCTGCACGGGTGTGGTCTGCCGGCGCGAAAGTCACTACTCGCCGACTTTAAGCACGGCCGAAACGCCTCCTCAGCGGGAAAGGCTATTGGGCTAACCCGGCGAACCGTCGAAAACCATCTCGGCGATGTCCGGAAGGCCCTTGGCGATCTACTCGACCTAACTGCGCTTGAGATAGCTCTTCGACTCGAGGAGCTTGGCTACATGGATGCGGGCACCAAACGCACCGAGCCGCCAAGCATTGTCCGCACGCCGTCATCGGCGACCGTCGTTTAGCCGACCATAGTTTCGTGTTATGCGAAACGCGATTACGCATATTGGTAAGCCACGCACGGGCGCCGTTCTGGCAGACTCCGGTGCCGTTCAAACTTACAACCGTCGTGAGTCCCAATTACCCGAGCCCACCATCGGAGGTTGCAGCACCAATGAGCTTTTGCCCACGCTGGAAATGTGCCCTCGTGCCGGTCGCCGTGCTATCGGTGCTAGCCATGTCTGCCGCCGGTGTTTTTGGCGTTGCCTCCGCATCCGTGCCACGACGCGGCACAACGGCTTCGAGCAGCCTGTCGCTGCACGAATCGATTCATGCCAGCCTGGTAAGCCATCGGGGCGCTACGGTGCTCAACGAGCGTGGTCATGGCTCAGGAACATTCAACTGTTCATTGGCGATACAGATCAATATCTCCTACACGCAGGCAAGAATCGCATACACCTGTAGCACACGTAACGGCACGATGAGCGGCGCCGGGACTGTTTCGTATTACGTTGCTGGGCCTAGTGCGAACTTTAGCGGGTCGTTGTTCTTCACTCACGGGACTGGACGCTATGCGCATGTCTCAGGACCGGCGGGGAACATACGCGGCACCCTAGCGAGAGGTAATTATGCTATGTCCGCTGTTGTCACGGGCAGAATCAAAATTTAGGGTCCTTTCCCTGCTAAGGCTGATGATGATCAAAGCAAGATGGAGCACGATCGTTTTTGTTGTGCTTTCAGGATTGTTCCCGGCCGTCGCGGGGGCGTCCCAGACGGTGAAGCTTCATGTGGCCTTCTCGCCTGACCAGCTAGGTAAGAGCACGACGATTTTGGTTCACTTCGACATCAGCCCAACTGGCACACTGGTGCCGTCGCCGGTAACCGATATAGACCTAAGCCTACCACCTGGTATGGGTCTAGGCACGACCGAACTAGGCACTACAATCTGCGATCCTGTAGCCCTGTTACAGCGAGGACCCGCAGCCTGCTCTAGTAACTCATATCTGGGCTTTGGGAGTGCAACTGCAGAGGTGCCGTTTGGCCCGGTTGTCGTGCATGAGCCAGTCAGCATCGATATGTTCATGGGGCCAGCAGTAAATCACCATACCGCTATGTTGTTTTATGTCGATGCGGAGACGCCGGTTGCCGCCCAGCTTGTCTTTCCCGCGTTGCTTTTGCAGGGAGCGGGCTCGTTCGAATCAGCTCATCTAAACACTATTGTACCGCTAACGCCTTCTTTGCCAGGCGCATCAGATGTGTCCGTGGTCGATATTCGCACGAGTTTTGGGCCCCTTGGATTGACATACTATAGGCGCGTGAAAGGACGGAAGGTAGGATACCACCCGATAGGGATGGCCGTACCAGCCAGGTGCCCAGTAGGAGGCTTCAAGTTTGCAGCTGAATTTCACTTTCAAGATGGTTCAGCCGCAACTGCCTCAGCGCGGGTTGCGTGCCCACGATCTATGAGACATCGCTAGTTGACAAGCATGAGCACTGCTCAGGCACAACAGATAGCGCTGAGACCGCTGCGGACGCAAGTTTCGACGCCGCGGATTACGCGTGTAGCTTGGGAGCCAAACGGAGAGCTCGATCTGGAGACGTGGGCTCGCTTCGGTGCACAACTAGCCAGTCAAAGCAGAGCTGCAGGCTGGTGGGTAGGGGACTGGATTCGCTACGGCAACGCTCGTTTCGGTGAAAAGTACGCACGCGCCGAAAAACTCACGCTTTATGACAGGCAAACATTGATGAACATGGCATATGTAGCAGCCCGCTTCGAGATCTCCCGACGTCGGGAGATGCTGTCGTGGAGCCATCACGCGGAGCTGGCGGCACTTACCGCGGAGGAACAGGAGCATTGGCTTGATCTTGCAGAGCAGGAGCGCCTTTCGGTGCGCTGCCTGCGCGTTGAGCTTCGGCGGCGGAAAGACGGGGGGAAGGACGTGCCATCTACGAAGGCGAGTAAGACAGGCATCACCTGTCCGCAATGCGGGCACTACCTCGAGCTGAAAAGCTCCTCTGATTCCCCGCCAAACACGGACACCCAGGAGTGATGCTGAAGATAGCAATGCGCCAGAAAGGGATCCCACTCGGTTGTCGTGGGACAGAGCGGCTGGTGAGCACGTAGGCTTTGGATGGCGGATAGCGCGACAGCACCACAGTGTCTCTCCACAGGCAGAGTGAGCTGCGCGGTGAACCAACGAGTTAAAGTTGGAGCAACGCCAGGCGACGGCGCTGGCGGAGCGCTCGGGTGTCACGTCAAATGTACGCAGAGGCATATGCAAGCCTTGACCTAGCTGTTGTGCCCGGTGACGTCCCGAACGCGGTGGATGGGTGGGCGGTTGCCGAGGGCGCTGTGGGTGCGCTGCTCGTTGTAGTGGCGGACTCAGTGTGGCAGCGAAGCTCGACGGGCGTCGCTTGAGGCGTATTGCAGGGCGTAGGCCCACTCGCGTTGCAGGGTCTGCTGGTAGCGCTCGACCTTCCCGTTGGTGCGGGGCGTGTAGGGCCGGGTGCGGAGATGGTGGATCGCGCGGCGGTAGAGCAGCTCGCGCAGCGTCTTGTTGTGGATGTAGGCGAACGCGTTGTCGGTCATCAGCCGCTCAGCGACGATCCCGTGCTCCAAGGAACCAGTCCAGGGCGCGGCAGGTGAACGCAGTCACGGTCGGGGCCTTCTCGTCGTCGTGGATCTCTGAGTACGCCAGGCGTGAGCAGTCATCGACGATCGAGTGCACGTACTCCCAGCCGACTCGCCGGGGAGCGTCGGGTGCGATCACCCGTCAGCGCGTGCCCGGGCTCGGTGAACTTCCCGAGCTTCTTGACGTCCATATGCAGCAGGTTCCCGGGGCAGGGCCACTCGTAGCGGACGACCGCTGCGCGCTCGGAGGGCTCCCGGCGTGAGCAGCCCCCGCGTCGCAGCACCTGGTGCACGGTCGAGTGAGGGCGCCCAATCAGCATCGCGATCGTCCTGGGACTCCAGCCCGTTCGCTGGCGCAGCTCACAGATCCGCTGCTCCTCCTCAGCAGGGCACCGGGAGGGAGACCGGTGAGGGCGACTGGAGCGCTCCTGCCAGGCACACCAGCGACTCCCGCTCACCCGGGGTCGCCGCCCGCCAGCGGCGTACCCACTCCCACACCGTGGACTTCGACACGTTCCCCCACGCCGCGGCCTGCGCGAAGGACATCCCGTCATCCACGACACGACGAACGACCATCTCCCGCCCACGCGGGGTCATACGAGCTCTATGGTGCGGCATTCCGGGCCTCCCTTGAGGTCGTGAGCTTTGACACCCACAGCCTCTCGGTAGGCCCGGACCTACCTACACCGCGTTCTGAACGTCCCTGGGCACGTCACCTAGCCCCTTTACGAGTGCCTCCTTTCGAGTCCAGCACGCAAGAAAGCGCGTGGATGCGCCTTTATCCTCTTTGCAAAGACGCTCTTGAGCTCGGCAGGTGAAAAGTGCTGCTCAGCAACCAGGCGAGCATCGGGAAGCAGCCTGATCTTCTCGATATCGATCCCTACTTCGTGGCTCCTTGAAAAACACATGAGCGCGTAGCCGTGAGAATGAGAAACGTTAAAACGAAGCGGGGCATGGGCCTCTTGTCCGGCGAGAAACGGCTTGCCTTGCCTGCTGACCTCAATGATGAGTTCGTGTGGGGCGGCTCCCGTATAGCGCGCCAGGTGAAGGCGCAAGGTCGCCCGTGCGATCTGGAATGTGCTGCGCGCATGATGTGATCGGAACATCGTGGCGTGGTTCCTCTCGTCTGCGGAGAGGAAAGCGAGCATTGGGTCTCGCAAGGGTGCTGGGGGGTAAAGATCCACGAACCAGATATCCACAGTGCTCGAGCCGGTGAATAGCGCTGTTGTGGTGTATGGGTTCATAAATATCAATCCCCAACGTGGGATCGGGTGTGCGATCGCCCCGGCGCCCTCTCCGTAGCCCTAGCGTATTTGGAGGCATCATAAGCCGTTTAGCTATGCTTGCTGGCGACCAAGCAATGGCGACGAACGAAAGCAAGGAGCCGATGACCAGCGACGTATTCGAGCCCACAGTGCGAACAAAGATCCGTCGCATGCCCCAGCGTGCCAACTATGAGCGCGAGGTCATCTTTTCCATACTGGACGAGGGCTTTATCTGCCATCTAGGCTTCGCGACCGATGGATTGCCGGTGGTCATCGCCACATCCTACGGGCGGATAGGTGATCACGTCTTCATCCACGGGTCCGCTGCGAGCCGAGCGGCCAAGGTGACGAAGGGCGCACCAAGCGCACGCATAGACGTATGCCTGACGGTCACGCTGCTTGACGGGTTGGTTCTGGCTCGCTCTGCGGTCAACCACTCGATGAACTATCGGTCGGTGGTTCTGTATGGCCAGGCCTCACTTGTCCTGGACGCTGATGAGAAGTGGGAGAGCCTTCGTGCTATCTCGGAGCACATCATCAAGGGACGCTGGGATGATGTGCGTCCTCCGACCAGTCAGGAGCTCAAGGGGACAGCGGTTCTGAAGCTACCTGTGACAGCAGCTTCGGCAAAGGTCAGGACTGGGCCGCCAGAGGACGATGAGGAGGACTATGCGCTACCTGTCTGGGCGGGAGTCATTCCCCTTGACGTTCGGACTAGCGCTCCGATTGGCGATCCGCGGATGGATGTCTCGACGGCGGGCTCCCTGCCAGACTACGTGCTCAATTATCGTCGACCCTAGCAAGGACTCGGTTTGGGCCACCACGAATGACGAGCCGATAGTCGCAAGCATGACCAACGACCCGCTTATCGATAAATATCGTGATCCCCCGCTGCTGGCAAGGACCCCAGCAGGGGCTAGTCAAGCCATAACGCACGGCCCGTACATGCTGCGCCGATTCGTAAGGCCGAGGAGCTCGCTCAGTCGTGATGACAAGGCCATGCTGATGCCGATCTGCAAGGCAGTCTCTAGTGAGATGGTAGGCGCTGATCTCAGTGAATACTGGGAGCGCCGCGACTACTTTCAGGAGCTGTCGGAGTGGTGGCTTGTGACAGCTGGCCGGGAGGTCGTCGGATGGGCCGGGATAAAGATCCTGCCCGGCGTTCGCGAGCCCCTGCTTTACATTGACACCGTAGGCTTCAGGCACGCCCATCACCGGCATGGCCTCGCTACGTTGCTCACGGTCGCGCCGTGGAGCGCTATTTCTCGTGAGCATCGGCGTCTCATGACAATGACCTTCAGAACGCAGAGCCCAGTCGTTCTGCGTGCCGCGGCGAACCTTGGAGGGCGTTATGCCTTCCCCTATCCCTCATCGGGAACCGCTCACAGGAGCGATCGCGCCTTCGCGGCGGCGCAAGTCACGGCGGAGCATCTTGGGCCCCCAGGCATCGAACTCGAGCGTGAGTTCTTCGTGTCGCGGGGCGTCTTCTCGTACATGGGCTCGCTTTATGGCGAGAAGCTTCCGCTGTCGGGCGAGCCGCAGCTGGACTCGCGGTTCACAGCACTGGTCGATACTAACGCCGGCGACGCGCTGATCGGCGTAATGCTCGGCACCCCCGGCTTTGCCGTGAGAGCGCTCAAAGCACGGCGCAAGGTCACGAACCATCTCCGCGAGCTCCAACTCGCTGACGCCGATTCTTGACATCGGATCAACCACTGGTGAGGCTGGCGATTACGCAGCGGCATTGGGGATGCACGCCGCGATCTCGAACATCAACCGGCGATCCGAAGGAGATCATCACATGGACACAAGACACAGTCCGGCGGTGAGCTACGACAATATCTTCTCGCGCAATCTTGGAATCATCAGCCGCGAGGAGCAAGATCGCATTGCCAGCGCCCGAATTCTTCTGGCGGGCATCGGCGCCGAGGGTGGTGCGACCGCAACGTGTCTAGCGCGTCTGGGCTTCCAGCGCTTCCGCCTAGCCGACGTCGATGACTTCGATGTCTCCAATCTCAATCGCCAGTTCGGCGCGTACACGGATACCCTTGGACTTCCCAAGGTCCAGGGCCTAGCTCAGGAGCTACGGCGCATAAACCCCTTGATTCAGATCGAAGAGGTCCCCGAGGGAGTGACTCCTGAGAATGCCAAGCGGCTTGTGGAGGACTTGCAGTGTGTGGTCAACGGTGTGGACCTCTTTGCACTGGACGCCGCTCGCGCGCTTGACCAAGCGGCACGCGAGGCCCAGTTGACCATAGTCGGTGGTGCAAGCGTCGGCTTTCGGTCGGACGTCTACGCCTACCACCCGGAAGGCGTTGGCATTGCGCAGTACATCGAAAAGACGCTCGCTGCAGGCCGCTTTCCATGGATACCGGCAGATGCCGACCTGCCGTCATCTGCCCCTGCCGTCCTCGTGCGGGAAGTCATTGAGGGGCAGATTCCGGCACCTGTGGTCGCGCCTGCGGTGTTCCTCACCGGCGCCCGCGTGGCCACGCTCATTCTTGGATTGCTCACTGGCCGTGCAGCCCCTGTCTACGTGCCGCAGTACACGACAATGGATCTCATGGAAATGAGTACCGCCGTCCGTCCCTGCTTCCCGGAGGAGGTCGGCTCCGCGAACCGCGGCCCAGAGGACTTCAGTGCCATGTCCAGCCTCTCAGAGGCCGTCGGCGCTGCGGATTGAGCAGCGCCGATCAAGGCCGATCCCCGTCATCGCCCAAGGCGCGATTTTTGACATAGAGCTTCACGGGCGACAATCTGACGCCAGCAAGCCGCCTGCGACCGTCGATGGCGGTATGACTAGACGAGAGGACCATGGGAGCCTATGTCTCGATTGCACGACCTTCTTACCAATCAAGCTACCCAGAGCCCGGACGCGGTGGCGGCCGTATTTGGGGATGAGACGGCGAGCTTCGGTGGTTTGGAGCAGGACGCGCTGCGGATTGCCGGGGGACTGTGCGCACTCGGTGTGGAAAGTGGTGCAAGAGTCGGCCTATACATGTCGCGTTCGCACGAGCTACTGGCGGCGATATTCGGGATCTTGCGGGCTGGGGGCGTGGTCGTGCCGATTGACGCCGACGATCCGGCAGAGCGCCGGGAGGTCATTCTGAAGCACGCCCAAGCCGAGTTCGTGCTTACCGATGGGCATGTTGCCGACAGCCCCTCGTGCGCCCGCATGGTGGCTGTGGCCGAGCTGCCCGCAGGCAAGCCAGGGTCGGACAAAGTCAAGCCTGAGGACCCGGCATTCATCTTCTATACATCCGGCTCCACAGGTGTTCCCAAGGGCGTGGTTCTCTCGCACAGGGCACTCCTCTCGGGCCAGCAGTGGCTACAGCGGACCTTCCCTCTAGAGCGCGGTGAGCGTCACCTCCTGCGAACGACGCTGAGTGTCACAAACCTGATTCGCGAGGTGTTTTGGCCGGTGCTATCCGGTGGCATGATCGTCATCATGCCGTCCGGGCAGCACAAGGATCCTCAGCGGATTGCCGAGCTCGTCCATCAGCATGGCATATGCACTATCCTGGTCGTGCCTGGCCTGCTCGAAGGGCTGATCGAAACACCGGCCTTTCGTGCGACCGATTCGCTGAAGTACCTGTTTTGCAGTTCGGATGTAATGCCCGGAGACCTGCCAAGGCGGTACTTCGCTACTGGGGGGGCAGCGCGGCTGTACAACATCTATGGCCTTACCGAGGCCCTTTACTGCACCTATTGGGAGTGCCTTCCTGGCGTCGAGTACCCAGGATTCGTGCCGGTCGGCCACGCCGCTGATCTTACGCCCCACATCCTGGATGTTGAGATGAGGCCTGTCCCAGATGGGAATCCGGGCGAGCTTTGCATGAGTGGCGTAGGCATGGCCGATGGCTACTACAAGGACCTCGATCTGACGGCGACGAGGTTCGTGAAAACTGAGCACGGAGACTGGTTCCACACCGGCGACCTTGCGCGGATCGACGATGACGGGTGCTGTCAGCTCATGGGCCGCATCGACACCCAGGTGAAGATCACTGGGCATCGCGTGGAGCTTGGTGAAGTGGAGAGCGCCCTGCGCGAGGTACCAGGAGTCCTCCAAGCGGTCGTCGTCGGCCGCCGCAGAGCCTCGGGGCAACAGCGGCTCATCGCCTATCTGATCGCTGATGGGGACGCTATGCCGTCCACTACTCATATCCGATCGCACCTGGCGGCGAAGATCTCGAATTACATGATCCCTGCGGCGTTTATCCTGGTCGACGAGATCCCTCAGACGCACAATGGCAAGGTGGACCGTGTCGCGCTCGAACAGGTGACGGGCAACCATCTGGAGATAGCTGAGGACTACACGGCCCCTGAGGGCGAGTTGCCGACGTATCTTTGCGAGATATGGGGCGACGTGCTCGAGCGTTCGCGTATCGGCGTCCACGACAACTTCTTCGCACTTGGCGGCGACTCGATTCAAGGCTTCCTGCTGAGCGCAAAGCTCAACAGGATCGGCATCGGCCTGCCGGCGACACAGGTGTTTCAGACGCCGACGATCGCGGAGATGGCGCTGCACATCGAATCGGTCCTAGAATCTCCACAGGCAGTCACAAAGGCCCTTGCGTGCCGGGCGAGCTCGGAGCGACCGAGTGCGGGCGCCTCAGAGCCTGCGGAGGAGTTTCAGGACGCTTACGAGGAAGCGGCGCGTCTGGCAGAGAAGCCGGATGCGATCGAGCGGCTCTACCCCCTGACCGACATGCAAAAGGGAATGCTGTTTCACTCACTCTTGGACCCAGGCTCAGGCGTGTACTGCGAGCAGTTCATCCACACGCTCAAGGGAGATCTCGATCTCGAGACATACAACCATGCGTGGCAGGCCGTGGTCGATCGCCACGAGATACTTCGCGTCTGGATCGCGCTGCAGGGAATGCAGGAGCCGCATCAGGTCGTCCAGCGTGAGGCAAAGCTCGAGTGGACAGTGTGCGATTGGCGTCAGGAATCGGGCGCTCAGCAGACGCTGCTCGAAGACTATCTGCGTGAGGACCGCCGGCGCGGGTTCGACTACACGCAGGCGCCCCTGTTCCGGCTTGCCGTCATGCGCATGGAGGATCGGACGTTCAAGCTTGTCATGAGCTATCACCACCTGATCCTCGACGCCTGGTCGCTGTTCGTGTTGCTGCGTGACTCTCTCGAGCTGTACAGTGCCCAGCTAGAGAACAGGTTGCCGCAGCTGGCGCCCACGCGATCGTTCGGCGACTACGTCGCGCTGCTGAAGAAAGAGGACCAGGACGCCGCGCGAGCCTACTGGCAAGAGAGGCTGCGTGGCTTCCGCCGCCCGACGATGGTTAGCGGCGTCGAGCGGCTGACCTTGTCGGCGAGCGACCTAGAGCTTCACTCCGAGACGCGCCTCGATCTTGACGAGGAACTCAGCGGGGCGCTGATGGAGTACGCGCGCCGCCAGCGTCTCACGCTGAACTCGCTCGTCCAGGGAGCGTGGGCGCTGGTCCTCGGTCGCCTCAGCGGTCAGGCGGACATCTGCTTTGGAATCACCATCACACACCGCCCCGTTGCGCTGGAGGGCGTGGAGAACCTAGTCGGGATCTTCATCAACAGTCTGCCCATCCGCATCGGCATCGCACCGCAGCTGCGGGTCGACGACTGGTTGCAAGAAATCCAGGACGCGCAGGTCGCCGCTCGCGCTCACGAGCAATATTCGCTGCCTCTGATCCAGCAGCGATCAGAGCTTCCGAGCGACCAGCCGCTGTTCGAGACGCTGCTCATCTTCGAGAACTTTCCACGAGGTGCTGGCTGGTCGGGGAGAGGTGGCATCGAGGTCCGTCAAGAGCGCTACATCGGCTGGACCAACTACCCCTTTGCTATAGAGGCTATGCCTGACGAGACGCTCTACTTCCAGGTGAAGTATGACCGTGCGTTTTTCAGCGCAGCGCGTGTCGAGGAGGTTCTTGAGACGTTCCGCGCGATCCTTCAACGTATTGCGTCAGGGCGCAATGAGGGACTCGTCGACATCGTCGGCCACGCTCGGGTGCAGACGCCCGTCGCGGAGGACGGCGGTGGGGATACCCTTCCCATGAGAGGCACGGTCGCCGATCGAGGAGAGGGCGAAGTCAGCCTTGCTGAGACGCCGGAGGAGCAAGTGCTTTCCGGCATATGGAGCAATGTTCTCGATCTGCCTGTCGTAGACGTCGAGACGAGATTCCTGGCGCTGGGCGGGAATTCGCTGGCGGCAATGAGAATCCTAGCGCTGAGCCAGCAGGATGGGTTCGAGTTCGCGCTGGCAGACCTCTTCGGACCGGACAGCATGATCCGCAAGCTGGCTCGTGCAACCTCGCTTGCCGTGAACTAACGAGGGCACAAACCCAATGAGTCAGACGATGGCCGATAGATCCTCACGGGCGCAGGCCGGCGCGGGCAGCCCTATGGAGGATCTGCTGATGAGCCTGGCCTCTCGGGGGGTCTATGTGCGCGCCAGACGTGGCGGCCTGCGCGTCGACACGCCGGCAGATGACGCCGAGACCCAGAGGCTCGTTGCAGCGTTGTCTGCGCGCGAGGGCGAGGCTCTTGAATACATCCGGCGCAACCCCGGAACAGCCGGGTTGCAGCTAGAGGCGTTGGCCGGGAGCGCCAGCTTCAAGCTCACAGACCTACAGGGCGCCTATCAAGTCGGGGAGTTGGACTTCCTGGACCTGCACACACGGGCATATATCGCGCAAGGCTATGAAGTCGCAGACCTTGACGTTGAGCGACTCGCTGAGGCTCTGCGCGCGGTCATGAGCAGGCACGAGATGCTGCGCGTGGCGGTCATCGGCGCCGAGGAGCAGGAAGTGCAGGATCTTGGCTCCTGGAGCCCGACGGTTGTTGACTGGACGGACGTGGCCGGCGACGAGGGCCGCGCCCGGTTCGCGCAGATGCGCGAGGGCGCAGGCGATTTGCTGGCACCGCTCGATGCTGGGCCACAGCTTGCCTGCACGGCCTATCGCACACGCGACACAAACTTCGTCCTGATAGTTGTGCGGCTCTTTGTGCTCGACGCCCGCTCAATCGGGCTGGTGTGGGCAGACATCGCACAGGCCTATGCCGCCGACAGCGGCACGCAACTCTGGGACGGCGCAGCGCACAATGGCCTGTATAGGCGCTACCTGGAGGCGCTTGTCCGCTACCGCCAGAGCCAGAGCTATCGCAACTCCGTCGCATACTGGGAACGGCGCCTGCCCTCGCTTCCCCCGGCTCCTGCACTCCCCGCGGATGTCGCGGGCAATGGCCCGCGGAAAGCGGTCATGCGGCGTGCGCAGCACCGGCTTCCGGCCCAGGTATGGAAGCTGCTGCAGGCTCGCTCCCGCAACGTGGAACTCTCCGCCAACGCGGTCCTGTGCAGCGCTTACATGGATGTCCTCGGACGCTGGTCGGGCACGAAGGATTTTTCGGTGACTGTGCTCGTATCGACGCGGGCTCTGACCCTTGGCAGCAACGCTTTGGAGCGATGTGTCGGGAACTTCGGCACGACGATGTTGCTTGCGCCTGACAGAAAGTCCAAAACCTTCCTTCAGCGTGCGCGAGAGCTCCAATTGCAGATGGCAAATGACCTCCAGCACTGCTTCGTCTCGGCAGTGGAGGTGCTGCGCCGTGGGCGCCAGGCGAACCCCGAGACCCGTGACAACAACCCATACGTCTTCGCGTCCGGACTGGACACAAGTAGCTCTTCGAAGCCGCTCCCCAATCAGGTTGAGGCACCTGGCTGGCGGTGCGCGTTCAAAGCGATGCAGACTCCGCAGGTGTTACTCGATCACCAGGTCTTCGAAGACCACGGCGACCTGGTGAGCAACTTCGACTACGTGGCGGATGCCTTTCCGCAGGGCATGATTGAGGAGCTAGTTGCCTATCACGCCTACCTGCTCGAGCGGCTTGCCAATGATCGCTCCTGCTGGGAATCCGAAACGAGCCCGGATTTGCCGGAGCAGCTAACGGCTGCGCGCAGGCGTGCCAACCGCACAGCGAAGACACTGCCACAGACGGATGTGCCGGAGGGCTTCTTCGGGCACGCGAAGACGGCGCCCGGCGACGCCGCGATGGTGACGTCAGAGCGCGCCCTGTCTTACCACGAGGTTCAAACGCGCATGGAGGGGCTGCATCATGAGCTCGCCCGCTGGCGAGAGGATCCGCCGCGCGTCGTTGGCGTGCTTGCAGAGAAGAGCGCCGAGCAGTACGTCGGGGCCCTTGCTGTCATGCAGTACGGGAGCGCGTATGTGCCGCTCAACATCGACTGGCCGCCAAAGAGACTGCAGCATTTCATCGCAGAGGGCACTCTGGAATGCGTCTTGGCAGATAAGCGCGGGCAACAGATCCTCTCCGACCTCAACTCTTCTGTGACAGCGATCTCAATTGACGCTAGTGACCGGGGAGTCGAGACGCTACAGATAGCCACACGCCGAGCGGCTGACCTCGACTCGCTTGCATATGTAATCTATACCTCAGGCTCCACCGGCGTACCAAAGGGCGTCGCAATCTCACGGCGCGGGGTACTCAACACCGTCGTTGATGTCTGTGAGCGGTTTAGCTTCTCGAGCAAAGATCGCATCCTCTCGCTGTCAGAGTTGAACTTCGATCTCTCCGCGTTCGATCTTCTCGGGGCGCTTCATTGTGGAGGGGCTGTGGTGATCCCGCCCTATCGGCGACATCCCGAACCCGAGTCGTGGGCGGCATGTCTGCACTCAGCACATGTCACGGTGTGGAACTCGGTGCCGGCGTTGATGGAGATGCTCCTGGACTACGTCGGCACGCGAGCCACGGCGGTGCTTGGCGGCTTGCGTCTGGTGATGCTCAGTGGCGACTGGATACCGCTCGATCTGCCCGCACGGCTGCACGCTGCCAACCCGAGCCTACAGGTGGTGGCGCTGGGTGGCGCTACCGAGGCATCTATCTGGTCCAACTATCACGTGGTCGATCGCGTCGAGGCCTCCTGGAAGAGCATCCCCTACGGCCGGCCGCTCGCCAACCAGCAACTCCACGTGCTCGACGCCGAGATGGCAGAGGTCCCCACGTGGGTGGCGGGCGACTTGTACATCGCTGGCGACGGGCTTGCCACCGAATACGTCCACCAGCCCGCACTTACGAGCGAAAGCTTTTTTGTGCACCCGCGCACAGAGGATCGCATCTACCGGACAGGAGATCGAGGACGCTATTGGAGCGACGGAAGCATCGAGTTCCTGGGACGCACCGACAGCCAGGTGAAGGTCCGCGGCCACCGCTTGGACCTCGTGGAGATCGAGAAGCACCTTGAGGCGGTCGTGGGCGTCGAGACGGCCGTGTGTGTCGTAAATGGCGATGGCGCCAGGCAAACGCTCGTGGCGCTGGTCATTCCAAGCAGAGATGTCTCGCCGGACTTCGGTCTTGCCAGGGACATGCTGTGCGAAAAGCTCCCCAGGTACGCGATTCCAGACACGTTCCGCGTCATCGACGCAGTGCCTCTCACGGCCAACGGCAAGCGCGACACCGTGGCGATGCGCAGGCTCGCACAGGAGGCTCAGCTGGCGTCGCCTGCGACGGGAGGCATACCTGCAACACCGGTCGAGCGCTCCCTGACACTCATCTGGGAGGATGTGTGCGAGACAGAGGTGAGATCGGTCAACGATGACTTCTTCTCGGTCGGCGGAAGCTCACTGCTCGCCGTACAGCTTGTGCGGCGTATCGAGGAAACCTTCGGTACACGAATCTCCCTCTCAAGCCTCTTCGAACAGAACACGATTAAAGCGCAAGCACGACTCATTGAAGGCTCCTCCGCTTACGACGAGCCGTCGGTGATGGTGCCGATACGACGGAGTCAAGGCCAGACAGTGGTGATTATTCATCCTATCGGGGGACATCTGCTCTGCTACCGGCCGTTGATCGACGCCCTGCCACAGGAGCTGGCTGTGTACGGCTTGCAAAGCCCGCCAGCGCTGGTGTTGCCGGAGACCCTCCTCGATCTCGCCTCGCGCTATGCCGAGGTGCTGCTGGCGCTTGAAAGCCCCGAGCCGGTGCACCTCGTCGGATGGTCGATGGGGGGAGTACTTGGCATCGAGCTTGCGCATGTGTTGGAGCGGCTTGCGATGCCGCCAGCATCGTTGACGGTGATTGATGCCTTCGTATGCGCTACGCCCGGGGAGATCGAGCTCACTGCGGTCCAGAAGGTCGCGGGCTTCTTCGCCGACTATCTGCAGGACGCCGCCGCCCTGCGGTCTTCGCAGGCGCACTCCTTGGCCGAAGCTGTGGCTTGGCTGCGCCTTGCCGGCCGCCTGCGCGAGAATGAGACGACCGAAACGCTCGAGCCTCTCTATTCGCAGTACGCGCAGCTGGGCAGCCTGCTGATTTCGCACCGCGTCTCTTCACTACCAAACTGCCCGACGGAGTTGATTGCAGCGGCCGATCAGCCGGCCGACGGCTTTGCTGCACTGACGCCGCTACACACGCATCAACCTGCCATAAGCGAGAGCACGCCCATCATGTGGCTGCCAGGCGATCACTATACGATTATCAGCCGAGCCCACGCCGCGGCTATTGCCGCCAGGATACTTGAGCTGATCGCTTCAGACTCCGTCCAACCAGCCCGCCGGTCGGCGGCCGCTGGATCAGTCTCAGGGGCGCGCCCATGACACACGATGCCCTCGCTCATACGCCGTCGCTTGACCTGGTCGGTGTCGGCTTTGGGCCATCGAACCTCTCTCTGTGTGCCTTGTTTGCCTCGCTCCGCTCAAAGGTTGGATGGGTCGACAAGCGTATCGGCTTTTTGGAGCGCCGGGCCGCCTTCGCGTGGCATCCTGACATGCTGCTCGATGGCGCTCGTATGCAAGTTGCGTTCCTCAAGGATCTCGTAACTCCGACAGATCCTACTAGCCCGTATTCGTTTCTAAATTATCTGTGCGAGCACGGACGTCTAGAGGACTTTCTGAACCTCCGAACGTTCCACCCGACCAGGCGTGAGTACCACGATTACTTCTCATGGGCCGCGGCGAAGTTGTCCAACTATGTTATGTATCAGCAGCCTGTCGCAGGCTTGAGCCCGATTGTTGAACCTGACGGCAGTGTGAACCGCGTGGTAGTCAGGTTCGGCGCAGATCGGGAGGGATCTTCGATGTTGAGGGTAGCATCTAACGTCGTCCTCGCGTTGGGGGGTAAGCCAGCGCTGCCGCGAGGCGCGGAGCACATCGAACTGACGGATGCAGCTTTCCACAGTAATTCCTTCCTAGAAAAGATCAAGAGCTATGCCGAGCGGGGGCGCGATGTTCCCTATCGGTTCCTGGTCATCGGAGCAGGTCAGAGTGCCGCTGAGATATTTCAGTACCTCGGCCGTGAGTTCCCGCGTGCAGACGTCACGATGGCGTTTTCGACATTTGCTCTTATGCCCGCAAACAACAGCGTGCAAGCAAACGAGATCTTTAATCCCGAGAACGTCGATTTGTTTTACCAGCTTCCGGCAAGCGGCAAGCACCAAGTTCTTGAAAGCCTGCATCACACAAACTATGCGGCAGTCGATGAGGATGTTATCCGGGAAATCTCAGAGCTGCTCTATCACCAGCGTCTTTGCAACCACGAACGGTTGCGTCTGCTTCGCTTCACGCGGCTGCTGGAGTGCCACCAAGTGAAGGACAAGGTAACTGCTTCATTGCAAGACGTCAACACAGGCACTGTACGCACAGGCGACTACGACGGGGTTGTCTTCGCAACCGGCTACGACTACAAACATGTTGAGCAGCTTCTTGGTGACCTTGAGCCTTACTTGTGCAGGACCGCCGAGGGCACCCTGGTGGTGAGACGCGACTATGCGATCGAAACCGACGACCTCTTGCGAGTGAAGATCTTTCTGCAAGGGGCCACGGAGGAATCGCACGGTCTGACGAGCACCCTGCTCTCTGTTCTCTCGCATCGGAACTACGAGATTCTGCAGTCGGCAATGGGCACGGAGCGTGAGCACCGCCAGAGACCTAATGAAATCTACGCTGTGGGAGGTACATAGTGCACAGTAGCTTCGCAATACAACGCCGGTCGGAGGCCAGCCTGCTCGATGACTACGGCTGCCAGTTTTGGCGAATCTTGCCGTGGGACTCCAGTGGGCCCTCGGAGAATGGGATGGGATTGGGGATAGTCCCACCGGGTGGGCGAACGGAACTCCACAGCCACGAGGAAGTCGAGCATTTCATGGTCGTCAGTGGAAAATGCGATGCGTACGTCGGCGACGAGCGAATAGCTCTTCAAGAGGGGGACGTGATTAAGGTACAACCTGGGCACAGTCACTACTTCGAGAACACGTCCCCTAGCACATCGCTGGAGCTACTGTGCCTGTGGACGCTCGGCGAGTTCGGTGGGAGTACCTGATGGGCTCGTCCCGTAAGTTCCTTGTCACTGCGACGCCGCCGACAACTAACGGAGACTTGCACGTAGGGCATCTGGCTGGGCCGTATCTCAACGCGGACGTCTTTTGCCGTTCACAGCGGCAGCGCGGCAACACGACCTTGTATATTTCTAGCGGCGATGACAACCAGAGCTACGTCGTCACGACCGCGCAGCGCCTGAAGACGACTGCTGTGCAGCTCGCGGCCGAGTGCAACGAGCAGATACGTGAGACGCTTGCGCTTGCGGACATCGACATGGACGAGTTCACCACGCCTGACGAAGAGCATGACATGGCAGTGAGAGCCTTCGTCCGAGGCCTTTATGAGCGTGGCAAGCTCCCTGAGCGGGTCTATGACTTCCCGTACTCTCAAGCGACCGGTCGGTTCCTATTCGAGGCGTTTGCTAGCGGTTATTGCCCTGAGTGTTTCGCGCGCACATCAGGTGCGATCTGTGAGAGGTGCGGGCACCCCAACGACGTTCGCTCGCTGCTGTATGCGGAGGCCACGGGTTCGAATGGCGTGCCGCTCGAGTCGGCGCAGAGGAAGATTCTCGTGCTGCCACTGGAGAGCTACCGCGCGCAGATAACAGACTTCTATGAGCGGCGACAACAGACGATGCGCCCGCATGTGATGCGGTTCGTCGAGGAGATGCTCGCCGCACCGCTGCCGGACTTCCCAATCACATATCCGGACACATGGGGGATAGAGCCAGCAATCGAGGGACTTGATGGGCAAGTGATCAACGTATGGGCCGAGATGCTGCCCGGGCTCTACCGCACCGGGAACTATGCGCTGCGTGATAGATCGATAGACGAGCGGCACGGCATCGAGTCGCCGGCGTCAGGTTATGAGCTGATCCAGTTCCTCGGCTACGACAATACGTTCTACTTCGCCTTCGTTCATCTGTGTCTGGCGTTCGCCAGTGGTGAAGTGATAACGCCGACAGCGATCACAACAAATGAGTTCTACCACCTAGACGGAAGCAAGTTCTCGACAAGCAGGCGGCATCTCATCTGGGCGCGGGATCTCATCGGCCGATATGGGAGCGACAACGTCCGGTTCTACCTTGCGCTGGATAACCCCGAGCATCAGATCGCAAATTTCACCGAGGCCGCATTTGTCGATGGCGTTCGCAAGAGCTTGCACGCTCCGCTAGTCGCAATCGCACAGGGACTCGAGCCGTTTGCTGGCAAGAGCGTGCAGCCGATCGATGGCGACACTGATGCCTTCGCACGGTTCGAGTCGCGGATGGCGCGTGCGTACGACTTGGAGACGTTCAGTATCCGGCAGGGGGCTGAAACGATCGCCAACCTGTTGGCGATGCTCGCGGATCGTGCCACAAGCGCGAGAGCCGACGGCGGGGCGAAAGTGGGCGTGGTCGTGTCTGGGCTGAGGAGACTGGCACGGGAGATATGGCCGCTGACGCCAAGACTTGGAGCGGAGCTGTGCGCGATGCTCGGCCTGGGCGACCCCGCCGCCGCGACGGCTGGCGGCTGCGGGGACGCTGCTGCTGTGGTCCCCGAGTTGGTCCTTTCGCGTCTGATCCAAGCACTCTGAGCGCGGGGCCAATCCCGCTGGTAGTTTGTCAGCGTGAGCGGCATACAGAACCCTGAGCACTCGGCTGGCGGCGGGGAGCTCGCCAGCCTTCCAGGCACGGTCTTGAGCGAGATAGCCCGCGAACATGGCACGCCTGTTTGGGTCTACGACGCTGAGACGATCCGCCAGCAGGTCGATCGGCTGCGTGCTTTCGACGTAACGCGCTATGCACAGAAGGCCTGCTCCAATTTGAGTATTCTTAGAATGATGCGGGCACTGGGTGTGCTAGTGGACGCAGTGTCGCTGGGGGAGGTTGAGCGCGCGCTCGCCGCAGGCTATAGGGTCGGAGGCGAGCCGGCACCGATCGTGTTCACCGCCGACCTGCTCGATAGCCAGACGGCTCGGAGGCTGGCGGAGTTGGAGGTGCCGGTCAACGCAGGCTCACCTCAGATGCTTGAGCAGGTCGGGCAAATGCGAAGCGGCTACCCTGTGTGGATAAGAGTAAACCCCGGCTTTGGGCACGGGCATAGCCGCAAGACGAACACGGGCGGTGAACACAGCAAGCATGGAATCTGGCACGAGCTGGTACAGGCGAACCTTAGCATCGTAGACCACCTCGGGCTGGACGTCGTAGGCTTTCATATGCACATCGGGTCAGGTGTCGACTACACCCACCTACAGCGCGTCTGCGAATCGATGGTGGAGCAGGTCAGGCGCAGCCAGCGCGACGTCCGCGCTATTTCTGCGGGAGGCGGCTTGTCCGTTCCGTATCGAGGCAACGAAGCGCCGGTTGACACCAAGCACTACTTTTCTCTCTGGGATGAGGCGCGGAGGGAGATCGAAGGCATCGTGGGTCATGCGGTGCAGCTCGAGATCGAGCCGGGGCGTTTCCTGGTGGCGCAGTCCGGCGTGCTTGTGACCGAAGTGCGCGCCCACAAGAACGTCGGAAACAACCATTTCACGCTGGTCGATGCGGGCTTCAACGATCTCATGCGGCCCGCCATGTACGGAAGCCACCATCGCGTGTCTGTATTCGACCCGCAGGGACGTCCCCTAGAAGGGGAGCTAGCGCCGACAACCGTTGCGGGGCCGCTTTGTGAGTCTGGAGATGTCTTTACCCAGAATGACGTTGGCGAGGTTGAGTCGGTGCGCCTCCCACGCGTACATGTCGGCGACCTCGTGGTCTTCCAGGACACAGGCGCTTACGGAAGCAGTATGTCGTCGAACTACAACACCCGCTGTCTAGCGCCAGAGGTGATGGTGGATGGGTCCGATGTGAAGCTCATCAGGCGCCGTCAGACGATCGACGAGCTTCTGGCACTAGAGGCCGTCTAGCCAAGCGCCTACCGTCTCCGCCCCCATAGCTCCATGGGAGGCGGCCACCGAGGAGCGACCAAAATTTGACGTGCCCGCGGGAGGCGGGTAGAGATGGGCTGGCATATGCCGCTGTCACGGCCGACCGGACACGAGCTCGTCGCTACAGGGAGGAGGATCTCTATGGCCAAAGGCAATCACGCTGATCTAACCGACACCAACCCGATCGACGAGGCGATATCGGCCTTGGCGGGCCTTGAGCGCCCTTCGGCCTCGGTTGCCGAGGCTCAGGCGGCCCGTCTCATCGGCGAGCGCTTCGAAGGCGCCGGCGCGCGAACGGAATACTGCACGGAGCCTGCATATGGGAACTACTGGAGGCCGCTGTCGGTCCTAATGCTCGCCACTCTGGTTGCCGGCCGCATCGGACGGCGCGCTGGCACTATCCTCGGCCTGATTGCCTGGGCGGGCGCATGGAACGAACTCGTTTCAGGACGGCGAGTCGTGAGGCGGCTTCTGCTCCGCCGCCAAAGCACCACGAACGTTCTCGGCGAATACGGGCCACGCGACGCCGGCTGCGTCCTAATCATCACGGCTCACCATGACGCTGCCCGAACGGGAGCAGTCTTCTATCCTCCGCTCGGGCGTGCCTCCAGCAGATTCTGGCGGCGCTTCGGGAGTACCCCACCGATCATGTGGCCGGTGGTTATGGCTCCATTCCTTGTCACGGCTGGTGCTGTTAGCGGCAATGCACGCCTGCGAAGGATGGGAAGGATCTACGCCGTGGGTACCTTGGCCGCGATGCGCGACATAGCCAGGCGGCCCGTCGTGCCAGGGGCAAACGACAACCTGAGTGGCGTGGGGGCTCTCGTGGGCATTGCCGCCCAGCTCTGCGAACGCCCACCGATGAGCCTGCGAGTCGTTCTCTTGTCTACTGGCGCTGAGGAGACGGGGCTGGAGGGCATGTGGGCATTCGGTCGACGCACCTTCACCAATCTCGACAAGAGCCGCACCCACCTCGTTTGTCTGGATGCGGTCGGGTCGGATAACCTCGTGCTGGCGCGACGTGAGGGGCTGCTTCACACCAGCAGCTATTCGCAGCCGCTCATGGAGCGGATCACGCACTACGCGCAGGATCTGGAAATCGAGCTGCAAAAGCCTGTCATCCTGCGCAGCGCCACTGACGGCTATGTAGCGTTGAAGGCAGGCATCAGCGCTGCACTGATCGGTTCAGTCGACGAGTCTGGAGCGCCGGCCAATTATCACTGGCCCACCGACACGCCCGAGAACCTCAATTACGCCTCCATTCGCCATGTGGTGCGTATCTGCATGGAGTTGGTACGAGATCTGGACGCCGAGGCAGCTATGCCCACAAGTGAGGAGGAGAACCTCTATGTACACTAGCCATAGGCTCTACTACGAGCGGAACGGGGAGGGCGAGCCAGTGGTCCTGTTCCCTGGGACCGGCAGCCACGTTCGCGCATGGGACCCGATCCTACCGTTTCTCACGGAGCACTACGAAGTGATCACCGTAGATCTCCCTGGGTTTGGAAAGTCCGCCGACGCGGCTGACGCTCTCGAGTCCTTTGAGACGTTGATGGCGTTGATCGTAGCGTTCTTGGATGAGCTTGAGCTTGAGCATCCTCACGCAGGCGGAAACTCAGTCGGTGGCTGGATAGCGCTCGAACTCGCGAAGAGGCGGCGTGCGCGGTCAGCTGTAGCGCTCGCTCCGTGCGGCCTGTGGAAGAAAGGGGCGCCGCGATACATCGATATTATGACCCGTATCTCCTATCGAACGGCAGTAATGCTGCACCCGTGGGGACATGCGGTTCTGCAGCCTGCACCGCTCCGCACGCTGCTGATGTCGCACAGCTTTGCTCGACCGTGGGCGCTGACGCCCCAGGAGGCACACGGCATTGTCAGAAATATGCGCACATCTCCAGGCACGCATACGGCATATGCGATGATGAGAGATGCGCGCTTCACGGGCGGTCAAGGGATCGACGTGCCCGTGACGGTGGCTTTTGGTCAGCATGATCGAGCGCTCTTCTGGCCTCAGCGCCGGTGTGACGAGCTTCCCGAACACACGGTCTGGAAGACGATCCCGGGGTGCGGGCACGTGCCTATGAGCGATCAGCCTGAGCGGGTGGCACGGGTCATTCTGGGGGGGGCGGCTGCCGCCAACGACGCTGCCATGCTACTCAGTGCGGGGAAGTAGCCGGCGATGGATACGGTGATCAGTCGCCTCTGTGACCTTGTGCACGATCGACGTCGCACTCTTCTGCTCGTCTGGCTTTGCTTGCTCGTGGCGGCGGTCCCGCTCGCGCTGCATCAGACTGACCACCTGTCAGCAGGGAATTACATCATCCCCGGCTCACAATCGGCATTTGTGGATGCTGAAATGAAGCGGCTGTTTCCCGAAAGCAAAAGGGCTGAGCTGGCGGTGCTCGTCTGGCCCCGCAAAGGCGCCAAGCATTCGGCCATCCAAAAGGGCATCGAACGCGTGCAGCTGGCCACCGAGGGCATGCCCGGCATACGGCTCACTAAGCGGGTCAAGGAAGTCGCCCTTTTTTCAGCGGATCTCGGTGAACCGATTATCCTTCCTCTGCAGGCCAGTATCAGCGAGGATCAGGCGCAGAACGTCGCCGAAACGCTCCACCGGCGCATCGGCAGCTCAGCTGCCTCCGGGGAAGTGGAGCTGCATCTTTTGGGGGAGGGAGCGCTGTGGGCGGGCCTCGACGGAGCTCTCAAGAAGGAAGTCTCTAGTGCTGAGGATCTGGGATTTCCGCTTCTGTTGGTCGTGCTGATAGTGGTCTTCGGGTCGATGATCGCGGCTGCGCTGCCAATCGCACTGGCAGCACTGGCCATAACCGTGTCGGGAGCTCTCATCTTCCTGCTCTCGCTTGTGACCGAATTGTCAATTTTTGTGACCAACACGGCTTCACTATTTGGCTTGGGCGTCGCCATCGACTACTCACTCATCATTCTCACTCGTGTGAGGCAGGAGATCCGGTCGGGGCACACGATGCGCGATGCGATCCAGATCGCGCTCACGACATCGGGCAGGACCGTGATCGTCTCGGGGCTCACAGTGATCGCGGCGCTCCTGGGTACATTGGCGATGCCGAACGCGACGCTGCACTCGATGGCGCTGGGCGCGGTCCTTGTGGTTGCGGTCGCAGTTGTCGCATCTGTCACGGTTCTGCCTGCGGTGATAGCCGCGTTGGGCCCAGACCGCGTCAGCGGACGATGGTCAAGGGTGTCTCCAGGGCGGCTTCGCAAGGTGGCCCGCAAAGGGATCTGGGATCGCTGGATCGAGCTGGTCACGAGCCGGCCGCTGGTAGTCACCGCCTCGGTGGCGGCCGTGCTGCTTGTACTGGCGTCGCCTGCGCTGTGGATGCGCACGAGTACGGGCGCGCTTCGGCAGCTCTCCGCCAAGAATGAGACGAGGATCGGCTTCATGGAGGCGGAGAAGGTGGTCGGCCCCGGTACGCTGGGACCGGTGATGGTGCTGCTCAGCGCTCAGCGTACGGCGTCTCACGCCGAGCTCATGCAAGCGCTGTCGCGGACGCGCTCGTTCGCGCGTCGTCTTCCCGACGTGCACGCAACCGGTTCGACTTACTTCTCAAAGGATACGCAACATGCCATCCTGGAAGTAATTCCAACAGTGGACGCCGAGTCGCCCGTAGCAAAGGGCCTGGTGCAGACCATGCGAAAGCGACTGCCACTCATGCTGCGCGGCATCCCTGTGAGCGCCACCGTCGGAGGCACGTCGGCGATACAGCACGACGCCGAACAGCAGATATCCAGCTCGATATGGAAGTTCATGGCGGTGCTTCTGGCCATCTCCTATGTTGTGTTGCTGTTCGTGCTCCGATCGTTCGTTATCCCCATCAAGGCGATCGTTATGAACCTGCTCTCGGTCGGAGCGGGCCTGGGCGTGCTTGTCGCCATCTTCCAGTGGGGCATCCTGGACTCGCTGTTGCACTATCGGTCTCCGGGCTCCCTCGACTCGCTGACGCCGCCGATTGTGATCGCGTTCGTATTCGGCTTGTCGATGGACTATGAGATTTTCCTTGTAACGCGCATTCGAGAGAGATGGCAGGTGAGTGGCGACCCGCAGCGGGCGGTACACGAGGCGCTCGTCGCCAGCGCGGGGGCGATCAGCAGTGCCGCCCTCATTCTTGTGTGCGCGCTGGGAGTCTTCGTGGCCGTAGGCGGGTCGTCCGTTAAGGAGATCGGGGTCGGCATCGCCGTGGCGATAGCGGTGGACGCCACGCTCATACGTTTGGCACTTGTGCCGGCCACGATGGAGATCCTTGGTGAGTGGAATTGGTGGTGGCCATCTCAGATTGAGGCGGCCCTTCAAGCACCGCGCAAGTGGATGGCAGCGAGGCGGGGGATCAAGACACCAGCTTGAAGCCGCAGCCGTCGTGCCTTGCCGGCCCGCCGCCCCGCGATGTGTTTTGGCAGTATCTCGCCATGCACCCGATGGAGTCTGTAGAGCTTATCGGCGGCCTAGTCAAGCTAGAGCCGCTGCGCATGGAGCATACAGACGGTCTGCTGAACGCAGCGGACGCCGACGAGGTGTTTGCCTGGCTTCCATTTTCGCGGCCGCTGACGCTCAGCGAGGCGCGGGCTTGGATTGAGGACACTCTGGAAGATCGAGAAGCCCATCGCCGCCTTCCATTCGCTGTCCTCAGCGCCGATCGCGATTCGGTGATCGGGTCGACCTCCTACTGGGATTTCGACGCCCGCAACGCCCACGTGGAGATTGGCTCGACTTGGCTCAGCCGCAGCTCGTGGCGAACAGGGCGCAACACGGAGGCTAAGCTCCTGCTGATGACCCACGCGTTTGAGGCCATTGGCCTCGAGCGTGTCGCCTTCCGGACCGACATTCGCAATGAGCGCTCGCAGAAAGCGATCGAGCGGCTCGGGGCGATCAGGGAGGGAGTGCATCGCCACGAGATGCGGCGCCGGGACGGGAGCTGGCGTGACAGTGTCCACTATTCGATCCTTCGATCAGAGTGGCCCGCCGCCAAGATCCGCTTGCTGCGCCGACTTGAGGCCGGTCGCTGAGGTTACATACCTATGTCGAGCTCGGCGCTGTGCTCCGCAGATGTGCCATCGGGCGGGTAGGAGGACCCGGAAGATCGTCTCACCGGGCTCTGCGAGCAACTGGTGTGGCTGCGGCACGCAGGCTTCGAGGAGGTCGACTGTCATTTCAAGTGGTTGGAGCTCGCGCTGATCGTCGCCGTTCGAGCGCTCGATGAGTAGGCCGCCCTCCTGTTCGGCCGGCGGTGGGCGACCGTCTCTGCCATAGTCTCACGGCCATAATGGATTGGCGAGCATGGCACGAGGGCTACCAGGACCCGGTTCGAGGCTGGCCCGGCGCTTGGTGCTGGTGCAGGAGCAGGTGCGTGCCGTGTTGGATCTGGCGCCCCCTGGTCCGCTGCGGGCAATCAGCGTGTGCGCGGGGCAGAGTCACGATTTGATTGGGGCGCTCGTCGGGCATCCGCGACAGGCTGATGTCGCGGCTCGTCTGGTCGAGCTCGATGAGCACAACGTGCTTTGCGCGCCGAGCCGCGCACGCGGCCGGTCTGGATGGGGTGGAGGTGGTCGCCGCAGATGCGTCGACTACCGACGCTTACGCGGGGACTGTCCCGGCCGATCTCATCCTCCTCTGTGGTGTGCTCGGGAACATCTCCGCTGAGGACATCGCCAAGACCCGTTCGTTATCTCCCGCAGCTCTGCGCCCCCGCGGCCACCGTCATCTGGACCTGTCACCGCCAGCCGCCCGATCTCACCTCCTACATCCGCGACATCTTCGCGCGCGCCGGCTCTGACGAGATCGCGTTCCACGGCGATGGCTCCTCCCCGTTCGGGGTCGGAGCAACCGTCTGGTCGCCTCACCGCAGCCCTTTCGCGGTGGCATCTGCCTGTTCGAGTTCATCGGATATGACGTGCTCCAGCCCGACTTTCACGCGGGCCGAGGCGACAGCATCGATGAGGGCCAATAGGGGATCGTTGGTGTCCTCGACGCTGAGATCCGAAGCGGTGGCCAGCGTCCTCGATCGCCTGCACGCTGCGGCGCGGGCCGAGGACGAGCCGGCCAAGCAGCCTGAGCGCGAGGCACAGCTCGGGGAGAGGCTGGCGCAGGCCCGGTATGAGCTTTATGGCGATGCTCCGCTTGGCGATCAAGCGTGAGGTCGGCGAGCTGCTGTACGTGCTCGCATTGAGCAGGCGAGCCCGTCGGATCGTTGAGTTCGGCGCGTCAGCTTTCAGTGCGTACGCCCCCCGGTCCTGACAGGCTGGCAGGCGGCTGATGGCAGAGCGGGCTTCGCATCCGGTGTTCGCCCGCGCCTATGCGAGGGTCGCCGAGATCAGTAGCGTTGCGGCGGCGCCGAGCATCGCCGCACGCTGCTCGTGGGTCTGCAGGGCCGGGTGATCGAGGTGGGCGCCGGCGGCGCGAACTTTCGCCACTACCTGACATCCGTAGGTGAGGTGATTGCTGTCGAGCCAGAGCGCTACCTGCGCGAACGCGCGCAGCGCGCTGCTGCCAAGGCGCCTGTCGCGGTCTCCGTTGCGCATGGCGTCGCCGACCGCCTCCCAGGCGAGGCAGAGTCTTTTCGATGCTGGCGTCGTGGCGCTCGTGCTTGCACCGTGCCCGACCAGCACACGGCGCTCGCGGAGCTTCACCGCGTGATCCGTCCAGGCGGCGAGCTGCGCTTCTACGAGCATGTGGTCGCGCACTCCGGGTGGGAGGCGCGCTTTCAGCGACTCGCCGACGCGACCTTCTGGCCCCGTCTGGCGGGCGGCTGCCATCTGGCGCGCGACACAGCAGCCGCTATCGAGCACGCGGGGTTTCAGATTGAGGCGTGCGAGCGGTTTCCCCACAGTCCTGTGCCGTTCCTTCCACCGACCCGCATATCCTCGGCGTCGCGCGCCGTCGCTGACGGGACGGTCGCCTGTAGCCCAGGGTGGCACGGCCTTGCTCGTCTTCCTGCTCATCGTCCCAAGCCTCCAGGTGCCGGCGATTCGCGCTGCGGGGCGCGGAGGGCGTGGAGCGAGTTGCGGGTCCTGGGTTGGGCGATGCGGCGTGTAGCTGCATAGCGGGATGCGTGGGTCTGCTGGGGCTCCGTGCGAGTGGGTCGTCTGGCATGCCTCGCCGGCACGGAGGCGTGCGTTCGTGCCGCCCGTCCTGTCCGTGTTCTTCCTTGAAGCTGCTGTATTACATCTCTTCCCCATGCAAATCGGGGTTTCGCAGCGTCCAAGCGCTGTTGGCAAAGTGGTGGTTTGCGGGGATTTTGGGTTTCGCATTCCGGGCTGCGCGACGCGGGGAGAGGGGGTTGATTCTCAGCGCGTAGACCTCTCGAAAGGGGGTTTTGTCGATGCAAAGGGGGGTTTTGTCGACGATCGAGGGGGGTTTCGCACACCCCTTAGATTGGCGGCTTGACAACACGACCGGGTGTTCCAGCAACCGAGCAGCGCACGAGAACCTCACGCCCGCGAGCCACCGAACGAACCCGCCCATCGAATCGACGGGGGTAGCGGTCGCGTACCAAGCGTCAATAGTCATACGCTGCCCAAGCAGAACCCAGGAGATCCCATGACCGTGCGTGAAGTCAGTGGAGGGAGGCTGGCGGATGAGGCCAGGTTGCTTACGGCGGACGAAGTCGCCTCTCGGCTCGGTGTCCAGCCGTCGTGGGTCAGCAAGGCCGCGCGGGCGAATCGCATACCGCACGTCCGCGTGGGCCGCTACCGGCGCTTTCGCTGGCCAGATATCGAAGCGTGGCTCGAGCATCAGCGGCGGGGCTCATGACCCAACCGCTGGCTACCATAGAATGCCGCGCACACATAGGGAGTGTCCCCGGGGCTGGTACCCCGGAGACACTCGGAACGTCGGTCGAGCGGCGGTTGGAAGCGCCCCTCGGCCCCCTACATCAGGAGGTGTAGTCCCGATGCAAGCTCACAAAGCGCGCACCTATGTCCAGGTATCGCTGTCCAAGACCTACAAGGGCAAGGCGCGACAGATCCCCGTCTGGGTGCTGCGCTACCGCCTTCGGTCGGGCAAGCAGTCCAGGCAGGTGCTGGGTCCGGCGTGGACGAAGAAGGGGCGTCCGCTTCATGGACACCTGACCGAAGAGGAAGCCCGGATGAAGGCGCAGGCCTTCGCCGCGGAGCACTCCGCGGACACGCCGGACGCTCGACGCTCGTTTCGGGCGGCGCTGGATGCGTTCGTTCGTTACTGCACGCAGGAGAAGGGGCTGCGCGGCTCCACTATGCACGAGTACAAGAAGATCGGCGAGCGTCTGGCGGCGCGCCCGTGGCGCGGCGAGTCGACCTGGGCCGAGCGGCCACTGGACGCGTTCACCGACGATGACCTGCTGGACGTGCGCGAGGAGCTCATTGACGCCGAGCGCTGCGCGGAGACCGTGAACCACTACCGGCGTGTCGTGCGCGGCATCTTCGGGACGCACCGCAGCAGCCCGGCGCTCGCGTGGGCCTGGATGGCCCTGAAGGTCGAGAGCGAGGGCAAGCTGCGCTTCTACACCCCCGAGCAGGTTCTCAAGCTGATCACGGAGGCGTACTCGGAGATGGACGAGGCGATCTACACGCTCGCGACCGAGGCTGGCCCCCGCCTGAGCGAGGTCCGCGGGCTGAAGGTCGCCAACGTCGACTTCCAGGTCGGGGTGCTGCGCTTCGAGGACGGCTTCACGACGAGCGGCGGGCACGCCGGCAACAAGGGCCGACGGGTGCGGTCGGTCCCGATGAGCGCCAACGTCCGGGCGGCGCTGCGGCCGTTCTGCGAGGGTAAGACGGCTGAGCAACTCGTGTTCGAGCACGACGCCAAGCCCGGCGAGCCGATCTGTGGCGTGGGCCTGTACCGCCGGTTCCTGAGCGCCGCCAAACGAGCCGGGCTGCCGAGAATCCGCCTGCACGACCTGAGGCATACGTTCGGCACGCAGGCGATCCGCGTCTTCAAGGTCCACGAGGTCCAGCGGATGATGGGCCACCGCCACATCACCACCACCGAACGCTACCTGCACTACGCCCCCGACTCCGAGGCGGCGGTGAAGCTGACCGAGCTGTGGGGGGAACGCGGCGGAGGCGACACCTCGGGCGCTCAGTCGAACGTGATCTCGCTGCGCCGCGTCGCCTGAAAGCGCGAAGTCGGGCAGGGAAGAGGGGCGAGCCGCACGGCTTCGCCCCTCTTTTTGGGCCGTCCTGGCTCCGATTATGGGCAGCCTATGGGCAGCCTTGGTGGTTCTCAAGCCCCCCGGTCCAGGCGCCTCGGACGGAAAACCCGCTGATTTGCAGGCTATTCTCAAGAGGCGACGACCGGAATCGAACCGGTGTAGACGGCTTTGCAGGCCGCTGCGTAGCCACTCCGCCACGTCGCCGGGATTGCGCCACCAAGCGTATCGGGTGGGGGGCGAGGGGAGGCCAATGGGGATCGGCAGGTGGCCATGCCGGCGAGCTGCGGGCGGCGGGGCGCTTAGCGGGCGGTTGGCGGGGCGTTATGAACTTCTTCGCCCTCCGTTAGCCGCGCTTTCGCGCATTGTTAGCGGCTGCACAGCACGCCTCCAGATCATGGTCTCATCCCCACGAACCGGAGGTTACCCATGAGGCGACTGCTTCTACCCATGCTGCTGGCAGGACTAGCTGGAGCCCTCGCTGCGAGCGCGGCGGTGCTGCTTCTCGATGGGGGGGCTGCGGGTGCGACACCGAAGGCGCGCACGATCGTGGCTCCGGTGCAGGTCTCCTCCTCCTCCTCCTCCTCCTCCTCCTCCGGATCTCGCCGCGAGGTCGCCTCGACGACGCCGTCGGCGACCCAGATCTATGAACGGGCCTCGAGGGGAGTCGTCTCGATCAAGGTGCTCACCTCCGAAGGCGAGGACGAGGGCACCGGCGTCGTCCTGAACGAAAGCGGTCTGATCCTCACGAACGATCACGTGGTCAGGGGTGCGAGGAGCATTACGATCGACGCCAGCGGGTCCTCCAGCGCGACCCGCGGCGCGACGCTTGTCGGCGAAGAAGCCAACAAGGATCTCGCACTCATCCGCGTCGACCCCTCGGGCCTCGGCCTGAAAGCGCTGACGCTCGCGAACTCCAGCTCGGTGCAGGTCGGCGACACCGTGTACGCGATCGGGACCTCCCTATGGCCTTGAAGAGACCTTCACCAAAGGCATCGTGTCGGCCCTCGGCCGCGAAATCTCAGCCCCCGACGGCTCCAAGATCGCGGGTGCGATCCAGACCGACGCGGCTCTCAACCCCGGCAACTCCGGCGGGCCGCTGCTCAACGAACAGGGCGAGGTGATCGGCATCGACTCCCAGATCGCCAGCGATGCGGCAAGCGTCGACGGCTCCCAGCCGGGGAGCACCGGAGTGGGCTTCGCGATCGCCTCCGACACGGTCGTCTCGGCGGTGCGCGCGATCGAAGCCGGCAGGGGCGTCACCTACGCCTCGGCGACGAGGCAGACCCAGGGCGAAGGCGACCCCGGGACGCAGTCGCCCTACGGGGCTCAGAGCCCCTATGGCGAAGCCGAAACGCAGGGCTCCGAAGGGCGCGAAGAAGCCGGCGAATCCACTGCCGGTGGTGCGGAAGGCGCGGGCGAAGCGGCCTCCGGTGGATACGGAGCGGTGGAAGGTGGGGGCGGACGAGTTGTGATCGTGCCGTGATCTTGCAGCCCGGACGATGGTCTGCGGAGTTCGCGCGGGGATCGGCTCGCTGCTGCGCGTTGATACCCTTGCAGCCGATCCCAGGGCGATTAGCTCAGCTGGGAGAGCGCCGCCTCGACAAGGCGGAGGTCACTGGTTCGAGCCCAGTATCGCCCATTGAAAGGAAATGGCTGTAGTTACTGGCCTTTTTGCTTGGTTAGGTGGGTCCAGCTACGTCGACTGCCGGCTACTTCATCCCAGCGCGCGGTTGGGGTGTCGGGGATGGTCTGCCAGCCCGCAACTTTCGAGGTGGGCCGATCGTGCTGCCGCTCAGGCACTATGTCCGAATGCACCTGCGCCTGCTACGCACGCTATGAGTGATGTGGGCCCCAAGATAGGCGAGTCGTGGCTCGGCGAGTTCTGTTGACGCTACGGGCGAACGGCACCCGTGAGTCCACGAGAACACCGTCGAGGTCGAATAGCACGGCGTCGTGATCAACCCTCCAGCAGACCATGACCACCCACGTCCCGTTACGGCTTGACGCCGACCAGTAGTGCCATCTCGCGCCACTTCCAGTAAACAGTCGAGTCGACTCGTCGAAGCCGAGCCTGCGCAACCACTGGAGCTGTGTGTATATGTTGAGCAGTCGGTCCGAGGGGTCCTCGTCCTCGATTGGCTCGCCGATCGCCTCAAAGAACGCCAGGTGAAGGCGGTGGTTGGCGAGGCCACACTCGCCATATCTCGCTGCGTCTGCTGTGGTACTGCCAGGACAGACGCCTACCTGGGGCGACCAGCAGCAGCTTGGGGCCGAGCGCCAGCTGCTCGCGGGCATCCTTCAGACCCAAGTCCGGAAAGTAAGCCTGGATGAACTCCCGGACGTCGGTCTGAGAGATCAGAAGGAGCCGCCCCAGGGACGAGCCAGATCCTCACCGACCACGGTCAGCCCGGCGGTGGGGAGAGACACTCTCGTTCGTGACACGACTGTCTCCATCTGTGACGACATCGGGGATCTTTCTAGCCGGTGCCCTACAGCCCGCGGGCGAAGTGGTGCGAGTAGATCGACAGGCCGTGGTTGTGGTAGAGCCGGTGTGCGTCAAAGCGCTCCGGGCTGACTCCTGAGTCCAGGTGTAGCTGGCCGCATCCGAGCCTTCGGCCCTCCTCGATCAGCCATTCCAACAGCGCCCCGGCTAGACCCTGACGCCGTGCCTCGGGCGCGGTCGAGAGGTCATCGACGTACAGGTAGTGGCCCCAGGCGAGGTTCTCGCCAACACGGAATCCAGCGACTGCGCCGGCCGGCTCGCGGTCCGGCGAGAAGGCGCCGAGGAGCCTGTAGCCAGCGGGTCGAAGCACACCATCGACGTGCGCGAGGAACTCCTGCTCGCTTTCGTAGGTCGTTCGCAATGCGCGCATCGCCTGGTGGGCGAGATGAGTTTCGCCGGTAAGGATCTCCCGGGTTTGCGCCGCGCCGGACTGCATCTCGTCGAACCCTATCCGGGGGCTGTTCTGCGCGAGGTCCGCCGCTCCTGATATTCGTCCACACCGTGCCCGATTGGATGATCCGGAGCGCGATCGAGCAGGGACATCGAGCCGATGTTCCGCCTGTGGGAGGCGGCCGGAAGCCTGCCGAGCGTCACCGATACGCGTGAGGGGCCGCCGCGCCCGCTTGCGACCGGCGGGCAGGAGCTGCTCGTCGCGGAGGTTGCCGACGACGATTCGACCGCGATGGACTTCTGGGGAGTCGCTGGCTATACAAAGCAGAGTGATCGCGCACGGTTTGTACGCCTCGTGGAGGACTGATCTTGGAGGCGCGCGGCAGGGCAGGCAACCCCCGGTAAGAGCCGGCTCCGTCGTTCGATACGCGTGGCTCTACGCTGCAGTCATCGACGCGCTTATTGCATCCGACTCCTCCTTGCTCGGTCTGGTTGAAGTTGTGCGGGCCCTGCCATATGGTCGTCCGAGTGACCGCAGCGTGGAGGGGATGCTGCGCGAGCGTCGCGGCACCTGCTCCACCAAGCACCTGTTTCTCGCCCGGACGTTGGTCGAGCGCTTCCCCAAGACCGAGCCGCTGATCGTGCATCGCGTCTACCAATTGGATCGCACTCGTGCTCGGGAACTGTTCGACACGAGGGTCGCCAACGTCATCCCCGTGTACGGGCTCGTTGACATCCATCGTTACCTCACCATCGTCGTCGAAGGCCGACGCATCAACGTGGATGTGACGTTCCCAGGGCCGCCGTGGGACGGCCGCTCATCGCTGCCACTCGCCTGCGGTCCCGGACGCGACTACCCAGCCGGGGAAGATCCCGACGCCGAGAAGCGCGCGCTTGAGATCAAGTACTGCGACCCGGCGGTTCGTGAGCCGTTCATCGCGGCACTGGTGTCCATTGAGCGGGCGCCACAGTAGCCACGTCGACGAAAGATCATCATCGCAGCGGCGGGCGAGCGAGCGTCACGTTGCTTGGCGAACATCTCGACGGGAAACGACAGGAGTGACCGGGTAGATGTGGGAACCAGCCAGCCCTGATTTTGTAGGCGTTTACTGCCTTTTCGTGCCTCTCGCTGACCTCCCGTTCCCGTCCCGTCCCGCCTGGGGTCAAACGTCTGCGAGCGCCTCAACGACGGCTTCCAGAGCATGCTCCCTGGCACCTGTCTGGGAAGATTCGCTGGTCGTAGCGTCGATTGTCTCGCCGGGCCAGTCTGAATGAGGTGCCGGCGCCAGCTTCCGCGCGTCCTTCTTGGCCTGCTTGTCCAGCCGACGCTCGCGGAGCCGGCTTTCACGGGTGAGCTTTGCCATCGTGGTCTTCTTCTTGCTGCTTGAGGCCATGTCTGTCAGCTCCTTTGTTGTGGAGAACCGAGTGCGTTCACGGCGGGTCATCCGTGTGATGAGAACCCGAGGACCGAGTCGCCGTGAAGCCAACTTCACGTTCCCTGCGGCCTGCAAGCCAATCACGGTCGGCAGGCGTGAAAAGCGCTACGCATCGGGCGTGATGAACCGAAAGTCCTTGTCGTTGCTAAACCGCTTCACGATTCCAGTAGCCATTGTTTTCCTCCGGCGTTGATAGTGCAACGAACGCGGAGACTGTGAGCAAAGGCCACGAGCGCTGGCACCGCGATGTTTGGCAGGCTACCCAACTCGATCTATCAACCGTAGCAGCAGCTAGGATGAACGCTCGCGGGCGTCGAGTACCGGATCCTGTCGGCCCTGTCGTCTCCCGCGGAGCGCTCAGGCCAGTGCACCGGCCGGCAGCACGAAGCGCAGCGGGGTCCGCGGCTCGGTGCCGCCTGAGAGGCCGAGGCGCTGGCCGTGCAGGCCTCGTCTGGGAGCTTGGGGAGCTACCGCCTCGGCCACTCCGGCATGATCGGCGATCCACGCCATCACGGCCGGGAAATCGCTTCCCGACGCGAGCAGGGCCGCGCGCTCGACGACATCCCCGCCGGAGGAGTGGGGGCGTGCCAGCCGCTTCACGATGGCGCGGATCTCGTCGTCGCCGGCCGCGTTCTCTGCGCTCACGTGAACTCCGTCACTGAGTAGACGGGGTGACCGACACGCGCGGGCGCGCTCTCGCCGCGGTCGTCGGTATGCACGCAGAAGTCCTCGAAGCGCCCATGGTCGAGGATCGCGACCACGACATTGCTGCCCTTGGACAGCGGCCTGCCGACCTCGATCTCCCGGTCCTGTCCATCGAAGCGACAGCTCAACTTGAAGATCCGCCGAGGGCGCGCAGGGCAGCCGGCGGCGAGCAGCGAACGCTCGCGCAGCTCGCTGTAGGCCTTCTCGGCGCGCGCTCCGTCCGACTCGATGCCGGCGACGAAGAAGCTCGTCACTAGCGCCGAGCCTTGGCCGGCACGGCGATATGGCGCCATCGCTCCCCGGCCGTCATCTTGCGGATTCTCAGCGAGCCGTCCTGGGCCTCGCGTTGGAACTCCTCCAGCTTCACGCGTCGGCGCTCGCCGCGCGATCTGCCTGAGTAAGCATTACTCCAGGCTAGCGCACCGCGAGCCGTTGCGGGAGCATCGGCGGCCGGGGGCGATCACGGGGGTGGCGACCCGCTCAGGCCGAGTCGAGCTCCCGCACGAGCGAGCGCACTCGCCGGTCGATCTCATCGCGTGTGGCACGGACCGCGGTGATCGGACGGCCCTTGGGGTCCGATAGCTCCCAATTGAGATAGCGCTTGCCGGGAATGTATGGGCAGGCGTCGCCGCAACCCATCGTTACGACAACATCCGCCTGTGCGGCAAGCTTACGGGTGAGTAGCTGCGGACGGTGCTCAGAGAGATCGATGCCGAGCTCGCTCATGACCTCCACGACCTCGGGATGGACATGCTCAGCCGGGGTCGTGCCGGCGGAGAGGGCGATATGGCGCCCGTCCGCGGCACGCTCGAGAAGCGCTTGGCTGATCTGCGAGCGGCCCGCGTTATGAAGACACACGAATAGAACGCACGCCATCGTGCGCAGCCTCCCCACTGTGCGGCAAGAGCACCTCTGCCGCCTCGGCCCGCCGAAGCTCGCGTCGGCGAGCGAGACGACCGGGGTTGAAATGCCCGCCGGAGACGGGGCCGAACATGAGGATGATCGTGAACAGGCCAGTGGCGGTAGCGGCGGCGTTCTCGAATAGCTGCAGGCCGACGTCGCCCGGGGAGAGGGTCTGCGCGGCGATGCCCGAGCCGATCACGAGCGCGGCGAGAAACGCCGAGCCCAGTAGCTCGGCGAGCAGACGACGAGCAAGCGGAGGCGTGTTCACGGCGCGGATCATATTGCATTGACAGTCATCGCTTCAATAGGTATATGTAGATTGATGTCTGTCGATCTGGAGCTCCGAGTGCTGCACCATCAGGCAGCAGGCCACCTACTCCTGGTTGGTCAGCGAGTCCGCGAAGCTAGCTGTAGGACCCGAGGAGGTTGTTCAGCTAGTCCGCGAGCTGCGGGGTGGGCTCGCCCCGCGCGATCCGCCGCCGCTCGATCTCCGCGACCATCCGGAACTCCGGGGTGCACGAGCCGCGGGCGAGCCCCCGCGGTAGCAGCGGCCGGGCGTAGCGCGCGGTCGCGAGCACCGCCGCGCTTGCTGCCTTCTCGCGGGGGTCTAGGCGCAGGCCGTACAGCTCGCGCACGCGCGCGGGCAGCGAGGCCAGCATGATCAGATCGTGGATGCGCTTGCCCACCCGGCGCCTCGCCGGCATCGGGATCTCGAAGGCCGAGACGTAGCCCATGTAGCGCGCCTCCTCGGTGAGATGGAGATCCTCTCCGGCGAGCTGGCGCTCATACCATGCGCGGAAGTCCCCGTAGGTGGGGGGAGCGGACTCGGAGGGCATGCCGAAGAGCTCGGCGAAGCGCACGTAGTCCCGCCAGAGCGCCTCCCGCTCCTGCGCGCTCAGGCGGCGCACGAGTCGCTCGTAGAACCACTCCGCGGAGTCGGCGATCACAGCGACCGTCCACAGCATGAGCTCGGGGTCGAAGGCCGAGTAGGGGGTGCCCGCCGGGTTGTACGGCCCGGCGTCCTCGGGGAGCTCGCCGACGACCTGCTCGTGCATGCGCCGCACCGTATCGAGCACGCGATTGGCCTCCCCGCGGGTGCCGAAGAAGACCCTCTCGAACATCTCCCCGGTGTGGGAGATGCGGCGAAAGGGCCGGCTCTTGCTGCGGGTGTGGGTGCTCGTCCCCACGTAGTTCAGAGGCTTCACCGCACCCACGCAGAGCGCGCGCTGACCGTAGAACAGTCCGACGGCCTTCTCTTCGTGAACCCGGCGCAGCATGGAGCTGGCGCGGGGGAAGTACCCATCTTGCATTTTTCCCGTCCAACGTACCAAGTATCGATTGCATCCGAACCTCCCGTCCCGTAGGTCAGACCGAGGGCAGCCGGTACTTGCGCGTCTTGGGGGACTGCTCGAGCAGCCCGACCTCCACGAGTGTGATCACGTAGCGGTGGATGGTGCTGGCGCTAATCTGCAGGCGCTTGGCGATCTCCATCAGTCCCAGCGTCTGCTCGTCGGGGCCGAAGCAGGTGAGAATCGCAAGGCCCCGCAGCAGCGAGCGCGAAAGCCGCCGATCCTCGTACCCGGGAGAGCTCGCGGCGCCCTCGTCGCGCTGGAGTGCCGCGGAGATCAGCGCCGCGAAGCCCGGCGCGCGCCCGGGGTCGGCGGCGCGCACCACCTCCTCGACCTGCATCGCGGAGAGCGTGATCGAGACCTGGGGTTCGGCGGTCGGCATCGCGCAATCCTCTCAGATAGAGAAGACGGTTGTCTGCATCCCCCTGCTACACCCGCGCCACCCCGGTGGATGCGGCTACGCTGAGCGGGCGATGGGAGAGATCGAGGTCACCTACTTCAACGACCCCGGGTGCCCATGGGGCTACTCGGTCAGCCCGGCACTGGCGGTGCTGCGCTGGCGCTACGGCGCTCAGCTGCGCTGGCGCCTGGTGACGATCGGCCTCGCGGAGAGCGTGGAGCGCTACGTCCAGAGCGGTTACACCCCCGCGCGCTCCTCGCTGGGGCAGCTGATGTTCCGCGAGCGCTACGGGATGCCCTTCGCGGTCGAGCCCCGCACGCGCGTGATGGCCACCGGCCGGGCCTGCCGGGCGATCGTGGCCACACGCCTGCTCGACCCCGCGCGCGAGCTGGAGGCGTTGCGGATGCTGCAGTTCGCGTGGTTCAACACCACGCTGCTGCTCGACGAGGACACCGGGATCGCTAGGGCGCTCGAGCGCGTCGAGGGCCTGGACGCGGGGGCGGTGGTGGCGACACTCGAGGATCCCCGCGTGAGCGAGGCCTACGAGGTCGACAAGCGGCAGACCCGGGAGGCCGAGGGCGGGCCCACGCACTTCCAGGGCAAGGCGCGCCAGACCGACGGCCCGGTGCGCTACTCGGCGCCGTCGCTGATCTTCGAGGTGGGCGGGGGGTTGGGGGAGGGGCGGCGCCTGGAGGCGGGGGGCTTTCAGACGATCGAGGCCTACGACGTGCTGATCGCCAACCTCGACCCCACGCTCGTGCGCGAGCCGCCCCCGGAGGAGCCCCTGGCGGCGCTGGAGCGCTTTCCGGAGGGCCTCGTCACGCAGGAGGTGGCGGCGATCATGGCGCAGGGAAACACTCCCCCCGATCGCGCCGCCGCGGAGCGCAAGCTGGTCGAGCTCGTGGGGGACGGCCGCGCGCGGCGCACCGCCCTGGGCGACGACGCCCTGTGGCGACCCCTCTGAGCTGCGGTGCCCATCCTCGCCACGGCTGAGTAGCCTCCAGCGCTCGATGAGTCTCACGGTCACCCTCCCCGACGGCAACGCCCTGGAGCTCCCCGACGGCGCGAGCGGCGCCGACGCGGCCGCCGCGATCGGCCCGGGCCTGGCGCGGGCGGCGCTGGCGGTGCAGATCCTCGGGGTGGACGCCGACGGGGGAAGCGCCGCCGGCCAGGAGGGCGGGCCCGAGGCGCCCGAGGCACCCGAGGTGCGCGACCTCTCCCGCCCGCTGCCCGATGGGGCGCGGATCGCGATCCTGACGGCGCGCAGCGAGGGGGAGGAGCCGCTGCGGCTGATCCGCCACGACACGGCGCACGTGCTGGCGAGCGCGGTGATGGAGCTCTACCCGGGCGTGAAGATCTCGATCGGGCCCGCGATCGAGCAGGGCTTCTACTACGACTTCGAGTTCCCCGACGGGGTGAGCGTCTCCGAGGCGGACTTCCCGGCGATCGAGGAGCGGATGCGCGCGCACGTGAAGGCCGCGGAGCCCTTCGAGCGCGCGGAGCTCTCCCCCGGGGAGGCGCGCGCGCGCTTCCAGGCGGCGGGGCAGGACTACAAGGTGGAGCTGATCGACGACCTCGTGCGCGCCGCCGAGTCCGGCGCGGGCGCGGAGGAGGGGGGGTTGGAGACGGTCTCGCTGTACACCAACGGTCCCTTCACTGACCTCTGCCGTGGCCCGCACGCGCCCTCCACGAGGACGGTGGGGGCCTTCCGCCTGCAGTCGGTCGCGGGGGCCTACTGGCGGGGGGACTCGACGCGCACGATGCTGACCCGCATCTACGGGACCGCGTTCTTCTCCAAGAGCGACCTGGAGGCGCACCTGGAGCGCCTGGAGCAGGCGCGCGCGCGCGACCACCGCAAGCTGGGGCGGGAGCTCGACCTCTTCCAGTTCTCCGAGCTCTCCCCGGGGGCGCCGCTATGGAAACCGGCGGGGATGGCGGTGTGGAACGCGCTGCTGGAGCTGTGGCGCAGGGAGAACAGCGCGCGGGGCTACGAGGAGGTCAAAACGCCGATCCTCTTCGACGTGGACCTCTTCAAGCGCTCGGGCCACTGGGAGAAGTACCGGGAGAACATGTACTTCACCGAGGTGGAGGGGCACCCGATGGGCCTGAAGCCGATGAACTGCCCCGCGCACATCCAGATCTACGCGGACCGCCGGCGCTCCTACCGGGACCTGCCGATCCGCTACTCCGAGGCGGGCCTCGTGCACCGCCACGAGCCCTCCGGGGTGCTGCATGGCCTGCTGCGGGTGCGACACATAACCCAGGACGACGCGCACATCTTCTGCACCGAGGAGCAGGTGCAGGAGGAGGTGGTGCAGTGCCTGCGCTTCGGCTTTTACATCTATGAGATCTTCGGCTTCGAGCCGCGCCTGGAGCTCTCCACGCGCCCTGCGCAGCGGATCGGCGGCGATGAGATGTGGGACCGCGCGGAGGCGGCGCTTCAGGGTGCGCTGGAGGCGGAGGGCCTCGCCTACGAGGTCAACCCGGGCGACGGGGCCTTTTACGGCCCCAAGATCGACCTGCACATGACCGACTCGATCGGGCGCTCCTGGCAGCTGGGGACGGTGCAGCTCGACTACTCGATGCCCGAGCGCTTCGACCTCGCGTACACCGGTGCGGACAACGCCGATCACCGCCCGGTGATGATCCACCGCGCGCTGATGGGCTCCTTCGAGCGCTTCATCGGCATCCTGATCGAGCACTACGCGGGCGAGCTGCCGCTGTGGCTCGCGCCCGTACAGGCGATCGTGCTGACGCTCTCCGACCGCTTCAACGAGTACGGGGGGAGGGTGGAGGAGCGGCTTCGCCGCCGGGGGGTACGCGTCGAGCTGGACGACCGGGGGGAGTCGATCGGGCGCAAGATCCGCGAGGCGGAGCTGCGCCGCATCCCCTACATGCTCGTGGTGGGCGAGCGCGAGGAGAGCGAGGGCACGGTCTCGGTGCGCGAGCGCCGCGCGGGAGGGGGGGCACACAGCCTGGAGGGCGGGGTTAGCCCGAAGGATGGGGCCGGGAGCGTCCCGGTGGACGAGCTGGCGGGGCGGCTGCTCGAGCAGATGCAGTTGTGAGCTTCTGGCCAGACACCCTTGTGCGGCGCCGATGCCCCGGTATACTTGGCTGTCTTGAGTTCCCGCACCCATTCAGAGCGCCGCGCCTGATTATCAGCTTGACGCGCAATCAGGACAGCTAGTGGCCGTACCCCGGAGGTTCGACCGGCGCCCGCCCGAGCGGGACACGACGAGGATCAACGAGCGGATCCGCGTACCCGAGGTGCGCCTGATCGACGATCAGGGCGCCCAGGTGGGTGTGCTGAAGACCCCGGACGCGCTGCGCTTCGCCCAGGAGCGGGATCTGGATCTGGTGGAGGTGGCCCCCGAGGCGCGCCCCCCGGTGTGCAGGGTGCTGGACTACTCCAAGTACAAGTACGAGCAGGCCCAGAAGCTCAAGCAGGCGCGCAAGCACCAGCAGCAGATCACGGTGCGCGAGATCAAGTTCCGCCCGAAGATCGCCCAGCACGACTACGACACCAAGAAGCACCACGTCGAACGCTTCCTGCGCCACCGGGACAAGGTGAAGATCACGATCATGTTCCGCGGACGCGAGGTGACCCACCCGGAGCGGGGCACCTTGATTCTCGACCGGCTCGCGGAGGAGCTAGCGGAGCTCGGCGTGGTCGAGCAGCGCCCGATGCAGGAGGGGCGCAACATGACGATGATGCTTGGCCCCTCCAAAGCGGTCCTGGCGGGTCGCTTCGAGGTCTCCCCCGACGGCGAGGGGCCACCCGACGGGGAGGATCCCGCGGGGGTGGAGGTGCCCGTGGGGAGCGCTCCCGTGGAGGACTCGCCCGCAGAGAGTGCGTCGGCGGAGGATCGGCCCGTAGGGGACGGCGAGGTCCTGGGGGCTTCTGGCGGCGGGAAGGAGAAGTCCTCTGTGGAGGTCCTCTCCGGGCCGGCCAGTGACAACCCGGCAGCGGGTGTCGAGGGCGGGGGGGACCCCGCGGGCGCCGAGACCGGGTAGGCCCAGGTCTCGCAGCCCAGCGTGGCGGCACTTGCCAAGGGGTCGGCTTCTCATTGAGATCCGTTTCGGCGGGCAGGCAGGCGGGGCCGGCGCGTCAAGAAAAGTTTTGTTGGGGCGGGTCGTAGTGCGGATGCGTGCGAGTGGCCGCCGGAGTGGCTCACTTGACTCGGGTCGGCGGCAGTGGTAGCAAAAGCCGAGGGCTTGGAGAGGACCCAAGACCGGCGCCGGGGTGTCTCTGCTTTGAAGACGAGCACCCCGGCGCTGGCAACCGACCCTCACCGGCCGTGGCCGGCTGGGTTGCGCGACTATAGACCAAAACACCTCAATCCGACCGTTTGATGCGGTACTTTCGCGAGCCGGCGTCGCGAGCGGGCCGGACTCCGGCAGTGGGCTCTGCCTTTGGGCACTCTCCGTGGTCGGGGACTCCGCTTGGCGGCGAACGGACGGTCTCCGATCCCCCTCTGGCGAGCGATCCGGGTGAAGGAGATAGTAGATGTCGCGTCCGGCGAGGTCCCTTGAAGGGGCTGATCGAAAACATTTCAACACTTTGTCGAGCGCTTCGGGAGGAAGGAATGAGAAACAGCTCTTTCTTTCCCCTTGAAGGGCTGGTACGTTAGTCCCCAGTCTTGAGTCGGCTATCCGATCGTGAAGCGCAAGTGCGCTCGGCTGTCCGAATTGGGGCTATGGAAGCGTCTATCAAGAAAAGATCCTGATTTATCAAGGACGCACAGCAGCATCTGTAGTTCGTAGCTAGTACTGAAATAAGAAGTACTCCATAGCCGGTGCCATGGTGTCTCTGCGTGAAGACGGGGCCGCTGCGGGATCGGTAACCAACCCTCAATGGGAAAAGGAGCAGTGTACATGCGGTATCTGAAAATAGCCTTCGGGCTGGCGGTGGTCGTCGGCTTGATGGCGGTGGTGGCGTCGCCTGCTTTGGCTGCAACGCCGAAATGGGTTACCTGTGAAAAAGTCGAAAAAGGACAGTGGCTAGACTCCCTCTGCACAAAAGCCGGAGCTGGCACATGGGAAACGAAGGCAATCAGCGAAACCCTCGAAGTCACGTCCAGCGGCACGCTGGAACTGGAGGACTCCGCAGCTACTGGCGGAGCAGTTATTATCGAATGCGAAGGGAGCAATCTGGGGACCATCGGCGCCGAAGGCGGGGGCGGTATCTCTAGAATCTCGGCTTCAAAATGTAAATTCATTGCTGGCAAAAATGGCACCTGTGAAACAGGAAAAGCACCGACGGCTAGAGCCCTCAATCTTCCTTGGGCGGCTAGACTCGAGGAAAGAGAAAACACAGAAACCAAAAAACTAGAACTCAGATCGTTAATCAGATCATTAACGACTAACCCACCTGGGTGGGCCGTTGAATGTGAGGTCGGTGGCGTAATTAAAGTAACAGACGAATGCACTGGCGGTACCAGTACGTCTGTAGTATCAAATAGAGCCACTGGGAAAACCGAATTTGCGTTCGACGCTGTGTCGGCGCAGGAACCGGCCAAATGTAGCCTCGGTAACGCGACGTCCGGAAGTGTTCGTGGAGGAGTCATTGGCAGTCTAAGAAACAAAAAAGGAGAATTACTGCCTTTATGGGTATTAGCTAGTGTTCTAAGTACCTGAAGGATAGGCTTCTAAAGATCTACGACGAAGTATGAAGGAGGCTGGGTGGGTTCGGGCGTTGTCGGGGCTCACCCAGCATATTTAGGCAGAATGTTGGATGTGCTGTCCGTGCGATAGCGCATCTTTTTGAATAACGTGTTTTTCAAGAGGAGGTTCGATGGGGAGGCTGTTGCCGTCATATTCAGTCGGGTCGCGGCGCATGATGCTTCTACTCGAGGTTTCCGTGTTGTCGCTCACGTTGGTTACGGGCTTCCTTTTCGTGAGCGCTACGGCGTTCGCTGTGTTCACGCGGCCGTATATCACGCAGTTGACGGGCGCGCCAACGGGGCCTCTCGGGGAAGAAGTCCTCTTCAACGACATTGGGGGTATCGCGGTTGACTCCAGGAGCCCCGGGCATGTCTGGATCGGCAACAATGGCACGGGCTTTATCGATGAGTTCACGACGCCGTCCAACGCGTTCGTAGCTCAGCTCGTCGGCCCCACGGAAAGCTTGGCGTATGATGATACAAGCGAACAACTCATAGGCTCCGAATCAGAACGGGTCGCGGTCGATAATTCGACGAAGATGAATCATCGCACCGCGGGCGATGTCTACTTCGCCAGCGATAGCGGTCCCGTGACTGAAAAAAAAGGGACCGTGAGCCGAGTAAAGGCGAAAGGTGAACCGGATGAATTTACCTGCTTGGAAAACGGTTTGCGGCCAAAATATATTAGCAGCAACGGTGACGAGCTGATTGGCCAGCCGAGTGAAGAATGGCATAGCCACACTGTCCCTCCCGTCGAGGGGGTGGCGGTCGACTCAAGCAGTGGTCTATCTGCCTCTGCCGGCTATATCTATGTTACCCACATCACGAGCGGGAATCTATATGAGGTCGATCAGTTCACTTCGGAAGGATGTTTCATCAATGCGTTTACAGAAGGAGGTGCGCCATCTGAATCTTTTGGGAAGGTGTCAGGTGTGGCGGTCGATCCTCGCGATGGCGATTTTCTGGTCGAGAAAGTTTCGAGCAGTCCAACGGGTAAGGATGCTATAGATGAGTTCACTTCTTCGGGTGGATATCTTGGGCAGGTTCTGGGCGCTGGCGATCATCTCTTTATTGGCCCTGAGGGTTTTCCCGATGGTGGTATTGCTGTGAGCTTCGAAGGGGATATGTATGTGGGTGTCAACGAAGAAGTTGGAGGGAGCGCATCTAGGCCTGTTGTTGATGAGTTTGGTCCGGGCGCTTTCTATCCCGATGTGATTACGGGTAAGGTTGGTGGCAACCACGTTGTTGAAGGCGAAGGCCGAGCGACGTTGGAAGGGACGGTGAACGACGAAGATCAGGAATTGACTGAATGTTATTTTGAATATGTCGACGCGACGGGTTACAAGCCGACTGAATCTGATCCTTATGCTGCGGGCTCGCGGGCTGAATGCATGGAACCTGACGCGGCTGAAGTTAACAAAGGTACGGAAAATCAGGAGGTGCATGCTGATATCGTGGGACTGCAATCAGGTACAGTCTACAATTACCGTCTTGTCGCCACAACGAATAAGAATAAGCATGGTGGTACGCGCGACGGTGAAAATGCTTCGTTTGCGGCGGCGGCTTCTCCGGCGGTCGATGCCGTGTCGGCGGGGGATGTGTCGTCGTCGTCTGTGGATTTTAGCGCTGGGATAGATCCGTTGGGTGTCGATACCACGTATCGGTTTGAATATGTCGATGCGGCGCAGTATGATCCCGCCGCGTCGGATCCTTATGCTGCTGGTGGGAGCGCTCCGGTGTCTCCTGGGGATATCGGATCGGGTGATAGTTATGTGAGCGTGAGTGTGCAGGCGGGTGGTCTCTTGCCTGGTACCGTTTATTATTTTCGGGTGCTGGCGAAGAACGGGGTTGGTATGACAAGTGTCGATGGGGCTCCCTTTACGACTTTGCCTGCGAGTATGGGGGGCGTGTTGCCGGACGGTCGTACGTATGAGATGTTGACTCCGCCGAACAAGGAAGATGCGGAAGACCTGTTTGGAGGGCCGGCGAACGATGAAGGGATAGCGAACCACGAAGAAAGCACGGACTACGATCTGGGGTATTCTTCGGAAGATGGGGATCATTTTCTTTTGGATACGGCGGCTGCTTTTGGGTCGTTTCCTACTACGGGTGAGGATTCGTATGTGTTCTCGCGTGGGGAGACGGGTTGGACGTATCGGTCGGCTGCGTCGCCGAGCATGGGTGTACAGACTGGGGCGGCCGAAGTTTTTGATCCGTTTGATTTTTCGGTCGTTGGCTTTCACGACAACCTGGGACAGGTTGGAAGTTTCGCGGTCGAGGATCTCGTGGGTCGGGCTGGCGGTCCGTATGAAACCGTGGCGACCGGGAGCGGGAGCGAAGACCCTTATCTGGTTGGGGCGTCGGGGGATTTGAGCAAGGTTGTCATGGAAAGCCAGGGTCACAAGCTGCCTCTGTGTAAGGGCGCGCAGGAAAAGCTGGCAAAGGAACTGTATGAAGCGAGTAACGCGTTGTATGAATGGTCGGCTGGCGAGCTCTGTCTGTCGTTGGTAGACGTCAAGTCCGAAGCGGAAGGTGGTGGGCTGGTCAGTAGGTGTGGCGCGGAGCTCGGCCAGGGTTATGGCGCGACTGCTGGCTATACGCATGGGGCGGTGTCTGCTGACGGGTCGAGGATCTTCTTTACGGCACCGGACCCGGAAGGGACGGACCCGAATGGGGTGCACTTGAAAGGGACGGGCGCGGAAGAATGCTGGGAAGGAGGCAGGGGTCCCACGCCGCCGCAGTTGTATGTGCGTGAGATGGGGGAGACGACGGTCGAGGTCTCTGCTCCGGAAGAGGGTGTGGTGGAGGGTAAGGAAAACCCGGCTGAACCGGCGGTGTATGTGGGAGCTGCTGAGGATGGCTCGAAGGTGTTCTTCATCACGAAGACAGAGCTGACCAAGGAAGCCGTGGGACTTGGGTTGCACGACGTGGAGCTCTACGAGTACAACACCGAGCCGGCTGAAGGCCAGGAAAAGCTTGTGCGGGTGTCGCGTGGAGAACCGGGCGTCACTGAAGGCGGCGGCGTGGAGCATGTCGTCGCGGTTTCGAGCGATGGCTCGACGGTGTATTTCGAGGCGGCGGGCCGATTGACGTCAAATGCGCCCAAGGGGAGCGGCCCCTACCTCTATCGGTATGACACCGTGACTGGCACGACGACGTATGTTGCGCCGTCCGGGGGTTACCCGACGCTCCACGAACCAAAAACGACGTGGTACGGCAAAGATGTTCTGAAGAACGAGATTGAAGTCGCTGGACTGTGGACGGAGGCAGAATATTATACGACTGCGAATGGTGAGTTCCTGATCTTTCCTTCGACTCAGAATATCGCGGGCTATGACTCGGGTGGTCAGCAGGAGCTCTATCGTTACGACGCGGAAAATGGGAGTATCGCGTGCGTGTCGTGCGTCCCGAATGGTTCACCGCCGTCTTTCGGCGCGCGGTTTACACGCTCTGCTGTGAACTTTAATAATCCGGCGGGTGCAGCGCCGCGTCCGATTTCAGAACACGGGGAATACGTGTTCTTTGATACGCTGGAATCGTTGGTGCCGCAGGACACCAATGGCAAGGTCGACGTGTACGAGTGGGAGGCTGATGGCGCCGGGTCGTGCACGGAAACAAATGGGTGTCTGAGCTTGATCACCACGGGTCAGGACCCCTCGGACTCGTTCTTCCTTGATTCGAGCCCTGACGGTAGGGATGTGTTCTTTGGTACGCACGCAAAGCTCGTTCAGGCGGACACCGACGAACAGGGAGACTTGTATGATGCGCGGGTAGACGGTGGGTTTCCGCGCCCTGTTGGCGCCGGTCCTTGTGAAGGCGACGCCTGCCAGAACCCGCCATCACTGCCGATCGATGCTACTCCCGTGACGTTGACGCCCTCAGGCGCAGGCAACCTGCTTGGTGTATCTCCACCAGAAACCAAGCCCGGGCCAAGGCCGACGTCCGTGAAATGCAAGAAGGGCTATGTGAAAAAGAGGGGTAGATGTGTAAGGAAGCGCAAGCAGGCCAGAAAGTCTGCCAGGAGGAGGGGGGTAGCCTGATGCGAAAGGGATCTGCGACACTTATTTTTTCTGTGGTCGTCGTGTTGCTGGGGGTGTTTGCTTCTTCGGCGTTGGCTGTGACGGGTGGCCCGCAGTGGGCGGTAACAGCGGTCTCGGCGCCAACGAACCTTCATCCGGGTGATGAAACAGGCGATCAGTCTTTCGATATCACGGTGACGAACAGCGGTGGCGCGTCGAGCGATGCCGGAGAACCGGTCACGATCACGGATGTCCTGCCGGGCGGTGTGACGCTCGATCATGTCGGCGCCGAAGGTTTTGAACTGCTTAACAAAGCAGGAGAAGGCCGGGTCGACGAAGCGGGCACGCGGATGAGCTGCGTTGGCGTGTCGTGCACGTTCTCTGGGACGGTGCTGCCGCAGGAGATGCTGCTTGTAAGGATCCCGGTCGATGTGGAGCTGAAAAGCGAACAGACAGTGATGAACCTGGTGCATGTCTCGGGCGGGGGCGCACCCGATGCGTTTGTGAGCACCCCGACTCTTCTCAGCTCGACGCCGGCTGGGTTCGGGATCGCGCCGGGCTCAACGACGGTCTCGTTGTCCGATAGCCAGGCCGGCGCGCATGCCGATCTGACGAGCACGATCGGGTTTGACACGATCGACGGGGAAGGCCGGCTGGCGGGTGATCAGAAGGAAACGTCGTTGGACCTCCCACCCGGTTTCGGCGGGGATCTCGTTGACACGCCGACGTGCGCGATCGCGAAGTTCAGCCATGAAGAATGCCCCATCGATACGCAGGTAGGCGTATCGACGATCTTGTTTCCGGGTCCCCTTGGCCGCGAAGCGGACACCCAGCCGTTGTACAATCTCGCGCCGGAGCCGGGCGATGTCGCGAAGATTGGGCTTTTTGTGAAAGTCGCTCACGTGCAGGCAGATGTGACGGTGCTACCAGGCAGCTACGCGTTGCGGACGACTTTTCATAACATAGACGCGCTCGACAGCCAGGATCTCGTGTCGGTCACGATCTGGGGTGTGCCGAGCGCGCCGGCGCACGACCGCTGGCGGTTGAACCCAAACGCGGGCAATAACACCGGTGGCGCGTTCGGTATCTCATCGAGTAACGAGCGGGTGCCATTCTTGAGCAGCCCCACATCGTGTAGCGGCGAACCGTTGCAGGCGACGTTCTCGAGCGTCTCCTGGCAGGAGCTGCCGGAAGCAAAGCCCTCAGAAGCCGTCCCGTTGCTCGCCGCCATGAGCGGCTGCAGCCGGCTGGCTCTCGAGTCGACGTTCACGGCCGCGCCGACGACGACGAGCGCATACGCACCCACGGGGCTGAACGTCGAACTGGGCGTGCACCAGACAAACGAAAACCCCGAAGGGCTCGCGGCGTCCGCGCTGAGGAAGGCTGTTGTCACGCTGCCGGAAGGGATGACGGTGAACCCGTCCGCTGGAGCGGGCCTGGGGGCATGCACGCAGGAAGAGTACGAACAGGAAGCGCTGGAAACACCGGCGGGACAGGGTTGCCCGAACGACTCCAAGCTCGGGTCGGTCAAGATCAAGACGCCCGCGCTGAACGAAGAAGGCACCGGCTCGGTGTATATCGCCCAGCCGTATGATAACCCGTTCAGTGAACCCGGACACCCGAACGGGTCGCTGATCGCGTTGTATGTGATCGTGCGGTTCCCTGTGCGTGGGGTGGTCGTCAAGGTTGCGGGGAAGGTCAGCGCCAACCCGATAACGGGCCGCCTGGTCACGACGTTCGAAGGCGTCCCGTTCAAGATCGGCCCCTCATTGCCGGGCTTGCCGCCGGTCCCCTTCAGCCTGTTCACGTTCAGCTTTCACCAGGGCGAGACCTCGCCGCTGGTCACCCCTCCCGTGTGCGGCGACTACACGGTAGGGGCTGAACTGACGCCATGGTCCGAACCAGCGCAGACCCTGACGGATCTCAGCTCGCCGTTTGAAATCACAAGCGCCTTTGACGGCGGGCCCTGCCCGTCGGGCGGCGTCCCGCCGTTTGACCCGCAGGTGCTGGCGGGTACCCAGGACGGACGCGCGGGCGCCTACAGCTCGATGTACATCCGTGTGATCCGCAACGACGGGGAACAGGAGATCACCCGCTTCTCCGCTCAGCTACCACCTGGGCTCACCGCGAACCTCTCCGGTGTCCCGTTCTGCCCCGAAGCTGACATCGAAGCGGCCAAGCACGCCTCCGGCGCGCAGGAGGAATCAGAACCCTCGTGTCCCCCGGCGAGCGAAATCGGGCAGACACTCGTCGGTGCCGGTGTCGGGTCAGTACTGGCAACGACACACGGGAAGGTGTACATGGCGGGCCCGTACAACGGCGCGCCGTTCTCGATCGTCGCGATCAACTCCGCGAAGGTCGGCCCCTTCGATCTCGGCACCGTTGTCGTCCGCGAGGCACTTGAGATCAACCCCACGACAGCGGCCGTGACAGTCGACGCGAAAGCCTCCGATCCAATCCCGCACATAATCGACGGGATCGTCATTCATGTGCGTGACATCCGCGTATATATCAACCGCCCGGGCTTCACGCTCAACCCTACCAACTGCACTCCACAGACATTCGCGGTGACCGTCGACGGCGCCGGCGCCGACCCCGCCAACCCAGCCGGCCAGGTACCCGTGACCGTCAACAACTTCTTCCAGGTCACCAACTGCGCAGGCCTAGTCTTCAAACCCAGCTTCCGAGTCTCCACATCGGGCAAGACATCAAAAGAGAACGGCGCGAGCCTCACGGTGAAGCTGACATATCCCAGCGCCCTGCAGGGCACCCAGGCAAACATCGCGAAGGTCAAGGTCGAACTCCCCAAGCGCCTGCCATCCCGACTGACAACCCTACAGAAAGCCTGCACCGAAAGCGTCTTCGACGCTAACCCAGCCGGCTGCCCCGAAGGATCCGTCGTGGGAACAGCGACGGCGATCACGCCGATCATCCCCGTCCCCCTGACAGGCCCAGCGTACTTCGTCTCCCACGGCGGCGCAAAATTCCCCGAACTAGTCGTCGTCCTGCAGGGCTACGGCGTAACCCTCGAGCTACACGGCGAAACATTCATAAGCAAGCAAGGCATCACGACAAGCACCTTCGCCAGCGTACCCGACGCACCCGTCGGCAGCTTCGAACTCCAACTCCTCCAAGGACCCCACTCAGCACTCGCCGCAAACGGCAACCTCTGCAAAGGCAGCCTCGCGCTACCCACCATCTTCACCGCACAGAACGGCGCCACACTACACCAGACCACCAAGATCACCGTCACAGGATGCCCAAAGAAAGTAAAGAAAACCAAGAAAAACACCCCAAAACAGCACACCAACAAGGGAAGCAGGAAAACCAAGAAGAAATAAGGGCAGCCCGCAGCCCGCAGCCCGCAGCCGGCACCTCAGCGCGGTGATGGCGAGGGCACTTCGAGGCCTTCTCCCGACGGCGAGGGTCCTTTCCGAGGGTGCAGGTGCCCGCCGGGGAGCGCCCCAACGGGGCGGAACCCAGCCAGGCGGCACTCCTCGAGACGCCGATCGGAAACATTTTCAGCACCCTGCCTGGCGCCTCGAGAGAGCGGGAAGCGACCCGCCCCTCTCCCCTTGAATGGTTGGTACGATGGTCCCCAGCCTCGAATCGACCTTCCGATCGTGAAACGCAACTGCACCCGGCCGTCCGACCCGGGGCTATGAAAAGTCCCCACCAGGAAAAAGATCCCTATCAAAGAAGTACAGCGTCCAAGGTTGTACCGAACAAGAAGCACTCCATAAGCCGGTGCCACAGCGTCTCTGCGTGAAGACGAGCCGCTGCGGGACCGCTAACCAACCCCCAATGGGAAAAGGAGCAGCGTTACATGCGGTATCTAAAAATAGCCTTCGGGCTGGTAATGATCACAGGCCTGATCGCAGTCATGGCATCCCCCGCTATCGCCGCAGGGCCCAAATGGGTTACATGCGAAAAAGTCGAAAAAGGAAAATGGCTAGACTCCCTCTGCACAAAAGCGGGGGCTGGCACATGGGAAACGAAAGCAATCAGCGAAACCGTCGAAGTCACGTCCAGCGGCAAACTGGAACTAGAGGACTCCGCAGCTACTGGCGGAAAAGTAATAATGGAATGCGAAGAGACAAATCTGGGAACCGTCGGCGCCGAAGGCGGGGGCAGTATCACTAGAGTCACGGCTACAAAATGTAAATTCATTACTGGCGACAATGGCAGCTGTGAAACAGGAAAAGCACCGACCATGAGATTTCTTAACCTTCCTTGGGCGGCCAGACTCGAGGAAAGAGAAAACACAGAAACCAAAAAAATAGAAGTCAGATCGTTAATCAGATCGTTAACTACTAAACCACCTGGATGGGCCGTTGAATGCGAGGTCGGCGGCATAATAAAAGTAACAGACGAATGCACCGGCGGTACCAGTACGTCTGTAATATCGAATAGGGCCACTGGAAAAACCGAATTTGCATTCGACTCTGTGTCGGCGCAGGAACCGGCCAGTTGTACCCTCGGTAACGCGACGTCCGGGAGTATTCGTGGAGTAGTCGCTGGCAGTCTGAGAAACAAAAAAGGAGAATTACAGCCTTTATGGGTATTAGCTAGTGTTCTAGGTACCTGAAGGATAGGCGTCTAAAGGTCTACGAAGTATGAAGGAGGCTAGGTGGGTCTGGGCGTTGCCAGGCTCACCCAGCCAGCGGTCAGGCGCCTCGCGTTGGATCTTCTGAGCCAGCGCGAGGCGTGGATCGGGCCTGTAGCGTCACACCCGCCTCGCTCAGGCGGCCCGAGTCCCCTTCATCGCCAACATCGCCGCGTCGGCATGATGCAGAAGCTGCTCGGCGGAGGACCCGTCGTGCGGATAGACGCTCGCCCCCAGGCTCGCGCCGACCCTGACCGCGCCGGCCTCGACAGGGATCGGCTCGGCAAGCGTGAGGCGCATGCGCTCCATGAACGCCTGCACCTCGCCGGAGGGGTGGCGCAGCATGCTGAGCAGCGCGACGAACTCGTCGCCCCCGTAGCGCGAGATCAGCTCCTCCTCGCGGACCGCCCCGCTGAGGCGCACGGCGAGCGTTCGCAGCACGTCGTCTCCGGCGCGGTGGCCGAGGGTGTCGTTGATCTGCTTGAACCCGTTGAGGTCCATGTACACGAGTGCCACCGCGCAGCCGTGGCGCTGGGCGCGGGCGATCGCGCGGTCGAGCTCTTTATGGAAGAGCCGGCGGTTGGCGAGGTCGGTGAGCTGGTCGTGGTGGGCCTGGTGGCGTAGCTGCTCGAGGATCGTGCGCCGCTCGCTGATGTCCGCGAAGGTGGCGATCGCCCCGCACTGACGCCCCTGCTCGTCAATCGCGGGGCGGGTGCTGAGCGAGATCCACGTCAGCACGCCCCCGGGCTTGCGCACCCCGATCACCACGGCGCGCCAGGAGCGCCCCGTCTGCAGCGTTTCAGCGGTGGGGTTGGTGGCGACAGGCCAGGGGGAGCCGTCCTCGTGCAGGAAGTGCCAGCGCCGATCGCGGGCGTGGCGGGAGAGGAGCTGGTCGTGGCTCATGCTGAGGATCTGCGCGGCGGCGTTGTTGGCGTAGACGGTGCGCCCGTGGAGGTCGAACACGAGCACCCCCTCGTGGAGCATCTCGGTGGTGATGTGCATGCGGTTCTCCACCGTGCGCAGCTCCGCGCGGCGCGTGCGCAGCTCCGCGCGCAAGCGCTCGGCGGCGGCGAGCGCCTCCACGAGGCGCTCGCAGGCGAGGTCCAGGGCCCGCTCGGTGTCCCTCGTCCCGGCCTGCGCGATCTCCCGCAGGGCGTGCGCGATCGTGCCGGGGGGGTCGGTGGGCGGGCGCTCGGCCTGCTCGGTGGGGGTCTGCGCGATCGACGCTCGGTCCATCTGGAAGGTCATCGGCTCCGGGGACCCGTTACATGACAGCCACACGGGTGGTTGGACGGCTCCGCGATGGGTGGAAGGGTCTGCCATAATCATCGCCTCCCATGCCCAAGATGAAGACTCACTCCGGCGCGAAGAAGCGCTTCAAGGTCACCGCCACCGGCAAGGTGCGGGGCAGGCACGCCTTCACGAGCCACATCCTCGAGAAGAAGTCCCCCAAGCGCAAGCGCACCCTGGGAGCCCCGGCGGAGATCTCCGCCCACGACACGCCGCGGGTGAAGCGGATGCTGGGCGTGGGCGCGAAGAGCCCGCGGAAGGCCGCCCCGCCGAAGCGTGGGGGAGGTGGTGGGTCGTGAGGGTCAAGCGCTCGGTGCACGCCCGCAAGAAGCGCCGCGCCACCCTGGCGCTGACGAAGGGCTTCCGGGGGGAGGCGCACTCCAACTACAGGCGCGCCAAGGAGGCGCTGATCAAGGCGGACACCTACGCCTACCGCGATCGGCGCAACCGCAAGCGCGACTTCCGCCGCCTGTGGATCACCCGCATCAACGCGGCGGCCCGCCAGAACGGGATGAGCTACTCCCAGTTCATGCACGGCCTCTCGCTGGCCGGCGTGGAGCTCGACCGCAAGGTGCTCGCGGACGTCGCGGTGCGCGACGCCGACGCGTTCCGACGTTTCGCCGAGGTCGCCCGCGAGGCGTCGGCCGCCTGACCCAGGCCCCCGACATCCGAGCCTCCCGGGCGCCGCTCCCCCGCAGGGGACGGCGCCTTTTCTATATCTGCAACCAAACCCCCCACCATCCAGAGCGTTCCATCCCAAGAAAATGAACCCCATCGCCTCCCCACACAACCCCCGCCTGCAGGAGCTGCGCCGGCTGCGGCGCAGGCGCGAGCGCGCGCGCAGCGGGCGCTTCCTCGCGGAGGGGGAGGATCTGATCGCGGCGGCCCAGCGCGCGGGGTGGCCGGCGGTCGCGGGCTTCCGCGCGGCCGGCAGCGGGCTCGGGGGCGGGGGCTTCCTCGACGTGGAGCCCGCCACGCTCGCGGAGGTCTCGACGCTGGGCTCGGGCGCGCGCGTGATCGGGGTCTACGAGCAGCGCTGGCTGGCGGCGCCGGTGGGGCCGCTGTGCGTGTACCTGCACGGGGTCTCCGACCCCGGCAACGTGGGCACGGTGCTGCGCGCGGCGCTCGCCTTCGGGGCCTCCTGCGTGGCCCTGGGCCCCGGCTGCGCTGACCCCTGCTCGCCGAAGGCGGTGCGCGCGGGCATGGGCGCGATCTTCGCGGTCCCCCTCGCCCGCGCCGGCGCGGTGGAGGAGTTGCCGGGGGAGCGGATTGCACTGGTGGCCGACTCCCGCCCGCCCGCGTTGGCGCTGGAACGGGTGCGTGGCCTCCTTGGGTGTAGCCTCGCCGGTCCCGCGCCCGAACTCACGATCCTGGTGGGCGCCGAGCGTGAGGGCCTGCCGGCGGGGGTCGTGGCCGCATGCGAGCACGTGGCGCACATCCCCATAGTCAACGACTCCCTGAACGCGGCGATGGCGGCGACCGTCGCGCTGTATGAAATGACTAGGGTCCCAGCGTCATGATCGAACGAATCCAGCAGTTGCGCGCAGAGGCCCAGGGCGAGATCGCCGCCGCCGGCACCCCCGATGCGTTGGAGGCTTTGCGCGTGCGCCACCTCGGCCGCCGCGCGGAGCTGCCGCAGCTGCTGCGCGGGGTGCGCGAGCTGCCGCCGCAGGAACGGGGCGCGGTCGGCAAGGCCGCCAACGAGGCGCGTGTGGCGCTTCAGGAGCTGATCGAGGAGCGCGCCGCGCAGCTCGGGGAGGCGGAGATGGAGACGCGCCTGCGGGAGGACCTCCTCGACGTGACGCTCCCCGGTGCCCCCCCGCAGCCGGTGGGCCGCCTGCATGTGCTCACCGCGATGCAGAGAGAGCTCGAGGACATCTTCGTGGGGCTCGGCTTCGCGATCTTGGAGGGGCCGGAGGTGGAGACGGTGCACTACAACTTCGACGCGCTCAACCACAGCCCCACGCACCCCGCGCGCGCGCGGAGCGACACCTTCTATGTGCGCGACTGCGCCCGCTCGGCCGGGCAGGGCGCTTCGAGTGCCGGGCAGGTCCCGCTCGGCGATCCCGGGGAGCTGGTGCTGCGCACGCACACCTCGCCAATGCAGATCCGCGCGATGGAAGCACATCCGCCGCCGCTGTACGTGGTGATCCCGGGAAGGGTGTACCGGCCCGACAGCGACGCCACCCACACCCCCCAGTTCCACCAGGTGGAGGGGCTGGCGGTGGACGAGGGGATCACGCTCGCCGACCTCAAGGGCACGCTGCTGGAGTTCGCGCGGGCGGTGTTCGGCGGGGAGCGCGAGGTGCGCCTGCGCCCCCACTTCTTCCCCTTCACCGAGCCCTCCGTCGAGGTGGATGTCTCCTGCTTTCACTGCGATGGCAAGGGCTTCCTGGGCGACGGCGCGCGCTGCCATCTGTGCAAGGGGGAGGGGTGGCTGGAGGTGCTGGGCGCGGGCGAGGTCGACCCCAACGTGTTCTCCCACGTCCCCACCACCGAGCGCAACGCGCCGGGGTACGACCCCGAGCATGTGCAGGGCTTCGCCTGGGGCATGGGGATCGAGCGGATCGCGATGCTCAAGCACGGGATCCCCGATCTGCGCCTGTACTTCGAGAACGACCTCCGGTTTCTGGAGCAGTTCGGATGAGGGTTCCTCTCGAGTGGCTGCGCGAGTACTGCGATCCCGACCTGGACGTGCACGGGATCGAGGAGCGCCTGACGATGACGGGCACCAAGGTGGAGGCGATCCACCACCACGGGGTGCGCTCCCCCGAGCGCTTTGTGGTGGGGAGGGTGCTGGCGTGCGAGCGCCACCCCAACGCCGACCGCCTGAGCGTCTGCGAAGTTGATGTGGGACCCACCCACCCCGCTCATCCCGCCCCCGCCGGCTCGACCCAAGCCGATCCCGACCACCCCGTTAATCCCGCCCCCGCCGACTCGACCCGTCCAGCCGGTCCAGACCGACCCGCCTCACCGGGAGGCCCGGCGAGGATCGTGTGCGGAGCGCCGAACGTCGCCGCCGGGCAGACCGTCGCGGTGGCGTGCCCCGGGGCGGTGATGCCCGATGGGATTGAGATCAAGCGGGCGAAGCTTCGGGGGGTGGTCTCCGAGGGGATGATCTGCGCGGAGCGGGAGCTCGAGATCGGCCCGGGAGGAGAGGGGATCCTCGTCCTGGATGGGCTGCTGGACAGCGGGCGCCTCGCACCGGGCACCCCACTCGCCCAGGTGCTCCCGATCGCCACGGAGGTGCTGGAGCTGGAGGTGACCCCCAACCGCCCCGACTGCCTCGGCGTGTACGGGGTCGCGCGCGAGCTGCACGCCGCCACCGGCGCCCCGCTCGCGTCCGCGCCGTGGAGCGAGGACCCCGGCAGCGCGGGGCCGCTGCCTGCGGGGAGCGACGGCGCGACGCCCGCGCAGGTCGAGGTGCGCTGCCCGGACCTCTGTCCCCGCTTCACCGCGAGGGTCTTCGAGAACGTGAGGATCGCCCAGTCCCCGCCCTGGCTGAAGGCGCGCCTCAGCGCCGCGGGGCAGCGCCCGATCAACAACGTGGTCGACATAACCAACTACGCGATGCTCCTCACCGGCCAGCCGCTGCACGCCTTCGATCTCGATCGCGTCGTGGGCGGGCGGCTGGTGGTGCGCCGCGCGCGCGAGGGCGAGCAAGTGCAGACGCTGGACGGGCAGACCCGCACCCTGGACGGTGAGATGGTGGTGATCGAGGACGGCGAGGGTCCCACCTCGATCGCGGGGCTGATGGGCGGGGCGCGCTCGGAGGTGGCGCAGGACACCACGCGCGTGCTGATGGAGGTCGCCACCTGGGACGGCCCCAACATCCACCGCTCCTCCTGGGCGCTGGGCCTGCGCAGCGAGGCCTCCGCGCGCTTTGAGAAGGGTCTCGCCCCCGAGCAGTGCATCGATGCCCAGGCGATCGCGGCGCGCCTGATGATCGAGCTGTGCGGCGCCACCCTCACCCCGGGCACAGTCGACGTCGGCGGGTGGGGGGAGGGGGAGGGGGAGAGTGGCCGGGCCGGCGAGAGGGCGGGAGCCCAACTCACCCCGATCCACCTGCGCGAGGTGCGCGTGGAGGCGATCCTCGGCGTGCCCGTACCCCGCGCACGCCAGCGGGAGATCCTCCTGGCCCTCGACTTCCAGGTGCGGGATGTCCCCGACGGGCTGGAGGTCACCGTGCCGGCCCCCCGGCGGGCGGACGTCTCGCGCGAGGCCGACCTGATCGAGGAGGTCGCGCGGATCGACGGCCTGGAGAAGCTGCCCGCCACGCTTCCCCCCCGCCGCCCCGCGGGCCTGCTCTCCCACGAGCAGCGCCTGCGCCGCCGCGCCGTGGACGTGCTCGTGGGGAGGGGGCTGTACGAGACCGTGGGGTGGACCTTCACCTCGCGCGAGTCCCTGGAGCGCCTGCGCCTGAGCGGGGGCGACCCGCGCCTCGCGGGCGCCGTGGCGCTCGAGAACCCCCTCTCCGAGGAGCACGCGCTGCTGCGCACCACGCTGTTGGGCTCGCTGCTCGACAGCGCAGCGCGCAACGCGGCCCGCGAGAACCCGGACTTGCGCATCTTCGAGGTGGGCACCGTCTTCAGCCGCCCGGCCGCGGCGGGGGCGCCGGGCCAGACGATGCCGGACGCGCCGCGGGAGGAGAGCGCTCACTCGCCAATCGAGGAGCACCGCGCGCTCGGGGTTCTGCTCAGCGGCCGCGCCGTACCCGCCACCTGGAGGGCGCCGGATCCGCCGCGGGCCGACCTCTACGCGGCGAAGGGAGTGCTCGAAGCGCTGGCCGCCGCGCTGCGGGTGCCCGTGGAGTGCGCTCCCGCCGGCGAGCGCCACCCCTTCTTGCACCCCGGCCGCGCCGCGGAGGTCTCCGTGGATGGCGAGCCGATCGGATGGCTGGGCGAGCTGCACCCGCTGCTGGCGGGCCGGTCCCTCGAGGGTGCGGCGGCGATCGAGCTCGACCTCGACCGGCTGCTCACCGCGGCGCTCGGAGGGGAAGACCGCTCGGGGACGGGCGGCGGCGGCTCGGGGATGGGCGGCTCGGGAACGCGTACCGACAGCTCGGGGATGGGGGCCGACCGGAACCGCTCCGTGAGCGGCCGGGAGCGCTACCGCGATCTGATCTCCTTCCCCGCGCTGCGCCAGGACCTCGCGGTGATCCTCCCCGCTCAGGTGCCCGCCGCGGCGGCGGTTGCGCTCGTGCGGGAGGTCGCGGGCGCCCTGCTGGACGACGTGCGGGTGTTCGACGTGTACGAGGGCCCCCAGGTGGGGGAGGGCAGGCGCTCGCTCGCGCTCGCCCTGAGCTTCCGCGCAAGCGATCGCACGCTCTCGGAGGAGGACGTCGCACCGGTGCGCGCGCGGATCGTGGCTGCGCTGGGCGAGAGGTTGGGGGGTGAGCTGCGTGGCTGAGCAGCGCTTCGCCCCCGGCTCCCCCCGGGTGCTGGTCGCAGGAGCCACCGGCTTCGCGGGGGCGCTCGCCGCGCACCTGCTCTGGCGCCACCCCCGCTTCGAGCTCGCGGGGGTCACCGGGCGCTCGGAGGTGGGGCGGCGCCTGGATGAGCTCTACCCCCGCTACCGCGTGCCGCTGACGATCGAGGAGCTCGCCTCGGACGGGGACATTCGCGGCCTGGATCCGAGCTCCGGTGTACCGAGCTCCGGCGCCGCGCGCGGGCGGCGATCGAGCTCCGGCGCCCCGAGCTCCGGTGCTCCGGGGGGAGCGGACATTCAGAGGAGCCGCGGCGCGGGCACCGGCGGGCGCCTGGACGCCGCCGTAGTCGCCTACCCACACGCCGCGGCCGCCCCCACAGTCGCCGCGCTGCGCGAGCGCGGCGTGCGCGTGGTGGACCTCTCCGCGGACTTCCGCCTGCGCGAGCTCTCCACCTACGAGCACTGGTACGGACCCCACCCCCGGCCGGAGCTGCTGGGGGAGGCGGTGTACGGCCTCACCGAGCTTCACCGCGAGCGGATCGCCTCCGCCGGGATCGTCGCGAACCCAGGCTGCTACCCCACCGCCGCGGTGCTCGCGCTCGCGCCGCTCGCCCGCGAGGGGCTGATCGCGGACCTGGTGATCGACGCCAAGCAGGGGATCTCCGGGGCGGGGCGAACCTTCGATGACACCACTCACCTCTCGATGGCAGGCGAGAACATCCTCCCCTACAAGATCGCCGCCCACCGCCACACCCCCGAGATCGAGGAGCAGCTCTCCGCACTGGATCCCGCCCACCACGAGCCGGCGGTGCAGTTCCAGGCCCACCTCGTGCCGCTCGACCAGGGGGAGCTGGCGAGCTGTTACGTGACCCCCACCCGGCCGCTGGAGGGCTCCGAGCTACGCGAGCTCTACCGCGACGCCTACGCCCGTGAGCCCTTCGTCGAGGTGGTCGAGGGCCGGCTCGGGGTGCGGGAGGTGCGGGAGACCAACTACTGCCGTCTGCTCGCCGCCGCCGACCCCCACACCGGCAAGGTGCTGGTCTTCTCGGCGATCGACAACCTCTGGAAGGGCACCTCCTCCCAGGCGGTGCAGAACCTCAACCTCATGTTCGGCCTGCCCGAGACCGAGGGGCTCCTGTGAGCGCGGGCAATGATGTGTGGGGCGACCGCTCCTCCGGTGGGCCTCCGCGGCCCTTCTTCGGCTCGCGCTGGGTTGCCGCGCCCACGCATGTGCGGGAACTGGCCCCCGACGCGGGCCTGCCCACTGGCTTCCGCGCCGCGGGCGTCGCGTGCGGGATCAAGCCCAGTGGCAACCACGACCTGGGGCTGCTGGTGTGCGACTCCGAGCACCCCGTGAGCGCCGCGCGCTTCACTTCGAGCGGCACGTCCGCCGCGCCCGTGCTGCTCAGCCGCGAGCGCTGCCGCCTGGACGCGCTGCGGGCGGTGCTCGCCAACTCCGGCTGCGCGAACGCGGCAACGGGCAAACAAGGATTGGACGACGCCGCCAAGACGCAGGGCGCCACCGCGATCGCCGTGGGCGTCAAGCCGGAGGAGGTCGTGCTCGGCTCTACGGGCGGGATCAGCTGGTATCTGCCCGTCGAGGCCGTCCTGAAGGGGGTGCTCGCCGCCAGCGGGCAGTTGCGTCGCGAGGGTGACACCGACTTCCAGATGGCGATCCAGACGACCGATGCGTTTGAGAAGCGCGCGAACCTCGAGGTCCAGTTGCCCTCGGGGACGGTGGGTCTCACGGCTCAGTGCAAGGGGGCGGGCATGATCTCGCCGAACTTCGCCACGATGCTCTGCTTCATACAGACCGACGCCGCGCTCGAGCCCCAGACCGCCGACCTCCTGCTCGGGGTGTGCGTCAAGCGTTCGTTTGACAGGTGCTCCGTCGACGGCCAGCTCTCCACCAACGACACCGCGGTCCTGATGGCTTCTGGCGCGAGCGGGATCGAGATAGCCCCCGAGAGCGAGGACGAGCTGCGCTTCGGCGAGGCCCTGGATGCGCTGCTGCGCCAACTCGCGATCATGATGGTGGCCGACGGCGAGGGCGCCCAGCGGATCGCCCGCGTGGTCGTGCGCGGCGCCAACGCTGAAGAGGTTGAGGTGGTGGCCCGCGCGGTCGCCAACTCGCCCCTGGTGAAGACGGCGTTGCACAGCGCAGACCCCAACTGGGGACGGCTCGTCCAGGCGGTCGGAGCGGCGATTCGATCCCCGTCGGGAGGGGCGGGCCTCGAATCCCTACCGGTGGACATCTCGATCGAGGGGATGCTCGTGTGCTCCGCGGGCGCTGCGATCGACTACGACGAGGAGGCCCTCGCGCAGGCGGTCCAGGCGCGAGAGGTCGAATACGAGATTGTGCTGGGTGGGGGGACTCGATCGACGCCGAGACCGAGGTCTTCTTCTCCGATCTCTCCCACGAGTACGTGAAGGTCAACGCGGAGTACACCACCTGATGCGCTTCGCACCCACCACACCGACGGTCGATCCGACCACGAATCCCTCCTGATGCGCTTCGCACCCACCACACCGACGGTCGATCCGACCACGAACCCCTCCTCCCCCTCCTCCTGATGCGCGACGTCGCCACGCTCCTCGAGGCGCTCCCCTACATCCGCGAGTTCCACGGCAAGACCGCGGTCATCAAGTACGGGGGCGCCGCCATGGAGGACCCCGCGCTGCGCGAGGAGTTCGCCCGCGACGTGGTGCTGCTCAAGTACGTGGGGCTTAACCCGATCGTGGTCCACGGCGGGGGGCCCGACATCACCTCCTACATGGAGCGCCTCGGCCTGCCCGTGCAGTTCGTCGGTGGCCTGCGCGTCTCCGACGAGGCCACCGTCGAGGTCGCAAAGATGGTGCTCGTCGGCAAGGTCAACAAGGAGATCGTGGGTCGCCTCGCGCGCCACGGCCAGCCCGCGGTGGGTCTCTGCGGCGATGATGGCGCGCTCTTCCGCGTCGCCCGCCGCACCGCTCCCGGCGGCGAGGACATCGGCTTCGTCGGGCGCATCGAGCGCGTGAACGTCGACGTCCTGCAGCACATCGCCCGCGACTACATCCCCGTGATCGCCTCCGTCGGCGCCGATCGCGAGGGGCATTCCTACAACGTCAACGCCGACGAGGCCGCCGGTGCGGTGGCGCGCGCGATGGGGGCCTACAAAATGGTGTTCCTCACCGACGTCCCCGGCTGGCTCGCCGACCCCAAGGACCCCTCGAGCCTGATCGGAGCGGCCACCGCGGAGCAGGTGCGCGACGCCATACCGGGCCTACAGGGAGGCATGCGCCCCAAGCTCCAGGCTTGCCTGGAGGCGATCCAGGGGGGCGTCAGCTCCGCGCACATCATCGACGGGCGCATTCCCCACTCCCTGCTCCTCGAGTTCTTCACCGACGCGGGGATCGGCACCAAGATCGAGGCGGCCCCATGAACGCGCATGGCCGCGCTGGATCGATGGGGAGTTTGGGCACACCATGACCCTCGCCGAGCTCCAGGAGATCGAGGCCGGGAGCCTGATGCGCACCTACGCGCGCCTCCCCGTCGAGTTCGTGCGCGGGGAGGGCTCCCGCCTGTGGGATGCCGAGGGACACGAGTACCTCGACTTCCTCTGTGGCATTTCCGTCACCAACGTCGGGCACTGCCACCCCCGCGTGGTGGAGGCGGTGCGCGAGCAGGCCGGGCGGCTGCTGCACGTCGGCAACCTCTACTACACCGAGCCCGCCATGCGCCTGGCCCGGCGTCTGAGCGAGTCCAGTCTGGGGGGAGGAGTGTTCCTGTGTAACTCCGGCGCCGAGGCCAACGAGGCCGCGATCAAGCTCGCGCGCAAGGCACGACCCCGAGGCGATGTGGTGGTAGTCCACGGCGCCTTCCACGGGCGCACCTACGGCGCGCTCTCCGCTACCCCCCAGGAGTCCAAGCAGGCCCCCTTCGCGCCGCTCGTCCCGGGTTTTCGCGTAGTCGCCCCCGAGCCCGCGGCGCTGCGCGCCGCCGTGGGCGCGGACACCGCGGCGGTCCTGCTCGAGCCGATCCAGGGGGAGACGGGGGTCAACGTGCTCTCCGAGGAGCTCCTGCTCCAGGCGCGCGCCGCCTGCGACGAGCACGGGGCCGCCCTGATCTTCGACGAGGTCCAGTGCGGCATGGGTCGCACCGGCACCCTCTGGGCCTATGAGCAGACCGGCGTCACCCCCGACGCCATCACCTCCGCCAAGGCGCTCGCCGCCGGCTTGCCCGCCGGTGCGCTGATCACCGGCGGGCGGCTCGCCGACGTGCTCGCCCCCGGGGACCATGGCTCCACCTTCGGCGGTGGCCCCGTCGTCTGCGCCGCAGCGCTCGCCGTGCTCGAGGTCCTCGAGGACCCAGGGCTGCTCACGCGCGTGGGGGAGCTCGGCGCGCGTCTTGCCGCGGGCCTCGAGCGGCTCCCCCACGTCCGCGCCGTGCGCGGGCGCGGGCTGATGCTCGCCTGCGACATCGATCTTCCCGCCCCCGAGGTCGTGCGCCGCGCGCTGCTCTCCCAGCGGCTCGTTCTCAACGCCACCGGCCCCGCCACCGTCCGGCTGCTGCCCCCCCTGATCCTCACCGAGGCCGACGTCGACGAGGGCCTCGAGCGGCTCGGCGCGGCGCTCGCCGGATAAGGTCCGCGCCTGTGAACGACTACGACCGTCCCTTCCCGCCCCGCACCGCCTCCTACGAGGCCGACCCCGAGCGGGTGCACCGCGTGCTGCTGCTCTACTCCGGCGGCCTCGACACGAGCGTGATGCTGAAGTGGATCCAGGACCGCTACGAGGCCGAGGTCGTCTGTCTCACTGTCAACCTCGGACAGCCCGGCGAGGACTACGCGGTGATCGAGGAGAAGGCTCGCCGGCTCGGGGCGATCGAGTGCCATGTGGTTGATGCCCGTGAGCAGTTCGCCAATGACTTCCTCGCGCCCGCGATCAGGGCCAACGCGCTCTACGGCGGGGGCTACCCGCTGTTCACCGCACTCGGGCGGCCCCTGATCGCCAAGCTCGCCGTCGTGTACGCCCGCCGCAGCGGTTGCGACACGATCGCGCACGGCTGCACCGGCAAGGGTAACGACCAGGTCCGCATCGAGGCCACCGTCGCCACGCTCGGCCCCGAGCTGAAGGTGATCGCTCCCGTGCGCTCCTGGCAGATGGGCCGCGAGGAGGAGATCGCCTACGCCCGCGAGCACGGGATCCCCGTGAAGGGTGGCACCGAGACCATCCCCTACTCGATCGACGACAACCTCTGGGGGCGCTCCTCGGAGGGGCGCTGGATCGAGGAGCTCGACCACGCCCCCGAGGAGGACGTCTTCCAGCTCGTCACCCCCCCCGAGCGAGCGCCAGACGAGGCCCAGACCGTGAGCATCGGCTTCGAGCGCGGGGTTCCCGTCGCGCTCGACGGTGAGCGCCTGGAGCTCGTGGAGCTGCTCGAACGCGCCGCGGAGATCGGCGCGCGCCACGGTGCGGGGATCGTGGACCACATCGAGGACCGCATCGTGGGCCTGAAGGTGCGCGACATCTACGAGGCCCCCGCCGCCGCCCTGATCCTCCCGGCCCACCAGGAGCTCGAGAAGCTCATCGGCACCATTCACCAGAACCAGTTCAAGCCCCAGCTCGACCGCCAGTGGGCCTACCTGGTCTACGCCGGACTCTGGTGGGAGCCCCTGCGGTGTGACCTCGACGCCTATATGGAGTCCGTCAACGCGCGCGTCACGGGCACGATCGGCCTGAAGCTCTACAAGGGCCACGTCCGCGTCGTCACCCGCGAGTCCCCCCACGCCGTCTACGACGCCCGGCTGGCCTCCTTCTCGGAGTCCGGCGGCCTCTTCTCCCAGACCGCCTCCCCCGGGTTCATCGAGCTCTGGTCCCTGCAGTCCCGCATGGCCTGGCGGCTGCGCGAGCAGGATTGAGTCCCGTCCGGGTCCGCCCATACTCTGAGGGTTGTGAGACCCGAGGGAGACCAAGCGCCCGGCGGGCGCCCCCCACAGGAGGGTGAGCGCGGAACGCTCGCCGAGCGCCGCGCCCGTCGCGCGTGGCTCGGCGATGCGGCCCTCCTGCGCCGCGCCGAGGCGGCCGAGGCGACGGTCCGCACGTTGGAGGGCCACATCGCCGACCTGCGCCGCCGTCAGGCGGAGGTCGAGCAGGAGCGCGAGAGCGCCGCCTCACAGCTCGCCGAGCGCGATCTCGAGCTGCGCCGGGTCAAGCAGCGCGAGTACGCCGAGCAGCAGTTGCGGGTAGAGGCCGAGGAGGCCGCCATGCGCCTGCGCCGCGCCCATCGCGCCGACCTCGACCGGCTGCAGCGGCGCGCCGAGGAGGCCCGCGTCGCCGCCCAGCACGCCGAGGAGCAGCGGGACATCCTCGCCGCGCGCCTGGCCGTGGTCGGCGAGAGCTGCGCTCGCCTGCAGCGAAGCGTCGCGACGCTGCAGAGCGCCGCCGCCGGGCTGCGCACCATGCTTGAGCAGGACCGCCGCGCCGACCAGGCTCGCATCCGCGCGCTCGAGGGAGAGCTGGAGCGCGCCCTTGCTCCCGTCATCGAGGCGGGTCCCACCCCGGCAGCGGTGCAGGACGCTCGGCGCGAGGAGATGGCGGGCGCGCTCGCCGCCGCCGTGGAGCGCCTGCGCGCACGGGTCGGCGCCGTGGACGAGCAGCTGGAGAGGGAGCAGGCACCCAAGGAGAGCCCTGCCTCATCGAAGGAGAACCCTGCCGCACCCAAGGAGAGCCCTGCGCCCCCCGAGGAGACCGCAGCGACGGTGGAGCCGCAGGCGTCGCCTCCGCCGCGGCCGGAGATCCCCACCGTGTACGTGGTGCCGCGCCTTTTCCGCTCCAGCGAGCGCCGCGCGCCACTGCTCGCCCCCGTGATCCGGCGCGCCGCGGCGCGCCTGCTCGAGTGGGCCGACCGGGCACAGGAGCGGTCTCGCTAGGGCCCGGCGCTCCGCCGCTCCCAAGCCTAAGATCCACTTCGGTGTCCAAGCCCGCCTGCGCCCACCTGCACGTTCACTCCGAGTACTCCCTGCTCGACGGCGCCTGCAAGATCGACGCGCTTGCCGCCCGCGCCGCCGAGTTCGAACAGCCCGCCCTGGGCCTCACCGACCACGGCGTGATGAACGGCGCGGTGGAGCTGCACAAGGCGTGCGCCAAGCACGGCATCAAGCCGATCGTGGGCTGCGAGATCTACCTCGTCGAGGACCACACCGCATCCACCGGGAGTCGATCCGAGCAGGGATCCGACCCCTCCCGACCGGGCGGGAGGCGAGCCGAGCGCAACCACCTCACGCTGCTCGCCGCAAACGACACCGGCTACCGCAACCTCGTCAAGCTCTCCTCCGCCGGCTTCCTGGAGGGGCTGCACCGGGGCAAGCCGACCGTCGATCTGCAGCAGGTTGCCAGCCACTCGGAGGGCGTGATCGCGCTCACCGGCTGCCTGGCCTCCCGCTTCTGCCAGCGCCTCGCCGAAGAGCGCCCCGATGACGCGCGCGCCCACGCCGATGAGCTGCTCGGGATCTTCGGCCCCGAGAGCGTCTACTTCGAGTTGCAGAAGAACGGGCTCCCGGTCCAGGAGAAGTGCAACGAGGGGATCGAGCGCATTGCCCGCGAGCTCGGCGGGCGCCTGGTGGGCACCGGCGACGTGCACTACCTGCGCCGCGAGGACTACGACCACCACACCGCGCTGCTGTGCGTGCAGACCAAGAGCACGATCGCCGCCCCCAAGCTCACATTCGACACCAACGAGTTCTACCTGCGCGACAGCGCGGAAATGGCGGAGTCCTTCGCGCAGTGGCCCGAAGCGCTCGCCAATACCCTGGAGATCGCCGAGCGCTGCTCGGTGAAGATCGAGCTCGGCAAGCAGCTCATCCCCAGCTTCCCCACCCCCGACGGAACGCCCGAGGGCGAGTACCTGCGCGCCCGCGTGCAGGAGGGGCTGCGCCTGCGCTACGGCGACCCGCCCTCCGCACAGGCGCTGGAGCGCATGGAGATGGAGCTCGCGGTGATCGAGCGCATGGGCTTCAACGCCTACTTCCTGATCGTCTGGGACTTCGTCAAGTACGCCAAGGAGAACGGCATCGCCGTGGGTCCCGGGCGCGGCTCCGCGGCCGGCTCGCTCGTCTCCTACTGCCTACAGATCACCGACGTGGACCCCCTGCGCTACGAGCTGCTGTTCGAGCGCTTCCTCAACCCCGAGCGGGTCTCGATGCCGGACATCGACATCGACTTCTCCGTGCGCGGACGCGAGCGCGTGATGCGCTACGTGACCGAGAAGTACGGGCGCGAGTCGGTCGCGCAGATCGTCACCTTCGGCAAGATGTTCCCCCGCGCCGCCACCCGTGACGCGGCGCGCGTGCTCGGCTACGACTACGCGACCGGGGATCGCCTGGCGAAGCTGATACCCGACCCGATCATGGGCCGGGCGCCCTCCTTCGAGGAGTGCCTGAAGCCGGGCGAGCAGCTGCGCAAGGTCTACGACGAGGAGCCCGAGGCGCGCCACATCCTCGACGTGGCGAAGGGCCTCGAGGGGATCGTGCGCAACTCCTCGATCCACGCCGCCGCCGTCGTGATCGCCGACCGGCCGCTCACCGACATCGTGCCGCTGCAGCTCGCCGACGCCGGCACCGGCGAGAACGGGGAGCGCAGCTTCCGCACCGTCACGCAGTTCTCGATGAAGCCGATCGAGGAGATCGGCCTGCTGAAGATGGACTTCCTGGGGTTGCGCAACCTCGACGTGATCGAGGACGCGCTGGACATCATCGAGCGCTCCGCTCAGGGCGCTGTCCGCCTGGACATGACCGCGCTCCCGCTGGATGACGCGAAGACCTACGAGATGCTCGCCCGGGGGGACTCCATCGGGGTCTTCCAGTTCGAGTCCGAGGGGATGCGCGAGGCGCTCAAGAAAGTCCGCCCCGACGAGTTCAACGACCTCGTCGCGCTCAACGCGCTCTACCGGCCCGGGGCGATGGACCAGATCCCGGTGTACGCCAAGGGCAAGCGCAACCCCGAGACGATCGCCTACCCCGACGAGCGCCTGCGCGGCATCCTGGAGCCCTCCAAGGGCGTGATCCTCTACCAGGAGCAGTCGATGCAGATCGCCAAGGAGATCGCCGGCTTCTCCGGTGCCAAGGCTGACGATCTGCGCAAGGCGATCGGCAAGAAGAACCGCCAGGCGATGGCCGCGCTGAAGCCCGAGTTCGTCGAGGGCTGCCGCGCCTCGGGCACCCGCCCGGAGGTGATCGAGTTCCTCTGGCAGACCAACGAGAAGTCCGCCGACTACTCCTTCAACCGCTCCCACGCAGCCTGCTACGGGCTGATCGCCTACCGCACCGCCTGGCTGAAGGCCAACTACCCCGCCGAGTACATGGCGGCGCTGATCTCCTCCGTCATGTCCACCAAGGACAAGGTGCCCTTCTTCGTGGCCCGCTGCGAGGAGATGGGGATCGAGATCCTGCCCCCCGACGTCAACCTCTCAGACCACGAGTTCACCGTGGTGGAGGGCAACATCCGCTTCGGCCTGGACGCCGTCAAGGGGGTCGGCTACCAGGCGGTGGAGGCGATCAAGCGCGCGCGCGAGGAGGGCGGGCACTTCACCTCGCTGTGGGACTTCTGCGAGCGCGTGGACAACCGCACCGTCAACAAGAAGGCGATCGATGCGCTCATCAAGTGCGGCGCGCTCGGCTCCACGGGAGCCACACGCAAGGGGATGCTCGCCGTGCTCGAGCAGGCCCAGGGGGCCGGGCAGAAGGCCCAGCAGGACGCCCAGATCGGCCAGGGCTCGATCTTCGACCTCGACGGTGGGGGTGAAGGTGCAGAGGTGTCCACTGGATCCGCCGTGGGTTCCGGTCCAGGCGCCGGTCTGATGCGTCCGAGCCACCCGCCGATCCCAGCGGAGGAGTTCGAGCAGGCCGAGCTGCTGGCCGCTGAGAAGGAGGCGATCGGGCTGTTCGTCTCAGCCCACCCACTGAAGCCCGTGCGGGAGGCGCTGCGCGCCCGCGCCGACTGCCCGCTCGCCGCGCTCTCAGGGCGCCGGGACAAGGATTGGGTCACCGTCGGCGGGATCGTCACCGAGAGCAAGCGCATCCGCACCCGCAACGGCGACCACATGATGTTCGCCACTCTCGACGACCTCGAGGGCTCCGTGGAGATACTCGTGTTCGGCAAGGCCCTCGCCGAGCACGAGGCGGCGCTCGCCGTGGACCAGGTGGTGCTGGTGCGCGGGCGCGTCGACCACAAGGAAGCCGGCAAGACCTGCCTGGTGGTGCAGTCCGCCGAGACCTTCGCCCCAAGCGAACAGGAGCTGGCGGACGCCCGAGCGGCCTACCGAAGCCGGGAGACACTCGCCTCCGGCGAGCATCCCCGTTTCGGCCAGCGCGCGGCGGCGCCGACGCGGCCGGTATGCCTGCGGGTCGACGCGGCCAAGCTGCCGGCCAGTGTGATCGACGAGCTCAAGCACGTGATCGGGAACTTCCCCGGCCCCGCGGAGGTGGTGCTCGAGATGGACACCAGCACGGGCCCCCGCCGCCTGCGTTTCGGGGACGCCTACCGGGTGGCGCCCACGCCGACGCTCCGTGCCGAGTTGGAGCAGGTACTCGCGCCCGCCTGCCTCGCGGTGGCCTGAGGTCGCGGCCTACTTGCGCGCTGTGCGCCGCCGCCGCGCCTGCAGTCCGCGCTTGCGCAGCGTCATCGCCAAGGCGACCTCCTCGCCCGTCGGGCCGCCGTCACCGCCGGGGGTCTCCAGCACACAGGGCAGATCCTCGAAGGGCGCGGCCGCGAGGAAGGTCGCGCAGCCCCGCTCGCCGAGCTCGCCCCGCCCGATGTTGGCGTGGCGGTCGCGGTTTGAGCCGAGGGCGCCCTGGGAGTCGTTGAGATGCAGGGAGCCCAAGCGCTCCAGGCCGATCTTCTCGGAAACCTCATCCAGCAGGGTGTCGAGCCCGGCGGGGGTACGGATGTCGTACCCGGAGGCGTACAGGTGGCAGCAATCCAGGCACACCCCCAGCCGCTGACTGCTGGCCGAACTTTGATCGGTCGCGGCCTCCAACAGGGACGCGAGCTCATCGACGGAGCGCCCCAGGGTTCCCCCTGCGCCGGCGGTGTTCTCCAGGTGCAGCGGGCAGCTCCCGCTCTCCGCCAGGGCCTCGCGGATGGTCGCGCCCGCGCGCGCGATCGCCTCCGCGACGTCACCCGTCTTGGCGGAGCCGGGGTGCAGCACGACCCCGCACGCTCCAATCTGCTCGCCCACCCGCAGCGAGTGGGTGAGGGAGTCGAGCGTTTTGACACGGATGTCGGGGTCCTCGCTAGCGCAGTTGAGCAGGTACACGGCGTGGATCAGCACCGCGTCGATCGAGCTCGCCTGGAGGGCCTCCCGGAAGGCGGCGACGTCCTCCTCGCGGTACGTCGTGGGGCGCCACATGCGGGGGGACTGGTTGAAGATCTGGATCGCCCGGCAGCCACGCTCCACCCCGCGCTCCACGGCTTTGGGGAGGCCGCCGGCCGGGGAGACGTGCGCGCCGATTAGCATCCCGGGAGATCTTATGCGCCTGAGGTTCGCTCCATCCCCCACAGGGGCCCTACACATCGGGGGGGCGCGGACGGCGCTGTTCAACTGGCTGCTCGCGAGGGGCTCGGGGGGAGCGCTGGTGCTGCGCATCGAGGACACCGACCGCGAGCGCTCCACCGGGGAGAACGTCGAGCAGATCCTCGACGCGCTGCGCTGGCTGGAGCTCGACTGGGACGAGGGCCCGATCCTCCAGTCCGAGCGCTCCGAGCGCCACCGGAAGGTCCTGGAGGAGTTACTCGCCTCGGGCCACGCCTACCGCTCGACGGCCACCGCGGAGGACGTGAAGGCGTACAAGCAGCTCCACGGCGCCGATCGTGGCTTCCGGGGAGAGGACGCCGCGGATGGCGCCCAGGCGGCGGTGCGCCTGCGGGTTCCAGACGAGGGGGCCACCGTCGTCCACGACGCGATCCGCGGGGAGACGCGCTTTGAGCACGTGCATCTCGATGACCCCGTGATCGCGCGCTCGGACGGCTCGGTGCTCTACAACTTTGCGGTCGCGATCGACGACCTGGACTCCGGTATCACGCACGTGGTGCGCGGGGAGGACCACCTCTCCAACACCCCCAAGCAGCTACTCGTGCTGGAGGCGCTGGGCGCCCCGCAGCCGGTGTACGCGCACCTGCCGCTGCTGCACGGCCCCGACGGCCGCAAGCTCTCCAAGCGTCACGGTGCCGCCTCCGTGCAGGAGCTGCGCGCGGCGGGCTACCTGCCTGAGGCCGTGCGCAACTACCTGGCGCTGCTCGGCTGGGGAGCGGGGGACGACGCCACGGTGATCCCCACCGAGCAGCTCGCCGAGCGCTTCGCGCTGGAGCGCGTGAGCCGCAACCCCGCGCAGTTCGACGAGACCAAGCTGCGGTGGATGAACGGGGTGTACATCCGCGAGCTACCCCCCGGCGAGCTGGCGCGGCGCGTCGCGGGATACCTGGCCGAGGAGGGTCCCCCGAGCGCAGAGGGCGTCGCGGACCGACCGGGGGGCGGCCGGGAGCACTTCGAGCGGGCGGTCGCGATCAGCCAGGAGAAGATCCAGACGCTCGCGGACTTCTGGCTGCTGGCGGGGTTCCTCTTCGAGGAGCCCCCCTCCGAGGAATCCGAGAGCGCAAAGCGCGCGCGGGAGCGATGGCTCGACACGCAGGGCCGGGGGGTGCTGGCGCAGACGCGCGCGGCGCTCGCGCAGTGCGCGAGCTTCACCGAGGAGGACGTGCAGGGGGCGCTCACGGGTTTGCAGCAGCGCCTGGGCGTGAAGCCGCGCGAGGTCTACCAGCCGCTGCGGGTGGCGCTCGCGGGCACCCCGATCTCGCCGGGGATCTTCGAGAGCGTCGCGCTGCTGGGCCGGGAGGAGACCCTGCGGCGCATCGACGCCGCGCTCGCGCGGGGCTGAGGCCCCGCGTCAGGCCTCGAAAATATCGGCCCGCGGTCGATTACTGGGACAAACCTGCGGCCAAATGCCTCAACCGAACGTCTGCGGCTGCCGATAGACGCCCAGAGGGTGGCGCGGTCGGCCGCAGGACGGCGGGCCGTGCCCCTCTCGATCAGACCAGGCGCCCAACGGATTGGGCGGTGTGCGATTCCAAGGTAGGTGTGCAGGAGCATGCAGGCAACAGCCACCACACGGCAGCAGCGGGCCAAGGAGCGGCCCGGAGCGGCCAGCGAGTCCTCCCCCTCAAAGGGCGGCCGCCACCAGAACGAGGGCCACGGCCGGCGTTTGACGCAGGCCTTCGAGGCGCTCGAGGCCTTCCCCGCGCTGGCGGAGTCGCGCAAGCGCCTGCTGGCGGTGATGTCCAAGGAGCACGTCGCCACCGCGGACGTGGTCACGGCGGTGGAGTCCGATGTAGCGCTGGTCACCGCGGTGCTGCGCATGGCCAACCAGGCGCAGGATGGGCGCGGCCGCGTGGAGACGGTGGTGGAGGCCGTGGAGCTGCTCTCCCCCCAGACCGTGCAGGCGCTGGCGGCGCGCGTGCGGACCTTCGACTTCTTCGAGCGCGCGAGCGTGTGGGATACGGCGCCGGAGCGCTTCCGTCTACACGCCCTGGCGACCCAGCACGCGGCGGACAGGGTAGCGGGCGAGGTTGGCTATGAGCACCGGGATCGCCTGACGGTGACGAGCCTGCTGCACGACATCGGCAAGCTGGTGCTGATGCACGCCTACCCGGGATACCCCTCCCAGGTTCACCAGGGGGCCCAGACTCCCGAGGATCGCATCCACCAGGAGCGCCGCGAGCTGGGCGTGGACCACGCGCTCGTGGGCGGGGTGCTGGCACGGCGGTGGGGGATGCCGGTATCGGTGGCAAGCGTGATCGAACGCCACCACAGCCCCGAAGCGGTGGGGGAGGCGGCGTTCGTGCGCCTCGCGGACATGCTCGCCCACTACAGCCAGGGCGCACCGGTCTCCCCGGCGGAGATGCTGCGCTGCGCGCGCATGGTGGGCCTGGGTCCGGAGGAGCTGCGCCGGGTGATGTACGAGCTGCCGGGCTCCACCAGCCAGCGCCAGCGCCACGTCGATCCGTGCCCGCTGTCGGGGCGCGAGCTCGGGGTGCTGCAGCGCCTCGCGGAGGGCAAGGTCTACAAGCAGATCGCCCATGAGCTCACGCTCTCCACGAGCACCGTGCGCACCCACCTGCACAACATCTACGGCAAGCTCGGCGCCGTCGACCGCGCGCAGGCCGTTTTGATCGCCACCGAGCGCGGGTGGTTGTAGTTCCGTAGCATCGCGCAAGGATGATCTCGATCACAAGCAAGTCCCCTTACGCTGTGCTCGCGCTCGCGGAGCTGGGTCGCAGCGAGGGCTCGGGGCCGGTGCCGATTGGGGAGCTCGCGCGCCGCCGTGAGGTGCCGGTGCAGTTTCTGGAGCAGCTCTTCGCGGTTCTGCGCCGCGCGGGGATCCTCGCCTCACAGCGGGGAGTCAAGGGCGGCTACCGCTTCGCGCGCGACCCGGCCACGGTGACGGTGCTGGAGGTAGTGGAGCTGCTCGACGGCCCGCTGGGACGCGACTCCCAGGGTATCTTCGCGGACGCCGCGCGGGCCGCGCGGGGGGTGCTGGAGGGCGCCACGATCGCCGACGTCATCGAGCGCGAGGCGCGCGAGGCGGGCGCGAGCATGTACCACATCTGAGTCCGCGAGCCTAGAGTCTCTTGCGGAGCTTTACCCGGGCGCCCCGGGCGATCGGCGGGTGGTTGTTGTGTCGGCGGCCTCTCGGGTACGTGGAGAGCGCTCACCCCGGCTGAGGAGCACTTGCCCGGGCGCGCTTGACCGCGTACATGGCGCGGTCGGCCTCGGCCAGAGCCGCCTCGTCATCGACGGTCAGGCGGTGGAGCATCGCGAAGCCGGCGCTGGCCGCTAGGTGGATGACGGCGTCGCCGGTGTCGACGGTGCAGGTAGCGATCACGTGCATGAGGTCCTCGGTGACGATCTCGGCGCCCCGGGGGTCCATGTGGGGGAGCAGCACCGCGAACTCGTCGCCGCCGAGACGGGCCACCAGATCGGTGACACGCAGCCTCCGCGTGAGCATCCTGGCGACCGCCTTCAGGGCCTCGTCGCCGGCCTTGTGGCCGTGGAGGTCGTTGACCTGCTTGAAGCCGTCGAGGTCGATCGCGACCAGCGCGGCCTGCTCGTCGTAGCGCTGGCAGCGCCCGATCTGGAGCTTGAGGTCGTGCTCGAAGAGCCGGCGGTTGCGCAGGCCGGTCAGCGGGTCATGATCGGCGAGGTGGCGCAGGTGCTCCTCGAGGTGCTTGCGCTCGGAGATGTCCTGCACCTGGAGGATGAAGTGCAGGGGCCGCTGCGCCTGGTCGCGCACGAGGGAGACGGAGAGCAGCGCCGACATCGTCTCACCGGCGGCGTTGAAGTAGCGCTTCTCGGTCTGGTAGGCGGAGATATCGCCGTCGAGAAGCTGGCGACGCCGGCCGGCATCGTTCTCGGTGTCCTCCGGGTGGGTGATGTCATGGAAGCGCTTGCGGATCAGCTCCTCGGAGGTGTAGCCGGTGATGTCGCAGAGCGCCTGGTTGACCAGGACCCAGCGCCCCTCCTGGTCGAGCAGGCCCGTGCCGATGGGGGCGCGCTGGAAGACCTCCTCGAAGCGCTCCCGAGGATGGGGCGGCTCGGAGGGCTTGGCGTCGGAGACGTCGAGCATCACGGCGACGCCGCTCGTGATGGGGGAGGGTGCCGCCGCGGCAGCATGCGGGGAGAGCGGGCCGACGTCGATCATCAGCTGGCGCCCGTCGTCCGTGCGGATCTTCCGCGAGCGCGTATCCCCCCGCAGGGCGGAGCGGCAGAGCGGCTCGAGTTGCCGCCAGAGCTCCGGAGGTAGGGCCTCCGAGAGAGGCCGCCCCTCACGGTAGGCCGGCGAGCCCTCCCGGCGGCCGAGCGCGTGACCGGCGGCGAGGATCAGACGCAGGTCGGAGTCGAAGACCGTGATCAGGGCTCCGGGAAGATCCCCCCGGCTGGCCATCGCGGTCTCCTCGAATCTCGCACGCAGCCGAGCTGCGACCTCGGGGTCGGGCGTGGGCATGTTTCCGTATATCGGCCGCTCTCACAGTGAGCTTGACGGCGCAGGAGGGATCTTGCGGGCGCGTGGAGTGGCCTCGTCCGGGCGCGAGGCCACTCCACGTCGATGGGGTGCTAGGGAACGAGGATGTTGAACGGCAGGTTGGCGAGATTGCCTTCGCCGTTGGCGACCTCGACCTGGTAGTCGGCGGAGGTCCCGCACTTGTTGGGTGTCACCTGTGTGAGGAACTCCGTATAGCCGCCCTCGCCAGTGAGCGCGAGACCCACGTTGCTCTTGCCCGCTGGCGCGGGGATGCAGTAGACGCCAGCTTCGGGGTTGAGGGGCGGGCCCGGGAACCCTTCCTGCGCGGTGAACGACGCGTTGCCAGTGGTGCCGTTGGTGGCGACGATGCCCCACGCGGCCGCCGTGCCGGCTGGCCCCGGGGCGCCCTGCGATCCCTGTGACCCCTGGGCTCCGGGCGATCCTGGAGCTCCCTGTGGTCCCGCGGGGCCGGTTTTGCCCGTCAACTGCTGACGGACCTTGGGGCTGATCTGCTTGGTGGAGGTGATGAGGAAGTGCGATGCGGCAAGTGCTCCGCCGCTCATGGAGAACAGCAGAGCCAGTGTTGCTGTGATATTGGCGTAGCTCAGACGCCGGCGTATGGATGGCATGCGCGAAACATATAGGGGCGGGGTGGTTGGAGCCTCGGCCGGGGGTGGCGCGCCGCCAGCGGTCGCGTCACACGACGCGGACCGCGGAGCGTCACGCGGACCCGGAGGACTATTGTCGTGCCCAAGATGCCCCGAATCCCGATCAACATTGCGGAGCTTGTGGGTCAGACGCCGCTGGTGGGCCTGCAGGGAATGCTGGGGGAGGGGGAGCGGGGGGACGGGGTGGAGCTTTTTGCGAAGCTTGAGTCGGCCAACCCGGGGGGAAGCGTGAAGGACCGCATCGGCGTGGCGATGATCGAGGCCGCGGAGGCGGAGGGGCGGATCGAGCCGGGCCGCACCACGATCGTGGAGGCGACCAGCGGTAACACGGGGATCGCGCTGGCGTTCGTGTGCGCGGCGAAGGGCTACGAGCTGGTGCTGACGCTGCCGCAGGGGATGAGCCGCGAGCGGGAGAGCCTGCTGAGGCTCTACGGCGCGAAGGTGCGGATCACGGAGTCGCTGGGGGGGATGAGCGAGGCGGTGGCGGCCGCGCAGGAGCTCGCGCGCGGGGAGGACATGTTCCTGCCCGACCAGTTCTCGAACCCCGCCAACCCGCTGGCGCACCGGCGTACCACGGGCCCCGAGATCGAGCGGGACCTCGAGGGCGCGCCGGACGTGCTGGTGGCGGGAGTCGGCACCGGGGGAACGATCACCGGAGCGGGGGGCTACCTGCGCGAGCGCAACCCGCGCCTTCAGATCGTGGCGGTGGAGCCGCAGGGCTCGGCGGTCCTCTCGGGGGGCGCACCAGGCCCGCACCGCATCCAGGGCATCGGCGCGGGCTTCGTGCCGCCGGTACTGGAGCGGGAGCTGCTCGACGAGGTGATCGCGGTCTCCGACGACGACGCGATCCACACCGCGTGGAGCTGCGCACGGCGCACCGGCCTGCTGGCCGGTATCTCTGGGGGCGCGGCGCTGTGGGCGGCACTAGAGGTCGCCGCGCGCGAGCAGTCGCGAGGGAAGCGGATCGTCACGATCGTGCCGGACTCCGGCGAGCGCTACGTATCCCAGGCGTTCTTCGCACCGTAGGGCTCTTCTCGCACCGTAGGGCTCTTGTTCTACCCTGTGGGGATGCTCGGGCTGGGCACCCTCGCGGGGGTCGTGAAGGAGCTTCGCCGGGACGTGGCCGCGGCGCGTGACCGCGATCCCGCGGCGCGCGGCGTGGGGCCGGTGGAGATCGTGGCGACGTGGCCGGGCATTCACGCGCTGCTCTCCCACCGGGTGGCCCACGCGCTGCACGAGTCGGGGGTGCCGCTGCTGCCGCGCACGCTCGCGACGCTCACGCGGACGGTCACGGGGATCGAGATACACCCCGCGGCGCAGATCGGCGGGGGCCTGTTCATCGACCACGGCGCAGGCGTGGTGGTGGGGGAGACGGCGACGATCGGCGACGACGTGACGCTCTACCAGGGCGTGACCCTGGGGGGCACGGGCTTTGCCACGGGCAAGCGCCACCCCACGGTGCAGGACAACGTGACGATCGGCTCGGGCGCCAAGCTGCTGGGCCCGATCACGGTGGGCCACGGGGCGAAGATCGGGGCCAACACGGTGGTGATCACCGACGTGCCGCCCAACTCGACCGTGGTCGGCAACCCTGGCCACCCCGTGCGCGTCGACGGCCGCCGCCCCGAGGGCCCGGACGCGGACTGGATCCACCTGCCGGACCCGATCGCGGAGGCGATCGGCGGCCTCTCCAGCCGCATCGGCGCGCTGGAGCGCGCGGTGGGGGAGCTCTCCGGCGGGCGCCTGGAGCCCCCCGCCGCGAAGGTCAGGCCGCTGCGGCCCGTGAAGGGCCCCAACCCCGCGGGAGGGTAAGGCCACCTGCCGCCGCTCAGCTTTGCGGTGCCCGTGCCGATACTGGTGGTGGCCGAGTGGCCCGCGCCCGTGGGCGTGCGGGACCAACTACAAGGGGGCACGATGCGTAGACGAGTTGGAGTGGTCACGGCGATCGGCGCCGCGGTGGCGCTTGGAGCACCCGTCGCCGCCGGTGCGACCCCGACGTGGCTGGCGGCGAGCCCGCTCTCACAATCGGGGGCCGTTTCCGCGGACACGGCGATGGGAGCGGACGGTGGCGCGGCCGTGGCGTGGTTGGGGCTCGGCGCCGGACACCCCGTGCAGGTCGCCACACGCCCCCCGCTGGGGAGCTTCTCGCCCGCCCTCACCGTCTCGCCGGCTGGGGAAAACCGCGCTCCCCAGGCGGCGGAGGACGCCGCGGGGGACGCGACCGTCGTCTGGTACAGCCTCGGGACGAGCGACCTCGTGGAAGCCGCCACCGTCACCGATGGAATGCCCTCGGCTCCGGTGACGCTCTCCGAAGCGGGTAAGGAAGCGTTCTTCCCCGCGGTCGCCATGAACGACCGCGGGGATACCGTCGTGGCCTGGGCTCGCCGCGAAGGCTCCAGCGTGATCGTCCAGGCGTCGTTCCGCCCGGCCGGGGGGAGCTTCGGCGCCCCGCTGAACCTCTCTTCGGGCGGCGCGGTCATCGAATCTCCAAGGGTCGCGATCGACGACGCCGGCGATGCCACGGTCGTCTGGGATCGAAACGGCGCCCATGAAGTCGTGGAAGAGGCGACGCGCGCGGCGGCGACTGGCAGCTTCTCCAAACCGGCGGTGCTCTCCAACGAAGCCGAACCCGCGATCCACCCGTTCGTGGCGATGAACGCCGAGGGCGACACCGCCGTCACCTGGACAGCCTTCAACGGCACCGTCGAGATCGTACAGGTCGCGGTGCGGCTCGCCGCCGGGACGTTCGACAAAGCCGTGGGCGTGTCCGCCGAAGGAGCGAACGCGGAGTTCCCCCAGGTGGCGCTCGACGGGCAGGGGAACCCGGGCGTCGTGTGGACTCGCGAATTCGTCCTCCAGTACGTGGCCGGCACGCCCGCGGGCACCTTCGGGACGGTTCAGAGCCTCGCGTTCCTCTCGTGGGCGCCCAGCATCGCCGAGGACCCCGCCGGGGACACGCTGGTCAGCTACGCCAACGTTCAGAGCAACAGCGCCTTCGCCGTCCTGCGTCCCGCCGAAGGCCGTTTCGGCGAGCCTCAGGAAGTGTCCCCCGTCGGGCAGACCGTGAGCCCCAACGGCGAGAGCGACGAGCAGGGTCTCAACGCGGCGATGGACACTGGCGGCGACGGCGTGGTCGGTTTCACCATCGAGGGCGGCGAAAATCTCCTCGAGGAGAGCCTCCTCGACGCGGGCGGGCCCACCTTGGAGAACGTGTCGATCCCAACGGCCGCCACCGCCGGGGCGCCCGTGAGCTTCTCGGTCGCGCCCGTCGACCAGGTCGATCCGGCGCCCGGCGTGTCGTGGTCCTTCGGCGACGCTTCGACCGCGAGTGGGAACACGGTTACTCACACCTTCGCCAACCCCGGCACCTACAGCGTGTCGGTGACGGCCAACGTCGCGCCCGGCGACTCCGCGACCCGGACCACCACGATCGCCGTCGCCCCACGCGCGGTGCCCAGCGCTCCGGCGTTCGAGGCTGCGAGTCTCGGCTCCTCCACGGTCACCGCCGACAGCCACGGGCGGGTGCAGCTGAAGATCGCGTGTCCCACTGGCGCCGCGGCATGCGCGGGGGCTGTGACGTTAACCCTCCCCGCCACCGCGAGCGGCTTGGCGGTGGCGGCCCGCGCGAGCGCCATCCCTGTGACGGTCGCCGCTGGGCAGGCGTCATTCGGCGCAGCGGCTGGAGCGTCGACGACTGTGAGCATTGTGCTGCCAGCTCCGGTGTTGAAGCTGCTCAAGCGCCACCACCGCCTGACGCTCACCGTCGCGCTCGAATCGCACGGCGCCTCCGGCCAGAGCGCGACCACGAGCGCCAAGGTGCTTGTCAAGGCACACATCAAGCCGAAGAAGTCAAAGCGGCAAAAGCGAAGGTAGGCGCCGCTCGGGCTTATCGGTAGGCGCCTCGATGTCGGGCGGACGACCACTCATTTACCTGCGCCCTCTGGCCCCGTAACTCTCATTCAGTAGTACACGCAACGGCAGCGATGTCGTGGGCGTGCCTTGTACTCCGGCGCCTGACCGCGGTTCCACAGGCGGTGGTCCAGCACCCGCGGGGGGATATCGGTACGCGCCGAGATCAGCTCGCAGGCGTGCACCGCGCAGGCCCGGATCTCGCGCTCGGCGCCGCCCGGGGGGAGCAACTCGCCTGCGTCGATGCGGGCGGCGAGCGACTCCTCATAGACCAGGACACCCTCGCAGCGCAGCACGTGGGGGATGAGGTTGTCGGCGAAGATCGTCAGGCGATCGAGATCGGCGAAGCTCGCCACTCCCGCGAGCGCGAGGTCGGCGACCACGATCTGGGCGCGCTTGTAGAAGCCGCGGTCATCGAACATCGCCATGCCGCGCGCCAGCGCTTCGGCCAGCCGCTCGGCCGAGCCGCCGCACTCGGCCACGAGGTCCAGCGCGCGGCGCTCGCCGAGGAAGCGGCCCAACTCGTGCAGTGCCTGGGCGTAGAGGCTCATCAGCTCGTGGTCGGGCCGCTGGCCGAGGATCCCGGCAATGGTGCGGGTGTCCACCGCGCGCAGCCACACCCCGTCGAGCGCCCACCCACCGCCGGCGGCGTGGTGCGCGCGCACGTGGTCGGTGAGACCCCACGCAACCGTGAAGTAGCCGCTGACGGGCAGCCCGCCGTCGAGGCGCTTGCGCAGCGTGGGAAACCAGCCCGAGCCAAAGTTGATCGCGTCGAGCGCCAGCATGTAGTCGGCCACGTCCGAGGGCTCGCCCTCCAGGTAGTGGCGCACTGGGTCGAGCGCAGGGGAGGACTCATGCGGCGCCGGCGTGACGATCTTCGCGACGGTCTCTTCGTCGGCAATGGCCTCCATATCGATACGCACCGAGTGCGCCTGCGCGGCAATCTGCGCGCAACTGGAGCGCACCTCGTTCAGAAGGGGCATGGCGGACACCTTAATACGCCCGCCGAGCCTCTGACTATGCTGGAGCAGATGCCCGAAAGCCCCCACGCCGAGCACCTTCAGGAGCTGCTGGAGGGTCTCAACGAGCCCCAGCGGGAGGCCGTCACGCATGGGGAGGGACCGCTCTTGATCCTCGCCGGGGCGGGCTCGGGCAAGACGCGCGTGCTCACTCACCGCCTCGCCTTCCTGATCTACACCGACCAGGCGCAGGCTGGTGAGATCCTCGCGATCACCTTCACCAACAAGGCCGCCAAGGAGATGCGCGAGCGCGTCGAACGGTTGCTCGGGCACAGCACGCGGGGCATGTGGCTGATGACCTTCCACGCCGCCTGCGCGCGGATCCTGCGCGCCGAGGCCGAGCGCCTGGGGTACACGCGGCAGTTCACGATCTATGACCAGGCCGACGCGCGCCGGCTGACCAAGCGCTGCATGGACGCGGTGGGCGTCGACCCCAAGCGCTACACCCCTGCGGCGATCCACAGTCAGATCTCCTCCGCCAAGAACAAGCTCCATGACGCCTCCGCCTACAGCCAGGCGGTCGGTTCGCACTTCGAGGAGATGGTCGGCGAGGTCTACACGCTCTACGAGCGCGACCTGATGCGTATGAACGCGATGGACTTCGACGACCTGCTGTTTCGCACGGTCAACCTGCTGGAGCTCTACGCGGAGGTGCGCGTGCGCTACAGCGAGAGCTTCCGCCACGTGCTGGTCGACGAGTACCAGGACACCAACCACGCCCAGTACCGCTTCCTGCAGCTGCTTACCGAAGCCGGGAGACACGCGCCTTCGGCGCGAGTCCCCGTTTCGGCCAGCGGCGGGCGCCAAGCGCCGACAGATTCGGGAGACACTCGCTGCGCTCGCATCCCCGAATCGGCCAGCGGGGAGCCCGTCCACCTAGCGGGCCATCGCAACCTCGCGGTGGTTGGCGACGACGCGCAGTCGATCTACGGCTTCCGTAACGCCGACATCCGCAACATCCTCGACTTCCAGGAGGACTTCCCCGACGCGCGCGTGGTGAAGCTCGAGCAGAACTACCGCTCCACCGAGACGATCCTCTCGGCCGCGAACGCCGTGATCGCCAACAACCGCGGCGGGATCGCCAAGCGGCTGTGGAGCGAGCTGGGCACCGGCGAGCCGATCCAGGTGCGCGAGCTGGAGGACGAGCACGCCGAGGCGCGCTTCGTGGTCGGCGAGATCGAGCGCCTCGTCGACGAGGGCGCCTCCCGCACGGAGATCGCAGTCCTCTACCGCACCAACGCGATGTCCCGGGTCCTGGAGGACACGCTTGTGCGCCGTGAGATCGCCTACCAGGTGATCGGAGGCACGAAGTTCTACGAGCGCGCCGAGATCAAGGACGCGATCGCCTACCTCTCATGGCTGGCCAACCCCTTCGACGTGGTGAGCTTCACGCGCGTGGCCAACTCCCCCCGGCGCGGCATCGGGCAGACCTCGCTCGGGCGCATCGTGGCGCACTCCGCCACCGTCGGCATCTCGGTGTGGGAGGCCGCGTCCGCGCCCGAAGAGATTCCCGGCCTGGGCGCCGCCGCGGTGAGGGCGCTGGGGCGCTTCATGGACACGATGGGCGATCTGCGGGCGCGCGTGGAGCGATCGGAGGGCGGCGAGAGCATCCCGATCGGGGAGCTGCTTGAGGCGGTGCTCTCGCAGACCGGCTACGTCGAGGCGCTCGAGGCCGAGCGCACGATCGAGGCGCAGGGGCGCATCGAGAACCTCGAGCAGCTCGTGGAGGTCGGTCGCGAGTTCGACGCTATCGCGGAGTCGGGCACCGCCGCCGAAGGCGGTCCTCAGGACACCCTCGGCGTCTTCCTCCAGCAGATCGCGCTCGTCGCCGACGCCGACTCCCGCAGCGAGGACGAGGGTCTGGTGACGTTGATGACGCTGCACAACGCCAAGGGCCTGGAGTACCCCACGGTGTTCATCGTGGGCTTGGAGGACGGCGTGTTCCCCCACTCGCGCGCGCTGGACGAGGGCGGTCTGGAGGAGGAGCGGCGCCTCTTCTACGTTGGGATCACCCGCGCGATGCGCAACCTCTACCTGACCCACGCCCGCCGCCGCGCGGTGTTCGGGGCGCAAGCCTACGGCCTGCCGAGCCGCTTCCTCGGGGAGATCCCCGCGGAGCTGGCCGAACGCGAGGAGGCGACCATGTTGATCGCAAGCGATGCCCGCGGCGGCGGTATGAACGGGCTGAACGCCCACCGGCTCAGCTGGGCGTCCGCCGCGCGCGCCACTGCCGATCGCTCTCCGGGGGCGCGCGCCGGCAGCCAGGTCCTCGGCCGCCCGGGCGTCCGCGGCGGGCAGCGCTCGGGCGGGCCTCAGATCGCGAGCTCCTTCAGGCTGGGCGAGGACGTCACCCACGCCGCCTTCGGCGAGGGCGTCGTCACCGGCGTGGAGCCCGACGGGGTGATCGTCGTGCGGTTTGCGGGCGACGGCTCCGAACGCAAGCTGATGTCGGAGTTCGCCCCCGTCACCCGCCGGTAGCCTCGCCAGCCCGGTGAACGCCACGATCGTCAAGGGCTGGGCGGAGTTCGCCTTCTCACCCGTCGGTAGCATCTCCAGCCGATGAGCGCCACGATCATCGACGGCAAGGCGATCGCCGCGCGGGTGCGCGCGGAGGTGGCCGAGGGTACGCGGGCGTTCACCGAGCGGGTGGGGCGCGCACCCGGCCTCGCGACGGTGCTGGTCGGCGAGGACCCCGGCTCCGCGGTGTACGTTGGTGCCAAGCAGCGCGCCTGCGCGGAGATCGGGATGACGCCCCTCGACCGGCGCCTGCCTGCGGACGTCCCCTTCGGGGAGGTGGTGGAGCTGCTCGAGGGCCTCGACGTCGAGGAGTCGGTCGATGGGATCCTGCTACAGCTACCGGTGCCCGAGCACCTCGACGGCCCCACCCTCACGGGCCTGATCGACCCGACGAAGGACGTGGATGGTCTGACACCCGTGAACGCTGGGCTGCTCGCGCTCGGGAGACCGGGGCTGAGGCCGTGCACCCCCCTGGGGGTCATGGAGCTGCTCGCGAGCCTCTCCTTCGAGGACGGGAAGCCGATCGAGATCGAGGGCGCCGAGGCGGTGATCGTGGGGCGCTCCAACCTCTTCGGCAAGCCTATGGCCCAGCTGCTGCTGCAGGAGAACGCCACCGTGACCGTCTGTCACTCCCGCACGCGCGAGCTCCCCGCGGTGTGCGCCCGCGCGGACATCTTGATCGCCGCCGTCGGACGCCCCCGCCTGGTCGGCCGCGAGTTCGTCAAGCCCGGGGCGGTCGTGATCGACGTGGGCATCAACAGGCTCACCCCCGAGCAGGCCGGCAACAAGAGCGGCCTCGTCGGCGACGTGGACTTCGCGGCGGCCTCGCAGCTCGCCTCGGCGATCACCCCGGTCCCCGGCGGGGTGGGGCCGATGACGATCGCGCTGCTGCTGCGCAACACCCTGAGCGCCGCGGTCCGCCGGGCGGGGATCGAGGATTGAGCGGATGAGCCTGCGCCGCCTACGCTCCGGGGAGCTGATCGCGCTGGCCGGGGCGATCTGCCTGATCGTCGCGCTCACGCTGCCCTGGTATGAGAACGCGCAGGGCAAGCTCAGCGCGTGGGCCACCTTCGGGGTAGCCGTGGCCCTGCTGATGCTCGCCGCCGCCGGTGCGCTCGCACTTGCGCTCGTCACCGTCACCGAGCGCACCACCGCGCTCCCGGTCGCGGCCGCAGTGTGGAGCACGCTGTTCGGGATCGTGGGGAGCATCGCGGCGCTCGTGCGGCTGCTGGAGCGCCCCGAACACGCCAACCAGCTATGCGCCGGCGCTTGGCTTGCGCTGGCCGGGGCGCTCCTGGTACTGGTTGGTAGCTGGCAGTCGATGCGCGACGAACGCACCGGCGTGTACCCCCCCGACACCTCCAAGCCGCGCCCGGCGCCGTGATCGGCCGCGAGGAAGTCCTGCACGTTGCGCGCCTCGCGCGCCTTCGGCTCGAGGACGGCGAGGTCGAGCCAATGGCGCGCGAGCTCTCCGGCGTGCTCGATCACATAGCCAAGATCGGCGAGCTCTCCCTGGACGACGTTGCACCTACCTCGCACGTTGTGGATGTCACCGGTCGCCTGCGCCCAGACGAGCCGCGGCCCTGCCTGCCAAGGGATGTAGCGCTCGAACAGGCTCCAGCGATCGCCGACAATGGCTTCCTCGTCCCCAGCCCGCAGGCGTGAGCGACGAGCAGATCATCGATCTTTCCGCCGCTCGCGCGATCGGGGAGATCGAGGCCGGAGCGCTCTCCCCGGCGGAGCTCTTCGACGCATACCGGGCGCGCGCCGTCGCCGCCGAGGCGCTCAACTGCTTCACTTGGGTCGCCGACGGCGCGCCCCCCGGGATCGATGCGGGCGCGCCCCTGCGTGGTGTGCCGCTCGCCGTCAAGGATCTCTTCTGCACCGCGGGGGTGCCCAGCCAGTCGGGCTCGCGCATCCTGCAGGGTTACCGCCCCCCCTACACCGCCACCGCCGTGGCGCGCCTCGCCGCGGCCGGCGCGCCGCTGCTGGGCAAGACCAACCAGGACGAGTTCGCGATGGGCTCCTCCAACGAGAACTCCGCCTTCGGGCCCGTGTTGAACCCGTGGGACCCCACCCGCGTCCCCGGGGGCTCCTCCGGCGGCAGCGCCGCCGCCGTCGCCGCCGGTCTGGCCCCCTGGGCGCTCGGCACTGACACGGGCGGGTCGATCCGCCAGCCCGCCGCGCTCTGCGGGATCGTCGGGCTGAAACCCACCTACGGCGCGGTCTCGCGCTACGGCATGATCGCCTTCGCCTCCTCCCTCGATCAGGCGGGGCCGCTGACCCGCGACGTCACCGACGCCGCGCTGCTGCTGCGCCACATGGTCGGCCGCGACGAGTGCGACGCGACCTCGCTGGGGCACCCCGATGAGATCGCGCTGCCCACCGCCGAGCGTCTCGATGGCGTGCGTCTCGGCGTGCCCGAGGAGCTCACCGGTGAGGGCATCGACCCGGGCGTGCTCAGCGCCTTCCACGCCGCGCTCGATCGCGCGCGGGAGCTCGGCGCGGAGGTGCGGCCGGTCAGCCTGCCCCACGCCCCCCACGGGCTTTCCGCCTACTACGTGCTCGCCCCCGCGGAGGCCTCCTCGAACCTCGCCCGCTTCGACGGCGTGCGCTACGGCCTGCGCGCCGAGGACGCGGGGGATCTGCTGGACATGTACACCCGCACCCGCCGCGATGGCTTCGGCGCCGAGGTCAAGCGTCGCATCATGCTCGGCACCTACGCCCTCTCCGCGGGCTACTACGACGCCTACTACGGCCGCGCCCAGCGGGTGCGCACGAAGATCGTCGCCGACTTCGACGCGGCCTTCGAGGCGGTGGACTTCATCCTCACCCCCACCAGCCCCACCGTCGCCTTCCCGCTCGGGGAGCGAACCGGCGACCCGTGGTCGATGTACATCAGCGACTTCTGCACCGTCCCCATGTCGCTAGCCGGCATCCCCGCGATCTCGATTCCCTGCGGGCTCGCCGCGGATCTGCCCGTCGGGCTGCAGCTGGCGGGTCCCGTGTTCAGCGAGAACCGCCTGCTCGACGCCGCCTATGCGCTGGAGCAGGTGCTCGGCTTCGATGGGAGTGTGGCTCGTGTCTGAGTACGAGCCCGTCATCGGACTGGAGATCCACGTCCAGCTGGCGACCGCCACGAAGATGTTCTGCGGCTGTGAGCTCTCCTTCGGGGAGGAGCCCAACACCCGCACCTGCCCCGTCTGCCTCGGCCTGCCCGGCAGCCTGCCTGTCGCCAACGCCCGCGCGGTGCACTTCGGGTTGATGATCGGCCTCGCCCTGAACTGCGAGCTCGCCCCCCGCTCGATCTTCCACCGCAAGAACTACTTCTACCCCGACCTCCCCAAGGGGTACCAGATCTCCCAGTACGACGAGCCCCTCTGCCGCGGGGGGCACCTGGGGGAGGTGCGCATCCACCGCGTGCACCTCGAGGAGGACGCCGCCAAGCTCGTGCACGTGGGCGCCTCCGGGCGCATCCACGGCTCGGACGCCTCGATCGTGGACTTCAACCGCGGCGGCACCCCCCTTGCGGAGATCGTCACCGAGCCCGACCTGCGCTCCGCCGAGCAGGCCGGGGAGTGGCTGCGGCTGCTGCGCGCGACCCTGCGCCAGCTCGGGGTCAGCGACGTGAACATGGAGGAGGGCTCCTTGCGCTGTGACGCCAACATCTCCCTGCGCCCCGCCGGCAGCGAGGAGCTCGGCGTGAAGACGGAGCTGAAGAACATGAACTCCTTCCGCTTCATCGAACGCGGCATCCGCGCCGAGATCGCCCGCCAGGAGGCGATCCTGCGGAGTGGGGGGAAGCTCGAACAGGAGACCCTGCACTTCGACCCCGCCTCCGAGCGCATCACCTCGCTGCGCTCCAAGGAGGAGGCGCATGACTACCGCTACTTCCCCGAGCCCGACCTCGTTCCCGTCGCGATCGACCCCGCGATGCTCGACGCCGCGCGCGACGCCCTCCCGGAGCTGCCCGCCGCGCGGGCGGAGCGCTTGCAGCGCGAGATCGGTTTGAGTGCGGAGAGCGCCCACCTGCTCGCCTTTCGCGCCGAGCTCGGGGATTACTTCGAGCGTGCGCTCCAGTCCGGTGCGCAGCCCTCACCGCCCGCGCACCTGTTGGCTCACTGGATCACCGGGGATCTCCTCGCGCGTCTCGAGGACGGTCGGGATCCAGCCGACTCGCTGGTCGCACCCGGCGCCCTGGCGGCGCTCTGCGGGATGGTGGCCGCCAAGCTCATCAGCGTGGGCGCCGGCCGCCAGGTGCTCGACCGGCTGGTGGCGCAGGGCGGAGACCCGCGTGAGATCGTCCAGGCCGAGAGCCTGCAGGCCATGGACGGCGGCGATGAGCTCGCGGCGATCGTCGCGGAGGCACTCACCGCCAACCCGCAGGCCGCCGAGAACCTGCGCGCCGGCAACGCCAAGGCGATCGGGCCGATCGTCGGCCACGTCATGCGCGAGACCAAGGGCCGCGCCGACGGCGGCGAGGTGACCCGGCTCGTGCACGAGCAGCTCGGCATCTGAGCGGGACTCGCAACCGCGACAGGAGCAGCTCGGCATCTGAGGGGCGACTCGCAAACCGCGACGGGAGCAGCTTGGCGGCAGTGGAGCGATTCGCAAACCGCAGGGAGGAGCGGCCTGCCCTCTGGCGACTCGCAACCGCAACACCACATCCGCGCACATCTTGGACTTTGGGCCAAAGGCAGGCGGCCTCGCGGGCGCCAATATGCTCGCTATGAACCCTCCTCGCATCGGCTCCAACGGATCATCCTCCCGGCGGTTCCTCCTCCTGCCAGAAGAGCACACGCAGGAGTCCACTCAGCGTCCCGCGATCAAGCGCTACCGCCTTGCCGGCATCGGGCGGCGCTCCGATCTCGACGGGACCGATCTCGCGACGGCGCGCATCGCCAGCGAGTTCGGTCGGCTGCGTCGCCCCCACTGAACGAAATTTCGCCTTCGCGGCTCCCCTCGACCGCGGATTGGCGGAGCAGGATGCGTGCGGCCGGGCTGGGGTGAGAGCTCCCGCCCGGCCGCATCGCGCTGTCGGGTGTCGCGCATCCATCCTTGCGGGCGCTACCATCTGGAACAGGCACATGGACGAGTCTCCGGTATCCCCATCCTCCTCGCGCTCGCTCGGCAAGACGGTCGTGGCCGTGATGATCGTGGCGGTGGCGGCCTGGCTGCTGCTGCATGTTGTGATCGGCCTCATCACCTTCATCGCCACTATCGCCGTCGTGGTGCTCGCAATCGCGGCCGTTGTGTGGGCCGTGCGCGTGCTCCTATAGGGGGCGCTCGATGGGCTACGTAACGATCTGCCTGGGCTTCGGGCTCGCCGGCGGGTTCGTGGGCCGGTTCAAGGGCAGCTCCTTCATGCTGTGGTTCCTGATCTCCGCGGTCATCCCCATCATCGGCCTGCTCGTGGCGATCGTGTACCGCATGGAGAGCAACGAGATGCGCCGCGCCTGCCCCCGCTGTGGGCGCGTCACCAAGATCTACGACGCCCTCTGCACCCGGTGCGGGACTGAGCTCGAGTGGGTGGGCGGGGAGCCGGATCAAATCATCGCGCCGGAATCCTGGAAGCCCTCCTCGGCGGCGCCGGGCTGAGAGCCCAAGCACTACTGAGAGCCCCCCGCATTAGGGAGCCCGAACCGGCGGGGGCTCTATAAATCCCTGCATGGACGCAGAGGCCCCGCCTGTTCAGCTGCACAGCTCGCTGATCGCCCGCCTCATCCACCGCGCGGGCTTCGCCGACGAGCGGGACTTCGTGCTGCGCGTGGTGCAGCCCGCGCTCGTGGGGATGATCGACGGCACCGTCTCCTCGCTGCCCCCGATCTTCGCGGCGGCGATCTCCTCCAGCTCCCACGTGGCGCTGCTCGTCGGCTTCTCCACCGCTCTGGGCGCCGGCGTGAGCATGGGGTGGTCGGAGGCGCTTTCGGACACCGGCGAGCAAACCGGCCGCGGCTCGGCGGTGGTGCGGGGGGCGATCACCGGGGGGATGACCACCCTGGGGGGGATCTTCCACACGCTGCCCTTCCTCATCAGCGACGTCCACAAAGCCCTGCTCGTCGCGGGGTGCGTGGTGGCGTTCGAGCTGTTCGCGATCGCCTGGGTGCGCAAACGCTTCCTGAACGTCTCCATGCGCTCCTCGCTGCTCGTGGTGACCGTCGGCGGCGCGATCGCGCTATCGATCGGGATCGCGATCGGCTCCTCCTAGCGGCCGCTGGCACGGCGCCAGGCGGCGTCCTCGATTGCTTACCGAAGCCGGGTGACACGCGCCTTCGGCGCGAGTCCCCGTTTCGGCCAGCAAAGCACACTTCGCTCACTGCGCCCTTGCCTGGCTTGGCCATCGACCACTAGGAGTGGCGTAGTGGGTGGGCCAAAACCCGCTGATACACTGCCTTTTTGGCCCGTTTCGAGCGATGAAGGAAAGGAGGTCGGCTCCATGCGCGCGGTGGACGCTCTGATGGAATGTCTCAAGGCGGAGGGTGTCGAGGTCGTCTTCGGCCTGCCCGGGGGCGCCAACCTCCCCACCTACGACGCCTTCGTGGACGCCGGCATCCGCCACATCCTCGTGCGCCACGAGGCCGGGGGCGGGCACGCCGCGGAGGGCTACGCCAAGGCCACCGGCAAAGTGGGCGTCGCCTTCGCCACGAGTGGCCCCGGCGCCACCAACCTCATCACCCCCATCTGCGACGCGATGATGGACTCGGTGCCGGTGGTGTTCATAACCGGTCAGGTCCGCACGGAGCTGCTCGGCACCGACGGCTTCCAGGAGGCCGACACGATCGGGATCACGATGCCCGTGGTGAAGCACTCCTTCATGATCCAGCACCCCCTGGAGATCCCGCGCGCGATCCACGAGGCCTTCCACATCGCCTCCACCGGGAGACCGGGTCCGGTGCTCGTGGACATCCCCCAGGACCTCTCCCGCGCGGAGATCGACTACGAGCCGATCACCGATCTGCGCCTCCCCGGCTACCAGCCCACGGTGGAGGGCAACCAGAAGCAGATCCGCCAGGCCGCCAAGGCGCTCGCCGCGGCGCAGCGTCCCGTGATCTACGCCGGGGGGGGCGTCGTGAACGCGAACGCCTCCGAGGAGCTCGTGGAGCTCGCCGGCTGCGACCGCTTCCCCGTCACCTGCACCCTCATGGGCCTCGGCGCCCTCCCCGCGCGCCTCGGCGGGCCGGGGCGTGGTGGGGAGGGGGGAGGAGGGGGGGGTGGCGTTGGCGAGCCCAACCCCCAGTGGCTGGGGATGCTCGGGATGCACGGCACCCGCGCCGCCAACTACGCGATGGACGAGGCCGACCTGATCTGCGCGGTGGGGGCGCGCTTTGACGATCGCATTACCGGCAAGCTCTCCGAGTTCGCCCCCCACGCGAAGTTCATCCACATCGACGTGGACCCCGCGGAGATCTCCAAGAACGTGCCCGCCCACATCCCCATCGTCGGCGACGCCCGCAACGTGCTCGCGAAGCTAGCCGTGGAGTACCGCGCGCTCGGCGCGGACCCCGCGCGCCTAGAGGAGTGGTGGGGGCGCATCGGGGGGTGGAGGGAGCAGCACCCGCTCAAATACGAGGACAGCGCCGACGCGGAGATCAAGCCCCAGTACATGATCCAGGCGCTGTACGAGGCCACCGGTGGCGAGGCGATCATCTCAAGCGATGTAGGCCAGCACCAGATGTGGACCGCCCAGTACTACGACTTCCCCGCCCCCCGCCGCTGGATCAACTCGGGGGGCCTCGGCACGATGGGCTTCGGCCTGCCCGCCGCGATGGGCGCTGCGGTGGGCTGCCCCGACCGCGTGGTCTGCTGCGTGGCGGGGGACGGCTCGGTGCAGATGAACGCCCAGGAGCTCGCCACCTGCGCGCAGGAGAAGATCCCGATCAAGGTGTTCATCATGAACAACGGCTACCTCGGCATGGTGCGCCAGTGGCAGGAGCTCTTCTGGGACGGCCGCTACAGCCAGGTCGACATGGGCTCCTACCCGGACTTCGTCAAGCTCGCCGAGGCCTACGGCGCCACGGGGATGCGCTTCGAGAACAAGCACACCCTCGTGGAGGACATGCGCGGCGCGCTCGCCATCGAGGGTCCCGTGGTGGTCGACGTGCGGGTCACCCGCGAGGAGAACACCTACCCGATGATCCCCGCCGGCAAGGCCGCCAGGGAAATGGTGGGCTGAGCGATGGGTGAACCCGCCACCAGGGAACCCCTCAGCTTGGAGGAACTCGAAGCCTCCGGCAACCTGCGCACGGGGCGCAAGCATGTGCTCTCGATCCTCGTGGAAAACAAGTCCGGCGTGCTCACCCGCATCGCGGGGCTGTTCGCCCGCCGGGGCTTCAACATCGACACGCTCACCGTGGGCCCCACCGACGACGAGCAGATCTCGCGCGTGACGCTCACCGTCGACGGGGCGCTGCACCCCATCGACCAGGTCACCAAGCAGCTGCACAAGCTCATCAACGTGTTGAAGATCCGCGATCTCGAGCCCGAGGACACCGTCTCGCGGGAGCTCGCGATGTTCAAGGTCGCCGCCGACGGTCCCCAGCGGGGGGAGCTGATGCAGATCACCGAGATCTTCCGCGGCAAGGTCGTGGACGTGACCAAGCGCTCCATCATCGTGGAGATCACCGGCACCACCGAGAAGATCGAGGCCTTTGAGGGCATGGTCCGCCCGTTCGGGCTGATCGAGATGATGCGCACCGGCGAGATCGCGATCTCCCGGGGGCGCAGCGAGACGTAGCTGCGCTCCAGCGGGCTCGAGGGGGCGGTTGAGCGGTGCAGAGCGGGTGGGCCTGGATCGATACCAGACCCACCCGGCTCCTTTAGACTTGCGTCCTCATCAAGTTTTTAAATTGGGGGCTAAGATCCATAACGCATTACCACTGCTTAATTTGCTGACGCCGGTTCCGCGTACTGCTCCGGCATTTGCTCCACCGACGCTGCAGGTGGCTTTCGTTTCTGCTTCCGTTAGTGTTTCGGACTTTCCTTCCATTTCTCCCGTTGATCTAAGTGCATTCGTGCTGCCGGTATTGCCCTGACGTTCACATGTATCCGTTATTTTGAGTATTCCGCCAACGGTACATTCGACCGACCAGCCGGGTTCGCCATTACCCTCTTCTTTTCTAGGGCCACTTACGAGTTCAGCTCTGACTTCGTTTGCATTTACTGCTCCGATCCCTGAAGATTCCGCTCTTGGTCCTTCTACGAGTCTTGAGCCCCACGGGAGATTTCTAGCTTTACCTGTCACAGTTTTCGATGTTTCACAGGATCCGGCTTTGATAAACGAGCAGGACGAGGCTGTGACCGTAATAGTCCCGCCCTCGCCGTTGCCTGTTTTTGGGTTGGCGACCCATCCTGTGCCGCTCCCTTTACATTTGATGGCAGTTGCTCCTCCTGTGGCTTTCGAATCTTCCATTTCGACTTCGCCGCTGCCCGTCACTGTGCTTGTCCCGGCTAGTTCCTTTGTTTCCCATCCACCGGCGCCCAGTGTCGTACACGTATTACTCGTATATTTGCCTGAGCCTTTCTCGCATGTCACCCACCTTGCCGTCGCCATCGCCGGCGAAGCTACGATCGCCATAAGGCCAGCGACCACTGCCAGCCCGAAGGCTATTTTTAGATACTTCATGTAGCACTGCTCCTTTTCCTCTTAGGGTTGGTTGCCGATTCCGCGACGCCCGTCTTCAAACGCAAAGAACCTCGCGACACAGGCGGTATTTGTGCTCTCAGCCGCTCCTTGGATCACCGGGTTGGCACCGATCGTTTGGCTCGCGACTGTATCGTCAGTATATCGGCATAAGTCCAAAAGTTCATCGAGAGACTTGCTCGCGTCCTGCTTCCGCCCAAGCGGGGTGTTGCCATCGCCACGTCAGGTCCCCATAGGGCGAAGATCGGTAGCGCCACGGCATGCGGGGTGCGGGCCGCCTTGCGCTGCAGGCGCGCGAGGTCGCTTGCGTCCAGCGGGCGTCTCTGCCAACGGGCTTCTCCGAGCAGGATGGTGCGCGCTCCCCGCAGCCCGATCACGTCGATCTCGCAGGGCTCCCCGCTGCTCGACCGTGTAGTACGTGATCCATGTTGTAGTTGAGCGCGCCCAATCAAACGAGGGCGGTTGTACTAGGCTCAAGTGCAGACGGCGAGGCAGCGCTCCCCGCATGGTCCGCATCCGCACCGACAAGACTCCACACCCCACACCTGGCGTTCCCGCATACGAGGGTGCCTTCGCGCTCGGCGACGCCGACCGCGAGCGGCTCGACGCGCGCCTGCGGCTCGCGGTCAAGCGTGCGCGGCGCAGCGGTCAGCAGACGCTCGCCGCGCTCACCCTGCCGCTGGGCGAGGGGGTGGATCCCAGCGCCATCGCCTGCGCCTCTAGGCGCCCCGGGGAGCCCTGGTTCCTCTTAGAGCAGCCCCAGCGCGGCGCCCGCGCGCTGGCGGCGCTCGGCGAGGCGGTCTGTCTGAGCGCCGCCGGCCCCGAGCGTTTTGCCACTGTGGCCGATCGCTGGCGCGCCCTGGCGGCCGCCGCTATTGGGGACCCCCCGGAGGACCCCTCCGATCCGGGGTCCACGGGCGGCGGGCCGATCGCGCTCGGGGGTTTTGCGTTCGCCGCCGACGGTGGCGCGGATCCCGCGTGGAGCGGCTTCGAGCCCGCCTCGCTCATCGTGCCCGAGGTGCTCCTCAGCCGCGAGCGGCGCGCCGGCGAGCCTGCGGGGGGCGAGCGCGATGGCGCGATGGGCCCCCGGGCGCGTGTGCGCCTGACCCTCTGCGCGCTCGCCGCTCCCGACGATACTCCCGAGGAGTTGCTCGGGCGCCTTCAGGAGCGCGTGAGGGAGCTGCGTGTCGCGCCCCTGCCCATGCTCGATCCCGCGCCCGCGGGGCGCTACCGGATCGCGAGCGCAATGCCCCCCGAGCACTACGAGGCCGCGGTGGCGCGCGCCGTCGAGGTGATCCGCGGGGGGGGCCTCGAGAAGGTGGTGCTCGCCCGCGAGGTCCAGGTGCACGCCCCCCGCGAGCACGACCCCGCCGCGCTCTTCGGGGTGCTGCGCGAGGGGTTCCCCTCCTGCACCGTCTTCTGCGTCGGGCGCGAGGACGCCGCCTTCGTCGCCGCCAGCCCCGAGCTGCTCGTGCGTCGCGAGGGCCACCGCGTCAGCGCGCTCGCGCTCGCGGGCTCCATGCGCCGCAGCGCCGATCCAGCGGTTGACGATCATCTCGGGGAACAGCTCATGCACTCCGAGAAGGACCGGGAGGAGCACGCGATCGTGATCCGCCGCATCGAGCGCGCCCTGCGCCAGCACGCCCTCTGGACCGCGGCTCCCCCCGAGCCTACGCTCGTGCGGGTCGCCAACATCCAGCACCTCGGCACCCCCATCCGCGCGCAGCTCGCCCAGCCCCTCGACGTGATCGAGCTGCTCGAGCTGATGCACCCCACGCCCGCCGTCGGGGGCGAGCCGCTGCAGCGCGCCCGGCCGCTGATCCCGGCCCTCGAGGGCCTCGACCGCGGCTGGTACGCCGGCCCCGTGGGCTGGGCCGATGCCACGGGGGACGGTGAGTTCTGCGTCGCCCTGCGCTGCGCTCTGCTGCGCGGCCCCATCGCCCGCTGCTACGCAGGTGTCGGTGTGGTGCGCGACTCTGACCCCCCCGCTGAGCTCGCGGAGACCGAGGTGAAGCTGGCGGCGTTGTTGCCGCTGCTGGCTGGGTGAGGGCGGCTGAACGGTGCAGAGCGGGTGGGCCTGGATCGATACCAGACCCACCCAGCCCCTTCAGGCTTCCTGCTGCATCAGGTTTTTAGGGCCGGAGCTAAGATCCAGAACGCGTTTCCGCTGGTTAGTTTGCTGGAGATGGTTCCGCGTACTAACCCGGCGTTCGAGCCGCCGACGCTGCAGGTGACCATTGTTTCTTTTTCGGTTCTTTCGTCGAATGTCTCTTCTAGTTCTCCTGTTGATCTGTTTGCGTTCGTGCTGAGGGTGTTGCCCTGGTGTTCGCATGTGTCCGTTATTTTGAATATTCCCCCGACGGTGCATTCGACTGACCAGCCGGGTTCTCCGTTACCCACTTCTTTTCTGGGGCCGCTTATGAGTTCGTCTCTGACTTTGTTTTCTCTTTCTATGAGTCTTGTGCCCCACGGGAGGTTTCTAGCTTTGGCTGTCACGCCTTTTGATGTTTCGCATGACCCGGCCTTGCCGGAGAGGAAGGTGCAGCTCGTTGCTGTTATTGTGGTGGTGCCGTTCTCGCCGTTTCCTGATGGTAAGTTGGCGATCCATCCTGTGGCGGTTCCTTTGCATTTGATGCCAGTTGCTCCTCCTGTGGCTTTTGAGTCTTCGAGTTCGAGTTCGCCGCTGGATGTTACTGTGCTGGTTCCTTCGAGCTCCCTTGTTTCCCAGCCTGTTCCCGATTCGTTGCAGAGGCCAGAGCTGTAGCGACCTTCTGTTTCTCCGGCTTTGACGCAAGCCCCCCATCTCGGTGTTGAAACAAGCATGGGTGGTCCGGGTGGTATGGTCCAGAACGCGTTTCCGCTGGTTAGTTTGCTGGAGATGGTTCCGCGTACTAACCCGGCGTTCGAGCCGCCGACGCTGCAGGTGACCATTGTTTCTTCTTTGGTTCTTTCGTCGAATGTCTCTTCTAGTTCTCCTGTTGATCTGTTTGCGTTCGTGCTGAGGGTGTTGCCCTGGTGTTCGCATGTGTCCGTTATTTTGAATATTCCCCCGACGGTGCATTCGACTGACCAGCCGGGTTCTCCGTTACCCACTTCTTTTCTGGGGCCGCTTATGAGTTCGTCTCTGACTTTGTTTTCTCTTTCTATGAGTCTTGTGCCCCACGGGAGGTTTCTAGCTTTGGCTGTCACGCCTTTTGATGTTTCGCATGACCCGGCCTTGCCGGAGAGGAAGGTGCAGCTCGTTGCTGTTATTGTGGTGGTGCCGTTCTCGCCGTTTCCTGATGGTAAGTTGGCGATCCATCCTGTGGCGGTTCCTTTGCACTTGATGCCAGTTGCTCCTCCTGTGGCTTTCGAGTCTTCGAGTTCGAGTTCGCCGCTGGATGTGACTGCGCTGGTTCCTTCGACTTCTTTTGTTTCCCAGCCCTTTCCCGATTCGTCGCAGAGGCCAGAGCTGTAGCGACCTTCCGTTGCTCCGACTTTGACGCAAGCCCCCCATCTCGGCGTCGCCATCGCGGGCGAGGCCATGACTGCCATCAGGCTGGTCAGGACGACCAGTCCAAGGGCCATCTTTGGATGTTGCATGTTGCTCTGCTCCTTTTCCCTTTGGGGTTGGTTGCCGAGTCCGCGACGCCCGTCTTCAAAGCAAAGACGCTGCGACACCGGCGATATTGGTGCTCTCGACTACGCCTCGGATCGCCGGGTTCGCACCGGTCGCCCGACTCATGATCGCGTCGTTAGTATACTTGGAGTAAGTCCAAAGACTTATAAATGACGCTTCCCCGCTCCCGCCCATACTGGATGGGTTCATGCCACGTCAGCTATGCCAGATCGGCTCGCGCTTGTAGACGGAAGCGCGCCAGCCTTTGGGTAGGCGAGTGGGCGCGACGCCGGCTGGGGAGCGATCGGAGATCGGCTGGTTGGTCAACAGGCAGTACTCCGGGGCAGGTCCGAACACAAGGCTGCGGCGCCAGAGGCTCGCGTGCCGCGGGTCGATGCCATCGCCCAAGAGCTCCCCGAGCGAGCGGCGAGCGGCGCCGGGCGGGCGGGCTACCCACACGGCGTGCGGAGAACCCGGGAGGTCGGCGTGGCCCTCCAGTAGGCCGTACAGGCCGCCCGCGCCAGCGCCGAAGCGCCGGGCGATCTCGTCGTGGGCGCCGCGGTGGCCGTGCGCGACTGCCGCCTCGTTCAGCACCCCGAGGGCGGCGAAGTCATCGAGCAGGTACCAGTCCTCGTAGGCGCGCTCCTGGGGGGGAGAGAGCCACGGACACTCGGCGAGAGCGAACACCGCTGAGCCGCGGAAGCCAACCGGGGGAGAGTGATGCAGCGAGCGGTGAAAACGCTCGCAGGCGCGCTCGTAGGCCTCGCGCTCGACGCCCTCGGTGGGACGGTGCCATAGAAGATAGGCGAGCATGAGGTTCTCGGGCTCCCCTGGGAGCTCAGGTCCCCCCGTCCAGCACGCCCGCGACGGCCTCCCAGGCACGGCGATGCAGCGCCACGTTCTCCGCACGATCGGTGCGGACCTCGATGATGCCCGCGCAGCGGGGGCGCCCGGCGAGCGCGCGCTCGAGCGCTGCACGGAAGGCGAGGACGTCTAGGACGGTCTCATGCTCGAGGCCGTACAGCCGCGCGGCTGCCGCGAAGTCGAGGCCCGTGGGAGTGGCGATGTGGCGAGTGTAGAGGTCCTCAAGCATGCCGTTCTTAGTATCTTCGCCGCTGCCGCTCCTCGTCATCGATGCGTCCGCCACCGGCAGGAAGTCGAAGATGCCCCCGCCGCCGTTGTCGATCAGCACGATCGTGAGATCTAGCTCCAGGCGCCGGGCGGCGAGCAGGCCGCCGATGTCGTGCGCGAGCGCCACGTCGCCGATCAGCAGCACCACCGGGCCGCGGCCGGCGGCGGCCGCGCCGAAGGCGCTCGAGACCGTCCCGTCGATCCCGTTGGCGCCCCGGTTGCAGAGCACGCGCGGGGGGTCGGGGCGCACCGGCCAGAAGCTCTCGATGTCGCGCACAGGCATCGAGGAGGCCACGAACAGCGTCGCCTCTGCGGGCAGCAGCACGCCGAGCTCGGCGGCTACCGCAGGCTCGCAGAGACCCTTCGCGCCGAGTACCCCGAGGATCGCCTCCGCCGCGCGCTCGTCCGCGCTGCGCCAGGTCTGAAGCCAGTCGGGGTTCGCGGGTGCGTCCTGCGCCAGCCCCCGCAGCGCCGCGGCGGGCTCCAGCGCGAAACGGCGGCAGAGCGTTGCGTCGGGATCCTGCCAGCGGCCCTCCTGCTCGATGACCGCCTGCGGAACGTCGCGCAGGTTCGCGAGCCATCCGCGTAGGGGCTTGGAGGTGGGCAGGTCGCCGACGCGCAGCACGAGGTCGGGCGTGACGCTCGAGGCGAACGAGCCGTGACGCAGCAGCGCGTCGTAGTGCGCCACCGCCGCATCCCCCCGCCGCGCGCCCGAGAGCGGGTCCGCCAGCAGCGGCCAGCCGGCGGCCGCGCAGAACGCCGAGGCGGCCTCCCCGAGCGCGGTGTCGCGCTCGTAGCGCCCCGCCACCATCACCCCCCGGCGGGCGGCGGCCACGGGCCCGGCGAGGGAGCGCGCATCCTCGGGCGCCGTCGGGCGCGCGGGCGTGCAGGTCACGAGCGGACGGCCGTCGGGGCGCCCGGTGCCGTCCGTCGGCAGGGGCTCCTCGCTCACCAGTGGCTCGCGCAGCGGGAAGTTGAGGTGCACCACGCCGGGGCGGCCCTCCAGCGTGCGCCAGTAGGCGCGGCAGGCGAGCGTGCGCATCCAACGTAGCCGGGCCTGGCTCGCATCGCTGACGCCGGCCGCATCGGTCGCTCCGGCCTCATTGGCCGCACCGCCCTGCGTCTCCAGCACCCCGACCTCGAAGAACCACTTGGCGGCGTCTCCGTAGAGCTTGACCTGGTCGATCGTTTGTCCCGCGCCGTTCTCGCGCAGCTCGGGGGGGCGGTCCGCGGTGAGGATCAGGAGCGGTACGCCCGCCTCGTGCGCCTCGATCACAGCCGGCAGCAGCTCCGCGGTGGCGGTGCCTGAGGTGCACGTCAGCGCCACCGGCAGCCCCGAGGACTTCGCGAGTCCGAGCGCGAAGAAGCCGCTGCAGCGCTCATCGATGTGGGAGTGGCAGCGCAGCCGCGGCTCCCGCGCGAGGCTCAGCACGAGCGGCGTGCATCGCGACCCCGGCGAGGTACACGCGTCGCGCAGCCCGCAGCGCGCGAGCTCATCCACGAACGCGCGCAGGAGCAGGTGGGTGTTAGTGGCGGGAGTCATAGGATCGCGGCTTGCCCGAGAACATCGTTCTGCTGCATGGCTTCGGCGGCACCCGCAGCGCCTGGGACGGCGTGGTGGGGCTGCTCGACCCTGAACGCTACCGTCCGCTGGCGCTCGACCTCCCGGGCCATGGAGAGGCGGCGGACCTGTCGCCCCCGATCTCGTTCGCGGGCTGTACCGATCACGTGCTCGCAAACAGCCCCGAGCGCTTCGTGCTGTGTGGCTACTCGATGGGCGGGCGCGTTGCCCTGCATGTTGCGCTCGCCGCTCCTGAGCGGGTGGCGCGGCTGGTGCTCATCTCGACCACCGCAGGTATCGAGGACGCGACCGAGCGAGACCGGCGGCGGGAGGCCGATCGCGCCCTCGCCGAGGATCTCGAATGCGGGCCCTATGAGGAGTTCATCGAGCGCTGGCGCACCCAGCCGCTGTTCGCCGAGGAGCCCCTCGAGGTGGGGGGGCTGGCGCGCGAGGATCAGCGGCGAAACCGCCCGGATGCTCTGGCTGCCGTCCTGCGGGGCGTTGGCACGGGGGAGATGCAGCCGCTGTGGGACCGCCTCCCCGAGTTGGCGATGCCTGTCACCGTTCTGGTGGGTGCCCGCGATGCGAAGTTCCAGGCTCTGGGCCGGCGAATGGTGGGGTTACTGGCGGGGGGTGAGCTGATCATCGCACCCGGTGGCCACGGGCTGCCGCTGGAGAGCCCCGCGGCGGTCGCTCAGGCACTCTGACTCTGAGGCGCTGGCACCCCCAACCCCGGCGCGGAGGGCACCGCGATGCGCCCCTCCCGGACGGGCAGCGGGTCCTCGAGGTCCTCGAAGAGGCCGAGCGTAGCCAGGCCGCAGGGGGGCAGCGGGCCGCGGGAGGCCAGCGCGGCGGCGGCGTGCACCGCTGCGGCGACGCCGAGGGGGCCGTCGAGCGTGGAGGCGAGGTAGACCTCCGCGCCGGAGGCGCGCACGAGCGCGGCGGCGGCGAGCAGGCCGCCGATGCCCCCACAGCGGGAGATCTTCAGGCAGACCGCGTCGGCGACGCCCGCGCCGAGGGCGCCGTGTTCGGCGGCGGTCTCGTCGATCGCCACGCGCGCCGCGACGCGCTCGCGCACGGCGCGGACCCCCTCCAGGCCGTGCGTGGGCTCCTCCACGAGCTCGAGGCCCACGGGGGTGAGCGCCTCGATCGCGCGCACCGCGCCCTCGACGTCCCAGGCGCCGTTGGCGTCCACCCGTAGCGCCACGTGCGGGCCCACCGCCGCTCGCACCGCCGCCACGCGGCCCGGGTCATCGCCGATGCCGACCTTCACCTTCACACACTCGAAGCCGAGCTCTGCGGCGCGCGCGGCCTGCTCGGCGGCGCCCGCGCGGTCGGTGGCGCCCACCGTCGCGTTGACGGTGACCTTGGCGGCGGGGTCGTCGGTGAGCAGGGCCGCCACCGGCCTGCCCGCGCGGCGCCCCGCGCGGTCCCACAGCGCGAGGTCGATCGCGGCGAGCGCGGCGGGGAGGTCCTCCACGCGCCGGCAGGCCTCGATCAGCTGCGCGCCGCTCACGCCCTCAGACTGCATCAGGACGGGCCGGTAGGCCTCGAGCGCCGCGCGCACCTGCGCCATGCTCACCCCGTCATAGGGCTGCAGCGGCGCTGCCTCCCCGAAGCCGCTGACGCCGTCAGTGTCGGTGAGCGCCACGGTGAGGAGCTCGCGCTCGCGCACCGCGCCGTATGACGTCTCGAGCGGCGTGCGCAGACGCAGCACGCGCTCGGTGACACTCATCCGCACAATCTCACTCCGGACTCCTCGCCCGCGCCTAGCGGCCGGTCAAGCGAGCTCGACTCCACGGGTGTGCGCGACGGTGCCTCCCATGAGATGCCCTCCTACCCGCCGATGCCCCCGCCGGCGAGGATGCCGGCGGAGAAGAGCAGACAGAAGATCAGCTGCAGCAGGCCCGTGCGCGCGAGCGCCCCGTTGAGCGAGGGGCCGTCCAGGCGGGTGCGCACGACCCGTGTGAGAGACACCGCGAGCGGGATCGCGGCCCAGGGGAGCAGTAGCCAGGCGCTCATCGAGTGCAGCAGCCACGGCAGCGGGGCGCAGGCGAAGGCGACGGCGAGCATCGTGGTGTAGAGCGTGCGTGTGCGCTGGCGGCCGAGGCGCACCGCGAGCGTGCGCTTGCCGGCGCGGCGGTCAGTGTCGATGTCGCGCACGTTGTTGACCACGAGAATCGCGCTTGCCAGGAGGCCCACGGGGACCGCGCACGCGAAGGCCTGCCAGGGGAGTTGCTGGACCTGCACGTAGTAGGAGCCCGCGACGGCGACGATCCCGAAGAAGAGGAACACGAACAGCTCCCCCAGCCCTTCGTAGCCGTAGGGACGGGGCCCCCCGGTGTAGAGGACGCCCGCGAGGATCGAGGCGGCACCGACCGCGATCAGCCCCCAGCCGGCGACGGCCACGAGATAGATCCCGCAGAGCACCGCGAGGCCGAAGGTGACGTAGGTGGCGAGCAGCACCTGGCTGGGGGGGACGAGGCCCCCCGCGGTTACGCGCACGGGGCCGAGGCGGTCCTCGGTGTCGGCGCCACGGCGCGCGTCGGAGTAGTCGTTGGAGAGGTTGGTGCCCACCTGGATGAAGATCGCGCCGAGCAGCGCCGCCACGAAGGCGAAGGGGTCGAAGCGCCCGGCCCCCAGCGCGAGCGAGGTGCCGACGAGCACGGGCGCGATCGCGGCGGGCAGGGTGCGCACGCGCGCGGCCATCACCCAGATGTGCACCGCGCTCGGGCGGCCCGGGGCCTCGAGCGCGGGGCGCTCCTCGATCGGAGGGGGGGAGGAGGGAACGGCGATCATCCCGTCCCGCTCTGCGCTCCGCTGCCCCGTTGCGGCTCCCCGGGCGGGGTGGGGGGAGTGTGGCGCACGCTCACGCCCTCCTCGGGAACCTCGAGAAGTCTGGGGGGCGCTTCTCGCGGTAGGCGTCGCGGCCCTCCTGGGCCTCCTCGCTGCCGTAGAAGAGGAGGTTGGCGTCGTGGGCGAGCTGCTGGATGCCCGTGAGGCCGTCCTCGGCGGCGTTGAAGGAGGCCTTCAGCAGACGCAGGGAGAAGGGGGAGAGGGCGAGCATCTCCCGGCACCACCCCACCGTCTCCTCCTCCAGGCGCTCCAGCGGGACGACCGTGTTCACGAGCCCCATCTCGAGGGCCTGCGCGGCGGTGTACTGGCGGCAGAGGAACCAGATCTCCTTGGCCTTCTTGGGCCCCACCAGGTTCGCGAGCAGGCCCGCCCCGAAACCCCCGTCGAAGGAGCCCACGCGCGGGCCGACCTGCCCGAAGCGCGCGTTCTCCGCGGCGATCGTGAGGTCGCACACGAGGTGCAGCACGTGCCCCCCGCCAATCGCGTAGCCCGCGACCGATGCGACAACCGGCTTGGGCAGGCGGCGGATCTGCACGTGCAGGTCGGTTACGTGGAAGCGCCCCGGGCGGGTGGGGTCCGGATTACCGGCGTCGTCCTCGGCGAGGTAGCCGGAGTCCCCGCGCACGCGCTGGTCCCCGCCGGAGCAGAACGCCAGCGGGCCCTCCCCGGTGAGCACGATCGCCCCCACCTCGAGGTCCTCGTGGGCCTGCGTGAGCGCGCGCGAGATCTCGACCACGGTGAGCGGCCGGAAGGCGTTGCGCACCTCGGGGCGGTCGATCGTGATCTTCGCGATCTTCCCCTCGGGCTGGGTGGACTTCTCGTAGCGGATGTCGGTGTACTCGCCGGCGGGGGTCCATGTGGTGGGCATGCGCGAAGCCTAGAGGGTGGCGCAGCCGGCCCACGGCCGGCGAGCCGGGCCCCTCTTTTCCTGTCAGCCTGTGTGGATGGTCCTCGAAGCTTGGCTGCAGCGTGCCGCGGCGTCGGCGCCCGCGGCGATCGCGGTGGAGACCCCCCGGGGCGCCTGCTCCTATGCGCAGCTGCATGAGCGCGCGCGGGCCGGCGCCGCGGAGCTCGAGGCGCGGGGGGGTATCCCGGGCGAGAGGGTGGCGATCGCGCTGCCCGCGGGCCTCGACTTCGCGGTCGCCCTGCACGCCTGCCTGCTGCTGGGTGCGGTTGCGGTGCCCGTGGACCTGCGCCTGGGGGAGCGCGAGCGCGCCGCGATCGTGGACGGGGCGGCGGTGGTGGTGGACGAGCCGCTGCGCGCGGAGCAGGCACGCGGTCTTTCTGCGGGTGCGGTCCACGACTTGGACGCGGTGGCCGCGATCATCCACACCTCCGGGACCACCTCGGCACCGAAGCCGGTGGAGCTGACTTACGGGAACTTCCTGTGGAGCGCGCTTGGTTCGGCGGTGGCACTCGGACTCGATCCCCGGGAGCGGTGGCTGTGCAACCTGCCGCTCTCCCACGTGGGGGGGCTCTCGATCCTGCTGCGCAGCGCGATCTACGTGACCACCGCGGTGGTGCACGAGCGCTTCGATCCAGAGCTCGCGCTCGGGGCCATACTGGTCGATTCCCAACCGGTGACGCTCGTCTCCCTCGTGGCCACCACGCTCGCGCGGCTGCTCGATGCGGGCCTCGAACGCCCGCCTGCCCTGCGGTGCGCGCTCACCGGGGGCGGCCCCGTGCCCGCGGCGCTGCTCGTGCGGGCCCGCGCGGCGGGTGTGCCGGTGAGTCTCACCTATGGGCTCACCGAGGCGTGCTCGCAGGTGAGCACTACCCCGCTTGCCGCGCTCGGGGGTTCCGCTGCCGCCGCGGCCGCCACACCCGGGGCTTCCTCTGTCGCCACACCCGGGGTTCCCTCTGCCGCCATACCCAGGGCTTCCTCTGCCGCCCCCACCGCAGGCCCGCCGCTCTTCTGCACCCGCGTGCGCATCGGCCCGGAGGGGGAGATCGAAGTCGCGGGGCCCACCGTCGCCCGGGGCGTCGCCGGCGCAGACGGGTGGTTGCGGACGGGAGATCTGGGTAGATTGAACTCAGAGGGAGACTTGCAGGTGACCGGACGCAAGGCCGACACGATCGTCACCGGGGGGGAGAACGTGGCTCCCACGGAGGTCGAGGCCATACTCGAGGAACACCCCGGGGTGCTCGAGGCCGCCGCGATCGGGCGCCCCGACGAGCGCTGGGGAGAGGCGGTGACCGCGCTGGTCGTGCTCCGTGGAGGGGTGCGCGCGCACGGCGAGGAGCTGCGCGAGCACTGCGCCACACGCCTGGCAGCCCACAAGGTGCCCAAGCGGGTGGCGCTGGTGCAGGGGCCGCTGCCGCGCACGCGCTCGGGCAAGCTGCTGCGCCGCGAGCTCACCGCTTGGGAGCTCCCGTGAGCACCGCGCGCGGTCGCGGTGCGCGCCCCGCCGACTCTGCGCGCGATGGCGTCCACCCGCGCGATGGCGTTCACCCCGCGGAGGAGCACCGGCGCGCGAGCGCGGAGCGCTGGGAGGAGGCGGCGAGCGGCTGGGTACGCCGCCAGGACTCGATCAGCGAGTTGGGGGCGCCGGTCTCGCGCTGGATGGTGCAGGCGATCGAGCCCCAGCCCGGCCAGCGCGTCCTGGAGCTGGCGGCGGGCCTCGGGGAGACCGGTCTGCTCGCCGCCGAGCTGGTGGCGCCCACGGGCGGCGTGATCCTCTCCGACCAGGCGGAGGCGATGCTCGAGGGCGCCCGCGCCTGCGCGGGCAGGCTCGAGCTGACGAACGTGGAGTTCCAGGTGTGGAACGCGGAATGGATCGACCTTCCCGTCGCCAGCGTGGATTCGGTGCTGTGCCGCTGGGGGTACATGCTGATGGCCGACCCCCTCGCGGCGCTGCTGGAGACACGCCGGGTGCTGCGCCCGGGGGGGCGCCTCGCGCTCGCGGTGTGGGACTCGCTGGCGGCGAACCCCTGGGCGCTCGCCCCCCGCCTGGAGCTGCTCGAGCGCGGGCTGGCGCAGGCACCGGATTCCCACCCACCCACAGAGGATCCGGGGTACACACCCGGCCCCTTCGCGCTCGGCGACCCCGAGCGCCTGCGCGGCTTGCTGGAGCAGGCGGGCTTCACCGAGATGCTGATCGAGGCCATCGACGTGGTGCAGCGCCACGCGAGCTTCGATGCCTTCTGGGAGACGATGCTGGACCTCTCGCGCGACCTGCACGACATGGTGCTCGCCCGCTCCGCGGAGGAGATCGCGCAGATCCGCGACTCGCTCGCCGAGCGCCTCGCTGCCCACACGGCGGCGGACGGCACGCTCGAGATCCCCGGCCGCTCGCTGGTCGCGGTGGCCGGCGCCTGACTTCAGATAGCCTGCGCGCCATGCTCTACGACGACGACGCAGACCTCTCACTGCTCGACGGCCAGACCGTCGCAATCATCGGCTACGGTTCCCAGGGCCACGCCCATGCGCTGAACCTCAAGGACTCCGGCGTGAAGGTGGTGGTGGGCCTGCGCGAGGACTCCGCCTCCGCGGCGCAGGCGCGCGAGCAGGGACTCGAGGTGCTGCCCGTCGTCGAGGCCGCGAGCGCCGGCAACCTCGTGATGATGCTCGTTCCCGACGAGCTGCACCGCCAGGTGTGGGAGGAGCAGGTGCGCGACGGGATCGCCGACGGCGACGCGCTGCTGTTCGGGCACGGCTTCTCGATCCACTACGGCGAGGTGACCCCACCCCCCGGGGTGGACGTGGCGATGGTCGCGCCCAAGGGCCCCGGACACCTCGTGCGCCGCCAGTTTCTCGAAGGCAGTGGTGTCCCCGGCTTGATCGCTGTGGCCCAGGACGCCACCGGCAGAGCGCGCGAGCTGGCGCTGGCCTACGCGAAGGGGATCGGCTGCACGCGGGGGGGCGTGATCGAGACGACCTTCAAGGATGAGACCGAGACCGACCTGTTCGGCGAGCAGGCCGTCCTCTGCGGCGGCGTCTCCGAGCTCGTTCAGGCTGGCTTCGAGACGCTCGTCGGGGCCGGCTATGACCCCGAGATGGCCTACTTCGAGTGCCTGCACGAGGTGAAGCTGATCGTCGATCTGATGTACGAGAAGGGTCTCGCGGGGATGCGCTACTCGATCTCCAACACCGCCGAGTACGGCGACTACACCCGCGGCAAGCGGGTGATCACCGAGGAGACCCGCGCCGCCATGCGCAAGATCCTCGCCGAGATCCAGTCCGGGGACTTCGCGCGCGAGTGGATCGCCGAGAACCGCGCCGGGCAGGAGAGCTTCCTGCGGATGCGCGCCGAGCAGGCAGACACGCAGATCGAAGCGGTCGGCAAGGAGCTGCGCTCGCACATGGACTGGATCAAGTCTTCTTTTTGATCCTCACCCGCCGGTCGCGCTCCGAGCCGGCAAGTCACCGATAGGACGCTCGAACGCGGCTCGCCCCCGGCGTCCAGGGCCTCTCGGGAGCGGCGACGGCGGGCTGATCGGCGCCGCGTTCGCACTGACCCCGAGCGTCGGTCCGCTCGCGCTCCTGCTGGCGCCCGGGGGGATGGTGGCGCTCCGCGGCTGCCCCATGTGCTGGATCGCTGGGTTGGTCGAGACCATCTCCGCCCGGCGACTCCGGCGCGACTGCGCCGGCGAGAGCTGCACGCTGCGCGCCACCTCCACCGCGACTGCCACTCCCGACACGCCCCGCGCGTGAGGGGAGGGCTGTCTGGCGTGGCTGCCGCGCGCTGAAACCCGCCGCGTCATTTCGCTAAACTCACGCTGTCGCGACTGGCGCAGCAGAGAGGTGGAAGACCACCGGGGAGCGACACTCAGAGCAGCACCGCCGCGCGCCTGGGCACCCTCAGATCCACCTAACCCTCGAGGCCCGAAACGAGGAAGCCCATGACGAGCACGAGCGCAGAGCAGCAGCAGTTGACGATCCCCGCGGAGCTAAAGCCCGGGGACGGGCGCTTCGGCTGCGGCCCCTCGAAGGTCCGCGCGGAGGCGCTCGCCCGTCTCGCTGGGGGGGCGGCGCCGATGGGGACCTCCCACCGGCAGAAGCCCGTGAAGGCCTTGGTGGGAGAGATTCGCGGCGGGCTGCACGACCTATTCGCCCTGCCCGAGGGGTATGAGGTGGCGCTCGGCAACGGGGGGGCGACCGCGTTCTGGGATGCCGCGGCGTTCGGCTTGATCGAGCGTCGCTCGCTGCACCTCGTATACGGCGAGTTCTCCTCCAAGTTCGCGCAGACCGCGAGCGAGGCACCCTTTCTGGAGGGGGTGGACATCGTCAAGGCAGACCCCGGCGGCGCTCCCGATCCCCCGACTCACGAGCTGAACGCGGTCGATGCGGCCGCGTGGGCTCACAACGAGACCTCCACCGGCGTGATGGTGCCGGTGCGTCGCCCTCCCGGCGAGGCGCTCGTGCTGATTGACGCCACCTCAGGCGCCGGCGGGCTGCCGGTGAATGTTGCGCAGGCCGACGCGTACTACTTCGCTCCCCAGAAGAGCTTCGCTGCCGACGGCGGGCTGTGGGTGGCGCTGTTGAGCCCCGCCGCGCAAGAGCGGATCGCTCGGATCGCTGCCTCGGAGCGCTGGATTCCAGCCTTTCTCTCGCTGCAGACCGCCCTGGAGAACTCGCTCAAAGACCAGACCTACAACACCCCGGCGGTGGCGACGCTGTTCCTGCTCGCCGATCAGATTCGCTGGATGCTCGACGGCGGGGGTCTCGACTGGTGCGTCGCGCGCACCACCGCATCGTCCACGCACCTCTATGAGTGGGCCGAGCGCACCCCCTACACGACGCCGTTCGTCGCCGACCCCGCAAAGCGCTCACTGGTCGTGGGCACGATCGATTTCGACGATGCGGTTGATGCGGCGACGGTCGCGAAGACACTGCGGGCAAACGGGATCGTGGACACCGAGCCCTACCGCAAGCTGGGGCGCAACCAGCTACGAGTCGGGATGTTCCCCGCGGTCGAGCCGGCTGACGTGCAGGCGCTCACCGCGTGCATCGAGTGGGTCGTGGAGAGGGTCGCGCGATGAGCGAGCGCCTGAAGGTATTGGTCAAGGAGAAGATCGGCGACTCCGGCGTGGAGCTGCTGCGCGAGCACTTCGACGTGGATCTCGGCCTGGACTGGAGCGATGAGGAGCTCGCGGAGCGGATCGGCGCCTACCACGGCATCCTGATCCGCTCAGCGACGAAGCTGACGGCGGAGCTGATCGGGCGGGCCACCAGCATGCGCGCGATCGGGCGCGCGGGGGTGGGGGTGGACAACGTCGACGTGGAGGCCGCCACCAAGCGCGGGATCGTGGTCGCGAACGCCCCCCAGTCCAACGTCGTCACGGCCGCGGAGCACACGATGGCGCTGCTGCTGGCGCTCGCGCGCAACATCCCCCAGGCGTATGTGTCGCTGACGGCGGGTAAGTGGGAGCGCTCCAAGTTCTCCGGCGTGGAGCTCTACGAGAAGACGCTCGGGATCGTCGGCTTCGGGCGCATCGGCCAGCTCGTCGCGACGCGGGCGCGCGGCTTCGGGATGCGGGTGCTCGCGTTCGACCCCTTCGTGAGCGCGGAGCGCTACCGCGAGCTGGGGGTCGAGAAGGCGCAGAACAGCGAGGAGATCTACGCGCAGGCGGACTTCATCACGATCCACCTCCCCAAGACCGAGGAGACCAAGAACTGGCTGAACGCAGAGGCCTTCGCGCAGATGCGCGAGGGGGTGCGCATCCTCAACGTCGCGCGCGGCGGGCTGATCGATGAAGCGGCGCTAAAGGACGCGCTCGACAGCGGCAGGGTGGGGGGCGCGGCGCTCGACGTGTTCCCCTCCGAGCCCACCACCGAGCACCCGCTGTTCGGCTACCCCAACGTGATCGTGACCCCCCACCTGGGGGCCTCCACGGCGGAGGCCACCGACCGCGCGGGCTACCAGAGCGCCGAGCAGGTCGTGGCGGCGCTCACCGGCGGAGTGGTCTCCACGGCGGTCAACATCCCCGCGGTCGGCGCGGAGGACATGGAGGTCCTCGGCCCCTTCCTGCCGCTGGCCACGCAACTCGGCCGCCTCGCGATGGCGCTCGCGGAGGGCAGCTCGGTGGAGCGCATCGAGGCGGCCTTCCTGGGGCGCATCGCGGACTTCGATACGCGAATTTTGACGCTCGCAGTGATCCAGGGAGCCCTCCAGGGTCGTACAGAGGAGCAGGTGAACCTTGTCAACGCCCCCTCGATGGCTGAGGAGCGGGGGATCGTGGTCGAGGAGAAGACGGTCTCCGAGGCGCAGGACTACAACGAGCTGATCCGCGTGGCCGTGGTCGCGGGCGGGGAGCGGGTCGCGGTCGCCGGCACCGGGATCGGGCCGCAGCGCGTGCCGCACCTCGTCGAGGTCCAGGGCCGGCGCCTGACGGTCGAGCTCACGCCGAACGTGGCGGTCTTCCGCTATGCCGACCTCCCCGGCATGATCGGCCGCGTGGGGACGATCTTCGGCAGCCACGGGATCAACATTTCCTCGGCGGCGGTGGGGCACACCCCGGACGGGGAGGGACCCGAGAGCGGCCAGGGCGCCGGCGATACGAGGCCCTCCGGCGAGGATCGGCGCCTCGCCGCGATGGTCGTCACGACCGACGCCGTGGTCCCCGCGGAGGTCGTGCGGGAGATCGTCGCCTCGGAGGGCTTCTACGGGGGCTGGGCCGTGGTGCTTTCCTGATTTGGATAATCTGGCGGCAGGATGCGGGTCGTAGAGATCTCTAAGCACGGAGGACCCGAGGTGCTGAAGGTGCAGGAGCGCCCGGATCCCCCGCTCGGCCGCGGCGAGGTGCGGATCGAGGTGGCCGCGGCGGGCATCAACTTCGCGGACGTGATGGCGCGCATCGGCATCTATCCGGATGCGCCCAAGCCGCCGTGCGTGGTCGGCTACGAGGTGGGGGGCACGATCCTCGAGCTGGGTGAGGGGGTGCAGAGCCTCGGCCCCGGCCAGCGCGTGCTGGCGGGCACGAAATTCGGGGGCTACGCCTCCCAGGTTGTGGTACCCGCGGGCGACGTGGTGGTGCTCCCCGAGAAGCTGACCCTCGAGCAGGGCGCAGCTATCCCCGTCAACTACGCCACGGCGTGGGCGGGGCTGATCGGTTATGGCAACCTGCAGCCCGGCGAGCGGGTGCTGGTCCACTCCGCCGGCGGCGGAGTGGGGATCGCGGCGACGCAGATCGCAAAGCGCCTCGGCGCCGAGGTGTACGGGACGGCCTCGCCCGCCAAGCACGCGCGGATCGCGGAGCTCGGCGTGGACCACCCGCTCGACTACACCCGGGAGGGCTGGGAGCGGGGCCTGCCGAAGTTCGACTTGATCATGGACGCCGTCGGCGGGAAGAGCCTGCGGCGCAGCTACGGCCAGCTGCGCCCCGGCGGGCGCCTGGTTGCGTTCGGCGCCTCGGCGGCCGTGTCCGGCGAGACGCGCAACCTCGTATCCGGGCTGGGCACGCTGCTGCGGATGCCGCGTTTCAACATGGTCAAGCAGATCTCCGAATCGAAGGCGGTGATCGGCCTGAACATGCTGAGCCTGTGGAAGGACCGCGCGACGCTCGCCCCGTGGATCGACCCCCTGCGGGAGCTGATGGACGACGGCACGATCCAGCCGGTCGTGGCGGGCGCCTTTAGCTTCGAGGAGGCGGGCGAGGCGCAGCGGATGATCACCGAGCGGCGCAACGTCGGCAAGGTCGTGCTCACTCCCTGAAGTGGAGGGTGTGCGCGAGCGCTGCCGCGGGGGCAGGCGATGGCGCGCCACTACGGCTAGCATCCTGAGCATGGCAAAGACGCTGTTCGAGAAGATCTGGGAGGCGCACGAGGTGGCGCCGGGCCTGCTGTACATCGACCTGCACCTCGTGCACGAGGTGACGAGCCCGCAGGCCTTCGACGGCCTGCGCCTGGCGGGGCGCCCGGTGCGCCGCCCGGAGCGCACACTGGCGACTGCGGACCACAACACGCCGACGGACGGCACGCCGAACGCGGCGGCGATCAAGGAAGAGCTCTCGCGCGTGCAGGTGCAGACGCTGGAGCGCAACTGCGAGCAGTTCGGGGTTCCCGTCTACTCGCTGGGCTCCGAGCGTCAGGGGATCGTGCACGTGATCGGCCCCGAGCTAGGCGTGACGCAGCCGGGCATGACGATCGTCTGCGGGGACTCCCACACCGCCACGCACGGCGCGTTCGGCGCGCTTGCCTTCGGGATCGGCACGAGCGAGGTGGAGCACGTGCTGGCCACCCAGTGCATGGTCCAGCACCGCCCCCACTCGATGCGCATCCGCTACGAGGGGGAGCTTTGCTTCGGGGTGACCGCGAAGGACCTGATCCTCGGCACGATCGGGCAGATGGGCGTCGGGGGCGCGGGGGGCCACGTGGTCGAGTACGTGGGGCCCGCGATCGAGCGCCTCTCGATGGAGGGGCGGATGACAGTCTGCAACATGACGATCGAGGGCGGGGGGCGCGCAGGGATGATCGCCCCGGACGAGACCACGTTCGAGTGGTTCACCGAACAGGAGCGCCCGGGCGCCCCGAAGGGCGCGGCCCTCCAGGCGGCGTTCGAGCGCTGGAGCGAGCTGAAGAGCGACGAGGGTGCGGCCTTCGACAGGGAGCTCGTGGTGGACGCCGCGGCGCTCTCTCCACAGGTGACGTGGGGCACGACGCCCGCGATGGTCGCGGAGGTCACCGGCCGGGTGCCCGCACCCGAGCAGTTCCAGGCGCGCGCCGAGCGCGAGGCGGCGGAGCGTGCCCTGCACTACATGGCTTTGGAGCCGGGCACGCCGATCGAGGAGATCGCGGTCGACCGGGTGTTCATCGGCTCCTGCACGAACTCCCGGATCGGCGATCTGCGCGCCGCGGCTGAGGTCGTCGCGGGGCGCCGGGTCTGCACGAGCGTGAACGCGATGGTGGTGCCGGGCTCCCAGCAGGTCAAGGCGCAGGCCGAGGCGGAGGGCCTGGACCGGATCTTCCGCGACGCTGGCTTCGACTGGCGGGTGGCGGGCTGCTCGATGTGCCTGGGGATGAACCCCGACACGCTGGCGCCCGGGGAGCGCTGCGCCTCGACCTCCAACCGCAACTTCGAGGGCCGCCAGGGCCGCGGTGGGCGCACCCACCTCGTCTCGCCGCAAATGGCGGCCGCCGCGGCCATCGAGGGGCACTTCACTGACATCAGGGAGTGGAAGTGATGTCCGCCGTTGACGGGCCTTCGCAGACATCGACTCGTGAAGAGCTGGCGCCGCGGCCATCGAGGGGCGCCTCGCCGACGTGCGCAACTGGAGCCGAGGGGGCGCGATGGAGGCGATAGAGACGATCTCGGGGCCGGTGAGCTACCTGGACCGCGCGAATGTGGACACCGATCAGATCATGCCCAAGCAGTTCCTCAAGCGGGTGGAGCGCTCGGGCTTCGGGCAGTTCCTCTTCTACGACTGGGCCAAGGAGCCCGACTGGGAGCTCCCGTCGCGGCCGATCCTGGTGGCGGGGGAGAACTTCGGCTGCGGCTCCTCTCGGGAGCACGCCCCGTGGGGGCTGCAGGACTACGGCTTCGACGCGCTCGTGGCGCCCTCTTTCGCGGACATCTTCTACTCCAACTGCACCAAGATCGGGCTGCTACCGGTGGTGCTGTCGGAGGAGCACTGCCGGGCACTGGCGGCGGCGGGGGAGGGCCAGGTCGACCTGCGCGCCCAGGAGGTCCGCTACCCCGGCCCCGACGGGCAGCTCGTCTCGGTGGCCTTCGAGATCGACCCCGAGACCCGCCGGCGGCTGCTGGAGGGCCTTGACGACATCGCGGTGACGCTCTCCCACGAGGAGCGGATCGCAGAGTACGAGGCCGCCCACGACGGGGGATCGGAGCCCACCCGCCCGGGGGGTGGGTGGATGGGTGTCGAGACCACCGCGCTGTGAGCGTCCGCAGGGGGCCGTTCACGGCGCCGGAGACCCCGTGGCCCGGGTACCCTTCCACCTCGGATGTTGAGGCGACCCCAGTGAGCAGACGCATAGCGGTCCTTCCCGGCGACGGGATCGGACCGGAGATCATGGCCGCGACGCGCCAGGTGCTGAACGCGGTCGGCGAGTTCGAGCTCGACGAACGGCCGATCGGGGGCGCCTCGATCGACGCGCACGGGGTCCCGCTCACCGAGGAGACCCTCGCGGCGTGCCGGCGCGCGGACGCGGTGCTGCTGGGCGCGGTGGGGGGCCCGAAGTGGGACAGCACCGACCCCGGGGCGCCGCGCCCCGAGCGGGGCCTCTTGGAGCTCCGCAAGGGCCTGGGGTTGTACGCGAACGTGCGCCCGGTGCGCCCCTTACGCCAGCTCTATGACTCCTCGCCGCTACGTCGGGAGCGGATCGAAGACGTCGACCTGCTGGTCGTGCGCGAGCTGACGGGGGGTATCTACTTTGGCGAGAAGACCCGCACCGCGGAGGGCGCCAGCGACCTCTGCGCCTACACCGTCAAGGAGATCGAGCGGGTGGCGCGCACGGCCTTCAACGCGGCGCACGCGAAGGTGACGAGCGTGGACAAGGCGAACGTCCTTGAAACCTCGCGCCTGTGGCGGGAGGTGGTGAGCGGGGTGCAGGACCGCGAATACCCCCACGTGGAGCTCGAGCACATGCTCGTGGACAACGCCGCGATGCAGCTGATTGCTAACCCGCGCCACTTCGATGTGCTGCTGACGGAGAACATGTTCGGAGACATCCTCTCCGACGAGGCGGCGATGCTGACGGGCTCGATCGGGATGCTCCCGAGCGCCTCGCTGGGCGACCGCAACCGATCGGAGATCGGCCAGCGCGCGCCGGGCCTGTACGAGCCGGTGCACGGCTCCGCGCCGGACATCGCGGGGGAGGGGATCGCCAATCCAATGGCGATGTTCCTCTCCGCGGCACTGATGCTGCGCAACAGCCTCGACCTGGAGGAGCAGGCGCTGGAGGTAGAATCAGCCGTTGAACGCGCGCTCGACGATGGCGTGCGCACACCCGACCTGGGGGGCGCCGCCAGCACGGCCGACGCGACGCGAGCGGTGCTGTACTACCTATAGAGGGTGGCGCAGCCGGCCGAAGGCGGGCTAGCCGGGCCCTCTTTTTCAAGACATAATGTGGTGACGCGGCCAGCCGAAGAGGCAGGCGAGCCGGGCCCCTATTTTCCAGTCAGAGAAGAACGAGAACAGGAGCAGGATCTTGGAACCGACGGACCTCATCTGGATGAACGGAGACTTCGTCCCCTGGGAGGAGGCCAAGGTCCACGTCCTCACGCACGGCCTGCACTACGGCACGGGCGTGTTCGACAGCATGCGCTGCTACGAGACGGATCTGAACCCCACCCACCCCCCGGCGGTGTTCCGCAATGTCGATCACCTCGAGCGGCTGCTGCGCTCGGCGGAGCTCTACTACATGCCGGTCCCCTACACCGTGGAGGAGCTGCGCGCGGCGACCCTGGAGCTGGTGGCGCGCAACGGCCTGAGCTCCTGCTACATCCGTCCATTGGTCAACCGCGCTTACGGCTCGATGGGCCTGAACCCGCTGGACGCCCCCGTCGACGTGAGCATCGCCTGCTGGGAGTGGGGCACCTATCTCGGCGAGGAGGGCATGCGCCACGGGGTGCGCGCGAAGGTCTCCTCGTGGCGGCGGATCAGCCCGGACTCGCTGATCCCCCACGCAAAGGCCTCGGGGCAGTACCTCAACAGCGTGCTCGCGAAGGTGGAGTCGGTGAAGGCGGGCTACGAGGAGGCGATCCTGCTGGACGACCACGGCCACGTGTGCGAGGGGACGGGCGAGAACGTGTACGTGGTGCGCGGCGGGGAGATCGCAACGCCGGGGCAGCACAACTCGATCCTCGACGGGATCACGCGCAACTCAGTGATCCAAATCGCGCAGGATCTCGGATACAAGGTGGTGGAGCGCAACGTGGCGCGCGCGGAGATGTACCTCGCGGACGAGGTCTTCCTCTCGGGCACCGCCGCGGAGCTGGTCCCGGTGCGCGAAGTGGACGACCACAAGATCGGGACGGGCGAGCCGGGCGAGGTGACGCGGGTGCTGCAGGCGGCCTTCGACGACGCGATCCACGGCCGCACCGAGCGCTACCGGGAGTGGCTCGACGTGGTGAGCGCCCCCGCGCTCCAGACGCCGGCGGGCGAGGCGCCCGCTGCGACGGCCGCGCCGTCGCGGAGCGCCGCGAGCGGCTGAGGCGTATGTCCAGAATCGAGCTCTACGACGCGACCCTGCGCGACGGCATGGGAGGCGGCGGCCTGAGCCTGACGGCCGATGAGAAGCTGCGCGTGGTGCACGCCCTGGACGAGCTGGGCGTGGACCTGATCGAGGCGGGCTTCCCCTCCTCCAATCCGAAGGAGCGCGAGCTGTTCGAGCTGCTCGAGCGTGAGCCGCTGAGCGGCGCGGAGATCGTGGCGTTCGGGATGACCCGCCGTCGGAGTACTGCGGCCGGCGAGGATGAGGGTCTGCGCGTGCTGGCGGGTTGCAACGCGGCGGTGTGCACGCTGGTGGGTAAGGCCTCCACGTTGCACGTGGAGAAGGTGCTGCGGGTCTCGCGCGAGGAGAACCTAGCGATGATCGGGGAGTCGGTCGCGTTCCTGGTGGGGGAGGGCAAGCGGGTGCTGCTCGACGCGGAGCACTTCTTCGACGGCTTCGTGCTGGACCCGGACTACGCCCTGGAGTGCACGCGGGCGGCGGCGGCGGCGGGGGCGGAGCGGGTGGTGCTGTGCGACACCAACGGCGGCTCCCTGCCCATGCGCGTGCGTGAGGTCGTCGCCGAGGTCCACGCGGCGCTGGCGGGGGTGGCGCTGGGGATCCACACGCACGACGATTCGGGCTGCGCGGTGGCGAACGCGCTGGTGGCGGTCGAGGCGGGCGCGAGCCAGGTGCAGGGCACGATCAACGGGATCGGGGAGCGCACGGGCAACGCGAACCTGGTAACGATGATCGCGGACCTGCAGCTGAAGATGGGCTATGAGTTGCTCGCCCCCGAGCGTCTGGGGCGCTTGACCGAGACGGCGCATTTCCTTGATGAGCTTTTGAACCGGGTGCCGGATCCGGCGCAGCCGTATGTGGGTAAGCATGCGTTTGCGCACAAGGCGGGTCTACATGCGGCGGGGGTGAGCGCGGACGCGCGGACGTTCGAGCATGTGGACCCGGAGCTGGTGGGTAACGGCCGGGAGGTGCTGGTCTCCGAGCTCTCGGGGAGGGCGACGGTGATGGAGAAGGCTCAGGAGGCGGGGATCGATCTGAGCGAGGAGGCGGCGCTGCGCACGATCGAGCGGGTCAAGGAGCTCGAGCATCGGGGCTTTCAGTTCGAGGCGGCGGACGGCTCGTTTGAGTTGTTGATGCGCCGGGAGGCCGGGGAGTACGAGCCGTTGTTTCGCCTGGAGTCCTGGCGGGTGATCGTGGAGCAGCGCGCGGATGGTGCGGTGGAGACGGAGGCGACGATCAAGATCTGGGTTCCCACCGGTTCGTCCCACGCGGCCAGCGACGGCGGCGGGCACGCGGGGCGGGCGGGGGCCGGCGGTCCGCGGGAGCGTCGCTATGTGCGTACCGCGGAGGGTAATGGTCCGGTGAATGCGTTGGATCGGGCGTTGCGGGAGGCGATCGGGGAGATCCACCCCCATTTGCGGGACATCGAGCTGGTGAACTTCAAGGTGAGGATCCTCGACGAGGACAAGGGTACGGGCGCGGTGACGCGCGTGCTCATCGACGCCTCCGACGGCCGGCGCGTTTGGGGCGCGATCGGGGTATCGGAGAACCTGATCGCGGCCTCGTGGGATGCGCTGGTGGATTCGCTGGAGTCGGGGGTGCAGTCGCCCGCGCAAGGAGGCGGCGTGGGGGCTGAGATGGGGGAGGGCGGGATGGCTGTTCCAGCTCGCACGGCGGGCGGCGGAGGGTAGGGGGCGGGGGTGGCCGAGGATTCCGCCGCAGGGCGGCCGTCGGGGCGTCCGTTGCGCTATGTGCCGATTCCTCCGGACGAGGGGGAGGGGAGGGGGGGCCCGCTGATTCCGCCGGCGGCGTTGGAGGAAGAGTCGATCCCACTGGCGCGTCCGTCGTTGGGTGCGGCAGAGCAGCGGGCGGTGCTGGAGGTGTTGCGCTCGGGTGCGCTGTCGTTGGGTCCGAGGGTGGGGGAGTTCGAGGGGGCGTTCGCGGCGCGTGTGGGTGCGCGGGCGGCAAGCGCGGTCTCGAGTGGTACGGCGGGTCTGCATCTGGCGTTGCGGGCGGTGGGGGTGGGCGCGGGGGATGAGGTGGTCACGAGCCCGTTCTCGTTCGTGGCGTCGGCGAACGCGGCGTTGTATGAGGGTGCGCGTCCGGTGTTCGCGGATATCGACCCAGTCACGTTGAATCTCGATCCGGAGGCGGCGGAGGCGGCGGTCACGGAGCGAACGCGGGCGATTCTGCCGGTGCATATCTTCGGCTACCCCGCGGAGATGAGCTCCTTCGAGGCGATCGCGCGCCGTCACGGCTTGGGGATTGTGGAGGATGCGTGTGAGGCGCTCGGGGGGCGTCATGCCGATGGGCGTCCGGTGGGGGGGCGGGGTAACCTGGCGGTGTTTGGGTTCTATGCGAACAAGCAGATGACGACGGGTGAGGGTGGGATGGTCGCGATGGGGGACCTCGGGTTGAAGGAGCGGATCGACTCCGAGCGCAACCAGGGGCGCTCCCCGGAGCGCGGCTGGCTTGAGCATGACCGTCTGGGTTTCAACTACCGTCTGTCGGACATCGCATGTGCGCTGGGGCTCGCGCAGTTGGCCCGTTTGGATGACTTCTTGACAGCGAGGGCGCGCCTGGCGGCCTTGTATCGAGAGGCGCTTGAGAACGTGCGTGGGGTGGAGCTTCCGTGCCCGGATATGGAAGGCAGTCGCCGGGGCTGGTTCGTGTTCGTGGTGCAGCTCCCTCGCGGTGTGGACCGCGATGGGGTGATCCGGGCGCTGGCTCTCGAAGGCATTCAGAGTAGGCCCTATCTGCCGGCTATTCACTTGACGCGCTTTTACCGCGAGCGTTTCGGTCATAGGCCGGGTGAGTTCCCGGTCTGTGAGGATGTGGCGGCGCGTTCGGTCGCGCTGCCGTTCTTTGTGGGGATGAAGGAGTGGCAGGTACGCTGCGTGGCAGACGTGCTGCGAGAGGCCGTCGGGTCCGCGGGGCGCTGAGCGGGGCTAGGGAGGACTGGGATCGGTGGGTGGGTAGGCCTCTGTCTCGGGATATCGGTCGTGGCTCCGGTGGGGTCGCCAGTGGGGACGGGAGTTGCCGTGGGTCGTCTCGCTTGACGGGCCCCCTTGGTGGTGGTAGGGAATGAGGGGCTGGCGAGCAAGCTGAGGCCGGCGCCGGGGCGTCTCTGCGTTTGAAGACGAGCACCCCGGCGCCGGTAACCGACCCTCACCGGCCGAGGCCGGGTGGGTGGAGTCATGATACCCAAAATCCCGCGCTGTGCGGGCGTTTTGCGGTTGGGTACGGCGCGCCGAGCTGCCGGGCGTCCGGGCGTGCGGTTCTCCCGTGCGGTGGGGCGGCGCTTGGTGTGGGTTGTGGGGCGCGACTGTGGTGCTTGTTCTGGTGGGGACCGGTGGGATGCGGGGTGTCGCGTCGGCCCAGTGGTTGGAGACATTCTTTTGGCTTTGTGGGTGGGAGCGGGGGAGTAAGAAACAGCCCCTTGCGGCGTCACTGACGATCGGTTAGATTGGGAGTGACCTCGTGTGGAGGTCGTTGATGGTCTTGTTGAGAACACTTATGGGGGGAAGTTTGAGTCGTGGGCTGGTGAGTATAAGCGACGTGTTGCCGGAAGGTTTGACGCTTGATCGGGTGAGTGTGTGTTGGAGTCCGCATTAGTGTGGAGGGAACCAAAGCGGTGGGGGTTGAGGGTAGGATACCTCCTAATGAGGCGCTTGTGGTGATGGGTTCCTGTGGATGTTAACTTGTGGCGGCGCCGGTGGTTGAGAATCTCGCTACGGTCTCTGGTGGTCACACTTACCGCAGAGAACGGAACTACCCTCTGAACCAAACAACCGACATCGACGTCACATGGCATAGGTGCCCCAAAAACCCAAAATAATATATGTCGGGCATCCAATAACATAAACGTACAAAGGAAACCACCCCAAAAAAACAATTAAAAAGAAGTTTAAAAACAAGAAGTGCCGACGATCATAGAGATAAGAAGAGAGATATAGAACCGTGATCAAACGTATACATAAGCACATCAATGCCACGAGCATCGTGGCATTCGTCGCCTTGGTCTTTGCGATTACAGGCGGCGCATGGGGGCTGAACGCCACGACCAAGCAGGCGGTGGCCTCGAAGGGCCCCACCCACCCACCCACCCTCGCAGGGGCAAGCAAGAGCAAAGCCAAGAAAAAGCCAAAGAGCTCCAAGGGGCCCGCCGGCCCCGCCGGTAAAGAAGGCCCCGCCGGTAAAGAAGGCCCCGCCGGTAAAGAAGGCCCCGCCGGTAAAGAAGGCAAAGAAGGAGTCGGCAAAGAAGGCAAAGAAGGCAAAGAAGGAGTCGGCAAAGAAGGCAAAGAAGGCAAAGAAGGAGTCGGCAAAGAAGGACCGGCCGGTCCCGAAGGCAAGCCGTGGACAGATGGCGGCACGCTCCCGAGCGGCGCGACCGAGACGGGCACATGGAGCTTTGGCGATGGAACGGAAGGCGGTTTCGAACGCGTACCGATCTCATTCCCGATTCCGCTGGAAGAGGGAACGACGCCAGGGCAGTCCCTCACAGGCAGCCAGGTTCACTATATCTTGGCCAACGGAGAAGAAGAAACCCCGTCAGGCCCGACGACATCGACCGCCTGCCTGGGATCGATCCAGCACCCAGAAGCCGCCAAAGGCAATCTCTGTGTGTACGAAAACTTCCTTTCCAAGGCCGTGTTGCACAATCCAACCGAAGGGGAAGGGCGCGAATTCGCCAATTACGAGGTCGGAAACGTGGCGCGCGGAGCCGGCCCAGCCGGAACGGTACTGCAGATCGAAACACAGGCCGAAGGGGGCGGTGCAGGCTCTTGGGCCGTCACCGCAGAATAGACCTCTGGTCCTGACGCCATCTAGTATATTGGCGCACTGATCTCACACAGTCAACTCTGTGGGCGCCGCTCTTTTCTAAGAGCGGCGCCCACAAGAGCCTGATGAGATACGGCTTTCAGCAATATCAAGTCGAAACTTGTCAAAGCTGCGAGTGCCCAGATCGCCCTAGGGGGCTCGGGAGCGTAATGACCTCCTCTTTGCATGCAGCCCGCCGGGAGGGAGTTGGCGAGGAGAACCCCACTCTGCTGAGGTATCAACCACGGGGACCTCAGCCTACCCGGCCCCGGGCCTTGAAGTGAAACCGCGGGGCGCGCGTCGGGCTCCTGGCAAGCTCGACGCGGCCCCTCTGCCCTGGTTGCGCGCCGAGCAAGATTGGCGCGCCGTGCTCCCCTACAGACGCGCGAGGAATGTCGGTCGCATCGTCCGTAGGTCGGACTGTTTTAGCATATTGCGCGTCCGCGTGCACCTCGTCGTGAGCTGCTGCGGCCAGCAGCTCTATCGCGCCGTGTGGGGCTCGTGCGGGGCGCTCGCCACCTCGCTCGCCTCCTGCGCGCCGATGAACGGCGCCAGCGCGAAGTACGTCGCCCGGGGTACCATGGCGGGGAGCTCGTGCATGCGGCGCTGCATCGCGTGGTGCAGCGCCAGCTCGAAGAGGCCCCCCGTGATCGCCTGGATCGTGATGTCCGGCGGACGGCCCCGTGCGGGGCCGTGGTCGAGGCCGGGGAGGAGCATCTGGGCGTAGGAGGCTGCGCCTTTGAAGGCCCGCTCGGTCGAGCGCTCGGTGGCCGCGAGCACGTCCACCAGCGCCATCTGGGCGTACGCGGGCTCCGCCGCGAGGAACCTGAAGAGGGCCGCGATCCCCGCTCGCACTCCGTGGCGCCAGTCCGGCTCGGATCGGTAGGCGTGCTCCACCAGCGCGAGCGCTTTGTCGTGGCCGATGTCGTAGGCCACCAGGAAGGCGTCCTCCTTGTCGCGGAAGTGCTGGTAGAAGGCCTGCAGGGAGACCGACGCCTCGGTCGCGATCCCCTCCACTGTGAGCGCCGAGTAGCCGCTGCACGCGGTCAGGTTCGTGACCGCGTCGAGGATCCGCTCTCTTTGGCTGTGCACCACGAAGCTTCTGGAGGTCCCGTTCTCGCCTCGCGGCAGCCTGCGTAGGCGGCTCGAGGAGGCGCCGAGGGAGAGCGAGCCTGGGGCGCGCCCACCCGTGAGGTCGAGCTTCGGCGGGGTCGCGTCCCTCAAGCTCCTCCTCATCGACTCCGGCGCCGGCCAGTAGGCGGTCGTCCAGCTCACCAGGTCCGGGAGGCGCTCGCGCAGGCGCCTGTGCTCGCCGCGGCGCAGCTGGGCGTAGAGGACGTGCAGGATGCCCCCCACCACCCCGCGCAGCACGGGGTTGGGGATCGAGCCCGGGCCCCGCTGCAGGCCGAGGCTTTCGCGCAGCACGTCCTCGTAGCCCGCCACGAGCTGTTCGCGGCGCTGGATCCCCGCGGGGCGCGCCGCGCCGATCTCGACGGTCAGCACCCGCAGCGCCTCCGGGCGTGCGATCGCGAGCTCGAAGAGGTCCCCGAGCGCGGCCTGAACGCTCTCCTGGAGGCTCCCCGCGCCGGCGAGCGCCGTGCAGGCCCCCCGCTGGCCGGCGGCGGCGATCGAGTCGTAGGTCGCTAGGAAGCACTCGTCCTTGTTGAGGAAGTGCTCGTAGAAGGCCTTGCGGGAGACCCCCGCGCGCTTGATCACGTCCGAGACGGTGCTCGCCGCGTAGCCCTTCTCGCCGATCGCGTCGATCATCCCCTCCAGCAGGCGCCGGCGCTGGTTGGCGGCCACCTGCTCGCGCGTGAGCGAGTGCGGCCCACGCGGCAGTGCCGGGGTCGCTGCGAACCGCGGCTGTTCGAGCAGATCCGACATTCGTCCATTATCTCGTACCCCCCCAGCGCGTACAGAGAGTGTTTCCTGCTGCCCCGTGGCTGCTCTCATGTCCCGCCATCCTTTGGGAGTATCGGGACAATTGAAAAACCTGGCACCTATAATCCGCCCCACTCGTCCCACTCGGCGATCCGCTTCGGGCAGCTCGAAGCGCGAGACCGCCGTCGCGGATCTCCGCTACTGTGCAGCGACCGAATCGCCCCGCAGCCATGTCACGCTTTCGTGAGCCCCAGCACCCCGACTTCCGGCGCCTGAACGCCTCGCTGCGCTTCGACCGGCGGCTGTGGCCGCAGGACATCGAGCAGTCCCGCGCGCACGCCTGGATGCTCGCCGAGCGGGGGATCATCACGGTTGAGGATCGCAACAACCTGATCGAAGGTCTCGAAGAGGTCGAGGCGGAGCTCGCGCTCGGGATGTTCGCCTTCGAGGACCGCGACGAAGACATCCACATGGCGATCGAGCGGCGCCTGATCGAACTCGCGGGGCCGGTGGGCGGCAAGCTGCACACCGCGCGCTCGCGCAACGACCAGGTCGCCACCGACCTCGCGATGTACGTGCTCGCTCGCGCGCGCGAGCACCACGACGCGATCGGCGAGCTGATGGGCACGCTGCTGCGCCGTGCCGAGGAGCACCTCGACTGGCCGCTGCCCGGCTACACCCACTCCCAGCGCGCCCAGCCCGTGTACCTCGCCCACCACCTGCTCGCCTACTTCTGGATGCTCGCCCGCGACCGTGAGCGCTTCGCCTTCGCACTCGAACAGGCCGGGCGCCTGCCGCTCGGGGCGGGGGCGCTGGCGGGCGTGAACTTCGACACCGACCGGCGTCTCGTGGCGCGCCAGCTCGGCTTCCACGACATCCTTCCCAACTCGATCGACGCGGTCTCCAACCGCGACTTCGCCCTGGACTACCTGAATGCCGCCGCGACCTGCGCCACCCACCTCTCGCGCCTCGGCGCGGAGCTCGTGCTGTGGTCGAGCGCGGAGGTCGGCTTCTGTGTGCTGCCCGACGCGTGGTCCTCGGGCTCCTCGATCATGCCCCAGAAGAAGAACCCCGACGCCGCCGAGCTCTTGCGTGCCAAGGCGCCCCGGGTCGTCGCTCACCTGAGCGCCCTCTACGGAGTGATGCACGGGCTCACGCTCACCTACAGCAAGGACCTGCAGGAGGACAAGGAGCACCTCTTCGACACCTCCGACACGCTCGAGCTCGCCCTCACCGCCGCCCGCGGGATGATCGAGGGCGTGCGCTTCGAGCGCGAGCGGATGGCCCTCGCCGCCTCCGAGGAGACGCTCGGGGCCACCGACGTCGCCGACATGCTCGTGCGCTACGGCGTGCCCTTCCGCGAGGCCCACGGGATCCTCTCAGGGCTCGTGCGCACCGCGCTTCAGTCCGGGCGGCGCCTCTCCGAGCTCACCCCCGCGGAGCTCGCCACGCACAGCCCCCTGCTCGCCGAGCACGACGAGGAGTACCGGGAGCTGCTCACCCAGGGCTCCTGGCTCGAGAGCAAGGTTTCCGAGGGCGGCACCTCCTCCGAGCGTGTGCGCGAGCAGCTCGAGCTCGCCCGCGGCGTGCTCGAGCATCCGCCCGCTGTAGAGCCCACCAACGCCTGGGATTGACCGACTCGATGGCTCCTGCCGCCGTCGGCTTCGCCGTGCGCCCGCCCCGCGCCCCCGCGCCGGGCGCGCTGCCCGTCGAGTTCTACCGCCGCCCGGTCCTCGAGGTCGCCGAGGCGCTGATTGGCTGTGTCGTCGTGCACCGCGCCGTTGCCGGGATGATCGTCGAGACCGAGGCCTACCATGAGAGCGAGCCCGCCTGCCATGCGTTCGTCGGGCTCACACCCCGCACCCGTACCCTCTTCGGCGGCCCCGGGCGCGCCTACGTCTACCGCTCCTATGGGATCCACGCGCTGCTGAACGCTGTCTGCGAGGAGGCCGGCGTCGGCGCCGCCGTGCTGATCCGCGCGCTCGAACCGCTGCGCGGGGTCGCCCGCATGCGCGAGCGCCGCGGCCTGCAGCGCCGCGAGGACCTCTGCTCGGGCCCCGGCAAGCTCACCGTCGCGCTCGGCGTCGAGCTCCTGCACAACGGCGGCGACCTCACCCGCGGGCCGATCACGATCCACGCCCCGCGGGAGACCTGGCTGCAGGGAGGCCACGAGGTGCTGAGCGGGCGGCGCATCGGGATCACCAAGGCCGCCGAGCTGCCCTGGCGCTTCTGCCTGGCCGGCAACCCCCACGTCTCTCGCCCCCGGCCCTACTAGATTCCCGGCGTGGGTTCACGGTGCCGTGGTTCCCTCCCGGCTGGGAAGTTCCGGCGTGCGAGGTGGCGGTCTGCGAAGTTCCCGGTGTCCGCGGACGCTCAGCCGCTCGGGCTCGCGCCCCCCGTCGGGGCGCCCGTTCCACCGCTGACCTTCGGCGTCTGCGCTTCCGCCGGCGGCGGCTGGCTGGGAGCTCCGCCCGCGCCGGTGGGCGCAGGCGATGCGGGCGTCGTCGGCGTCGCCGGGGCGCTCGGCTGGGCGGGGGCCGGAGCTTCTTCGCCCGCCCTCACCCCCGCCGGCTTTTCCGGCTTTTCGCTTCCCGCCGCGGGCGCCGGCGCCGGGCGGGTGGGGGAGGCGTGCCGCTGGACTTCTTTGATGGGGGAGGGGGTCGTGGTGGCGCCCGCCGCTTCGCTGCCGGCGCTGCTCGCCCCTGCCCCGGTGGTGTGTCTCGCAGGGGCGCTCGGGTGCTTGGCGTTTTCTTCTTCCGAGCGTTCCCGTTCCACCCGCATCGCGGAGACCATGAAGTCGTGCCAGATCAGCGCCGGGAAGGTGCCCCCCAGCACGGGGCCCCCCTGGAACTCGGTGAGCATCGGCACGAGGCTGTTGGGGAAGCCCACCCACACCGCCACCGTGTAGCGGTGGTCCCAGCCCACGAACCACGCGTCCCCGTAGTTCGATGTGGTGCCCGTCTTGCCCGCCGCGAACTGGCCCAGCGCCGCCGAGCGTGCGGTGCCGTACTCCAGCACCGTCTCGAGCACTTCGGTCTCCGTGCTCGCGATCCCTTCCGGCAGCACCCGCCGCAGGCGAGTGTGGTCGAGTTCTTCATGGAAGCCCGCCCCCCCGCCCTGCTCCTGCACCGCTTCGATTCCCACCGGGGCGTTCGCTTCGGCGAGCGTGCCGCTCACCCGCTCCCCGCCGTGGGCGATCGTCTCGTAGGCGTGCGCCATGTCGATCGGGGTCACCCCCGTCTTCAGGCCCCCGATCGTCATCGCGGGGTTCGTGGAGATCGGGGTGGTGATCCCCATGCGGTGCGCGAGGTTAGCGATCCGTTTGGTCCCCACCAGCAGGCCCACTTCGGCGTAGATCGAGTTGTCCGAGTACGCCGTCGCCCCCGTCAGCGTGTCCGAGCCGGCGTAGGCGTTCTCGTCGTTGTGCACCGTGAACACTTCCGAGCTGTGGGGGACCCTGAAGGTCTTTACCTTCGAGGCCCACACCGAGTCCGGTGAGATGCCGTCCTCCAGCGCCGCCGCGAGGTCGAACGCCTTGAAGGAGGAGCCCGGCTGGCGCTCCCCCTCGGTGGCGAGGTTGAAGGGGCTTTCGTCGTAGCCCCGCCCCCCCACCATCGCGCGCACCTTGCCCGTGGAGTTTTCGATCGCCACCAGCGCCGCCGTCGGGCCTTCCGGGCCCGGGAGGTAGCCCTCCACCGCCTGTTCGGCGGCGCGCTGGAGCCCCAGATCGAGGGTGGTGCGGACCTCCAGGCCGCCGTAGTAGGCGCGCTCGGCCCCGTAGCGCGCGACCACCTGCTGGCCCACCCAGTCGTCGAAGTAGCCCGTGTCGATCCCGTCCACCAGCGGCTGCTCGGGGGGCGCGATGCTCTGCGGGGAGGGCAGCGGCTGGATCGTGCCTTCTTCGTACTGCGCCCGGTCCAGGTAGCCCTGCCCGAGCATCTGTCCGAGCACGACGTTGCGCCGCACCCGCGCCGCCTGGGGGTCGAGCACGGGGTTGTATTCGGTGGGGGACTGGATGATCCCCGCCAGCAGCGCCGCCTCCCAGGGCTTCAGCTCCTGCACGCACAGCGGCCGGCCCGGCAGGCCGCACCCCTGGTGGTCGGCCTCCTGGCCGAAGTAGGTCTGCGCCGCCGCCTCGATCCCGTAGGCCCCGTTGCCGAAGTAGATCGTGTTCAGGTACTCCGTGAGGATCTTCAGCTTCGACCAGTGGTGGGCCAGCCAGAACGCCAGCGTTGCCTCCCGCACCTTCTCGACGATCGTGCGGTGGGACTGCTGGCTCAGCGCGTTCTTGACGAACTGCTGCTCGATCGTGGAGGCCCCCTGCACCGCGCTCCCGTGCACGATGTCGGCGACGGCCGCCCGCGCGAGCGAGCGCAGGTCGATCCCGCTGTTGGTCATGAAGCGCTTGTCCTCGATCGAGATCACCGCGTCGCGCACGATCGGGGGGATCTGCTGCTGGGTCACCAGCACCTGGTCGTGGTCGCTCAGCATCCCGATCTGGGTGCCCCGGTCGTCCAGCAGCACCGAGTTGCGCGCGTTGTCCTGGCGGTACTTCGCTTCCAGGTGCGGCAGGTCCGAGGCGACGGCCATGAATATGCCGAACACGAACGAGACCAGGCCGAGCAGCGCCAGCGCCAGGAAGATCGAGAAGAAGCGCAGCTTCTTCATGCGCGAGCGGCCGCCGGAGGGCAGCGAGACAGACTCCACCGGGGGCGGGAGTCTAGCATTGTCCCACCATGCCGAGCCCCCCCCACGAGGATGCCCCGGCGGCGCCCACGCCGCCCGCCGGTCCCGCGTCCCCCGCGGAGGCCGGGCAGGCGGCGCCCGTCCGGCAGGCCCGAGGGCCTGCCGACCACGCCGGTCCTCACCCAACTGCGAACGCCGCCCCCCCCCTATCCCAGAACGCAGTGGACTCCCTCCCCGAGGGCGCGCTCTCCGAGAAGCTCGCCGAGGCGGGCAGGGCGGGGCGGCCGCTGCGCGTGAAGCTCGGGATCGACCCCACCGCGCCCGACATCCACCTCGGCCACGCCGTGGTGCTGCGCAAGCTGCGCGAGCTCCAGGACTCCGGACAGCTCGTGGTGCTGATCGTCGGCGACTACACCGCCCGCGTCGGGGACCCCTCGGGGCGCTCCGCGCTGCGCCCGATGCTCACGCCCCAGGAGATCGAGCGCAACGCCGCCACCTTCCGCGAGCAGGCCCTGCGGATCCTCGACCCCGACCCCGGGCGCCTGGAGGTCCGCCACAACGGGGAGTGGCTCGACATGCCCATGGCCGAGCTCCTGCGCCTCGTTGGCACCACCACTGTCGCCCAGCTCCTCGAACGCGACGACTTCGCCCAGCGCTACGCCGCGCGCGCCCCCATCTCGATGCTCGAGCTCCTCTACCCCCTCCTGCAGGGCTATGACTCCGTCGCCGTCCGCGCCGACCTCGAGCTGGGGGGGACCGATCAGAAGTTCAACCTCCTGCTCGGGCGCGAGATCCAGCGCGCCTACGGCCAACCCCAGCAGGCGATCATGACCATGCCCCTGCTCGTGGGCGTGGAAGGGCGGCGCAAGATGTCCAAGTCCCTGGGCAACCACATCGGGATCGCCGAGCCCCCCCGGAGATCTACGGCAAGACGATGAGCATCCCCGACGCCGTCATGGGGGACTACTACCGCCTGCTGCTCGGCCACGAGCCCCCCGAGGGGGTGGGGCCGCGCGATGCCAAGCGCGAGCTCGCCCGGGGGATCGTCGCCTGGCTCTACACCCCCGAGGCCGCGCTGGAGGCCGAGCGCGAGTTCGACCTCGTCTTCGTCCACCGCCGCCAGCCCGGGGAGATCCCCGAAGCCAGCGTGCGCGCCCAGGACGGCCTGCTGCACCTCCCCGCGGTGATCGCCGAGGAGTTCGGGCTCTCCCGCGCCCACGCCCGGCGCCTCATCGACCAGGGCGCCGCCTCCCTGGGGGAGAGCACCCTCTTGAGCGGCGAATACGACGTCGCGCCCGACCGCGCCCAGGGGCAGGTGCTGCGGGTGGGCAAACGCCGCTTCCGGCGGCTGCTCGTGGAATAGGGCCCGGGCCGGGTGGCGTGCCGGGCGGGCACTGCGCTCGGGGTGGGCGGGCACGGTATGCTTCGCCCCGGTCGCGCGAATCGAGTGGCCGGGTAGGCCGGCCACGTGCCCGCCTCCCCGACGCCGGCGCGCTATAATGTCTGGTCGGTCCAAAAGCGCCCTCGGGCGTAGGATCGGATTGGTCTTCTCCGGGGAAGTCCTCCCCAAAGAGGCTCGCGGTCTTTGAAAACTCAACAGCATGCGCACCGACGATCGAAGATCGATCGTGGTGTGCGTCCAGGTTCGACCGCCTCGGGCGGCGCTACGGCGCGGCTGGGGGCGGACAAAGAGTCAAGTAGGAGAAGTACCCCGTCATGGTTCCGGGGCCCACGTGTATAGGCCCCGGACCGCTGGTCCCGCGCAAGCGGTGCCCGGCAAGCCGTGACAGCTTTTCGTGAAGTTCTTCACGGAGAGTTTGATCCTGGCTCAGGACGAACGCTGGCGGCGTGCTTAACACATGCAAGTGGAGCGACGAACCAGGGCTTGCCCTGGGGCAGAGCCGCGAACGGGTGAGTAACACGTGGGTTACCTGCCTCGATGACCGGGACAACCCGAGGAAACTCGGGCTAATACCGGATGTGCCCGCAAGGGGAAAGGAAGCTTCGGCCTCCGCATCGAGATGGGCCCGCGGCCCATTAGCTTGTTGGTGAGGTAACGGCTCACCAAGGCTTCGATGGGTAGCTGGTCTGAGAGGACGATCAGCCACACTGGGACTGAGACACGGCCCAGACTCCTACGGGAGGCAGCAGTGGGGAATCTTGCGCAATGCGCGAAAGCGTGACGCAGCAACGCCGCGTGGGGGAAGACGGCTTTCGGGTTGTAAACCCCTTTCAGTTGGGACGAAGCTTCTCCGGTGAATAGCCGGATGGAGTGACGGTACCTTCACAAGAAGCACCGGCTAACTACGTGCCAGCAGCCGCGGTAATACGTAGGGTGCAAGCGTTGTCCGGAATTATTGGGCGTAAAGAGCGTGTAGGCGGCTTGATAAGTCTGCTGTGAAAGTCCAGGGCTCAACCCTGGAAAGCCGGTGGATACTGTCAAGCTAGAGTCCGGAAGGGGCGAGTGGAATTCCTGGTGTAGCGGTGAAATGCGCAGATATCAGGAGGAACACCAATGGCGAAGGCAGCTCGCTGGGACGTGACTGACGCTGAGACGCGAAAGCGTGGGGAGCAAACAGGATTAGATACCCTGGTAGTCCACGCTGTAAACGATGGCAACTAGATGTGGGGGGTGTCGACTCCCCCCGTGTCGAAGCTAACGCATTAAGTTGCCCGCCTGGGGAGTACGGCCGCAAGGCTAAAACTCAAAGGAATTGACGGGGGCCCGCACAAGCAGCGGAGCATGTGGTTTAATTCGACGCGACGCGAAGAACCTTACCTGGGCTTGACATGTGAGTGACCGCCGTGGAAACACGGCTTCCCTTCGGGGCACTTTCACAGGTGGTGCATGGCTGTCGTCAGCTCGTGTCGTGAGATGTTGGGTTAAGTCCCGCAACGAGCGCAACCCCCGTCGCATGTTGCCAGCATTAAGTTGGGGACTCATGCGAGACTGCCGGTGACAAACCGGAGGAAGGTGGGGATGACGTCAAGTCATCATGCCCCTTATGTTCAGGGCTACACACGTGCTACATTGGCGCGTACAGAGGGTTGCGATACCGCGAGGTGGAGCGAATCCCTTAAAGCGCGTCTCGGTTCGGATTGCAGGCTGAAACTCGCCTGCATGAAGGCGGAGTTGCTAGTAATCGCGGATCAGCAATGCCGCGGTGAATACGTTCCCGGGCCTTGTACACACCGCCCGTCACACCACGGGAGTGAGCAACACCCGAAGCCGGTGGCCTAACCCGCAAGGGAGGGAGCCGTCGAAGGTGGGGCTCGTGACTGGGGTGAAGTCGTAACAAGGTAGCCGTAGCGGAAGCTGCGGCTGGATCACCTCCTTTCTAGGGAGCACATAACAGTGCCCCGGTCCCAGCGGCCGGGCGACCGAGCGGGGCCTCGTTCTCGAGGTCTGGGCCTTTGGGTCCTCCCGTGGAGTCGCGCGGCGACAGAGCAGACCGGGCCTAGCATGTCGACCGAACCTGACTGGCGCGCCGTCCCCTCCATCGAGGTCCCCACCTACTGGGAGCCCCGTGGTGGTGCGGCATCCAACCCGCCAGCATGCTGTTGAGTTTTGAGAGACCGGCGCCCGCCCGGCGTCAGGCGCAGTGGCGATATAGAGATCGCCTCCGCACATGCCCAGCGCAGGCCGGCGTATAGCCTCTCCACGGTCCTTGAAAACTGCACAGAAGCCACATCAGCCGCCATCGATAAGCGGCGGCTGAAAACGGGTATCACCGGGCCGCTCGCGATCATTCTCATTCGTGCCTGCTTGTTCAGGGGTGCGGAGGA
>CAVUKU010000002.1:0-648188 GCA_963742275.1 uncultured Solirubrobacterales bacterium | reverse complement strand
ATTCATCTACACGCCGCTGATGCAGTCGCTGCTCGGAACCGCGGCGCTGCCCGTGCACGATCTCCTGTTCCTGCTGCCGTACCCCTTCATCGTGTGGGGTGCTGATGAGCTGCGCCGCTGGCTGATGCGCCGGCGTCCTCGTCGGCCCCCAAGCCCCACGATCTCCTTTCTCGGCCAGGTCCCGGTAGCCCATGATGCGCAACAGGACGAGTAGCGCGGCAGGCGGATGAGCGCGGCGTCCAGCAGGACGGGGAGCTTCCACCGATCAGATCAGGTAGTTCCGCCGGATGGGCTCTCAACCCACGTCAAGCACGATCGACTCAAGACTTACTCAACGACGAAAGTGACCGGCCTTCTGATGAGCATGACCGCGACAGCCCGCCGCACCGGCGGCCTCAAACACGAGGTCGATGTCAACGGCCGCCATACGATCGTCACGGACGAGCCCCAGCGCCTTGGTGGCACTGACCAGGGGCCGGCGCCACACGAGCTCCTCGCAGCGACCCTCGCCTCGTGCGTGGCCACCATGATCGCCATGTACGCACAGAACCACGACTGGAACCTCGGCGATACAGCCGTCGATGTCGACTATGACGCCGACGCCGTTCCACGGCGCTTCATCGTCAACATTCACCTTCCAAGCGATCTCACGCCCGAGCAGCAACGCAAGCTCGAGCGCGTCGCCGAAACGTGCCCTGTGCGCCGAGCGCTCGAAACGGGCTTCGCCTTCGAGGAGTGCATCGTCCCATCCCAGACACCCACAGCCGCGTAACTGACTCGCGCTTCCGGCTAATGCGACAGCAGAGCCCTGACCTGCCTGGCGATCTCGATGTCCTCGCGGGCGGTGAGGACCAGCGTGCGTACAGCCACGCCCTTCACTCCAATCTCCCCGTCGGCTCGTGTCTCATCGTTACGGGTCCCATCGACTTTCACACCGAGAAACCCGAGTCCCGCCGCGGCTTGAGCGCGGACCTCGCTTGAATGCTCGCCGACGCCGCCCGTGAACACGAGTACGTCAAGGCCGCCGAGCGACGCCGCCATCGCTGCGATTCCAGCGCGCAGCCGATGGACGTACACATCCAAGGCCAGGCGCGGCGCGGGCTCACCAGCACAAGCACCAGCGACGATCTCACGCATGTCGGCGCTGCCCGCCAGGCCGAGCATCCCCGAGCGGTGCTCCAGCGCGTCCGCCAGCTCCGCCGCAGACAGTCGCTCGTGCTCTGCAAGCCACAACAGCATCCCCGGATCGACGCTGCCCGAACGGGTCGCCATCACCAACCCCTCGAGTGGGGTGAAACCCATCGTCGTGTCGAGGGAGCGGCCGTTCTCGATCGCGCACAGCGACGCTCCCGCACCGAGGTGGCAGCTGACGATTCGCAGCCCCGAGGCATCCCGTTCGAGCAGCTCAGGCGTGCGCCGCGCGACCCACGAGTGCGAGAGGCCATGAAAGCCATAGCGGCGCAGCCCCCAGCGCTCCCGCCACTGTGCGGGCAAGGCGTAGGTCGAAGCGGCCGGCGGCAGCGTCGCATGGAAAGCAGTGTCAAAGCAAGCGACCGCCGGCAGCTTCGGCAGCGCCGCCGTGACGGCATCCAGCGCGGCGAGCGACTTGGCCTGATGAAGCGGAGCAAGGTCGCTCAACTCACGCATCCCGGCCTCGACATCGGCGTCGATTCTCACCGCCTCGCGGAAGCGCTCGCCTCCGTGGACAATGCGGTGCCCAACAGCGTCCGCTTCGCACAGCACCGTCTCGAGTGCAGCTCGGAGCTGGTCCGGGTCCACCTGTGCGCGCGGAGCGTCCAGCTCCCGCGCGGCGATCACAGTGTCGTCGCCGTCGAGCAGCGTCAGCTTCAGGCTGCTGGAGCCCGCGTTGACGACCAGGACCCGCATCGCTGCACCTATGTTGATCGAGCCTCGTTTGCGCCGGGCCAGCACCAGTCTGTGACATCGGGCGGGTCCTCTCCGTGCTCGCGCGTGTAGGCGCGATGGCGCAGCCGCTCGTCGACCATCTCCTGACGTATGTGCGCCGCGTGCTCAGCCAAGCCCGACACCCGGTCGATCACATCCATCACCAAGTGAAAGCGATCTAGGTCGTTGAGCATCACCATGTCAAACGGCGTCGTGGTGGTGCCCTCCTCCTTGTAGCCGCGGACATGGAAGTTGGCGTGGTTGGTGCGCTGATAGGTGAGACGGTGAATCAGCCACGGGTAGCCGTGGTAGGCGAAGATCACCGGCTGGCTGGTCGTGAACAGCGCGTCGAACTCCGCGTCGGGTAGTCCGTGAGGATGCTCGGTGTCCGGCTCCAGTCGCATCAGATCAACAACATTCACAAGCCTCACCTTCAACTCAGGCAGACGTTCGCGCAGGATCGCCACCGCAGCGACGCTCTCAAGGGTCGGGATGTCCCCGGCGCAGCCCAGCACCACATCGGGCTCCTGCTCGCCATCGCTGCAGGCCCAATCCCACATACCGACCCCGCGCGTGCAATGCGCAACCGCCTCGTCCATCGTCAGGTAGTTCAGCGACGGCTGCTTGCCGGCCACGATCACATTCACATAGTCGCGGCTGCGCAGGCAATGATCGGCAACGGACAGCAGACAGTTCGCATCCGGCGGCAGGTACACGCGCACGACCTCTGCCTTCTTGTTGATCACGTGGTCGATGAATCCTGGGTCCTGGTGTGAGAACCCGTTGTGATCCTGGCGCCACACGTGGGAGGAGAGCAGATAGTTCAGCGATGCCACCGGCGCGCGCCACGGGATGCCACGCGTTACCTTCAACCACTTCGCGTGCTGGTTGAACATCGAGTCCACGATGTGGATGAACGCCTCGTAGCTGTTCAGCAGACCATGCCGACCCGTCAGCAAGTAGCCCTCCAGCCAGCCCTGGCAGAGGTGCTCGCTCAAGACCTCCATCACCCGCCCGTCGGGCGCGAGGTGATCGTCGCTGTCCAGACGTTCGGCGTCCCACGCGCGGTTCGTGACCTCGAACACGGCGCCCAAGCGGTTGGATGCCGTCTCGTCAGGACCCATGATGCGCAGGTTCGTCGGATTGGCGCTGAACGCATCGCGCAGGAACGCGCCGAGCACCCGCGTCGGCTCGCTGATGCTCGCCGTCGGCGCGGGCACCTCGGCGGCGTAGTCACGGAAGTCGGGCAGCTCGAGATCGCGCAGCAGCGCACCGCCGTTGGCGTGCGGGTTCGAGCCCATGCGCCGCTCACCCTGGGGCGCGAGCGCCGCCAACTCCGGTCGGAGCGCTCCGTCCTCGTCAAACAGCTCCTCGGGGCGATAGGAGCGAAGCCACTCATCGAGCTGACGCAGGTGCTCGGGATTCCCAGCGAGGTCGGCGAGCGGAACCTGATGGGAGCGAAACGACCCCTCCGCCGGCAGCCCGTCGACCACCTTCGGGCCGGTCCAGCCCTTGGGTGTGCGCAGCACGATCATCGGCCAGCGCGGACGCTCGAAGTCGCCATCCTCGCGGGCGCGACGCTGGATCTCCGCGATCTCCGCCGTGACGTCATCCAAGGTCGCGGCCATCAGCTGGTGCATCGTCTCGGGGTCGTGTCCCTCAACGAAGCGCGGCGCGTAGCCGTAGCCCTTCAGCAGGCTGCGCAGCTCCCCGTGGGAGATGCGCGCCAGCACAGTTGGGTTGGCGATCTTGTAGCCGTTGAGATGCAGGACCGGGAGCACCGCACCGTCACGGACCGGGTTGAGGAACTTGTTGGAGTGCCAGCTGGTCGCCAGCGGCCCCGTCTCCGCCTCGCCATCGCCGACCACGCAGCAGACCAGGAGGTCGGGGTTGTCGAACGCCACGCCGTAGGCGTGCGCGAGGGAGTAGCCAAGCTCGCCGCCCTCGTGGATCGACCCCGGCGTCTCCGGCGCCACATGGCTTGGGATGCCGCCAGGAAAGGAGAACTGGCGAAACAGCCTGCGCAGGCCCTCCTCGTCACGGCCGATGTGGGGATAGACCTCGCTGTAGGTGCCCTCCAAATACACGTTCGCCACCACACCCGGCCCGCCGTGGCCAGGCCCTGCGACATAGAGGGCGTTCAGGTCACGCTCGCGGATCACCCGGTTCATGTGCGCGTAAAGGAAGTTCAAGCCAGGGGTCGTGCCCCAATGCCCGAGCAGGCGCGGCTTGACGTGCTCGATCCGCAGCGGCTCGTGCAGCAGCGGATTGTCGAGCAGGTATATCTGGCCGACCGACAGGTAGTTCGCGGCCCGCCAGTAGGCGTCCAACGCCGCGAGCTGCCGCTCCGACAACGGCGCAGCGCTCACAACGCCCTCGGGCACGCCGGCACTCCAGCTATCGCATGAGGAACCATGCCGGGATTGTCGTTCACCACGCTCACCGACGGCTCCGCGCCATCCTGAAGCATCGCTCCGTAGAAACCCGCACGAGCTGAAGTGCCCGCCCCGGACGCGACGATGGCGCGCGAAACCTAGTCTGCTCTGCAAGCCCAGCAAAGGAGATGACGATGTTCAACAACACGCTCGTGGGAGTCGACGGCAGGGCAGGCGGCCGTGACGGCATCGCCCTCGCCTCGCGCCTGACAGACCCCGATGGCACGATCACGCTCGCGCACATACACCCAGGCCGTCTGCGCCCCTCGCACGCGATCTCCCCAGGACTGATCCGCGAGGAGCGCGAGGCCGCCAGCTCCCTGCTCGAGAGCGAGCGCGACAGCGCCGGCGTGCAGGCGCAGCTGATCAACATCGAAGCGCTCAGCCCCGGCCGCGGCCTGCACGAGCACGCAGAAGCCCAGGGCGCGGACCTGCTCGTCGTCGGGTCCTGCAGCCACGGCGCGCTCGGCCGCGCGATGCTCGGGGACGACACCCGCGCCGCGCTCAACGGCGCCTCGTGCGCCGTGGCGATCGCGCCTGTGGGCTACGCCGAGCACCCGGCGCCCCCAGCACGGATCGGCATCGCCTACAACAGCACGCCCGAGGCCGCAGCTGCCCTCGCGCTCGCCCGCGAGCTCGCCGAGCAGACCGGCGCGAGCCTGCACGCGCTGGAAGTTGTCTCGATCCCGACCGTCGCCTACACCGGCATCGTCGCGCCAGCGCTCGGCGAGAGCATCGACGTGATGATCCAAGAGGCCCACGCTCGGATGCAGAAGCTCACCGGCATCGACGGCCGAGCCGTCTACGGGCTCGCCGGCGAGGAGCTCGCCACCTTCGGCGATCAAGTCGACCTGCTGATCGTCGGCTCGCGCAGCTATGGCCCGCTCAAGCGCCTCGTGCTCGGCAGCACCTCCGACTACCTGCAGCGCCACGCGCGCTGTGCGCTGCTGGTGTTGCCCCGGCCAGCCGCCGTCGATCACGACGAGGACGGCGAGCACACGGCCCGCGAGACCGTGGGCACTGTCTGACACGCCCCAGCCGCGACGACTCGCGCTCGCCGAGACGGGCGAGCGCGAGCTGCAAAGCTGATCGCGGCCGGCGAGACGGTCGCCCGGCGCGAGTCCAGCGTGCACGAGTATCCAGTCGGCCGCCGGAAGCCTGCTGAGGGCCGGGCTACCCTCGAACACGAATGCCGCTGCCGCTACCGCCCGCAGACCACGTAGACCTGCTGCCGCTCGATGACCCGCAGTGGGAGTGGGATGCCTTCGAGCGGTTCTGCCTCGCCTACGTCAACGCGCAGCCCGAGGTCGCCAGCGCACACAAGTACGGCACCCGCGGCCAGGGTCAGCTCGGCATCGACATCGCCGCCAAGCTCATCGACGGACGCACACGCACCTACCAGTGCCGCAAGTGGCGGAAGTACACCAAGACGCACGCGAAAAGCACCGTCGCGGAGACCGAGTTCGAGGCCGACGAGCACGTGATCCTCGTCGCCTGCGAGGTCGGGACTACCGTGCGCGACTACATCGCCGGCATCGACGGCTGGACGCTGCTCGACAAGGAGGATCTCTCCCAAGGCGTCCGTGCGATCGAGCCACGCGAGCGTGCCCGGCGGCTGATCGAGGACACCTTCACCGTCCACTGGCGCCGTGCGTTCCTCGGGCCACACGGGCCGTTGTGCTTTCACGAGACCGACGAGTATTTCCGGCCTCTACTGGACGAGGATCATCTGTTCCGTCACACCTGGGCGCTCGTAGGCCGCGACGAGCTGCTCGCCACGATCGACGAGCAGCTAGCCAACCAGGAGATTCGCGTACTCGTGCTCGTCGGCCGCGGCGGCATCGGCAAGACCCGCATCCTGCGCGCGCTCGCTGAAACCCACAAGGCGAGCCGAACCGTCCTGTTCGCCGACGACCAGCTGCCGCTCACAGCAGAGTCAGTCGAGGAGCTTCCGTGGACCGCCCCGCTCGTGATCGTTGACGACGCCCACCGGCGCGAGGATCTCGCCGCGTTGATCGGCGCCGCCACCCGCCAGCCCAGCGCGCCGACGCTCGTGCTCGCTACCAGGCCACACCGCGCCGAGGAGCTTCGCTCGCGCCTATCTCTCGCCGGCCTCTCACCCAAGCAGGTCTGGATCGCAACACCACTCGGCGACCTGGCAGCCAAAGACGTGCGCGCACTCGCCGCCCAAGCCCTCGGCGCCGAGCACGAGCACCTCGCCGAGCACCTCGCCGACGCTACCGCCGACTGTCCGCTCGTGACCGTCATCGGTGGTCAGCTGCTCGCGCAGCAGGCAGTCGCGCCAGAGCTGCTCGAGCGCCACGCCGAGTTCCGCATGACCGTGCTGGACCGCTTCCGCGACGAGATGCTCGGCAAACTCGGCGACGAAGTGGACCCGCAGGCCGCACGCGACGCGCTCGTCCTGATCTCGCGCTCGGCCCACTGTTCATCGAGAACACCGCCCTGATCGAGCGGCTAGCCGCCGACCTACAAGTCGAGGATCACCAGCTGCGCTCACTGCTCTCCCAACTCGAGCAGGCCGGGGTCCTGACCGCCCGCGGGCGGCTGCGCCGCATCGTCCCCGACGTGCTCGCAGACCACATCCTGCACCGCGCCTGTGTAGACCAGCGGGGTCGACCCACCGGACGCGCGCAAGCGCTTCTCAACCGCTACGCCGACATTGCGATCGTCGGGCTGCTACGCAACCTCGCCGAGCTCGACTGGCGCATCGGCCAGGAGGAGCAAACAGACAGCGCACTACTCGACAAGTTCTGGCGCGACCTGCATACCTTGTTCCTGCGTGGGCACGCCGAAGAACGGCTGCGGATCATCCAGCTGATCAAGCCCGTCGCCCGGCTCGCACCCGCCGCCGTGTTCGAGATTGTCACCTGTGAGCTCGCCAACCCCGCCGCGCCGGCCACCGACAACCTGTTCGCCAGCCAGCTCACCGACGCCGACGTGCGCCGCCGGCTGCCCGAGCTGCTCGCCTCGATCGCCTTGACGCCGAGCTTCCTGCCCGAGGCGCTCGACCTCCTCTGGCAGCTCGCCCGCGATGACTCGCGGCCCTTGAACTCGAACACCGACCACCCGATACGCCAAATCCAGAGCCTCGCAGGCTACGAGCTACCGCTGCCGTTCGCACGTGGCGTGCTGCAGCTGGTCGAGCGCACCCTCCAAGACGACGCCGGCGCATCCGCGTACTCGCCGCTTGAGCTGCTCGGGCCGCTGCTCGCACGCGAAGGCGAGACCACACACGCAGCCGAAACGGGCTTCCAGATTAGGGTCTTCCCGGTCGCCGCGAAAGCGACCGCTGACATCCGCGCCACGATCAGGACGATCCTCATCGCCCAAGCAACCGGCGGCCGCGCCCGTGAGCGCGCGCTAGCCGCCCGGCTCCTCGGTGACGCGCTGCGCCCGCCACTCGGTGCGTTCGGGCGCGAGATCACCGACACCGAGATACAGCAGTGGCACGACGATCAGCTCGCAATCCTCGACGCGATCGAGGCCGTGATGAACAACACCGAGGACCCGCACGTGCGGCTGAAGCTGCGCACCGCCCTGGGATGGCACTCGCAGCGCAGCGCCTGGAACGACGTCCGCGACCGCGCCCGCCAGATCGGCGAGCAACCCGCGACAGAAGACGAGAGCCTCGCCGGCGCCCTGCTCAACCCGATCGACGTGCTCGACCAGGACGCCTCGAAAGCCAAGCTCCACACCGTCGCAAACGCCCTCGTCGCCAGCAGTGCAGGCGCGGCCGACGCGCTCGCTGTGCGCCTGGACATACAGATAGCGGCGATCAACGACCTGTCAGACGACACGGCGGCGAACGCCAGCCCGCTGCTGATCGCGCTCAGCGAAGCGCACCCTCAGCTCGGCGAGGTGCTGGCCCGTTGGTGCGCCACCAACCCCGACCGGCCGCTCGCGCAGTTCGGAGGGACGCTGCTCGCCGTCCTCGGCTCACACAGCCGCCAGGCGACCTACGGGCTGCTCGAAGGGCTGCGCGCCGGCCCCACCTCGGCGCGGCGCCAGCTCGCCGACTACCTGTTCAACGGCAACTGGTTCGCCGACCCCGACGCTCCCGAGGCCGCGATGCTGCGCGAGCTCGTCGCCGACAGCGATCTCAACATCGTCAACGTCGCCCTGCACGCTACCCGCCGCCTCGCGCAGGTCAACGCCCCGTTGGCCCTCGAGATCGCGCTCGCCAGCGACATCCACGCAAACAGCCACCTCGCCGACTCGCTGTGCGCCCTGATCGCCCTAGTGATCGACCACGTTGAAGACGGCGAGGTCCACGTGCTGCTGGATAAGCTCCGCTCCGCGCCGACGCTCGAATACTTCGCCAACGAGGTCCTTGCCAAGCTCGCACCGGAGCACCGCGATGAAATCCTCGGCTTCCTACTCGCTCGCGCCGCCGCTGGCGGCGAGATCCGCGCGCTCTCCTATGACGAGTTCAACGTCGACATCCTCGGGGGCGCCACCGGCGAGGAGTTGCTCGCGCTGCTGCGGCGCGTCCGCGACGCCATGCTCGACCCAAGCCCACGGCTGCGCTACGAAGCCCCCGGTCTCTACTGGCGGCTCGCCACCAACCAAGACGCTGCGCTCGCCGTACTCCTCGAGTGGCTCACGACGAGCGAGGAATCGAGAATCGACGCCGCCGTGGAACTAATCGGAGCAATGCCGTGGCAGGTCGCACTCGCGCACCCGCAGTTCGTACAAGAGACCCTCGACGCCGCGCACGCGCGAGGCGCAGAAAGCCTCGCCAAGGTCGCCCGCTCGCTGCTGTCCGTCACCGTCGTCACAGGCAACCAGAGCCGCACGATGGGCCAACCACCCGAGCGCCATATCAAACTGCGCGATGAGGGCCGAAAGCACGCAGAGGCATTCGCGCCCGGAACACCCGCTCGCGAGTTCTACGAGGCCGTCGTCACCAGAGCCGAAGTCCACCTGCGCGAAGCCGAGCTCGAGGACGAGGAGTTCCCCGAGCTGCCCATCTAGGCACAGCCGAGGCACGACCAGGAGAGAACACCATGCCTCGGCGTGAGCACGCAGGCGAGGGCGCACACAGCGACGCGGCCCGGACGGTGAACTTCCCGTCCGGGCCGCAGGCACTCATCACCCTACGGACGCGGGCCTGGCAAATCGAGCACGGACCCGCGTCAGCTCCGTGTCTCAGGCCCCCGTCGGCGAGACCGTTGTGCTGTGCCGCGCCCTCCGAGCCCCCGCTACAGCGCTGTCTCGGTTACGAAGCGCACCGCCGAGCGACAGCACCCCGAAGCCGAGGCCGCTGAGCAGCAGCGCGATCCCGACGACGATTCCGAACAGCGACACCTGGCCCGCCATGTAGCTCGTGTTCAGGCCCGTCGAGAGAGCGGTCTCCTGAATCCACACTTCACGCGCAGGGTTGTCCACCGGCTGGCCGTTCTTGCCCTTCAACGCAGCCGTTTCAACGTTCGTGCCTTCACCATTCGCGGTGGCATAGCGCGGCATCTGCGAGTAATACTTGCCGCCCGTCGCCTCCAGCGCGTGGATCGTCATGTACTGAGCGAAGCAGCGCGCGTCAGAGCCGCTGGTGATCGCCTTGTTCGCCACCGAACAGCTCGGAATGCTGAGCGTGCTCACACTCAGGCCGGACTTCGATGCCTCGGCCTTGATTCCCGCCGGTGTCATGTCCGGCGTCCCGACGATCTTCTGTTCGGCGAGGCTGTTGTGAACAGTGCTCTGGCCGTTGGCGCCGATCACGATCGAGGCGATCCCGAACGCGATCAACACGACCGCCGCGACCATCCCTGCTATCTCAAATGCTTTGCGCGTGCGCATGATCAGTCACTCCTTGTAGGTGGTTTGTGCCTGATCGAAGCCTGCCTTTTGCGCGCCTTGCAGGTATCCCAACAAATGCGCGCACCAGCTCGGTGGTTTCCCGCAGCACGAGTACGTGCCCGGCCCGCGCAGCCACGCAGCCTCTACCGGGCCGGCACCGACCCTCCACAGCCAACGGGCACCGTGCGGATGGCGGCATTAAGCCGCTCGAACACCGCGCCCATGATCCCCTCGCACACCTCATAGGTAGCTCGCATGTGGGTAGCGTCAGCGAAGTCCGGGGCCAGCTCGTGGCGCATGACAGACACCGGATGCGTCGCCATGTTGCGCACGCCCACGAGAAAGGCGATCGCGTCGCCAACCTCGCCGTCGAGCTTGCCGGTCAAGCCCTCACCGGGCCGCCCACAGGGCAGCCAGCCCGCGCCGATCGCCAGCTCCACGGCCTGCCCAGCGTCCAGCGCGACGGGTCCCGCGACGGCCACAGCTCCCGCGCTCGCAGCTCCGGCTCCAGGCAGCACGCACTCGCCACGATTCCCGCCTCCAGTGCAGACCCGATGAGGACGAGCGCCGCGCGCCAGCACCCCGCGCTCGCGCATCGCCGTGCCTCCTCGTGAAGCTCGCCCGCAAGCCTCACCAGATCCCTGACGGCGCCCTCGCTGAGAGTGAAGCGCTCCGGGCTCATGCCCGTCTAACGCTACCCGCCGCGCCGCGAAGGCCCACGGCCAAGCCACACCAGCAGCCCAGCTGTCAGCGCCACCAGCGTGCTGGCCAGCAGCATCCCCGCGCGGCCACGGTCCTGGCCATCCAGCAGTGCTCCCTCGGCTGCGTGAGAGAGCACAGACCCCTGCGAGGCAGCCGACAGCACCGACCCGAACGATGCGGCCGAGCCGATCGAGAACGCCGACGCGATCGAGCCCACCGAGCCGATCGACGCGAACGACCCCCGCGAGCCGATCGACAGGAATGAAGACTCCGACCACAGCGACAGCCCTTCCACCGCCGCAGCGTACAGCGCGCGTGATATGCAGCCGCCGGCGGCCCGGTATCTTGGTGGTCGATGAACGAGCAAGACACCGTGTCGATCGAGGACGAGAGCGGCGGCGAGGGCGCCCCCGAGCAGACGATCCGCATCGTCCTCGCAGACGACCACGAGGTCGTGCGCACCGGCCTGCGGATGCTCCTCGACAGCCAGCCCGACTTCGAGGTCGTCGCCGAGGCCAGCGACACCGACGGCGCTCGCCGTTACGTGCTTGGCCACCACCCCAAGGTGCTCGTGCTCGACCTCAACATGCCCGGCGGCTCAAGCCTTGAGGCGATCCCCGCGATGCGCGAGGAGTTCCCCGAAACGCAGATCGTCGTGCTCACGATGCAGAAGGAGCCCGCGTTCGCACGCGAGGCGCTGAGCGCCGGCGCCCTCGGCTACGTGCTCAAGGAGGCCGCCCACGCAGAGCTTGTCGAAGCAGTCAGACGCGCCGCCATCGGCGAGAGCTACCTGAACCCAAGGCTCGGCGCCCGCATGGCCTCAGAGCCGCCGCCCGGCCCGCCCGATGATCTCTCCCCGCGCGAGGTCGACGTGCTGCGCCTGATCGCGCTCGGGAACACCAACACCGAGATCGGCGAACAGCTCTACCTTTCGGTGCGAACGGTGGAGACCCACCGCTCGCACATCCAGCAGAAGCTCAGGCTCCAAAGCCGCGCCGATCTCGTCGCCTACGCGATCGACCGCGGGCTAATCAGCACTGAGCGCGAGCCCAGCAGCTGACCTACACGCCCTGCTGCGAGCGGTAGTGCTCCTTCCAAATCAGCCTGTAGATCGGGACCTTGCGAGGAAGACTGCGGATACCCGGCAGGAAGGGGACACAGACGAACGCGAGGCTCAGCAGGCCCATAATGAGCATCACCTGAATGTCCGCGTTGGATGAGGACTTGATCGGTTCCACCTGATACCACAGCGCATACAGCCACAGCCATGCCTGGCCGGGGTAGCTGCCGGTCTCATTCATCATGCCCCACTGCTCACCGAGCAGGTGCTGAGCTTCCGCGCGTTCGCCCAGCAGGCCGCCGTCGGCCATGAACAGCAGCGGCTTGGTGTAGTCGGTCTGGAAGAACTGGTTGCTCGTCAACAGGCTCCCGTCGAGGCCACCGCTCTTTGCCAAGCCGAGCAGACCGGCCATCATCGCCGGCACTGGACCCGTACCGTTCGCCTGCACCGTCACCGCGCCGGTGCTCGGGTCGAGCGCCACCGTCTTGGGCGGCGCCTTCTTTTCTTCGATCGCAGTTTCATATTCTTCCAGCGGCTTTGCGTAGGCTTCGCCCCATTCCTTTTTCATCTTTTCAGGCGCGGCCTGATATTCCGAGACGGCGCTCGCCAAGGCCGGGTCGCCGGGGATCGTCCGCAGCGGATCAATCACATAATCGTCAGCGGTATTGATCGGGTGACTGACGCCGAGCCAGCGCTGCGGGTGCAGGAATAGGAAGTGCTGCACGCTCCCGCTGTTGTGGTTATACGGGGGGCCGTATTCCGCCGTGTCGCTCGTGCCATCGAGCTCCTTCGCTGCCGTGGCGATGAAGTTCACAGGCTGTTCGCGCGACCACTGCGCGATCGTGCTCGGCTTGTCATCAGGTGAGGAGAACAGCACGGTAAGCACCACCGCCAGCAGCCCGATCACGCCAACCGCGATGCACAGCTCCTTGATCAGGTCATACGGCGCGTAGCCGCCTTTCCAAGGCTGGGTGTCGTCCTTGGGATGCAGGAGGCTCACGACGGCACCCCGCTCGATGGTTCGTGAGAGCGCTCAGCGTCGTGGGGGGCGCTCGCGGCGAGCGCGAGCCTCCGCTTGTCCAGCTCGAACGGCGGCACAACTCCGTGACGGCGCACGAGCAGTACGTGCGCGCTGACGAGTGCGACCACCGCCACGGGCAGCAACAGCACGTGATAGCTATACATCTGCCCAAAGTTCGTGACGTTGAAGAACGCACCGACGCCCACCGAGTTCAACCCGTCCTTGGCCTGGGTGGAGATCCACTGCGCGTCAAAGTTCTGCTGGGAGACGTAGCCGGTCAGCGCGCACGGCACGGCGACCAAGAACGTGACCGCGCCGGTCATCCACACACGCGCACGGCCGCCGCGCCACGCGGCCATCCAGAACTTGCCCCACAGGTGCACGACCATCACGAAGAAGAACAGCTCGACGCTCCACATATGGATGCTGTTGAAGAAGTGCCCTACACCTGTCTCGTGCCACCACGCGGGACCCTTCAACGCAAGGATGCAGCCGGAGGCGATGATCACGATCAGCGACGCGATCGAGGCGACCCCGAACACGTAGATCCACGAGGCGACATACGTCGGCTGACCGTCAGGGAGTAGCTTCTCGGGAGGCAGCGCGTCGACGGCCGCTTCCCTGACGCGCACCGTCCAGGTATCGGGGTGCGCCGGCGCACCCTCACCGGAGGGAGGGGGTGCGACGCTCACGATGCCCCGCCACGCCGGCGCGCTGCTCCAGGGAACGGAAGCACGATCGCCAGAACGAACACGACCAGCATCAGCACGATCACTACCACGTTCGCAACCGACAGATGGACGAAGCTCCAATCCACCGTATGCGCCGGATGGTTGAGGTTAACAATCGCACCCAACACGCCCGCGGGGATCACGACAAGCCTCCTCGCGTTCGCGCGTGCATCTCGTCGGTCAGCCTATAGCTATCCCACAAGCCAGGGTATCCGTACTTTTCCCCGATGCTGTCTGCGAGCTTGCTCATGCGACGGCCACGCTCCGCTCAGCCACAGCCATCTGCCCGTCACCGTTCGCGCCCTGCAGGACGACCTTGAGCGCCCCCGTGTTCGCAGCGTCGGCGAACGTGTCGTAGGCGCTCATCGTGTCGCCGAGCGGGAAGCGATGCGTAGCGAACAGCGAGGGGTCCAAGCGGCCACTGGCGATCAGCCGCATCAGCTGCGGGATGCTGAACGTGTCAACCAGCCCGGTCGTGATCGTCACATCTCGAATCCACAGCTTCTCCAGATGCAGGCTTGCCGCCTTGCCGTGAACGCCGATGTTCGCCACTCGCCCACCCGGACGGATCAGATCGGCCGCGAGCTCAAACGTGTCCGGCACGCCAACCGCCTCGAAGGCCACATCTGCGCCGAGGCCGTCGGTCAGCTCCATGATCTTGGCGAGAGCATCCTCGCGCGAGTTGTTGATCGTCTCATCCGCCCCGAACCGTGTGGCGCTCTCAAGGCGGCTGTCGGCGAGGTCGATTGCGACGATGCGCCCCGGCGTGTAGAGGCGTGCGGTGAGGATCGCCGCCAGGCCGATCGGTCCCGCGCCGACGATCGCCACCGTATCGCCCGGTGAGACCATGCCGTTGAGCACCCCGACCTCGAAGGAGGTGGGGAGGATGTCCGCGAGGAACAGCACCTGCTCGTCGGTGAGCTGCGCGGGCACCTTGTAGACGGAGTTATCGGCGAACGGGACGCGGGCGTATTCGGCCTGCAGCCCGTTGATCAGATGCCCGAAGATCCAGCCCCCGCCGCCGAGGCACTGTCCGTAGCGGCCCTCCTTGCAGAAGCGGCAGCGTCCACAGGAGCTCACGCAGGACATCAGCACACGATCACCAGGGGCGACGGTGCTGACGCCGGCTCCGACCTCCTGGATGGTGCCGACGGCCTCGTGACCGAGGATCGTGCCCGGTGTCGTCTCGGGCACGTCTCCCTTGAGAATGTGCAGGTCGGTGCCGCAGATCGTGGAGGTGTCGATCCTCACGATCGCGTCGGTCGGGTCGATGATCGTTGGATCATCCACCGTGTCCCAGCCTCGCTCGCCGGGGCCGTGATAAACGAGGGCCTTCATCTTGGGTTCCACCTTTGGTCGGTTTGTGTGCAAGAACGGACGCTCAGCGCAGCGGACGCTAGAAGCGGCTCAGGGCCGACACATCGGTGGCCTGCACCCGCCGCGTTGCGCGTTTCTACGTGCTCAGGAGCGCGCATGGGTCTCTCCACGGTGGCGCCGTAGCCTGCGCACCTCGGCCAGCAGCCCGCGGTTCTCCACCCGCAGCGCGGCCGTCTGACGGCGAGCGGTCGCCAGCTCCTCGGCGAACGCCGGCAGGATCGCGCGCAGCTGAGCCAGCCGGTCCAGAAGCTGCTCGCGCTCAACCCCGCCGGCAGTGATACGCCGACCGCTCACCAGTCCAACGGCACTCACCGCCGGCTCGGGCGATACGGATGGGATGGCGCTTGTTGCTGGCACTGTTTCGATCCTCCCGGCTTGTGTGTTGATCCGAGGGCCATCTTCGCCCCGCCCGTCACACCGCCGTATCCGCTGCTCCCACCTGGAGCACTCAGTGCTCACTACGGAGGATTACCGGGGCCAGCACTGATGACGGGCGCCGCTATGGGCATCTACGGTGTGAGCAATGCCTGGTCGCAGCCTCCGCATAGCGCGCATCGCCGGAATCCCCGTCGGGGTCAGCCCCTGGTGGCTGGTGATCGTCGCGTTGATCACCTGGTCGCTGGGCGCCTCCTACTTCCCCGAAGTGATACACGGCATCAGCCCGGCCGCGTCCTACGCGCTGGGCCTCTCAAGCGCGCTGCTCTTGTTTGCGAGCATCCTCGCGCACGAGTTCGGCCACGCCATCGTCGCGCGGCGCCACGGCATCGAAGTCGAGGAGATCGACCTGTGGCTGCTCGGCGGCGTCTCGCGTATGCGCGGGGAGGCAAATGACCCGCGCGATGAGCTGCGCTACGCCCTGGCGGGTCCCGCCGTCACAGCGGTGATCGCCGCCTGCTTCGGCGTGGTGGCGCTGCTGTTGCCGTCCTCCACGCCGGCGGCCATTCGTGCGCTCGTTGAATACCAGGTGTTCGTCAACGGGCTGATTCTCGTCTTCAACCTGCTGCCCGCGTTCCCGCTCGACGGTGGGCGGGTGCTGCGCTCGCTGCTGTGGCGCCGCAGCGGCGATATCGGAAAGTCCACAGACACCGCCGCGAGCGTCGGCCGCGCGTTCGGCTACCTGATGATCCTGCTCGGTGGACTGGAGTTCCTGGGAGGCGCACCCGAGGGGCTGTGGCTGGCGCTGATCGGCTTCTTCATCGTGATGGCCGCCGGTGCGCAGGCCGTCGGCGCACAGGTCCAGGCGGCCCTCTCTGGCGTGACAGCGGGTGAGCTGATGTCCACGCCGGCCGTGAGTATCCCCGAGCACGCCTCTCTCGCTCACGCCGCCGAGGCATACTTTCGCCCCTACCGTTACAACGCATTTCCCGTCACCGACGAGCAGGGCCACGCGATCGGGCTGGTCAGCATCGCCCAGGTCGAGGCGTGCTTGCGCGGGCGGCGCTCCCCGGCAGAGATCCGCGCGGTAGCCGACTGCGACCCCGCATTGATCGTGCATACCGAGGAGGACGTGGCACGACTGCTTGAGCGGCCCGCGTTCTCCAGGTTCGGGCGTGCTGTGGTCATCGACGCCGACGGCCGACCCGTCGGACTGGTCTCGATCACCGACGTACAGCGCTCACTACGCGCCTACAAGCTCACCGGCTCCAACGATCGTGGACGCGCGCACGCAACCGCCGGTTGAGGCATTCCCCAACGGGCTCAGGCTCGCGGAGGTGAGGAGCGAGCGATAGTGATGTACCAGTAGCCACCCGCGAGGTTCAGCACGCCAACAACCAGGAAGAAGGCTCCCCATCCGTAGGCGGCGTAGGAGAGGCACACGACGCCCGCGGTGGCCGCAACGAAGCTACCGGCAATGCGCGTGACCCCAAAAGCGCGGAGGTGGCGGTACTCCCACGGATTGATCAGGCGTTGCAAGCCGGATCGCGGAGGGGATGCCCACCACCCGCGAAGACCCGTCCGCGTGGCGTTGTCGTTGGCTGCGTGCATCGGGGGCCTCCCGCTCACGCTCGCTTCACGAACCTCAAATAGAACGCCGCGAACACCAGCACAATCCCGACGTTCACCATCAGGCGCTCCCAGAACCAATGCCTGAAGAACAAGACGTCCACGGCGACCACGACGACTACCAGCGCGAGCACGTAAAGCACGACGCCTGCCTGCCTTCCCATCGTTCCACTCTACTGCCCGACAGGTCTCTCACAGTCTGTCTCGTCGCATGTTCATATCTCCTCGGGGATCATTTCGATCGCGCCACACGGGCACTCGGTGACGCAGATTCCACAGCCCTTGCAGTAGTCCAAGTCGAACGCATAGCCGTCGCCCTCATCGACCTTCAGCACCGCGTTATCAGGGCACACGCCATAGCAGTTATCACAGCCGAAGCAGTTGCCGCAGGACAGGCAGCGACGCGCCTCGAACAGCGCGTTGGTCTCATCCAGGCCCTGCGTGACCTCATCGAAGCTGGACTGCCGGCGGATGATGTCCAACTGCGGCGCGACGGTCGGCGGCGCATCGCTGTAGTACCAGGTGTTCAGCGTCGGGAAGTCTGCGAGCTCTCCGACCGCAGGGTGCGTGAACTCGCCGCCGCGCAGCCAGGCGTCGATGTTCCGTGCAGCCTGCTTACCGTGGCCGACACCGACGGTCACAGTGCGCTCCGCAGGCACCATGTCCCCGCCGGCGAAGATGCCGGGGTAGCCGGTCATCATGCCCGCGTCGACCTGAACGACACCATCCTCGACCTGTAGGCCCGGCACGCCGTCGAGCAGCGACAGGTCGGCTTCCTGGCCGAGGGCGAGCACCAGCGAGTCAGCCTGCAGCTCCTCAGTCTCGCCGGTCGGCTGGGGAAAGCCCGTCTCGTCCAACTCCATCCGCTCCAACAGCAGCTTGCCTGCATCAGCGTGCTTGATCGTGGAGAGCCACCGCATCATCACGCCCTCCTCGAGCGCCTCCTGCACCTCGAAGTCGTGCGCAGGCATCCGCTCGCGTGTGCGGCGGTAGACGACGATCGCGTCGCTCGCCCCGAGGCGCTTGGCGGTACGGGCCGCGTCCATCGCGGTGTTCCCGCCGCCGTAGACGACGACGCGCCGACCGAGCAGCGGGCGCTCCTGGCCCTCCATGCTTGCTAGCAGCGTCACCGCGTCGAGGATGTGCGCGGCCTCCCTGGCGGGAATGTATGCGCGCTTGCCGATGTGCGCGCCGACCGCCAGGAACGCCGCGTCGAAGCTGCCGTCTCGCATGGCGTCGAGGATGCTCGTGACCTTGCTGTCCAGTTCGAGCGTGACCCCGAGGTCGAGGATGCGCGCGATCTCGGCGTCCAGTACATCGCGCGGCAGGCGATACCGGGGGATGCCGAAGCGCATCATGCCGCCGGCGATCGGCCCCGCGTCGCGGATCGTGACCGTGTGCCCGCGCCGCGCGAGCTGGTAGGCCGCGGACAGACCGGAGGGACCGGCGCCGACGACGAGCACACGCTTGCCGGTCGGCTCGGCGTCCACGGTCAGTCGCCAGCCCTGGCGGATCGCCTCGTCGCCGAGGAACCGCTCGACGCCGTGGATGCCTACGGGGTCGTCCAGCTGCGCGCGGTTGCAGGCGGTCTCGCATGGGTGGTAGCAGACGCGGCCCATCACAGCGGGCAGCGGGTTGTCCTTGACCAGCTCGTGCCACGCGGTCTCATAGTCGCCGGACTCGGCGTGGTAGAGCCACTGCTGGATGTTCTCGCCGGCCGGGCAGCCGTGATTGCACGGCGGCAGCCTGTGCACATACACGGGCCGCTCCTGCCGCCAGGAGCCCGTCTTGTTGGCAAGGCTCGAACCGACATCGAGTGTGATCGCAAACGGCTTATCCATCGTTGCTCACCGCCCCTTGCTCGCCGCGGCGCTCACCCAGGCTGGGCCGCTCGCCGAGCAGGCCGAAGCGGCGGATGTTGCGATCCGCGCCAGCCTGGATGCGCGCGATCACCTCGCTGTGCAGCTCGGGCTCGAATAGGTGCGCGAAGCGCTTCTGTGGGCGCAGGTACTCCTCGACGGGCACCTGCCGGCGAATCTCAGAGACACCGCACAGCTCGCCGTCGCGGGCCTCGAACACCGGGAAGATGCCGGACTCCTTCGCCAAACGGGCAATCCTGATCGTGTCCGCCGAGGCGCTGCCCCAGCCCAGCGGGCAGGGGACGAACACGTGCAGGTAGCGGGCGCCGCGTAGCTCCATCGCGGTCCTGACCTTCGCCTCCAGGTCGCGCAGCTCGGCGACGGTCGCAGTCGCCACGTAGGGGATCTCGTGCGCCATCGCTATCAGCGGCGCGCTCTTGCCCTGCCCGAACACATTGCCAGGCTCCGGGCCGACGGCCTGCGTGGTCGCCGTGCGCGCCGCGGGCGGGGTGGCGCCCGAGCGCTGCACGCCCGTGTTCATGTACGCCTCGTTGTCGTAACAGATGTAGAGCACGTCATCGTTTCGCTCGAACATCCCCGACAGACACGCCATCCCGATATCGACGGTGCCGCCGTCACCGCCCTGGCCAACGACTCGTATGTCCTCACGGCCCTTGGCGCGCAGTGCGGCGGCGATGCCTGTCGAGACGGCGGGCGCGTTGGCGAACAGCGAGTGAATCCACGGTATCCGCCACGAGCTCTCCGGGTAGGGCGTAGAGAACACCTCCAAGCAGCCGGTCGCGTTCGCGGCGATCATCCGTCCGCCCGTGGCCCGCATCGCGGTGTCGAGTGCATACCGTGCGCCAAGCGCCTCCCCGCAGCCCTGGCAAGCACGGTGCCCACACGTGATCGAGTTGGTGCGCTGCTCACCGGCCTGCACCGAGCGCTGCTCAGGATCGAGCAGCCGGTTGCCCACGGCGAAACTGCCGGTCTGGTAGAAGCGAATCGCGGGCGCGGTCATGCTGGCCAGCTCCTCACACCGGCCCCGCGGCGACCGTGCCGAGGTCCCGCAGAATGTTCTCGGCGTGCGGACCCGAGGCCCGCGAGGCGCCCATCCGCTCAAGCTCCCGGTTCACTACATCCCAGTCCATGTCCAGGAACGTCAACGCCTCCAGCCGATCGGCTGCCGCTTCAGTGAACAGACTGTGAAGTGACGCCTTGGTGATCGGCCGTCCGCCGAGGCCCGCGATCACCGTGTAGCCGTGCAGGTAAATCCCGGCGAGCGCCATGCGCACGTTCGCCGAGACGATCCCGCCGATCCCGACCGCCAGCGCCTTCTCCAACACCACCACACGCTTGGCATGACCAACCGCCGCTCGCAACGCTTCGAGCGGGAAGGGCCGAAAGGAGCAGATCCCGACCGCCCCGATCTTCACGCCCTGCTCACGCAAATCGTCGATCGTGTCCTTGATCGTGCCGAGCACCGACCCGAGCGCCACCACGATCGTCTCCGCATCCTCGGTGCGGTAGCTGCGGATCAGACCACCAGAGTCGCGCCCAAACGCGCGCTTGAACTCGCCGGCGATCTCGGGGATCAACTCCAGCGCTCGCATCTGCTTGGCGTGCGCGAGGTACTTCACCTCCATGAACGCCTCGGGGCCGACCATCGCTCCGATCGACACCGGCTCGTCCGGGTCGAGCACCTGCCGCGGGGTGAACGCCGGCAGGAACCCATCGACCTGCTCCTGCGTCGGCATCTCCAGACGCTCGACGGCGTGCGTGAGGATGAACCCGTCCATGCAAACCATCACCGGCGCCGAGAGCTCCTCGGCAAGCCGGAACGCCTGAATGTGCAGGTCGAGCGCCTCCTGGTTGGTCTCGGCGTACAGCTGTATCCAGCCCGAGTCGCGCTGTGACATCGAATCCGAGTGGTCGTTCCAGATGTTGATCGGAGCGCCGATCGCGCGATTGGCGACCGTCATCACGATCGGCAGCCCCAAGCCGGAGGCGTTATACAGCGCCTCGGTCATATACAAGAGCCCCTGGCTCGCCGTCGCCGTGTACGCACGCGCGCCCGTCGCCGACGCGCCGATCGCCACCGACATCGCGGCGAACTCCGACTCCACGTTCACGAACTCGCACGGCGAAAGCTCACCCGTCTTCACCAGCTGGGAGAGGTTCTCCACAATGTGCGTCTGCGGCGAGATCGGGTAGGCGCAGATGACCTCCGGCCGGCACAACGCCACTGCCTCCGCCACCGCACGCGACCCCTCAACCTGACGCAGCACCGCTCAGCTCCCTACGCTCGTCCGCGACCCAGGCGTAGGCCGCCATCGCCGCCGCGACATTGCCCTCGCCGACCTTTCCGGTGAAGCGCTCACGGATCGCCTTCACAACGGCGTCCAGCGAGACCAGTCCACTGAGCGCCGCGAAACCGCCGAGCAGCGCGGCGTTGGCGAGCGGCCGACCAGCGTGTTCGCGGGCCAGCTCACCGGCGGGCACGGTCAAGAGCCGCTCGTGACGGAACCCCGCCACGAACTCGCCCAGGCCGAGCTCGTCAAAGCCCCGTGTGGTGTTGATGAGGATGAACCCCTCTGCGGTAAGGCCGCCGAACACGTCCACCTGGTGCAGCAGCGTCGGGTCGACCACGATCAGCACATCGGGCGCCATCACAGGCTCCCGGACACGAATCTCACGATCGGCGATCCGGCAGAACGACACCACCGGGGCGCCCATGCGCTCTGAGCCGAAGCTCGGGAACGCCTGCGCGTAGCGGCCCTCATCGAAAGCCGCAAGCGCCAGTAGCTCCGCGGCCGTGACGACACCCTGCCCGCCGCGACCGTGGATACGGACCTGCAACATCACGCGCCGTGGCCGGCGGCCAGCTCAGCAGCGGTGTCGTGCGCGCGTGCGAAGTCGAGCATCACGCGCTGCTCCGCCGCGGCCACCAGCGCTCGCGTGCGGTCGATCACATCGACGTTGACAGAGATCGCGTCGATCCCCGCGCGCACCAAAAGCTCTGCGTACTCAGGATGCACCGACGGCGCCTGTCCGCAGATCGAGGTGCGCAGCCCCAGCCCGCGGGCACGCGGGATCAGCTCCCGTAGATACGTCGTGACCGCTGGGTCGCGCTCGTCGAACGTTTCAGCCAGCACCTCGTTGTCACGGTCGGCGCCGAGCAGCAGCTGGGTGAGGTCGTTGGAGCCGATCGAGATGCCGCTCACACCGAGCGTCGCGTACTCCGCGAGGTTGAACAGCACCGAGGGGACCTCCGCCATCACCCACAGCTCGAAACCGGGCCGGTCGAGCAGCCCCGACTCGGCGATCAGATCCCGGCAGCGGCGCAGCTCGCGGGCGGTGCGCACGAACGGGAGCATCACGTGCAGGTTGCGCTGGCCGGCATCCCACACCCTGCGCACCGCCTCCAGCTCAAGCGCGAAGACATCCGGCTCGCGGGTGTAGCGCAGCGCGCCGCGATAGCCGATCATCGGGTTGGCCTCCTTGGGCTCAAACCGCTCACCGCCGCGCAGCCCGGCGAACTCGTTGGTGCGAAAGTCGATCGTGCGGTAGGTCACTGGCCGCGGCGCGAACCCGACCGCGAACGCGCTCAAGCCCTCCGCCATCCGAGAGACCAACTCCTCGCCGCGGCCCTCCTCGAGCAGCGTGCGGGGATGATCGCCCGCCAGCGCCTCCAGCACCATCATCTCGGCACGCAGTAGGCCAACACCGTCGACCGGCAGGTCCTTGACCCGCTGCACCTGCGAGGGCTCAGATAGGTTCACGAGGATCTGCGTCGCCGTCACGGCAGCCGCCGAAGATGCACCCAGGCTGACCCTCGTGGCCTGCTCGCCGCCGGCGGGCGCCCGTGCGGGCTCGGGTGCCAAGGCACCCTCCAATATGAGGCCACGGGTCGCGTCGACGGTCACGATCTCACCGTCGCGCAGCTTGCTGGTCGCTTCGCCGGTGCCGACGACGCACGGGATGCCAAGCTCGCGTGAGACGATCGCGGCGTGGCAGGTCATGCCGCCCGAGTCGGTGACGACACCGGCCGCTCGGCGCAGCAGCGGCAGCCAATCAGGGGAGGTCATGTGGGTGACGAGCACATCCCCGTCGCCGAGCGCGGCGGCGTCCGTGAGCGAAGTGAGCACGCGGGCGGCGCCGCTCGAGCTGCCCGGCGCTCCGCCCAGCCCACGCAGAAGCACCGTCTGCGGCTGCTCAGAGCACGCCTCGCCGGCGCTCGGTGCGGGCGCCTGCTCGTCGCCATCGTGGAGCGTGGTGATCGGACGGCTCTGCAGCATCCACAGCTTCCCGTCGGGGTCAAACGCCCACTCGGTGTCCTGCGGGGAGCCGTAGTGCTCCTCGATGCGCAGTCCCAGGGCGGCCACAGCCATGACCTCCCGCTCATCCAGTGTTGGTCGCAGACCCTCCTCGTGAGAAAGGGGCCGCGTGCGAGTGCCACCCTCAGCGTCATATTCGATCGTGAGCTCCTTGCAGTGAACATCGCGGCGCCACACCGACAGCGGGTCCTTCCGCACCACGTAGCGATCGGGTGAGACCGAACCGGAGACGACGGCCTCGCCGAGACCGAAGGACCCCTCGATTACGAGCTCGTTGCGCTCGCCCGTCGCAGGGTTGACGGTGAACATCACCCCTGCCCGAGTCGAGGCGATCTGGCACTGCACGACGACCGCGATGTCCATGTCCGCCTGCCCAAACCCGTTCAGGCCCCGGTAGTAGATCGTGCGTGCCCCGAACAACGACCGCCAGCAGCGGCGCACCGCGTCGATCACCGCGCCTGAGCCGCGGACGTTCAGGAACGTTTCGTTCATACCCGCAAACGAGGTCTCGGCGGTGTCCTCCGCCGTCGCTGAGGAGCGCACAGCCACAGGCCCATCGGCTTCCTCGCCGACGAGCTGCTCGTAGCGCGAGCGTATCTCGCACGCCAGCGCCTCCGGCATCGGGGCGGCGTCGACCATCTCTCGCGCGGCCACACTCGCTGCCTGCAAGGCAGCGGTGTCCTCGACATCCACACCGTCAAGCAGTTCCGCGAGCCGCTCGCGCAGCCCGCTCTCAGCGCAGAACGCCGCGTAGGCGGTGGCGCCGACGACGAAGCCCTCTGGCACGGGCAGCCCCGCGGAGGTCAGCTCGCCCAGGTTCGCGCCCTTCCCGCCCGCGAACTGCACATCCTCGCGGCCGAGCTGCGCGAACGAGCGGACCAGCTCCAGACCGGACATGGCGGGTGCTGGGGGCGAGACGCTCATTGTCGCTTCCTCCTGTGTCGTGGATCGCTCGGTCGCGGTTGCTCTGACCGCCTACAAGTCAACTCGCCGCTGGCGCGTGCGCCTACCGCACTCCTCCCTGAACGAGCTCGGTAGTTCCCACCCATGACCGCGCTCGCCGCCGGCGCGTAGTGTTGAACGCCAGATGAAAGTGATTTCCCAGCGTGAGCTGCACACCGCGCTCGCCGCGCTGAGCGACGGCGAGCCGCGGATCGTCGCCAGCGGGAACCTCGGGACCCCACGTGTCCTGCTCAATGCCCTGGAGGGCGCGGTGGAGCGCTACCGGCTGTTCATGCTCGCCGCCCAGGCCCCGCTGCCCGCCCGCGAGGGCGTCATCTTCGAGACGCCGTTCGTAGGGCCGGGAATGCGCGACACCGGCGAGCGACTGGACTACCTGCCGATGCGCCTCTCACTCGTCCCCAGGCTGTTCAGCACGCTGCGCCCGCCCGATGTGGTGCTGCTGCACACCTCCACACCACACAACGGGAAGGTCTCGCTCGGGATCGAGGTGAACATCCTGCCGGCGGCCATCGAGCATGTACGCGCCCGCGGCGGGCTCGTCATCGCCCAACTGAACCCCGACATGCCCTACACGCTCGGCGACAGCGAGCTGGACGAAGACCTCATCGACCTCGCAGTCGAGGCCCAGCAAGACCTCCCGACCACGGCCATCAGCGCCAGCAACGATCATGCGCACACGATCGCCGAGCGCGTCGCCGAGCTCGTGGGAGACGGCGCCACCCTGCAGCTCGGGATCGGCAATGTCCCCGATGCGACGCTGCGCGCGCTCGCCAGCCGACACGACCTGGCGATCTGGTCAGAGATGATCTCCGACGGGGTGATGGACCTCGAGCACACCGGGGCACTCGACCGCGAACAGCCGATCGTGTGCTCCTTTATGTTCGGCTCCCGAGAGCTCTACGAGTGGGTTCACCACAACCCCAGGCTTCGCATGATGCGCACCGAGACGACCAACGATCCCTCGCGGATCGCAGCACGAGCGCAGATGATCTCGGTCAACACCGCGCTGCAGGTCGATCTTCACGACCAGGCCGGCGCAAGCCACATCGCCGGGCGCGTGTACTCCGGCTTCGGTGGCCAGCCCGACTTCGTGGAGGGCGCCCTGCACTCGCCCGGCGGGCACGCCGTGATCGCGCTGGGCTCCTGGCACGAACGCAGCGACACCTCAACGATTGTGCCTCACCTGGAAGGCCCCGTGACCTCCTTCCAGCACTCCGCGGTCATCACCGAGCACGGCGCCGCGCACATCTTCGGGCGCAGCCAGCGCGCCCAGGCCCGCCTCATCATCGAGCACGCCGCGCACCCCGACGCCCGCGATCAGCTACGCGAGCACGCCGCGCTGCTCGGGCTCGGCACTACGCCCGAGCATCCGATGCGAAGCGTTTGTGAGCCAGTCGCCAGCCCGCGGTGAGGAACTCGACTCTCTGCTCCGACCCATCGTGGCGTACCACACGCCCATCGAAGCCCTCTCGAAAGACATCCAGCATCGCCCGGTTTTCACAGAGAACCTCGGCTACGAAATGCGTGATCCCACGCTGCTCGGCGACGATCGCCAGCTGTTCGATGAGGATCGTCCCGAGGCCGCGGCCGTGGAGATGATCGGCGACCTCGACCGCGACTTCCGCCCGCGTGCCATCCAGCTGGATATACAGGGCGTGAGCGACCATCGCTCCCATCTCGTCATGGGCAACCAGCCCGAAGCGACCCGTGCTGGTGTCCGCCGCCAAATGAGCAGCACAGCCTATGTCCACGGCGCCGCTGAAGAACCGCAGACGCCGCGCCTCCAGGCACAGTCCCGCCAGGAACGAGCGCAGCGCGGGCTCATCGGCGGCCGTGGTGGGACGTAGCGTGACCAGCGAGCCATCGCGCAGCCGGACAAGCTCGGGCTCGTCGATATCTGCGACGGCGCTGAGTGCCTGTGACAGCGAAGGAACGGTCATGGTGTTCGCAGCCTCGCGCCCGGCGCCGCCCGGTGCATCCGTTGCTGCCCCTGGCGGTGGCGGGGAGAAACTACGCGGGCGGCGAGGCCGACCGACCTCGATGCGTGCGCTGTGCTCATGCCGGGTCGCCCTGTCGGGCTGGGTGGTGCACGATCGCCTCGTGGTCGGCGGGGTAGACGATCGACTCGTGTCCTTCATCCCAGCGAACGCGGAAGTGGGGATGCTCAGAGCTGCCGAGCACCTCCCTGATCTGTCCACGCCGCGAAGGGCGCTCGCCAACGCCCTTGACCTCAAGCCAGTCGCCGGCGCGAGCGCACGATATGTCTCGATCTTCGGACATTGGCCAAGCAGATCAGATCACGCACGCACAAGCCAAGCATCGGTCCTCGCTACCCAGCCGTGACGTGGGGAACTACCCGCCTACCAGTTCCCTTGCACCGGAGGGACGGCGACCACAGGCGTTCCCGCGATATAGGGGCAGCACTCCCTACAGCGGCCAGTAGTGGCCCACGTGAGCGGCGGCGCGCGATGTCAAGAGCGGCTCCGGTGCCGCCGACTGCGCTGGCTCATCGGAGGCGAGCGCGGCAAGCGTCTCCCGCACGCACTCCGCCAGCGCCACAGGCTGGTAGCCACCCTCGAGGACGGCTCCGAGTGGCACGCCGAGTGATGTAGCCAGCCCCCGCACGTGACGGGCCATCTCCGCGAACGAGCCCGCCTCCAGACGACAGCCAGCCAACGGGTCCTCCCGGTGCGCGTCAAAGCCGGCAGAGATCAGCACGAGCTCCGGCGCGAAGCTCTCGGCGACCGGGAGCACGATGTGCTCGATCAGCGATAGCCACAGCTCCTCCTCCGAGCCGGCCGGGACAGGCAGGTTGATCGTGTAGCCCTCGCCCGCACCCGAGCCCACGTCGCTCATCGAGCCCGTGCCCGGATAGATCCCCGCCTGATGGATGCTTACGAACAGAACATCCGATCGGCGCCGGAACGCCTCAGCGGTCCCGTTGCCGTGGTGCACATCCCAATCCAGGATCAGCACCCGCCGAGCGCCCAGCTCTCGGATCGCCAGCTCCGCGGCGATCGCAACGTTGTTGAACAGGCAGAAGCCCATCGCGCGATCCGGTTCGGCATGATGGCCAGAAGGACGCACGCCGCAGAAACCGAGCGTCGCCTCGCCTGCCATCAGCGCCCTTGTCATCTCGCACGCGCCGCCGGCGGCGTGCAGCGCTGCACGATAGGAGGGCTCGCCGACGAAAGTGTCCGAGTCGATCGCGCCGCCACCGGCCAGCGACAGCTCCATGATCCTCTGCACATGCCTGGCACGGTGGATCAATTCCAGCTGCGCTACCTCGGCCGGCGGCGCGGCACGCCGCTCCCAGCCCAACCAGTTGTGCTCGGCCAGCATCCGCTCGATCGCCTCAAGCCGCTCAGGCGTGTCCGGGTGCTCAGGCATGTGCACACGCGGATCGTGTTCGAGGCACGCAGGGTGCTGGAAATAGAGGCCCATGTCGTTTGTGCAGATTCCGACGGTCACATGCACTCATACCAGCGGCGAAACAGCCACGTCGGAGCGCCGATCTGCACCACCCCGATCCGCCGCTCCGCAAGGCGTACCTGCCGCTGAATGACCTCACGGTGCTGCTCGGCCCAAACGACTCGGGCAAGTCGAGTCTTCTACGGGCCGTCGAGCGCGACCTGTCGGGCGGTCACTTCGACCATGTAGACGATGAGATCAAGACACTGATCGGCGGCGTCTTCTACGCCGAGGTGTCCAAGGACGAGCTGTGGGCCATCGCCGGCACGGCCACAAGGACGCGCGACGAGCAGCGCAGCGAATACGGGGCCAGGAGCCAGGGTCGACGCCCACCTTGGGATGACGGGCTCTGGAAGCCTGCTCGTGACGGATCGAGTCCCGTCGCCCCCGACCAGCTGATCGAGGATCTCCAGACACCCAGCCGCAAGCCCGTGCTCGACGCGCTGAAGGACTCCCGCATCGTTGGCATCGAGTGCGCCGGGCGCAACGACATGGGCCAGCGCGTATGGAACGTGTACTGGTGTCTGCCGCCGCTCGCCACTCTCGAGCAAAGCCTCCGAGAAGCTGTCGAAGCGAGCGACCTGCCGTTCATGCAGCGGAGACGCTCCGGGCGCAACGGTCTGCGCCTTGGCATGTATGCCGCGTTGCACGGCAACGCCGGACACCTGTGCGTAGAGGCCGCGCCGCTGCCGGTGATCGCGCTCGGCCCCTTCGTTGACCTTCCCATGCCGATCGGCCTCGCCGTGCCTACCACCGACTTCGACGCGATCCACCAAGCCGTAGACCGGGGCATCACGAGACTGGTCGAGGTTGTTCGTCATTGCCGCAGAGATGTCACGCTCGACGGTGATCGCTTGTCGCCCGAGGAGAAACGTGAACGCGAGTCGCCACGCGGCTGGGTAGAAACCAACGGAGAAGACGTTTACATCAGTCGAGCTGCCTACGCCGCAGCAGAGTTTCTATCGGCAACCGCGACTCGGCTCATCCCCGACTTCGTGAGTGACACATACGAAGTTGAAATCCATTTGCGGAAGCTAGACGCCTGGCTCCAGGGAGCACCATTTGAGATCCTGCTGCGAAGGCGGGTGGAGGAGGGCATGGCCTCTCCGTACTTCCCCATCGCGCGAGCGGCAGACGGGCACCGGCTGTGGCTACAGCTCGCCCTCCTCGACGCGATCGAGCACATCGGCCCGATCGAGGCGCTCATCTGGGAGCGGGTGACAGAGGCGTTCGAGGCCGAACGGGACATGAGCAACATCGCGCCTGACGATGCCGACGCCCTACAGGCACAAGGCGACCATCGAGATGCCCTCGATCGGCGCCTGCAAGACGTGCTCGACACCTTCTGCGGCACCGAGTTCTCAGAGTCCGATCCCGGTGGCGAGCTAGGCGCTGTCCTGGCACGCCCCCCAAGCGACGAGTGGTTCCGCGGTGGCAAGAGGGAACGGCGCTTTTTCCTAGTCGACGAGCCTGAGCGCCATCTCCATCCTCGCCTGCAACGCGCGGGCGCCGCCTGGCTCGCCCGCACCGCGGCCGAGCGGCGGGCGCCATGCCTCATAGCCAGCCACAGCGCGCCCTTCCTGGGATTGTCCGGCGAGTCGGCCAGCTACGTGTACGTCGCTCGTGACGGCGAGCAGATCAACCCACGGCCGGTCGAGCCCTCCGACATCGAGCAGCTCGATGAGGTTTCAAGAGAGCTCGGCTTCGATCGCGGCGAGCTGCTGACACTCGTCAACCTCTGGCTCGTGGTCGAGGGCACCACCGACAAGGCGGTCCTCGACACTCTGTTCACCAAGAAGCTGCACAGCGCTGGTATCAAGGTTGTCCCTATTCACGGCGTGGCCAAGTGGAAGGCCGTGCTCGACTCGGAGGCGCTATGGCAATTCACAACAGCTTCCGTCGCAGTCATGTTCGATCGGGTCCCGGCAGAGCGCGTCGCCGAAATGAGCGAAATGACCCCTGACGAGCTGCTTGCGATCTCGAAGTCCCGCGAAAGCGAGGAGGTCAAAACCCTCGCGTTGTTGCTGAGCGGCATCGTGCGCCAGGGCAAAGCCATAGAGCCGCTACCGAACGCACAGCCGGACATCCTGAGCTGCCTAGATGAGAACGCCGTCAAAACCGTCTTCCCCAAGTATCCCGGTCACAAGGAGGCCGAGGCTGCCTGGCAGCGCCATCACAACGGCAAACGCACAGCCTTCCTACGCGAACGCTACGGGGTCGAAAAGGACCCCGTGCCCTTCCGCGAGATCGCGGAGAACATGCTCAGCCGCGGCGTCGAGTCGGTCGAGCTCGCCGAGGTCATCAAGCGCTGCTCCGAGCTCGCCCGGTTGGACGCCGACGCAGGTCAAGGGGCTGTGCTCTAAGGCTCGCTGCATCCTGAGCAGGCCGCCCGTAAAACTCGTTGGCCGCTCGAGCGCTTTGGGGGTCAGTAACCCATATGAACGGCGATGGAACGTCTGGGATCGACCTGCTCAAGCCATCCGAAGTAGCGACGCGCCTGCGAGTCTCGCGGACCTGGCTCTACGACGCCGCCAAGCAAGGCCGCATCCCGTCGATCAGGATCGGTGGGGAGGAGGGGCCGCTGCGCTTCCACCCCGACGACATAGAGCGCTGGGTCAACGACGCCAGGGCCGCATGGAGCCCAGGCCGCTCAGCGCAACCGACCGCTACGGTGCGGCCCGCTCAGCGAGTGCCCGCGCGGGCTTGACGGGCGTAGGCGCTGCGCCGGCGGCCGTTGTGCTCGCGCACCGCGCGGGCGATCGCCGCCTCGGTCGCCTTCGCGCCCTCCTTCTTCACGTGGCGCTCCAGGTGCCCGTAGTAGCGCTCGGTCGTGCGAATGTCACCGTGCCCGAGCTGGTCCTGCACGTACTTCAAGGAGTTGCCGCCCGCCAACCACGCCGCCGCCGCGGTGTGCCGCAGAGCGTGCAGCGGCATATCGCGCAGGTCCGCGTCCTGCAGCGCCGCCTTGTGCCAGTCGCGCGAGACAGTCGTGCGATCGAACGGCTTGCCATCGCCGTCGCCCTCCCAGCGCCCCTGGTCGGTCTTGCGGACGCGCACGGGCATCGTGTAGAGCAGCGCGTCCAGCTTGTCGCCGCCGGCCATCGCCGCGCGTTTCTCGACCTGCTCGCGCACCACGGCCGAGAGGCCAGGCCCGATCTCCACCGCGCGGAAGCGATCTGACTTCGTTGAGCCGACCTTCCCCTTCTTGCGCGAGCGGTAGACCACGATCACGCCGCCCGAGTCTTCGAGTTCCAAGTCGCCGAGCTGCAGAGCTATTGCCTCGGAGATACGCAGGCCGCTGCCGATCAGCAGCTCCGCGAGCGGGCGATAGACCAGCGAGCACGAGTCGAGATACAGCGGGATCTCATGCAGCCGCAGGTACTCGCGCTCCACATGCGCGTCCGGCAGCTTCGGAATCTCAAGCGCCGGGTTCGTGACCATCAGCTTGTCTTTCTTTGCTTCGTTCAAGCAGACGACGAGCGTGGTGAGCGTGTTGTTGACCGTCTTCGGCGCGATCTCCCCGGCTTCCATCCCTTCGGTCATCACGTCCATCAGGTCACGGACGTGCTCGACTTCCATCACCCCGAGCGGCACCGACTCCAGCGCCGGGAGAAGCCGGATGCGACCGTCGCGCTCATAGCAACTCCAGCTGCCCTCCTCGAGATAGGGCTTGCGCCGAGTCAGCCAGCGCGGGAAGAACTCGCCGAAGGTCTCCTTGGTGTGGACGACCTCGCGCCGCTCGACCCGCTCAAGCTGACGACGCCGCCAGTTTGCCGCCGCGCTCGGGCTTGTGAACCCACGCTTCTGAGACCACTTCCCATCCGAGCGCTTGACCCTGCACCGCCACCGCGTGCCCTGCGCGGTCTCATAGGGGTAGACGCCGCCGCTCTCCCCGTAGCCCGCTGGCTTGCGTTCCTCGGTCTTCTGATCGTGGATCGCTTCATCGAACGCCTGTGCGGCCCGCTCATCATCACCGAAGCGACGCGAGCGCTGCCGCCCATCGCCACCACGCCAGCGTACCTCCCACACACCCCTGGTCAGGCTGTAGCTCATCTCGCGCCTCCGGGCTGCTTGCTTGAAGGGCGGACACCACGCCGGTGAGCGCGCTGCCCGTGGCACATCTGGCACATCTTGTTCGGCTCCAGGTGGTCGGAAGGGCCTCTCGTCTGCGTAGGTCTTTGACCCTGAAGCCGAACAACCGGCACATGAAATGTTCGGCAAATTGTTCGGCCGTGCCATTGGCACAAAACCGAACAATCGCCCCGCGCCCCCCTCGAGACCGCCTTAACTACGAAAAGCCCCGATTTGCAGGGCTTTTCGTATGCGCCCGAGTGGACTCGAACCACCACGGACCAAGCGGTCCACAAGGCCCTCAACCTTGCGCGTCTACCAATTCCGCCACGGGCGCAGAGAGGGGCGAGTATAGCCCCACACCGCCCGCTCCATCCAACTCGGCCCCCTGCCCTGCCAAAGCCCACCGAACCGATGTCCGTGCGGCCCATCGCGCCATGGCACTTGCATCTGTCCGCGGGCGGCGCTACTGTGCGAACACATGTTCGTTCCATCCTTCCATCCAGCCGACCAGGGGACCGAGAGACCATGGATCTGACCAAGCGCCAGCAGGAGATCTTCGACTTCATCCACAAGTACTCCGCCAAGTACGGCTACCCCCCGACCGTGCGCGACATCGGCAAGGCCGTGGGCCTCGCCTCCTCCTCGACCGTACACGCCCACCTGGCCAACCTGGAGAAGATCGGCCTTCTGCGTCGCGATCCCTCCAAGCCACGGGCGATCGAGCTGCTCGACCGGGCGGTGGGCAACGCGGTGGACAGCGTGCGCTCGATCGTGCGCTCCGACGGCCTACCGCTCGTCGGCTCGGTCGCCGCGGGCCAGCCGGTGCTGGCGGAGGAGAACATCGAGGAGTACATCCCCGTTCCGGAGGCCGCCGGGGGTGAGGACGGGGAGTATCTCCTGCGGATACGCGGAGACTCGATGAAGAACGCCGGCATCCTCGAGGGCGACATCGTGGTGGTGCGTCCGCAGGACACCGCCCGGGAGGGCGAGATCGTGGTGGCCCTGCTGGGGGAGGAGGCGACCGTCAAGCGCTTCTTCCGCGAGTCCGACCACATTCGCCTGCAGCCGGAGAACGAGACCATGGAGCCGATCCGCAGCAGGGAGGTCAAGGTGCTGGGGCGCGTGGTCGGACTGCTCAGGAGCCTCTGATGGGCACCGTTGTGCTCCACAGGCGCCATGGCCGGCAGGGTCTTCACGGCCTCCCCGGGCGGGAGGTCCGCCGGGCGGCGAGCCGCGATCGATCGGATGTCGGCCAGCACGCGAGCGGGGTCGGGTCCGCCGTACATGGGGGGGCGTGCGGCGACCTTACGCTGGATGATCTGATCGCCGACGTGTGGGAGGGTTTGAGTGTGCGTGAGACTGCCCTCTGCCCCACATGCGGAGGGGTGATGGCGCTCCGCGGCGGTGCGGGGGCCTCTTCTCATCCCGCTCTCCCGGGAGATACCCCGCATGGGGACTGCGTCGATTGTGGAGCGCAGTTGTCCTGAGCAGGCCCAGAGGGCGCGTCTGGCAAAGAGCTCACCTAGGAAAGAGCCCTCCTAGGAAAGAGCACTCTAGTAACAGGGCTCGATTGGTAGAGATCGACCAGGCGAGCCATCGTCGCGGTCGCCGCCGGAGCCACCAGAACGGCAAATGGAGGCACCGCCGCTTTGGCCGCTGACGGGAGGGACGCTGAGGCGCTAGACTCGATGGGCTGGTCAAGCAGCCGCGGGGGCCCTGGGCCTTCGAGGAAAGTCCGGACATCACAGGGCAAGGTGGTCGAGATATCGACCCGGGGAAACCCGCGGGAAAGTGCCACAGAAACAAACCGCCGACGCCGGCCGTCCCACGTGAACGGCCGGCGGGCAAGGGTGAAATGGTGCGGTAAGAGCGCACCAGCGTCGCGGTGACGCGGCGGCTAGGCAAACCCCACCCGATGCAAGGCCAAACAGGACCGCTTGCAGGCTGCCCGCCGAGGTCCAGGTAGGCCGCTCAGATGGATGGCTGCTCTTGACAGGATCCGGCTTATCGACCAGCTAAGGAAAAGCCCCGCTCTCGGCGGGGCTTTTCTATGGTTCGATTGGCTGGGTTGGCGGCGCGGCCCGCTGATTGGGCCGGGTGGGTCTCGGTCACCCAAGACCCACCCGGCTTCTTCACCGCTCCGATCAGGTGTTTAGAGCGTTAGCTAATACCCATAAAGCCTGTGGTCTTAAATGGCTGAAGCTATTCCCCAGGATGAACCCGCTCTTTTCCCCGTTGGCAGAGCAGGTAGCTGGTTCTTCTTCCGATATGTCATCAAACCCCGCTGTGATCGACCCATTGGCTCTATCCGCTACCGCAGATGTCGTAGTAGCGCCTTCGCATATGTCTGTTACTTTGAGAATACCACCGACTTCGCATTCAACCTCCCATCCGGGTGGTTTGGCAGATAAGGAGGCCAGAGCATCTCTGAGTACTTTTTTACCGCCGATTGTCCTTTCTTCGAGTCTGGTTGACCATGGAAGGTTGACCATCCTGGCACGAACTTTTCCCCCTACATCACAGATGCCAGAGTCTTTTTCAATGAAAAAGCAGTCGCTGAGCGTGATGCTATAGATGCTGCCCGTACCATTCGCACCGGCCGTCCCTAAGTTGGTTCCTGAGCAAATAATTGATGTGACCTGTTTTCTGTCTGTCAGCTCAAGACTCTCACTTGACGTGACTTCCGTGGTTTCAATGATTGCCTGCGTTTCCCATTCGCCACCTGCTCCTTCTGTGCAGAGGGAGTTTTTCCATTTGCCACCAGCTTTTTTGCGCATGTTATCCATCTAGGTCCAAGAGCTGCTGCGGGGGATGCCACAACGACTGTCAACAGGCCGGCCACCACGGCAAGGCCAAAAGCGATCTTCAAACGATTCATGTCGTACTGCTCCTTCTATTGGGTCGGTTGCCGATCCCGCGGCGCATCGTCTTCAACGCAAAAGACGCCGCGGAGCCGGCTCTATGTCTTGCATCTCAGTCCTCCTCGAAGCACCGGGCGCCTTTGGCGACAGGCAGCTCGAGTCTAGAAAGCTGATCACAATATACCCGATTGCTACTGAATAGTGGAAATTGGCCCGGGCCCTATGACTCGGGGATTCTTGCTGTCTGGCGGCGTAGAGCCCGCTCGATCTCGCCGTTGACGGTTTCGAGCACGCTGCACGCGCGCGTAGTGCTTGGACTCCGCGGCGACGATGTGCCAGCGGGCGTGCTTGGCGTCGGTGCGCTCGAACATCTCCTCGAGGGCCTGCTCGTAGAGCTCGCGCTGGCCGCGGTTGCGCCAGTCCTCCGGGCTGAGCTTCCAGCTCTTGAGCGGATCGTTGGCGCGGGCTTCGAAGCGCTTGAGCTGCTCCCCGCTGGAGATGTGCATCCAGAACTTGACCAGCACCGTGCCCTCCACGGTGAGCATGCGCTCGAACTCGCTCGATCTCGCTCGTACGCCCGTGTCCACTCCTCCTCGGTGGCGAGGTCGTCCACGCGCTCGACCAGCACGCGCCCGTACCAGGAGCGGTCGAGCACGGTGAACCCGCCCCAGCCCGGCAGGGCGGGCCAGAAGCGCCACAGGAAGTGGTGGCGCTTGGCGGTGGCGTCCGGCGCGGCGAACTGCGCGACGTGCACGTGGCGCGGGTCGAGCGGCGCCACCAGGCGCTTGATCGCGCCCCCCTTGCCGGAGGCGTCCCAGCCCTCGAAGAGGACGCACACGGGCGGGCCCGAGGTGCCCGTCCTCGCGCAGTCCCGCGAGCGTCAGCCGCAGCGCGAGCAGGCGCTGCTGCAGCTCCGCGCAGGCGCTTCTCGGACTCCGCACGCGAGAGGGAGAGGCTCAGGTCAACTTCCTCCAGGCGTCCCACCACTGGGATGTTCGCAGCTACGGGATCCGTGGACTCGTGGAGCTGCTGTGAGCCGCTCCGAGGCCCGCAGGCCCGGGAGCGCTGAGGAGCCCGGTCCATGCCAAGCGCCGACGTGGGCGGAGGCCTACGCGTGCAGCCGCTCGCCGGCCGCTCCCCGATCGGCGGAGGCGAGGCCGGCTTCGCGCTGGAAGCCCTCGAGCACCGTGCGCATGGTCTCGGTGTTGCACTCCACCTTGGAGGGCCAGGGCTTGGAGGGGTGGTCGTAGAGGGTCTTCAGCCCGTTGCCCGTGATCACCGCCACCACCACCTCGTCCGGGTCCAGATGCCCTTCGGCGGCGAGCTTCTTCACCACCGCCACCGTGGTGCCCCCCGCGGGCTCGGTGAGGATGCCCTCGGTGGCTGCCAGCAGGTCGATGCCCGCGAAGATCTCCCTGTCGCTCACCGCCGCGGCGGTGCCCCCGCGGCTGCGGACGGCCTCGATCACGAAGACCCCGTCCCCCGGCGAGCCGATCCCCAGCGAGTGGGCGAGCGTGGTGGGCTTGACGGGGTTGATCTCCGAGGCCCCCGTGAGGATCGCCTCGGCGATCGGCCCACAGCCCTCGGGCTGGGCGATGTCGATCTTGGTGTGGGCGGTCTGCGCGAGGCCCACCAGCTCGAGCTCCTGCAGGCCCTTGTGGATGCGCGAGGAGAGCGTGCCCCCGGCGGCGGGGGAGACGATGTGGTCCGGCGCGCGCCACCCGAGCTGCTGCACGATCTCATACGCCTCCGTCTTGGCGCCCTCGGCGTAGAAGGGGCGCAGGGTGATGTTCGCGAACTCAAGGCCCGTCGCTTCCGCGAGCGCGCGGCAGGCTTTGTTGGCTTCGTCGTAGTTGCCCTCCACCTGGCACACCCTCGCGCCGAGCGCGCGGCAGGCGTGGGCCTTGGTGCTCTCCAGGCGGTTGGGGTAGAAGACGTACGCCGCCACCCCCGCCTTCGCTGCCAGCGAGGCCACGGCGGTGCCGACGTTGCCGGTGGAGACGCACCCGATCTCGCGGCGCCCGAGCTCCAGCAGGCGCGCCACCGCCATGCTCACCACGCGGTCCTTGTAGGAGAGGCTCGGGCGGGAGGTGCTGTCGTCCTTGATGTAGAGGTTGCGCAGCCCCACCGCCGCCCCCAGCCGGTCGGCGCTGATCAGCGGCGTGAAGCCCGCGTACTCGCCCACGCGCGCGGTGCCCACGGCGTCGTGGATCGGCAGCAGCTCCTCGAGGAACCAGATGTTCAGCGGGCGCTCCTCCATCGGCGTCTCGCGCGATGCGCCGCGCGGCGAGCTCGTAGTCGTAGTCGACGTCGAGGCTCTTGCCGCACTGCGGGCAGTACGCCCCGCCCTCGGCGAGCGGGGAGCGCAGCTCGCATTTGCGGCACACCAGCTCGGTCGCGCAGGAGCGCGTCCGCTGGAAGTCCCCGGCGTGGTCTCGTGCAGTGCTCATCCGCTCTCTCCTCACATCATCGCAGAGGGCGTAGGTCAACGAAATGGTCATCCTCGGTGAATCTCCGCAGAGCTGGCGATCGTGCGCCGCTCGCCGCCGGCGCCGGGCTGTTTCTCTCTGGTGTCCCCTGGGGTCCATCCTCCACGCCCTAGCCAGCCGCCGGATCGGGTCCCGGCGCGGCGCGCCCGCTGTCACCGCAGCGTGGGGCCTGGCGCGACCACTCGCCCGCCGATGGCCACGGCGGGTCGACACCGGGCTCGGCGAGGCCCGAGGCGAGCCACAGCTCCTCGCCGATGTGCGGGGCGAAGGGCGTCAGCACCCTCGCCAGCAGCCCCAGCGCGTCGCACAGCGCCTCGTGGTCCTCGCGGCAGAGCGCGCCGCTGTGCTTGAGCACGCGCTTCTCGAAGTCCTTGATGCGGTCCAGCAGGCGGATCGCGTTGCGCACCGCCGCTGTGCATCTCGAGCTCCGCGAGCTCCTCGGTGATCTTCGCCACCGCGATGTCGCACCATTTCTCAAGACGCCTGCGCAGGTGCTCGGTGCGCGCGGGGTCGAGCTCCCCGGAGTCCTCCACGCGCTGCGCGAAGCGCGCCTGGGAGTAGGCCCACAGGTTGTGCAGGAAGCGGTGGCAGAACTGCACCGCGCTGTCGCTCCAGTTCAGCGACTTCTGCGGGCGCGCCGCCCACAGCACCGCCATACGCACGGTGTCCGCCCCGAAGCTCTCCACGAGCTCGTCGGGGTCCACGACGTTGCCGAGGTGCTTGCTCATCTTGCGCCCCTCGCGAATCACCATCTCGTGCATCAGCGCCCCCGCGAAGGGCTCCCCGTCGGCGAGGAACGCGAGCGGGCCGATGTCGCGCAGCGCCTTCGTGACGATGCGCTGGTCGAACATGAAGTTGCCGCTGTCCGAGCCCGCCACGAGCCGCTCCGAGGGCAGCCACGCGCGCAGGTCCCCGAGCGCGAGGATCTCCTCCAGCGGGCGCTCGCGCTCGCTCGCGGGCACGCACGCGGGGATCCACAGCCACAGCGCGTCGAAGTGGCAGTCCAGCGTGTCCGTCTCGCGGCGCGCGGGCCCCCCGCAGCGGGGGCAGGGGGTGTTCACGAAGTCCTCGCGCTCGGCCAGCGGGTTGCCGGCGCCGGTGGGCTTCAGATCGAGCGGCAGCAGCACCGGCAGCTGCTCGGAGGGGACCGGCACCGTCCCGCAGCTCTCGCAGTACACGATCGGGATCGGCGTCCCCCAGGAGCGCTGGCGGGAGATCGAGAAGTCGCCCGCCTTGTAGCGCACCGCTGGCCGAAACGGGGATGCGTGCCCCGTGTCTCCCGGCTTCGGCCCGGCGTCGTGGGAGCCCCCCTCCGACCTCTCGGCGCCGGGCGAGACCGCGAGGGAGAGCCGCTCGGCGATCAGCTCGTCGGTGCGGTCGTGCTCGGGGATCCCAAGCACCGCGGTCGACGCCGAAGCGCTCGTCCACAGCGGGGGAAATCAACAGCGGCAGTGGGGGAGGGGGATTGGGCGAGGGAGTCCGTGCCGCGAGCCCAACCGTGCAGCCGGTGTCCACGAGCGCGACCGTCTCCGCGCCGCGGGAGCTGCGCTCCCAGCCGCCCAGGCGCATCTCCTCGAGCTGCTCGGCCACCCCGGGGTTTGAAACCCAGCGCTCCACCTCGGGGTGCTTGGGGGACATCAGCACGAAGCGCGCGGGCGGGTGGGCAGCCAGCATCGCCTCGGCGTGGGGCGTGAAGACCGTCAGCTCGCGCCCGTCGCAGGAGCTGGCCTGGATCTCCACTCCATCTATACGGCCGAGCACGAAGCGCTGGCTGGCCAGCGAGGTCTCGTCCCATTTCTGCAGGTCCCCCAGGCGGCGGTCGTTCTCCTCCAGGTAGGCGCTGACGCGCAGATACCACTGCGGGCGCTGGATCAGCCGCACCGGGTTGTGGCAGCGCCAGCAGGAGCCGTCCTCAACCTGAATCGTCGCGAGCGTGGTCTGGCAGGTGTCGCACCAGTCGACGCTGCCGCTTCCGTGGTAGATCAGGTCCTGCCCGGAGCAGCGTCAGGAAGAGCCACTGCGACCAGCGGTACATGATCTCCTCGGAGCTCATGAAGGTGCGCTCCCAGTCGAAGGAGAACCCGAGCCGCTTGAGCTGGCCGGTCATGTGCTCCGCGCAGCGCGCCACCCACTGCGCTGGGGGACTCCCCGTTGGCGATCGCCCCCAGCTCCGCGGGTAGCCCGAAGGCGTCGAAGCCGAACGCGAACAGCACCGGCTCCCCCCGCGCCCGCTGAAAGCGCGCGTAGGCGTCCCCGATCGCGTAGCTGCGCACGTGGCCGATGTGGACGTTCCCCGAGGTGAAGGGGGCGGAGGCCTTGATGTAGATGCCCGTCCGGCCCTCCTCCACGGGGGGCGTGCGGAAGGCGTCGCGGGCCTCCCACTCCCGCTGGCGGCGCAGCTCGATCCCGCGCGCGTCGTAGCTCGACCCGGCCCCCTGGGCCGTCTGCTCCCGGCCCCCGGGCGGTCCTCCACCGTTGCCGCTAGGTGTCGAATCGCTCATACAGCGAGGATATCCGAGCCCCCAGAGCCCAATCCCGCGCGAGGCGAGCGGGGGATATCCGACGCGATTGCCCAAACCCGCCAACCGCCATTGCTCATCCCCGCCCACGCGATCGTCGACCTCCCCCAACGACTCGCCTTCGCCACGCGGTCGATCTATCTCCCCCAACCCGATCCCTCACTCAGCCGGGCCGTTTGGGCTCGCGCCGGGCAGCCCGAGCGGACTCCCTCCCCCTCCTAAAAAAGAGTCCTCCGCAGCGAGGCCCGCGCGAGGCCCGCGGCGGGACCCATTGCTATGCTCAGATCCACTTGGCCGCCGTCTCCGACAGGCACCTCTCGGCCCCCCGCCGACCCCCCTCCGGCCCCGCCCTGTGCGGGGTCTTCTTGTCCGCCCCGACTGCAAGGATTCTGCGATGGAGATAGAGATCGGACGCGGCAAGAAGGCGCGCCGCGCATACGGATTCGACGATATTGCGATCGTGCCCTCGCGGCGCACGCGCGACCCCGACGACATCGACATCTCCTGGAAGCTCGGGCCCTACCAGTTCGAGCTGCCGATGATGGCCTCCGCGATGGACGGGGTGGTCTCGCCCACCACCGCCGGCATCATCGGACGCCTCGGCGGTCTCGCGGTGCTCAACCTGGAGGGCATCTTCACCCGCTATGAGGACGCCGACGCCCAGCTGCAGCGGATCGCCGCGCTGCCCAAGGAGGCCGCTACGCGCGAGATGCAGGAGATCTATCGCGAGCCCGTCAAGCCCGAGCTGATCGCCCAGCGCGTCCAGGAAATCAAGCAGCACAAGGTGGTCGTCGCCGCCTCCCTGACCCCCCAGCGGGTGCTGCGCTATCACGAGATCGCGCTGGAGGCCGGCCTCGACGTGCTCGTGATCCAGGGCACCGTGGTCTCCGGCGAACACGTCTCCACCGTCTCCGAGCCCCTCAACCTCAAGGAGTTCATCCCCTCCCTGGAGGTCCCCGTGGTGGTGGGGGGCTGCGCCTCCTACCACACGGGCCTGCACCTGATGCGCACCGGCGCCGCCGGCGTGCTCGTGGGGGTGGGCCCCGGCGCGGCGTGCACCACGCGCGGAGTGCTCGGCATCGGGGTGCCCCAGGCCACCGCGATCGCGGACGTCGCCCACGCGCGCTCCACGCACATGCTGGAGACCGGCGACTACAGCATGGTGATCGCCGACGGCGGGATGAGCAATGGGGGGGACGTCTCCAAGGCGATCGCGCTCGGCGCCGATGCGGTGATGATCGGCTCGCCGCTCGCCCGCGCCCACGAAGCCCCCGGGCACGGCTTTCACTGGGGGATGGCCACCTTCCACCCCACGCTCCCCCGCGGCGCCCGCGTGGCCACCGCCCAGAACGGGACGCTCGAGGAGATCCTCGTGGGGCCCGCGCGCGAGAACGACGGCACCTTCAACCTCTTCGGGGGCCTGCGCACCTCGATGGCCACCTGCGGCCACAAGGACCTCGCGGAGTTCAACCGCGCGGAGGTCGTCGTCGCCCCCGCCCTGCAGACCGAGGGCAAGGCGCTGCAGCGCGATCAGGGCGTGGGCATGGGCGCCGTCAACGGGAAGGCCGCCGTCCTCGTAAATGACTGACCCCGCTGCGGCATCCGCGGTCGCCGTCGAGGAGCGTGTCACTGCGCCCCCCATCACGGAGAGGATCGTGGTGCTCGACTACGGCGGCCAGTACTCCCAGCTGATCGCCAGAAGAGTGCGCGAGTGCGGGGTGTTCTCCGAGCTGATCCCCCACCATGTGCCCTTGGAGGAGATCGCCGCTCGCAAACCGCGAGGGATCATCCTCTCCGGGGGGCCCGCGTCGGTGTACGCGCCCGACGCCCCGCGCCTGGAGCGGGGCCTCTTGGAGCTGGGTGCCCCCGTGCTTGGCATCTGCTACGGGATGCAGCTGCTCGTCCACGAGCTCGGAGGGCGCGTCGAGCAGGCCGAGGTGGGCGAATTCGGTCGCTCCGAGCTCACCGTGGACGAGCCCGGGGTGCTGCTGAAGGACACCCCCCGCGAGCAGACCTGCTGGATGTCCCACCGCGACACCGTCTTCGAGGCTCCCCCCGGATTCACCGCCCTGGCCCGCACCGATACCTCCCCGGTGGCCGCCGTGGAGAGCGTCGAGCGTGGCATCTACGGCATCCAGTTCCATCCCGAGGTGGTGCACACCCCCTACGGACAGGAGATCCTCAGCCGCTTCCTCACCGATGTGTGCGGCTGTGAGCCCACCTGGTCGGCTGCCTCGATCGTGGAGGACCAGATCGCGCGTATCCGCAGGCAGGTGGGGGAGGGGCAGGTGATCTGCGGCCTCTCCGGCGGCGTGGACTCCTCGGTCGCCGCCCTGCTCGTGCACCGTGCCGTGGGGGACCAGCTCACGTGCGTGTTCGTGGACCACGGCCTGATGCGCAAGGACGAGGGGGAGCAGGTGATCGCGACCTTCCGCGACACCTTCAAGGTGCCGCTGGTGGCGGTCGACGCGGAGCGGCGCTTCCTGGAGCGCCTGCGGGGTGTCACCGAGCCCGAGGCCAAGCGCAAGGCGATCGGCGCGGAGTTCATCAGGGTCTTCGAGGAGGAGGCCGCCAAGATCTCGACGCCCACCCACCCCACGTCCTACCTGGTGCAGGGCACCCTCTACTCCGATGTGATCGAGTCCGGTGGGGGCACCGGCGCGGCGACGATCAAGTCCCACCACAACGTCGGCGGCCTCCCCGATGATCTGAGCTTCGAGCTGGTGGAGCCCCTGCGCGCCCTCTTCAAGGACGAGGTCCGCGCGGTCGGCGCGGAGCTGGGCCTGCCGGAGCGCCTCGTTTGGCGCCAGCCCTTCCCCGGCCCCGGCCTCGCGATCCGGATCGTGGGGGGCGAAGCGACCAAGGAGCGCCTGGACGTGCTGCGCGAGGCCGACCACATCCTCCAGGAGGAGATCCGCAAGGCGGGCCTCTACCGCGAGCTCTGGCAGTCCTTCTGCGTGCTCCCCGACGTGCGCACCGTCGGAGTCCAGGGGGACGAGCGCACCTACGGGTACGTGGTGGTGATCCGCGCGGTCACCAGCGACGACGCGATGACCGCCGACTGGGCGCGGCTGCCCTACGACCTGCTGGAGACAATCGCCTCCCGGATGATCGGCGAGCTGCGCGAGGTCAACCGGGTGGTGCTCGACATAACCTCCAAGCCGCCCGGCACCATCGAGTGGGAGTGACCTCGCCCGAGCCGCAGGGCCGCGCGATCGAACCGCGAGGTCGGGCGATCGAGCCGCAGGGCCGCGCGATTTTGCCTATCATGTGGCGACTCGCCGCACGCGGTAGTCTGCGTGCGGCCTTTTTCACGTGATGAAGACCTACTGATGAAGACCTACGTCGCCAAGCCCACCGACCGCGAGCGCAACTGGCTGCTCGTCGACGCCAACGGCAAGACCCTCGGCCGGCTGGCGACCCAGCTCGCGGACGTGCTGCGGGGCAAGCGCAAGCCCGAGTACACCCCCCACATCGACACCGGGGACTTCGTGGTGGTGATCAACGCGGAGAAGGTCGCCGTGACCGGCAAGAAGCGCACCGACAAGCGCTACTACCGCCACTCCGGCTACCCCGGGGGCCTGCGCTCGCGCAGCTTCGAGGAGATGCTGGCGCGGCGGCCCGAGGAGATCATCAGGATCGCCGTCAAGGGGATGATGCCCCGCAACCGCCTCGCGCGCAAGCAGCTGACGAAGCTGAAGATCTACGCCGGGCCCGAGCACCCGCACGTTGCACAGAAGCCCGAGCCGCTGGAGATCGAGGCCTGATGGCCGACGAGCCGCAGAGCCCCGAAGACCCGGAGCGCTCCGAGGAGGAGGCTGCGGCGTTCGCCGAGCACCATGCGGTGCCGACCGAGGAGGCCGCCGCGATCGCCGGCTCGGTCGAGGACGCCCCGCTGGAGGCTTTCGAGGAGGCGCGGTCGGCCGCGGAGGAGGTCGTGGTCGATGAGGCTGCGTCGGAGCTCGCCGCGGAGGAGGCCGCGGTCGATGAGGCGATCGTCGAGGAGCTCGTCGAGGAGTTGGTCGTGGGAGAGGCCATAGCGGAGCTTGTGGCCGAGGAGGCCACTGCCGAGGTTGAGGAGGCCGTTGCCGAGCCGCCCGTCGCCGAGCCGCCCCCCGGGGTGGAGCAGCCGTCCGCGGAGGCCGAGGAGGAGGACCTCGAGGAGGAGGAAGAGGAGGAGCCCGCTCCCCGCGTGAAGCCCGCGGTGCCGGGGGCCCACCTGGAAGTTGACATCGTCCCCGAGGGCGTGGACCCCCTGGCCCGGGAGGCCCCCGAGGATCCCTACGCGATCGAGGACGAGGAGACCGAGGCCGCGGGGGCGCAGGAGGCGGAGGAGGAGCAGCTTCCACAGCCGATCTCCACGGCCGCCATCGACCTCGCCGCGGGCGCCCGCTACCGGGCCACCGGCAAGCGCAAGACCGCGATCGCGCGCGTGATCCTCAGGCCGGGCAGCGGTGTCTACCAAATCAACGGGCGCACCCTCGAGGAGCACTTCCCGAGGGGGACGCTGCAGCGCAACATCCGCCAGCCCCTGGAGACCGTGGGGTACGAGGAGCGCATGGACGTTGTGGCGCGGCTGCACGGCGGGGGCATCTCCGCTCAGGCGGGGGCCCTGCGCCACGGGATCTCGCGGGCGCTGCTGGAGGCCGACCCCAACCTGCGCGGCGAGCTCAAGCGCCGCGGCTTCCTGACTCGCGACTCGCGCGCCAAGGAGCGCAAGAAGGCCGGGCTGAAGAAGGCGCGCAAGCGTCCGCAGTTCTCCAAGCGCTAGGGTCCCATGCCGCAAGCTTCCTCAGCACTCCAGGCGTTGGGGAGGCCATGACCCGCAAGCTGTTCGGAACCGACGGTGTCCGGGGCGTCGCGGGGGAGCTCCTGAGCGCCGAGCTCGCGCTCGGCCTGGGTCGCGCCGCCACCGCGCTCGCCGAGGCGCCGCGACCCCAGGTGCTGATCATCCGTGACACCCGCGAGTCCGGGGAGATGCTTCAAGCCGCGCTCGCCGCCGGGGTCAGCGCCGTCGGCGGCGACGCCCTGCTCGGCGGGGTGCTGCCCACCCCCGCGGCGCCGCTCCTGATCGCCCGCTACGGCTTCGACCTCGCGGCTGTGATCTCCGCTTCGCACAACCCCTACCGCGACAACGGCATCAAGTTCTTCGGCGCCGACGGCTTCAAGCTCTCCGACGAGACAGAGCTCGAGATCGAGCGCGAGCTAGGGCGGTTGGGGGACGGGGGCGGCGAGACCGGAGCAAACGGTGCCCGTGAGGAGAACGGTGGGGAGCGACCCGCCGGGCGCTCGCGATCGCTGGCAGGCGGCGAGCCGGCCGACGATAGGACGATCGGGAGCGTGCGCGAGCTGCGGGGCACACACGAGGACTACCTGCGCGAGCTCCACACCCGCTTCGCCGATCTCGATCTCCACGGCATGGACGTGCTGCTGGACTGCGCCAACGGCGCCACCCACCATGTTGCGCCGGAGATCTTCAGGCGCCTCGGTGCCACCGTGAATGTGACCGCGGACACTCCCGACGGGCGCAACATCAACGCCGGCTGCGGCTCCACCCACGTGCAGGAGCTCGGGCGCCAGGTGCTCGCGGGCGGCCACGCCGTCGGCTTCGCCTTCGACGGCGACGGCGACCGCGTGCTCGCGGTGGACGGCGCGGGGGAGGTCGTGGACGGCGATGAGCTGATGGCGCTCGCGGCGCTTCACCTCAAGCGCACCGGCCGCCTCACCGGCGGGGGGGTGGCGGTCACGGTCATGACCAACTACGGCTTCCACGCCGCGATGCGCGACGCCGACATCGCCGTGAGCTCCACCAAGGTCGGCGACCGCTACGTGCTGGAGGAGCTCCGCGCCCGCGGCTGGGTGCTGGGGGGGGAGCAATCCGGTCACATCATCGACATCGGCTTCAACCGCTCCGGGGACGGCATCGCCAGCGCGCTGCTCGCGCTGGAGGCCCTTGGCGGCGCCCCCCTCAGCGAGCGCGACGCCATGCACAAGCTCCCCCAACGGCTCGTCAACGTCCGCGTCCGCGACCGCGGCGCGCTGGAGGGCGCCGACACCGTGACCGAAGCCGTGCGGGTCGCCGACGAGGAGCTCTCCGGCCGCGGGCGCGTGCTCGTGCGCCCCAGCGGCACCGAGCCGCTCGTGCGGGTGATGGTCGAGGCCCCCACCGACGCGGAGGCCGACGAGGTCTGCGCCCGTCTCGTCGCGCTCGTCGAGCGCGAGCTGGCCTAGCCTAAGCGTCCAATTCAGCGAATCTCGCGGAGGTTCGCTGGTATCGTCGCAAGCGACCTCCAATCGGAGAGTGGCGTCGGCGTGCTGCCAGGAGGCCCGACCCTCTCCCGTGAAAGGACCGATCGGCTGTGTGCGGCATCGTTGGCTACGTCGGCAGGCGGGAGGGCGGGCCTCCCATCATCGAGGTTCTGCTCGCCGGACTCAAGCGGCTCGAGTACCGCGGTTACGACAGCGCCGGGATCTCGGTGATCGCCGAGGATCGCATCGACGCCGTGCGCGCCGTCGGCAACCTTGCCGCGCTGGAAGCCAAGCTCGGCGAGCGCCGCTCCGCGGAGCAGGCCCCGGGCGGATCGGTGGCGCTGCTCACGCGCCCGTCCACCACCGGCATCGCCCACACCCGCTGGGCCACGCACGGGCGCGTGAGCGAGGAGAACGCACACCCCCACTACGACAGCTCCGAGCGCGTGCACGTCGTGGTCAACGGGATTGTCGAGAACTACATGACCCTGCGCGAGCGTCTCCTCGCGCAGAGCAGCACCTTCACCTCCGAGACCGACGCCGAGGTCATCGCCCACCTCATCGCCCACCACTACGCGGGCGACCTCGCCGACGCGGTGCGCGCCGCCTACGCCGAGCTGGAGGGCCACTTCGCGTTCGTCGCGATGAGCCTCGACGAGCCCGAGCGGCTCGTGGGGGCGCGGCGGGAGTGCCCGCTCGTCGTCGGCCGCGGCGAGGGCGAGCAGTTCGTGGCCTCCGCCGTGCCCGCCTTCCTCGCCCAGACCCGCACCGTGCAGTACATCGAAAACGGCGAGATCGTCGTGCTCGAACCCGGGGGCGTCACCATCACCACCCCCGACGGGGTGGAGGTGCAGCGGGGCACCGAAACGGTGGACTGGGACGAGGAGACCGCCGAGAAGGGCGGCTTCGAGACCTTCATGCTCAAGGAGATCCACGAACAGGCCGGTGCGATCGCCGACACGATCGCCGACCGCACCGCACGCGGAGACGGCGTGGACCTTGACGAGCAGGGGGCGCTCGACGAGTCGCTGCTCGCCGGCGTGCAGCGCATCGTGATGGTCGCCTGCGGCACCGCCTACCACGCCGGGCTGATCGGGCGCTACGCGATCGAGGAGTGGGCGCGCGTGCCCGTCGAGGTCGAAGTGGCCTCGGAGTACCGCTACCGCAACCCCGTCGTCGGGCCCGGCGATCTCGTGATCGGGATCTCCCAGTCCGGGGAGACCGCTGACACCCTGGCCGCCATGCGCCTCGCCCGCGAGCGCGGCGCCACCGTGTTAGCGATCACCAACGTGATGGGCTCCCAGGCGACCCGCGAGGCCGACGGCGTGCTCTTCACGCGGGCTGGGCTTGAGGTCGGGGTGGCGGCCACCAAGACCTTCGTCTGCCAGATCGCCGTCCTCTACCTCCTCGCCCTGCGCCTCGCCGAGCTCCGCGGCACCCTGCCTCCAGCGCGCCTCGCGGAGCTGGTCGGAGAGGTCAAGCGCCTGCCCCACTGCATCGCCGAGGTCACCGGCCCCGACGACGGCTCCGGCGGCGTCGTCCCCCTGGTCAGGAGCATCGCCGACCAGCACTGGACCCACGAGTTCTTCCTCTACATCGGCCGCCACGTCGGCCTTCCCGTCGCCCTGGAGGGCGCGCTCAAGCTCAAGGAGATCTCCTACATCGCCACCGACGCCTACGCCGCCGGGGAGATGAAGCACGGCCCGATCGCCCTGCTCGACGACTCCACCCCCGTCGTCTGCGTCGCCACCGACTCCCCCGTGCTGGAGAAGGTCGCCTCCAACATCCAGGAGGTTCGCGCCCGCGGCGCCCACGCGATCGCGGTCACCACCGCCGGCTCCAAGCAGATCCTCGAGCACGTCGATGCCGCCATCCCCGTACCCGCGATCGACTGGATGCTCCAGCCGATCCTCGCGGTGATCCCGTTGCAGCTACTCGCCTACGAGATCGCCCGCCGCCGCGGCCTGGACGTCGATCAACCCCGCAACCTTGCAAAGACGGTCACCGTCGAGTAGCGACAGCCGCTCGCATTCGCCGGCGCATTAGGATCGCAACTCATGGGGGCTCTCCCAGAGTGGTGTCTGCCGCTGCCCGACGCCGAGGCGATGCGGGCGATCGACCGCTGGGCGATCGACGAGCAGGCGGTGCCCTCGCTGGACCTGATGGAGCGTGCAGGGGTTGGCGTGGCGCGCGCAGTCGAGCAGCTTGCGCCCGACGGGCCTGTGGCGGTGCTCTGCGGCAAGGGCAACAACGGCGGGGACGGGCTGGTCGCCGCTCGCCTGCTGCGCGAGGCGGGCCGGCAGGTCGTCGTCTTCACAGCCGGCCCCCCCGAGGAGCTGAGGGGGGATGCGCGCGAGAACCTCCTGCGCCTGCCCGGTGAGCCACCGTGCAGCTGGAGCTCTGGCGGGAGCAACGGGATCCCTGCACCGCCGCCGCGATCGTGGACGCGCTGCTCGGCACCGGCTTCGCCGGCGAGCCCCGTGGGACGGTGGCCGAGGCGATCGACGCCGTGAACGCCTCCGGGGCCCCAGTGGTGAGCGTGGACGTGCCCAGCGGGGTGGACGCCTCCACGGGCGTCGTCTGCGCGAGGGCGGTGCACGCCGCGATCACCGTCACCTTCCATGTCGCCAAGCCCGGCCTCTGGATCCACCCCGGCAAGGCCCACGCGGGGGAGGTGCGCACGATCGACATCGGCATTCCCCGCGGCGCTCCCACCGAGGCCGAGGTCGGCCTGATCGACGCCTCGGTGCTCGCGCATGCTCCCCCGGCGGGGGCCCCACTCGACGAAGTTCTCCAGCGGCCACGTGCTCGTGAGCGGCGGCTCCCGGGGCCTCACTGGCGCGCCGCGTATGGCCGCCCACGCGGCGATGCGGGCCGGCGCCGGCTACGTCACCGCCTGCGTGCCCGCCTCCCTGCAGGGGATCCTCGCCTCCGGCGGGCTTCCCGAGCTGATGACCCACGGCCTGCCCGAGGAGGATGGCGGCCTCGGCGCAGGGGCCATGGAGGCGGTGCTGGGAGCCACTCAGCGCGGCGGCGCGCTGGCGCTGGGGCCCGGACTCGGGCGCAGCCCCGGCGCGCTCGCGTTCGCCCGCGAGCTTGCCCTGCGGGCACCGGTCGTGACGGTGATCGACGCGGACGGCCTGAACGCGCATGCGGGCCGCCTCGATGAGCTCGCCCGGCGGGAGGCCCCCACCGTGCTCACCCCCCACGCCGGCGAGCTCGGGCGGCTGCTAGAGCTGCCCGAGCGACGAGATCGAACGCGAACGTCTGCGCCACGTCCGCGCCGCCGCCACGCTGGCGCACGCCGTCGTGGTGCTGAAGGGCGACGACACCCTGATCGCTGATCCCACCGGCCGGTCGTGGCCGTCAGTCCCGGCGCCAGCCCCGCGCTCGCCACCGCGGGCACCGGGGACGTCCTCACCGGGGTGATCGCCGCGCTTCTCGCGCAGGGTCTCCCGGCGTTCGCCGCAGCAGCCGCCGGGGTCCACTGCACGCTGCCGCCGGGCGCCGCGCGGCGCGCACGGTGGGCAGCGCCGACGGCGTGATCGCCTCTGATGTGATCGCTGCGCTGGCGTTCGCGCGCGCCGAGGGGGGACGGCCATGAGCGTCGATCGCGCAACAGGCGCCGGCCTGATCGCCGCGCTGCCCCTCGCGCGGACCGTGGGCGGCGAGCCATGAGCGTCGATCGCGCCGTCGCGCGCGTCGACCTCGATGCGATCGCTCGCAACTGCAGGCGGCTGCGCTCCGAGCTGCGCGAGGGCGTCGAGCTGTGTGCGGTCGTCAAGGCCGACGGCTACGGCCACGGGCTGCTCGAGAGCGCCCGCGCCGCCCTCGCCGGGGGCGCCACGTGGCTGGCGGTCGCGAGTGTCACCGAGGCGCGCGAGCTGATCGACGAGGTGCAGGCCCGGCTGCTCGTGCTGGGCCCCCTGCGGGCGCTGGAGGTCGAAGAGGCGGTCTTCCTGGACATGGAGGTCGTGGTCTGGCAGGAGGAGCTCGTCGCCCACGCTCGGCGAGCTCGCGCAGGACATGGGCAAGACCGCCCGCGTGCACGTCAAGCTCGACACCGGGATGGGGCGCTTCGGCGTGCGCGACCCCGAGCGCGCCTCCGAGTGTGGTGGCCGCGGCAGCGGCCGACCCCCATGTGGAGCTCGCCGGGGCGATGACCCACTTCGCCACCGCCGACGAGCGCGGGGATGCCTTCTTCGGCGAGCAGCTGCGAGTGCTTCACCCGCTGGGCGCGAGGCGGTCAAGCGCGAGCACCCCAAGGTCATCGTGCACGCCGCCAACAGCGCCGCGGTGCTGCGCGACGCCGCCGCCCACTTCGACATGGTGCGCTGCGGCATCGCCATCTACGGTATGGACCCCTTCGGCGAGGACCCCCTCGCGCGCGGCCTGCGAGCCCGCGCTCGAGCTGAGCTCCTACGTGGCCGCCGTCAAGCTCTGCCGCGCCGGGGAGAGCTCCGGCTACGGACGGCGCTTCCTCGCCGCGCGCCGACACCCACGTCGGTCTGCTCCCGATCGGCTACGGCGACGGCTGGCGGCGGGGACTCTCGGGCAACGCCGAGGTGCTCATCGCCGGACGCCGCCACCCGCTGGTGGGCACCGTCAGCATGGACAGCATCGCCGTCGACCTCGGCCCCGACCCGATCGCGCCGGCGCTGCTCGAGCAGCCCGCGATTCTGATCGGCGGCCAGGGCGCAGAGCGGATCACCGCCGAGGAGCTCGCGCGGCGCCTGCACACGATCAACTACGAGATCACCTGCGGGCTCACTGCACGCGTCGCCCGCGTGCACCACCGCGACGACGGGGTGGCGCACCTTGCCGGCGACGGATGACCCCCTCGAGCTGGCCCGCGCCACGCTCGCCGGTCAGCGAGCGTGGCTGGTCGGAGGAGCGGTCCGCGACCGCCTGCTCCACAGGCCCACCCAGGACCTCGACGTGGTGCTCGACGGCGAGCCCCGCGAGGCTGCGCGCGCGATCGCCCGCTCTACGCGTGGTGCAACCGCGTTTGCGCTCTCCGAGGAGTACGGCGGCTGGCGGGTGGTCGCCCGCGACGGGGCCTGGCAGATCGACTTCGAGCGTCTGCGCGGCGGCTCCCTGGAGGAGGATCTCGCGCTGCGGGACTTCACGGTCAACGCGATCGCCGAGCCGCTCGGCGAGCCCGGCGCCGCGCGCGGCGAGGCGATCGACCCACTCGGCGGCCTGCCCGACCTGACGCGGCGGCGGCTGCGCGAGACGGGGCCGCGGGCGTTCGCCGAGGACCCCCTGCGTGTACTGCGTCTCGTGCGGCTCGCCGTGGAGCTCGGCCTCCAGCCGGACCCCCCCACGCTTGCCCGTGCGCGCACATACGCGGGAGAGCTTCGCGAGGTGGCCCCCGAGCGTGTCTTCGTGGAGCTGCGCCGCGTCCTCGATGCGCCCAGCGCCGTGTACGGCCTGGAGCAGCTGGGGGAGGTGGGAGCCACCTCCGTCGTGCTGCCCGAGCTGGAGGCCATGCGGGGCGTGACACAGAGCCGCTACCACCACCGCGACGTGTACGGCCACACGCTGGAGGTGCTCGAGCGCGTGATCGCGATCCAGAGCGACCCCGCCGCGGCTCTCTCCGGGTGGGCGCAGGGCGGTGGGGGGGACGCCGACCAGCACGCGGCGGCGCTCGCCGCACTGCTTGCCGAGCCGCTCGCCGACGGGCTGACCCGCGGGGGAGCGTTGCGCTGGGGGGCGCTGCTGCACGACGTCGCCAAGCCGCTCACTCGCGGCGTACGCCCCTCGGACGGCCGCGTGACGTTCATCGGGCATGACCTCCGCGGGGCCGAGCTGGCCGGCGAGATGCTCCGCCGGCTGCGCACCGGCGGGCGGCTTCAGGCCCATGTCGCCGCGCTCGTGCGCCACCACCTGCGGCTCGGCTTCCTCGTGCACGAGCCCCAGCCGCTTGCTCGGCGGTCTGTGTTCGCCTACCTGCGCGCCTGCGAGCCCGTGGAGATCGACGTCACACTGCTCTCGATCGCCGACCGTCTGGCCACCCGAGGGGAGCGCGCGCAGGAGTCGATCGATGCCCACCTGCGCGTCGCCCGGCGGATGCTCGGCGACGCGCTGCGCTGGCGCGCCGCAGGTGGCCCTCCGTCGCCCCTGTTGCGTGGAGACGAGCTCGCGCATGAGCTCGGTATCCCGCTCGGCCCGCGCATCGGCGAGCTGCTGGAGGAGCTCGCCGCGGCCCGCTACGCCGGGGAGATCGCCACGCGCGAGCAGGCCCTCGAGCACGCGCGTGCGCTCGTCGGCTCGAGCGCGGGCGGTGCAGGCGGCGGACCGGTGGCGGCGGGGGCGGATAGCATTCCCCGCGCCATGCGCGATCCCAACTGCATCTTCTGCAAGATCGTCGCCCGCGAGCTGCCCGCGACGATCCTCGAGGAGGACGAGCTCACGGTCTCCTTCATGGACATCAACCCCGCCACCCGCGGCCACGCCCTGGTCGTGCCCCGCCGCCACGCGCGGGACCTGCTGAGCGTCGACTCCGAGGATCTGCGTGCCACGGCGGTCGCGGCGCAGCGCCTGGCGAGCAGAATGAGCGAGAGGTTGGGCGCCGAGGGGGTCAACCTGCTCAACGCCTGCGGCGCCGCCGCGTGGCAGACGGTCTTCCACTTCCACGTCCACGTGATTCCCCGCTACGCCGATGACCCCCTGCGGCTACCGTGGGTTCCCGCCGCCGGTGACCCGCAGGAGATCGCGGCAGCCGCGCAGGAACTCGCGCGCGCGTAGCGAACCGCTACATAACCAACTCCTGAGTGTTCTATGCCCAACATGCGACGCACATCGATCCGAAGCAGCCATCCAGCTCCCCAGATCGCCTCCGGCGACCCGCTGCAGCGGGGCGCGAGGGCTCTTGGATGGTTTCTGAAGGCGCTCCTGGCGGGCATCCTCCTGTCTCTGGCGCTACCCGCGGGCTCGCTGGCGAAACTCTCCGAAGTGGGGGTGATCCCCGAAACCACGCCCCCCTCCACGCCGAGCTGTCCCAGCTCGTGCCTGGCGGTCACCCGCACCACCGGCTTCCAGGTGAAGGTGAACAGCACGCGCAGCCTCCTCACGGCGCCCCGTGAAGGCACCGTCGTGGCGTGGACGATCACGCTTGGCAAGCCCAACGCCACCCAGGTCAAGTTCTTCAACGCCAACGAGGGCGGTACGGCATCGGCCGCGATCGCTGTCCTCGCGCCCCAGTCCAAGCCGAACCTCACCTACAAGCTGGTGGCGCAGAGCCCGCCCGTGCAGCTGACGCCCTACTTCGGCAAGACCGCCCAGTTCCCGCTCGCCACCACCCTTCAGGTCAAGAAGGGCGACGTGATCGCGCTCACCGTCCCCACCTGGGCGCCCGCGCTTGCGCTGGGGTTCACGAACGAAACCTCCTGGCGCGCCAGCCGGCCCCGCACCCAGTGCTCGAGCACAAGCGCCCAGTCGGCGCAGCAGACCGGGACGGCGGTGCAGTACTACTGCCTCTACCGCCAGGCCCGCCTCACCTACAGCGCCACGCTGATCTCCACCCCCTGATCCGCCGGGGCGGTTAGGGCGCCTGGCGGAGCGGCTAGGGTGCCTGGGCGCCCCCGGTGGGGCTGCTCGAGGAGGAGCCGCTGCCCGGTTCCGCTCCCCCCTTGGCGTTGCTTTCTCCGGTGCCGCCGCTGGGGCTGGAGGAGCCGGAGCTGGCTTCCGTGGAGGAGCTCCCTCCCGCCGTGCTGGTGGGCGAGGTGGCGCTTTCGCTGCTCGCGCCGACGGCCTGTTCGCTCGAGCTTGTGCTTGCTTCGCTCGCGCCGGTGGAGGCGCTGGAGCCGGTTGTCGAGGTCGCGGTGGTGGCGGTGGTCGTCGTGGACGTGGTGTGCGTCGCTTCGCTTTCCGCCTGGGTGCTGGCCGGCGGGGTAATTTCCGGGGCGCTGCGGGGTGTCACGTCGGCTGTGTTGGCGCTTCCTCCGCAGGCTCCAAGCGCGAGACCGGCCAGTAGTGCCGCAGCGCCCCCGAGGATGGGAGCGAGCGGGCGGCGGACGGTCACAAGTTCACGGGCCCAGCGGCCCCATCCGGCGGCCGCAGGTGGGGCAGTCGTTCAGGTCCCGCTGGGCGAGCTGCTCGCACCAGGGGCAGAAGCGCAGGTTCTCCACCGCCCACGGCAGCTTGGAGGCGGAGGGTGCGAGAGGCAGCAGCTTGCCCACGACCTCGAGCGGCTCGCCGGACTCCCCGTCGAGGTAGACACCCTGCGGCTGCGCCTCCAGGATGACCTCCCGCCCGCTGGCGGGGTTGCGCAGGCGGTAGCGCTGCTGAACGCTCATCGCGGGAGACTCTAGCGAAGAGTCCGCGGCCCCGCCCGCCCGCGTCTGCGGCCCCGCCCGCCCGCGTCCGTGACGCCGCCCGCGCGGTTGGATAGAGTTCCCACCGGTGAGGGAGTCGCGCAACTTTGGGGTGTTGCTGCTGGCGAGCGGCGCGATCGCGCTCGCGGTGGGCGGCTGCGCCTCGATCAAGCACGGCGAGGACGCCAACCTGATCGTCGGCAAGCAGCAGTTCGTGGCGAAGTGCGGCGCCTGCCACGCGCTCGCGCGGGCCGACACGAAGGGCACCGTCGGTCCCGACCTCGACGAAGCCTTCCGCCAGGGCCTCGACGAAGGGCTCGGGCGCACCGCGATCCGCAGCGTGGTGCAGTACCAGGTGGAATACCCCAACCCCGAAAACGTGATGCCCCACGGCCTCGCCAGTGGCTCCGAGCTGAAGGACATCGCCGCCTACGTCGCTTACGCCGCGGGCCGCCCCGGCGCCGACACCGGCCTGCTCGCCAACGCCGTTGCACCCGTGGGCGCCGGCAAGCCCGCGGTCGAGAAGGCCGGCAAGCTCGAACTGGAAGCCAACCCCGCTGGGCAGCTCGCCTACAACACCAACAAGGCGACCGCCACCGCGGGGCAGGTGACGATCTCAATGAAGAACATGTCCGGCGTCACCCACAACCTCGCGATCCAGTCGGGCACCAGTGGCCCCGTGCTGGGCGCGACCCCCCTGGAATCCAAGGGCACCGCCTCGTTCTCGGTCAAGTTGAAGCCCGGCACCTACACCTTCTTCTGCCAGGTCCCCGGCCACCGCGCTGCGGGGATGATGGGCACGCTCACCGTCAAGTAACGGGGCTCGTCTCGGACTAGAGGCTCATCAGCTGTACCGTTTCCGCCCGGGAGCGGCACCGGCGCCGGAGAGGTTCGTGAGGTGCTCGTGGCCCTATCTGCGAGTGAGATCAATTAGAAGATCGCGCGCAGGATTAGGATCAGCGCGATGATCACCGCGAACGCTGCGATCACGTAGATCAGCAGGCGGAACATCTCGCCCTCGGAGCGCAGGGGGTTCAGCATGCGGGTGAGGCCTCTCCGGCTCCTCGGGCGGACTCGGCTTCAGATCACGTACACCGTGGTGTAGACCACGATCCACATGATGTCCACGAAGTGCCAGTAGATGCCGGGCACCTCCACGCCGCGGTGGGACTCGGGGGAGAAATGCCCGCGGAAGGCTCGGATCGTGACGATCAAAAGCAGCAGCAGGCCGATCGTCACGTGCGCCCCGTGCAGGCCGGTGAGCGAGTAGAAGACTGTCTCCTGGGCGTGGTCCTGGGGGGCGAAGCCGATGTTGGCGTACTCGTTGATCTGGATGAACAGGAAGGTGCAGCCGAGCAAGAAGGTCGTGACGATGCCGGCCTTCAGGCCGAAGCGGTTACCTCGCTTGACCGACTCCTGCGCCCAGTGCAGCGTGAAGGAAGAGGAGACCAGGATCAGCGTGTTGACGCCCGCGACCTCCACAGGCAGTTTGGTGCCGGTCGCCGGCCACGGGTCGCCCTGGGCGACGCGGATGAAGAAGTAGGCGGTGAAGAACGCCCCGAAGATCATGATCTCGGAGATGATGAAAAGCAGCATCCCCAGCAGCTGGGGGTCCACGCGCGAGCTGCTGTGGGCCGGCGGCGGGCCGTGGTGCTCGTGCTCGTGCTCGGCGGGTGGGTGGACTCCCGTTCTATGGGCGATGCTGGCGGCCTCCATCGGGCGCTCCTAGCTCCCCGCGGCGGCGGGGGAGGGGTCGCTCGCCCGCAGGTCGACCACGACGTGCTCGACGGGGACAGTGGTGGCGCCGCGCACGCGCTCGATCAGGTTCGAGCGCATCCAGCCCGAGCGCTCGTCGGGGAGCGTGGAGATGACCACGTCGTCGACTCTGAACAGCTCCAGCGCGTTCATCGCCGCGGTGTAGGGGTCGGGGTCCCCGATCACGCCCGAGCTGAGCAATCCCGCGGCGCGCAGCTTCTCGAGCATCGCCGCCAGGCGCGTGCGCGCCTCCCGCGGCGCGCCGCCATGGCCGTCTTGCAGTGGCACGACCGCGATGAACATGTGGCGCTCGCCGTGAGCGGCCTTCTCGGAGAGGCGCTCGATGAGCTCCTCACCGCTGGAGGTCCGGTTGGCGATCACGAGCGTGACGCGGAACGGCAGGCCCTCCTGATCGAGGTCGGTGACGATGTGCTCGACCGGCAGCGCCGAAGCGTTGTGGATGCGATCGATCAGATCTCGCCGCAGCCAGCCGGAGTGCGTGACGGGGTGGGTGGAAACGATCACCTCGCTCGGGCGACGCTCGGCGATCGCGTCCATCGTCGCCAGGAAGGGGTCCGCGTCGCCCACCGCGCCACTCGCCTCGATGCCCTCCTCCGCCAGCAGCGAGACCGCGAGGTCGATCCGCACCTGCGCGGACTCGCGCACCGCCTCGTCGTAGATCACAAGACCCGAGGAGGGCTTGCTCTGGGGCACCACGAGGCGGAAGCGCACGTCACCCGACGCCGCGAGCTCGCGGACTCGCTCGAGCAGTTTGCGGCCCCCGAGCGTGCGGTTGGCCACCACCAGTATCTCCTTCATCTGCTGAGCCCCTCTCTCAATCGCCGCCGCTGGGTATCGGCACGCTGCCGGCCGTCTGCGTCTTGACCTCCGACGGCAGCGGCGCCGGCGTGAAGATGCCGTGCACCGCGCCGGGGACCCCGTACTCGTAGGGGCCGCCTACGACCGTGGGCACCCTGTCGAAGTTGAAAATCGGGGGCGGCGAGGATACCTGCCACTCCAGAGTGAGCGCCCGCCAGGGGTTGGCCGCGGCGCGCGGGCCGCCGCGCCAGGAGTTGACCATGTTGTAGAGGAAGACCAGCGTCGCCGCCCCGAGGATCCAGCTGCAGATCGAGATGAACAGGTTGAGGTCGCCGAACTGCGCGGCGTAGGTAGCCACGCGGCGGGGCATCCCCTGCAGGCCGAGGATGTGCATCGGGCCGAAGGTCAGGTTGAAGAAGATGAAGGTGCTCCAGAAGTGCCACTTGCCCAGGCGCTCGTCGTACATGCGCCCGGTCATCTTCGGGAACCAGTAGTACACGCCCGCGAAGATGGTGAACAGCGAGCCGCCGAACAGCACGTAGTGGAGGTGGGCGACGATGAAGTAGGAGGCGCTCACGTGGATGTCGAGCGGGAGCATCGCCAGCATGATCCCGCTGATCCCGCCTGCCGAGAAGGTGACCATGAAGCCGAGTGCGAACAGCATCGGGGTGTCCATGTGCAGCACCCCGCGGTACAGCGTCGCCAGCCACGAGAAGATCTTGATGCCGGTGGGCACCGCGATGATCACGGTGGTGATCGCCATCGGGATGCGCACCCACGCGGGCATCCCCGAGGTGAACATGTGGTGCGCCCACACCGTGAACCCGAGTCCCACGATCGCCAGCAGCGAGAAGGCCATCATGCGGTAGCCGAAGATCGGCTTGCGCGACTTCACTGCGAGGATCTCGCTGATGATCCCGAAGCCGGGCAGGATCATGATGTACACCGCTGGGTGGGAGTAGAACCAGAAGATGTGCTGGTACATCAGCACGTTCCCGCCCTTGTCGGAGTCGAAGAAGTTGAAGCCCAGCGCGCGGTCGAGCAGGACCATGAACTGCGAGGCCGCCACGAACGGGGTCGCGATCACGACCAGTAGCGAGGTCGAGAAGTTGGCCCACACCAGTAGTGGCATGCGGAAGAAGCTCATACCCGGCGCCCGCATCGTGATGATCGTCACGAGGAAGTTGAGCGCGGTGGCGACCGAGGAGGCGCCTGCGAACTGCACCCCAATCGAGAAGAAGTTCTGGCCGATCGGGGAGACCGTCGAGAGCGGCGCGTAGGCGGTCCAGCCGTCGGCGAACGCGCCGCCGGGTGCGAAGAAGCTCAGCAGCATGATCGCGCCACCCAGCGGCAGCATCCAGAAGGAGAGCGCGTTCAAGCGCGGGAAGGCCATGTCAGGCGCACCGATCATCAGCGGCAACACGAAGTTCGCGAGGCCCGCGAACACGGGGATCACGAAGAAGAAGATCAGCACCGTGGCGTGCACCGAGAAGAGGCCGTTGTAGGTGTTGGCGTCCACGAACTTCGCCCCCGGCTGGGCCAGCTGGATGCGCATCAGCATCGCGATCATTCCGCCCACGAGCAGGAAGAAGAAGGAGGTCACCACGTACTGCACGCCGATCACCTTGTGGTCGGTGTTGACCTTGAAGTAGTCCTTCCAGGTGTGCGCCCCGTGGTTGGAGTGCTCCTCCGGGCGCGTGGGGCGCCCGGACACCCAGTAGAACCAGTAGTCGAATGCCCCCAGCCCGACGAGGAAGAAGATCGGAGCGGCGATCAGCGAGACCGTCAGGATCGCGTCGCCGCTGAGGTAGTGGGTGAAAGTCGCGTGTCCCGTGGAGACGCGCACCACCCAGGTCAGCGCCGTGGCGAAGGCGATCGCGAGCGCGACGCCCAGAAAGGCGCGATAGAAACCTGGCGCCCGAAGTCTCACGGCCATCTGTCGGCTCCCTTCAAGGATCTCTGAGCAGCCATCACACCTTACCCCGTGGCCACAGTCGAGGGGACTTTCATCTGGCTCTTGATCCACGCCTCAAAGCGCGCGGGAGTGACCACGTGGATGGCCGAGCGCATCAGCGAGTGCCCGACCCCACACAGCAGGTTGCAGACGACCGGATACGTGCCGAGCCGGATCGGCGTCGCGCGGATGTGGGTGGTGATGCCCGGCACCGCGTCGATCTGCAGGCGGAAGGCGGGGATCCAGAAGGCGTGGATGACGTCCCTGGAGTGGACATGGAAGTACACCGACTCGCCCTTGGGCACGTACAGCGAGTAGCTGCGCAGCGGCGCCCCGCCGGTCACCGAGGAGGGGTACTCGTAGCTCCAGAAGAACTGCTGGCCGGTCACATTGACCTGGATTTCCTTGCCGGGCGGTTTGCGTTCGTTTTCGTTGAGGACCACGAACGAGTAGGAGACGAGGCCGATGACCAAGGCCGCGGGGATCGCCGTCCAGAAGACCTCCAGGCGCGTGTTGCCGTGGATCGGCGGGCCGTCCTGGAGCTCCTGGCCCGGGCGCATGTGGAACTGCCAGACGCAGTAGAGGATCACGGCGACCACCAGCACGAAGATCGGGATCGAGGCGATCGCGAGCACGTGGTAGAGGAGGTCGGTGTGCTTTGCCTGCTCGGAGGCCACCGGTGGGAACCAGTGGATCACGTAGCTCAGGACGATGCCGATCGCCGTGGCGAGCAAGCCTGCGACAGCCGTCAGGGCGATCGAGCGATCGACCTTAGGCACCGCTTTTCAGCGCTCCCCGGAATACAGCGATTCGGTGTTCCACAGCAGACCCATCCATCCCATACGTGATCCTATTGCCTTCGCCCGACGAATGACAACCCGCGCTTGACAGGGCGGAGGAAGACCACTACATTGAGGCAATCGTTGCAAGCCTTCCGGGTCCGAGAGGGTGGTGCAGCCGGCCCACGCAGCCCTCCGGGCTGTGTGGGCCCCGGGAAGCCGGGCCCCTCGTTCTTCAATCACCGATGAGGGTCAACTTTGAAAGGAGCAGCCGATGCAGGTCCACGAAGGGATGAGCCCAATGACCCTCACCGCCGGACCCGGCCACACGCTGCGTGACGCCGCGCGGCTGATGTCCGCGCGGAGCGTGGGCGCCGCAGTCGTGGTCGATCCCGACGGCCACGCTCCGGGGATCCTCACCGAGCGCGACATCCTGCAGTCGCTCGGCGCCGGGCAGGACCCCGATCGGGAGCTCGTCGGCGAGCATCTGACCAGAGAGGTCGTGTACGCCGCGCCCGACTGGTCGCTGGAGGAGGCTGCCGCGGCGATGGTGCGGGGAGGCTTCCGTCATCTGATCGTCGTCGAGGGAGGGGAGACCGTGGGCATCCTCTCCGTGCGCGACATCGTGCGCTGCTGGACCTCCGACGGAGCCATCTGCCCCCTGCCGGCAGGCACCGCGGCGGGGTGAGCTCGCGCCGGCCGAGCTCAGTGGTGCCAGAGCGGGAGCTCGATTTCGTGGCCAGCTGGGTTCAGTGGTGCTAGAGCGGGGCTCGATTGCGTGGCCGGCTGAGTTCAGTGGTGCTCGAGCGGAAGCTCGTCGATTTCCCGGCGCGTGTCTCTGATCCAGCGGTACACGCACACGACCGTGAGGATCACGCCGACGACGGTCAGCTCGATCATGGTGGTGATCCCCACGAGGGCGAGCGTGATCCCCACCGCGGTGAGCAGCGGCAGGATGCTCGGGCCGGGAAGGTGGATCTCCTCGCCGACCGGCGGAATCTCAGGATCGAGGGGGCTCACGAGACGTAGAGGGCGGCGACTACGAAGGTGATGCCGAACATGAACATGCAGATCGCACCCACGATCAGGGCGGTGCGGATGTTCTTGCGGGCGAGGCGGCGAGTCATCGTGGGCGTGAAGAAGGATATAGCTCACGCGGGCGTCCTGCCCGCGCACCTGGCGTGGCCTTCCGGGCTTCGATCATAGGTGGAGGTGGGCGTCGAGCACCATCGCGCAGAACAGCAGCGCGAGGTAGGCCAGCGAGTAGAGGTAGAGCTGCAGGGCGCTGCGCCGATCCGCCCGGCGGTATAGACGCACGGCGCCGCCGATGAAGCCGAGGCCGAGGATCAAGGAGGCCGCCAGGTAGATCCCCCCGAAGCCCCCGGCGCAGAACGGAAGCTGGGTGACCGCATACAGCAACACCGCGTAGAGCAGGATCTGCCGTCGCGTCTCGACCTCCCCGCGCACGACCGGGAGCATCGGCACGCCGACCTTCGCGTACTCCTCCTTCATCAACAGCGACAGCGCCCAGAAGTGGGGCGGGGTCCAGAAGAACACGATGAAGAACAGCAGCACCGCGGTTGCGCTCACCGAACCCGTCACCGCGGCCCACCCGACCAGTGGCGGGACGGCGCCGGCGGCGCCGCCGATCACGATGTTCTGCGGGGTGCGCCGCTTCAGCCACACTGTGTAGACGAGCACGTAGCCAAGGAAGCCGGCCAGCGCGAGGCTCGCCGCGAGCACGTTGACGGTCAGCGAGAGCTCCAAGAACGAGAGCCCCGCCAAGCAGCAGCCGAAGGTCAGCGCGGCGCTGGGAGCGATTCTGCCCGCGGGGATCGGACGTGTCGCGGTGCGCGCCATCTGCGCGTCTATGTCGCGGTCGAACCAGTGGTTGACCGCCCCCGCCCCGCCGGCCGACAGGTAGCCGCCCAGGCAGGTGAGGGCCACCAGCAGCGGCGAAGGATCTCCCGCCACGTACATCGTGGTGATCGTGGTCAGCAGCAGCAGCGACTGGACCTTCGGCTTGGTCAGCTCCAGGTAGTCGCGTGCAAGCCCGAGCGCTCGTGGTGTCGCGTCGAGCGTCAGCGGTGCGGACGATCCCTCCATCGCAGCCAGTCTAAGCTCGCCGGGCGTCCACGGCGCTACACGCCCACCTGCGTGGCGCCAACGGGCACGGTCGCCTGGCCGGGCGCGGGCGCGGAGGTGGTGCGGCGCTCGATCTCCAAGCGAATGTCCTTCATCGGTTCCGCCGAGCGCACCCGGGGGATCGCGTCGAAGTTGTTGATGGCCGGGGGCGAGGTGGTGAACCACTCCAGGGTGTTCGCTTTCCACGGGTCGGGGCCAGCGATGGCGCCCCGCTTGAGGCTGCGCAGGACGTTTAGCACCGTGACCAGCACCCCGGCGGCGAGGATGAAGGAGCCGACCGTCGAGATCTGGTTGTAGAGCGCGAGGTGGCCCACGTTTTCGTACTCGTACACCCGCCGCGGCATCCCTTCCAGGCCGATCGCGTGCTGAATCAGGAAGGTCACGAGGATGCCCCAGAACATCAGCCAGAAGCTGAGCTTGCCGAGACCTTCGTTCATCATCCGCCCGGTGATCTTGGGGAACCAGTAGTAGATCGACGCGAAGATCGGCATCACCGCCCCGCCCACCAGCACGAAGTGGATGTGGGCGACCACGAAGTAAGTTTCGTTGAGCTGCCAGTCCACCGGGAAGATCGCCAGGAGCACGCCGGAGATGCCGCCGATGATGAACAGCGCGATGAAGCCCACGCAGAACAGCAGCGGGGTCTTGAATTCGATCGTCCCCCGCCACAGCGTGCCGATCCAGTTGAAGATCTTCACGCCGGTCGGAATCGCGATCAGCATCGAGCTGAGCATCGCGAACACGATGACCGCCTCGGGCAGTGGCGTGGTGAACATGTGGTGGGCCCACACGAGGAAGCCGAGGAACCCGATCGCCGCGGTGGAGGCGGCGATCGCCTTGTAGCCGAAGATCGGCTTGCGCGAGAACACCGGCAGGATCTCCGAGACGACCCCGAACGCGGGCAGCACCATGATGTAGACCTCGGGGTGCCCGAAGAACCAGAAGAGGTCCTGCCACAACAACGGCGAGCCCCCCTGCGCGGCGTCGAAGAAGTGGGTGCCGAAGTGGCGGTCGGTAAGCAGCATCGTGACCGCCGCGGCGATCACGGGCAGCGCGAAGATCAGCAGCACCGAGTAGGTGAGGATCGCCCAGATGAACAGCGGCAGCCGGCCCCACGTCATCCCGGGGGCGCGCATGTTGGCGACCGTCACGTAGAAGTTGATCGCTCCCAGCAGCGAGGAGATCCCCGTGAGGTGGATCAGGTAGATCCACGCGTCCTGGCCCCCGCCGGGGGAGAAGAAGGAGTTCGAGAGCGGCGGGTAGCTCGTCCAGCCCGCTTCCGGGGGGTTCCAGAAGATCGAGGCGTAGAAGACGATCCCGCCCGCCAACAGCAGCCAGAAGGAGAGCGCGTTCATGCGTGGGAAGGCCATGTCGCGCGCGCCGATCATCAGCGGCAGGAAGTAGTTGGCGAGGCCCGCCATCATCGGCACGACGAACAGGAAGATCATCGTCGTCCCATGCATCGTGAACAGCTCGTTGTAGACCTGGGGGCTGACCAGCGTGTTCTCCGGAGCACCCAGCTGCAGGCGGATCATCAACGCCTCCGCGCCCCCGAGGATGAAGAACACGAACGTGAGGACCATGTACATGATCCCGATCCGCTTGTGGTCGGTGGTCGTGAGCCAGCTCATGAAGCCGCTCTCCTCGCGCTCGACGCGGTGAGCGACTATCTGAGGTGCGGGGGCTGCGTAGGTGGCCATGGCGGTTGTGTGCTCTCAGTTCTCTCTGTAATCGACGGCGCTGGGGGAACGTGGTGGAAAGTCGGTAATGGGTGGGGGAGGGGGGTTGAGGGGGGAGGGGGAGGGCCAGCCCTCCCCCTCCCCCCCTTAGGGGTTCTCGACCTGTCCGGGGCCCTGCTGTTCATTGAGCCTCTTGCGTTCCGCGGCGGCGTTGGCGTTGGCTTCTTCGATCAGCCGTTTCTGCTCAGCCAGCCACGCGTCGAACTGGGCGGGGGGCTCTGCCCGCACGGTCGCGATCATGCGGGCGTGGCCGCGGCCGCACATGTTCGCGCACTGCCCCCTGTAGACGCCGGGCTTGGAGATCTTGAACCAGGCGTAGTTGTGGTAGCCGGGGACCGCCTGGAACTTGCCGCCGAGCGCGGGGATCCACCACGAGTGCACGACGTCCGAGGAGACGATGTCGAGCGTCACCGTGGTGTTCGTGGGGACCACCATTTCCTCGTAGGAGTACGGGGCCCCCAGCCCGTCGAGGTTGCTCGCGCCGGGGTAGACGTACTGCCAGATGAACTGGCGGCCGATGACCTGGATTTCAAGCGATTTGCCGTTGGGCGGCAGGTGGCGGTCGGCGGTGGCGTACAGCTCGCCGCTTTCGCCGATGAAGGTGTCCCCGCCGGGGCCCGAGTTCGGGGGGTCCTGGATCGAGGCGAGCTTGATGAACGTGATCGCCGAGAGCACGATCACGATCAGCGCGGCCCCCAGCGTCCAGCCGATCTCCAGGCGCGTGTTGCCGTGGATCTGCGCCGCCACGGCGCCCTTGCGCTTGCGGAACTTGTAGAGGGCGTACCCCAGCGCCCCCTCGACGCCCACGAAGATGATCATCGCGACGTAGAGGGTGATCTTGTAGAGGCTGTCGATCTCGTTCGCGTTCGGCGATCCGCCCGACTTCGGGGTGAAGAGGGAGGCGAGGGTGCTCGGCAGGAGATGGCTCAAGGCGGCGGGGATTCTATTCAGGCTTGGGCGGAACGCGCTTGATGACGTTTGCCACGAGGAATTTGGCCCGGCTACTTGCCGGAGAAACGAGCCGGTCGCTTCTCCACGAACGCCATCGCGCCCTCCACGAAGTCATCGCTGCCGGCCATCTCCTGCTGGAGCTGTGCCTCCAGCTCGAGCTGCTCGGCCATGCGCGCGTAGAGCCAGCTATTGAGCTGGCGCTTGGCCCCGGCGTAAGAGCGGGTGGGCCCGCTCGCGAGGCGACGGGCGAGCGCGGCGACCTCCTCGTGCAGACGCTCGTCGGGCAGGACGCGGTTGATCAACCCCCACTCCAGGGCCTGCTCGGCCCCGACGCGCTCGCCGAGCATCGCCATCTCAGTGGCCCGCGCCATGCCCACGCGGGTGGGCACGAACAGCGAGGAGCCCCCATCGGGCACCAGGCCGATGTTCACGAACGCGAGCAGGAAATAGGCGCTCTGTGCGGCGAGCACGAGGTCACAGCAGAGCGCCAGCGAGCAGCCAATGCCGACGGCGGGGCCGTTGACGCACGCCAGCACCGGCTTGGGCAGCTCGCGCACCGCCTGCATGATCGGGTGGTAGAGCTCGGTCAACCGCTTGTAGACGTCGGGCCGCCCCTCGGGGGTCAGTTCGACGTTGAGATCCTTCAGGTCCGCGCCGGAGGAGAACGCGCGCCCGGCGCCCGCGATCACCACGGCGCGCACCGCGTCGTCCTCCCGCACACGGCCCATCGCGGCGAGCAGGTCGCGGCCGAGCTGGCCGTTCCACGCGTTCAGCGCCTGCGGGCGGTTCAGTTCGATCCTCGCGACCCCCTCGGGGTCGATCAGCAGGTTGACGGTCTCGAGGGCGGTGGGGGCGTCGGTCTCGCTCATCGGGCTCCTCTCGGCGGGGGTGGCGGGCTTCTCGGAATCCGGCATCCTATGGTGTGCCAGTGCCCCGTCCCAAGATCGGCATATGCACGGCCCTCGAGCGCGCCCGCTGGAGCGTGTGGGATCAGCAGGCGGTGCTGCTTCCGCGCAGCTATGTCGATGCGGTGCAGCGCGCGGGCGCGCTGGCCGTGATGATCCCGCCGGATCCGCGCCTCGTCGAGGAGCCCGGCGAGGCGCTGGAGCTGCTCGATGGGCTGATGCTGGCGGGCGGCGCCGATATCGATCCGGGCACCTATGGCGCCGAGGCTCACCCCGAGACGACCGGCACTGTCCCCGAGCGCGACGCGTGCGAGATCGCGATCTTCCACGAGGCGATCAGACGCGAGCTGCCGGTGCTGGGCATCTGCCGGGGAATGCAGCTGATCAACGTGGCTCTGGGGGGCACCCTGCTGCAGCATCTGCCGGAGTGCTTCGGCCACCACGAGCACCTCTCGGTGCCGGGCTCCTTCGACGGTGCCGATCACGAGGTGCGCCTGATCGAGGGCACGCTGGCGGCCCGGGTCGCGGGCGAGTCCAGGCACGCCACCAAGTCCCACCACCACCAGGGAGTGGACCGCATCGGGGAGGGCCTCACGGTGAGCGGCTTCTCGGTGCGCGAGGAGCTGCCGGAGGCGATCGAGCTGCCCGACCGGCACTTCGTGCTGGGCGTGCAGTGGCATCCCGAGGCCGATCCGGCGAGCCCGTTCGTGCGCGCGCTGGTGCAGGCCGCGACCCGGGCAAGGGTCTGAGCGGCCCATATACTCCCCGCCCTGTGCGGCGGTCCAGGGCGATCAGAGCAACCGCCTGGGCGGTGGTCGCGGCCGGGGTGGCGGCGCCGCTGGTGCGCAGGAAGGTGAAGGCGCCGCCGCTGGCGATCCAGACAGTGGCCTTCTGCGCGCCGATCGGCCTGTGCGTGGCGGTGCGCCGCTCGCGGGCGCGGGACGTGGCGACGTGCTGCCTACAGATGTGGGCCTACGTTGCGGCGTACAAGTCACCCAACGACGACCCCGCCGAGCAGGCACGGCGGGTGCACGTCGAGTACCCGATCGCGATCGACCGAGTACTCGGCCTGGGCGAGCTGCCGACTGTGCGCCTGCAGCGCCGGTTCGCGCGCCGCGGCCCGGAGGGCCCGCGGTGGCGGACCCTGGACAAGGTGTTGGTGTGGGCGCACTGGTCGTGGTTCATGGTGCCCCACGGGGCGCTGGTGTACATCATGCTGTTCAACCCCCGGCACTTCGAGCGAGCGGCGGTGAGCACCTACGCGGTGTTCGACATCGGCGCGATGATCTACTGGATCCTGCCCACCGCACCCCCGTGGTATGCGGCCCGTGCCCCCGAGAACGGATCCGGCCCTATAAGCGGTGGCGCCAGCGCAATCGATGCGGGGGAGCGCTCGCGGCCACACGGGATGATCGAGGTGCGGCGGATGATGGTCGAGTACGGGGAGTCCTTCTGGCATGACGGCTGGGGGCCCCTCTACAGTGTCTTTGGAGGCAACCCCTTGGCTGCGATGCCCTCGCTGCACTTCGCCACATCGATGATGGCCGCGCTGCTGCTCACCGAGACTGGACCGGGAGCGGGCGCGGTGGGGTGGGCGTATGCCGGGACGCTCGGGTTCGCACTGGTGTACCTGGGGGAGCACTACGCCGCGGATCTGCTCGGGGGGGCGGCGCTGACGATGGCGGTCCGCCGCCTGGGGCCGCGGGTCGGTCCCGTCATAGAGCGCTGCGCGCGGGCGGTGGCGGCGCTTGAGGCGAAGGCGCAGGGGGTCGGGTGAGGGGGAGAGGTGGGGTGGGGGCGAACGCTGCGCAGATGGGAGCTGGGGATCCGCCGGGAGCGCGGGCCGCAGGCACGCCCGGCGAGGGAGAGGGGACCTCCGGGCAGGGTCAGGGGGGTGGGACGTCGAAGGAAGGGGCGATGGCTCTGTTGCAGGCCGAGGCGGCCGGTGCGATTGGTGTGGACGGCGTCCGGGCGGCCGGTGGGAGGCGTGCCGGCGCGCTGGCCGATCTTCGCTCGAGGGGGCGCAAGGCGGAGGCCGAGGGCCTCCAGCAGCACCCGAGCCACGAAGAGGTGCTGCGGGTGCGCCTCACCCGCAAGCGGATGCTGCTGTTCGCGACCTTCGTGCTGGCGGCGCTGGGGTTCCTGTACTTCGTGCTGCCCCAGGTGGATGGGGTGAGGCACACATGGGACCGGCTCAACGACGGCGACGCCTGGTGGATCGCTGTGGCGGTGGTCGTGGAGGTGATCTCGATGGCGAGCTACATCGCGATCTTCCAGGGGGTGCACGTGCCGCCCGGCTCGCCGATCCGCTTCCGCCACAGCTACCAGATCACGATGGCGGGGCTGGCCGCCACACGCCTGTTCGCGGCGGGTGGCGCGGGTGGCGTGGCGGTGACGGCGTGGTCGCTGCGTCGTTCGGGGATGGAGGGCCGCGAGGTGGCGCAGCGGATGATCGCGTTCCTCGTGCTGCTCTACGGGGTCTACATGGCGGCGCTGGTGGTATGCGGGGTGGGGCTCTACACCGGCCTGTTCCCCGGGCAGCACCCGTTCGCGATCACGATGATCCCCGCGATCATCGGCGCGATCGGGCTGCTCGCGATCCTAGTGTTCGCCTTCGTTCCCCAGGATCTGGAGGAGCGACGCTGGCTGGGAAGGTTCGCCACCGGCCCGGCCTCGGCGTCGGGAGGGGTGCGCTTCGCGTTGCAGAAGCTGCGCCACCCCGACTGGGCGCTGCTGGGGGTGGTGGCGTGGTGGACGTTCAACGTGGCGGTCCTCTACGCCTGCTTCCGCGCCTTCGGCGAGGCGCCGCCGATCGCGGTGCTGGTACAGGCGTACTTCGTGGGGATGCTCGCCAACCTGCTGCCCCTGCCGGGAGGCATCGGGGGTGTCGACGGCGGGATGATCGGCGCGCTCGTCGCCTTCGGTGTGGGCGGCGGCCCGGCGCTGATCGCGGTGCTGATGTATCGCCTGTTGGCGTTCTGGCTGCCCAGCATCCCAGGTGTGATCGCCTACTTCCAGCTACGCCGCACGGTCGGCCGGTGGGAGATTCGCAGCCAGGTTACGACCATGCCGGACGCGGCGCCCGCGTCGCTCTAGGTCGCCCTCCCCCAGGCCAGGCGCTCCCGCCGCAGATTGCTCGCGAAGCGCTCCATCATCTCCACGGGGGAGCTTCGTGGGGCTCAGACAGATAGTCTACAGACAAGGCACTGCGTGACGGGGGGTGGGCGGGAGAGATAGGGTGCGTGCCTTGGCCAACCGCGTGCTGATCCTCTCCTGGGAGTACCCGCCCGTGATCGAGGGGGGCCTTGCGCGGCACGTGCGCAAGCTGGCGGAGGAGCTCGTGCGCCAGGGAATCGCGGTCGATGTGCTCACCCGCGGCACGGGGGAGCGCCTGGAGAGCGGCCGCCACGCCGTGGAGGAGCGGGCGGGGGTACGCGTGTATCGCGTGCCGGAGCCCAGCTGGCCGCGCGAGTTGGATCGCTTCGTGGGGTGGGTGGAGCGGATGAACGGCGACATGCTCCAGGTGGGGGAGGCGCTCGCGCAGGAGCGCTGCTACGAGCTCGTGCACGGCCACGACTGGCTGGTGGCGCGCGCGGGGGCTGCGCTGGCGGAGCACCTGGAGGTGCCGTACCTCACGACGATCCACGCGACCGAGCACGGGCGCCACCAGGGTTGGGTGCAGGAGGAGCCCCAGGCGCACATCCACGGGGTGGAGCGGTGGATGGCGCACAGGGCGGACTCCGTGATCACCTGCTCGCACTACATGAGGGGCCACGTCGCGGACATCTTCGACATCGAGGAGAGCCGCATCACGGTGATCCCCAACGGGATTGACCCCCGGGACCTGCGGCCGGTGGGGGACCTCGACGCGCTGCGGCGCGAGTTCGCGGCCCCCCAGGAGCGGCTCGTGGTGCTGGTGGGGCGCCTGGTGTACGAGAAGGGCTTCCAGCTCGCCCTGGACGCGCTGCCGGGGGTAATCGAGCGGGTGGGAGACGTGCGCTTCCTCGTGGCGGGCAGTGGAACGCACGAAGAGGAGCTCCGCGAGCAGGCGCGGCGCCTGGGGCTGCTCGAGCACGGAGCCTTCCTGGGGTGGATCGGAGACGACGCGCTGCACTCGCTGTACCGGATCGCGGACCTCTGCGTGGTGCCCTCCATCTACGAGCCTTTCGGACTGGTCGCGCTCGAGGCGATGGCCTCGGGCTGCCCCTGCATCGTGGCCGACACCGGGGGCCTGCGCGAGGTGGTGCCGGCGGGGGAGCGGGTGGGCCTGCGCTTCAACGGCGGCGACGCCGCGCACCTGGGCGTGATGATCGAGCGCCTGCTCACCGACGGGGAGCTACGCGAGCGCCTCGTAGCGGAGGCCTCCGAGCACGTGCTGAGCTTCGACTGGAGCGACGTGGCGCGCCGCACGCGCGGGGTCTACCGGGAGCTGACCGCGAGCCGGCGGGCGGGCCGAAGCCGGGAGACGCTTGCCTCCGAGCAAAGCGGGGAGACGCTCGCCTCCGGCGAGAATCCCGCGTTCGGCCAGCGTCCCCGTTTCGACCGAAGTGGGGAGACGCTCGCCTTCGGCGAGAATCCCCCGTTCGGCCAGCGCGTGTGATGTGCGCGGAGCCCTTCTGATTTGGATGGGGGCCCCGTGATTGGGGCCCACCCACCCGCGGGGGGGCGGGGTACGTAATGCGCTCCCTGCGCGTCGTGCTGCTGCGGCGCCTCTACAGGGTGGCGTGGCGGGGCGTGCAGCTACGCGCCCTGGTGTGGCGGCGCAGGGGCGATGGCGTGAAGTGCGTGCTGACCCATGGGGGCGAGGTGCTACTGGTGCGTCACACCTATGGGCGGCGGGACACCTGGTATCTGCCGGGCGGGGCGGTGCGCCGCGACGAGCCGCCGCCGCGGGCCGGGGCGCGGGAGATGGAGGAGGAGCTGGGGTTGCGCGAGCTGGGGCTGAGGGAGCTGGCCGCGTTCGACACCCGCCTGGAGGGGATCACGGTGCGCCTCACCTGCATGCACGCGGAGCTTCCCGATCCCACGCTGGTGCGCATCGACCCCGTGGAGATCGCGGAGGCCCGCTGGTATGACCCCCGGAGGCTGCCGCTCCCGCGCGGGAGCGAGGTCGATCCGCTGCTCGCGCTGCTGCCCGGTGCCGCGTCCTGAGGGGCAGAGGTCTCTCCACCGCCGGCGCCGCGGCGTTTACCATGGAGCCTGCCGTCGCGCCCAACACACGCCACAGAGGGAGCCGAGAGGATGGGTCAGATGCTTGAAGGGTTGATGCAGAACGATTTCCCGTTGACTCTTCAGCACGCGCGCCGGCGGATGCGCGACTGCCACCCCTCAGCGCAGGTGGCGACGCTCACGCAGCAGGGGACGGTGCGCGCGAGCTTCGGGGAGGTCAGCGAGCGGGTGGATCGCCTCGCCCGCGTGCTCGGGCGGCTGGGGATCGAGCAGGGGGACCGGGTGGGGACGTTCGCGTGGAACAACCAGCGCCACTTCGAGCTCTACATGGCGATCCCCTGCGTGGGGGCGGTGCTGCACACCTTGAACATCCGCCTGTTCGCGGAGCAGTTGACGTACATCGTCAACCACGCGGAGGATCGCGTGATCTTCGTCGATGACTCCGTCGTACCCCTGCTGGAGCCGCTCGCCCCCACGTTCGAGGGGGTGCGCAACTTCATTGTGATGGGCGACGGAGACGCCGGCTCCCTGCCGAATGTGCTGCGCTACGAGGAGCTCCTGGAGGAGGCGGATCCGGACCCCGGCGGGCGGGCGGGCTCCGAATCCCTCTACCCCGAGCTCGACGAGCGCCAGGCGGCGGCGCTGTGTTACACGAGCGGCACCACGGGCAACCCCAAGGGGGTGCTGTACTCGCACCGCTCGATCTGCCTGCACGCGACCGCCTCGCTGATGGCGGACAACCTGGGGCTCTCGCGGCGCGAGCGCGCGCTGGTGGTGGTCCCGATGTTCCACGCCAACGCCTGGGGGATCCCGCACGCGGCGGCGCTCTGCGGTGCGGATCTGGTGATGCCCGACCGCTTCCTGCAGGCCGAGCCGCTGGCGCGGGCGATCGAGTCCGAGCGCCCCACCGTGGTGGGCTGCGTGCCGACGATCTTCGCGGACCTGCTGCGCTACGCGGACTCCCACGAGGTGGACCTCTCCTCGCTGACCAACTCGGTGTGCGGGGGCTCGGCGGTGCCGCGGCAGCTCATGAGGGACTTCCAGGAGCGCCACGGTGTGGTGATCCACCAGGGGTGGGGGATGACGGAGACGAGCCCGGTGGCGACCTTCTCCGAACCCTCCGAGGAGCGCGGCCACGACGAGCGCTACTGGGACGAGCGCGCGCTCCAGGGTAAGCCGCTGCCGTGGGTGGAGCTGCGCCTGATGGACGACGACGGCGAGGAGGTCCCGTGGGACGGGGAGTCCACGGGGGAGATCCAGGTGCGGGGCCCGTGGATCGCCTCCAGCTACTACAACGACGACTCCGGGGATGAGAAGTTCCAGGAGGGGTGGCTGCGCACGGGGGACATCGCGGCGATCGGCGAGCAGGCGTTCGTGCGGATCACCGACCGCTCCAAGGACGTGATCAAGTCCGGCGGGGAGTGGATCTCCTCGGTGGAGCTCGAGAACGAGCTGATGGCTCACCCCGACGTGATCGAGGCCGCCGTGATCGCCAAGCCCGACGAGCGCTGGTCGGAGCGCCCGCTCTGCTGCGTGGTGCTCTGCGAGGGCTCCACCGCGGGTCCCCAGGAGCTGATCGAGCACCTGCGCCCCCGTGTGGCCAAGTGGTGGCTGCCCGACGAGTTCGCGTTCATCGCCGAAGTCCCCAAAACGAGCGTGGGCAAGTTCGACAAGAAGGTCCTGCGCGCCCGGCTGCAGGAGGGCTCCCTGGAGGGGCGTGTGTCGGTCGGCGGCGCGGCGGCGCCACCGCCTCGCGCCGAGCCCGTGCGATGAACGCGAGTGCGTCGTGAGGCTCGATGAAACGCGGGCGCGGCATGAGCGCTCCCGCCGAGTTGTTTCGATGCGCGCGGGTGAGCGCTCCAGTGGGGCCGGTTCGAAGAGCGCGGGTGAGCGCTCCAATGGAGCCGGTTCGATGGGCGTGGTGTGAGCGCTCCGTGGAGCTCGCCGGCGGGGTGGCTCTCAGCGACTCCTACGCCGACGTCGGCGGGGTTCGCCTGCACTACGTGGAGGCGGGGGAGGGGCCGCTCGTGGTGCTGCTCCACGGCTTCCCCGAGTTCTGGTACTCGTGGCGCCATCAGATCCCGGCGCTGGTCGCGGCCGGCTACCGCGTGGTGGCGCCCGACATGCGCGGCTACAACCTTTCCGACAAGCCGCGCGGCCGGCGCCTGTATGGCACGGATTACCTCGCCGATGATATCGCCGGGCTGATCCGGTGCCTTGGGCGGGAGCGCGCGCACGTCGTCGGTCACGACTGGGGCGCCGTCGTCGCCTACGCGACCGCGATGCGCCACCCCGAGGTGGTGGATAGGCTGGCGATTCTCAATGTGCCCCACCAGGCGCGGATGCTCGAGGGGTTCAGGACGCTCAAACAGCTGCGCAAGAGCTGGTATGTGCTCCTCTTCCAGATCCCCCGCCTGCCCGAGTGGCGGCTCTCGCGGGATGACTTCTCCCTCGCCAAGCGCGTTCTGCGCACCGACTCGCCCGCGGGGTTCACCGATGAGGATCTGGAGCGCTACGCCGAGGCGTGGGCCCAGCCGGGGGCTCTCACGGCGATGCTCGACTACTACCGCGCCGCGCTGCGCCAGTCGCCGAGGAGCGCCGCCACGCGGCTCAGGCCGATCGAGGCGCCGACGCTGGTCATCTGGGGCATGCGCGACCGTGCTCTCGACAGCGAGCTGGCTGAGCCGGCAGCCCGCTGGGTGCCGAACGCGCGCATCGAGTGGATCCCGGAGGCCACCCATTGGGTCCAGCACGACGCCCCCGAGCGGGTCAACGAGCTGCTCACCGAGTTCCTGGGCGCGGGCGATCCCTCCTCCTGAGCCGGGTGGCCCGGGGGCCAGCGGGCGGGAGGAGTGGGGGCCCGCGAGCAGGAGAACCGGGGTCGCGGTAGAACGGGAGGGGAACGGGAAGGACGCCATCCTGGCGTGGCAATAGACTGCGCGCACCCCACACAGCGGTCCCGTCCCCGCGGAACCACAATCCGAACACCGAACACGGGAGGTGCGCATGATGCGGACCCATCAGATGATCTCGAGCAGGTCGCGGACAGCAGGCGCAGCGTCGATCGAGGAGATGACCGATCGGAGCTCGGCGCGGCGCCGGGTCCCGCGGCGCATCGGGCGACGCGAGCTGCTCGCTCTGCCCGCGGCGTTGGCGCTGCTCGGCCCCGCCGCGCCTGCCCTCGCGAGCACCGGGACCTCGGGCTACAACCAGAAACCGCCCACGCCGACCACGAAAACCGAACCAAAAACAGGAGTCGCGCCTTCCAAAGAAGCGACCACACCTACCCCCGCCGCCAGCACCGAACCTACCGTCACCACCCCCACGGTGACGGCGAAAGCGTCGACGCTGCCCTTCACCGGGCTGAACCTCACGTGGGTCGTCGGCGCCGGCCTGCTGCTGCTCGCCGCCGGTCTCGCTATCCGGATGGTGCTGCGCCCCGGCGCCGGACGCTGAGCACCCGAGGCGCCTCTCTCTTCGCCGGTACGGCATAACCCCGCGCCCTAGCGGCGCGGGGCAGCCCGGTACGCGCCCGGCGGTAGGCGTGCGCGCCCGTCGGGAGGTGTAGCACCGGAGCCAGCCCTCCGCGCCCGCTCCGCGCTCGAGCCGGCCGCCTCGTCACGGGGGTGCGGGCGTCCAGGCGCACGCCGCCGCGCGCTCGCGCAGCAACCGCTGCTCGGCCGCGTTCTGGGTGAGCTCCGCGGCGCGCTGGAGCTCCGCGTGGGCCTCCTCGAAGCGGCCGAGTCTCGCGAGCAGCTCACCGCGCACACTCGGTAGGAGGTGGTAGCCCCGCAGCGAGGGCTCGGAGGCCAGCGAGTCGAGGAGCTCGAGGCCCACCGCCGGGCCGAACGCCATCGCGAGCGCGACCGCGCGATTGAGCTCCACTACCGGCGAGGGCGCGAGCTGGGCGAGCGCGTCATAGAGCGCCGCGATGCGCACCCAATCAGTTTCAGGCGCCTCTTGCGCGCGCGCGTGGCAGGCGGCGATCGCGGCCTGTAACGCGTAGGGGCCGAGCGCGCCGAGACGCTCCACGCGCTCGAGCGCCGCCAGGCCGCGATCGACGAGCAGGCGATCCCAGCGCGCGCGGTCCTGGTCGAGCAGCAGCACCGGCTCTCCCCCGGGGCCGACGCGTGCGCGCAGGCGTGAGGCCTGGAGCTCCATGAGCGCCACGAGGCCGTGGACCTCGGGCTCCCCCGGGGCGAGCTCGGCGAGGATGCGCCCGAGTCGCAGGGCCTCCTCGCAGAGCTCCGGTCGCACCCACTCCTCGCCCGCACTCGCCGAGTAGCCCTCGTTGAAGACGAGGTAGACGACTTCCAGTACCGAGGAGAGACGCTCGGCGAGCTCCTCCGTGCTCGGCAGCTCGAAGGGGACGTGCGCCTCGGCGAGCGTCCGCTTGGCGCGCACGATCCGCTGCGCCACGGTCGGCTCGGGGACGAGGAACGCCCGCGCGATCTCTCCAGTGCTCAGGCCCCCTAGCAGGCGCAGCGTGAGGGCGACGCGCGCCGGGGTGGAGAGCACGGGGTGGCAGCAGATGAACATCAGGCGCAGCAGGTCGTCGCCGATCTCCTCCTCGTCTGCGAGATCGAGCTCCCCGGCGGCGCCCTCACCACTGCTCTGGAGCTCGCGGGCGAGTTCCTCATGCTTGCCCTCGAGGCGTGTGCCCCGGCGCAGCAGGTCGATCGCGCGATGCTTTGCGACGGCCATGAGCCAGGCGCCCGGGTTGTCCGGGATGCCCGACTCCGGCCACCGCTCGAGTGCGGCCACGAGCGCGTCCTGCGCGAGTTCCTCGGCGAGGCCCACGTCGTGCACCATCCGCGTCAACCTCGCGATCAGCCTGCCCGACTCGATCCTCCAGACAGCGTCGATCGCGCCGTGCGTGTCGGAGGGCCTCATGGCGTGGCGCCTACTGCGCGGCCTCCTGGACCTCCGGCGGGAAGTCCGCCATCTCGTACACCTGGCGCACCTCGATCACGTCGCCGTCCGCCGCGGGGCAGCGCGAGGCCCACTGCACCGCCTCCTCCTTCGAGCGCGCCTGGATCATCCAGTACCCGCCGATTACCTCCTTGGCCTCCGAGAAGGGGCCGTCGGTCACCGTGGGCTTTCCACCGGCGAACGCGACGCGGGCGCCCTTCGCGCTCTCCTGCAGCCCATCGAGCGCGAGCAGTACCCCCGCCTTGGTGAGCTCCTCGTTGTACTTCGTCATTGTGGCGACATCCTCCGGCTTTGGCTCCCAGTCGGCCTCGTCTTTGGGGCTCGGGATCATGATCATCATGAATCGCATCGTCGTGGCTCCTTCTGGTGGTGGTGTCGGGTTGCCCTGCCGATCGGTTTCGACGGAGTCTGCACCCGTCTCTACTCATACGTCGAACGGGGGTGTGCGAAATCGACATGCCCGGGATGCGGCGCCTCAGGCAGTGCCGTCACGGGGCCTCGGGGGTTCTGCCAAGACGTGCGCCGCCGCCTCCGGGATCGGGGCGGGCGCTGCCGGGATCGGAGGGCAGGCCCTGCCGGGATCGAGGCTGGCCCTGTCCTCCGATTCCGGTCGGCTCACCCGCGGGGAGCCTCAACACCCGTGAGTGCGACCCGCAGCAGGGAGCGGTAGGCGCGCGCCTGCCCAAGGGCCTTGGTGCGCTTGGCGGGCAGACACGCGATTAGACGGAGGGTTGTCCACGTCGAGGCGAGCGACAGCGAGAGGATGGCCCGGGAGACCGGCGCGGGGATGCCGCGTAGGCGCAGATAGCGGATTGCGCTCATCACGAAATGCGGCGAGTGGGCGAGCGCGTCCTCGCCCCCACCGCGGATCAGGTGGCATGCGCGGGCGCTGGGCGCCATCTCGACGGCCCAGCCCCGCTCGGCGACGCGGCTCTGCCACTCGACCTCCTCGAAGTACAGGAAGAAGCCCTCGTCGAGCTCCCCGGCCTCCGCGTAGGCGCTGCGTCTGATCGCGAGCGCCGCGCCGCACGCCCACGCTGGGCTGCGGCCCGCTCGCAGCGCCGCCGGGGACATCGCATAGGGGTGCAGAGCCGGCAGGTGGACGAGCGCATACCCGATCGGGACGCACAGGTCCATCGCGATCGTCCACAGTCCCGGGAAATGGCGGTAGCCGTTGGGGGTCAGCCGTCCGCCGGGATCCTCCAGCAGGGGCGCTACGACTCCCGTTCGCGGATGCTCGCGCAGGCGTCCCAGCAGCGTCTGGAGGGCCCCGGGGCGCACTTCGGTGTCTGGGTTGAGCACGAGGACCAGCTCGGCGCTCGAGTGGCGAAAGCCGGCGTTCACACCTGCCGCGAAGCCGCGGTTCTCGGGCATCGCGAGCACCGTGGCCGACGGCAGCGCCGCGCGCAGCCGCTCGGCGCTGCCGTCGCGCGATGCGTTGTCCACTACCACCACCTCCAGGCGCAGCTCCCCACAGGTGGCGTACACGGACTGCAGACAGCGCTCCACGAGCGGGGCGCTGCGGTAGTTGACCACAACGACCGCCACGTCTAGGTCGCCTGCGCTCGGGGTCGTTGTCTGCGCAGACGTTTTGCTCAGGCCGGACACTGGTGGGCCAGCGTAGCGAGGAGCCGCCGTGATGGACGTGGGGTTGGGCGTGTGCGAACATATGTTCGTGCGCTGGAGCAACCTGACCAGGGACGCGGAGGAACAGCGGCGTCTGCCGGGCTACCGGGAGGAGGCTGTGGTGCGGCGCTTCGAGGCGCCGGAGGCGCTCGACATGCGCTTCTACGAGGTGCGCGCGCGCTCGGTGCTCAACCGTGTGCCCGGCCGCTCGCGGATGCCGTTTCGCTGGACCATCAACCCCTACCGGGGATGCAGTCATGCGTGTGTGTACTGCTTTGCGCGCCCCACGCACACGTATCTCGGCTTTGACGCGGGGCGGGACTTCGAGCGGGAGATAGTGGTCAAGGTGAACGCCCCGGAGGTTCTGCGCGTGGAGCTGGCGCGCCCGTCGTGGCGGGGGGAGCACGTGGCGCTGGGCACCAACACGGACCCCTACCAGTGGGTGGAGGGTCGCTACCGGCTGATGGAGGGCATCTGGGAGGCGCTGCGCGACGCGGCGGGCGGAGCGGGCAATCCCTGCTCTGTACTCACCAAGTCGCCGCTGCTGCTGCGGGACCTGGGGCTGATGCGCGAAATCGCGCAGCGCACGACAATCGGCGCGAGCCTGTCGATCCCCACGCTCGATGAGCGGGCATGGCGTGCGACCGAGCCTCACACTCCTCACCCGCGTGCGCGCTTGGAGGCAGTGGCGGAGCTGAACCGCGCGGGCATCCCAACGGGCGTGCTGATCGCGCCGCTGATGCCTGGGATCAACGATGCCCCCCATCAGCTGGAGCCCCTGCTGCAGGGCGCGATCGACGCGGGCGCGCAGAGCATCGGTGGCGTGGCACTGCACCTGCGTGGGGAGGTGAGGGACGTTTTCACGCAATGGCTTCAGACGCGGCGCCCGGAGCTGGTGGAGCGCTACGAGGAGCTCTACCGCCGTGGGGCCTATGCCCCCCGCGAGGAGCGCGAGCGTCTGGCGGGACTGGTTCGCCGGCGAGGCGCTGGCGGAGCGGCCAGACGATGGGGGGCTCCTCCGGCGCCGAGCGACCCACCCAGCGATCCACGCGCCTCGCAGGAGCGCCTGTTCTGAGCTGTAGCGCGCGGCGCTGGCGAGGATGGCCAAAGCGAGCCTCGATCGATCCGCGCTCGACCCGATAAATCGCATTATTACGATAAGATCAGTGATAATTTGGGGGGGCTGCGACAATGCTTGCGGCTGTGCCAGGCCGAGACCATGGCGACTGCGAGACCGGCAAAACCGGCGCGAATGAAACAAACCAGCGTGGACTGAAAGGAAGCAGACAATGGCATTGCAGCTAGGCGACACTGCCCCCGATTTCGAGGCCGACACCACCGAGGGCCACATCAAGTTCCATGACTGGATCGGCGACTCGTGGGCGGTGCTGTTCTCCCACCCGAAGGACTTCACGCCGGTGTGCACCACGGAGCTCGGCTACATGGCGAAGATCAAGCCCGAGTTCGACCGTCGCGGCGTGAAGATCATCGGCCTGTCGGTGGACCAGACGGGCAAGCACGCGCAGTGGGCGAGCGACATCGAGGAGACCCAGGGGTACGCGCCCAACTACCCGATCATCGGCGACGGCGACTTCAACGTCTCCAAGCTCTACGGGATGCTCCCCGCGGCGACCTCGGGCGACTCCGACGTGAGGACGCCGGCCGACAACCAGACGGTGCGCAACGTCTTCGTGATCGGCCCCGACAAGAAGATCAAGCTGATCCTCATCTACCCGATGACCACCGGCCGGAACTTCGACGAGGTGCTGCGGGTGGTCGACTCGCTGCAGCTGACCGCCGGCCACAAGGTGGCGACGCCGGTCAACTGGCAGCCGGGGGAGGACGTGATCATCGCGGGGTCGGTCTCCGACGAGGAGGCCAAAGCGACCTACCCCGACGGCTGGAAGACGCCCAAGCCCTACATCCGGATCGTGCCCCAGCCCCACTGAGCAGGGCCGGCGGTGGGCGGTGCTCTTCAAGCAGATCACCCACGACGACCTCGGCTGCGCCTCCTACCTGATCGGCGACGAGCGGGCCGGGGTCGCCGCGGTCGTCGATCCGCGCTTTGAGATCGACGAGTACCTCGAGCTCGCCCGCTACCGGGGGGTCAACATCGAGCATGTGCTCGAGACCCACAACCACGCCGACCACGTCTCCGGACACGGACGCCTGGTGGCCGCCACCGGGGCTCGCATCCACATTCACCGCCTGGCCTGCCCCACCTACGAGCACGAGCCCTTCGACGACGGTTGGGAGCTGGGACTGGGGTCGCTCACGGTGCGCGCCGCGCACACCCCGGGGCATCGGCCGGAGCACACCGCCTTCCTCTTGATCGACACCAAACGCGGCGGCGATCCCTGGGCGGTGCTGAGCGGGGACAGCCTGTTCGTGGGCGACGTCGCCCGCACCGACCTGGCGGTCGAGCAGGCCGAGGGGGCCCGCCAGATCTTCCACTCGGTGCACGAGAAGCTGCTCACGCTCCCCGACGACTGCGAGCTCTGGCCGGCTCACCTGGGGGGCTCGATGTGCGGGGGGCCGGGCATGGACCTGAAGATCTGCTCGACCGTCGGCTACGAGCGCCTGCATAACGCGGCGCTCGCGATCGAGGACGAGGAGGAGTTCGTCGCGCAGGCGCTCGCCCGGCTGGGGCCGCAGCCGCCGAACTTCGAGAAGATCGTGGCGCTCAACCGCGGCCCGCTGCTCACCAGCGGGGTCGAGGTGCCCGCGCTCTACCCCCGTCAGGTGCAGCTCAAGCGCGAGCAGGGGGCGCTACTGGTGGACGTCAGGACCGACCTGCAGTTCGACGACGTCCACATCCACGGGTCGATCTGCATTCCCTCGTTCAGCTCCGGGTTCGGCGCCAAGCTCGCCTGGCTGGCCGATCACGAGCGGGAGATCGTGTTCATCGGGCGCGACGACGCCGATGGGCGACGCGCCGCCAAGCTGGCGCTGTCGGTGGGCGTTCGCAACGTCGCGGGCCTCCTGGCGGGAGGCATGACCAACTGGCGCCAGGAACGCCACCCCGTGGCCCAGACCGAGCGGGTGGCCGCCGCCGACCTCCTCGGCCGACTCGCGGAGGAGCCCGCCGTGCAGCTGCTCGACGTCCGCGAGCTGCACGAGTGGAACGCCGGTCACGTGCCGGGGTCGGTGTTCACGCCGTGGCACGACATCGCGGGGATCCCAGAGGGTCTGGATCCCGACCGGCCGATCGCCGTGATCTGCGCTGCGGGTGTGCGGGCGGCGACGGCCGCCAGCCTGCTCACGCACCACGGGGCGACCCGCGTCATCCACGTGATCGACGGCGGGGTCCCGCTGCTCGCTGAGAACGGTCTGCGGCTGGAGCCGGGCGCCGAGGTGCCAGCGGAGCGCTTGGACGCGCTTGCTCGTGCCAATCGCGTGCCGCGCGAGCAGGCATGGCGCTGAGGTGCTCGGTGGGTCCAGTCTCAGCCGTCCTGATTACTCCCCCGGATGAGGTGCGGCGTGGAGGTGTGCACCGGCCAGGGCGTGGAACAGATGAGGAGAGAGGTAGACCTCGATGAGCGCGGCCGCAAGCAGCACGGGTATGGCAACGGCGACTGTGATGAGCGTCGCGGCGAGTAGCTGGTCCCACTCGCCGCGGCGGCTGGCCATGATCCAAGCGGCGAGTGGGAGGAACAGCGCGAGCAGCTCGGGCACCGCGTGGGGAAGGACAGCGAGCAGGAGCAGCGCCGGGGGCACGCCGAGGAAGTGCGCGAAGGCGGCGAGCCGGTTGCCGAGCAGGTATGCCTGGGCGGAGAGGGAGAACGTGGTGGCGCACACCACGAACGCGATCGCGATCTTCCCTCCGTGTTCGTGAACCCAGCGCGAGACCCCGCGCTGCGAGCCGGCCTGCAGTGGCAGCGAGCTGCCGGCGATGAAGCCGGCCACGCAAGCCATCGCGTGCAGCGCCAGCACGAGTAGGTTGTGGCCCAGGACGCCCGTGATGTCGGCCGCGTTCCCGACGGCGAACGGCGGTTCGGGCGGGATCGTTTCAGCACCGGTGCTCGAGAGCGCGGAAACGGCTAGCACCGCGACCAGCAGCCCACACGCCGCAAACGCGGAGCCGGCGGCCCACCGGCGCATGATCCTCCACCGATCATGCCGCCAGGTGCACAGTGTGCTGCGCGTCCGGCGGACCCCGTGCGCAAAGGCATATGCAGAGGCGTCCACCCTCCCCTGATCGGCACACCCCCCGGTCCAGCTGAGCCGTTGGCTCGTTCGACAGCGCTGCCAAGCAGTAGCTCGACCACGGGCACATCGCGCCACCGGCCCGGTGCGCGACCGGGTGGCGCGAGGGGCGGATGCGCCGCGATGCTCGGAAAAGCACTCGGATTTGTCGCTGACAACACCGATGTTTGGACCGAGGGTCTGGCAAGCGTCGGCTGCTGAACGAAAAAAAGCCCCGCTATGCAGGGCTTTCTCGCGATGCGGATGAGAGGACTCGAACCTCCACCCAGTTACCTGGACACGGACCTGAACCGTGCGCGTCTACCAATTCCGCCACATCCGCTCGATGGTCGCCGACGATATCGCACGGCCGTCCGACGGGCCGGCAGCTCGGCGGCGATGACGGGCTACGCATTGGCTCGCTTTGCTAGCCTCGGGTCCTCCTCTGCAATGAGCCGCCATCGTCTAGGGGACTAGGACGCCGCCCTCTCACGGCGGTAACACGGGTTCGAATCCCGTTGGCGGTACTCCCGAAAGCCCTTTCGTTTGCAGAGCGTCTGACGGGACCTCTCGAACGAGCCCCTCGGTGGAGTCGATCGGCGGTCAGTTTGCGCCGATCAGCTCGATGCGGTTGCCCCACGGGTCGGCGGTGTAGAACCTGCGCGTATCTGGGATCGCGTTGTCCTATTGCACCGGGCTGCCAGCCGCTGTCCTCTGGAAATCAAGAAGTAGTCTTACTATCTTGCTAGGATGAGGGCCATGTCGGCCGTCAGCGGACCGGAGTGGGCAGAGCACGCCCGGGCGGTGCTCGACCAGGCCGGACATCACAGGGGCGGCGCGCGCAACGCGATCATCGACCTCCTCTCCAGCCAGGCGTGTGCGCTCAGTGCGCTGGAGATCGAAGATCGGCTGCGCGTCGGCGAGCGTCGTGTGGCGCGCGCAAGCATCTACCGCATCCTCGACCTTCTACAGGAGCGGGGGCTGGTCGCGCGCCTGGAGTTGGGCGACGGTGCGACCCGCTACGAGCTGATCGACCCCGCCGGCGCCCACCACCATCACCTGCTCTGCGACTCCTGTGGGCGTTTGGTGCCCTTTGACGACGGCGATTTGGAGCGGTCCATTGACCGGCTCTCGCGTCGGTTGGGGTTCGACACACACGACCACGAGGTCATCCTTCGTGGTGATTGCGCGGCCTGCCACACCTAAGCCCCGGGTAGTCAAGAAAAAGACTCAGACTCAATACTATGTTATGGTTCCGTGTCGTGGGCCCCACGAGGCGCCGCGAGCGCTGTTCACCACCCGATCGAGGTTGCCGATGAGGATCGCCCCACCCAGCACCGCACCCCGGCCCGCTCTCCTTGCCCTGCCCACGGCGATGCTGCTGCTCACGCTGCTGCTCCCACTCGCGGGCTGCGGAGCAAGCTCCTCCTCCTCCTCCTCCTCCTCCATCGCCGCTGTCGGCGCGGAGAATCAGTACGCGAACGTGATCTCCCAGATCGGCGGGCGGTACGTCAAGGTCACCGCGGTCGAGAGCAACCCCAACACCGATCCCCACACCTTCGAGGCCAGTCCGAGCGTTGCTCAGGCGGTCAGCGCCGCCGAGCTGATCGTCCAGAACGGGGTTGGTTATGACACCTACATGGAAAAGATCGAGGCGGCCTCCCCCAGCTCCTCGCGCAAGATCATCGATGTCCAGAAGCTCCTCGGCCTGCCGGAATCGACCCCCAATCCCCACCTCTGGTACAAGCCCACCACGATGCCCGCGGTCGCCAGGGCGTTGGCCGGCGACCTCTCGGCGCTGGCGCCCACCCACGCCGCCTACTTCGGGGCCAACGCGAGAGCCTTCGACGCGTCGCTGCAACCCTGGTTGAAGGCGCTGCGGGAGTTCAGCAAGCGCTACCCCGGCACGACGGTAGCGACCACCGAGCCGGTCGGCGACTACATGCTGGAAGCCGCGGGGATCAAGAACCTGACCCCCTTCAGCATGCAGGCGGACATCATGAACGGCACCGATCCCGCCCCCCAGGACGTGACCCTCCAGGAAGCCCTCTTCTCGGGGCAGCGGGTGAAGGTGTTCGTCCATAACCAGCAGGTGACGAGCTCGCTCACCGAATCGTTTGTGGCGGCCGCCAAGCACAACGGGATTCCCGTGGTGGGCGTGTACGAGACGATGCCCACCCCCGGCTACGACTACCAGTCCTGGATGCTCGCCGAGGTGAGAGCCCTCGAAAGGGCCGTCGCACAGGGCGTCTCCACCGAAGAGCTGTGAGCCCCGAGAGCCCAGCGGCGAGCCGGGACGTCCTCGCGGTGGAGGGGGTGGACGTGCGGCTCTCCGGCCGCAAGATCCTCGACGGGGTGAGCTTCAACATCGCGCCCGGCGAGTTCACGGGCCTGATCGGGTCCAACGGAGCGGGGAAGACGACCCTGTTCCGGGTGATCCTCGGCCTGCAGGCGGTGAGCGCGGGACGCGTTGTGTTTGGGTCCCGCGCGGGAGGGCGTGGGCTGATCGGCTACGTCCCCCAGAAGTTCCTGCTCGACCCCGATCTACCGCTACGGGCGCGCGATCTCGTGGGGCTCGGTCTGGACGCGCACCGGCTCGGGGTGCCGCGGCCCTCCCGCGCCCGCCGCGCTCTGATCGAGCAGATGCTCGAGGCGGTCGACGCCCTGCCCTTCGCCGACACCCGCGTCGGCAGGCTCTCCGGAGGCGAGCAGCAGCGGATCCTGATCGCGCACGCCCTGATCGCGCGGCCCCGGCTGCTGCTCCTAGACGAGCCGCTCGCCAACCTCGACCTGCGCAGCGCGCAAGAGGTGGTCGGGTTGCTCGCGCGGGTCACCCACGAGCAGGAGGTCGCGGTGCTGATCTCCGCTCACGAGATGAACCCGCTGCTGCCCGTGATGGACCGCATCGTCTACCTCGCGGCGGGCCGCGCGGCGAGTGGGAGCAGCGATGAGGTCGTGCGAGCCGACGTTCTCAGCGAGCTCTACGGCCACCATGTCGACGTGCTCGATGTCCACGGGCGGGTCCTGATCGTCGCCGGAGCCGGCGAGGACTCCGATCTGGCTGGCCACGAGGTGACCTTCCCGGGGACCGGGGTCCACTCGTGAGCGACTTCCTCGCCCCGCTCCTCGCCTCGGGGTTATTCGGGACCGGGATCCGTTTGTGAGCGACTTGCTCGGCCCGGGGTTCCTCTGGCCGGTCCCGAGGCAGGTCCCTCCGCTTGCGAGCGCCCTCCTCGCTCCGGGGTTCTTCGACAGCGCCGCGGTTCACATCGCAATCGGAGTGGGGGGGCTGGTGGCGGTCGTCACGGGGGTGGTCGGCGTGTTCACGGTCATGCGCGGGCAGTCCTTCGCGGGCGAGGCGTTCGGCGACATCGGCACCGCGGGGGGCTCCGGAGCGTTCCTGGTCGGTGTCGGGCCCCTCTGGGGTTTCGTGGTCGGCAACCTCATCGCCGCCGCGGCGATGGAGATGATCGGGATCCAGCGCCCCCGGGGACGGGACCTCGCCACCGGGATCGTGCTGGGCGCCGGGATCGGGCTGGCCGCCCTCTTCCTCTACCTCGTCACCACCCAGCGGAGCACTACCGGGGCGACGGTCACGATCCTGTTCGGGTCGGTGTTCGCGATCCCGAGCTCCACGATCCCGCTGGTGCTCCTGCTCAGCCTGCTCGTCCTCGCCCTCATGCTGGCCCTCCACCGGCCACTGCTGCTGAGCTCCGTGAGCCCCGAGATGGCAGCCGCCCGCGGCATACCGGTGCGCCTCATCGGCGGCCTCTACCTGCTGGCGCTCGCGCTCGCCACGGCGCTTGCCGCGATCACGATCGGAACGATCCTCTCGACCGCTCTGCTCGTCGGACCCGCCGCCACTGCGCTGCGCCTGACCAAGCGCCCCCTGCTCGCGATGCTCGCCGCGGCCGGCATCGGGATCGCGACGATGTGGCTGGGGATCGCGCTCGCCTACGACAGCTACGAGTGGCCGCCTGTCGGACGCGGCTGGCCGGTGAGCTTCTTTGTGGTCAGCCTCGTCTTCGCCGCCTACCTGCTCTCGGGCGTGCCCGAGACGCTGCGCAGACGCCGCTCCGGGGATACTCGCCGCCCACCGTCAGCCCCCCAAGCCGCGCCGGAGGGGTAGCGGCGCCGGCGATGTTCTCGGGCTTCATGGTCAACGCCTGGGCGGTCGCGAGCATCGTCGCGGTAGTCGCGGGGGTCGTTGGCTTCTTCACCGTCCTGCGCGGCTCCGCCTTCGCGGCCCACGCGATCCCCAACGGGTCCTTTGCGGGAGCCGCCGCCGCGAGCCTGCTGGGCCTCAGCACGCTTCTCGGTCTCGGCGTCTTCTCGCTGGCCGGCGCCCTCGGGATCGGCCTGCTCGGCCGCAGGGGTCGCCACGACGTGGCGACCGCGCTGGCGCTCGTGATGATGCTCGGTCTCGGCGCGCTGTTCCTCAGCATGAGCGTCGAGTACGCCCCCGCGGTCGACTCGCTCCTGTTTGGCGAGGTCCTCGGGATCTCGAGCAACGAGATCGCCCCCACCGCGATCCTCGGCCTCCTCTGCATCCTCGCGATCGCGATCCTCTACCGCCCCCTGATGCTCTCCTCGGTACTCCCCGAGGTGGGGGAGGCGCACGGCATAAGCCGCTGGCGTATGGAGATGCTCTTCCTCGCCCTCCTCGCTCTCGCGACGACCATGACGGTACCCGTCGTCGGGACGCTGCTGATCTTCAGCCTCATGATCGGTGCCCCCGCCGCCGCCCGATCGTTCACCGACCGACCGCCTCTGGCGATGGCACTCTCGGTGGCCATTGCGCTATTGATCGTATGGACCGCGATCGCCGCCTCCTATCAGACCAACTACCCCGTGGGGTTCTTCGTCGGCAGCGCCAGCGCCGCCTCCTACGCCCTCGGGCGTCTCTGGACCGCGTGGCGGGATCGACGCGAAGCCGAGCCCGATCTTACGATCCGCCCGTAAGCTGGCGCGGCGAGCGACTGCACGCGTAGGAACTGCGCCTCGGCGATCTTACGCTGATCGGTGGCCCGCCGAGCGCGATGTGCTCGGGGTTCGATGGCCGTGGATCTGCGCGGTGGATCCGTGTCGCAGAGAGCGCCTGGGTGGCCTCCGGAGTGGGCCTGCGGACCGTCCGTCGGCCGCTCGCGTTACGATCGTTCCATGGCTGTCAATGACACAGTGTTGACAATGCAATGGGCGCGTAGCCCAACTCCTAGCTGGTCCGCTCTTTAAATCTGATCTATCGGAATTTTGGCCGTCGCTTGAAAGCTCTCACGGAGGAGTGGGAGACGCTCCTCGACTTCTTTGCGTCAACCCATGAATCTTTGCGGACAGCATCAGGGGGCCACTGCGGCCAATCCAGGGCAACGGATCCCCCTCGGGAGTCGTGACGCGTATGCGCCACAGCGCCCACGTATCTTCCAACAGTGAAAAACACTGACCGATTAGGCGGAATAAGATGGCTTCAAAGGATAGGACCCGCTCGATGGCCCCGCGGTTGCGTCCGGGCCCCAATGGACTGCCGCGGGGGCAGGTTTCGGAGATTCAGCGCAGCCGCATGCTCACGGCGGCGGCGAAGGCAGTTGAGGAAGTCGGCTACGCGCGCTTGACCGTCGCCCAGGTGATCGCCCGAGCGCGGGTCTCCCGCAAGACCTTCTACGACCTCTTCGAAGACCGCGAGGACTGCTTCCTTGCGGTCTTCGACCAAGCCGTCGACCAGCTCAGCACCCTCGTCGGCGAAGCCTACGAGAGGGAGTCGAGCTGGCGCGAGGGCGTCCGCGCGGGTCTGCTCGCGATGCTGCGCTTCATGGACGAGGAGCCCGGCCTTGCGCGGATCTGCGTGGTCGAGGCGCTGGGGGCGGGCCCCCGCGTGCTCAAGCGCCGCACGCAAGTCCTCGCACAGCTGAAGAGCGTGATCGATGAGGGACGGACCAGCGCTGGTGCGCGTGTCGCCCGGGCCACCGAGGAATCCCCCGACGTGACCGCCGAAGGCGTCACCGGAGCGGTCTTCGCCGTCCTACACACCCGCCTGCTGGCGCGCAACAGGGAACCCTTCACCGCCCTCCTCGGGCCGCTGATGAGCATGATCGTGCTCCCCTACCTCGGTGCCCGCGCGGCCAGTAGCGAGCTGACTCGCAAGCCCCCCCCGCTGCCCAAGCGCCGAAGGCCCCCGCGGCGCTCCGTCCGGGATCCGCTGGAGGGTCTCGACATGCGCCTCACCTACCGCACCGTGCGGGTCCTCACCTTCATCGGGGAGCACGCCGGCGCCAGCAACCGCGAAATCGCCGAAGGCGCGGGCATCACCGACCAGGGTCAGATCTCCAAGCTCCTCACCCGCCTGGAGCGCCTGCAACTGGTGCACAACGTCGGGGAGGGTCAGATCATGGGGTCCTCGAACGAGTGGTACCTCACCGACCGCGGCATCCAGGTCGAGCGGGCAACCCGGCCGCGTTGAGGCTACCGTTGGGGGAGATGGCAACCGGGGCGGGCACCTCAGGAGACGCCGTGCACGAGAAGCCGGATCCGCTGGACTCGCCGGATCTGCCGGATTCGTTGGGCTCCGCGCGCTTGGCGGCGCTCATCCGCGAGATCGCCGAGCTGCGCAGGGCGGCCGAGGCGAAGGACATGCTCATATCCGCCACCGCCTCCTTCGACGCCTCCCTCGATCCCCTGCAGACCGTCCAGACCGTCGCCGGCACCGCCGTTCCCCAGCTCGCCGATCTGTGCGTGATCGACCTCCTTCGCGAGGACGGCACGATCGGCGACTCCGTGGCCGCCGCAGTGGAGGTGCGGCTGACGCGCCGCCTGGAGGAGTTGCGCGCGCGCGAGCCGCTCGTGCTCTCGGGTCCCCACCCCGTGGCGCATGCGCTGCGCTCAGGAGAGCCCCTGCAGGTGTACGACCTCACCGACCCCGCCACGCTCCGGCGGGCGGCGCAGAGCGAGGAGCACATGCGCTTCATGCAGCGCGCCGGCTACCGCTCCGCGGTGGTCGTCAAGCTCATCGCCCGCGGGCACGTGCTGGGCGCGCTCTCCCTCCTGCGCCTCGCCGGCGGAGGCGAGCTGCGGCCCGAACACCTGCCGATCATGCAGGACCTCGCCAACCGCGCCGCGATGGCCCTCGACAACGCGAACCTCTACGCCGAACGCACCCACGTCGTGCGCACCCTGCAGCGCAGCCTGCTGCCCGATGCCCTCCCGGAGGTGCCTGGCGTAGGGCTGGCGTCCGCCTACCATCCCGTCGGCGAGGGCAACGAGGTGGGGGGGGACTTCTACGACGTCTTCTCCGTCCCCTCCGGGTGCTGGCTCGTCGTCGGCGATGTCTGCGGCAAGGGCACCGAGGCGGCCGCGGTCACGGCGCTCGTGCGCCACAGCATTCGCGCGCTCGCGCTCCACCGTGACAGCCCCGCGGAGGTGCTGGGCTTCGTCAACGAGGTCATGCTCAGCCACGAGCTCTTCGGGCGCTTCGCCACCGTGATCCTCGCCCGCTTGGACCTCTCCTCCTCGCCCGGCCCCGTGCGCGCCACGATCGCTAGTGCCGGGCACCACCCCCCGGTGATGCTCGGCGCTGACGGGCGCGCCTACTGCCCCGAGGTCGCCGGCACCCTGCTCGGCGTGCTCCGCGAGGCCCGCTCGCTCGACGTCGCCGTGACGCTCGAGCCCGGCGCCAGCGTGGTCCTGTACACCGACGGACTCACCGACGCCGGGGCTCCCCGCAGCGGGATCTCCACCGAGGAGCTCTGCCGCCACCTCGCGCGCGGGGGTCCCGCCTCTCCCCGCGCGCTCGTGCAGCGCTTGGAGAGACTCGCCGGCGCGCGCAGTGGCGGGCGGCTGCGGGACGACATCGCGATCGTCGTCGCCCGCGTCGAGCGTTAGGAGGACGTCCCGCTCCACGCTCGCGGTCGGATCAGAGGGAGAGGATGCTCGCGCGTCTACTGCTCTGGCGACTGCTCGGACTGGCGGCCCTCCTGGTGGGGGCGGCGGTCCTCGCGTGGCTGCTCCACGGCGGCATCGGGGCGGCGCTGAGGGGATCTGCGGCGGCGCGCGCGACGCTCCCGCGTCGAATGTCCCACACGCTCGGCGGTCCCTCTATCGCCCAGCGCGCCGAGCTGCTCGGCGCGCTGCTGCTCCCGCTCGCAGCGCTGCTCCTCGGCTCCCGCTGGCGGGCGCGCCGGGAGCGGCGCTACGTGCGTCTGCGCGTGGAGGCCTACCGCACCGATCGCACCAGCGTGGAGGGGATCGTGGCGATGTTCGAGGCCCTGCACAAGCGCCTCCAGCGCCGCTGGTGGCGGCGTCTGCTGCGCGGCCAGCCCTCGGTGGCGCTCGAGGTGCATCACCTCCGCGGCGAGGGGGCGGGAAGGGCGCTGCTCGCCGTTGCGTGTCCCCGGGGGATGGAGAGCATGGTGCAGGCGGCACTGCGCAGCGCCTACCCCAACGCTCGTGTGGTGCCCCTTGGCGAGATGCTCCGATTCCAGTCCGCGAACGCGCTGCTGCGTCTGAAGAAGCACACGGGGTTCATCAGACGCGTCAAGCAGCTCGACCGCTTCGAGCTCGCCCGGGAGCCCCCGATGGACCGCCTGATCACCGTGATGGGTGCCTGCGGGGAGGAGGCCTGCGGGGAGGACGCCTGCGTACAGCTTGCGCTGACCCCCGCGCCCGCGCTCCTGGAACGCTACGCCAAGTGGCGCTACAAGCGCCACGAGGACCACCTCTCGCGCGAGCGCCGCGAGCACCTCTTCGTGCGCGACCGCTCGCTGGTGGAGGACGCCGAGCTGCGCGGGGGCCTCGAAGTGCAGCACCGGCCGCTGTACTTCGTGGACCTGCGCGTGCTCGCGCCCTCGCGCGGCGCCTGCGAGCAGATCGCCTCCGAGCTGCGCGCGCAGGGGGCGGAGAACCGGCTCGTGGAGCGGGGGACCGCCGTGCGCCACGGCCTGCTCGGGCTCTACCGCAGACGCGTGGCGCGCGGCGAGGGCAACCCCTGGCCCTCGCTGCGCAAGGGGGTGCTCGCCTCCACCGAGCTCGCCGCGCTCTGGCATCTGCCCTCGATCGACTACGCCACCGTGCCCTTCGCTCGCGGCGCCCTACCGCTCGCTCCCGCGCCCCCCGCGATCATGCGCCCCCGCGAGGGAGCGGGGCTCCTGCGCGACGCGCTCGGGCCCGTCTCGATCCACCCGTGGATGCGCCGCCAGAACACCGCCGTGCCCGGCGCGGTGGAGCAGGGGAAGTCGAGTTACCTCGCGGCCACCGTCGCAGAGGATCTGCGCCGGGAGCGCTGCGCGGTGATCGTGCTCGACCCCAAGGGCGACGCGGCGGAGGCCGCGGTGAGCCTCGTGCCGCCGCAGCGCACCTGCACGCTGCTCGACTTCTCCCACCCCACCTGCGGCTTCAACCCGCTCGCGGTGCAGGCCCCCGCGGACGTGATCGCCGACTACGTGGTGGGGGCTCTCAAAAATCTTTTTACCGATGCCGACATCCGCGCGTCCTCGGACCGCTACCTGCGCAACTCGATCATCGCCGTGCTCGCCCACGACCCCCGCTCCACCCTGTGGGACGCCGCGCGCCTGCTCTCGGTGGGCGAGGAGGGCTACTCCTACCGCTCCCGCGTCGGCGCCCACGTGCGGACGCTGCCCGAGTTCAAGGAGATCGCGGAGTTCTTCACCGCCGAGCTCTCCGCCCAGCTCGCGGACGCGCGCAGCACGACCACCGCCAAGCTCGACGCCCCCGTGAACAAGCTCGCGCGGCTGCTCAACTCCCCCTCCATCAAGCGGGTGCTGCTCAACGGCTCTCTCACCGTGGATCTCGACCGCGTGATCCGCGGGCGGGAGGTGCTCGTCGTCAAGGGCGCCCTCGGCGGGATGGGGGCCGGCAACACCTCCGTGCTCATGCAGCTACTCATGGGGATGCTCGACGCCGCCCTGGCCCGCCAGCAGGACAGCGTTCCCGCCGAGCGGCGCGTGGCGGTGGCCCTCAAGGTCGACGAGGCGCCCCTGGTGCTCAACCGCGGGTTCGCCGAGACGCTCGCGCTGAAGCGCTCCGCGGGTCTGGAGACGGTGGCCTGCTGGCAGGCCGACTCCCAGTGGACCGACCGCGAGGTGCGCGCGCAGCTCGACGCGCTGTTCGCCCACCGCGTGTACTTCGCCACCGCCTCTGTCTCAGACGCGAGGGACGCCGCGAGCCTGATGATGGCCGAGTACTCCGACACCGTGCGCCCCGAGATCAGTGGCCTCTCCGCGCTCGGGCACCCCGACGCCCGCCTGCACCTGCCCAAGCACCACGCGATCGCAAGCTGGGTCGCCCCGGAGGGCCGCCAGGCCCCGTTCCTCGCAAGCACGATCCCGCTGCGCATCGACCACGAGCGCCTGGCACTGCACGCAGCCCGACAGGCCGAGCGCGGCGGAGAGTACCTGGCTGACCTCAGCCAGCCCCACTGGGAGCGACGGGAGAGCCCCGTCGAGACTTCGGAGATCGAGCAACAAGCCGGCGCAGGCGCCTGGGCACCTCTCCCCGAGACCGCCTCGGAGAGCTACGCCGAACTGGTGGATCTCAATGCCGCCCACCGCATACGCTGGGCGCGCGCCGCCGCCACGCCCCGTCCACTCGATCCAGATCCCCTCGATCTGGAGATCCTCGCGCTCGTCGCTTCCATGCGCCATGTGCTCACCGGCCAGATCCACCGCCGCTTCAACCCCCGGCGCGCGCTCACCACCACTCAGCGGCGCCTGAAGCGCCTCTCCGACGCCGCCCTGGTGGAGCGCTTCCAGTTCCACCGCCGCGACGGGGGAGGGGCGCCCATGTGTTACGTGATCGCCCCCTTTGGACTCGAGCTGCTGCGTGCTCACGGGCGCCTGGATGCCACTGCTCAGGGTGGTGCCGAGGCACGCGACCCCTCCCCCAAATCCCTCCCCCCATTCCCCTCGCGTTCCCCCGCCGCGGGCGAGGGGACGCTGCGCCAGGCCCGCCACGAGGTGCGCGTCACCGGGTGGGCGCTCGCGCTGGAGCGCGCGCTCGGCGGCACCGCGCTGAGGTTGAGGGGCCCCGAGGAGTCAGTGCTCTCGCCGCCGCTGCGCTCGGGCGCCTCGACCGATCGGGGGCACACAGCCCGAAGGGCTGGGTCGGCCAGCGTGGCGATCGGCCCCTCTGATCTGCGTCTACCCGGCGGGCGCACACCCCACGATTTCCTGCGCACCGTCTCCTCCGGGGCCCGCGTCGAGGTGGAGCGCTTCGAGACCGTGCGCCCCCACGCGAGCATCGAGCTGCCGTCTGCACCCGGCGATGGGACGGGGGTCGCCGGCGCGTACCTGCTGATCGAGCTCGATGACCGCCTCTGCACCCGCTCCCCCCAGCCCGCCGTCGCCAAGCTCGAGCGCTACGACCACCTATTTGCCGGCTGGTCGGCCTGCGTCCCCCGCTTCGCCGGCCGATCCAGCGGGCACGCAGCGCGTAGCGCTGGGTCGGGACCCAGTCCTTCGGACTGTGTGCCCCTGCATCCGATCGGTTGCGGCGGGCGGGCGGGGCCGAGTCCCCTGGTGGTGTTCCTCTGCCGCGACCGCGCTCGCGCCCGTGAGTGCGCCCGGCGGGCCGACCACCTGCTGAGCGCCTGTCGCGCCTACGCCGGCGAGTACCCCCGCGACTGGGAGTACCCCGGTCGCAGCGCGATCGTGTTCGCCTCCGAGCGCGACGCCCACGAGGGGCTACTCGGCGCTTACGGCGTTCCCCACCTGCCTCCCGCGGTGCGTACCGCCGCCGCCGATGGCGACCCCAGCGCCGGCGAGGCGACGGTGCAGGCGCGGGAGCTCCTGCCCCGGGCGGGTCCTCGGTAGGAGTCGAGCTGGGGCAGGTTGTACTGGCCGCGGCCGACGGCGGCTCACGGAACGCTGCCCGCGTCGGCGACGGCCGAGATGGCGGCGTCTGTCACTGAGCTGTCGATCGGAGCTTGGCGAGGTATCGACCTGGCGCGAGAAGACGCGTGCAGTCTGCTCCCCGGATGTGCCTTCACCCCTCCCGGATACGCAGTTGCCCCGATCTGACAGCGCTCCCTCGTGCAGTCGGACACCCACCGCCCGCACGCCTGACTGCAAGCCCGGCACCTCAAGAGCGGCCCCGTTGAGCGGGATCGCTCCGTTCCGGCATGGGCGACTGCGCTGCATGGCTCGCGGCGAGGCGTCGCGTGTCGCCACTCACGCCGCGCGACGCTAGGATCGCAGCCCCCAATCCCCCCTTCCCAGGCCGCAAAGTAGTCCCAGCTCCATACCGCCACCCTCTCCGTCGCCTCGGTCCGAGGTCGCCCCTGTCCTGCATCGCCCCGGTCCCGCGCCGCCAGGTCAACGCGCAACCTCGCGCAGAAGCTCCAAGGACCCGTGGAATGGCGCCCCCGAGGACCCGTTCGCGCCAGCTTCGACTGGCTCGACATATCTGTGATGAGCTCCGAGATCCCTTAAGGGATCTCCTCTGAGCGTCCTCTCCCACGCGTCTGCCACGTCTGCTTGACGGCTGAGCGCCGCGGCCCTTACAAGATCGCCCACTCGACCACTCGACGGCGGCCCCCACGGGCCAGGAGACGCTCCATGCCCCTCACGACACTTCCCAAGCAGGCTCCCCGCACATCGCGATCCCAGCTCCACCGGACGGCCCGCCCACGGACCCACGTGGTCCGCCAAGCCGGCGACGCCGCAAGGGCCCATGGCTCGCTCGCCCGCTACACCGACGCCGAGGGGCGCCTCCGTGAGGTGCTCGCGCGGCCCGGGCACGCCGGCAGCGTGCTGGTGCTCGACCGCGACGCCCTCACGCTCGGCGATCGGCGGCTCGTGGCGCACCTCGCCGCCGATGAGCCCCCCGAGAACGCGGCCCTCGTAGGCCGCCACTACGTGCGGGACCCCCGCGGTCGCAGGTGTCGGCCCCTCGCTCCCGAGGATCTCCTCACGGCGCCCTTCTCCGAGGGGTCCGAGCGGGAGGGTTCCAAGAGGACCGACCCCGCTCTCCCGCCGCGGGCCGTGGAGCTGCGCGACCGCCGTGGCGATCGCCACCGGCTGGAGGCGCTCGCTACCGGCCTCTCGATCCCGGAGCTGCGCTGGTGCCGGCGAGGGGACGGCGGCGAGCCAGGTCGGCCCGAGAGCGTGCGCGACGCGGTCGCCTGCATGGAGAGCTACGAGCCCGTCCGCGCTCTCACCGCCAGGGCGTTCGCGCTCCACCGCGAGGACCCCGCTGTCTCCGTTGCGGTGCTGGGCTCCGAGCTGCGGCGCATCGACGCGAGCCGGATCGTCCTCAACCGGGGTCTCCGCCAGGCGGTGCTGCACGCGATGCGCACCAGGGGGCTGAGCCTGAGTGAGATCGCCTTTCGCTGCGGGCGGATCAAGCGCGACGGCAAGGGCAACTCGAGCGGTGAGACGAGCTGGCTCTCCCGCCGCGTCGGCATTTCGCCCGAGAGCGGCGGCGACGGCGAACCCACGCCCTGGATCCACAGCGAGGTGCTCGCCCTGATCGCGCGCGAGGGCCTCGGCATCAGCCCCCGCGAGGTCGAGCTTTGAACGCCGATCCAGACAGCGCCGGAGGTCCGCCCGCGGTCCTCGTCGTGGAGCGCGACCCCCACATCGGGGGGCAGCTCGTGGATCAGCTCGCGGCCGACGGATACCGGGTGCGGTTGGCGCGCACCGCCGAGCACGCGCGGGTGATGGCGCGCACCGATCCGCCTGGACTCGCGCTGCTCGGCGAGCTGGACGCTCCGCGGGCCGCGCTCGAACTGCTGGTGGAGATCCGCGCTCCCGGTTCAACCCCACCCGGTTCAACCCCACCCGATCCAACTCCACTCGCCGCGCCGCCCCCACCCGGCGGTGTGGCGAGCCCCTGGCCCGCGGACCTGCCGGTGATCGTGATCGGCTCCCAAGCCCGCGAGCCCGACCTTCTACGGGCCTACGATGCCGGTGCCGACGATTTTCTCGAGCGGCCCGCCGGATACCTCGAGCTGCGCGCACGCCTGCGCGCGCTGCTCCGGCGCACCGCCGTCGCACCTGGCTCCCGGGGTGTGGAGGTGGGGACGCTCGCGATCGACCCCCTCGCCCACACCGTGAGTCTCGATGGGCTCCCCCTGCAACTGCGCCATCTGGAGTACGAGCTGCTCCTGCACCTCGCCCGCGAGCCCCACCGTGTGTTCGCCAAGCAGGAGCTTCTGCGCGCGGTGTGGGGCCACCCCGCGCCGATCTGTAGCCGCACGCTCGACAGCCACTCCAGTCGCCTGCGCCGCAAGCTCCGCGCGCAGAGCAGCGAGCGGTGGGTGGTCAACGTCCGCGGCGTCGGCTACCGCCTGATCTGAGCCTCTGCACAACGCAGCACCCCCGACGGCGAGCCCTGGGCTCGCCGTCGCTCGTTAAACCGCGTTCGGCTCAGGGCCGGACGCACAAGTGAAAGGAGGGGACTCATGTCCCCGTCGAACAAAACCACCCTCAATCGGGAAGCCGACCCGCTGGCCCCGCTGGAACACCTCCTCCGGTGGCTCATGGGAGCGACCGTCCACGTCGCCCTCGGTGTGTTCCTCGGGCTCCTCGCGGCGCACGCCATGCGCCACCGGCACCTCCACTGGAGCTGGGCGACCATAGCGTTCGCGCTCGTCCTGCTCGCCCGCGCCGTGCTCGCGGGCGCCGCCGCGACGCTGGGCCTCGCCACGCTCGACGCCGCCGTTCGCGGGCGGCGCTGGCACGGCGAAGACCTGCAGGCGGGAGCGGACCTCGCGGAGATCGCGGCGAGCCGCACGACCCCACTCGACAGCCTGCGCTGCGGTCTGCGCCGCATGCGCTCGTGGCTGCGCTCCGGCACGATCGCGGGCTGGGCTGCTGAGAGGTATGCACGGTGGAACACACCCTGGATCGCGCCGCGTGGCCGCGATCGTGGCGAGCGGTGGTTCCGCGGCGGGGAGCTGAGCGTCGGGACCGACCGCCACGGCCGCCCCGTCTCGATCGAGCTCGGCGGCGCCAGCGGTGGCACCCACACGCTCGTGGTGGGCGCCACCGGTTCCGGCAAGACCGTCACCCAGACGTGGATCGCTGCGCGGGCGATCGCCCACGGGATGGCGGCGGTCGTGGTGGACCCCAAGAACGATCGCGGGATGCGCGATCAGCTGCACCGCGCCGCGCTCGCCGCGGGGCGGCGCTTCCTCGCGTGGACGCCCCAGGGGCCCGTCGGTGTACAACCCCTACGCCCACGGCGGGGAGACAGAGATCGCCGACAAGGCGCTCGCGGGAGAGCGCTTCACCGAGCCCCACTACCAGCGCCAGGCGCAGCGCTACCTCGGGCACGCCGTCCGCGCGCTGCACGCCGCGGGCCTCGAGGTGAGCCTCGCTGGACTCGTGGAGGCGCTCGACCCGGAGAACCTGGAGCTGCTGGCCAGGGAGCTGCCGAGGGAGGGTGCGCGGGGGCGTTGCACGCCTACCTCGATTCGCTCACCCCCCGTCAGCGGAGCGACCTCACGGGCGTCCGCGACCGCCTGGCGATCATGGCGGAGTCCGACGTGGGACGCTGGTTGGACCCCGCCACTCCCGGTGGCGAACCCCTCGACCTGCTGAAGGAGGTGCGCGCGGGGACGGTGGTCTACTTCAGCCTCCAGGCCGACAGCAGGCCGCTGCTCGCGCAGATGCTGGGGTCCGCGATCGTGCAGGACCTGCAGACCGTGGTCTGCGCGCTACAGGAGCGCCCCACGGGGTGCCTCGTGGTGATCGACGAGTTCTCCGCGGTGGCCGCCGAGCACGTGGCGAGGCTCTTCGCGCGCGCGCGCTCGGCCGGAGTCAGCCTGCTCCTTGGCACCCAGGAGCTCGCCGACCTGCGCCTGCCCGGTCGCGAGACCCTGCTGGAGCAGGTGCTGGGCAACCTCACGAGCCTGATCGCCCACCGTCAGGTGGTCCCCGACTCGGCCGAGCTGATCGCGCGCCTCGCGGGCAGCCGGGGGGCGTGGCGCACCACCCTCAGCAGCGATGGCCGGCGTACCCGCACACGGGTGCAGGAGCACCTCGTCGGCCCCGAGGAGGTCGCGAGCCTCCCGCGGGGCTGCGCCGCCGTGATCCGCCTCGGCGGCCGGCGCGGCGTGGCGATCGGGCGGATGCACTCGCCCGGGTAGGACCACGGCGCGGCCTGGGCTCGGGGCCAGTCCTCCTCGGAGGACGGCTCGCCGCCCGAACCGAACCGCCCTCGGCGTGGGACATGAGCACCTGCGCCGAGGGCTGAACCGACACCTGAACCAACACAAGGAGGACCACGATGGTCTCTGCACGCACCAACACCGCAATCGAGGACAACCACGACAACAACCCCTCCCCGCCCCCTGAGCGAATCGCGATCGTGCGCTGGGCCGCCGGCCTCGGCGCGATCACCGCGGAGGCGCTGGCGGATCGCCTGGACGTCACCGCGGCCTCGGCGCGGGCGCGGCTGCTGGCCGCCGAGCGCGAGCGGCTGCTCAAGCGCCACCGACCGCTCACGGGCAGGCCCGCCCTGTACACGGTCACGCGCGCCGGCCTGCGCGTGGTCGATGCGCATGGCCTCGATCCCTGCAGCGTGAGCGCCTCGGGTGCGCTGCACCTGATCGAGTGCGCCCGCGCGGCCGCGGCTCTGGAGCGCTGCTATCCGGACCACCGCGTGCAGGGCGAGCGGGATCTGCGCCACGAGGAGCGCCAGTGCCGCGACGTGCTGGCAAGCGCCGAGCTCGGCGCAGGCCGGCACGGCGAGCGATCGCAGATCGGCCAGCGCCGCCATCGGCCAGATCTGGTGCTGTGGCCGCGCGACCCCGCCGGGGGGTTGCCGGTGGCGGTGGAGGTGGAGCTGACCGTCAAGGCGCCCGAGCGTCTGGCGGCGATCTGCCGGGCGTGGGCGCGGGCGCGCTGCGTGGCGGGCGTCCTCTACCTCGCCCCACCCGAGGTGCAGCGCGCTGTGCAGCGTGCGATCGAAAAGGCGCACGCCCACGAGCGGGTGGTGGTCGTTTCGCTCGACGCGCTTTTGTAGCGGCCCACCCGTCCGGGCGAGCGTACCGTCCCAAGTGGCGCGTAAGTTCCTCGGCGGGGCAGTGGCTTACCGCAAAGGAGACGAACACATGTCGTACTCGAGCATCAATCGCGTCGTGCTGGTCGGCAATCTCACCCGCGACCCCGAGCAGCGCGAACTCCCCTCGGGCCAGAGCGTGTGCAGCCTGAGGGTTGCGTGCAACGGCCTGCGGCGCGACGCGGAGGGCGAGTACCACGAGCGCCCGCTGTTCTTCGACGTCGCCGCCTTCGGGGGCCTCGCGGAGACCGTGGCTCGCTATATGCGCAAGGGCAGCCGCGTTGCGATCGACGGGCGCCTGGATTGGCGCGAGTGGGAGACCTCCGAGGAGTCGGAGGGGGGGCCCCAGAGGCGCCAGGCGGTAAGCGTGGTCGCCGAGTCGGTGCAGTTCCTCGACAGCGCCCCCGGTGAGCGCGGCGAGGGCAAGCCCGACGCACAGGACGGCGAGCGGGAGCTCGTGGGCGCCGGGGTCGGCGAGGTCGACCTGGTTTTTTAGCGATCTCGCGGTGTGCCAGCGGGGCGTCGGTTCTCCGGCGCCCCGCGGGCGGCCCTGGGTCGCTTTTCGCATTTAAGGCGCCCCCTGGCGCGGGCCCGCGGCTCGGCCGCGCCGATCGACCGCTCGGCGCCCGCCATTGCGATCGGCCGCCGGGACCATGGCGGCCCACCTCGCCGGCCCGGCCAGGATCGACCTGGATGCCATAGACTGCCGCGCCGCAAGTCCTCCCCGTTCCAAGGAGCTCTGTCCAGGTGCCTGTGAACAGTCAAGCGGTCGGCAAGACCTACGAGCCCACGCTCTACGCGGTGGGCCGCGAGAAGATCAAGGAGTACGCTCGGGCGGTGGGCGAGACCAATCCCGTCCACCTCGACGTCCACGCGGCGCGCGCTGCCGGCTACGCAGACGTGGTGGCACCGCCGATGTTCGCGGTCGTCTACTGCGCACCCTCGATGGGCCCCCCGATCTTCGACCCCGAGATCGAGATGAACTTCGCGATGATGGTGCACGGTGGCCAGGAGTTCGAGTGGGGACCGCTGGTGGTGGCGGGCGATGAGATCACCACGACGGCCAGCGTCAAGGACATCTCCGAACGGGACGGGCGGGGCTACTACGTGTTCGAGTCCGTCTCCACCAACCAGCGCGGTGAGCAGGTCTCGCGTGGAACCTGGACCAACATCGTTCGAGGAGTGTGAGCGCGATGGCTGATCTGAACGAGGGTACGCAGATCCCGGAGGTGAGGGTCACGCCCGACAAGTACCTCACCGCCCGCTACGCGGGCGCCTCTGGGGACTTCAACCCGATCCACATCGACGAGGAGTTCGCCCGCGCGGTGGGCCTGCCCGGGCGCATCCTGCACGGGCTGTGGACGATGGCGCAGGTGGCGCGCGCCCAGACCGAGGCGGCGGGCGGCCCCGAGCATCTGCGGCGCCTCTCGGTGCAGTTCCGCGGCATGGGGGTCCCCGAGCAGGAGGTGATCGTCACCGGAGCGGTGCGCGAGGCGCAGGATGGCCGCGTGCTGATCGACACGGTTGCGGTGCAGGGGGAGAAGGAGATCGTCCGCAACGCCGAGGCCGAGCTGACGATCTGAGATCCGCCCACGGCGGCTCGTACAATCAATTCATGTTGACGGCCAGGCAGGAGCTGATCCTGTGCAAGGTGGTGGAGGGCTACCAGCGCACGGGCCAGCCGGTGGCGTCGAAGCTGATCGCGGCCGATCCGGCACTCGACTGCGGCGCCTCCACGGTCCGCAACGAGCTCGCGCTGCTCGAGGAGCAGGGCCTGCTCGCCCACCCCCACACCTCCGCCGGGCGTGTGCCCACGGATGCCGGCCAGCGCTATGTGGTGGACCGGATGCTCGCCTCGGGCGAGGGCCTCTTGCCCACACGGCTGGAGCTCTCGCTGACCCGCCAGGAGGTGGAGGAGGCGATGCGCGCGACCACGGAAACCCTCTCGCAGGTGACGGACCTGCTCGCGGTGGTCTCCGCGCCCTCCGCGAGTACCGCGACGATCCGCCGCGTGGAGGTGCTGGCGCTGCAGTCGCGTGTGCTGGTGGCGGTGATCATCACCTCCACCGGCGAGGTCTCCAAGGTGTTCGCGACCTTCGAGGAGCACCTCGACACGGGTCTGGTGGCGTGGGCGGGGGAGTACCTCAACGACCGCCTCGTGGGCCTGGGCCTAGGGGCTCGGATGATCCACCAGCGCCTCGCGGACCCCACTCTGCGGGCGATGGAGCGCGCCTTCCTCGACCACCTGATCCCGGCCTTCGGCGATCTGGCGGCGGAGTCCGAGCACGTGCTCTACCTCGACGGCGCTGCGCGACTCTTCTCGGAGGCGCACCTGCGGGACGTCGGTCAGATCAACGAGCTGATGGAGCTCCTGGAGCGGCGGGTGGCCCTGCTGAGCGCGATGCGCACGGCGCTGAGCGAGCCCGGCATCTACGTGCGCATCGGCCATGAGAACGAGGTCCCCGCGATGCGCTCGCTGGCGATGGTGGCCGCGGGGTACGGCGTGGCGCAGCGCCGCCTCGGGATCGTTTCGGTGATCGGCCCGGTGCGGATGAACTACGCCTACGCGATCCCCGCCGTGCGGGAGGTGGCCCACGAGCTCTCGCGCTTCGTCGAAGAGACGTATGCCGAGGGTTAGGGTGGGGCGATGAGCCGCGCCTCCTCCACCCCGCGCGATCCCTACGAGGTTCTGGGTGTCGCGCGCGACGCCTCCGAGCAGGAGGTGAAGAAGTCCTTCCGCCGCCTCGCACGGGAGCTGCACCCGGACGTCAACGCGCACGACCCCCAGGCGGAGGAGAAGTTCAAGGAGGCCGCCGAGGCCTACGAGATCCTCTCGGACCCCGAGCGGCGTGCGACCTACGACCGCTACGGCCACGAGGGCCTGCGCTCCGGCGGATACGCCCCCAACTTCGATGGGTTCGGCTCGATCGGTGATCTCTTCGACGCCTTCTTCGGCGGCTCCAGCCCCTTCGGTGGGCGCTCCGCGGGGCCGGCCCAGGGAGGTGACGTCGCGGTGGCGCTCCAGATCGATCTGCGCCTGGCCGCACGGGGGACGAGCGAGGAGGTCACCTTCGAGGCGATCGAGCGCTGCGAGCACTGCCGCGGCAACGGCGCCGAGCCGGGCACCCCGATCGAGACCTGCAAGCGCTGCGGCGGAGCGGGGCAGCTGCAGGCGGTGACGCGCACCCCCTTCGGCCAGATGATGCGCACGGTGGCGTGCGACATCTGCCACGGCGATGGGCGCACCGCCAAGCAGCCATGTCGCGAGTGCCGTGGCCGCGGCCGCCGCGCCGCAAAGCGCACGCTCGCGGTGGACGTGCCCGCGGGGATCGCCGACGGCCAGCGCATCCGCCTCGGCGGCAAGGGTCACGCGGGCGAGACGGGAGCACCAGCAGGCGACCTGTATGTGCTCGTGCGGGTGCGCGCCGACGAGCGCTTCGTGCGCGAGGCGGACGATCTGATCACCGCGCTGGATGTCTCCGCGCCGCTGGCCGCGGTGGGGGCGACGCTCGACGTGCCCACGCTCGATGGGTCGAGCTCGATTCGGATCGTCCCCGGCACCCAGCCGGGCGAGGTGCTCACGGTGCGCGGTCAGGGGATGCCCAGCCTGCGCAGCGGCCGGCGGGGGGATCTGCGGGTGGTGGTCAACGTGGTGGTTCCCCGCCGCCTGAGCTCCGAGCAGCGGGAGCTGATGGAGCGTTTGCACGACACGTTGACCGAGGAGAACCTCCGCACCGAGGAATCGATGCTCGCCAAGCTGCGCCGCGCCCTGCGCCACCAGGCCGCGTGATGCGCGGCGCCCCACCAGGTTGTGTAATGCGCCACGCCCCGCCAGGCTGTGTCATGCGCGGCGTCCCACCAGGCTGTGTAATGCGCCACGCCCCGCCAGGCTGTGTCATGCGCGGCGCCCCGCCAGGCTGTGTAATGCGCCACGCACCGCCACAACGCCTCGCGTGATCCGTCTCGCTGTCCGCGTCCGCCGTGAGGACGCCGAGCTGGTGCTGGCCGAGCTCTTGGAGCTCGCGCCCTCCGGCGTGGAGGAGACGGAGGTGGGGGAGGGCGTACTCGAGTACTCCGTTTACGGATCTCCCGGAGAGCTGCCCGAGCTGCCGGACCTGCGTGCGGCGGCGGGGGAGTCGCTGGTCGAGATCACCACCAGCGAGCTGCCGGATGATTGGTCGGAGCGCTGGAAGCGTTTTCACCGTCCAGTGCTGATCGGCGGACCTGAGAGTGTCCCGGCGCTGCATGTGCGCCCACCGTGGGAGGCACCCTGCGATCGCGCGGGTGTCGAGGAGATCGTGATCGATCCCGGCCAGGCGTTCGGGACCGGAGCGCACGCGAGCACCCGGATGTGCCTGGAGCTGCTGCTGGAGCTCGCCGCCGGACTCTCCTCGGGAGACGGGCATCGGCGGGGGCCGCTGCTGGACGTCGGCACGGGCTCGGGGGTGCTGGCGATCGCGGCCGCGCGCCTCGGGTTCGCGCCGGTGATGGGCCTCGACCATGAGCGTGAGAGCGTGGAGGCGGCACGTGAGAACGCGGCGCTCAACGGCGTGGATGTGGAGGTGCGCGGCTTCGATCTGCGCCGCGAGCGCCTGCCCGCGATGGGCGGCGCCGCGGCACCCATGATGCTCGCCAATCTGCTGAGACCGCTGCTGCTCGATCTCTTGCGGTCGATCGATTACGCCCCCGCCGGGCTGATCCTCGGGGGGCTGCTCACCGAGGAGGTCGACGAGGTGGTCGAGGCGTTCGGTGAGCGCCTCGGGATGCGCGAGCACGAGCGCCGCACGAGCGGGGAGTGGGCGGCGGTCTGGCTGCTCGCGCGGGGTCTCTGAGCCCGGCAAGGTGCCCGCAATGCGGTTGGCGACCTAAGATTGAGTTGTGAGGAGCGTCTCAAAGAGCCTGCCTGGCCACGAGCTCGTGAGTCGTGGTCTGGCTGATCTGTCCGCCGGACGCGAGAGTGAGGCGTCCTTGTTGGTGGCGATGGCGGCGCCGCGGCTTCGCTCTTTGGGCTTCGACGTGCCACACGCGGACGGCGTGGACGCGTCGCATCGCCTCTACGAGGTGTTGGCCGAGCGCGATGGGGGGGCGCATAGCCGCTACAACGCGCTCGTTGGGCGGGTCGTCAGCTTCGCGCGAGCGGCTGAGCATGCGTCCACCGGTTGACGAGCAGGGCATCCGGACTCTTGCGATATCCAGCGATAGACCCACCGGCGTTCAGACGGAAGGTCGATCTCTTACTCGTTTAGACGGGGTCGGGAACCTCGGTGGCGGCGCGGGCCATCGCGCGGTAGACGAGGTCGATCGCCGGTCGCACCCCGTCCTCGCTCTGCAGGAGCGCGACGGCGGCGGTGAGCGCGGAGCCGATCGCCTCCAGCGCGTCGCCGACGTCTCCAGGCTCCGGGTCGCGGCAGGCGGCGATCGCCATTTCGAGCATTGCGCGCGCCTGCTCGGGGGCGCCGGCGAAAAGGGCGGGTCCAGTGAGGCTGCCGTAACCGTACACCCGCGCGAGACGCCCGGAGAGCGTGATCGAGGGGCCGCGGCGCGGGGGCGTGGCGGGGGGCAGCCCGCGGCCGTTGAAGAGCCCGGCGACCGTCTCGCCCAGCAGCCCGCGGACGGCGGTCTCCTCGAGGCCCGCGTGGACCGCCATCCGCAGGGCCATGTAGAGGGTGCTCTGGGGGTGCCCGTAGGGGGGATCGGAGGCGAACACGATCCGCTCGGCGGGGGCGCGCGCGAAGAGCTCAACGACGTCGAGCGCGAAGAAGCAGGAGATGTCGTAGAGCACCCCGGGGTGATCGGCGAGCAGGGAGGTGAGGATCCCCTGGTCGCAGATCGCGCCGTGGGCGAGGATCAGCACGACCTCGGGGTGGCGCAGGGCGAGCTCGGCGAGTCCCTGTGCGATCGGGGGCAGCCCGCGGCCGGCGTGGATCAGGATCGGCACGCGGGCCTGCTCAGCGACCGCGAAGATCCCCTCGAGCTCACCCCCATCGAAGGCGAACTCCTGGGCGCGGGGGTGGAGCTTGATCCCGCGTGCCCCGGCCGCCAGGCAGCGTTCGGCCTCGGCGACGGGCTCCTCGAAGGGGTCGAGGCGACAGAAGGGGATCAGCCTGCCTTTGCTTTCGCGCGCCCACTCGAGCACGCGGTCGTTGGGCACCCGGTAGGCGGGGCGGCGCTCGGGGTCGTGGAGGGGGAACACACACGCGCGTCGCGCGCCGGCCTGGTCGAGCTGGGAGAGCAGCTCCGCGAGGGAGAGCGAGCGCCCATCCTCATCCAGCCCCAGGTGTGTATGAGCGTCGAGTACCTCTGCACCGGTGGGGAGCATTTGCTGCGCTTCGGCGAGGAACGGCGCGAGAGCGTTGGCGTAAAGCGATGGGTCCATGGCCGGCACCCTAATGGGTCGGCGGGCTCGTGACATTGGCCTCTACCACATTGGACCTCTAGCGTGTCCGGATGTGGCATGGGACGTGGTGATCGCGGGCGGTGGTTTCGGGGGCTTCTACGCCGCGCGGACATTGGAGCGAGTGCTGCCGCGCCACAGTGCGCGGGTGACACTGGTAAGCGATGTGAACTTTCTGCTGTTCACGCCGCTGCTGCCGGGGGCCGCGGCGGGGACGCTGGAGCCGCGCCACGTGGTGGTGCCGCTGCGCGAGCAGTTGCGGCGCACGGACCTCCTGCTTGGCAGGATCACGGGCGCGGACCCAGGGCGGGGGCGGCTGCTGGTGGACTCACCGGGTGGGACTCGCAGCGAGCTGCGCTACGACGAGCTGATCGTGGCGCTGGGCTCGATCTCGCGCACGCGGCCGGTGCCCGGTCTGGTGGAGCACGCGATCGGCTTCAAGACGCTGGCGGATGCGATCGCGCTGCGCAACCGCGTGATCTCGATGCTGGAGGCGGGGGAGACGATCGACAACGCCGCGGCACGGGCGGAGTACCTGACGTTCGTGTTCGTCGGCGCGGGCTACGCCGGCGTGGAGGGGCTGGCGGAGCTGCAGGACTTCATGGCGGATGTGATCGATCTGTACCCGCGCTGTCGGGTGCAGGGTATGCGGTGGGTGCTGGTGGAGGCGCAGGATCAGGTGATGCCGGAGGTGGCGCCGAGCCTCGCGGCGTTCGCGGAGCGGGAGCTGCGGGGCCGGGGCATCGAGATCCGCACGGGCACGACGATCGCAGAGGTGACGGACCGCTCGGTGACGCTGAGCGACGGGGAGCCGATCGGGGCGCGCACGGTGGTATGGACGGCGGGGGTGAGGCCCCACCCGGTGGTGGCGCGCCTCGGGCTGCCCCTCGAGGAGGGTGGTCGAATCGAGGTCGATCGCACCATGCGGGTGCGGGGCCATCGCAACGTGTGGGCGATCGGGGACGCGGCGGCGGTGCCGGACCCGGCGCGCAGGGGGGAGTCCTCTCCGCCGACCGCCCAGCACGCGATCCGCCAGGGTCGGCGGGTGGCGCGCAACGTGGCGGCGGAGTTGGGGGCGGGCGGACCGCTTGGGAGGGGACGGGTGCGCCCGTTCAGGTACAGGACGCTGGGGGTGTTCGTGGACCTGGGCCGCCACCAGGCGGTGGCGAGCACAATGGGGATCAGGTGGCGGGGCTTTCCCGCGTGGTTCCTGGCGCGTACCTACCACCTCGCGAACATGCCGGGCTACAAGCGCAAGCTGCGCCTGGTGGTGGACTGGACGGTGGCGTTGCTCTTCGACAGGGACACCTCGGAGCTCGGCCAGCTGGGCCACCCCCCGGGGCTGGAGCACGTCGAGGAGCAGACACTCGCCTGAAGGACTGCCGCAGTGGCGCTACTCTGCGCGGACTGTGCGCTTCGCGGTGAAGTTCCTGGGCTGCAAGGTGTCCCACGCGGATGCGATGCTGGCCCGCCGCCGGCTGTTGGAGGAAGGGCACGAGGAGGCGCCGGAGGAGGAGGCGGAGCTGCACGTGATCAATACGTGCTGCATCACGGGCGAGGCGGAGGCGAAGTCGCGCCAGTCGGTGCGCCGCTCGCTGAAGAGCGCGCGGGAGGTCTACGTGGGGGGTTGCGCGGTGAACCTGCGCGCGGAGCAGTTCGCGGAGATCGATCCAGCGGTGAGGCCGTTCACAGGTAATGCGGAGGATGTGGCGCAGGCGATGGCGGGGGCACTGGGAGCGTGCGCGGACATGGAGCACGAGCCCCTCGTGGGCCGTGCACGGCGAGGTTCGCCGATGGGACCCGCACGGCGTGGTTTGCAGGTCGGTCGCGTGCCGCATCCGCCCGAAGATCGCGCGCGGCTACTTCGGCTGGAGGGCGGCTCGGCGGCGGCGCGCACGCGGGGCTTCGTGAAGGTGCAGGACGGCTGCGACTGCCACTGCGCGTACTGCATCATCCCGACGGTGCGGGGGGGCGCGCGTTCGCGCCCGGCCTCCGCGGTGCTGGAGGAGGTGGCCGCGCGCGTCGCCCAGGGCCAGCCGGAGGTGGTGATGACGGGGATCAGCGTGGGGGACTATCGCGATCCGCAGGAGGGCCTGGAGCTGGGGGAGCTGATGGTGCGGGCCGCACTGGTGGAGGGTGTGGAGCGGGTGCGGCTCTCGTCGGTGGAGGTGATCCACGTGCGCGACTCGCTCGTGCGGGCGCTGCGGGAGGAGCCGAAGGTGTGCCCGCACCTGCACGTGCCAATGCAGTCGGGCGATGACGGGGTGCTGGAGGCGATGGGACGCCACTACACCGCGGGGGAGTACCTGGAGGCGATCGAGACGCTGCGGGCGGCGGTGCCGGCGGTGAACGTGACGACGGACATCATCGTGGGCTTCCCCAACGAGGACGGGGCGGCGTTCGAGCGGACGCTGGACCTCGTGCGGGAGGCGGGGATCAGCCGGGTGCACGCGTTCTCCTACTCCCCGCGCCCGGGCACGGTTGCGCAGGCCCTTGGCGACAGGGTCGCCCCGGAGGAGAAGAAGCGCCGCTCGCGAGAGCTGCGCGGGCTCTCGGAGGTGCGCTCGCGCCACCACCGCGCCCGGAAGCTCGGTGAGAGGGAGCGGGTGCTGGTGGACAAGGTGGCGGACACCCAGTGCTCGGGCTACACCGCGGACTACACGCGCTGCTACCTGCCGGCCGGCGCGGCGCGCGCGGGCGAGCTCCTCAATGTGAGCGTGGCCGAGCTGCACGCGGACGGCCTGCGTGTGACTCCGGTGTGAACTGCGTGGTCGCGCGGCTCACGGGAATCCGCGGCACGGCTATCCTTGGCCGCAGGTGAGTGTCGAGGCGCAGCTCAAGAGCGATCTGGCCACCGCGATGAAGGCGGGGGAGAAGGAGCGCGTGGGTGCCCTGCGGATGGTGCTCTCGGAGGTGCAGAAGGACTCGAAGCTGGGTGGGGGCGACGAGCTGGCGGTGCTGCGCCGCGAGCGCAAGCGGCGGCTGGAGGCGGCGGAGGCGTACCGCGAGGCGGGGCGCGCGGAGCTGGCGGCGGGCGAGGAGAGCGAGGCGGAGCTGATCGCCGGCTACCTGCCCGCGGAGCTGGGAGAAGCCGAGCTCGAGGAGCTCGTGGAGCGGGCGGTCCGCGAGAGCGGAGCGGAGTCGGTCAGAGACATGGGCCGCGCGATGGGGGTGGCGATGGCCGCGGTGGACGGACGCGCGGATGGCAAGCGGGTCTCGGGCCTCGTGCGGGCTGCGCTTGGCGGATGAGGCGGGCAGCGATGTCTGGCGCCCCTGGCTCGCCCCGGGGCTCGCGGATGAGGGGACGGCTGCGCGGATGAGGACCCAGATCGAGCTACCGGGCGACGTGGCGGCGGAGTTGGCGGGCAGCCAGGATGCGGTTCTGCGCGCGCTGGAGGGGCACCTGGAGTGCAGGGTGTTCCTGCGCGGCAACCTGCTGACGCTGGACGGTTCGGAGGGGGAGATGCGCGCCGGGGAGCGGGTTGTGCGGGAGCTCTCCGGGCTGATCGCGCGCGGCCATGAGATCGGCCCGGGGACGATCGCCGCGGTGACGGGGGCGCTCGATGCGCACGAGTCGCCGGCGAAGGTGCTGGAGGACGTGGTCTGGCGCCATCGCTCGCTGCGGGTGGCCCCCAAGACGGTCAACCAGAAGCGCTACGTGGACTGCATCCGCAGACGCACGATCACCTTCGGCGTGGGCCCGGCGGGGACGGGCAAGACGTTCCTGGCGGTGGCGATGGCGGCGGCGGCGCTCTCGCGCAACGAGGTCAACCGGATCATCCTCACGCGCCCCGCGGTGGAGGCGGGGGAGCGCCTCGGCTTCCTGCCGGGGGACCTGATGGCGAAGGTGGACCCCTACCTGCGCCCGTTGTTCGACGCGCTGCACGACATGCTCGACCCCGAGAAGGTGACCCAGCACCTCGAGCGGGGGGTGATCGAGATCGCGCCGCTGGCGTTCATGCGCGGAAGGACGCTGAACGACTCCTTCGTGATCCTCGACGAGGCACAGAACACGACGCCGGAACAGATGAAGATGTTCCTCACGCGCCTGGGGTTCGGCTCGCGGATGGTGGTGACGGGGGACGTCACCCAGGTGGACCTGCCACCCGAGCAGCGCTCCGGCCTGATCGCGGTGGGGGAGGTGCTGGGGGCGGTGGAGGGCATCGAGTTCGTGCGCTTCGGTGGCGAGGACGTGGTGCGCCACAAGCTCGTGCAGCGGATCGTCGAGGCCTACGACGAGCATGCGCAGCAGGACGCCCCCGAGCAATCGCGGGGCGCTCGGCGAATGGATCGCCGGCGGGCGTAGAGCGTGGTCGAAGTCGAGGTACAGGGCGCCGAGGCGCTGGGAGAGGATGCTCCATCGGCACGGCGGCTGCGACGCCTGTGCGTACTTGCCGCGGTCACCGCCGGTGTCGAGGAGGGCCATCTGGCGATCGAGTTCGTCGACGCTGCACGCATCGCCGAGCTGAACGAGGAGCACCGCGGACAGCGGGGTCCGACGGACGTGCTCTCGTTCCCGATCGACGGCGCGGAGCCCATGGATGGGGTCGCGCGCGAGCTTGGCGACGTGGTGATCTGCCCGGAGCACACCGAGGACGTGTGCGAGGCGATCGTCCACGGGGTGCTGCACCTCGTGGGAATGGATCACGAATCCGATGCGGGGGAGATGCTGGCGGTGCAGGCGGAGCTGCTGCGGTGGGAGTCCCTACCGGCGAGCGCCGGATCGCCTCGCGAGCGACCGTGACCCGCGCTGGCTTCGTGGCGCTGGCGGGGCGCCCCAACGTAGGTAAGTCGACGCTCCTCAACGCCGTGGTGGGGGAGAAGGTGGCGATCGTCTCCGACCGCGCGCAGACGACGCGCCGCGCGATCCGCGGGGTGCGCACCGACGAGGAGTGCCAGATGGTGCTCGTGGACCTGCCGGGAGTGCAGCGCCCGCGGGACGCGCTGACGGCCCGGATGGCCCACCGGGTGGGCGAGGAGCTCCAGGGCGCGGATGCGGCGCTGCTGCTCCTGAGCGGCGAGCAGGGGGTGGGCCCGGGGGACCGCTTCATCGCCCGGACCCTCGCGCAGGCGCCGCTGGCGGTGGCGATCGCGGTCAACAAGGTCGACCGGCTGAGCCGTGCGCGGACCCTGGCCGCTTTGCAGGGCGCGGCTGAGCTGGAGCTCGAGGGGGAGGTGTTCCCGATCTCGGCTCGCACGGGGGAGGGGGTGGGGGAGCTGGTGGGGCATCTGCGGGGGCTGCTGCCGGAGGGCCCCTTCCTGTTCGCCGTGGATACGCGCTCCGATCAGCCGCTGGCGCTGCTGCTGGCGGAGCTGATCCGGGAGGCGGCGATCAGGCGGACCTTTCACGAGCTGCCCCATGCGGTGGAGGTGGTGGTCGAGGACGTGGAGGAGGTGGCCGGTCGCAGTTCGCCCGACCGATCGGAGATCGGCCAACGCACCGGCCTCGTGCGGGTGAGGGCGCTGATCTGGGTTGAGAGCGCCTCCCAGAAGGGGATCCTCCTCGGCGCGCGGGGGCGGATGATCAAGGCGATCGGCAGCGCCGCGCGAGGCGAGCTCGAGCGAGAGCTCGGCTGCCAGGTGCACCTCGACCTGGCCGTGCGGGTGCGCCGGGACTGGCGCCGGGACGATGGCCTGCTCGACCGTCTGGGGATCACTTGAGGCTCCTGTCAAGCCCAGCGAGGGCCAGCCGTGGGGGACCTTTTCAGTTGTGGCCTGAACGCAAATCTGGGTATTGATGACATGGTCCTCCCGTGGGGGGAGCTATCAAGGTAGCGGAACCGATCGTCCAAAGGTTGTGCCGGTGGGTCATTTGGTGTACGGTTTATGTAACGAACTGTCCAGTGTGGGAAACAGGGTAGAACGAACTGTCCAGCGTGGGAAACGGCGTCTTACGGCAGGGACCCACGGGAGCGGAGTCGTCAAAGGGAGCAGGCGGGGGAACATGTCCGCGAAGATCGCAGTGCTGGGGCTGGTCATCGAGGAGCCCGGCCCAGCTCATCGGCTGACGGCGAAGCTGCGCCAGCGTCTATCCTCGGCAGGGTTCGTCGATTCCAACGTCTACTCGGCCCTCACCCGTCTGGAGCGGGACGGGTTGGTGCGTGCAGCCCGCGAAGACGGGGCGGGGCTCGCACAGGCGGGACCCTCCTCCGGGAGCATCTTCACCTCGACGAGGAGGGCCGCCGCGAGACCGCAGTTGGCGGTCGTGGGGCAGCGCGCCGGCGCGGGCAGGCAGCGATCTGCCTCCCGGCGGAGCCCGGGCTCCCGCGCGGATTCGCGCTCCTTCGAAGCGACCCCCGAGGGGGTGCGGCACTTCGAGGAATGGCTGCTCGGCTCCTCCACGGCGCCTCCGCTGCGGGACGAGCTGCACATGAAGGTCGCGCTCTGCCAACCCCACAACCTGCCGCGGCTCGTGGAGCTGGTCTACGGGCAGGAGCTGGTATGTCTGGCGCGCGTTCAGGAGCTCAAGCGCTCCTTCGAGCGGACGCGGCCCCCGGCACCGACCAGATGGTCGGGGCTGGTGCTGGTGCACATCAGAGACGCGGAGCTCTCCTTCTGGGATGCCCGGTTGACGTGGCTGCAGGGCGTGCGAGCGTCCTTGGAAGGCATGCACGCCGAATACGAGCGCGCGATCAGGCAGCGTTCGGAGTCCGCCTGCGAGCCCGTTTCCATTTCCCCGCGGGCGTTGTCCGGAGCCCCTCCGGCGCCGGTCAGGCAAGTCGCATACGAGCGGACCGGCAGGCGAAGCTCGGAGGGTTGAGGATGGGCGCTCTGCTTTCGCTCCAAGGCGTTGGCAAGAGCTACTGGCGGGGGGATTCCGAGGTCAGAGTGCTCACCGACGTGACGCTTGCGCTGGAGGCGGGCGAATTCACGGCTGTGTGGGGCACACGCGGCTCGGGCAAGACGACTCTGCTGAAGCTCGCGGCTCGTCTGGAGAGGCCGGACAACGGCGTGGTGCGCTTCAATGGCGTCGACCTCGCGAGTCTCTCCGAGGCCCAGCACGCTCGGCTGATGCTCGGGCAGGTCGGTTGGGTCCGGCACACGGGGCCAAGGAGCGACCTGCCGATGCTTGACTATGTGGCGCTGCCGCTGCTGGCGGAGCACGGCCGCCGTCACGCGTACACGCGCGCCGCGGAGGCGATCGAGCGGGTGGGGGTCTCCGCGCACGCGCGCCAGCGGTGGGGAAACCTCTGCGACGGGGAGCGCTCGCTGATCGGGATCGCCCATGGGATCGCTCGCGCGCCGCGGCTGCTGCTGGTGGACGATCCGACCGCCAACCTCGACGTGCTCGAGCGTGAGCGGGTCACCCAGCTTCTGCGCTCGCTCGCGGACACCGAAGCGATCGCGGTGTTGATGACGGTGCCTGACATGCCCGCGGCGATGCAGGCCCACCAGATCGTCTCGCTCGGTGCCGGACGGCTGCGGAGCGCGCCGATGCCACCGGAGCCGTCTGCGGCGAAGACCGCGCCGACCACGGGGACCGAGCCGGACAAGGAGACCCTGCCGGGCAAGGTGATTCACCTGCGCGGCTCCCGGCAATCGGCGTGATGCTGGAGCTGTGTGACCTGGTCAAGCACTACCGGGTCGGAGAAGACGAGCCGGTGCGTGCGGTGGACGGGGTCTCCATGTCGGTGGCGGCGGGGGAGCTCCTCGCGCTGTACGGACCGAGCGGCTCGGGCAAGACCACGCTGCTGATGCTGATCGCGGCGCTGCTGCGCCCTGACAGCGGGAAGGTGCTCGTGGGGGAGCGTCAGATCTCGGCGCTCTCGGAGGCGGAGTGCGCCCGATACAGGCTGCGGGAGCTTGGGTTCGTGCGCCAGACGGTCAACCTGATTCAGGGCGTGAGCGCCATCGACAACGCGGCGCTGAAGCTGCTGGGGACCGATCTCAGTCCGCGCGAGGCCCGCCGCCGCGTGAGCCCGCTGCTGGAGCAGCTGGGGCTCGGCGAGCGCCTGCACCACCGGCCCGATCAGCTCTCGATGGGCGAGCGTCAGCGGGTGATGATCGCGCGGGCGCTCTCGACCGAACCCAAGCTGGTGCTGGCCGACGAGCCCACGGGCAGCCTCGATTCGCGGCGCAGCAGCGAGGTGCTCGAGCTGCTGAGCGACATCTGCCGGGAGCGCCAGGTCGCGACGGTGCTCGTCACCCATGACCCCCAGGCGGCGGCGCACGCCGATCGCGTGCGCTCCCTGCACGACGGGCGCCTCTGCGACCACGTGCCCGAGCCCGTGCTCGCCTCCCTCGATGGCGACTAGCGACCGCTCAGGAGGGGCGCGATGAGGCTGCGGAATATCGTCCTGCTCTACCGGGTCCGCCTGCGCACGAGGCTCGCACACGAGGTCTTCGCGATCCTCGGGATCGCGGTCGGGGTGGCGCTGCTGTTCGCCTCCCAGATCATTCGCACGAGCCCCGACAGCTCGGTGCAGCGACTTGTGAGCGGAGTCGTCGGAGCGATGCGCTTTCAGCTCACCGCGCGCGGCCCGGAAGGGTTCGACCAGAGGCTGTTCGGCGAGGTGCGGCGCCTTCCGGGGGTGCGCACAGCCATGCCGGTGGTCGGGGAGCAGGCGAATCTGATCGGTCCCAGGGGCCAGCAGGCGGTTGAACTGCTCAGCACCGACGCGCGCTTCGCTGGCTTCGGCGGACCGGTGCTGCGCCGCTTCGATGCCCCCCAACTCGAAGGTCAGCGGGCGCTCGCGCTGCCGCTCGCGCTCGCGCAGTCGATCGGCCTCACCTCGTTGGAGCCGGCGGTGCTTCAGATCGGCGGCCGCAACGAGCGAGTCTTCATCGGCACGGTCCTCTTCGAAGGCAACCTCGGCATCCTCGCCAACAGCCTCGTCGCGATCGCACCGATCGCCTACGCGCAGCAGCTGGCGGGGATGCCGGGGCGTCTGACCAGTGTCCTCGTACAGCCCTACAGCGGGCATGATCGCGAAGTGCGGGCCGAGCTCGAGCGCCTGGCCGCGGGGCGCGTGAATGTGCAGCCCGCCGGTTTCAACAGCACGCTCTTCAGTCAGGCGGCCGGACCGACCAACTCCTCCGCGGAGCTGTTCTCGGTGATCGGCGCGCTGGTCGGGTTCCTGTTCGCGTTCAACGCTCTGATGCTCACGGTCTCCCTGCGGCGCAACCTGGTCGAAGACCTGCGACTGGACGGCTACTCCCGCAGGATGATCGTCGAGGTGCTGCTGTTCGACGCGCTTGTGCTCGGCGTCGCGGCCGCGCTGATCGGGCTGGTGCTCGGCGACCTGCTCTCCCTGGTGCTGTTCAGCTCGAACCCGGGCTATCTGGCATTCGCGTTCCCGATCGCCGCGCAGCGCATCGTCACCTGGCAGAGCTTCGCACTCGCCGCGTGTGGGGGGCTGTTGGCCGCGTTCATCGGCGTGCTCGTCCCGCTACGGGGAGCGATCCTCTCGAACCCCTCGCTCGGGCCCACTCCCCCGCGGATGAGGTTGGGCTCGACGTCGAGGGTCCTGCTGGGAGAGCTGGCCTGCTGGGCGATCACCGTCCTCATCCTGCTGGAGGCTCCGCGGGCCGCGGTCGTCGGGATCGTGAGCCTGGTCGTCGCTCTGCTGCTGGCGCTCCCCTGGTCGATCATGGGTGTCGTGCTCGTGGTCGGCCGCCTGCAGCGCGTGCTGAGCAGTACAGCCTCCCATCTCGCGGTGATCGAGTTGAGATCCAGCTCCAACTGGGGGCGCTCGCTGGCGATCGCCGCTACCGGAGCCGCAGCGGTCTTCGGCAGCGTGGCGATCGTGGGCACACAGAGCAACCTCGAGCGCGGTCTGAACGGCGCCTCCCATGAACTTGCCGCGAGCGCCGACATCTGGGTCACCGCCGCTGGCGCACAGAACGTACTGGCCACGACGGCGTTTCCTCCGACGGCGACGGGGACGCTCGAGCGCCTGCCGGATGTGCGAAGCGTCGGTCTCTTCCGCGGGAGCTTCCTGGACTACGGAGTGCGCCGGATCTGGATGATCGCTCCCCCGAGCTCGATCGCGCACCCGCTGCCAACGGGCCAGATCGTGGATGGCAATCCGGTGCTCGCGCTCGCGCGGCTGCGCCGAGGGGGCTGGGCGGTGGTTTCGCAGGCGGTCGCCGAAGAACACCACCTGCGCATCGGGCAGGCCTTCACTCTTCCCTCGCCACGGCCGATCGTCCTGCGCGTGGCCGCCCTGAGCACGAACATCGGCTGGTCGCCCGGGGCCATCGTCATGAGCTCGAGCGACTATGCACGAGCCTGGCCAGGCGGTGGGGTGAGCGCCTATACCATCGCGCTGCGGGCGGGAGTGGCGCCCACCCAGGGACGTCGCGAGATCGAACGGGCGCTCGGCGCCGGGTCGGGGCTCAGGGTGGAGACCAGCTCCGAACGCGAACGGCGTCAGCGCGCCGTGAGCCACCAGGGACTCGCGCGCCTGACGCAGATCGCGAGCCTCGTGTTGATCGCGGCGATCCTCGCGATGGCGATCGCGATGGGTGCGATGATCTGGCAGCGGCGGCCTCTGCTCGCCGACATGAAGGTCGACGGCTTCGGCAAGGGCGTCCTGTGGCGCTCGCTGCTCGTCGAGAGTGCTCTGCTGCTCGGGGCGGGCTGCTCGTTGGGAGCCGTGTTCGGGCTGTGCGCCCAACTGCTGCTGACCCATACGTTGACGGTCGTGACGGGCTTCCCGGTCGCGCCGTCGGTCGGTGCTGTGGTGGCGATCGGGAGCTTCCTCCTGGTGACCACGGTCGCAGTTTCGATCGTCGCGCTGCCCGGATACCTCGCGACGCGCGTGCGTGCGGCGATCGCCCTGCAGGATTGAGGGGTCCCGCTCGTAGATGAAGGGGATCCCGCTCGCAGATGCGCGAGCGGCGTAACTGCGCAAGACTATGCAAACCGACCAGTTCGTTCTCTAATCTTGAGATCTCGATTTCTGGCGAATCTTCAAATCCGCTGTCTCTCTGTCCCAGGCAGGTCTGGGCTCTGCTCGTCGCCGCGATGCGCGAGCTGCTCTGGGGACTGCACGCCGTCTCGCGGGAGCTCGAGCCCTGGCGGCGCCGGGCTCGAACGATCCCCGACGCGTCGATTCGCGAAGATGCTCTGGGCTCGCTCGCCGCCAAGCGAGCCAATGCCGACGGCGCCGCGTTGTTCTGGGTCCTTCCGTACCGTCGCGAGCCGCACCTGCTGAAGCTCCTCGTCGACTACCAGATCGCGTGGGACTTCCTCGACAACGTCGGTGAGCGGGCGGCGTCGGCCGGTGAGGCGAACAGCCTGGGCCTTTACAGGGCTCTGATCGATGCGCTGGACGTGGGTGGGGCGGTGAGCGACTACTACCGCCCCAATCGGTGCAGGGACGATGCGGGATACCTGGCGGCGCTCGTGGCCGCGTGCCGCGATGGCTGCGAGCGGCTGCCCGCGTACGAGGAGGTGCGCGCGATGCTCCGCCGCGAGACCACGCGGGCGCTCGTGCTGGGCGTCAATCACGAGGTCGATCCCGAGGGACGCGACGCGACTCTTAGGGGATGGGCGGAGCGGGAGTACTCGGGCCAGGCGCAGGCGAGCTGGTTCGAGCTGACAAGTGCGGCGAGCGCGTCGTTGACCGTGCACGCGATCCTCGCGTTGGCGGCGGAGCCCCAGTGCGGAGGGGTGGAGGTGGAGAGCGCTTACTCCGCCTACTTCCCGTGGATCTCGGCGCTTGGAACGATGCTCGACAGCTATGTGGATCGCGCCGAGGACGCGGCGGCGGGAAACCACATCTACATCGATCACTACCCCACCGGCGAGGCCGGCCTGCGACGCGTGGGGGAGCTCGTCGGGCGCTCGGCTCTGGAGGCGCGCCGTCTGCACAACGGCCACCGGCACGGCGTGATTGTCGCCTGCATGGTCGCGATGTACCTCTCCAAGGACAGCGCGCGCGATCCGTCGATGCGGGCGAGCACCCGTGGGCTGGTGCACGCGGGGGGGTCGTTGGCGGTGCTGCTGATCCCGGTACTGCGGATCTGGCGCATCGCCTACGCGCAGCGCTCCTCCTGATACACCGCGGTAGCGTAGTGTCCAGCCGTGTGAAGAGCAGCCCGCGCGGTCGAGCGTCGATCGCCCATCTGAAGATTTTCACTTGTGCATTGAGTACAACGCAATGGTACGCAATCATCATTAGAGCAATGCGGGACGGACACGTCAGCCTACGGGTCATGGCTCCCCGGAGAGGAGAGGAGTGGTGTTCTACGAGACACCCGGCCGAGGGCGCCAAGGGTGGCGTTGTCCGCTCCCGAACCGCTGCACCGCGAGCCGGGCGCTGGACGCGGCGTCCGGCCTCGTACCCGTGCGGCGATGCTCGCGTCCAGGCTGGACGTGGCGGGCGCGGAACGTCGCGATCGGGGGGCAGATGTCAGTAGCGGCCGGCTCCGGCACTTCAGTCGTGCAGGACTGGTTTGCAACCCACACCATCCGCAAGGAGCTGTGTCCTTGAGCAAGCGGTCAGAGCAGTCTTCCGGTAACTCAGCGGATCGCTCGGGGGTGGCGCTCCTCGAGGAGGAGCGCCGCGGGCGATTCTCCTCCTCGCTGCAGGCGGGTCTTGCGATCCTCAACTGCTTCAGCGCGCAGCAGCCCGTGCTCGGCATCGCGAAGCTCGCCGACGAGCTGAACATGAGCCGCTCCACCACCCATCGCTACGCCTCCACGCTGGTGGCCCTCGGCTACCTCGAGCAGGATCACGCACGCCGCTATCGCCTCGCTCCGCGGGTCGCCGACATGGGCATGTCCGTGCTGGACTCGATGGCGCTGCGCGGCAAGGCACGCGAACATCTGCGCGAACTGCGCGAGCAGACCGGCCGCACGGTCTCCCTGGCGGTGCTCGACGGTACGCAGATCCGCTACGTCGACCGGCTGCGTGGTTGGCGGCGCGGCCAGCATGCAGTCGACCTCGACCTCGGGGCGGGGGCGCGCATGCCGGCCCACTGCACCGCGATGGGCAAGGTGCTGCTCGCATACCTGCCCGAGCGGGAGCGCGAGCAGGCAGTCGGTGCGCTGGAGCTGACGCGGCGAGGACCGAACAGCATCACCAGCAAGCGGGCGCTGCGCGCGGAGCTCCAGCAGGTGCACGAGGATGGCATGGCGATAGGCGACGAGGAGCTCGGCCCCGGGGTACGAACGATCGCGGCCCCGGTCATTGGTCCCGACGGCGAGGTCATCGCCGCGGTCGGCATCCCCGTCCCCACCGATGCGTTCTCGCCGCAGGAGCTGCGCAAGGCGCTGGGTCCCGCGCTGATCGCCGCCACAAAGCGCATCTCCGCCGAGCTTCGGGTTTAACCTCTCCTGTCCGGCCCTGGCAGGCCGTCCGGTATCCCCCAGAGAAAGGGGTAGAGGGTGGCGGTTCAACCTTCTCCGTGCGCCTCTGGCGGGGCCGTCCGGGATCAGATCCCGCGCTCCAGGTTGTCGGCGATTCGCTGTACCGCCTCGAGGTCGAGCTCTGCGCGGAAGAGGAACGGCACCCTCAGCAACGGCGGCGGGGCGTGCGGTCCTTCGTCTCGGCGTAGACGAGCGATCTGGCGCTGCTGGGTGCGTGCGCGCTCGTGCACAGTGCGCGCGGCGCGCACGGCGGAGTCGGTAACGGCATCTGGGCCTGCGCGCGCGACCCCGTTGCTTGCCGGGACCGCGGCGGGTGCGCCGCTCAACGCCGCGATGCGACCCAGCTCCCCGCCCTCGAAACGGCGCGGCAGGGTGCCGTTCACCACGATGGCGTGCAGCTCCCGTCCCAGCTCTCGGCGCAGACGCCCCTGCAGCTCGAGCGTCTCGGTGACGCCCATCTCGGTCGCCTGCGTGACCGCCAGGTAGGCGGAGCGTGCGGGGTCCTCGAGCAGCTCGCGCACCTGTCCGGACTGGCGTGCGATGGGTCCCATGCGTGCGATCGCCGTGAAGGTCTGCGGCGAGCGCAGCATCGCCAGCGCGTGGCCGGTCGCGGGGGCGTCGAGGACTACCAGGTCGTAGTCACGGGCGCCTTCGGCCGGGCGCTTCTCGCGCGTTCCCCGCTCCGAGGGGCGCCTGCCCTCCGCTAGCTCCCAGACCTTGACCATGCTGAGCATCTCCCGCGCCCCCGGCGCGGCGGCGATGAGGTACTGGAAACTCGAGCTCGAAGTGAGCACGCGTGCGGGCACCCGCCCTCCGATCGCCCGCAGCCACTCGGCGAGAACGCGGTCACGATCGATCGACAGGCCCCACAGCAGTCCCTCCTGCAGCTCCACCTCGACGCCGTGGGGGGGCTGCTCGGAGAGGCCGAGCAGCGTCGAGAGGTGGCCCGCCCCCAAGGTTTCCCCGCCACCATCCCCGGCGGCCTCCCCGCCGGTCACCTCCACCACGATCGTCCGAAGTCCACGCCGCGCGCCGAGCAGGCCCAGCGCGGCGGACACGGTGGTCTTGCCGACGCCCCCCTTACCGGTGACCACGATGAGCTTGCGCTCCAGCGCCGATCCCATTCTCATCAATGATGACGCGCCGCGAGCTTCAGGACCCCAGGTGCCGCCTACAATCCCTTGGATGAGCGCCCCCGCCGCGGAGCCGATAGACGCGCAGCTTGTCTACGACGAGCGCGGCCTGCTGCCGTGTGTGGTCCAGGATTGGCGCAGCGGGGAGGTGCTGATGCTCGCCTACATGAACGAGGATGCGCTGCGGCGCACGCGTGCCACCGGAGAGCTTCACCTGTGGAGCCGCTCGCGCGGGGAGCTGTGGCACAAGGGGGCCACCAGCGGCAACACTCAGGTGGTGCGCACGCTGCGTGTGGACTGCGATGGAGACACGCTGCTCGCACTGGTGGAGCCCGCCGGGCCGGCGTGCCACACGGGGGAGCGCACCTGCTTTCACCGCGGCGTGGAAGCGGATATAGGCGCGCAGCCGCTCGCGCCTCACGAGATGCTGCCGGCGCTCGAGCGCACGCTCGCCGAGCGGGCCAAGGAGCGCCCAGAGGGGTCCTACACCGTCGCTCTGCTCGACAACCCCCCGCTGATCGGCGAGAAGGTGATGGAGGAGGCCGAGGAGGTCGCGCGCGCCGCGCGCGAGGAGTCCGCGGAGCGCGTGGACGAAGAGGCCGCCGACGTGCTCTACCACCTGCTCGTGCTGCTCCACAGCCGCGGTCGCGCCCTCGCCGACGCCGAGCGGGTGCTCGATGCCCGGCGCCGCTGAGTACCTCACGCGCACGCCGGCCGCGGAGCTCGAGATCGAGCCGACTCTGGAGCAGGTTCGCGCGCTCGCGGGGGAGCCCAAGGGTGGAGTACCGCTCGCGGGCAAGCCCAAGGATGGAGTACCGCTCGCGGGGGAGCCCAAGGCCAAGGGGGAGGTGTGCGACCTGGTCCCCCTGCGCCATAGCTTCATCGCCGACTGCGAGACGCCGGTGTCCGCGTTCCTGAAGCTGCGCGCGCTCGCGCCCGAGGAGCCCGCGTTCCTGCTGGAGTCCGCCGATCAGGGCCAGCGGGTGGGCCGCTGGTCCTTCATCGGTGTGCACCCGCGCTCGGTGCTGCGCTGGTCGCTGGGTGACCCCGGCGACCCCTACGCGCTTGCGGCCGAGCTCCTCGCGCGCTTCCGCCAGGCGCCGCCAACGGGCGACGGCGGTGGGGGAGGGGCGAAGGAGGCGCCGTTCAACGGGGGGGCGGTGGGCTTCTTCGGCTACGACCTGGTGCGCACCGTCGAGCCCCTCGGCGAGCCGAGAGAGGACCCGCTGGGGCTACCCGACATGGCGCTGATGCTCTCCGACGCGCTCGTGATCTTCGACCACCTCAAACACACCGTCACGATCCTCGTGAATGTCGAGGTGAGCGCCGAGCTGGAACGCGACTACTCCAGGGCGGCGCAGACGATCGCCGAGATCCGCCACGCGCTCGACGGTCCCGTCCCGCACGCGGAGCGGGTGGGTGGGTTCAAATCCCCGCGGGCGACGCCGAAGTTCGAGTCGAACATGCCACGCGAGCGCTTCGAGGCGATGGTGGAGCGGATCGTGCGCTACATCCACGCAGGCGACGCCTTCCAGGTCGTCCCCTCCCAGCGCTGGTCCGCGGCGGTGCCCGTGGAGGCCTTCTCGATCTACCGGGGTCTGCGCGCGGTCAACCCCTCCCCCTACATGTACTTCCTGGACTTCGGCGACTTCCAGGTGGCGGGCGCGAGCCCCGAGCCGCTGCTCACCGTCGCCGGCCGCCACGTCTCCACGCGGCCGATCGCGGGCACCCGCCCGCGGGGCGCGAGCCCCGAGGAGGATCGCCGCATCGCGGGGGAGCTGCTGGCCGACGAGAAGGAGCGCTCGGAGCACATCATGCTCGTGGACCTCTCTCGCAACGACCTGGGCCGGGTGTGCGAGTACGGCAGCGTCACCGTGGACGAGCTGATGGAGGTCGAGATCTACAGCCACGTCCTGCACATCGTCTCCTCCGTCTCGGGCACCCTGCGCCCGGGGATCGGGGCGATGGACGCGCTGCGCTCGGTGCTCCCCGCCGGCACGCTCTCCGGCGCGCCCAAGGTGCGGGCCATGCAGATCATCGACGAGTTGGAGCCGATCAAGCGGGGCGGCTACGGCGGCGCCATCGGTTACCTGAGCTACGGCGGGGATCTGGATACGGCGATCCACATTCGCACAGTCGTCGTCAAGGATGGCGTCGCCCACATACAGGCCGGCGGGGGCACTGTCGCGGACGCCAAGCCGGCGTACGAGTACGAGGAGTCCGTGGCCAAGTCCCAGGCGGCGATGCGCGCGATCCAGCTGGCCTGCAAGCAGGTGGACTGGCCATGAGGGTCCTGGTGTTGGATAACTACGACTCGTTCACCTACAACCTCGTGCAGTATCTCGGCGAGCTGGGGGCCGGGGTGCACACGGTGCGCAACGACCGCGCCACGGTGGATGAGCTGCTGGCGGGGGGGTACGAGCGCTGCGTGGTCTCGCCGGGGCCATGCACGCCCGATGAGGCGGGCATCACTCTGGAGCTGGTGCGCCGGATGCCCGAAGCGGGCGTGCCGACGCTCGGCGTATGCCTCGGCCACCAGGCGCTGGCGCAGGCGTTCGGCGCGCGCGTGATCCTGCATCCCCCGGTGCACGGGAAGGCCACCACCATCCGCCACGACGGGCGCACGATCTTCACCGGCCTCTCTTCCCCGTTGACCGTGGGGCGCTACCACTCGCTGATCGTGGACCCCGAGCTGCCCGACTGCCTGGAGAGCTCCGCCGAGGGCGACGGCGTGCTGATGGCCCTGCGCCACCGCGAGCTCCCCGCCGAGGGGGTGCAGTTCCACCCGGAGTCGGTGCTCACAGACGAGGGCAAGCTGCTACTGAGGAACTTCCTCGCATGATGCCCGACCGGACCCTCGCAGTTGCCACGTGCCGCTCGGCATCTACGTCTGAGATCGGAAGTCGCCTGAGGCCCAACCCGACCCTCGCAGTCGCCACGTGCCGTTTGGCATCCACCCCTGGGAGATCAGGAGTCGTCTGATGCCCAACCCGATCCTCACGGGCGCCATCGACGCGCTCGCATCACGCCGCGATCTCAGCGAGCAGCAGGCCGCGGAGGTGCTCGCGGAGATCATGCGCGGCGAGGTCTCCGAAACCCAGATCGCGGGCTTCCTGATCGCGCTGCGCACCAAGGGGGAGACGGTGCAGGAGCTCGCCGGCATGGCGCGCACGATGCGCGAGCTCGCCGCCCGGGTGAGCGTCGCGCGCGAGGATCTGCTCGACACCGCGGGCACTGGGGGAGGCCGGCGCACCTTCAACGTCTCCACCACTGCCGCCCTGGTCGCCGCCGGCGCGGGCTGCGCGGTGGCCAAGCACGGCAACCGCTCCGCCACCGGACCCTCCGGGTCGGCCGATCTGCTGGAGGCGCTGGGGGCGCGCATCGACCTCGAGCCGGGGGGTGTCGCGCGCTGCATCGAGGAGGCTGGCTTCGGCTTCATGTTCGCCCCCGCGCACCACCGCGCCACCCGCTACGTGGTGCCCGTCCGCCACGAGCTCGCGGTGCGCACGATCTTCAACCTCCTCGGTCCCCTCACCAACCCGGCGGGCGCCTCCCGCCAGCTGATCGGCGTCTCCGACCCCGACTTCCTGGAGACGATCGCGGGCGCGCTCGCGCTGCTGGGATCCCGGCGCGCGCTGGTGGTCAGCGGGGAGGACGGGCTGGATGAGGTCTCGAGCTGCGCTCCCACGAGGGTGGTGGAGGTCGACGGCCCCGACATCCGCCGCTACACGATCGACCCGGCGGATCTGATCCCCACCGCTCCCGTTGGGCACCCCGCCCTGGAGGGCGGCACGCCCGAGGAGAACGCCGCAGTCACCTGCGCGATCCTCGCAGGCGAGGAGGGCGCCCGCGCCGATCTCGCGCTCATCAACGCCGCCGCCGCGATCTACGCCGCCGGCACAGTCGCGTCGCTCGCCGAGGGCGTGGAGGCGGCTCGCGCGGCGCTCGCCGACGGGAGCGCCGCGCAGGCGCTCGAGCGCTACGTGCAGAGCACCCATAGGTACGCTCCCGCCGAGGCGCCCTCATGAGCGCCACCGTGCTCGAGCGCATCCTCGCCTGCACTCGTGAGGAGGTCGATCGACGCAAGCGCGAGCTGCCTCCGGGGGAGCTGATGAGCAGGAGTCCCACCAGCCTGCGCCCCCCCGGCGCGAACCGCCCTGCCGGGGGGCGGCCCTTCCGGGAGGCTCTGCGGGGCCCAGGCATCGCGGTGATCGCCGAGTTCAAGCGCCGCTCCCCCTCCGCCGGGGCACTGCGTGAGCTCCCCGACGTTGCGGAGCTGGTGAGCGCCTACGAGCGCGGCGGCGCCCGCGCGGTGTCGATCCTCACCGAGGGCCCCCACTTCGGGGGAACGCTCGAGGATCTGCGCCTCGCCCGGGCCGCATGCGCGCTGCCGATCCTGCGCAAGGACTTCATCGTCGACCCCTACCAGCTGCACGAGGCTCGCGCTGCTGGCGCCGACGCGGTGCTGCTGATCGTGGCGGCGCTCGATCAGCCCACGCTCTCCTCTCTGCACCGCGCGGCGGGTGAGCTGGGACTCGATGTGCTCGTGGAGGTGCACGACCGCGCCGAGCTGAGCCGCGCGATCGACGTGGGGGCGGAGACGATCGGGATCAACAACCGCGATCTGCGCGACTTCACGGTGGACGTCGAGCGCACCTTCGCCCTGCTGCAGGAGGTCCCCGACGGAGTCGCGGTGGTCTCGGAGTCCGGGATCGCCACCTCCACGCACATGCGGCGTCTGGGGGAGCGGGGCGTGCAGGGGGTGCTCGTGGGGGAGCTGCTCATGCGAGCCCCCGACCCCGAGGCCACGCTGGGGGAACTGCTGTCGGGCACCCGCGGACTCGAGCCGGGCGGGGAGCCGCTGGGTGGGGACCCGAGAAGTTTTAGCGACACCGGGGCCTCGCTTTAGATCGCCTTCATCGCGTGCGATCATCCTGTGCTCATATGAAACGACTCTTTGCAATCCCCTTCCTCGCCGCCCTCATCGGGGGCGGCGTGGTGGTGGCCGTGATCGCCGCCACCGGCGGGCTGAGCTCCTCCTCGAAGACCGTCACCGAGATCCAGGCGGCCGCCCCGGTGGCCTCCAGCGCCACCCCGTCCTCCTCCTCCACTGCGGCGGGCGCCACCAAGAGCGGCGGCGGGCTGAGCGCCCATGCAATCTACGAACGCACGGCGCCCAGCGTGGCGTATGTGACCTCGACGATCGTGCGCCAGAGCGAATCCCCCTTCGGCTTCGGCGAAACCTCCCAGCAGGGCACCGCCACGGGCTCGGGGTTCGTGATCGACTCCAACGGCACGATCCTCACCAACTGGCACGTGGTGGAGAACGAGGTCAAGGTCACCGTGAGCTTCGAACACTCCAAGACCGTCGAAGCGAAGGTGGTCGGCAAGAACCCCTCCCAGGATCTCGCCGTGCTGCGCATTCCCACCGAAGGCCTCCATCTGCATGCGCTCCCACTCGGGAACTCGAGCGCTGTCGAGGTCGGCGAACCGGTGCTTGCGATCGGCAACCCCTTTGGGCTCAGCCGCACGCTCACCACCGGGGTGATCTCCGCGCTTCAGCGCCAGCTCACCGCCCCGAACGGCTTCACGATCGACAACGTCCTGCAGACCGACGCCCCGATCAACCCGGGCAACTCGGGCGGTCCCCTGCTCAACGCCGAGGGGCAGGTGATCGGCATCACCTCGCAGATCGAGACCGGGGGCAGCGGCAGCGACGGCAACATCGGCATCGGTTTCGCCGTGCCGATCGACACCGCCAAGGGAGAGCTTCCCGAACTCGAGAAGGGCGGAACCGTCCGCACCGCCTACCTCGGCGTGGTGATGATCCCGGTCGACGGCTCGCTCTCGAGCCTCAACCTCCCGGTCTCGAGCGGCGCTCTCGTCGAGAAAGTCGAAGCCGGCAGCCCCGCGGCCAAGGCGGGCATTCGCGCGGGCAACGTCGAAGCCAAGATCAACGGCAACGAAGTCTCCGTCGGCGGGGACATCATCGTCGGCTTCGATGGCAAAAAGGTCACGAATACCGAAGACCTCGCAGCCGATGTCGGCGCCAAGAAGCCCGGGGAAACCGTTGCCGTCGAAGTGTGGCGAGCCTCGGGCAGTGGCACTTACACCAAGAAGACCGTCAACGTCACCCTTGGTCAGCGCCCCAACTCGATCCCCAACCCCAATACGCCGGAATAGCCCACTACACCCAGTGCCGTCAGAGTGAGCGGATCGCTGACTCAGACGAAACGCCCGCGCTGCGGGCGTTTCGTCGTAAAGGCCCCGGCGGCCGGTGTCGGCCAGTCGCTACCGTTGGCCTATGTCCGATCCTCCCCCTCAGATCAAGGTCTGCGGCATAACGCGTCTCCAGGACGCCGAGCTTGCCGTGGAGCTCGGCGCGTGGGCGGTGGGGATGATCTTCTACGAGCCCAGCCCGCGCGCGTGCTCGATGGGCGAGGCGCTGCGCATCGTCTCGGCGCTGCGCCGACGGGTGGAGCTGTGCGGGGTGTTCGTGAACGCGCCCCTGGACGTGGTCCTACAGACCAGCGACGAGCTGGGTTTGACGATGTTGCAACTGCACGGCGACGAGGGGCCCGCGTTCTGCGCTCAAGCCGGGCACCGCTCGGGGGCAAAGGTCATCAAGGCGGTGCAGGTGGCGAGCATCGGGGAGGTGCGCGACGTGGAGCGTTTCCACACCGATTACCACCTGCTGGACGCTCGCTCCTCCGCGCCCGGCAAGCAGGATCTACGCGGGGGGACGGGGGAGCCGTTTGAGTGGAGCCTGCTCGCCGCAAGGCGCTCCGGTGTGCCGCTGATCCTCAGCGGCGGCCTTGGCCCGGAGAACGCCGCGGAGGCGATTCGCGTTGCCTGCAGTCAGGGACACCGCGCGCGACCGTTCGCCCTCGATACCGCCAGCGGCACGGAGGCCGCCCCGGGGCGCAAGGACCCCGAGCGCCTGCGGGCGTTCTTCGCCTCGGTGGAGGGCGCCGCGGTAACCTCGCCCGCGTGAGCACGATCGAGCACCGCTACGGACGCTACGGGGGCCAGTACGTCCCGGAGACGCTGATGCCCGCGCTGGCGGAGCTCGAGCAGGCGTGGCTGGAGGCCCGCGTGGACCCGGCCTACCGGGCGGAGTTGAACGACCTGCTACGCGACTTCGGCGGGCGCCCCACGCCGCTCTACCGCGCGCGGCGGCTCTCGGAGCGACTCGGGCGCTCGGTGTACCTCAAGCGCGAGGATCTCAACCACACGGGCTCGCACAAGCTCAACAACGCGCTCGGACAGGCGCTCTTGGCGCGGCGCATGGGCAAGCACCGTGTGATCGCCGAGACCGGTGCGGGGCAGCACGGTGTCGCCACCGCGACGGTGTGCGCGCTGCTGGATCTGGAGTGCGAGATCTACATGGGCGCCGAGGACACCCGCCGCCAGCGCCCCAACGTGCAGCGCATGGAGCTGCTCGGCGCGAAGGTGCACCAGGTGGACGTCGGCGCGCGCACGCTCAAGGAGGCCACCTCCGCGGCGATCCGCGACTGGGTGACGAACGTCGCCGCCACCCACTACGTGATCGGCTCTGTCGTGGGCCCAGCGCCCTACCCGGCGCTGGTGCGTGACCTGCAGCGCACGATCGGCGACGAGGCCCGCACCCAGCTCTTGGAGCGTGAGGGGCGCCTGCCCGCGCGTGTGATCGCCTGCGTCGGCGGGGGCTCCAACGCGCTGGGGATCTTCACCGCGTTCCTGCAGGACGAGCGCGTGGAGCTGATCGGGGTGGAGGCGGGGGGGGAGGGGATCGACACGGGTGGTGGGGGTCGGCATGGGGCCCCCCTCACGGTGGGGGGACGCGCGGGTGTGCTGCACGGCGCGCTCTCCGCGGTGATGCAGGACGAGGAGGGTCAGATCATCGAGGCGCACTCGATCTCCGCGGGCCTGGACTACCCCGGCACGGGCCCCCAGCACGCCCACCTGCGTGACAGCGGACGCGCGCGTTACGTCGCCGTCAGCGACCGCGATGCGCTCGCGGCCTTCCGCGAGGTGGCCCGCCTGGAGGGCATCATCCCGGCCCTGGAGACCGCCCACGCGCTCGCGTGGATGCTCGCCCAGCCCGAGGGGGAGCTCGACCTCGTGTGTCTTTCCGGCCGCGGGGACAAGGACCTGGCGGAGGTGCTCGCCCTCTCATGAGCGGCGCCGAGCGCCTCGCCCAAGCGTTTGCCAAGCACGGCAGGTGTGCTGCGCTGATGCCCTACCTGATGGGCGGCTTTCCCACCCTTGCCGACTCCATCCGCATCGGCGAGGCTTGCGTGCAGGCGGGCGCGGACATTCTCGAGCTGGGTGTGCCCTACTCCGACCCGCTCGCCGACGGGCCCGTGATCCACGAGGCCGCCACGCGGGCGCTCGCCGCCGGCGCCAGCCTCGCGGGTGTGTTGGAGGTCGCCCGCGCGCTCGCTCCGAGCGTGCCGGTGGTGCTGATGTGCTACGCCAACATGGTCCTCGCGCCCGGCGCGGAGGCCTTCGTGGAGCGCCTGGCGCGCACCGGCGCCTGCGGGCTGATCGTGCCCGATCTACCCTTCGAGGAGGCCGCCGAGGTGTTCGCCGCCTGCGATCGTCACGGCCTCGCGCTCGTACCGCTCGTAGCTCCCACCACCTCGCTCACGCGCCTGGCCGAGATCGGCGCGCGTGCCCGGGGGTTCCTCTACACCGTCTCCGTCGTCGGCACCACCGGGGAGCGGGAGGCGCTCGCCGAGCGCTTCGCCGAGATCATCGCCCGGGCGAAGGCCGCCACCGCGGTGCCCGTGGCGCTCGGGTTTCGGGATCAGCGGCCCCCAGCAGGCCCGCCAGGCCGCCGATGCCGGCGCCGACGGTGTGATCGTGGGCAGCCGCCTGGTGCGCGCCGCCGGCGAGTCCAAGGATCCTGCCGGCGCGGTCGGCGCGCTCGTCGCCGAGCTGGCGTTGGGGTTGGCGGTGTAGCGAAGCAACCCGCCCGCCCGGCAGGTAGGATTCCCGCAATGGGATTGATCGTCGCCGTTACTGCAGGTCTGGTTGTCTGGATCGTCCTCTGGGCGCTCGGCGCCAAGGGGTTCGACGCGTTCATGCTCGCCACCACCATCATGCTCGTGGGCGCTTGCGTGCGGATCCTCTCCGGCTACCTGCCCGGCCGCCGTCGCAGCAGCAGCTGAGCCGCCGGTGCGTTCGCACTGGCTCCGTCTGGACTCGCTGGTGTCCCTTCTTCGCGCGAGCGCTCCCGCGCCGCTCGCGCCGACCCTGCTCCTGCTGGTGGCGCTCGCCGCCCTCGGCGGCTGCGGCGGGGTGGGGGTGTCGACCGCCGTCACGCTCCCCGGGAACAGGCTCACCGTCTACTCGAGTCTCCCCCTTCAGGGCCCCCTCGCCACCGCCTCCCGGCAGATCGCCGACGGCGAGAAGCTCGCCCTCGCCCAGGCCGGCGGGCGGGTGGGGCGCTTTCAGATCGAATACGCCCTCCTAGACGACGCAAATCCCAAGACCGGGGAAGCCTCCCCCGGGGTCACCGCCAGCAACGCTCGCGTCGCGGCCCAGGACACCTCCACGATCGCCTACATCGGCGACCTCGACTCCGCCGCCACCGCGGTCTCGCTGTCGTTCGTCAACGAGGCCGGCATCCTCCAGGTCAGCCCGGCGAGCCCCTACGTCGGGCTGACCTCCTCGCTCGACGCCGGCCAGGACGAACCCGAACGCTTCTACCCCACCGGGCAGCGCACCTTCGCGCGGCTGATGCCGAGCGATCCCGTGCAGGCTGCCGCCCAGGTCAAGTTGATGCGCCTCCTGCACCTCAGGAGCGTGTACGTGATCGATGATCTCGACCCCTTCGACGCCCCTCTCGCCGCGATCCTCGCCGAAGACGCCAAGCGCGCCGGTATCGAGGTCTTGGGCGAAGACCAGATCGACACCACCGCCGGCACCGATCTCTCCGGGGAGGTCCACAAGGTGCTCGAAAGCGGGGCCCGCGCGGTGTTCTTCAGCGGTCTGCCCAACTCCGGCGCGGTCGCGCTCTGGCAGCAGCTGCACGCGGCCGACTCCCATCTGCGCCTGCTCGGGCCGAGCGGCCTCGCCGAACCCTCCTTCGCCGGCCAGATCGGCTCCGCCGCCGCGCTCACCTACCTGAGCACCCCGCTGCTGCCCCTCTCGCTCTACCCGCCGCCCGCGCAGCGCGTGCTCGCCGAATACCGCCGGCGCTTCCACCGGGCCCCGGGGCCCTACGCGCTGTACGGGTATGAGGCGATGAGCGCCGTGCTGCTCGCCATCCATCGCGCCGGACGCCATGGCGATGACCGCGAGGCGGTGATCCACAAGTTCTTCGCTATCTCTGACCGCGACTCCGCGCTGGGGCGCTACTCGGTGCTTCCCGACGGCGACACCACCCTCTCCCGCTACGCCGTGGATCGAGTCCGGCGGGGACGCCTGGTGTTCTACCGCGCGTTCGACCTGCCGCCCGCGGGCTGAGCCTCAGCGGCTCTGAAGCGCCGCGCTCAGCGCCTCCCCGAGGTGGGGGTGGCGGAACTCGTAGCCGAGCATCAGAGGCTTCGCGGGCAGCACCCGCGCTCCCGTAGTGAGGACCTGCGCCATCTCGCCATACAGCAGCGCCAGTGCCGCACCGGGCACCGGCAGCAGCGTGGGGCGGTGCAGAGCTCGACCGAGTGCGTGCGAGAGCTCGCGGTTGGTGACCGGCTCCGGCGCGGTCCCATTGACGGGGCCCGACCAGCGCTCGTCGCTCACAGCCGCCCGTAGCACTCCCACGAGATCCTCCACGTGGATCCACGACACGTACTGGCGGCCCCCCGCCACCGGACCGCCGACCCCGAGGCGAAAGGGGGGCAGCATCTTCGCCAGCGCTCCCCCGCGGGGGTCCAGCACCACTCCCGTGCGCACCTGCACGGAGCGCATCCCAAGATCCTGCGCTCTGCGGGCCTGTGCCTCCCATGCTGCGCATACCTCCGGAAGGAAGCCCTCGCCCACGGAGGCCTCCTCGTCGAGGGGCTCCTCGCCGCGAGCGCCGTAGTAGCCGACCGCGGAGGCGCTCACCAGCACTTTCGGCCTGCCGCCTCCCTCCGAGCCGCATTCGCCCAAGCCCTCCACCAGGTGGCGCGTGCCGATCACGCGGCTCTCGCGGATCGCCCGCTTCGCGCTCGCGCTCCAGCGCTGCGCGACGTTCTCGCCCGCGAGGTGCACGACCGCGTCCCGTCCTTCCAGCGCTTGCGTCGGCGCGCGTTCGGTCAGTGGATCCCAGCGCACCGCCCGCACGCCGAGCGTTGCGTGTGCCCGCTCGGGATCGCGCGAGAGCACCGTGACCTGAGCCCCCTCCGCTTTCAGGCGTGCGAGGAGCGCGGTCCCGATCAGACCCGTCGCGCCGGTGAGCGTGACCCGCATCGCCTCACGCCGCGGTCGGCATGCCGGTGGGGGTGTCGCCCTGGGCGAACCCCACCTCCCGGCCGGCCAGCGCGATGCCGCTGGAGCGTGCTTGTTCGGCGGCCGCCGCCGCCACTGCGGGCGCCACGTCGCGGTTGAAGACCGAGGGGATGATGTAATCCTCGCGCAGCTCCTCCTCCGGGACGATCGCCGCGATCGCGCGCGCTGCGGCCATCTTCATCTCCTCGGTGATCGCCCGCGCACGCACGTCCAGGGCGCCTCGGAAGATCCCCGGGAAGCAGAGCACGTTGTTGATCTGGTTGGGGTAGTCCGAGCGCCCGGTGGCCATGATCCGCACGTAGGGCGCCGCCTCCTCAGGGATCACCTCCGGGTTGGGGTTCGCCATCGCGAACACCATCGCGTCGTCATTCATCCGCGCGAGCGCCTGCGCCGGCAGCGCCCGCGCGCCGGAGACCCCGATCAGGAGGTCCGCGCCCTCGATCACGTCCGCGGGGGAGCCCGCGCGGCATTCGGGGTTGGTGACCTCCGCGAACCAGCGCTTCACGGGGTTCATGGAGCTGTCGAGGTAGTCCTCGCGGTGCACGTGCAGCGCTCCCTTGGAGTCCGCGCCGATGATGTTGTTCACGCCGGCCTCGCGCATGATCTTCGTCACCGCGATTCCCGCCGCGCCCAGGCCGATGACCAGCACACGCAGGTCCTCCAAACGGCGATTGGTGAGCTTGACCGCGTTCAGCAGCGCCGCCATCACCACCACCGCAGTGCCGTGCTGGTCGTCGTGGAAGACCGGGATCTCGAGCTCCTCCTTGAGGCGCTCCTCGATCTCGAAGCAGCGGGGCGCGGAGATGTCCTCCAGGTTGATCCCCCCGAAGCCCGGGGCGATCAGCTTCACTGCGCGCACGATCTCCTCAGGGTCCTTGGTGTCGAGGCAGATCGGGAAGGCGTCCACGCCCGCGAACTCCTTGAACAGGCACGCCTTGCCCTCCATCACCGGCATTGCCGCCGCCGGGCCGATGTCGCCCAGTCCCAGCACTGCGGTGCCGTCGGTGACCACCGCCACGGTGTTGCGCTTGATCGTGTACTGGGAGGCCTTGTCGGGGTCGTCGCGGATCGCGATGCAGACCCGCGCCACCCCCGGGGTGTAGACCATCGAGAGATCGTCGCGCGTCTTCAGGGGGTGCTTGTTGTGCTGCTCGATCTTGCCCCCCACGTGCAGCAGGAAGGTGCGGTCGATCGTATCCACCACCGCCACGCCCGCAAGCGCCTCGATCGTTTGCAGGATCCTGCCCCAGTGTTCGCGGTTGGCCGCATCCACGACGACGTCCCTGATGCTGGCGCCCGCGTCGGTGTCCACGAGATCGACCGCCACCACGATCCCCCCGGCCTCCCCGATCGCGCTCGTCACCTGCCCCACCACGCCCGGTGTATCGTCCAGGCGAACGCGGATCGTGAGGCGGTACTGCGCGCTGGGGGTGACGTTCACGTGCGTCGGCTCCTGTTCGTTCGAGGGTCAGCCATCTTATTGCTCGCCGCCTGACCTAAGGGCGTAGCTCGGTAGGCCCTAAAGTGCTCCGTCGTGCCGCGCCTCTTCCTGATCGACGGCCCCAGCCTCGTCTACCGCGCCTTCTTTGCGCTCCCCGAGTCGATCGCCACCTCCACGGGGGTGCCCACCAACGCGATCTTCGGGTTCGCCTCGATGCTTGTGAAGATCGTTACCGAGCACGGCGTCTGCCCCACCATCGTGGCGTGGGACGCCGGCACCTCGGGGCGCACCGAGCTGTTCCCCGAGTACAAGGCTCAGCGCCGCTCGCGCCCCGATCTGCTCAAGCAGCAGTGGCCCGCGATGGAACCGCTCGTGGAGGCGTTCGGCTACCGCAACGTGAAGATCGAGGGGTACGAGGCCGACGACGTGATCGCCTCGCTCGCCGCGCGCGCCATGCAGGCCGACCCCCCGGTGCCCGTGACGATCGTCACGGGCGACCGCGACGTCTTCCAGTTGATCGACGAGGGGGGGCTCGTGGAGGTGATGGCGACCGCGCGCGGGATCACCGATACCAAGCTCTACGACCACCAGGCGGTGCTTGATCGCTACGGCATCCCCCCGGCGCTGATCCCCGACTTCTATGGCCTGAAGGGCGACACCTCCGACAACATCCCCGGGGTTCCGGGGATCGGGGACAAGACCGCTGCGGAGCTGATCCAGCGCTACGGCGTCCTGGAGGAGGTGCTCGCCCACATCGCCGACATCAGCGGCGCGAAGCGCAAACAGAACCTCGAACAGCACGCGGAGGATGCGCGCATCTCCAAGCGCCTGGCGACCGTCGATCGCGAGGTCCCGCTCGACTTCGACCCCACCGCGGAGGCCGCGCGCGAGCCCGACCGCTCGCGTCTGCGGGAGGTCTTCCGCGAGTACGAGCTGCGCGATCCCCTGCGCCGCATCGAAGAGGCACTCGGCGAGGCGGAGATCGCGGCTGCGCCCAGCCCCGGCGAGGTCAAGCTCTCAGGGCGCGTGCGCGCCGGTACGGTGGCGGACGTTGCGCGCCTGTCGGCCACCCGCGCGGGTGAGCTGTGCGTGGCGGTACGCGAGGCCGAGGTTCCAGACGGTGCTCTGTTCGCTGAAGAGAGCGGCTGGCGCTTTGCGGTGGCCCGCGGCGAGGAGGTGCTCGTCGGCGACTGCGAGGGCCCCGAGGAGGTGGCCGCGGCGTGCGGGAAGCTGCCGGTGAGCGTCCACGACGCCAAGGCGCTCGGGCTGGTGCCGGCGGGACTCGTTCACGACACGCTGCTGGGCGCCTACGTGCTGGAGCCCGCGCGGCGGGGCTACCCCTTCGCGGAGCTCTGTGAGGAGCGCGGCCTGGTGTGCGACGTGGAGGACCCCGCGGGCCGCGACGCGCTGCTGCTCGGCGCGCTCGCGGGGTGGCAGCGCGAGCAGATCGCCGAGCGAGGCCTCGAGGGGCTGATGCGCGACATCGAGCTACCGCTCGTGGGGGTGCTGCGCGCGATGGAGCTCGCGGGAGTGCGACTCGACGTGCCGCGCCTGGAGGAGGTCGCGGAGCGCGTGCGCGAGGAGATCGCGGAGCTCGAAGGAGAGATCTTCGCGCTCGCGGAGGAGGAGTTCCTGATCGCCTCTCCCCAGCAGCTCGGGGAGATCCTTTTCGAGAGGCTCGGCCTCTCGCGCAAGCGCCGCGGCAAGACCGGCTACTCCACCGACGCCCGCGTGCTGCAGGCGATCCGCTCCGAGCACGCGATCGTGCCCCGCATCGAGCGCTGGCGCGAGCTCTCGACGCTGATCAAGACCTACTTCGATGTGCTCCCCGGCCTCGTGGACGAGCGCTCGCGCATCCACACCACCTTCCTGCAGGCCGTCGCCCAGACGGGGCGCCTCTCGAGCACCAACCCCAACATGCAGAACGTCCCGATCCGCACCGCGCTGGGCCGCGAGATCCGTGGCTGCTTCGAGGCCGAGGAGGGCGCGCTGCTGATCTCCGCGGACTACTCGCAGATCGAGCTGCGTGTGCTCGCGCACGCCGCCGAGGAGCCCGTGCTGAAGGAGATCTTCGCGCGTGGGGAAGACGTTCACACCGCCACCGCTTCGCAGGTCTTCGGGGTCGCCCCCGGGCAGATCGAGACGGGAATGCGCGCGAAGTCCAAGATGATCAACTACGGGATCGTCTACGGGCTCTCCGACTACGGCCTCGCCGACCGTCTCAACATCCCCCGCGAGGAGGCCAAGGAGTTCATCGACGCCTACCTGACCCGCTTCCCCCGCGTGGCGCAGTTCATGCAGGAGACGATCGAGCGCGCCAAGGAGGAGGGGCACGTCACGACGCTGTGGGGCCGACGGCGCCAGATCCCCGAGCTGCGCGCCCGCAACTACCAGGTGCGCTCGCTGGGGGAGCGCCTCGCCGTCAACACCGTCGTGCAGGGCACCGCCGCGGACATCATCAAGCTCGCGATGGTCCGCTGCCACCGCGCGCTCGCAGACGCGGGCCTGGAGACACGTCTGATCCTCACGATCCATGACGAGCTGCTCTTTGAGGCCCCACCCGAGGAGGTCCCGGCCGCCCACGAGCTGATCGAGCGCGAGATGGTGGGGGTCTGGGAGCTGGAGCCCCCGATGGCGGTGGACATCGGCGTGGGGCGCAACTGGCTGGAGGCGAAGTGAGCCGCACCTTGGCGGTGCTCCTCGCCGCGGGTGCCGGTGTCCTCGTCGGGATGCAGGCACCCGTCAACTCGCGTCTCGGGCGTGCTGTGGGCAGCGTGCAGGCCGCGAGCATCTCGTTCCTGGTGGGCACGATCGCGCTGCTGCTGATCGCGGCCCTGGCGCACGGGGGTCTCGGGACCTACTCGAAAGTGACGGGCGCCCCGTGGTGGGCGTTGATCGGAGGCTTGCTCGGTGCGGTCTATGTCACCGTGGCGATCCTCACCGTGCGTACCCTCGGTGCGAGCGGCCTCACGGCCGCAGTGATCACCGGCCAGCTCGTGATCTCGGTGACGATCGACCGCTTCGGTCTGCTGGGCATCGCGCGCCAGCCGATCGGCGCGCAGCGCATCGTCGGGCTGGTGCTGCTCGTCGCGGGGGTGGTGCTGGTGGTGCGCAGGTGAGGTCCCCTCGGGGCTCCTTCGACGTGCGCCCGGGGCTTCTGGCGGACGCCGAGCGAATCGGGCAGCTTCTCCATGACTTCAACGTCGAGTTCGGCGATCCGACCCCTGGCGCCCAGTGGCTCGCCGAACGCGCCCGGCAGCTCCTTGTCGAGCAGCAGATCACAGTGCTGCTGGGAGGAGCAGGGCCGGACGGGCTCGCTGTGCTCCGCTTCCGCCCGGCCATCTGGACCGAGGCGCTCGAGTGCTATCTGGCGGAGCTCTACGTCGTTGCGGACCGACGCGGGCAGGGACTCGGGCGGGCACTGATGCAGGCGGCGATAGCGCTTGCTCGCGGCAGCGGCGCCGATCACATGGATCTTGGCACCGGCGAGCAGGACACCGCCGCTCGAGCGCTCTATGAGAGCCTCGGGTTCACCAACCGCGAAGGCAAGCCCGATGGCCCCGTCAACTTCTTCTACGAGCGCGAGCTCTGAGCGGCGATCGGGCGCGTTTATCCGCCTCGCTCTCTGTGCGCCGCGGAGTAGGCGTCTGCGAGCAGGCGCACGCCGTGCTCGATCGCGGGCTCGGAGAGGTTGCCGAAGCCGAGCAGCACGCCCGGGGGGCCGCTGGGGGTGAAGCGGTGCCAGGAGAGGCCCTCCATGCCCACCCCGCGCGCGGCGGCCAACCTGAGCAGCGCGGACTCCTCGATCTCCTCGGGTAGGTGCACCAGCTCGAAGAGGCCGGCGGCCGCGCCGCTCGCGTGTCCCGACGGAAGCCACCGGGCGAGCGCGCCCAGCAGGACCTCGCGGCGGCGCTGGTAGCGGGTGCGCATCCGCCTGAGGTGGCGGTCGAGCTCCCCGCGGGCGATGAAGTCGCGCAGCGCGAGCTGTCCGACCACCTCTGAGCCGCCGTCCTCCATGGCCTTTCCCGCGGACAGCTCCCAGGCCAGCCAGGAGGGTGTGAGCATCCAACCGAGGCGCATCGCTGGCGCCAGGCGCTTGCTGGCGGAGCCGATATAGAGGACCCGTTCGGGCGCGAGCCCCTGCAGCGCTCCCACCGCCACACGGTCATAGCGGTACTCCGCGTCGAAGTCGTCCTCGACGATCAGCCGCTCCTTGCTCTCAGCCCACTCGACCAACTCGGCTCGGCGGGCTGGGCTGAGGACCGCGCCGGTGGGGAACTGATGCGCGGGGGTCACCACGACCACGGCCGCGTCGCTCGCGGCGAGCTCCGCCACTCGAAGTCCCTCCCCGTCGACGGGGATCGCCAACACCTCCAGACCCGACTGCTCAGCGATCAGCCGGTGCTGGTGCCAGCCCGGGTCCTCCAGCGCGATCGCGTCCACGCCGTGGCCGCGCAGCACGCGGCAGGCCAGTGAGAAGCCCTGCATGAAGCCGGTACAGATCGTCATGTGCTCGGTGTCCGCCGCGGTCCCGCGGACCCTGTCGAGGTAGTCCGCGAGCGCTTCGCGCAGCCCGGGGTGCCCGCGGGGATCGCCGTAGCCCAGCGCGTCGAGTGGCGACTCGCGCAGCGCAGCGCGCAGCGAGCGTAGCCAGTGCTCGCGCGGGAAGCCCGCGAGGTCGGGGAGGCCGGGATGGAAGTGGTAGGGGAAGCTCGCCAGCAGCGAGCGCGCGGGAGCGCGCGGGGTGGAGGCGCGCACCGCGGTGCTGACTCGCACCGGCGCGCCCTGCCTCATGGTCAGGTATCCCTCCGCCGCCAGCTGGCCGTAGGCCTCGATGACGACGCCGCGGGAGACGCCCAGCTCGCCGGCGAGACCCCGGGTTGAGGGCATGCTCATGCCGCCCGGCAGACGACCCGCGCGGATCCCCTCGCGGATCGAGCGCTCGAGCTGCTCGTGGAGTGAGAGCTCGCCGCCGCGGACGAGCTCGACGAGCAGCTCCGGCCCGTGCTGGGCGAAACGGGGATTCGCGCCGGAGGCGCGTGTCTCCCGGCTTCGGTCGAAACGGGGACCGATTGGGGAGACACTCGCTCCGCTTGCATCCCCAAATCGGCCAGCGCCACAGGCGCGTGTCTCCTGGCTTCGGTCGGTCTGCGATCGGTCCACCCGGTGCGGCTCCGGTCCAGGTTTGCCGATCTTCGGTCGGTCAGACACCTGCTACTGGTCCTGTGAGAAGTGGCACAACTGGCACTGTACCGCGAGCCAGTTGCGGGCTACCGTGATGGTCACACACTCGATCTTGGAGGACCACCATGAGCCAGATCACCGTTGTGGGAGGCGGACTTGCGGGGCTGACGGCCGCGATCGCATGCGCGGAGGGGGGCGCCAGTGTGCGCCTGCTGGAGGCTCACGATGCGCTGGGTGGGCGGGCGCGTAGCGCCGACGGCCCGTACAAAGCGAACCTTGGCCCCCACGCTCTCTACAGCGACGGCCCGATGTGGCAGTGGCTCTCCGAACGCAACCTGCTTCCAGCGCACGTCAGGCCACCGCTCGGCGGTGCGCGGTTTCGCTGTCGGGGGGCGGTGCAGCGCACTCCGCCACTGGGCGCGCTTCCAGCCATCCTGCGTCTGCGCGGTCGCAAGGCACCGGTGGAGCTCGACTTCCGCGGCTGGGCCGCCGCTCACACCGACGAGCGCACCGCCGCGATGCTCTGCTCGGCCGCGGGCGTCTACACCTTCTACCACGACCCCGGCGAGCTCTCCGCCGCGTTCGTGTGGGAGCACACCGTGCGCCTGTTCCTCTCCACGCCGCCGCCGAGCACAGTTGTCCGCTACGCGGCCGGAGGCTGGAGCGGGCTGGTCGCTCCGCTGGAGCGCCGCCTACGGGATTTGGGCGTCGAGGTGCAGACGGGCCATCGCGTGGAGGCCCTACCGGAGCCTCCGGTGATCCTCGCCACCGAGATCCAGCAGGCGAGTGAGTTGTTGGGGGGCAAGCCGCTGGGTGGGCTGAGCGGGCGGACCGTGTGCCTCGACGTGGGCCTGAGCCGCCGCCGCGGCGATCCCTGGATCGTCTCCGATCTGGACGAATCGGGTTGGATTGGGCGCTACTCGACCTCGGATCGCCTGATCGCCCCCGAGGGACACGAGCTGATCCAGTCACAGATGCCGATCCGCCCCGGCGAGAGCACCGACCAGGCGGGCGCGCGCCTGGAGCGACTGATCGACCAGTCCTACGCGAACTGGCGCGGGCGCGAGACCTGGCGCCGCCGCCAGGTGATGGACGCACGCTCCGGAGCGCTCGACCTGCCCGGCAGCACGTGGCGGGATCGCCCGGCCGTCGATCGCGGCGACGGCGTCTACCTAGCGGGCGACATGGTCGCCGCCCCGGGGCTGCTCGCGGAGGTCTCCTGGGCCAGTGCGCTCGAGGCCGGCCGGCTTGCGCTGGCCGCCGTGGACGCTGCGCGCCCGCGGCTGCGGAAGGTGGCCTGACCGGAGCAGCGTATTGTCTGTACTGCTTCGGGTAACCTGAAGCCTGGTTGACGGCCAGACGTCTCGGTCGGCTACGCAGTGGCTATGGCCGCTATCCGCCGGCCGGGGCGCCCCGTGCTTGGTCCCACGAACGAGGGCGGAGCGACCCGCAGGTAGTGCTCGAAGGCCCACTCACACACGCTGGGGCGCTCGAAGGCTCGCACGAGCGCGGTTACCGCGCGGCTCGGGGTCATGCGCCCGATTGCGCGCTGGGAGAGGAGCATCGAGCGGTACTTCCAGGCGTGTGCGTTGGAGAACGCGCCGTAGCGCTCGAGCGCCTGCTCGCGGGTGAGGCGTCCCTCGATCGTCGCGCGCAGCTCGCGTCCGCAGGCGATCCCGAAGTAGAAGGCTGTGCGGATGCCCTCCGCTGTGAGGGGCAGGCAGTGGCCCGCGGAGTCCCCCACGAAGAAGATGCCGTCCTCGACGGCGGGGCGCAGTTCGTGAGGGATCCAGTTGCCCTGGTAGCCCTCCGCGGGTAGCTGCAGCTCGCGCGCGAGACGCACGGTGGGCTCGCGCACATGGTGGGTGGGCCAGAAGGAACCGACCCCCACGCGCACCTCATCGCGCGCGGGGAAGCTCCAGCCGTACCCGGAGCGCACGCAGCGGGGGTCGATCCACAGCTCCATCTCTTCTCCCGTCCCCCGCGGGTGCACCTCCAGGCCCCGAGAAAGCCGTGCGCGCGGGGGTTGGATCGCAGCCAGGTTCGAGAGCACCCGCCGCCAACCGAGTGCGTCTACGATCAGCGGGGCGCGCAGCTCCCCGCGGTCGGTGCGCACCGCAAAACCCTCCCTGCCCTCCACGGTGGCGGTCTCGAAGGCGGTCCCCTCCGCACGCGCCTGCTCCCACATAAGCGCGCACAGCTCGCGGTAGTCGAAAGTCGAAAACGTCCATGGGAGCCTCCAGCGGGCGCACCTCCAGGGGGTGTGCACCACGAACTCCTCGAAGGTCTGGAGCAGCGAGCCGCCGAGATCGAGCGCGTCGAGCCATGTCGTGGGGGCGGCGCACGCGGAGGTCTGGCGCTCGCCGATCTCGTAGCGGTCGATCACCAGCACCCGCGCGCCTGTGCCCGCGAGCTCGCGGGCGACGGCGAGGCCCGCGAAGCTTGCGCCGCAGACGAGCACGTCGCAGTCGCACTCCAGTCGGGTGCGCTCCTCTCCGCGCTTGGTCGCTCGCACTGGCATCGGCCGCGAATGATAGGTGCGCCGGCCCGCCCGATCTCCTCGGCGGGCGGGTGGGCTTCCTAACCAACCACGCTGCGCTAGGCTTCGAGCGGTGCAAGCACTGATCGAGAAACCCGAAGCCCACGTAGTCGAGGGATCGGGCGGCCTACTGCTCGAAGTCGACGGGCAGATCGTCCCCAACTACGACGCCACGATGCAGCCCTTCGAGGAGGGCGAGGTCGTTACCGGCCGCGTGGTGCGTATCGACAAGGACGAGGTCCTCGTCGACATCGGCTACAAGTCCGAGGGCGTGATCCCCTCCGGGGAGCTCTCGATCCGCAAGTCCGTGGACCCCCGCGAGGAGGTGGAGCTCGGCGAGGAGGTCGACGCGATCGTCCTCACCAAGGAGGACCAGGACGGCCGCCTGATCATGTCCAAGAAGCGCGCCCGCTTCGAGAAGGCGTGGCGGCGCATCGAGGCCGCCGCAGAGTCCGGGCAGCCGGTCGAGGGCACCGTGATCGAGGTCGTCAAGGGCGGCCTCATCATCGACCTCGGCGTGCGCGGCTTCCTGCCCGCCTCGCTGGTGGACATCCGCCGCGTCCCCAACCTCGACGAGTACATGGGGACGAAGATCGAGACCAAGGTGATCGAGCTCAACCGCTCGCGCAACAACGTCGTGCTCTCTCGCCGCGCGGTGCTCGAGGAGGAGCGCAAGGAGGTGCGCCAGCAGATCCTCGACCGCCTGCAGCCGGGCCTCGTGGTGGAGGGGCAGATCTCCAACATCGTTGACTTCGGCGCGTTCGTGGACCTCGACGGCATCGACGGCCTGATCCACATCTCCGAGCTCTCCTGGTCGCACGTGAACCACCCCTCCGAGATCCTCAACATCGGGGACACCGTGCAGGTCAAGGTGCTCGACATCGATCGCGACCGCCAGCGCATCTCGCTGGGTCTCAAGCAGACTCAGGAAGACCCCTGGCAGCGGATCGTGGACACCTACAACGTCGGGGACGAGCTGGAGGGCACCGTCACCAAGGTCGTCACCTTCGGCGCCTTCGTGGAGATCCTCGACGGAGTGGAGGGCCTCGTGCACATCTCCGAGCTGGCTGCCCACCACGTGGAAAGCCCGCGCGAGGTTGTCCACACCGGAGATGAGATCCGTGTGAAGATCCTCGAGATCGACTCCGAGCGCCGGCGCCTCTCGCTCTCGGCCAAGCGCGTCGAGGACCAGATCCTGCCGCTGCCCCGCCCTGCGGATGCGCCCGGCACGGAGCCCTCCGCGGTTGCGTACGCCGGGGACGCGGAGACGGAGGGCCAGCAGCCATCGGCCGAGGCGACGGAGGGTCAGCTGGAGGCTGGAGTCGTGGAGGGCGAGTCCTCGGCGGAGGTTCTGGAGGTTCGGCCTGAGGCCGGAGTCGCTGAGAGCGAGCCGACGGCGGAGGCGCTGGAGGCTCAGCCTGAGACGGGAGTCGTGGAAGGAGAGCCGTCGGCGGAGGTTCTGGAGGTTCGGCCTGAGGCCAGCGCCGTGGAGGGCGAGGCCTCAGTCGAGGTGGCGGAGGGCCAGCTAGAGGCCGGCACCGGCGAAGACGAGACCGAGGCCTCAGTCGTGGAGGGCCAGCCAGAGGCCGGATCCAGTGAGGGCCAGCGCGAGGCTGAGGAGCCGGCAGCGGCCGCGGAGCCCGCCGCCGCTGCGGCGGGAGTGGAGCCCGAGCTCGCTGCCGAGGCTCCGGCGGACGGGCAGGCTTCGGATCCTGAACTAGCGCCCGCCGTGAGCGACTCCCCCGAGGCCTGATTCGCACCTCGTGCAGTCGGAGCGGGAGGTCCCACTCCTTGGGTTGACGGGTGGAATGGGTGCCGGCAAGTCGACCGCACTGGCAGCGCTGGAGCGACTGGGGGCAGCGGTGCTCTCGACCGATGTCGTGGTGCACGAGCTGTACGCCGGAGAGCTCCGCCTGAGGGATGCTGTGGTCGAGCGCTGGGGCCCCGAGGTGGCGCCCGGGGGGGCGGTGGACCGCGCGGCGATCGCACGGCGGGCGTTCGCCGATGAGGGCGAGCGCCGCTGGCTGGAGGACCTGCTGTGGCCGCTGGTCGGGGAGCGCGTGTGGGCATGGGTCGCGCGGGTGCGCGCCCAGCGGCCCGCCCCGCGGGCAGCGGTGGTGGAGGTCCCGTTGCTCTTCGAGGCGGGGATGGAGGGCCTCTACGACGCGACGATCGCGATCGTCGCGCGGGAGGAGCTGCGCCGCGGGCGCGCGGCGGGGCGGGGGCACGAGCTGCAGGGCGAGCGCGCGGCCCGTCAGCTCTCCCAAGAGCAGAAGGCTGCGCGCGCCAGCTTCGCGGTCTGCAACGATGGCAGCGAAGCGCAGCTGCTGGAGAAGCTGTCGGAGATACTTGACAAGCTGAAGGTGTGAGGACTCAAACCCACGAGCTGTACGTCGGCCGATCGCCCGCCAGAGGCGACCGATCGAAGGTCGGCCGGCGCCGAGACGGATCGGGTGGGCCGGGGTCGAGAGGCCGGCGGGTACTCACGACGCTCGCGGTGCTGGTCGCAGCGATCGCGCTGATCGTCGCGCTCGCCCCGCGCCTGGAGCACGCAGTGCGCGAACTAGCGCTGCCGCTGCAGGACGCGAGCATGATCCGCCAGCAGGCGGCGGAAAAGCACCTCGACCCCGCCCTGATCGCGGCGGTGATCTACGCGGAGACGAAGTTCGACCCGCGACCCTCCTCGGCGGGAGCGGAGGGCCTGATGCAGATCCTCCCCAGCACGGCGGAGTTCCTCGCGCACCTCTCGGGCGGAGTGCGCTTCCAGACGGGCGACCTGGCGACACCGGCGATCAATATCGCCTACGGGAGCTACTACCTGCGCTACCTGCTTGACCACTACGAAGGCAGCGAGATGCTCGCGGTGGCGGCTTACAACGCGGGCCTGACCAACGTCGATGAATGGGTCGCGGACGCCCGCGCGCAGGGCCGGGAGCTGACGATCGAAGCGATCCCGTTCCCGCAGACCCGCGAATACGTGCGGCGGGTGCAGAGCGCCCAACGTGCCTACCGGGCCACCTACCCAGCGCAGTTGGGCATCGGTTAGCCCCTCACAACACGAACGACGGGGGTGCGATCGCCAGGTAGCGGTCGAAGGCCCATCTGGTGAGGCGGCGGCTGGTCAAAGCCTTGGCCCACATCGGTGTGGTGCTCCAACTCGTCGGGCGGCACACGGCGCGCTGAATGCGCAGCAGCCACCGGTAGGATCGCTCATGAGCCAGCGAGAAGGCTCCGTAGCTTCGCAGCGCCTCCTCGCGGCTGCGAGCACCGTCGAGCACCCCTCCCAGCTCCCGGCCGCAGGCGAGTCCGAAATACAGGGCGGTGCGGATCCCCTCCGCGGTCAGCGGCAGGCAGTGACCCGCGGAGTCCCCCGCGAAGAACACCCCGTCCTCGACCGCGGGGCGCAGGCGGTGCGGGATCCAGTTGCCCTGATATCGCACGGCGTCGAGGCCGAGGTCCTCAGCGAGCCGCACGGTTGGCTCCTTGACGTGATCGGAGGGCCGGAAGGAGCAGACCCCCACCCGCAGCTCCTCGCCCGCGGGGAAGTTCCAGCCGTAGCCCGCGTCCACGTAGCCGGGGTCGATCCACAGCTCCATCTCCTCTCCCGTCCCCCGCGGGTGCACCTCGAGGCCGCGGGTGAGCGGGGCCTGCGGCGGCTGGACCGGAGCGCCGGCGCAGAGCACCCGCCGCCAACCGAGGCAGTCGACCACCAGCGGCGCGCGGATGTCACCACGGTCGGTATGGACCGTGTGAAGGTCACCGCGGGTGATGCCGTCCACCTTCGCCGTCTCATACCCATCTCCGGGCAGGCCGGTCTGCTTCCAAAGCAGGGCGCAGAGCTCACGGTAGTCGAACGTCGAGAACGACCAGGGCAGCGGCCAGCGGGTGCTGGTCAGGGGAGTGTGGACACGCAGCTCCCCGAAGGTCTGGCGCAGCGAGTCTTGCAACGAGAGCCCCTCCAGCCAGGCCGTGGGGATGGCGCACGCCGATGTGGCACGCTCGCCGAGCTCGTAGCGGTCGATGATCAGGACCTTGGCCCCGGAGGATCGAAGTTCGCGGGCGACCGCAAGGCCCGCGAAGGATCCCCCGCAGATCAGGACGTCGCAGTCCCGTTCCAGCCTTGTTCGCCCCGCCCCCCGCTTGGTCGCTCGGACCGGCATGGTGGGTCGATCATACCGGGGTCAGGAGGCGAGTCCGACGGGCTCAGGGAGGGAGGGGACGCTACCGTAAGAGACCGCCGCCCATGCCCCCCTTCAAGCTCGACTCAGTCTTCACCCCCACCGCCGACCAGCCCAAGGCGATCGCGGGGCTGGCGGAGGGGGTCGAGCAGGGGGAGCGCTTCCAGACGCTACTGGGGGCGACGGGGACGGGCAAGACGATGACGATGGCGGGCGTGATCGAGGCGGTGCAGCGCCCCACGCTAGTGATCGCACACAACAAGACGCTCGCTGCGCAGCTGTGCAACGAGTTCCGCACGTTCTTCCCCGAGAACGCGGTGGAGTACTTCGTCTCCTACTACGACTACTACCAGCCCGAGGCCTACGTCCCCAGCCGGGACCTGTATATCGAGAAGGACTCCGCGATCAACCAGGAGGTGGATCGCCTGCGCCACGCGGCCACGGCGGCGGTGTTCGCGCGGCGTGACGTGATCGTGGTGGCGTCGGTCTCCTGCATCTACGGTCTGGGCTCGCCGGAGGTGTATGAGATGAACATGCAGATCCTGCGCCGCGGGGAGGAGATCGATCGCGACGGGCTGCTGCGCAAACTGGTCTCGATCCAGTACACGCGCAACGACACGGTGCTCGCGCGGGGCACCTTCCGGGTGCGGGGGGAGACGCTGGAGGTGTTCCCGGCCTACGCCGAGACCGCCTACCGGGCGACGCTGTTCGGCGACGAGGTGGAGCGCCTGCAGCACTTCGACCCGCTCACCGGGGAGCTGATCGAGGACGACCTCGAGCACGTGGCGATCTGGCCGGCGACGCACTACAACGTGAGGGAGGGCTCGGTCGAGAAGGCGGTCGCGGACATCGGCGGCGAGCTGAACGGGCGCTGCGCACAGCTTGAGTCAGAAGGCAAGCTGCTGGAGAGCCACCGCCTGCGCCAGCGCACGCAGTACGACATGGAGATGCTGCGCGAGATGGGCTTCTGCTCGGGGATCGAGAACTACTCGCGGATCCTCGACGGGCGGGGCCCGGGCGACCGCCCTTACTGCCTGATCGACTACTTCCCGAAGGACTTCGTGTGCTTCATCGACGAGTCCCACCAGACGGTGCCCCAGTTGGGGGGGATGTACGAGGGGGACCGCTCGCGCAAGCAGACGCTCGTTGACTACGGCTTCCGCCTGCCCAGCGCGATGGACAACCGCCCACAGCGCTTCGAGGAGTTCCTCTCGATCACCCCCCAGCTGATGTTCGTCTCGGCGACCCCGGGGGAGTTCGAGCGCACCCGCGCGGGGCGGGTGGTGGAGCAGATCGTCAGGCCCACGGGGATCGTGGACCCGGATGTGCAGGTGCGCGCCACGCGCAACCAGATCGACGATCTGATGAACGAGATCCGCTCCCGGGTGGAGATCCAGGAGCGGGTGCTGGTGACGACGCTCACGAAGAAGATGAGCGAGGACCTCACGCAGTACCTCTTGGAGATGGGCTTCCGCGTGCGCTACCTGCACTCGGAGATTGACACCCTGGAGCGCATCCAGATCATCCGCGACCTGCGCCTCGGGGAGTACGACGTGCTCGTGGGGGTCAACCTCCTACGCGAGGGCCTCGACCTGCCGGAGGTCTCGCTGGTGGCGATCCTGGACGCCGACAAGGAGGGCTTCCTGCGTGGGGAGACCTCGCTGATCCAGACGATCGGACGCGCGGCGCGCAACGTCAACGGCGTGGTGCTGATGTACGCGGACAAGGAGACCCGTGCGATGCGTGCGGCGATCGAGGAGACCGACCGCCGCCGCGAAATCCAGGTGGCCTACAACGAGGAGCACGGGATCACCGCGGCCTCGATCGTGAAGGGCGTCTCGGACATCGCGGAGTTCCTGCAGGGCGAGTCCAAGGTCCCCCGCGGTCGGCGCCGACGCAGCAGCACCCGGGGGAGGGCGAAGGAGATGCCGACCCACGAGCTCGAGCGCCTCGCGGTGGAGCTCGAGGAGGAGATGCTCGCGGCGGCGGAGGACCTGCGCTTCGAGTACGCCGCCCAGTTGCGCGACGAGATCCGCGAGCTGCGCCGCGACCTGCGTGAAGCCCAGGCCATGGAGGCGCCCGCGGAGGAGATGGCGTAGGCGTCGCGCGGCGTGGGCGGGCGATGCGACTGCCGCAGGTGGAGAGTGGCGACGGACCGGCGGGCGACGCAACATCCGCAAGCGGGGAGCGGCGAGGTCAGGGTCCGATACGCTTGCGCGCAGGTGGAGTTGGATCGCGAGAGCATCGAACGGCGCGACTTCCCGGTCGCGCGGCGGGGATACGACCCGGCGGCGGTGGACGCCCATCTACGCGCTCTGGCGGCTGCGGTGCAGGCACTCGAGCAGCGGGCCCAGGGCGCCGGGGAGCTCGCGCTCGGCTCGGCGACGGCCACCCAGGTGCAGGGGATCCTCGACGCCGCGCAGGCCACCGCCGCGGAGATCGAGCGCCAGGCGCAGCGGGACGCGCAGGGCACCCGTGAGGAGGCGGCGGGGGAGGTGGAGCGTGCGCGCGAGCACGTGGAGACACTCGCTCGGACCTCCACGGCGCTGCTCGCGCGACTGGAGTCCCTGGACGGCGAGGTTGGCGCGCTCGCCCAAAGCCTGCGCTCCGGCCGGCAGTCGCCCGCCGGGGAGGGAGCGCCGGGCGGCGAGCGGGAGGGGAGGCCCGTAGGCCAGAACCATGCGCCCTCCGTTCCAGCCCCGACGGTCTCGGCTACCGTGGTTCCTGCCCCCTCCGTCTCGGCCCGCACGGTCCCGGCTACTGTGGTTCCTGCCCCCTCCGTCTCGGCCCCTATGGTCCCGGCTACCGAGGTTCCTGCCGTCGCGGTCCCGGCAGCAGCGCCGCGAGCTCAAGAGAGCGGGCAGGGCGGCGAGGATCTCGACGGTGCCCGGTTGGTTGCGCTTAACATGGCGCTGGGCGGGGAGCCGCGCGAGCAGACCGACCGCTACCTCGCCGACAGCTTCAAGCTCGTCGACCGAGCCAAACTGCTCGACGAGGTGTACGCCGCGATCGAGGGCTGAGCGTCGGCTGCTTGGCGGCCGGCCACATTGCGGCCGCGCATCCATCTACAATCCGCGATCACCACCAATGCGCCTGTAGCTCAGTGGTCAACGGCAACCTACGGGGTGCCAAAGAGCAGCGGCCTTTCAAGCCGCAGGTCGGGGGTTCGATTCCCCCCAGGCGCATCTCTCGGAATCCGCTCTGTTGAGCGGGTTCCTGGCTTTCAGGGTCGGCGCCGACCGGCTTCAGGAGGCTCTGGGGCCACCGGCCCCGCTGAGGCGTCCCGATGGTGAGGCCCGATGAGACCTCTGCCACGGCACGCCGATGTCGAGGTGGTACGTGGAGTCTGCTTGCGGTGGATGCCCCCGGGCGTCGCGCTGTCGCGGGGCCACCGTCACGGGCCAACGGACGATCAAACGAGCGTGCGTGTCTTGAGCAGGGGCATACTGTTCTCCGCGTACTAGCGGACCGCCCCAGTTGCAAGCTCTGCGACGCCGATGATGAAGTCGCGCACGACGATGCGGTCCTCGTCGACGAGGGCAATAATGTCAGCGATCCACGCCGCATCTGCGCCTAGGGACCGACAGAGATGGTCGTAATAGCTCTTCAGCGTCCCGTCGAAAGGCGGGAGCTCGCGGACGACCGACGCGGGATCGGTACGCGCCACCGCCGATCGCAGCGTCGCGGCATAGGTACGTTGCGTAGAGCGCATTGCCACTGGATCGCTCGGTGAGCACATCGATAAATGAAGCGATCGCCTTGCACTCTTTCAAGAGGGGCGTTGCCCCACCAGACGCGTCACCAGCGAATGGGACGAGGCCGAGCCGGTCCGTGAGCAAATGGATCTCCGGTCGCGCCAGGCCCGCGAGCTCGATGGTAGTGGCACCCGTCTCCCGGAGTGCAGCGAGGTGAACCCCTGGTTGGCTGAGGACGTTGAGAGCCACGCCCGGCGGGAGATCAAGCACCGCAAGCGTCTCCGACATGCTCTTCGATGGGTCGAACGGGCTCCCGGTCCGGGCCCGAACGCGCGTGATGTGGTCGATGCCGTCGACAACGAGCGCGATCCGGCGATAGGGCTCCAACTCAAGGGAGCGGCGAAGAGCGTCCACTAGCGCGTCCTCGTCTGCTGCGAAGCGTGGTCGTTGATCGCGGACGAGTCGCGGGTCCGCCGCCGCGAGGCGGCCGAGAAGGCTGCCGAGGACTGCTTCGGTGAGCACGCGCTCGATCCGCTCGCCATCGGCATCGCCCAGGTAGCAGTAGTGCTCCGCGACGAGCCAGCCGTCCTCGTCGAGGACATCCAGGAGTTGCTGGCAGACCCAGGACTAGCCATGACCGGGCGGGCCGACGATCAGCAGGCGCCCGCCGGCATCAGCTCGCTCGCTCGCCGCATCGGCGAGTTGCGCAACCGCAGTCGGACGCGGCACCTCGATCGTCCGGTCGACAGGATGCGCGCGTGAGACCGCTCCGAAGTCGCTCCTGAGACGCGCTCGGCGAAGTAGCTCCTGTGCGCTGGGGATTAGCGAGCCCTGTCGCGCGGCACGAGCTGCCGAGACGAGCGCCGATGCGACGTCGACTGCGGTCCGTTCGGTATTGGGAAAGGTCTCCGCGCCTACGTCGGCGCGGGCGCGCGCCAGCAGCAAGTGCTCTGCAGCGTCGGGCGGGCTCAGTAAGATCCAGGCTCGCGCGTGATGCGCCGACTTCGACGATAAGGCGATCGCAGATCCACTCGAGTTCGTCGTAGCTCGGCGCTGTGTCGCCACTGAACAGAAACGCAAATGGTGACGGCTCTCCGGCATCGGTAGAGCGTTGCTCCCAGAGCGCCGGCGCGTGGAAGAGAAGTCTCTCCGTTCGCGTGCCGGCAAGGAAGGGACCTGGTTCGCGCGCCCCGGGTTTGAGAACCGCTGTGAGCGCGGGGTCCGTCGGGGATTGGTCGCGCAGCGCGACGCGAAAGACCGCTGCGCTGGCGGCGCGGCCCGGTCCGTCGCGGTCGGTGAGCATCGAGTCGAATAGACGATCGAGTCGGAGGCGTCGCTGGTCCTTCGTGAATGTGTCGAGTGTTAGTGGGCGGTCGTCATCGTCGGTGTGCTTGAACTGGACTCGCTCCCGGATCCCGTCAAGGTCGACGGTTGTGAGATCGTCGAATCGATCGTCGCCGAAGAGCTTCTCGTCACACCGAGCCTCAAGGACGCTCCCGAGCAGGACGTCCACAAAGCGACACGCGACGAGAAGGTCTTGGTACTCGTAACCTCGATGCGCTGGCGCGAGCCGGTATATCGAGGTCATGGAATCTGGCGACTCCGATCCCGATCTTTATGATGCGGACATGCGGGGCACATTTTGGACATAGATATGTCGACACCGGCGAAGAGCCAGAAGCCCGGATCACAAGAGCTTATCGTGCCTTTTGCGTCGAAAAACGGCGTGTCTCGTGGGCCGGTCAGGGCACACCGTGCAGCAGTGGACGATGTGGCCCCCGTTATTGCAGTGCGCGAGATTCAAGCGTCTCGCCTTTGCCCAGCCTCACGCTGTTCCGAACGAGGAGCCGCTGGCGGGACCCAGTCGAAAATCACGCTCATTTTCGTTGGGACTCGACATTCTCAGCACCAGTGCCGGAGCACTCGGAGCATAGACGATCAGCTCGAATGGCCGCTCTGATGAGCTGCGTGCCCTTCGAGGCATTCCGTTGTGCTGACGCGATCGTGGAATCGCCCTAGCTCGGTGACCGGGCAGTCCGGGCAGCGACCATCGTTCAGGTGGCTCGGTGGCTTGTCGCGGTGATCGCGCGCATGACGTAGCGCGTCGTTGGGGTAGTCGGCGCGAATCGCGTACCATTCGCCCTCGGTCTCGTGTGAAACAAAGAAGTCGGCCGATGAGCGGGGTAGGTCGATCTTCTCGCCGTCGACGCGGATGATGAACAGCCGGTCGAGATGCGGGACTTGGTCGTTGAGTGCATCGTCTTCGTAGCGGGCGAGGTCGGATAGGAGCTCGGGCAGTGGCCCGGGTCCCCAGAGCAGCTCGCACGGCAGGCTCGTGCATTGAAAGCCGGGGCGATGGCTGAAGTGCAGCGTGGGTCCACCGATGCCGCAGAGGTCCTCCAGGGGTGATGCGAGGTAGACAGCGAACATGCCGTTCTTCAAAGGACGGGTCCCGCGCGGACGGAGCGGACACTTGGGAACGTGACGCAGCGTTGTCCGTCCGCGGACATTGCGGCAACGCGCGGAACCCGCGCGACCGGTGCTGGGAACGCCCGACCGCCAGGTGTGTCGGCACCCCAGAGCTTGTTGATGTACTCGGCGACACGACACAGCGTTCGAGCCGCATCGACCGGTGCGAGTCGGTGGAAGCCCGACGGGTGCGCGACGTGGTGGCGCAGAGCGGCTGTTGTTCTGTCGCTGGCCGCAGAGCGCTGCCCGACGAGTAGCCGCTCGCGCCTGGCCCACGCCAGCAGGCTGGCCATGCCCAGCGGAAGGGGACGGGAGCCATCTGGCGTAGCCAGCCGGTACTTGCGTTTGGCGGCATCGCGCACGTCGTCAAACGACGAAGCGTTCAGCGACGTCGTTTCAGCGTTGTTGGTGGCCGGGATCTCGTCGTTTGTAGTAGGTCACGAAACGGACTCGAAGCGCGCCCTCGAGGATTAGCCTGGCGTCGTCGTGGGCGACGGTGAACATGTCGTACTCCACGAGCCCGTACAGGTAGGTCTTACGCACCCTCGCGAAGTTCTCACTGACGGTCTCCGGCACCTCGTCCACGAGGCGAGCCAGTGCGATCGAGTCCCGGAGAAAGCGCAGCGACTCCTCGGGTTGCATGAGAGCCTCTGACAGACCCAGCGGCCAGAAGGCACGGGTCATGTCGTCAAGAGTCAGCAGCTCAGACAGTGTCGTGGGCTCGTCCACCGATCTTGTTGAGGCTATCCCGTCTCAGGCGCTTCTGCCTCGCATCCCAAGTGAGGCTGCGTCGACGGAGTGGCGCACTTGCCGACTACTCGATCCCCGAGAAGATATAGGTGGTCCCCCGCTAGCGGTGTCCGGGTCGGGTCCTTCGAACCGACGAACCGATGGCAATTGTCCGGCCACCCCGAGTGACAAACTGAACGCATGCTCCTTCACGTCGCCACCCCGATCGCCGCGGCCGGCCCGCTCGCCGACGTGATTTGTTCCTCGGCCTACTGGCCGTGGCCGGGTGGGTCGCATGGTGCTTCGGGCCGACGCTGGCCCGCGTCACGGGCTGGTGCTCGTGGTGGGTGGCGTGGGCGTGCGGCAGTCAGGGAGGCTACGGGTACTGCGTCGCGTTCCTCATGCTCGGCGTGGCGGCGTGGGGAGGTGGCACGCTCTAATACGCCCGCCGCCGCGGACGCTGGCCCTCGGCGCTCTCGGCACGACTGTTCACGCACCTGCTCGGCAGCCGCAGTCCGCTCAAGTTCTGAGCGCCACCATGGCCCCGACCCGCCCGGGACGCCTGCCCCACCGTAATCCGGGTGTCGAGCGCAATCCCGGCAACGATGGCCCACGCGGGGTCGGCACGAGCGGGCTTCGCGCCGGGGTTGAAGAACCCCATCTCGCTGGTCCTGACGAACCTGTTCATGCACTTTGCGTTTCGATCAGTGGATGGTCCGGTACCACCCGGACTGTCCGTTTAGCGCTGACGGAAACTGTCACGCGGGGATCTGTGGGAGCCGGGAGCTGCGAGGCTCCCGGCGACCCGACCATGCCGCGCGCTGGGGGATGCCGGAGCCCTACACGCCGTGTCCAGCATTGCGCAGCGCGTCGAGCAGGTCGCCGGTCGTGAAGACCTCGATACCCGCGTCGGTGTGGTCTTTGTCTTGGGTCCAGACCGGGAGGTAGAGCTTGAGCGCGAGCGCGACGGTCGGCCAGTCGTCGGGGTCGCGGTCCGCGATGCGCTGCTCGGCCTCCTCGCGGTGATTCTCGTACTCGCTCCCGGCCTTCCACTCGATCGGCATGATCTGGAGCGCTGCGAACAGCAGCGCGGGATCGAGGTCGCGCTTTGACGCGAGGCGCGGAATGTGCCGGGCGATCTCTCGGGCTACGGCGTCCGCGGCGATGCAACGCGGTCCGTGCTCGGAGGCGATCACCAGGCGGGCACGCCCGCCGATGAGGGCCGAGAGGACGACGTTCGCGTCAGCTACGACTGCGGGAGGCAGCGAAATCGCCGAGCACCTCTGGCTCGCTGATGCCCTTCGCCTTCAGCTCGCCGCCGATCTGCTCTGATAGGCGCAAGAAGACCTCGCGGCGAACCTCGACCGGCAGCTCCGGCGTATCCCACGGGAGGAAGAACCCCGCGGGGGTGCCTTCGCGCGTCACGAGGATCACGTCGTCGGAGCGGAACATCTCCGTCGCGTGGTCGCGGAAGTCGCGTACGGTCACGACCTTCATGTGGGCACCTTGGTGGTCACAGGTCGATTGTAGCGCCTTGTGGGGGGCGTGGGCAGATCAATCCTGCCCGAGCTGGGGCAACAGCGGGGCAACACAATAGCCGGAGGCAGCCGCAGACGCGACCCCGGTCGAGGCCCCGGAAACCGTGTCATAGAGCCAAATCAGCGAACGGTCGTAGATGGCCGAAGACCCCTGATCGTACTTTCAAGCCGCAGGTCGGGGGTTCGATGTGCCCGCGGAAGACCCTCGAACTGGGCGGCGTGATTGGCGTTCCCCTGTTGGTGTCATCGGCTCCGTGTCCATTCGTGCCTGGACCCATTAGGCTGGGTAGGAGTGCGGCAGGGGTACACTGCGGTGCGTGACCCCGACCCGGAGGCCACTCGCGGAGGTTACGAAGCGCTACGGCCAGTTCGCCCGCTTCTACGGCGTCTTGGAGGTGCTGTACTTGGTCCTCCCGCGCGCCCGACGCAGGGCGGTCGTGGCGCTCGACCTGAAAGCCGGTGATGTCGTTCTCGAGATCGGCGCTGGCACCGGGCGCAATCTGCCCTACCTGGTTGATGCCGTCGGCCCGAGCGGCACAGTCATCGCAGTCGATGCGTCCGAGGGAATGCTGTCGGAGGCTCGCAAGCTCGTGGAGCATCATGGCTGGGCAAATGTTCAGCTGCTCGAACAAGACGCTACCCAGCTGCCGGTCGATCGCGATCTCGACGCCGTGCTCTTCAGCCTCAGCTACTCGGTCATACCCCAACCACACTTGGCGCTGGCGCTGGCCTGGAAGCGGCTGCGTCCCGGCTCCCGGGTCGTCGTGATGGATCTCGGGCTGACCCACACCAGACTCCGCCGTATGCTCGAGCCGATCGCCCGCCTCCTGATCAAGCTCGGGCCAGGCGACCCCTATTCTCGCCCGTGGGACGACCTCGCTGCATATGGATCGGTCGCAACCGAACGCTTCCTGCTGGATCTCTACTACGTCTGCACCGTCGAGAAGACAACGGACCAGTTAGCGCAGCCGGCGCAGCCCGCATTGGATATCTGAGGCCGTCGCCGACGCACAGCCGGGACTCAGTGCGCTCAGCTGAGCTGCGCAGCTGTCCTGGGTTGGACCGGCCGCGAGGCGTTGAGCTAGGCGATATGCGCGCGCAGGTCCCCGGCAATCCCGGTTCATGGGGTCCTCACGGGAGCGGGTGTGGAGGAGATAAGCGGGGCCAGCACTGCGGTCATGGCAATGCTGAATGCGCTGACGAGTTGATCGCCGGTGGGGCAGCGGGCTGGATCGACGAGGAATTGGATCATGAAGCCGTCGGCGATCGCGATGAGAAACGAGGCGATGATCTCGGGGTCGGCGCCCATGGCGACGGCATCGTCGCCGAAGCTCTGTTTGACGGTGTCTGCGACCTCGTGACGCACGCGGTCGTAGTGCTCGGCAAGCCGCTCGCGTATGGCCGGGGAGCGCACCGAGGGACCGACCGACTCGACGTAGGCGAGCATCAGGCTCTCGTGCTCGGGAATGCCTTCGAGCAGTGCTTTCCATGAGGCCACCAGTTGTTCCAGCGCGTTGGCGGCGGAGTTGTCGAGGGCCGCCGCGGTCAGCTGGCCGGTCCACTCCACGAATACCTCGTCGAAGGCCTCGGCCAGCAGCGCCTCCTTGGAGCCGAAGTGATAGCCGATCGAAGAGAGATTCGTGCCTGAGGCGGCGACGAGGTCTCGGGCGGTTGTGCGGGCGTAGCCCTTCTCGCGCAGGCAGTGCTTGGCACCCTCGAGCAGAGCATCTCGATTGCTCATCGTGTGAGTCTAGCCTGCGTGCAAACATTTGTCCTACACGTTCGTACTATACATCTGTACTATGTGGGGCGGGGTCGTTCCCCCGCCGGTCCGTTCGGGCAGTCGTGCCAATGCCGGGCTTCGACTGCGTCCCTCGAAGGCTAGGAAGGACGAAGCATCATGAGGTACCTCACACCACAGGCGGCGCGGAAGGAGTCGCACGACTGCGCGAGGCCGCGAGTGGCCCACGGTTGGAGATTGCGCGAAGCGGTGGCGCTGGTGTTGCGAGAAGGCAACCGCGTGAGGTTGGCCGTGCGTAGTCAGAATGTTTCTTACTTCTCATATGGCTCGTTGCCGATCTGGACGCTAGACTTGCCAGCGTGGATCGAATGCTAGATGCGAAGCCTTCACAGGTCCGGAGTGGACAGACGCTCGTCGAGCTGTGCAATGGGGTGGTGCAGCTGCTACGCGAGTTCGCGGGGAAGGGTCCGACGCGGTGCAAGGCCCACTGGGCGGACAACGACCTGCTGGTGATCTTGCTCAAGGGCGGTTTCACGGCCGCAGAGCAGACTCTGTTTGAAGCGGGACATGGCATCTCGGTGCGGGACTCCCATCATGCGCTGCACGATACGCTCGAGGTGAAGATGCGGGCCCTCGTCGAGGAGCTCACGGATCGCACGGTGCTGGCCTGCATGAGCGCCTCTCATCAGGCCCCGGATCTTCGAGTTGAGCTGTTCGTGCTGGAGCCCGACGAGAGCGGCTCTCCGCCTTGCTGAGAACAGCGGCGCGCTTGGACGCGCCCCGCCCCGGGAGAGTGGTTTGCTTTCGCAAGGATCTAATCCATAGATCTTTCTTGACCCACCGGCTTTTATATGCTATAAAGGCGTCACGGCGAGCGTTTGATCTGATGACCGCATTCGTCGTGCTGGACCCGAAGGGGACGAGCGGTGGCTGTTGGGTCAGTCGCAGCCGGACTGCTTCTTCGTCTTATATCCATTCCGACGAGGAGCTGTCCAAGTGCCTTCCCAAGCTCGGCCCGTAGGAAGCCCGAATGGCGACATGCGGGGCGTCGGTGCAGGATTGCGTTCCCGGATCGAGTCGAGCAGCTCACCGGCTGTGCCCGGTCAGCCCGCGAGCAGGCACGCGGTAGCGTGGATACCCAACGGCGATATGGAGCGCCCCACATGGATCCGCGAGGGGCGGTTGATCGGCGCCGTGGGTCGTGGAAGCCCGTGGTGGATCGGAGATTGGCTGCTCTACGGGACGGCGATGGGGTGGGGTGAACGGTATTCGGAAGCTGCCAAGATCACCGGCTATGACGCGAAGAGCCTGCGAAACATGCGCTACGTGTCCTCGCGCTTCGATTCGTCCTTACGTAGGGACAATTTGACTTGGAGTCATCACGTTCTGGTCGCGGCTGCCGAGCCGGGTGAGCAGAAGTACTGGCTCGATCGCGCCGCGGCTGACAAATTTTCGGTTGACGATCTCCGCATCGAGCTGCGCAGTGCACGTCGGAGTTCCAGGCCGAGATCCGACGAGGCGAGGGATGTCGATGAGGTGCCCGCCAGAGGTGAGGTGCCTGTCGGCGCGAGAACCCTCACCTGCCCACACTGCGGGAGGGAAGTGCCGTTGCCTCAGTACGGCTCCCATCCAGAGGCGCGCCTCGCCGCATGAAATGCGCGTGGATCGAAGACGTGAGCTGAGCAACGAGATTTTTCCTTTTGAGGTCGCCGCTCGCGGGGCACGAGGTAGAGAGCTGACCACATGATCAAGCGGCTGACCAGGCTCGTCTGTGGCCGCCCGCGGAGCGTACTGGCCGCTGCCGTGGTCGCCTTTCTGTTTGCGGCAGTTTTCGGCACCCCCACCCTGGGGCTCTTGAAAACCTCGACTCGCGACTTCCAGGATCCCAGCTCGCAGTACGAACGCGCCAACAGGGCCATCCAGCGCGCCACGGGCCAGCAGCCCTACTTCGGCGTGGCGGTGCTGCTGTATGGAAAGCGCGACATCCGAGTCGATCCAGCCGCGCAGCGCGCCATCGAACGAGTGGGGACGCTGCTGGAACACCAGAGGGGCTTCCAGCAGCTGCTCGACTACACGGCAAGCAGCCTACCCGAGCTGATCGCTCGTAACGGGCGAGAGACTGTTGTGCTGGCGTCCTTCGCGACGACAGCCGACTCCGCGGCCGCCGTCTCCCGGGTGCGCGTGGCGCTGCGGAGCACTCCCGCGCGCGCGGAGCTGGCTGGAATGAAAGCCCGCTTTGGCGGCTCGGATGTCGCTTTTGAAGAACTCACTCACCGCACCGGCTCGGACCTCGTGCGCGCTGAGCTGCTTGCCGCGCCGATCATCATGTTGCTGTCGTTCTGGATATTCCGTGGGCTCGTTGCGGCGCTCCTGCCGCCATTGGTGGGCGGCTTGGCGGTTCTGTTCACCTTCCTCGTGCTGCGGGTGGTCGACCAGTTCACACCCGTCTCGGTCTTTGCGTTGAACCTGGTGACCGGCATGGGACTGGGCGTGGGGATCGACTACAGCCTGTTCGTGCTCTCGCGCTACCGAGAGGAGGTGGCCGGCGGCGCCGATGCACGGATGGCTGTTGCGCGCACGCTCCAGACCGCCGGTCGCACGGTGCTCTACAGCTCGCTCACCGTCGCGGCGGCGCTCACCACGCTGCTCGTGTTCCCGATCCGCTTTCTATCGTCGATGGGGATCGGCGGCGCGGTGGTGGCGCTGTCCGGCGGGGTCGTGGCGTTGGTGGTGCTGCCGGCGCTCCTGATCGTCCTTGGACCGCGTGTAGATGCGCTTTCGCCCGCTTGGCTGCAGCGCCGTGCGGCACGGTCGGCGCGGGCGAGCGAGGAGGGAGCTTGGTGGAGGTTGGCGTGTGGCGTGATGCGTCGCCCCGGCCGGGTCGCGCTCGTGGCCTCCGTGGTGATGCTTGCCGCGGCTCTACCGGCATTGCACCTGCATTTCACCGGCGCTGGAGCGAACCTGCTGTCCTCTTCGAACGAAAGCCATCAGGTCGAAGCTGCGCTCAGTGACGACTTTGCCGCCAATCCCGCGGGATCGATCAACATCGTCGTGTACGCCCCCTACGCCTCGGCGCGGCGGCTTGCCAAGGCGGCGGCCGCTGTGGCAGGCACGCAGGCGGCGGAGCTCAGGTTTCTCGGAGCCCCGTTCGTCTCCTTGGGCCACGGCGCCTGGGAAATCGATCTCCTGCCCCACGGCAGCCCGTACTCGAGCGCGGAGCAGCAACTGGTGCTGAGGCTGCGCGACGCCGCACGACCATATGGGGGGTTGGTTCGCGGCTTGACTGCCTTCTTCATCGATCAGAAGGCGTCAGTCTCCTCGCATGCGCCAATGGCGCTCCTGCTCCTCCTCCTGGTGGTCGCCGGCGCGATCTTCTTGATGACGGGCTCGCTGGTGCTGCCGGTGAAGGCGGTTGTGATGAACCTCCTCACCTTGAGCGCCGGCGCCGGGTTGCTCGTGTTGATCTTCCAGGACGGCCATCTGTCCTCGCTGCTCGGCTTCGAGCCCATCGGCGGCCTGGAAGAGGCCAGTCTCGTGCTGATGTTTGTCGTCGTATTCGCGCTGTCGACTGACTACGAGGTGTTTGTGCTGGGGCGGATCAAGGAGGCGCACGACGCCGGGCTCGAGAACCGCGAGGCGGTTGCGTTCGGAATGGAGCGCACCGGACGTCTCATCACTGCCGCCGCTGCCCTGTTCTGCGTCGCGATCGGAGCGCTGGGTACAACCTCGGTATTCATCACCAAGCAGTTTGGCGTCGGCGCTGCGCTGGCGGTGGCGCTCGACGCCAGTATCGTCAGGGCCCTGCTGGTGCCGTCGTTCATGGCGCTGCTTGGCGATCGTAACTGGTGGGCGCCGCGGCCGCTGCGGTGGCTTCACTGCCGTATCGGCCTGAGTGAGGCCGAGCCCGCGACCGTGAGCACCGATGCGTAGGGTGAATGGGGACGCGGTCAAGGTACGGGCAGCCAGCGCATCGGCTATGTCGTGGGCTTGCGCTATGTAGATCCCATCTGTACCGTCGTGGCGCAATAAAGGTGGGCTGAGTAAGCGACGAGCTGGGAGATGGTGGTGTCACGGTTTCGGCACAGTACACGCGGTAACGGCGCCGACGGCGGGCCGATGACGGCGCCTCGTATGGGAGTCTTCGCATGAGTCGAAAGCGGGCGACACCAGGCTGTGCGCTTGTAACCGGCGCGTCGCGCGGGATCGGTGCGGCGATCGCTCGTCAGCTTGCCTGCGGTCTGGAGACCGGCGGGTTGCCGGTCGGCATCACCTTCAGCTCGGACGCCGACGGCGCGCGGCGGGTGGTGGACGAGATCGAGCGGGCCGGCGGTCGCGCCGTTGCGATCAAGGCGGACGTCAACGACGAGGCTGCGATGGAGAGCTGCTTCGAGCAACTCGAGCGGCGGTACGAATGGGTGAGCGTGCTGGTCAACAACGCTGGCATGCGCATCGACGATCTTGCGATGAGCCTCGACGACGCGGCATGGCGTTCGGTGCTCGATACCAACCTGTCGGCGGCCTACCGCTACATGCGGCGAGCGGTCACGCCGATGGTGCGTGCGCGCAGCGGACGGATCGTCAACATCGCGTCGGTGGTTGGGCTGCGCGCGGTGCCCGGCCAGGTTAACTATGCCGCCTCCAAGGCCGGACTGATCGCCGCGAGCAAAACGGTGGCGGCCGAGGTTGCCCGGTGCGGCGTGACGATCAACGTGGTTGCGCCCGGGTTGATCGACACGCGCTTCATCGAGGGCGTGAGTGAGGGAGTGAAGGAGTTGGTCCCGGCGCGCAGGCTGGGGCGACCGGATGAGGTCGCGGCTTGTGTCGCTTTTCTCGCTTCGCCCGGGGCGAGCTACGTGACCGGAGCGGTACTGACAGTTGACGGCGGACTAACGGCCTAAGGCCAGGAAGGAAGGAAGGACATGGAGGCATCGACACAGGTGGTCACCCCACACGAGATCAGGGAGCTCCTCACCACGCTGCTTGTGGAGGAGTTCGACATGCAGCCCGAGCTGCTGACGGACACGGCGACATTGGTGGAGCTCGACCTCGACTCGCTCGACATGGTCGAGATCGGTCAGGTGGTCGATCAGAAGTACGGCGTGCGTATCAAGGCAAGCGACGCCGAAGGCGTCTCCGACTTCGGCGGCATCATCGAGATGATCCACCACAAGATCGCAACCGCCGGCCTCGACCCCGGCACAGATACCGAGGACGGCGAGTGAGCCATCGGCGTAGCGTGGTCCTCGGCTTTGGCGTCGAGGGTGTCCGTGCCCCGGCGCCTGCCCTGATCGCCTCTCCGCGGGGGGGATAAACGATGGCGAGGAAGGGCACGGTGCTCGTGACGGGTGGTGCCGGAGTGGTGGGAGCCCCACTGGTCGCCCGGCTGGCTGAGGACTGGACTGTTTGCCTGACGCACGAAAGCCGGCCGGACTGCGCTGCTCGGACGGTCACCGGAGATCTCCTCCAGCCGCGGCTGGGCTTGGCGCCGGGTGCATACAGTGCCCTGGCACGTGAGGTCGAGGTCGTGGCGCACCTTGCGGCGGCCACGCGGTTTGACACATCGCGGGCGGAGTACTTCGCGCTCAATCTGGAGGGTACGCGTCGCGTGCTCGAGTTCGTCGCCGACGCCAATGCTCGCCTGCTCCACGTCAGCACCGCATTCGTCGACGCCGAGCGCAGGCCGCCGTCGGGCTTCCTTGACCCGGGCGGGTATGTCGAGTCCAAGTTGGAGGCCGAGGAGACCGTGCGCGCGAGCGGCCTCGACTGGCACGTGGTGCGCCCCTCGGTCGTGGTCGGCGGCTCGCCGGGCGGCACCGCGCCGCGCCGCCAGGGCTTTCACTTCTTCATCGAGGCGCTCGTCAACGAGCAGATGCCCTTCGTGCCCTCTGACGAGGGCACCCGCCTGGACTTCGTCGCCGCCGAGCTGGTGGCGGAGGTGCTGGAGATGATGATCCTCGCTCCGCCGCCCGGCGAGGTCTCGTTCGTCACCGCGGGGCAGGATGCTTGGACGGTCGGCGAGGTAATCGAGGTGGCGATGGCGACTTTTGCCGAAGTGGGCCGCCAGGTTGCTGCGCCGCGTCTGGTTGCACGGGAGATGATCGAGCGGCTGCTGAAGCCGGCCTTCTATGACGACATGCCGCGGCGGTATGTTCGGCGCTTTGAGCAGATGGACAGCATTGGCACGGTGCTACTGACCCCCCGCCCGTTCGCGAGCACGCTCGACTCGCTGGCCAAACACTACGGGCGGCCCCTGGAGCTGGACTTGGAGGAGACCTTCCGTGTGGCGGTCAGGGAGCTGCTGGCGAGGATGCCTCAGTCCGTCACATGATCGCCCTCGGCGCGGATACGCTGCGTGCGAGGTGTCTCGCCGCCTACCGTGGGCATGTCAGCCTTGCGACGGCCATGCTGGCCGAGGTCAACGGAGCGGAGGTGGAGACGTGCGCCGAGGGCGCCTACGTGTACGACCACCATGACCGGCGTTACCTGGACTGCGGCGGCTACGGTGTGCTGCTGCTCGGCCATCGCCATCCCGGCGTTTGCGCCGCGGTCAAGGCCCAACTTGAGCGGCAGCCGATCGGCACCAGGTTCCTGCTCAACCCCGCTGTCGCCGAGGCGGCCGAGACGCTCGCCCGAGTCGCGCCGGAAGGACTCGAATACGTGACCCTCCTCAACTCGGGCGCGGATGCGGTCGAGCTCGCGTTCAAGCTGTCGCGCCTGGCGGGCAAGGACCGTGTCGTGGCGATGCACGGGGGCTTCCACGGCAAGACGCTCGGCGCCCTGACGCTGACGGCGCACGAGCGCTACCGCGATCCGTTCAAGCCGCTCGTGCCCGGAGTCGTTCACGTTCCGTTCGGGAAGCTCGAGCCGCTCGCGGCAGTGCTGGCGCAGGAACCCGGACGGTGTTGCGTGTTCATGGAGCCGATCCAGGCCGAGGCGGGGGTTCGTATCCCGCCGGCGGGATACCTGCGCACCGTCGCCGAGCTCTGCCGCCGGCACGGGCATTGGCTGATCCTGGACGAGATCCAGACCGGCCTGGGCCGCACCGGGAACTGGTGGGTGGCAAACCGAGAGGATGTCACCCCCGACGTCCTGCTCGCCGGCAAGATTCTCTCCGGCGGAGTCCTTCCGGTCGGAGCGGTGATCGCCGGCGCCGAGGCGTGGGAGCCGCTGAGCCGAGATCCGTTCCTGCACTCGGCGACGTTCGCCAACCTTCCACTCGTGGCCGCGGCCGTGACCGCGACGATCGGCGCGATCGAGTCCGAGGGTCTCCTCGAGCGGGTGCGCGAACGGGGAGAGAGGTTGCGCGACGCGCTCGCGGCGGCTGTGGAGCGCTATCGCGAGGACCTGGTGGTGGATCTGAGGGCTGCCGGGCTGCTCGTGGGCATCGAGCTGCGCGGCTCGCACCTGACGGCCGATTTGATCTATGAGCTGTTCCAGCGCGGCGTCATCACCAACCACTCGCTGGTGGGCTCCGAGACGCTCCGTCTCACTCCGTCGGCCTATCTGACGGAAGCCGACATCGGCTGGCTGTGCACCGCGCTCGAAGAGTCGCTGGAGATCGTCGCCAATCGTTACACCCCAGAAGGAGGTGGCACATGAGTCAGCTCGTCCGCGTCGTCGCTCATCACACGTCGCTCAGCGTCGAAGAGGCGTTCGGCTTGGTCCGCGACTACCGCCGGCACGCGTTGCTGAGCGATGCGGTACGCAACGTCACGATCGAGGAGCAGCCCGACGGGACGCTGATCTCCCACTGGGAGGTGAACTTCCGCAAGGGGGTCCTCATCTGGTCGGAGTTCGATGAACTCGACTTTGCGACGCACACGTTGCGTTTCCGGCGTCGCGACGGCGACCCCGAGGCCCTCGAGGGGGCGTGGACGGTCCGCGAGGGCCCGTCGGGCGAGGGCTGCACGATCACCTTTGAAGCCGAGTTCGACATCGGCATCCCGACGATGCGCGAGATGCTCGAGCCGCTTGCGGCGAGGACGATGCAGGACAACATCGTCCAGACGGTGCGCGCCGTATTTGGCGACGCCGCCGAGATCACCTCCGCTCGGCAGGAGGTCGTCACGCCAGGTTGACGCGCCAGACGCACGCAGCCGGTCGCGGTGGAGCGTGCCGCGCGGAGGTGCCACCCCGCCATGCCCGCCGTCAGCTACCGGCCCGGTGCGTGGGCGCCTCCCAAATGAGGCTTCGGGCGAAATCGTGCACGCGGTTGCCCAGTCGCCTGCGGCTCCACGCGATCGGGGCGCGGCCCTCGGCCTCGTGGTGCAGCGCAGCGCGCGGCAGCGCGGCGGCATAGGCGCTCGCGACGTAAAGGGGATGTCGCGGGTCAAAGGCGTCGCGGCTGCCGACAACCAGCGCCGGGACCTCGATCGCCGCGAGCTCGTGCAGTGACTCGAACGGGCGCGAGCGCACGACGTACTGCACCGCATCGGCGAGCGCGCCCAGATCTCCGTGCCGTGACATGCGCCTGCGCAGCTCCTCCGGCGCGATGATGCTCAGCGGGTCGCTGATCTGCTCGAGGGCTTGCAGGAAGCCCTCCACGCCATCCCGCCGCAGCAGTTCGGCCGTCAGATCGGCCTCGTGCAGATCCCTCGCGGTGGGGGTCTCACCCGGATCGAATCCCGGGGTGATTCCGACGATTCCGGCGACGCGGTCGGGATGGTCGAGCGCCACACGCAACGCCGTGTGAAAGCCCATCGAGGCTCCCACGAGCAGCGCGCTTTCGACCGCGAGCGCGTCCATGATGCCAACCACGTCTCCCGCCAGGTCCCGATATCCATACGCGGTGGGATCGGCCGGGGCGCCGGAGCGCCCGTGGCCGCGGGCGTCGCACGCGAGGACGCGAAAGCCGCCCCGCTCGAGCTTGGTTGAGCCCATGAGGACGAGCTCGCGGGTCAGCGTCAATCCGTGCAGCAACACCACCGCAGGCCCGCCACGGAGTCCCGTCTCTCCTACCGAGACCCTAACTCCCGGGGATACCTCGATCGCGATGCCTGAATCCGTGGTGCCCTCGGCCACGCGCTCCGATGCTAGTGGAACCGGGGGCGAATCGCCTGAGCATGGCTCCACTGATCGCCTCTGCCAAGCCGCTCGCCGCGCGTGAGCGATTCGGCGCATGCTTGCGTCTGCGACCGAGGATCGAGTACCGTCCGTCGGAATGATCCAGCATCCCACAACGACCGATCCATGAGCCTGGCCGAGGTACCCCTCGGACGGGCGGGGTCGGCCAAGATCCGCAACCCTGTGCACGTTCTCGCGTTCGACTTGGTAACGCTCGGCATGTACGGCGTCGTCTGGTACTACAAGGTGAACCGGGAGCTGGCGCTGCTGGGTCGGGTCCGCCACACGACCGCACTTGGAGAGAACCCGAGAAACTCCCTGCTGGCCCTGTTCCCTGGCCTGTTGATCATCGTGCCGACGGTGGTGTCGATGCTCAACATGGTGAAACGGCTGCGGGCTGCTCAGGGCATGGCCGGCATTCCCGAAGCTGACCATGTGAGTGTACCGCCGGCGTTTCTGCTGCTGTTCTTTCTGGCGCCGGTCGGCACATGGTACTTCCAGAAGCGGCTCAACAACGTCTGGCTCGCCGCGCCCGCCGGCCCTCTCGCCGCGCCCGGCGGCCCCATCGCGGACTCGGCTGGCACTCCCGCAAGCACCGGGAGCCTCGCAGGATGAGCCGCCAGGTGATCGCCAACCGTGACCATAAGGAGATGTCGTGTTGTTGAACCAGATCATGAGGTATCGCGTGGCTCGAGTCCCGCTCGCGTGGGTCGCTGTCGCACTGATGGCGGTTGCCGGCGTGTTGACGGCGAGCTCCGCATCGCACGCCGCGGCGGTCGCGGCCGGAAGCGAAACCTTCACCGAGACGGGCCATCTTCACAAGACCAGCAAAAGCGGGGCCTCATTTGTCGAGCAAGGCCCCGCCTCCGGCACGTACAGGGGCACATTGACGATCGACCTCACCACCACTTCGAGAGGCGTGAAGTTCCGCATAACCGGCTATCTGCCGGGAGGCACGCTGAACGGCTATGGGTCGTCGAACATCGCATCCGAAGGGAAGGTCGCACAGTTTTCGGGTACGGCTGTTTTCAGCGGTGGCTCAGGCCGATACAAGCACGCCCACGGGACCGGATTCAAAGTAAAAGGCTCGTTGAACCGAGAAAGCTACGCTCTTGCGCTCACATTTGGTGGCCATCTTTTCTTCTAGCCGCCTGGCGCTGGCTGTCGTCCCGCTGTGCGCGCTGCTGCCGGCAGCAGCGGGAGCGACCGTGCTCGTCAAGCTCCACACGTCGTTCGTTCCATATCGGCTCGGCGCGAGCACGACGGTGAAGTTCGGTTTCAACATCGCCACCCCCACCGGCGCCACGCCTCCACCGCTCACCGGGATCGACTTGCATCTTCCCGCGGGCATAAACGAGAACGCCTCGGAACTCGGTATCAACACCTGTCAACCGGCGGCCCTGCTGGAACGTGGTCCCAGCGGCTGTCCGGTGAACTCCCAGATAGGCTTTGGAACGGCGCGCACCGAAGTGACGTTCGGCGACGCGCCAATCCGGTCGACGGCCCACGTGGACGCCTTTGCCGGTCCGGCGAAATCGACTGCCGAACTTCTCTTCGATATCGAACAGGGGACGCCAATCCGTTCACGCCTGCTCTACCTCGGCCGGGCGCAGACGGAAACAGGACCCTTTGGCAGCGATCTTGAAACCACGGTTCCCGTGATTCCGACGGTACCGGGTGGCAATGACCTGGCAACCACCGCGTTTGAATCTACACTCGGCCCGCTCGGGCTCACGTACGTTAGGAACGTTCATGGGCGGAGGGTGAGCTTCCATCCAGAAGGCATCATCATCCCCAGCAGGTGTCCGGCCAAGGGCTTTCCATTCTTGGTCGAACTCCACTTCGACGACGGGACAGAGGCCACCGCGCACAGCAGCGTGCCATGCCGGGGTGAGGGTTGAATCGCCGCTTGGATCTCTGGCGAGCTGAATAAGTCCGAGCTGGACAAACGCGTAAAGATGGTGATAGAAGACGTCGTACGAAACGACGCGCTCATGCGAGAGGGCCACGAGAGATGACCAACATATCGCCAATCACCCCGCCCCCGGCCACCCCGGCCTCGAACTCACCGGCCGGCGAGCATTTGGTATGCCCTGCCACAACGGCCGATGTGGGGCATCTTGCCGAAACGCTGGCGGACGCGTTCTATGAGGATCCCATCTACGGGTGGCTGATGCCGTCCGACCGCAGGCGCCGCGCGGGTCTTCGGCGATTCTTCGAGCTGCAGCTCCGGGTGTTCGGTTTGGCTCATGGCAATGTCTGGACCACCGGCAAGCTGGCCGGCGCGGCGATCTCGCTGCCGCCCGGGAAGTGGCGCCTGCCGATTTCCACGACGCTCCTGAACGGCGCCGGCTACACGCGCGCCTTCGGTGTCCACACCCCACGAGCGCTGGCATACCTCTTGGTCATGGAGCACCGTCATCTCCACGAGCCGCACCACTACGTTGCGACCGTCGGCGTGGGCCCGGCATCGCAGGGCGAAGGCTTGGGCACCAAGCTGCTCGGCCCGACGCTCGATCTCTGCGACACGCACCAGCTGCCGGCCTACATCGAGGCTACGTCCGAGCTCAACGCCGCGCTCTACGAACGCCTCGGGTTTGAGCTCACCGGCGAGATGCGCTTCGGCGGCAGCCCGCCGCTGCGTCTGATGGTCCGGCGCCCCATCTCTCCGCAGGCCTTGCAGTGAGCGGCTCTACGGAGCAGCTCCACTGAGCGCTCCGCGTCCCTTTCCCCCGAAATTTGCCGAGCTGGGGCGAGCATGCTGTGATGCTGGGAAGGCCGATGCCAGCGTCAAATGGAGAAACCGACCCTGAAACGGTCCGCGTAGGCTGGCACCGAGCGGGTCCCATCGTGCGGATGTTGCGTGTTCTATTGGGGTGTGTGGGGTGGGCGACGGTGGCATGCGGGGTCGGTGCGTCGAGTGCGTCGGCAATCATGCCCGGGCCGCCGACGATCGCTGGCGAGTGGTCCGCCGACGTGACAGCCACGAGTGCGATGCTCCAGGCTCAGGTCAACCCGAGTAGCAGCGATACGCACTACTACTTCCAGTACGGCACGTCGGATTGTGCGATCAGCCCCGCGTCCTGCGTTGAGGTGCCCGTCGCGCCGGGCATCGACATTGGCTCAGCCGAAAGCGACCAGAAGGCCGGCGTTTACCTGCAGGGTCTCACGCCCGGCAGCGCCTACCACTTTCGGGTGATGGCGACAAACGAACTGGGGGTCGCCGAAGGCGCCGACCTCACGCTCATCACCTTTCCGCTGAACGGTCAGCCGACCCTGCCAGACGACCGTGCCTATGAGCTCGTCTCGCCGGCAGAAACGAATGGCGGAGATGTCGGCGGGGGGGCGCTTGGCGGGGGGCTCGCAAGCGGGCTTGGGCAGAGCGCGGCGAACGGCGACGCGGTGGCGTATGTCTCGTCAGCCAGCTTTGGCGGTGCAAAGAGCGCGAAGCTGGTTACGCAATATCTTTCCTCGCGCACCGCCGCAGGCTGGACGACGCAGGCCATCTCGCCACCGGCGACCACGTCCGGCGGGTTGACTCTATCGCTGTCGTCTCCGTATGACTTCTTCACGGCCGACCTCTCCGCGGGGCTGCTCGAATGGGGCGACGCGACGTTGGTGAGCGGCGCACCACAGGGTTTTAACAACTTGTACGTGTACGGCACCTCGAGTGGGGAATATCAGCTGGTGACAGATGTCACGCCCACCGGTGTTACGCCGGAAAATTATAGTGTGAAATTCGCTGGCGCATCACCCGACCTGAGTCGTGTGCTGTTCGAGGCCAATGCCGCGCTGATTGCCGGGGCACCCACGGAAGCACAGAGCCTATATGCCTGGTCGGGTGGGGCGCTGCGATTGGTGAGCGTGCTGCCAGGGCCCGGCGGCGAAGCCGCGGCTAGCGCCGGCGCCGGCGATGGCCACGATGATATCTTCGCCAACGACGTATCCAGCGACGGCTCGCGCATCTTTTGGACGGACAACAACTCACAGCTTTACGTGCGTGAAGACGAAGCGGCGACGATCAAGCTCAACTCCTCGCAGCGAGAACCTTCGCTGGGGGACGGCAGCGCCACCTTCAGGGCGGCGACCCCGGACGGCTCGAAGGTGTTCTTCACCGACACCGTGGCTCTGACGAACAATCCCGACGACAGCGGCGGCGGCCTCTATGAATATGACTTCAACGGCGATCGCCTCACCGACCTGACCCCGGATGGTGGTGGCGCCCCTGGCATCGAAGGGGTGGTTGGGGTGGGGGATGAAGGTTCCAGCGTGTACTTTGTCGCAACCGCTGCGCTCGCCGCCGACGCAACCGGGGGAGCCGACAATCTGTATGTGGCCCACAACGGCACGATCACGTTCATCGCGATGCTGAGCGGGGAAGACGCCAACGACTGGACGCAGAGCTTCGCGAGTCGAACCGCCAGGGTGACACCCAATGGCGAAGACGTGGTGTTCATGTCGAATGAAAGTCTGACGGGCTACGACAACGTCGATGCCATCACTGGGAAGCGTGACACCGAGGTGTTCGTCTACGACGACGAGGATGGACAGCTGAGCTGCGCATCGTGCAATCCCAGCAACGAGCGTCCGACCGGACCGTCGAGCATGCCGGCTGGACTGAACCCGAGTTACGCGCCGCGCGTCATCTCCGACAATGGCAGCCAGGTATTCTTTGACAGCAGCGACACCCTGCTGCCGGGCGATACGAGCGGCCAGCAGAATGTCTATGAGTATGAGAACGGAAAGGTCTCCCTGATCTCCTCGGGATCCAGCGATGACATTTCGGCGTTCACCGACACAAGTGAAAACGGTGAAGACGCGTTCTTCACCACGCGCGCTCAGCTGGTGCCGCAGGACCGGAGCGAAAATGCCGCGCTCTATGACGCGCGTGTCGACGGCGGCTTCCCGAGCGCTATCCCGAGTGTGCCGTGCTCGGGCGAAGCCTGCCGGGGGCCGTTGAGCGCGCCAGCGGCGCCGGCCGCGATCACCACCGCGGTGGCCGCGGTAGAACCCGAAGATGCGGTTTCCTCGGGCCAGCCCAGCGGAAAGCAGAAGGAGTCCAAGCGCAGGAAGCCGAAGCGGCCCAAGCGGAAAAAGCACCGGGCAAAAGGCAGGGAACCCGCTGGTGCCAAGGGGAAGGCCGGCACCGGGCGCAGGCCCGTGACGAATGTGCGGAAAGGTCGCGGATGAGCTTCGGTGCGATGAGCCTGGAAGGGTCGCCGATGAGCTTCGGTGCGATGCGCCTCGGTGGTGTGCTCAGGACCCACGCCCTTCGTGTGGTGATCGGAGTGTGCTGTGCGGCTGTGCTCTGTGCGGTGGTGGCGGCGCCCGCGGGTGCCGCGTTTGGCGTCCATTCGTTTGGCATGTCCTTCAATGAAGCGCCTCCGTCGGAATCCCCGCCCGGAACACCCGGACCGCCCGACGTGCAGGCCGGTTCGCATCCATTTCAGATGACAGTCAGCTTTATCACCAATCACACAATCGGTGCGAAAGGAGAAGCGGTTCCGGAAGGAGCTGTCAAGGACGTTTACATGGAATTGCCCCCCGGCGTGCTCGCCGATCCGTCCGCGGTGCCTCAATGTCCACTAGTGCTGCTTGCCAAAGGGGGACTGCTCTCCGGCGAAGGGTGTCCCGCCAGCACGCAGATCGGGACATTGGCGCTGCAAACCGCCACGCTCGGCGATATCACCGTGCCGATCTTCAACCTGGTCCCGCCCCCCGGGGCGCCGGCTCAGTTCGGCTATGACGTGTTGGCGCCCGCGGTCATGGACGTGTTGGCTCGCAGCGAAGGCGATTACGGCTTCACCGTGAGCCTCAACAACCTCTCCCAGCTGGCGCCCGTCGTGGGAACGTCGCTGACGCTATGGGGCGTTCCCGCCGATCCGGCGCACGATCCACTTCGTGGGAGCTGCCTCGGGCTTTCCGGAAGCTCGAATGGCAGCTGCCCCAGCGGCGCGGTGCCGAGCCCGCTGCTGACGCTGCCGACATCGTGTGCAGGGCCGTTGACTGCGACGATCAAGATGGACTCGTGGGAAAATCCCGGCGTACTCGACGAAAAGGAGTCCGAAAGCGTGGTTGGCGAAGGTCTGCCAGCCGGTCTGTTGGGCTGTGAAAAGTTGGGCTTCGCGCCCACCGTCGACGTCCGGCCCGAAGTGACCGCGGCGGACTCGCCCACCGGTTTGCTGATCGAAATAAGCGTCCCGCAGAACAGCACCCCCGGGGGCTTGGCCGAGGCGGACTTGAGGAATGCCACCGTGGTATTGCCGCCTGGCCTCACGGTGAATCCCGCTGCGGCCGACGGGCTCGGCGGCTGCACGCCGGCCGCGGTCGGGCTGGGTGAAGCGACGGCACCGACCTGCCCGCCCGAATCCAAGATTGGCACCGTCGAACTCGACACCCCGCTGTTGGCCAATCCGCTGTCGGGCTCGATCTATCTCGCTCAGCCGGGCGACAATCCGTTTGGCGGCCCGCTGGCGATTTATGTCCTGGCCGAAGGAGCTGGCGTGGTGGCGAAGCTTCCCGGTCGGCTCACCGCCGATCCCGGCACGGGGCAGCTGACGATGGCGCTCGAGGAAATTCCCGAGCTGCCGCTCAGCCGCGTGAAGCTCGCGTTCTTCGGCGGACCGCGGGCGATGCTCGCCAATCCGCCCGCTTGCGGATCGTTTACGACGATGGCGCAAATGACCCCCTACTCGGAAGCCGCGTCGAGCGCTGGGGTGACGACGTCGAGTGACTTTACGATCGACGAAAACTGCGGTGGTGGCTTCGCGCCCGCGGTCGCGGTCGGCGCGACGAGCGCAGCGGCTGGCCAGACCACAGACTTCACGCTCCAGGCGAGCCGCGCCGACGGTCAGCAGGACATCCTGAGGATCTCGACAACACTGCCACCCGGGCTGCTTGCGAACCTCGCCAGCGTTCAGCGGTGCGGGGAAGCGCAGGCCACAGCGGGCACGTGTGAAGCGTCCAGTCAAGTGGGCAGCGTCGCGATCGCCGCCGGGTCCGGCTCGCACCCATACTACCTCAACGGGCAGGCTTTCCTGACCGGCCCCTACGACGGCGCTCCGTTCGGCATGTCGCTCGTGGTGCCGGCCGTGGCTGGACCGTTCAACCTCGGGAGAATCGTTGTCAGGGCGAGCATTGCGGTGAATGCGGGCGACGGGCAGCTGACGATTCGCACCGATCCGCTGCCGGCGGTTCTCGGAGGTGTTCCACTGCGGATCAGGGCGGTATACCTCACCATCGATCGGGCGGGGGTCATGGTCAATCCGACGGACTGTTCGCCGCAGACGGTCACCAGTACCGTCGAATCCACTGAACATGCCGTCGCATCGCTCGCGACGCCGTTCCAAGTGAACGGCTGCTCGAGGCTGCCCTTCGCCCCCACCGTAACCGCCGGCACGCAGGCGCGGGCGCCGGCTGGCTCCGGCGCCGGTTTGAGCGTCAAACTCTCCGCGCCGAAGGGTGACGCAGATGTGAAGTCGCTGGCGATCCAGATTCCCCAGCAGCTGCCGGCCGAACTCAGCACGCTACAGGGCGCCTGCCCGGAAGCGGTGTTCATCGCCAGTCCAACCGCCTGTCCAGGCGAGTCGCAGGTGGGGAGCGCAGTCGTGAGAACATCGATCTTCGCCAATCCGTTGCAAGGCATCGCCTATCTTGTGTCGCATGGCAGCAAGGCGCTTCCCAGCCTGGTGGTCGTCCTTCGGGGAGAAGGTGTGACGCTGGATCTGGAGGCGAGCACAGAAGTTCACAAGGGAACTCTCACAACCATTTTCGCCGTGCCCGACGTGCCGATCACGACTTTTGAACTAAACCTCCCGGAGGGGCCCTCTCCCCTGTTCGGGCGAAACCTGCCGGCCAGGGCGCACGGCAGTTTTTGTTCCAGCAAGCTCACCCTGCCGACGACTATCGTCGCTCAGAACGGCGATCGGCTCACCCGACGGACGAAGCTCGCCGTGTCCGGCTGTCGCCGGGCCGGGAAACACTTATAACCGCCTCCTTGGCGCATCCGGCGACATACGTCGCGAGTGCGCGTCGAGTGTGATTTGGTCGTGCGTGGGTTCGCCGGTACTGTCTGGCGAATCGTTCGGATGGAAGGTGGGAGATGGACGCATCGACGCAGACTGCCGGCGTAGTTGACAAGGACGGCGAGTGAATCACCGGCGCGTCGTGGTCACCGGCTTCGGCACGGTGTCCCCGCTTGGCGTCGGCGCCGGCCAGCTGATCGACCGCTGGTGCGACGGCGAGTCGGGAATCGTCGACGGACGTGGTGCATGTACAGCGTTCGATCCGTGCGACTTCTTCAAGAAGAAGGAGATCAGGCGCTACGACCGCTTCACGCAGTTTGCGATCGTCGCCGCCGACGAGGCGCTCGAGATGGCGGGTTGGAAGGAGGACGGTCTTCCGGTGGCGGCCGACAGCGTGGGCTGCGTGATCGGCACCGGCAGCGGCGGCAGCGCGACTACGGAGATGGGATGGGAAGACATCAGCACCGGCGGCGCGCCGGCGGTCTCGGCGCTGCTGATCCCGAGCGCGATGCCCAACTCTGCGTGCGCGATTCTCGCGCTTCGCCATGGCCTTCAGGGTCCGTCATATGCCGTCTCGTCCGCCTGTTCGAGCGGCGCCGACGCGATCGCCGACGGCGTGCGAATGCTGCGGCTCGGAGAGACCGACGCGATGGTCGTGGGCGGCTCCGAGGCCCAGATCCTGCGGCTCCCGATGGCCGCGTTCGCGAACATGGGGGCGTTGTCGGAGTCCGGCACCTCCCGGCCGTTCGACGCCCGCCGCGACGGCTTCGTGATGGGCGAGGGCGCCGGCGTCCTGGTGCTCGAGGCCGCCGAGGTAGCCGAGCGACGTGGTGCCTCGATCCTCGGCGAGGTGCTCGGCTATGGCGCCACCAACGACGTCCACCACATCGTCGCGCCACATCCGGAGGGTAGTGGGGCGGCCAAAGCGATCGAGCGCGCGCTCGCGAATGCGGGGGTGGGGCCTGAGGAGGTCGACTATGTCAACGCACACGGCACCGCCACTCCCACCAACGATCGCGCGGAGACGCTGGCGCTCAAGCGGGTGTTTGGCGCGCGCGCCGGGGAGGTTCCGGTGTCCTCACTGAAGTCGGCGATCGGCCACCTGATCGGGGCGGCAGGGGCTGTGGAGTGCGTAGCCACCCTGCTCGCGCTGGCGCGCGGGACCGCGCCGCCGACGCTCAACTACGGGGTGCCCGACGATGGGCTCGACCTCGACTACGTCCCCAATCGCTCGCGCCCGCTGCGTGGCAACGGCTCGGGTCCGGCGGGCCGCCGGCGCCGAATCGCTCTGTGCAACTCGTTCGGGTTCGGCGGTCACAACAGCGTGCTGGTGCTCGCTGTCGAGGAAAGCGGCGGCGATGTCTAGCACGTCGGCCGTCAAGCGCAGGGTGGTCGTCACCGGCACCGGCACGGTCACGTCGCTCGGCGTCGGCGCCCCCACGCTGACCGACCGCTGGATAGCCGGCGAATCGGGAATCGTCGACGGCCTGTCGCGCTGCGCCGACTTCGACCCGACCGAGTTCATGGCGCGAAAGCAGGTGCGACGTACCGACCGCTTTACCCAGCTGGCGATAGCCGCCACTCAGGAGGCCCTGACGGAGGCCGGGTGGGATGACGCCGACGTGCCGTACCCGCCGGAGCGGGTGGGGTGCATCGTGGGCACCACCGTCGGCGGGCTTACGACCGAGGAGGAGATGGTGCTGCGCCTGCGCGACGGCGGTCCGGGCGCAGTCTCCGCGATGACCGTCCCGATGGTGATGTGCAACGCCGCGGCCGGCAATCTCGCGCTGCTGCACGGCTGGCTCGGTCCGACCTTCGCGGTGAGCTCCGCCTGCGCGAGCGGCGCGACCGCGATCGGCGTCGCCCTGCGCACGATCCAGGCCGGTGACGCGGACGCGATCGTGACCGGAGCCAGCGAGGCGGCCGTGACGGACACGGCGTTGGCCTCTTTTCGGGCGTTGGAGACGCTGTCGCCCACCGGCAGATCGCTGCCGTTTGACGCCCGCAGGGACGGCTTCGTATTGGGGGAGGGCGCGGGTGTGATGGTGCTGGAGGCGGCTGACACGGCGCAGGCAAGGGGCGCGGGAATCATCGGCGAGGTGCTCGGATATGGCTCCACGACAGACGGCCACCACCTGACCGCTCCCGATCCCGAGGCCCGTGGAGCCATCCGCGCGATCGAGCTTGCGCTGCGGGACGCGGGAATCGCTGCGGATCGCTTGGATTATGTGAACGCGCACGGAACCGCGACCAAGCTGAACGATCGCGCCGAGACGTTGGCGCTCCACCGGGCGCTGGGTCCTGTGGCTCAACGCATTCCCGTGTCCTCGACCAAGTCGGTCATCGGTCACCTACTCGCCGCGGCGGCTGTCGTCGAGGTTGTCGCCACCCTCCATGCACTGCGCAGGCGCGTGATTCCGCCCACCGCCGGCTACCGGGAGCGGGAGGAGGGCCTGGACCTCGACTATGTCCCCGTCAGCCGCCCGCTCGCGCGCGGCGATCGCGGGCGCCCACCGATTGCCCTTGCCAACGCGTTCGGTTTCGGAGGCCACAACGTGGTGCTCTGCGTGGCCGCTGGGCACGATTGAGCGGCGCTGGTGATGGGCTCGCACCCGATCGCGATAATTGGAAGCTCCTGCCGGTTGCCGGGAGCCTCTGACCCCGATGCCTTCTGGCGCCTGCTGCGGGAAGGTGTCAGCGCGATCTCCCGCGTGCCCGCCGATCGCCGGTGGCTGGAGCAGTCGATCGTCGCCAACGAGCTCGAGCCGGGCGCCCTCTGGGGAGGCTTCCTGGAGGAGATCGATCGCTTCGATCCCGCCTTCTTCGGCATCTCCCCGAGGGAGGCGGCCGCGATGGATCCCCAGCAGCGGCTGATGCTCGAGCTCTGCTGGGAGGCCCTCGAGGACGGCGCCGTGGTGCCCACCACCCTGCGCGACAGTCAAACGGGCGTCTTCGTCGGGGCGATCGCGTGCGACTACCACGACCTGCTCCACGGGTGCGGCAGCGAGGCGGTGACGCGACACGCGCTCACGGGGTTGCACCGCGGGATGATCGCCAATCGCGTTTCCTTCACCCTCGGCCTGCGGGGCCCCAGCCTGACTGTCGACACCGGCCAGTCCTCGTCGCTGGTGGCGGTGCACCTGGCGTGCGAGAGCCTGCGTCGCGGGGAGTCCGAGCAGGCGCTGGCGGGCGGTGTGCATCTCAACATCTCCTCCACCAGCGCGCTCAACGCGTCCAGGTTCGGCGGCCTCTCGCCGGACGGGCGCTGCTTCACCTTCGACGTCCGCGCCAACGGGTACGTCCGGGGCGAGGGCGGGGGCGTGGTGGTGCTGAAGCCGCTGGCGGCGGCGCTCGCGGATGGCAACTCGATCTACTGTGTGATCCGCGGCAGCGCGGTCAACAACGACGGTGGCGGAGAGGGCTTGACGGCGCCCGACCGCTCCGCCCAGGAGGAACTGCTGCGGCTGGCCCACCGGCGGGCCGGTGTGCGACGCGCCGAGGTCCAGTATGTCGAGCTGCACGGCACCGGTACCCCGTTGGGGGATCGTGTGGAGGCCGCCGCGCTCGGCGCCGTGCTCGGCGCGGGCCGACCGATCGCCGAGTCCCTTCGGGTGGGCTCGGCCAAGACCAACGTGGGGCACCTGGAGGGCGCCGCGGGCATGGTCGGGCTGTTGAAGACGGCGCTCTGCATTCACCATGGCGAGCTGCCGCCAAGTCTCAACTTCGAGCGGCCCGGTCCGGAGCTTCCCCTGGACGCTCTGCGCCTGCGGGTGCAGCGGGAGCTCGGCGAGTGGCCACATGCGGATCGTCCGCTGCTGGCCGGGGTGAGCTCGTTTGGCGTGGGTGGCACCAATTGTCATGTCGTCGTGGCGGAGCCGCCCGCGACGGCGCCCGCCGGCCGGCGCGGGGGGCCGGTGCGGCCGGCGATGGCCGCGCCGCAAGCGAAGAGCGGACCGCTTGGCGCGGGCGTGCTGGCGTGGGTGGTGTCGGGCCGGGGCGAGGAGGCGTTGCGCGCCCAGGCGCGGCGGCTGGCTGAGCACGTGGAGGCCGACGGGGAGCTCGACGCGGGTGACGTCGGCTGCTCGCTGGCGGTGGGGAGGGCCACGTTCGACCGGCGGGCGGTGGTGTTTGGCGAGGCTCGCGAGCACCTGCTGGAGGGCATGAGGGCGCTGGGCGGGGCGCGGCCGGCGGCCAACGTGACGGAGGGAACCGCCGCCGGCGGCGAGGATCGAGGGGTCGTTTTCCTGTTCCCCGGCCAGGGTTCGCAGTGGCGGGGGATGGCGCTCGAGCTGCGGGACCGCTCGCCGGTGTTTGCGCAGTGGATGGATGCCTGCGGACAGGCGCTGGCCGAGCACGTGCAGTGGTCGTTGGAGGACGTGTTGCGGGGCGTGGAGGGTGCGCCGGGGCTCGAGCGGGTCGACGTGGTGCAGCCGGCGCTGTTTGCGGTGATGGTGTCGCTTGCGGAGCTGTGGCGGGCCTGCGGGGTACGGCCGGCGGCGGTGGTGGGTCACTCCCAGGGGGAGATCGCCGCGGCATGTGTGGCGGGCGGGCTGTCGCTCGCGGATGGGGCTCGGGTGGTGGCGCGACGCAGCCAGGTGCTGGCCGGCCTGGCGGGACAGGGCGGGATGGTGTCGATCGCGCTCCCGCGGGAGAAGCTCGCCGGCCTGCTGGGTCGGTGGGGCGATCGAGTCGCGATCGCGGCGGTCAACGGCCCCGCGTCGATGGTGGTCTCAGGCGACCCCCGGGCGCTCGAGGAACTGCTGGGGGAGTGCGAGGCGAGGGAAATCAGGGCGCGCCGGGTGCCGGTCGACTACGCATCGCATTCGCCGCAGGTGGAGGTTGTGCGCGAGGAGCTCCTGGAGGCGCTGGCCCCGATCGCGCCGCGCGCGGGCGAGGTTCCGTTCTACTCGACGGTGACGGGCGGCGCGCTCGACACCGCGGAGCTCGGGGCGGACTACTGGTATCGCGGCCTGCGGGAGACCGTGCGGTTCGAGCAGGTCACGCGCGTTTTGCTCGCCGAGGGCAGGCGGTTGTTCGTCGAGGTCAGTCCCCACCCGGTGTTGACGGTGGGGGTCCAGGAGACCGCTGAATCGGTGGCCGGCGAGTCGGCGCAGGCGGCGGTCCTCGCCACGCTGCGTCGCAACCAGGGCGGCCGCGAGCGCTTCCTCACATCGCTGGCCGACCTGTGGGTCCGCGGCGCGGACGTCGACTGGGGAGCGGTGCTCTCGCAGCCGGCGAGCAGGCGGGTGAGGCTGCCCACCTACGCCTTTCAGCGTCAGCGCCACTGGCTGGCCGCGCCGGCGCCGGACGCGATCGATACCCAAGCGGCCGGGGCGCGGACGCCGGCCGAGAACCACGACGCGAACGCAATCGGCGGCGGGACCCCGGCCGGCGAGGAGAATCGCGGTCGCGAGCTCGGCGAGGCCGCTCCCGCCCGCTCCCCGCTGCGCCGGCGGCTGACCGGGGCACCGGTGGCCGAGAGCGAGCGCATCGTGCGGGAGCTGGTGTGTGCTCAGGCGGCGATCGTGCTGGGATACCACACGTCCGCCGCCGTTGAGGCGGGCCGGACCTTCAAGGAGCTCGGGTTCGACTCGCCGGCGCTCGTGGAGTTGCGCAACAGGCTGAGCGCGATCACGGGCCTGCGGCTGGTGACGGCGCTCTGCTTCGCTCACCCCACGCCGGCCGCGCTGGCCGGCCATCTGCTGGGCGAGCTCGCCGGCGCGGGCGCGGGCGCGGCCACGGGCACCACGTGCTCGGCGACCGCCGAGGGACCGCGGCCGGTGCCTGCCGACGAGCCGATCGCGATCGTGGGAATGAGTTGCCGGTTCCCCGGCGGGGTGCGTTCGCCGCTGGGGCTGTGGGAGCTGGTGAGCAGTGGAGTGGATGCGATTGGAGGCTTCCCCGCCGATCGTGGCTGGGACCTCGACGCCCTGTATGACCCCGACCCGGACCGCCCCGGATGCAGTTATGTGCGCGAAGGCGGCTTCCTCTACGACGCGGGGGAGTTCGACGCGGCTTTCTTCGGCATTGGCCCGCGCGAGGCGCTGGCGATGGATCCCCAGCAGCGGCTGCTGCTGGAAGGCGCCTGGGAGGCGCTCGAGGAAGGGGGTATCGCCCCCGAATCCGTGCGCGGCAGCCAGACCGGGGTGTTCATCGGCGCCATGACACAGGAGTACGGTCCGCGTTTGTGCGATGCGCGCGACGGCGCGGAGGGTTACACCCTCACCGGCAACTCCGCCAGCGTCGCCTCGGGGCGTGTGGCTTACCTATTCGGCTTGCAGGGTCCCGCCCTGACCGTGGACACGGCCTGCTCGTCCTCGCTGGTGGCCCTGCACACAGCGTGCTGGTCGCTGCGCCGGGGGGAGTGTGGGCTGGCGCTCGCCGGCGGCGTCGCCGTGATGGCGGATCCGGGCATGTTCGTCGAGTTCTCGCGCCAGCGCGGCCTGTCGATCGATGGACGGTGCCGGTCGTTCAGTGCGGACGCGGGCGGTGTCGGCTGGTCTGAGGGCATGGGCTTGCTATTGCTGGAGCGGCTTTCCGACGCGCGCGCCAACAACCGCCCGGTGCTGGCCGTCGTGCGCGGCTCGGCGGTCAACCAGGATGGCGCCTCGAACGGGCTGACGGCGCCCAGCGGCCCGTCGCAGGAATCGGTGATTCGCCGGGCGCTGGCCGACGCCGGCTTGTCGCCCGCGGAGATCGACGTGGTCGAGGCCCACGGGACGGGCACCGCGCTGGGCGACCCGGTCGAGGCGCAGGCGCTGCTTTCGACGTATGGGCGCCAGCGCGCCGGAGGGGTGCCCCTGTGGCTGGGATCGTTGAAGTCGAATATCGGTCACACGCAGGCCGCAGCCGGCGTGGGGGGCGTCATCAAGATGGTGATGGCCATGCGTCATGGCGTGCTGCCGGCGACGCTGCACGCGGACGTGCCCTCGCCGCACGTGGAGTGGTCGGCGGGGCAGGTGCGGCTGCTGAGTGAGCAGACGCCATGGGCGCGGCTCGCCGCGCCGCGCCGCGCCGGTGTCTCCTCGTTTGGGATCTCCGGCACCAACGCGCACGTGATTCTGGAGGAGGCGCCGGCGGCCGAGCCGAGCCTCCAGACGGCGGCGCCGGGCGGGGATCGCGACACGCCACCGGCGCCCAGCCCCAGCCCCGCCCCCAGCCACAGCCCCGCCCCCACCCCCAGCCCCGCCCCCACCCCCAGCCCCGCCCTCACCCCCGGCGTCGTGCCGTTCCTGGTCTCCGCAGCGAGCGACGAGGCGTTGAGCGAGCAGGCCGCTCGTCTTGGTTCCCACCTGCGGACCAACCTGAAGCTCGAGCTGGAAGATGTGGCGAGCACGCTCGCGCTCGGTCGCGCACGGCTCTCCCACCGGGCCGTCGTCCTCGCCGACGAGCGGTCCACGCTGATCGCAGGATTGCGGGCGCTCGAGCGCGACGAACCGCTCGATGGTCTGCTCCGGGGCGTGGCGCAGAGCGGAAGCGACGGCCGCGTGGCGCTCCTGTTCTCCGGGCAGGGCTCGCAGTGGGCGGGGATGGGCAGAGAACTGCATGCGACCTTCACCGTATTCGCGGATGCGCTCGCGGAGGTTTGCGCCGCTTTCGACGCCGAGCTCGAGCGGCCGTTGATGGAGGTGCTGTTCGCCGCGGAGGATTCGCCCGAGGCAGCGCTGCTCGATCGCACGGAGTTCACCCAGCCCGCGATGTTCGCGCTCGAGATCGCGCTCCATCGACTGGTCAGGGCTTTCGGCGTCAAGCCGGATTTCCTGTTGGGACACTCGATTGGAGAGATCTCGGCGGCGTGTGTGGCGGGCGTGTTCTCAGTCGAGGACGCGTGCGCGGTGGTTGCGGCGCGCGGGCGGTTGATGGGCGCACTGCCCGATGGTGGCGCGATGGCGGCGGTGAACGTTTCCGAGCGGGAGGCGCTGGAGAGCCTTTGCGATTTCGAAGGCCGTCTGGCGCTGGCCGCGGTGAACGCGCCCGAAGGGGTCGTCGTCTCCGGCGATGCGGCGGCCGTCGGGGCATGGGAAACCGCATTCGCCGCGGAGGGTCGGAAGGTGACGCGTCTGCGGGTGTCCCACGCGTTTCACTCGCACTTGATGGACCCCATGCTTGCCGAGTTCAAGACGCTGATCGAAAGCGTTTCCCTACGTGAGCCCACGCTGCCGGTCGTTTCGAACGTGACCGGCCGGACGCTGTCGGTGGCGGAGGCCACCTCGCCCGAGTATTGGACCAACCAGGTGCGCAGGACGGTGCGTTTCTGTGATGGTGTGCGATTCCTGCAGCGCGCGGGTGTGACGTGCTTGCTCGAGCTCGGCCCGGGTGGTGCCCTGTGCGCAATGGCACATCAATCGCTTGAGCGGGACACTCGCGAGGAGCTCGCCACCGGTGAGCGCACAGTCGAAAACAACCTCATCGCGAGCAGCCTGCGCGCACACCGCCCCGAAACGCGGGAACTCATCACCCTTCTCTCGCAAGCGCACATTCACGGCCTCTCGGTGGATTGGGGGGTGTTGTTCGCTGGGCGGGGGGCGTGTGGTGTGGATTTGCCGACTTACGCTTTTCAGCGTAAGCGTTTTTGGCGCGAGCGCTCGGGAGGGATGGTTGATGCGAGCGCCGTGGGTCAGATGGAGGCCGACCACCCGTTGCTTGGTGCCGCGGTGGAGTTGCCCGAGGGTGGGGGTTGGCTGTTCACGGGGCGTTTGTCGTTGCGCAGCCATCCTTGGCTTGCCGACCATGTGGTCTTCGGCAAGGTCCTGTTGCCGGGCACGGCGTTCCTCGAGCTCGTGCTGCACGCCGCCGGGCGGGTTGGGCTCGACACCGTCGAGGAGCTTGTGTTGGAGGCGCCGCTGATCCTGGGCGAGGGGGACGCGGTGGCGCTGCGGGTGGCGGTCGCGGAGGCCGACGATCGGGGTGCTCGCGAGGTGACGATCTCCTCGCGCCGGCACGGTGAGGGGGAGGGTAAGGAGTGGACGCGGCATGCCGGCGGCATCCTGGCCGCCGCGGCGGCCAGGATCTCGGAGCCGCCCGCCGGCTCCCGGCCGCTGGAGGGGCGGCGGTTGGTGGGTGTGTGGCCGCCGGAGGGGGCGCAGGCGTTGGAGCTTGCGGGGCTGGGGGTTGGTGAGGGGCTTGATTTCGCGGGTGTTGTGTATGGGCGTTTGGCTGAGTTGGGTTTTGAGTATGGCCCGGTGTTTCGGGGGTTGGGTGGGGTTTGGCGGCGTGGGGAGGAGGTGTTTGCGGAGGTCGCGCTTGGTGGTGGGCAGGTCGGGGAGGCTGGGCGTTTCGGGCTTCACCCGGCGTTGCTCGACGCGGCTTTGCATGCTGGTCTGCTGGCTGCGGTTGAGGCTGGTGAGGAGGTTGGGTTGCCGTTTGTGTGGGGTGGTGTTGTGTTGCATGCGTCTGGCGCGGGTGAGCTGCGAGTGAGGATCACGCGGGGCGCGGAGGGATTCTCGTTGGTGGCGTTCGATGGTGCTGGTGAGTTGGTGGTCGAGGTTGGGTCGTTGGGTGTGCGGGCGGTCGATCCCGGCCGGCTGGGGCTTGCTGGTGGTGGTGACTCGCTGTTCGGGGTTGAGTGGGTGGGGGTCCCGGTGGCTGGTGGGGATGATTCTGTGACAGAGGGTGTCGTGTCGGGGGGTGTGGTGCCGGGGGGTGTGACACTGGGGGGTGTGGCGACGCTGGGTGAGCTTGTGGTGCCGGGCGCCGGCGGCTATCCGGATCTCGCGGGGCTGCTCGATTCGCTGGGGGAGCAGGACGCCGCTCCTGGGGTGGTAGTGGTTGAGTTTGGTGGTGAGGGTGGTGGTGTTCTTCCGGGTGGCGCGCATGTTGTTCTGAAGCGGGTTTTGTTGTTGTTGCAGGGGTGGTTGGGGGAGCCGCGGTTGGCGGGTGCTCGGCTGGTGGTCCTTACGCGTGGCGCGGTGTGCGCGGTTGAGGGTGATAGGCCGGATTTGGGGTTGGCGGCGTTGTGGGGTTTGTTGCGCTCGGCGCGCTCAGAGCATCCCGGTCGGTTCGCCCTGGTCGATCTCGATGGGAGTGAGGTTTCGCTGGGGGTGCTGCCCACAGCGCTGGCATGTGATGAGCCCGAGCTCGCCATCCGCCGGGGTGTTGTGTTGGCGCCCCGGCTGACACCGGTGCCTCGCTCAGCGTCGGTGCCGCAGTCGGCGGTGGCGTCCCAGCCGGTGTCGGTGTCCCAGCCGGCGGCGGGCGACGCGGCCGACGGGGAGCGGCGGGGGTTTGGTTTTGATCCGCAGCGCACTGTGTTGCTGACTGGTGGCACGGGTGGTCTGGGTAGCCTGTTCGCGGGTCATCTTGTGCGGGCTCACGGGGTCCGCCGGCTGCTGCTGGTGAGCCGTCGGGGGCCGGACGCGCCGGGTGCGGTGGAGCTTCAGCATGGGCTTGAGCAGCTCGGCGCGTGGGTCACGATCGCGGCGTGTGATGTCGCCGAGCGCGAGCAGTTGCGTGTGCTGCTGGACTCGATTCCCCCGGAGCACTCGCTCGGGGCTGTGATCCACGCCGCTGGGGTCCTCGACGATGGTGTGATCGAGGGGTTGACCCCCGAGCGCCTGGATCGTGTGCTCGCTCCCAAGCTCGACGCGGCCTGGCACTTGCATGAGCTGAGCGAAGCGCACGATCTCGATGCCTTCATTCTTTTCTCCTCGATCGCCTCCACGATCGGCGCTCCCGGCCAGGCTAATTATGCCGCCGCGAATGCTTTCCTCGACGCGCTCGCGCAGCACCGCCACGCACGACACCTCCCAGCAACCACACTCGCATGGGGCCTCTGGAAGCGGGACGGTGGGATGGCCTCTCGCCTCGACGCGGCCGACCTCGCGCGGATGGGGCGCACTGGCGTGGCGGCGCTCTCCGATGAGGAGGGGCTGGGTCTGTTCGACGCCGCCGTCGTGGCCGGCGGGGCGCTTGCGTTCCCGGTTCGGTTCGACGGCGCGGGTCTCAGCTCCCAGGCCGCGGCGGGGACGCTTGCCCCGGCGTTGCGAGGGCTGACGCGCGTTCGCCCTTCGCGGCGGCGAGCCGCCGTCGGCAAGATCTCCGCGCGGCTCGCCGCCGTCCCCGAGCACGATCGGGAGGAGTTCGTGCTCGACCTCGTCCGTGCCGAGGTGGCGGTGGTGCTGGGACACGGCTCGGCTGAGAACGTCGACCCGCGCAAGACGCTCAAAGCGCTCGGTTTCGACTCCCTCGCCGCCGTGGAGCTGCGCAACCGGCTGGGCGCGGCGACCGGGCTGCGCCTGCCCTCGGCGCTCGTCTTCGACTATCCGACCCCGACCGCGTTGGCTGGGCATCTGCTGGCCGAGGCGACCGCGAGCGGTGGCGCCCCCCGCGTGGTTGTGAAAGCCCAGGCCGGCGATGAGCTCATCGCGATCGTCGGTATGGCCTGCTGCTTGCCGGGTGGGGTGCGCTCGCCCGAGGAGCTCTGGCGGCTGATCGCCGCGGGCGGGGACGCGATCTCGGAGTTTCCCGTCGACCGTGGCTGGGATCTGGAGCGCCTGTACGACCCCGATCCCGACCGGCCCGGCAGCAGCTACACCCGCCACGGCGGCTTCCTCCACGACGCCGCCGACTTCGACGCCGAGTTCTTCGGGATCAGTCCACGCGAGGCGCTGGCGATGGACCCCCAGCAGCGGCTGCTGCTGGAAGGCGCCTGGGAGGCGCTGGAGGACGCGGGAATGGACGCGCTGACCCTGCGGGGGACCCAGACCGGGGTGTTCGCGGGCATCATGCACCACGACTACGGGCCCGCGGCGAGCTCCGGCTCGCTGCCGGACGGGCTGGAGGGCTACCTGATCACGGGCATCGCCGGCAGCGTCGCCTCCGGGCGCGTGGCGCACGAGCTTGGTCTGGAGGGGCCCGCGCTCACGGTGGACACCGCCTGCTCATCGTCGTTGGTGGCGTTGCACCTGGCGTGTCAGGCGCTGCGCGGCGGCGAGTGCTCGCTGGCGCTGGCCGGCGGCAGCACCGTGCTGAGCACTCCGCGTGTGTTCACCGAGTTCTCTCGCCAGCGCGGTCTCTCCGTGGACGGGCGCTGCAAGTCATTCGCCGAGGCCGCGGATGGAGTCGGCTGGGCGGAGGGTGTTGGCGTGCTCGTGTTGGAGCGCCTGTCCGACGCCGAGCGGGCGGGCCATCCGATTCTCGCCGTGGTACGCGGCTCGGCCGTCAACCAGGATGGCGCCTCCAACGGCCTCACCGCCCCCCACGGTCCCTCCCAGGAGCGGGTGATTCGCCAGGCCCTCGCCAACGCCGGCCTGGAGCCCCGGGATGTCGACGTGGTCGAGGCCCACGGCACCGGCACCACGCTCGGCGACCCGATCGAGGCGGGGGCCCTGCTCGCCACCTACGGTCGCGGCCGGGAGAACGGCCCGCTGCTGCTCGGCTCGATCAAGTCCAACATCGGCCACACCCAGGCCGCCGCGGGCGTCGCCGGGGTGATCAAGATCGTGGAAGCGATGCGCCACGGCGTGCTGCCGCGAACCCTGCACGTCGACCGGCCCAGCAGCCACGTCGACTGGGAGGCGGGCGGAGTGCGGCTGCTTACCGAGGAGGCTCCCTGGGAGCGGGGCCGGCGCCCCCGTCGCGCCGGGGTGTCCTCGTTTGGGATCAGCGGCACCAACGCTCACGCGATCCTCGAGGAGGCGCCCGCGTCAGAGCTCGCCGAGGTCGCGCCGGACGGCGAGCCGGTCGGCGGCGAGGATGCGCAGACCGGCATCCCGGCGGCGGCTCTGATGGGATCGTTCGCCCTGGCGCTGTCGGCCAAGACCAGGCCCGCGCTGCAGGCTGCGGCGGGGCGCCTGGCGCGCCGCATGGAGGACGATCCCGACCTGGCGCTCGCCGATGTCGGCCTCTCGCTGGCCACCACGCGAGCGCTCCTCGACCACCGCGCCGTCGTTTTCGGCGAGCACCGGGAGCGGCTGCTCGCGGGGCTCGCCGCATTGCGGGACGGCCAGCCGGCGATCGGCACGGTCGAGGGCGGCGCGCGCGGCGGCAAGCTCGCCTACCTGTTCACTGGCCAGGGCGCTCAGCGTCCGGGCATGGGCGCCGAGCTCTACGCCGCCTCGCCGCCGTTCGCGGCAGCGTTCGACGCGGTCTGCGAGCAACTCGACCGCCACCTGGCGGAGCCGCTCAAAGGCATCGTCTTCGGTACCCATCCCCACGCCGCGGAGCTGCTGGACCGCACCGAGTTCACGCAGCCCGCTCTGTTCGCGCTCGAGGTGGCGCTGTTCGGCCTGCTCGAGCGGATGGGCATGCGTCCCGGCTATCTCGTGGGCCACTCGATCGGAGAGCTGGCGGCCGCTCACGTGGCCGGCGTGCTCTCCCTGCCGGATGCGTGCAAGCTCGTTGCGGCGCGGGGACGGTTGATGGGCGAGCTGCCCGCGAATGGGGCGATGGTCGCGGTGCAGGCGAGCGAGGCCGAGATGCTGGAGTCGATCGCCGGCCGCGAGGCGGAGCTTTCGATAGCCGCCGTCAACGCGCCGGGTGCGGTGGTGCTTTCCGGCGAGCGAGCCGCCGTGGAGGCGCTCGCCGAGCAGTGGATCAGGCGGGGCCGCAAAACCAGGCGCCTGGCGGTCAGCCATGCCTTCCACTCGCCGCTGATGGACCCGATGCTGGCGGACTTCGAGGCGGTTGCCCGCGGTCTCGCCTACGGCGAGCCCCGGATCCCGATTCTCTCCACTCTCACCGGGGAGATCCTCGACGCCGGGCTCGCGCGCGACCCCGCCTACTGGGCTCGCCACGCGCGCGGTGCAGTGCGCTTCGCCGACGCCGTCGCCGCCCTCGCCGAGCGGGGGACTGCCACCTTCATCGAGCTGGGCCCCGACGGGGTGCTCTGCGCGATGGCCGCCGCCAGCCTGCCCGATGAGCTGGACGCGACGCTGGCGGCGGTGTTGCGTGTTGGGAGGGTGGATCGGGAGGTGTTGTTGGCGGCGTTGGCGGCTGCGCATGTGGCTCGTGGGGGTGTTGATTGGGCGCGGTTGTATCCGGGTGGGCGGCGTGTGGGTTTGCCGACGTATGCGTTTCAGCGTGAGCGTTTTTGGCTGGATCCGTCGGTGGTGTCCGGTGGGGCGAGCGCGATCGGTTTGCGGGATTCCGGCCATCCGTTGCTGGGTGCTGTTGTGGAGCTGTCTGGGGGGGAGGGTTGGTTGTTCACGGGGCGTGTGTCGTTGGGGGGTTGCCCGTGGTTGTCCGATCACGTGGTGTTCGGTGTGGTGTTGATGGCGGGTACGGCGTTTCTTGAGCTTGCGTTGCACGCTGCGGCGCATGTGGGTCTTGATGGGGTGGAGGAGTTGACGTTGCAGGCGCCGTTGGCTCTGCCGGAGCAGGGTGGTGTGGCGTTGCAGGTGCGGGTTGGTGGGCTTGATGAGGGTGGGGGGCGGCCGGTGGCGATTTCGTCTTGTGCGGAGGTTGAGGGGGGTGAGTGGGTGTGTCATGCCACGGGGGTGTTGGGCGCTGGCGAGGCTGGGGTTGGGGCTGCTGCTGGGGTTGGGGCTCCCGCGGGGTTGTCGGTGTGGCCGCCGGTTGGTGCGCAGCGGTTGGATGTCGCGGGTGTGTATCAGGAGCTCGCTGGTCGTGGCTATGGGTATGGCCCTGCGTTTCGGTGTCTGGGGGGTGCTTGGCGTGATGGGGGGGCGGTGTTCGCGGAGGTCGCTCTGGCTGCTCGGGAGCGCGATGCGGCTGGTGGTTTCGCGCTTCATCCCGCGCTGCTGGACGCCAGTTTCCACGCCGCGCTCTACAGCAGCTCCGACACCGACCCCGACACCACGCCACTGCCGTTCGCGTGGCGCGGAGTGCGCATCCACCAGTCCGGGGCTCGCTCGGCGCGGGCGCATGTGACGCTTGGTCGCAACAGCTTCGGTCTAGTTGTCCACGACGAGGCCGGCTCGCCGATCGCCACCGTCGATTCCGTCGCCCTCCGGCCGGCCGCGCGCGGTGAGCTCGGCGCTCAGCGCCGCGACTCCCTCTTCGGGCTGCGCTGGAACGAGCTGGCACTAGCGGCCCAACCCTCCACCAGCAACCCCTCCTCCTCCCCCTCCTCCAGTGGCTCCTCCAGCGGCTCCAACGGCTCTTCCTCCCGCTCCAGCGAATCCTCCCCTCCCTGCGCCGCCGCCCACCTGGCGATCCTCGGTGAGCTGGAGGTTCGGGGCCTGGAGATCGAGCGCCACAACAGCATCGAGGAGCTCTGCGCCGCGCTCGCCGGCGGCACCTCGCCCGCATGGGTGCTAGTCGAGGTGGGCCGCCAGCAGGCCGACGACCCGGCCGCCGGCGCTCACGCCGCGACCCACAGCACTCTCTCGCTGCTACAGGGCTGGCTGGCCGACGAGCGCCTCGCCGAGACCGGTCTCGCCCTGCTCACCCGCGGCGCCGTCGCCGCGGTCGAGGGCGACCAGCTCGACCTGGCTCAGGCGCCGCTGTGGGGACTGCTGCGCTCGGCGCAGTCCGAGCACCCCGGCCGCTTCGTGGCGATTGACCTCGACGATGCCGAGGACTCGCTAGCGGCGCTGCCCGCCGCGCTGGCGGCCGGGGAGCCCCAGCTCGCGCTGCGCGGGGGCGTCGCGCTGGTGCCGCGGCTGGTGCCCGTGGCCGTCGCATCCGAGGAGCGGGAGCGGCCTGCGTTCGACCCGGAGCGCACCGTGTTGATCACCGGTGGCACCGGTGGCATCGGCGGTCTGCTGGCCCGTCACCTCGTCCAGGTCCACGGCGCCCGCCGGCTGCTGCTGGCGAGTCGCCGCGGTGGGCAGGCGGAGCGGGCCTCCGAGCTTCAGGGCGAGCTGGAGGCGCTCGGCGCCGTGGTCACGATCGCCGCCTGCGACGTCGCCGAGCGGGAGCAGGTGCGCTCGCTGCTCGACGCGATCCCCCCGGAGCACCCGCTCGGGGCGGTCATCCACGCCGCCGGGGTGCTGCAGGACGGCCTGATCGAGTCGCTCGAGCACGAGCGCCTGCACCGTGTGATGGCTCCCAAGGTCGACGCCGCCTGGTACTTGCACGAGCTGACCGCGGGACTGGAGCTGTCGGCCTTCGTGCTTTTCTCCTCGGCCGCGGGGCTGCTCGGCGGCTCCGGCCAGGGCAACTATGCGGCCGCCAACGCGTTCCTCGACGCGCTCGCGCGCCACCGCGTTGCCCACGGGCTCGCCGGTCAGTCGCTCGCATGGGGTCTATGGGAGCAGGAGAGCGGGATGGCCGAGGGGATGAGCGACGCCGAGCTCGTTCGCTTCAGGCATCAGATCCGCACCCGCCTCGGCTTCCTGCCGATGTCCTCACAACGCGGCCTGGAGCTCCTCGACGCCGCGCTCGGTATCCGCGAGCCGCTGGTGGTGGCGGTGGAGTTTGCCGCCGAGGCGCTGCGCGGGCAGGCCGACCGGGGCAGCTTGCCGCCACTCCTGAGCGGCTTCGTTCGCGTGCCCGCGCGCCGTGCCGGCGGCGGTTCGCAGGCGGCTAAGCTCGCCGCCCTGCCCGAGGCGGCGCGCGCGGAGGCCGTGCTCGAGTTGGTCCTCTCCGAGGTGGCGGCTGTGCTGAGCCACGGATCCGCGACGAAGGTCGAGCCCGGGCGGGCGTTGAAGGAGATCGGGTTCGACTCGCTGACCGCGGTGGAGTTGCGCAACCGCCTCAACGGGGCGACCGGGATGCGGCTGCCGGCGACGCTGGTGTTCGACCACCCCACGCCCGCCGCGATCGCAGAGCTGATTCGCGCGAAGATCGCCGGCAACGGTGCGGCGCGGTCGACGATGGACGAGCAACTCGACAAGCTCGAGGCGATGCTCGCTGCGGTCCCGCCGGACGGCCGGTCGAGAAACCAGGCGGATGCACGCCTGCGGCTGTTCAACGCGCGCGTGCGGTCGCAGTGGGCGGGCGTGTCAGACGTTGCTTCGCCAGGCGGGAAGCCCGCGAGCGCTGAGGGCCTGGAGGAGGCGTCCGATGACGAGCTGTTCGAGATCATCGAGCAGGAGTTCGGTGCGGCATGAGCGCGGGCCGTACATCTCGCAGAGAAGGGACCGAGCGATGAGCGACGAGCGCGCGCGTATGGACGACGGCAAGCTGCGGCGGTACCTCAAGAAGGTGACCGCCGAACTGCGCGACGTGCATCACCAGCTGCGGGAGATCGAGCAGGATCAGCGAGAGCCGATCGCGATTGTTGGGATGAGTTGTCGGTATCCGGGTGGGGTGTGTTCGCCGGAGGGGCTGTGGGAGCTGGTTGCGGCGGGTGGGGATGCGATTTCGGCGTTCCCGGCGGATCGTGGTTGGGATTTGGAGCGTTTGTACGATCCTGATCCCGATCGTGCGGGTTGTAGTTATGCGCGCCACGGGGGTTTCGTGCATGACGCCGGGGATTTCGATGCTGAGTTTTTCGGGATCAGTCCGCGTGAGGCGTTGGCGATGGATCCTCAGCAGCGGCTGTTGCTGGAAGGCGGGTGGGAGGCGGTGGAGAGCGCGGGGATCGACCCGTCCTCGTTGCGTGGTAGCGATACGGGTGTTTTCGCGGGGATCATGCATCAGGATTACGCGCCGTTGGTTGGGTCTGGTTTGGTGCCGGAGGGGCTCGAGGGTTATGTGTCGACGGGGAATGGTGCGGCTGTCGCGTCGGGGCGGCTGGCGTATGTGTTGGGGTTGGAGGGTCCGGCGGTGTCGGTTGACACTGCGTGTTCCTCGTCGTTGGTGGCGCTGCATTTGGCGTGTCAGGCGTTGCGGGCGGGGGAGTGCTCGCTGGCGCTGGCGGGCGGTGTCACGGTGCTCAGCACACCAGCCATGTTCATCGAGTTCTCTCGCCAGCGCGTGCTCTCGGTCGATGGTCGGTGCCGGGCGTTCGCGGCCGGAGCCGACGGGCTCGGCTGGGCCGAGGGTATGGGTGTGGTGGTGGTGGAGCGTCTTTCGCGGGCGTTGCGGGAGGGTCATGGGGTGTTGGCGGTGGTGCGTGGTTCGGCGGTGAATCAGGATGGTGCGAGTAATGGGTTGACGGCGCCGAATGGGCCGTCGCAGGAGCGGGTGATTCGTCAGGCGTTGGCGAGTGCTGGTGTGACGGCGGGGGAGGTGGATGCGGTCGAGGCGCATGGGACGGGGACGGCGCTTGGTGATCCGATTGAGGCGCAGGCGTTGTTGGCGACCTATGGCGTGGAGCGTGTGAATGGTCCGCTGTGGCTGGGTTCGTTGAAGTCGAATATTGGTCATGCGGTCGCGGCGGCGGGTGTGGGTGGGGTGATCAAGATGGTGATGGCGTTGCGCGGGGAGGAGTTGCCGCAGACGCTGTATGCGGGTGAGCGTTCGCCGCATGTCGATTGGTCGATGGGGGCGGTCGAGTTGTTGACTGAGTCGGTGCCGTGGCCTCGGGGGGAGCGTCCGCGGCGGGCGGGGGTCTCGTCGTTCGGGATTAGCGGCACCAATGCTCACATGATTCTGGAGGAGGCGCCGCTTGAGGATCGGGAGTCGCTGCCGACGCTGGCCGTGGGGGGGGAGCCGGGGTGGACGCTGGCCGTGGAGGGTGAGCCGCGGGTGGGAGCGGATCAGTCGCCGGGCACATCGGGCGCCGGCGCGTCGCCGGTGGTCCCGTGGCTGCTCTCGGCGAAGTCCGAGCCCGCGCTGCGGGCCCAGGCCGAACGCTTGCGCTCCCATCTGCTGCGCCATCCCCAGCTCGCGCCAACCGACGTGGCGTTCACGCTCGCCGGCCGCGCCACCTTCGAGCACCGGGGCGTGGTGGTGGGTGCGGATCGCGACCTGCTGCTGGTTGGTCTGGAGGCGCTCGCGCGCGGCGAGCCCGCGGCGGGCATGGTCAAGGGGTGGGCACGGAGCGCCGGCAAGGTGGCGTTCATGTTTCCGGGCCAGGGTTCGCAGTGGAAGGGCATGGCGGCCGAGCTCCTCGACAGCTCCCCTGTGTTCGCCAACCAGATCGAGGCGTGCGCCAGGGCGCTCGACCCGTTCTTGGGGTGGTCGTTGGAGGAGCTGTTGCGGGGGAGTCCGGACGCGCCGGCGCTGGATCGAGTGGACGTCGTGCAGCCGGCGCTGTTCGCGGTGATGCTCGCGCTCGCCGCGTTGTGGCGCTCACACGGGGTCGAGCCCGCGATGGTGGTTGGTCACTCCCAGGGCGAGATTGCGGCCGCGCATGTGGCGGGAGCTTTGACCCTGAACGACGCGGCGCGGGTGGTGGCGCTGCGCAGCCGGGCGCTCGCGGGCCTTGCCGGTCGCGGTGGAATGGTCTCCGTCTCGCTGCCCGCCCAGCAGGTGGCTGAGCTCCTGCGGCGCTGGGATGGGCGGATCTCGGTGGCGGCGTTCAACGGCCCGGGGTCCGTGGTCGTATCCGGCCCAACCGGTGCGCTCGAGGAGCTGATCGAGTGGTGCGAGGCCCAGGAGATTCGCGCTCGCAGGATCGCGGTCGACTACGCCTCGCACTCGCCGCAGATCGAGGGGATCCGCGCATCGCTGGCCGAGGCGCTGGCGCCGGTCGCGCCGGGCTGCGGCGAGATTCCGATCTACTCCACCGCGTCCAACGAAGTGCTCGACGGCAGCGAGTTGGACGCCGGGTACTGGTATCGCAGCCTGCGCCAGCCGGTTCGGTTCGAGGCCGCCATCAGGGCGCTCCTGCGGGACGGCTTCACCACCTTTATCGAGGTGAGCCCACACCCGGTGCTGACCACGGCGGTGCTGGACACGATCGAGGCCACGGGGGCCGATCCCGACGGCGTGGTGGCGATCGAGGCCACGGATGCCGATCCCGACGGCGTGGCGGCGATCGGCACGCTGCGTCGCGACGAGGGCGGATTGCGGCGGTTCACCGTCTCCCTCGCGGAGCTGCACGTCCATGGTCGCGTCCCCAACTGGGGCGCGCTCTGCTCCGCGCCCGCCGCCCGCCGCGTGGATCTGCCGACCTACGCCTTTCAGCGCGAGCGCTTCTGGTTGGAGGCGGCGGCGGGTGCGGGCGACCTCGCCGCGGTCGGCCAGGCTGAGGCCGACCACCCGTTGCTGGGAGCCGCGGTGGAGTTGCCCGAGGGTGGGGGTTGGCTGTTCACGGGGCGTTTGTCGTTGCGCAGCCATCCTTGGCTTGCCGACCATGCGGTCTTCGGCACGGTCCTGTTGCCGGGCACGGCGTTCCTCGAGCTCGCGCTGCACGCCGCCGGGCGGGTTGAGCTCGACACCGTCGAGGAGCTCACTTTGGAGGCGCCGCTGGTCCTGGGCGAGGGGGACGCGGTGGCGCTGCGCGTGGCGGTCGCGGAGGCCGACGATCGGGGCGCTCGCGAGGTGACGATCTCCTCGCGCCGGCACGGTGAGGAGGAGGATGCGGAGTGGACGCGGCATGCCGGCGGCATCCTGGCCGCTGGTGGGGCTGGGATGTCGGGGCCGCCCGCCGGCGCCTGGTTGCCCGCCGGCACCTGGCCGCCTGAGGGCGCCACTGCGCTGGACCCCGCCGCGGCCGTCTATGGGCGTCTGGCCGAGCTGGGCTTCGACTATGGCCCGGCGTTTCAGGGGCTCACGGCGATCTGGCGGCGTGGGGAGGAGATCTTCGCCGAGGTCGCGCTCGATCGAACACAGGCCGCGGAGGCCGGGCGCTTCGGTGTCCACCCCGCGCTGCTCGACGCGAGCTTCCATCCCGCCATCGAAACGTTCACGGCGGCGCTGGGGCAGAGCCGGGTGCCACTGCCGTTCTCGTTCAGGGGAGTGCGGCTCGAGCGCTCAGGCGCGGCGGCGCTGCGCGTCGCGATCGTCCCCACCGGCGTCGACACGCTGCGCCTCGCGGCGACCGACACGGAGGGCACGCCGGTCCTCGCGATCGACTCGCTCGTCACGCGACCGGTCGAGCCGAGCCAGCTCGCGGATGCGCGCCGCCTCGGGGCGAGCACGCTGTTGGGGCTCGATTGGATCGAGATCGGGCCGCTTGCGGACGGCGAGCCGCGGCGCCTGGCGGCCGTCGGCGATGAAGAGGTTCCCGGGGTGGAGCACCGCTACGCCGATCCGCGCGCGCTCGCCGAGGCGCTCGACGGCGGCGCCGAGCCGCCCAACGCGGTGCTCGCGCCGGCGCCGGGCGCCGACGGGGATTGCACGGCGGCGGCGGTGCACGCCAGCGTGCAACGGACGCTGGAGTTGTTGCAGGGCTGGCTGGCGGAGCCGCGCTTGGCCGACACGCCGCTCGTGGTCGTGACCCGCGGAGCGGTTGCGGCGGTGGAGGGCGACGAGCTCGATCTGACCCTGGCGCCGCTGTGGGGCCTGGTGCGCTCGGCGCAGGCGGAGCACCCCGGTCGCTTCGCCACGGTCGACCTCGACGATGCCGATGCCTCGCTCGCGGCGCTGCCCGCCGCGCTCGGGATCGAGGAGCCCCAGCTCGCTCTACGCCGGGGCGCCGCGCTGGTGCCGCGGCTGGCGCCGATCTCCACCGCACCCGAGGGGGAGCGGCGGCTCGCCCTCGACCCGGAGGGCACCGTGCTGATCACCGGCGGCACGGGTGGCCTCGGCGGTCTGCTCGCCCGCCACCTCGTTCAAGTCCACCGCGCCCGCCGGCTGCTGCTGACGAGCCGCCGGGGAGAGGAGGCGCAGGGCGCCGCCGAGCTGCAGAGCGAACTGCGGGAGCTCGGCGCCGAGGTCACGATCGCCGCCTGCGACGTCGCCGAGCGAGCGCAGGTGCAAGCGCTGCTCGACTCGATCCCCCGGGAGCACCCGCTTGACGCCGTCGTCCACGCCGCCGGAGTGCTCGACGATGGCGTGATCGAGTCGCTGACCGCCGACCAGGTCGAGCGGGTGCTGCGCCCGAAGGTGGATGCGGCGCTGCATCTGCACGAGCTGACGGCGGGATTGGAGCTCGAGGCGTTCGTGATGTACTCGTCGGCCGCCCCGCTGCTCGGCGGCCCCGGCCAGGGCAACTATGCGGCCGCGAACGCCTTCCTCGACGCGCTCGCGCAGCACCGCCGCGCTCACGGGCTCGCCGGCAGGTCGCTGGCGTGGGGCCTGTGGACGACCGACAGAGGCGCGATCGGCGGCTCGGGCGCCTCCACGATCGACGAGCGGCTGCGCGCGGACATGGGCACGCTGGTCAAAGAGGTCGCCGATCCGGTGCGGTTCATCGAACAGATTCGTGCGCGTCTGGGTCTCCTTGCGCTCCAGCCGGCCGACGGTTTGGCGCTGTTCGACGCCGCCATGAACGCCGACCGCGCGCTGCTGGTTCCGGTGCGCCTGGACGGCGTCGCGTTGCGCTCGCAGGCACGCGCGGGCCGGCTCCCGGCGCTGCTGCGCGGGCTGGTGCGCGTCCCCGCGCGCCGGGGGTCCGATATGGGCGGTTCGCTGGCCGAGCGGTTGGTTGGGGTAGCCGAAGTGCAGCGCGACGCTGTGGTGCTGGAGGTGGTCCGCTCGGCGGTGGCGGCGGTGCTGGGTTACGACTCGCAGCGGAGCGTCGAAACGGGACGGGCGTTCAAGGAGCTGGGGTTCGACTCGCTGACGGCAGTGGAGCTGCGCAACCGCCTCAACGCGACCACGGGGCTGCGACTGCCCTCGACGCTGGTCTTCGACCACCCCACCCCGGCGGCGGTTGCCGCGTTCCTGCGCTCACAGGTCGAGGGCGTCGCCCGGTGCGCGCGGCCGGCGGCGCCACGCCGGGTGCGACTCGAGGAGCCGATCGCGATTGTTGGGATGAGTTGTCGGTATCCGGGTGGGGTGTGTTCGCCGGAGGGGCTGTGGGAGCTGGTTGCGGCGGGTGGGGATGCGATTTCGGCGTTCCCGGCGGATCGTGGTTGGGATTTGGAGCGTTTGTACGATCCTGATCCCGATCGTGCGGGTTGTAGTTATGCGCGCCACGGGGGTTTCGTGCATGACGCCGGGGATTTCGATGCTGAGTTTTTCGGGATCAGTCCGCGTGAGGCGTTGGCGATGGATCCTCAGCAGCGGCTGTTGCTGGAAGGCGGGTGGGAGGCGGTGGAGAGCGCGGGGATCGACCCGTCCTCGTTGCGTGGTAGCGATACGGGTGTTTTCGCGGGGATCATGCATCAGGATTACGCGCCGTTGGTTGGGTCTGGTTTGGTGCCGGAGGGGCTCGAGGGTTATGTGTCGACGGGGAATGGTGCGGCTGTCGCGTCGGGGCGGCTGGCGTATGTGTTGGGGTTGGAGGGTCCGGCGGTGTCGGTTGACACGGCGTGCTCCTCGTCGTTGGTGGCGTTGCACTTGGCGTGTCAGGCGTTGCGGGCGGGGGAGTGCTCGCTGGCGCTGGCGGGTGGCGTCACGGTGCTCAGCACACCGGCCATGTTCATCGAGTTCGCCCGCCAGCGCGGTCTCGCCGCGGACGGCCGCTGCAAGGCGTTCGGCGCTGGAGCCGACGGGATCGGCTGCGCTGAGGGTATGGGTGTAGTGGTGGTGGAGCGTCTTTCGCGGGCGTTGCGGGAGGGTCACGGGGTGTTGGCGGTGGTGCGTGGTTCGGCGGTTAATCAGGATGGTGCGAGTAATGGGTTGACGGCGCCGAATGGGCCGTCGCAGGAGCGGGTGATTCGTCAGGCGTTGGCGAGTGCTGGTGTGACGGCGGCGGAGGTGGATGCGGTCGAGGCGCATGGGACGGGGACCTCGCTTGGCGATCCGATCGAGGCGCAGGCGTTGTTGGCGACCTATGGCGCGGAGCGTGTGAATGGTCCGTTGTGGCTGGGTTCGCTGAAGTCGAACATCGGTCATGCGGTCGCGGCGGCCGGTGTGGGCGGAGTGATCAAGATGGTGATGGCGTTGCGCGGGGAGGAGCTGCCGCGAACGCTGTATGCGGGTGAGCGTTCGCCGCATGTCGATTGGTCGGCGGGGGCGGTCGAGTTGTTGACTGAGTCGGTGCCGTGGCCGCGGGGGGAGCGCCCGCGGCGGGCGGGGGTCTCCTCGTTCGGGATCAGCGGTACCAATGCCCACATGATTCTGGAGGAGGCGCCGCCTGAGGGCCGGGAGTCGCTGCCGACGCTGGCTGTAGATGGTGAGCCGGGGTGGACGCTGGCCGTGGAGGGTGAGCCGCGGGTGGGAGCGGATCAGTCGCCGGGCACACCGGGCGCCGGCGCGTCGCCGGTGGTCCCGTGGCTGCTCTCGGCGAAGTCCGAGCCGGCGCTGCGGGCCCAGGCCGAACGTTTGCGCTCCCATCTGCTGTGCCATCCCCAGCTCGCGCCAACCGACGTGGCGTTCACCTTGGCGAGTGCTCGTGCGCGGCTGCAGCGGTGCGCGGCGGTCGTGGGAGAGGATCGCGACCAGCTGCTGGTGGGTCTGGAGGCGCTCGCGCGCGGCGAGCCCGCGGCCGGTGTCGTTCGGGGCGTCGCCGGCGAAGGCAAGACGGCGTTCATGTTCACCGGGCAGGGGGCCCAGCGCCCGGGGATGGGCGCCGGGCTCTACGCGTCGTTCCCCGTGTTCGGTGCGGCGCTCGACGTTGTGTGCGCGGAGCTCGACGCACACCTCGGTCGGTCCTTGCGAGAGCTGATGTTCGCCGGCGCCGGGACGGACGAGGCGGCGCTGCTGGACCGCACGGAGTTCACCCAGCCGGCCCTGTTCGCGCTCGAGGTGGCGCTCTACCGCCTGGTCGAGGCGTTCGGGGTGCTCCCCGACTACCTGGTGGGCCACTCGATCGGGGAGTTGGTCGCCGCCCACGTCGCCGGGGTGCTCTCCCTGCCGGACGCATGCAAGCTCGTCGCGGCCCGCGGGCGGCTGATGGGAGCGCTGCCGAAGGGCGGAGCGATGCTGGCGGTCGAGGCCGCGGAGGAGGAGATCGCGGCGAGCTTGGGGAGTTGTGAGGGGTCGGTGTCGATCGCGGCGGTCAACGGTCCGTGCGCGGTCGTCGTCTCCGGCGACGCCGAGGCGATCGCGGCGCTGGAGTCGCACTTCGTCGAAGCCGGTCGGCGGACGACACGCCTGCGCGTCGGTCACGCGTTTCACTCATCGTTGATGGAGCCGATGTTGGACGAGTTCGGGCGGGTGGCCGCCGAGCTCACGTTTCACCCCCCGGCGATCCCGATCGTCTCCAACGTGACGGGGACGCAGATCGACGACGATGTGCTGGCTGCTCCCGGCTATTGGGTGCGCCACGTGCGCGAGGCCGTCCGCTTCGCCGACGGAATCGCCACGTTGGAGCAGGCGGGGGTCACCCGCTTCCTCGAGCTGGGGCCCGACGGGGTGCTGGCGATGTTGGCGAGCAGGTGCCTGAGCCCAGAGGCCGCGGAGCGGGCGCTGCTCACGCAGACGTTGAGGCGCAAGCGAGCGGAGGCGAAGACGCTGGTGGGCTTCCTGGCGGCGGCGCACGCGGCCGGCCTCTCGGTCGATTGGGAGGTGCTGTTCGCGGGGCGGGAGGCGTGTCGTGTGGATTTGCCGACCTACGCTTTTCAGCGTGAGCATTTTTGGCTCGAGCGCTCGGTGGCGGCGGTAGACGCGGGCGCTGTGGGTCAGGTGGGGGCTGGGCATCCGCTGCTTGGTGCGGTGGTGGAGTTGCCTGAGGGAGGGGGTTGGTTGTTCACGGGGCGCGTGTCGTTGGGGAGTCATGGCTGGCTTGTGGATCATGCGGTGTTTGGGGTGGTGGTGTTGCCGGGTTCCGTGTTCCTTGAGCTGGCTTTGCACGCGGCTGGGTGTGTTGGGCTTGGTGTTGTCGAGGAGCTTGTGTTGGAGGCGCCGTTGGTTCTGCCCGAGCGAGGTGCCGTGCAGTTGCGGGTGTGGGTTGGGGCGTTGGATCGGAGGGGTGCGCGTCGGTTGACGATCTCCTCGCGGCTCGAGGGGGAGGGGTCAGGGTTTGAGGGGGAGGATGCGGAGTGGACGCGTCATGCCGATGGTGAGTTGGCTGCTGGCGTGGTGGAGGGTGGGCGGCGGTTGGTGGGTGTGTGGCCGCAGGAGGGGGCGCAGGCGTTGGAGCTTGCGGGGTTGGGGGTTGGTGGGGGGCTTGATTTCGCGGGTGTTGTGTATGGGCGTTTGGCTGAGTTGGGTTTTGAGTATGGCCCGGTGTTTCGGGGGTTGGGTGGGGTTTGGCGGCGTGGGGAGGAGGTGTTTGCGGAGGTCGCGCTTGGTGGTGGGCAGGTCGGGGAGGCTGGGCGTTTCGGGCTTCACCCGGCGTTGCTCGACGCGGCTTTGCATGCTGGTCTGCTGGCTGCGGTTGAGGCTGGTGAGGAGGTTGGGTTGCCGTTTGTGTGGGGTGGTGTTGTGTTGCATGCGTCTGGCGCTGCGGAGTTGCGGGTGAGGATCACGCGGGGCGCGGAGGGGCTTTCGTTGGTGGCGTTCGATGGTGCTGGTGAGTTGGTGGTCGAGGTTGGGTCGTTGGGTGTGCGGGCGGTCGATCCCGGCCGGCTGGGGCTTGCTGGTGGTGGTGACTCGCTGTTCGGGGTTGACTGGGTGGGGGTCCCGGTGGCTGGTGGGGATGAGTCTGTGACAGAGGGTGTCGCGTCGGGGGGTGTCGCGACGCTGGGTGCGCTTGTGGTACCCGGTGGGGATGGTTCTGTGCCGGGGGACGTCGGGGCGGGGGGTGTCGCGACGCTGGGTGAGCTTGTGGTGCCGGGTGCCGGCTGTTATCCGGATCTCGCGGGGCTGCTGGATTCGTTGGGGGAGCGGGGTGGGGCTCCTGGGGTGGTAGTGGTTGAGTTTGCTGGTGAGGGTGGTGGTGTTCTTCCGGGTGGCGCGCATATTGTTCTGAAGCGGGTTTTGTTGTTGTTGCAGGGGTGGTTGGGGGAGCCGCGGTTGGCGGGTGCGCGGCTGGTGGTCCTTACGCGTGGCGCGGTGTGCGCGGTTGAGGGTGATGAGCCGGATTTGGGGTTGGCGGCGTTGTGGGGTTTGTTGCGCTCGGCGCGCTCAGAGCACCCCGGTCGGTTCGCGCTGGTCGATCTCGATGGGGATGAGGCTTCGCTGGGGGTGCTGCCCACAGCGCTGGCATGTGATGAGCCCGAGCTCGCGATCCGCGAGGGTGTTGTGCTGGCGCCCCGGCTGACACCGGTGTCACGGCCGACGCCAGTGCCGCAGACGGTGGCGGTGTCCCGGCTGGCGCCAGTGCCTCTGCTCGCGTCGGTGTCCCGGCCGACGGCGGCTGGCGGGGAGCGGCCGGGGTTCGGGTTTGATCCGCGGCGCACCGTGTTGCTGACCGGTGGCACGGGTGGTCTGGGTAGCCTGTTCGCCAGTCATCTCGTGCGGGCTCATGGGGTCCGTCGGCTGCTGCTGGTGAGCCGTCGGGGGCTGGACGCGCCGGGTGCGGTGGAGCTTGGGCGTGAGCTTGAGCAGCTCGGCGCGCGGGTCACGATCGCGGCGTGTGATGTCGCCGAGCGTGAGCAGTTGCGTGTGCTGTTGGATTCGATTCCCTCGGAGCACTCGCTCGGGGCGGTGATCCACGCCGCTGGGGTTCTCGAGGATGGTGTGATCGAGGGGTTGACCCCTGAGCGCCTGGACCGTGTGCTCGCTCCCAAGCTTGACGCGGCCTGGCATCTGCACGAGCTGAGCGAAGCGCACGATCTCGATGCTTTTATTCTTTTCTCCTCGATCGCCTCCACGATCGGCGTCCCCGGCCAGGCTAATTACGCCGCCGCGAATGCTTTCCTCGACGCGCTCGCGCAGCACCGCCACGCACGACACCTCCCAGCAACCACACTCGCATGGGGCCCGTGGGCGACGGACAGCGGCATGACGGGCTCGCTGAGTCGAGCGGACGTCGCACGCTGGAGTCGCGCGGGGGTCGGCTCACTCTCGCGCGTGCAGGGGCTCGAACTCTTCGACACGGCGCGCTCGGTGCGGCGAGCGCTCCAGTTTGCGGTGCGCCTGGACGGCGTCGCGTTGCGCTTGCGGGCGCGCGGGGGCGGACTTCCAGCGCTGCTGCGCGGGCTGGTGCCTGCGCCGGCGCGCCGGGGGCGCGGCGAAGAGGTTTCATTGGCGCAACGGCTGGTCGGGATGGCCGGGGAGGAGCGCGACGCAGTGGTGCTGGAGGTCGTCCGCTCGGCGGTGGCGACGGTGTTGGCTTACGACTCCGCGCGCGAGGTTGAGATGGGACGGGCGTTCAAGGAGCTGGGGTTCGATTCGCTGACGGCGGTGGAGCTGCGCAACCGCCTCAGCGCCACAACAGGGCTGCGATTGCCCTCGACGCTGGTGTTCGACCACCCCACGCCTGCCGCCGTCGCCGAGGTCGTCATGCGCAACCTTTCCCCGCACGGCGATGTGGAGGGCGATCGAGACCCCGAGGAGCTCGAGGTCCAGAGCGTCCTCGCGTCGATTCCGCTCGAGCGTTTGCGTGCGTCCGGACTGTTCGATCAGCTGCTGGAGTTGGCGGCACTCGACGGGGATCGGGCGCCGGGTGTCGAGGGCACGCCGGCGGCAGTCGACCAACTCGATGCGGAGAGCCTCATCCGCATGTCATTCGATCGCGGCGGTTCGACAGGCGACCCCGCAGGCCACCGATGAGCGCGTCCGCGGAGGAGCTGATCGTCGCGCTGAGGGCGTCCCTTAAGGAGCGGGAACTCCTGCGCCGGCTGCTGGCGCAGTCGCAGGAGCCGATCGCGATCGTGGGCACGGCCTGCCGCTTCCCGGGTGGGGTGCGCTCGCCCGAGGAGCTTTGGCGGCTGATCGCCGCGGGCGGGGACGCGATCTCGGAGTTTCCCGTCGACCGTGGCTGGGATCTGGAGCGCCTGTACGACCCCGATCCCGACCGGCCCGGCAGCAGCTACACGCGCCACGGGGGCTTCCTCCACGACGCCGCCGACTTCGACGCCGAGTTCTTCGGGATCGGTCCCCGCGAGGCGCTGGCGATGGACCCCCAGCAGCGGCTGCTGCTGGAAGGCGCCTGGGAGGCGCTGGAGAACGCAGGAATCGACCCGACGTCGCTGCGCAACTCCGACACCGGTGTCTTCGTCGGCATCATGGCCGGCGACTACGGCCTGACGGGACACGCCGCCGAGCAGGTGGAGGGCCATCTGGCGACCGGCGTCGGCGCGAGCCTCGCGTCGGGACGGCTGGCGTACGCGATCGGGCTGGAGGGGCCCGCGATCACGATCGACACCGCCTGTTCTTCGTCGTTGGTGGCGCTGCACTTGGCGTGTCAGGCGCTGCGCGGCGGCGAATGTTCGCTGGCGTTGGCGGGTGGCAGCACCGTCCTGTGCTCGCCGCGAATGTTCGTCGAGTTCTCTCGTCAGCGCGGTCTCTCCGTGGATGGGCGTTGCAAGTCCTTCGCGCAAGCGGCCGATGGCGTCGGTTGGGCCGAGGGCATGGGTGTCGTGGCGCTCGCGCGCCTGTCCGACGCCGTGCAGGTCGGCCATCGGGTGCTTGCCGTGATTCGCGGCTCGGCCGTCAACCAGGATGGCGCCTCCAACGGCCTCACCGCTCCCAATGGTCCTGCTCAGGAACGGGTGATCCGCCGGGCCCTCGCCGATGCCCGTTTGGAGCCCAAGGACGTCGATGTGGTCGAGGCCCACGGCACCGGAACGGCGCTCGGCGACCCGATCGAGGCGCGGGCTCTGCTCGCCACCTACGGTCGCGGCCGGGAGAGCGGCCCGCTGCTGCTCGGCTCGATCAAGTCCAACATCGGCCACACCCAGGCCGCCGCGGGCGTCGCCGGGGTGATCAAGATCGTGGAAGCGATGCGTCACGGCGTGCTGCCGGAGACCCTGCATGTCGACTGGCCCACCACCCACGTGGAGTGGGAGGCCGGCGAGGTCGAGCTGCTGAGAGAGCGGGTGGCCTGGAAGCCGAATGGGCGCCCCCGCCGCGCCGGCGTGTCTTCGTTTGGGATCAGCGGCACCAATGCCCATGTGATCCTCGAGGAGGCGCCCGCGCCGGAGCGCGCTGGCGGCGGGCCCGAGCGCGAGCCGGCCGGGTCTGAAGGGGGGCAGGCCGGTCTCCCGTGGGCGGCTCTGGCGGGAATGTTCGCCCTCCCGCTGTCCGCCAAAAGCGAGCGCGCGCTGCGCGATGCGGCGGGGGGACTCGCGGCGCGCCTGCAGGACGATCCCGGCCTCGACCTGGCCGATGTCGGCTTCTCGCTGGCCACCACGCGAGCGCTGTTCGAGCATCGCGCCGTCGTTTTCGGCGAGCACCGCGAGCGGCTGCTCGAGGGCCTGGCGGCTCTGCACGGCGGCGAGGGCGCGAGCGGTGTGGTCGCGGGCAGGGCGGGGAGCGGAAAGGAGCCCGACGGCGCGTTGGCGGCGGTGTTGCGTGTTGGGAGGGTGGATCGGGAGGCGTTGTTGGCGGCGTTGGCGGCTGCGCATGTGGCTCGTGGGGGTGTTGATTGGGCGCGGTTGTATCCGGGTGGGCGGCGTGTGGGTTTGCCGACGTATGCGTTTCAGCGTGAGCGTTTTTGGCTGGATCCGTCGGTGGTGTCCGGTGGGGCGAGCGCGATCGGTTTGCGGGATTCCGGTCATCCCTTGCTGGGTGCCGTTGTGGAGCTGTCCGGGGGGGAGGGTTGGCTGTTCACGGGGCGTGTGTCGTTGGGGGGTTGCCCGTGGTTGGCTGATCATGTGGTGTTCGGTGTGGTGTTGATGGCGGGTACGGCGTTTCTTGAGCTTGCGTTGCACGCTGCGGCGCATGTGGGTCTTGATGGGGTGGAGGAGTTGACGTTGCAGGCGCCGTTGGCTCTGCCGGAGCAGGGTGGTGTGGCGTTGCAGGTGCGGGTTGGTGGGCTTGATGAGGGTGGGGGGCGGCCGGTGGCGATTTCGTCTTGTGCGGAGGTTGAGGGGGGTGAGTGGGTGTGTCATGCCACGGGGGTGTTGGGCGCTGCCGAGGCTGGGGTTGGGGCTGCTGCTGGGGTTGGGGCTCCCGCGGGGTTGTCGGTGTGGCCGCCGCCTGGTGCGCAGCGGTTGGATGTCGCGGGTGCGTATCAGGAGCTCGCTGGTCGTGGCTATGGGTACGGTCCCGCGTTTCAGTGTTTGGTGAGTGCTTGGCGGGATGGGGGGGCGGTGTTCGCGGAGGTCGCTCTGGCTGCTCGGGAGCGCGATGCGGCTGGTGGTTTCGCGCTTCATCCCGCGCTGCTGGACGCCAGCTTTCACGCCGCGTTGTGCGGCAGCTCCGACCACGCCGCGCTCAATAGCAACTCCGACCACGCCGCGCTCAATGGCACCTCCGACACCGCCCCCGACACCACGCCACTGCCGTTCGCATTCAGAGGCGTGCGGCTCGGGCGCACTGGGGCGGCGGCTCTGCGAGTCGCGATCGTCCCCACCGGCGCCGACACGCTGCGGCTCTCGGCGCTCGACGCGGCGGGCGCGCCGGTGATCGCGATCGATTCGCTGCTCACGCGAGCAGTCGATCCCGATCGGCTGCGGCTCGCCGGCCACCACGACTCGCTGTTCGCGCTCGATTGGGTCGCGGTCGCGCTCTCCGACGCTGGCGACGCCGTGCACCAGGGTCTCGCGACCGTCGGCGCGATCGACAGCTCGGGCGCTGTCAACCACTCCGACCTCGCCGCCCTGCTCGACTCGCTCGGAGCGGAGCAGGCGGCCCCCGGCGTGGTTTTGGCCGCTCTCGCCGGCGAGGAGTGCGACTCCGCCGGCGCTCATGCGGCGACCCGGGGCGCCCTGGCGCTGTTGCAGGCGTGGTTGGCCGAGCCGCGGTTGGCCGACTCCCGCCTGGTGCTGGTGACTCGTGGGGCGGTCGCGGTCGCGCCCGGTGAGGCGCCCGAGCTCGCGGCGGGGGCGGTGTGGGGCCTGCTGCGCTCGGCGCAATCGGAGCACCCCGATCGCTTCCTCCTCGTGGACGTGGACGATGGCGCGGACGTTCCCTGGCTGTCGCTGCTTGCGACCGGCGAACCACAGCTCGCCGTGCGCGCCGGCCGAGCGTGGGCGCCGCGGCTGGTCCCACTCGCCGAGACGACCGAACTGATCGCGCCGCCGGCGGCGCATTGGTGCCTCACCTCGAAACGGCGCGCCACGCTCGAGGACATCGAGCTCCTCGCCAATCCGCAGGCCGGCGCGCCGCTCGGTCCCCTCGAGGTACGCGTAGACATGCACGCGGCGGGGCTCAACTTTCGCGACGTCCTGGCCGCGCTCGGCCACTATCCCGGGGAGATCACGATCGGCTCGGAGGGCGCGGGTCTGGTCCTCGAGGTCGGATCGGCGGTCGAACACATCGTCCCGGGCGATCGAGTGATGGGGCTGATCCCCGACGCCTTCGGCCCGGTTGCGGTGACCGACAGCCGGCTGCTGGCGCGAATACCGCATGGCTGGTCGTTCGTCGAGGCGGCCGCCGTACCGCTCGTGTTCCTGACCGCCTACTACGCGCTCGTCGAGGTGGCCGATCTGCGGCCGGGCGAGCGGCTGCTCATCCACGCCGCCGCCGGCGGGGTGGGGATCGCCGCGCTCCAGCTGGCGCGACACCTGGGCGCCGAGGTGTTCGCAACCGCGAGCCCGGCCAAGTGGGGGACGCTGCGCGAGCTCGGCGTCGACGACGCCCACCTGGCGTCCTCGCGCGACCTGCGTTTCCGCGAGAAGTTCCTCGCCGAGACGGACGGCTCCGGCATGGATGTCGTGCTCGACGCGCTGGTGCGCGAGTTCGTCGACGCCTCGCTCGAGCTGCTGCCGCGTGGGGGGCGCTTCGTGGAGATGGGCAAGGTCGACGTGCGCGACCCTGAGCGGGTCGCCGCCGAGCATCCCGGTGTCGCCTATCGCGCGTTCGATCTGATCGAGGCGGGGCCGCAGCGGCTCCAGGAGATGCTCACCGAGCTACTCGACCTGTTCGCGCGTGGCGCTCTGCGACCGCCGCCGATCAAGTGCTTCGACGTGCGCCAGGGCCTGGACGCCTTCCGCCATCTCAAGCAGGCGCGCCAGGTCGGCAAGGTCGTTCTCACCATTCCCCGGCCGCTCGACCCGGACGGCACCGTGCTCGTCACCGGCGGCACCGGCGGGCTCGGCGCGCTCGTCGCCCGGCACCTGGCGGTCACGCACGGCGTGCGCGGTCTCATGCTGGCGAGCCGGCGCGGACTCGAGGCCGACGGGGCGGCGGAGCTCGCCGCCGAGCTCGCGCAGGCGGGCTGCGCGGTGCGCGTTGCCGCCTGCGATGTCAGCGACCGGGATGCGCTGCGAGAACTGCTCGACTCGATCCCGGACGGGCGGCCCCTGACCGCGGTGATCCACGCCGCCGGCGTGCTCGACGACGGGACCGTGGAGACGCTCGGGCGCCAGCAGCTCGAGCGCGTGATGCGCGCGAAGGTGGACGCCGCCGTGCACCTCGATGAGCTGACCGCGCGCCTGCCGCTCTCCCAGTTCGTTCTCTTCAGCTCGATCGCCGGCACCCTGGGTGGACCCGGGCAGGCCAACTATGCGGCCGCGAACGCGTTTCTCGACCAATTCGCCCAGCGACGGCGTGCACGCGGACTGCCTGCGCAGACGCTTGCGTGGGGGCCGTGGGGAGTCGAAAGCGGCGGGATGGTGGGCGGGCTCGACGAGGGCGATCGGGCGCGGGTCGGCCGTTTGGGCGTGCAGCCGCTCTCCTCCGCGCAGGGGCTCGAGCTCCTCGACGCGGCGCGGTCGACTGCGCAGCCGCTGCTGTTCCCCGTCCGGTTCGACAAAGACGTGCTGCGACGGCACGCGTACGAGGGACGGCTTGCGGCGCCCCTGCGCGGTCTGACGCATGTGGCGGCGCGTCGCGAGGCCGGCGGCGGGTCGCTCGTTCGCCGGCTCGCGGAGGTGTCAGAGGATGAGCGGGAGGCGCTGATCCTCGCCGAGGTTCGCGGCCAGATCGCGGCGGTGCTCGGGTACGCCTCGCCCGAGGAGGTCGACCCCGAGCTGACCTTCAAGGAGCTCGATCTCGACTCGCTCGACGCGGTCGAGCTGCGCAACCGGCTCGCCCACACCAGTGGCATCAGGCTGCCCTCCACGGTCGCGTTCGATCACCCGACGCCGGCAGACGTGGGGCGGTTCCTGTGCGCTCAGGTCAACGGCGCCGGCCGTCGAGGGGCGCTCGCTGTTGCGCAGAGCCCGCCACTGCACTACAACGGACCGAAAGCTTCTAGTAACGAGCCCGCGTGATGGACCAGCTCCTCTCATCCGACTTCGACGCACTCCGCGAGGGCGACCGATTTCTCACGGCCCAGCGCGTCATCTCAGAGGCCGATGTCGCGCAGTTTGCGCAGTTGACCGGCGATCGCCACCCGCAGCACACCGATGCGGCATGGGCCGCCGGCAGCCTGTTCGGCGAGCGCGTCGCCCACGGCCTGCTGGTGTTCTCCTGCGCCGCGGGCCTTGTTCCGTTCGATCCCGAGCGTGTGGTTGCGTTGCGCAGCGTGCGCGACATGGTGTTCAAGCGGCCGGTGCGGCTCGGCGAGTCGGTGCGCGTCGAGGGCAAGGTGCGCACGATCAGGCCGCTCGAGGCGGACGTCGGCCTTGTGGAGGTCGGGCTGCGTGTGCTGCGCGGCGACGATCAGCTGGCTCTGCGGGCGGTGCTGGAGGTCGTCTGGAGGCGGGAGCGGGGCGGCGCCGAGAAGTTGCAGCCGGCGGCGGCCGAGGGGATCGGGGAGCCGGTGTGAGCCCGCCCGAGCAGGCTCCAGCCGGCGGCAGTGATGGGGGAGCCGGCGTAAACCCGCCGGAGCAGGCTGGCCGGAACGGACGCCCGAGCTTGCGCGAGCGCCCGCCGAACGGCGGCGCTGGCATGCTCGCGGGCAGCAAACTGCTGATCACCGGGGTGATCACGCATCGCTCGATCGCATTTGCGGTCGCGGAGCAGGCCCAGCTCGCCGGCGCCGAAATCGTGTTGAGCTCGTTCGGGCGCGCTCGCCGGATGACCGAACGCGCCGCCGCGCGTCTGCCGGCGCCACCGGACGTGCTCGAGCTCGACGTCAACAGCGACCACGATCTCGATGCGCTCGCCGGAGAGCTGGACCATCGCTGGGGGCGGCTCGACGGCGCCCTGCACGCGATCGCCTTCGCGTCCGCCGACGCGATCGGCGGACGCTTTCTCGAGACCTCGGCTGACAGCGCGCTCGAGGCGTTCCGGACGAGCGCGTATTCGCTGAAGGGGTTGGCCGGTGCGCTGGCGCCGCTGCTCGCGGGCGGCGGGAGTGTCGTGGGACTCGACTTCGACGGTCAGGTCGCCTGGCCGGTCTACGACTGGATGGGTGTCTCGAAGGCGGCGCTGGAGGCGGTCAGCCGCTATCTGGCCCGCGATCTCGGCCCCATCGGCATACGCGTGAATCTGGTGTGCGCCGGCCCGATCGACACGACCGCGGCGGGCGGGATTCCGGGCTTCGAGCTGCTCGCCGGAGAGTGGGGTCGGCGTGCTCCGCTCGGGTGGGACATCTCCGATCCCCGCCCCGTGGCTCTTGCGGCCTGCTTTCTGCTTTCCGACTGGTCGTGCGGCATCAGCGGCGAGATCGTCCACGTCGACGGCGGCTTTCACGCGATGGGCACCGAGCTCGTGCCGCGCGCCGCCGACGCCGGCATCGCGAAGTGAGCGCAGCACGGGCCGCCACGGAGCTGGCATCCATCGTTTGACGGCCGGCGCACAACCGCTCAATGTGTGCTGCTCGCCCGAAGAACAACCGCAAGGAGTTGCCATGCCGCATATCGATCTACCGCAGGGACTGCCCGGCATCCTCGGGCCGATGGCCTTCAGCCCGGAGACGGCGAGGCCCCTGAACCAGCTCGCCGAGGTACTGCTGCGGGGAGACAACACGCTGACGAGCGGTGAACGCGAGCTGATCGCGGCGTACGTCTCCTACCACAACGACTGTCACTTCTGCCACTCCTCGCACGGGGCGGCGGCCGCTCACCACCTGGACGGCGATGCACAGCTGGTGAGCGACGTCAAGCTGGATGCCGATCGCGCCGCCGTCTCGGACAAGCTGAAGGCCCTGCTGGCGATCGCCGCGAGGGTGCGGGAGGGCGGCAAGGCGCTCTCCCACGAGGACGTCGCGCTCGCCCGCCGGCGGGGTGCGACCGATAGGGAGATCCACGACACGGTGCTGATCGCGGCGGCGTTCTGCATGTTCAACCGCTATGTCGACGGGCTGGCGACGTGGGCTCCCGAGGAGCCCGAGGCCTACCAGGAGGCCGGCAGGCTCCTGGCCGAGGAGGGTTACGTCATGGCCGGCGAGCGGCTCGGCCAGATGGCGCCCTCAGGCGCATGAGGTTCGCTGCAGGTCGAGCAGCGAGCGCTGTATGTCCAGCCACCTGGCCAGCAGCTCACCGACGTGCGCCCCCCGTTCCTCGAACATGAAGTGGCCGGTGTCCTTGATGACGATCGGCCCGTCGGCCCTGCGGAACGCGGCATGGAACGAGTGCGCAAACTCCTCGCGGGGGAACATGACGTCGGATTCGGCCCACAGCACGAGCGCCGGCCGCGGATCCTCGCGCAGCGCGGCGGCCATCTCGCGGCCGGCGACCGCCGTGGGATTCTCCGGGCTCAACGGGATCAGGCGCGGGAACGCGCGCACGCCGGCCTTGAAGCTGGCGTCGGGAAAGGGCGCCTCGTAGGCGGCCACCACCTCGCTCCGCGGGCGCTGTCGACAGGCCACACGGACGACGCGACCGGTTGGAAGGTCCTCGCGGGAGGCAACCAGATCCCGAAACCAATGCCACGCTTCGCCGAGATCCTGTCCGGTCAGAATCGTGGTGTCCATCGCCACGATCCGGCTGACGCGGTCGCCGAGCCGGCCGGTGGCCACCCGCAGACCGATCGGGCCACCCCAGTCGTGGAGCACCAGGGTCACGTCGCGCAGATCGAGCTGCTCGATCAGCGAGGCGGTCGCCGCCACGTGTCGCTCGTAGGAGTACCAATCGACGTCGGCCGGCTTGTCCGAGCGACCGAAGCCGGGCAGGTCCAAAGCGATGCAGCGATAGCCGGCGTCGAGGAGCGGAGGGATGCACTTGCGGAACAGGAACGACCACGTGGGCTCGCCGTGGAGCATCAGCACGGGTGGCCCGCGTCCCTCGTCGATACGGGCGAGCCGCAGCCCTTCCCAGGTGTGGAAGCCCGGTCGGTAGGGGAAGTCTGGCAGGGCGTCAAACCGCTCGGGCGGGGTTCGGAGGATCTCCACGGAGCGGAGCGTTCCACAGTCGGCCCGACTGTCGCAAACCGCTGTGAAAGTCTTAGGGCGCTTTTTGGATTGGTGGTACCGTCCTACAGCTCGGCGTTTGATTTGAGTGACTGAGGCCAGGGCAAGTGAGCGCGATGCCAGGGCAAGGAGCGGATCGTCAATGGGAAGGGTCAGCGTGAGCCGCGGTGCACTACCGACAGCCAGGGAGCCGACCCTCGTGAGCAGGTCGCTCGCCCCGCATCGCGAGCCGCTCTCTGAGGAGGGAGCGCTGGCGGCCGAGCAGCGGTTGACCACCCTGTGCGATCCCGGCTCGTTCCACGCGATTCGCGAGGCGGTTCATTCAACCGCGCTGGGCGCACGCGCGCAAGCCGGTGACGGCGTCATCGGCGGCGCGGGGATGGTCGATGGCCGGCCGATCTTCTGCTATGCCCAGGACTCCCGTTTCCTCGGCGGGTCGCTCGGCAAGGCGCAAAGCGGAACGATCGCACGCGTGTTGAGCCTCGCGGGACGGCGACGCATGCCGATCGTGTCGTTCATCGAGTCTGGTGGGGCGAGGATGCAGGAGGGTCTCGAGTCGCTTGCCGGATATGGCGAGATCTTCTCGCATAACGTCGCCCTGTCGGGCCGCGTGCCGCAGATCTCCGTGATCTCCGGCGTATCCGCCGGCGGGGCGACATACTCGCCCGCGTTGACCGACTTCGTCCTGATGACGCGCCGAGCCAGCATGTTCCTGACCGGCCCCGCCATCGTGAAGGAAGTGCTCGGCGAGGATGTCAGCTTCGAGCAGCTGGGAGGCCACGGCGTGCATTCCCGCAACGGCGTCTGTCACCTCGTCGCCGACGACGACATCCACAGCATCTCGCTGGTTCGCCAGCTGCTCTCCCACCTGCCGCAGAACGCTTGGGAGCTCCCGCCCGAGCACCCGGCGCGGGAGCCGCTGGAGTGCGACCCCGGTCAGGTGGTGCCCGCCAACGGCCGGCACGTGTATGACGTGCGCGAGGTCATTCGTCGGCTCGTCGACGGCGGAGAGATGCTCGAGCTCTGCTCGCTTTGGGCCCCCAACATCGTGATCGCGCTAGCCCGCATCGAGGGTCTGGCGGTGGGGGTCGTCGCCAATCAGCCCAAGTGCCTCGCCGGCGTGCTGGACGAGAACGCAGCGCAGAAGGCGGCTCGTTTCGTCCGCACGTGTAACTCGTTTGGGCTGCCGCTCGTGGTGCTGGTGGACACGCCAGGGTTCATGCCCGGGAGCCGGCGCGAGCACGCCGGCGTGATCCGCCATGGCGCCAAGCTGCTCTACGCGTTCGTCGAGGCGACCGTGCCGAAGATCACGGTGATTCTGCGCAAGGCGTACGGGGGCGCCTATATCTCGATGAACTCCAAGTCGCTCGGAGCTCATTGGACGTTCGCGTGGGAAAACGCCGAGATCGGCATCATGGGGGCTTCACAGGCGATCGGAGTGCTGCATCGTCGCGAGCTCGCCGACACAATCGACCCCAAGCGGGCCGCGGAGCGGCTGAGCGGGCTGAGCGCGATCTACGCGACCGAGCACCTGACCGCGCGCGGGGCCGCCCGGGCCGGGCATGTGGACGAGATCATCGAACCCGCCAGAATGCGGGCGCGGGTCGGGGCCACGCTCGCGGCGCTGCACACAGGACGGCACGAGTCCGGCCAGGGCGGCAACATGCCGCTGTAAGACCTCGGCGCTCGCGCCGATCGCGGTGGCGAGCCGATCGCGTGCCCATATTTGACGAGTCTCCCCGCGCTGCCTAGCCTCGGGTATCGGATCAGTTGGCGGACGTATATCGACTGCTGAAGGCAAATGAAGGGAGCGCATCGGTGGCTGTTGGAGAGCTCGGTGGTGTCGACGTGGTGGTGCTCGGCGGCGGGGTGGCCGGATGTACGGCCGCGCTGCAGCTCAGGGATATGCGTCCCAAGACTCGGATCGTGGTGCTGGAGAAGCGCTCGCATCCGGTGCCGCCGACCGCGTACAAGGTCGGTGAGGCGATCGCGGAGGCGGCGGGCGTCTACCTCAAGGAGGTGATCGGCCTCGGCGACTATCTGGAGCGGGAGCACTTCCGCAAGATCGGCCTGCGCTGGTTTTGTGCGTCGGACGGCAACGCCGACATCTCCCGCCGTGTCGAGTTCGGTCTCAGCCGCACCACGCCGCTCCAGAACTACCACCTCGACCGCGGCAAGATCGAGAACCATCTGGCGAACCTCGCATGTGACCACGGCATCGACTTCCGCGACGCCGCCACCGTGACCGGCGTCGAACTCGGCTCCGATCGCCACACGGTGAGCTTCACCCGCAATCGCAGACGGGAGACGCTCACGACGCGCTGGGTGGTGGACGCCAGCGGCCGGCAGGCGTTCCTGCGCAACATGCTCGGTGTCGGCATCGACCTTCCGATTGACACCGGCGCGAGCTGGTTCAGGACGCGTGAGCCGATGATGATCGACGAGTGGTCCGACGATGAGGCCTGGCGCGCGCAGGTGCCGTCGGGCACGCGCTGGCGCAGCACCGTGTCACTCGTCGGCAGGGGCTACTGGATCTGGATCATCAACCTCGGCTCGGGCGGCGCCAGCATCGGGGTGGTGGCCGACCCGAAGTACGTGCCGTGGGAGCGGATCCGCCGCTACGAGCCGCTGTTGGAGTGGCTGCGGGGGGCCGAGCCACAGCTCGCGGCCCACCTGCCGGGCAGCGAGTCCGAGCTGCTGGACTTCATGAAGCGAAAGCGCTTCTCCCACAGCTGCACGCGCGCCTTCTCGCGCAAGCGCTGGGCGCTGACCGGCGAGGCGGCCGTCTTTCTCGACCCGCTCTACTCGACCGGCCATGACACCGCCGCGATCGGCAACACGCTGCTCACCGACCTGATCCGGCGTGACCTCGACGGCGAAGGCGGCTCCGCCTTCGCGCAGCGGGTGCGCGGGAACAACCGCGTTTTGCTCGGCTTCGTGCAGCTCGCCCTGGAGCTCTTTCCCAAACAGCTCGTCGTCTACGGCGACCCGCAGGCGACGGGCGCGAAGTTCATGTGGGACAACGCGACCTACCTCAGCATCCTGCTCAACCTGTTTCGCAACGGCGGGCTGCTCAATCCGGAGCTGATGCGCTCCATTCAGCCGGACCTGGCGGTGTATGCGCGGATGAACTCCTTCATGCAGGAGCGCTTCCGCGAATGGGGCACGAGCAAGCGGGACCTCCGTGGCGCCGGTGTTCCGATCGCGAGCGACTTCCTCTGGGGCAACCTGTTCACGACGCCGCTGCGGTCGATGTCGCACCCGGAGCTCCGCGATCACGTGCAGTTGAGCGTGGCGCGGATGCAGACGCTCTCCGAGGAGATGGTCGCGCGGATGAGCGAGGCGGCCGGCCAACCGGCCCCGGAGCCTCCCTACGCGGCGCCGCACACGACCGATGAGCAGCTGCTGATGTGGTCCGACTACAACCGCCTGACAGGCCCGCCGGCCGAGCGTGAGCCACAGCCCGCGGAGGGTTGGCTGCTCCGCTGAGCCGGTGGGTGGCCGCACCCACCCTCGAGCCAGCCCTCGGCGGGCTGGATCCCGCAACCGACAAGGAGCCACCGTGGAGTTCATGAGGCAAGAGCGCACAACGCTCGAGTCGCTGCTGCCAGGACTCGATGAGCGACTCGCCGCGATGCCGCTCGCCGAGCGCGAGAACGGAGACGGCGGCGCGATTCAGCTGTTTCGCGAGGCGGGCGGTCCCGGGCTGCTCGTTCCCAAGGAGCACGGTGGCCTGGGAGCCACGGCGCTCGAAGGCCTGCGGACGCAGCGTGCGATCGGTTCGCGCTCGCCGTCGCTGGCCGTGGCCACGACGATGCACCACTTCTCGACGGCCACGCTGGTCGAACTGGGAAACCGCGCGAGGGGACTGGAGTGGATGCTGCTGGAGGGCATCGCCGAGCAGCGGCTGCTGCTCGCCTCCGGCTTTGCCGAGGGCGTCCACGGACGCGGCGTCCTGCGGCCGACTATGCGCGCGCGGCGGGAGCGGGGCAAGGTGGTGGTGAGCGGCGTCAAGAAGCCGTGCAGTTTGGCGCGCACAATGGACATTCTCACGGCGTCGATCGTCATCGAGGGTGGCAGTCCGGACCAGGGCGACGAGCTCGCGATCGCCCTCATCTCGGCGCGGCTGCCGGGGATCGAGATCAGCCCCTTCTGGGGGACCTCGGTGCTGGCCGGTGCGCAGAGCGATGCGGTCACGCTGACCGAGGTGGCCGTCGAGGACGAGCTCGTCGTCTCGCTCGGCGATGCCACCACGCCCGTGCTGGATGACCTTCAGACCGCGGGCTTCCTCTGGTTTGAGCTGCTCATATCGGCGTCATATCTTGGCGCCGCCAGCGCGCTCGTTGAGCGGCTGCTGCAGAGCTCGAGCGGTGACGCGGTGGGGCGTCTCGCGGCGGCCACCGAGCTCGAGGCGACGATGGCCTCGCTCGAAGGGGTGGCGCGATCGGTCGGCGAGCACGACGGCGCCAACGAGCGTCTGCTCACCCGCGCGCTGCTGTGTCGCTACGCCGCCCAGGACGCGATCAACCGCGCCGTGGCCATCGCCGTCGAGCAGCTCGGCGGCATGGCGTTCATCGGCAACGACGAGGTCACCTGCTTCGCGTCCGCCTCGCGCGCGCTCGCGTTCCATCCACCGGCTCGCGCGCGCACCGCCGAGGCGATCGTCACCGCGCTCACCGGCGGAGAGCTCCGCATCGGCTGAGCGGGTTTGGGGTAGAGATTCTGAGTGAGGTATGCTGGTCGAGCACCGTTGGGAACTCGTGCTCCTTCCGCCTCGCGATGCTGTTTTCAGCGAAAGGGCAAGGAAGACGATCATGGCCCCGTCCCCAGCGCCCTCGATATTCGAGGATCCAGTCGCGACTCGTGTTTCTGACGTGATTGCCCGGCTTTATCTCGACAAGTTCGGCAAGGGCCCTCTGCACGCCGAGACGGTGATCCACGGCGACTATGTGATGACGCTGCTGCGAGACGTTTACACGCCGGCCGAGAAGGCAATGATCGACGCCGGCAAGCAGGACAGCGTGCTCACCACGCGCATGCTGTGGCAGCACTCAACCGATTTGCTGTTCAAGGCGAGTGTGGCGCGTGTGACCGGCCGCGAGGTGCTGGTGGCCATCAGCGGCTTCGAGCTCGAGCACGACATGGCCAGCGAGGTCTTTGTGCTCGCCCCATCAAGCGCTGCGTCCGAAATCTGCTGACCGCTGCCGATCAAGCTCGTCATCAGAGGCTGGCTCCAGGTCCTCGGAGGCTGTTGGAGGATGGCTCTCATCGGGCTCGAGCACGAACAGCTCGACCCTGAGATCCGGGGCCTGGTGGGAGGCGCTCATGAAGGCAAGCACCGTTCGATCTGTGAGATCCTCGACTAGGGCCTTCATCCTGATCTCGAGCGTATCCTGCAGCGCGTGCTGGGCATCGCGCACCGAGCCGCCACGCCCTGCGTCGAACAAGGTCTGCTCGGCAATCGTGAAGCCGCCGCTCAACAGGATCACAAGCATGTCGCGCCCGGCCCAGTAAGCCTTGCACCTGCTGGGGCCTTTCCCCGCGAACTCGCGCAGCAACTGCACCACCCCGTTGCAGAGCTGGACGAGCATCTGCCCGCCCTGCACTCGTGAAGCCTGGAGCTCTGACATCGATCCAGATCTTGACAGATGGCATCGGGCCACGCTCAAGTCCATCAGAGGTCGGCAATACTCAATACTCCTACTTACACGGATAACGAAAACCCCCTATTGGCATGATCAGCCTCCGCCGTTGAAGCTGTCGCGAACGGCGGCGTATGCGCTGATTCCGTTCGGTGGCGGGCCGCGACGCTGCATCGGCGCGCGCTTCGCGCTCATGGAGATGAAGACGATCCTGCGGACGGTGCTCGAACGTGTCGAGCTGTGCGCACCCACTCAGAAACCCGAGCGGGCAGTACGCACGCGGCGCATAACGACCTTCCCGGCACGCGGAGGACGAGTCACCAACCTCGGTCCGGTGTCCGCGACCTCTTGACGAGTGGGCTCCCGGAGTATCATCTCGACCTCAATGCACCCGTTTCGTGCAGCCATCGAGGCCCAGGATCTCGAAGCCGCCCTCGCGCTACTGGCCGAGGACGTCGTCTTCCGAAGCCCGATCGTATTCAAGCCCTACCGTGGGCGCGAGGCCGTCGCGCCGCTGATCCTCGCCGTCTCGCGCGTGTTCGAGGACTTTCGCTACGCGCGCGAGATCGGAGCGCCCGAGGCACGCGACCACGCGCTTGTCTTCAATGCGTGCATCGGCGATCGCGAGCTCGAGGGGTGCGACTTCCTGCACACCGATGAGAGTGGGCTGATCGATGACTTCTCCGTGATGGTCAGGCCGCTGTCGGCGGCACTCGCGCTCGCCGAGGCGATGAAGGTTCAGCTCGAGGTCGCTCGGCGCGAGCTCAGTGTGAAGACCTGACGATCACAGCGTCGAAGGGTTGCCGCCTGGGCGGAGGTTAGACTCGGCGGCGGTGTCGCGGCGCGGGCATCATGATCGGGATCGGGCCTAGCGGTAGTGCTGGTGGCGGACTCTGTGGGCACGGCTGGTACGGGCGCGTGCGGCTGCGCTGACGCGCTCGCGGGCTGAGCGGATCCGTTGAGAGCGATACCCGCGCCGATGTCGATGACTGTCTCGGAGCTACTCGCCCTCGGGCTGGGCGGCGCCGTCCTGCGGCGCGAGCGCGGGCTGCGCCTGCCAGGGTCGCCTGTAGGCGAGCCAAGCAGCGAAGCCCATCTCCAGTGTGGCGACCAGGATCCCAGCCGAGCACGGTGGTTGCGACGCCCACGTACTTCAGGCCGGAGGCGAAGACCACGAAGGTGATGACGGGCCCGATGTAGCGGTCGGGCGCGCTCGAGGAGAGCATCGAGCCGACGAGCACCGCGGGGACGGAGCCGAGAATGAGCGAGAAGGTCACGCCGAATTCTACATGCCCGAACACAAGCGCCCCCAGGGCCGCAGCGAACGTGAGCGGGACGGCCTGGGTGAGGTCGGTTCCGACGAGCTGCTTGGCCCCCAGTGTGGGATAGAGGAAGAGCAGCAGGATGATCATCAACGAGCCCGAGCCCACAGAGGTCATCCCGACGACGATGCCGCCTAGCATGTAAGGGTCGAGATGCATGGCCTACTGCTCGCAGACTGACACAATCCCGGGATGCTCGCCCTCGTTGCGGCCCCCGGCGCCCCCGCGAACGTGCGGCTGCGCGAGGTGCCCGATCCGGCGCCGCTGCCGGGCGAGGCGCTGGTGCGCGTGCGCGCGTTCTCGCTCAACCGCGGCGAGTCTCGGCGCCTGGCTGAGATGTCCGACGGCGAGCTCACCGGCTGGGACCTCGCCGGGCTCGTGGAGAGGCCCGCGGCCGACGGCTCCGGCCCCGCGCGGGGGGCGCGGGTGGTCGGGCTCCTCGCACGGGGGGCGTGGGCCCAGCTCGCCGCGGTCCCCACCGAGATGCTGTGCGAGCTGCCCAATGCCGTCTCCGACGCACAGGCCGCGGCGCTGCCCGTGGCGGGTCTGACCGCGCTGAAGTCGCTCGACATCGCCGGCTCGGTACTCGGACGGCGTGTGCTCGTCACCGGCGCCAGCGGCGGCGTGGGGCGCTTCGCGGTGCAGCTCGCCAAGCTCTCCGGCGCCCACGTCACCGCGGTCTCCTCGAGTGCTCAGCGGGCGCGGGGTCTGAGCGAGCTCGGCGCCGAGGAGATCCTTCCCGACCTGGAGCCCTCCGGCGAGGAGTTCGACGCGATCGTCGAGGCCGTCGGCGGCGCGACGCTCGGAGCGGCGCTGCAGCGGGTCGCGGCGGGGGGAACCGTCGTCTCCTTCGCCGCCAGCAGCCCCGGGGAGCCGACCGCCTTCCCCACACGCGCGCTCTTCGGCCGCGCCCCCGGGGCGCGGCTGTACGGGCTCCTCCTGTTCGCCGAGCTCGCCCGCGGGCGCTCCGGCGCACGGGACCTCGGTCGGCTCGCCGCGCTCGTGGCCGACGGCAGGCTCGACTGCTCGGTGGGCCACGAGGCCTCCTGGCACGAGGCCGCGGACGCCATAACTGCTCTGCTGGAGCGCCGGATCGTCGGTAAGGCAGTCCTGCGCGTCGACTGAGTTACTCGTAGCGCTCGGCGAGCGTCTCCCAGTGGGCCATGTCATGACCGGGGACGATCAGCGCGTCGGGATGCTCCCTGTCGTACTCCGCCAGCGCTCGCACGCTGCGCTCGAAGGCCTTGCGGTTCTGGGAGTGCCACGGCCGCCGGCCCTCGCGCATGGTGGCGATCGTGTAGATCGCGTCCCCCGCGATCAGCGCCTCGTGCTCGCGCAGGCGGGCCAGGACCGATAGGTGTCCCGCGCTGTGGCCCGGGGTGTCGAGCAACGTGAGGGACCCGTCGCCGAAGAGGTCCAGCGTGCGCTCGAACGGGCCTCGCGCGTGTGTCGCGCCTCCGTGGAAGTCCACCGTGCGGTAGGTGGGGTGCGGGTCGAGCTGGGCGGCGGCGTAGCCCTGCAGCGAGGCTCCCCGTGCGTTCGCCGCGCGCCACTCGGGCGCGGAGACGAGTACCGTGGCGGCGGGGAAGTCCGCGAGCGCGCTCGCGTGGTCGAAATGCAGGTGCGTCATCACGATCAGTCCGACCTCCCGCGGCTCGATGCCAAGCGCGCGTAGCTGCGCCGCCGCGGTCTGCTCGGGGCGCATCTGGATGTTGGTGCCCACCAGCCACCTGAGCGGGCCGAGATTGCGACCCCGCTCCGCGGGTGCACCGTCGGCGATCACACGGTGAAAGCCGGTGTCGATCAGAATCGCCCCCGCGCCGGGGTGCTCGACCAGGAAGGCCACGATCGGGACCCGGATCCGCTGCTCCTTGGAAACCCCCACGCCGAGCGCCCGCAGGGTGCCCCCGAGTCCCGGTTGCGTCTCGAACCAGCCCGCCGGCGCATGGATCTCACCGCAAAGCAGCGGCCGGAGGGTCACGGTGGCCCCGTCCTGTCCGCCCGCCAGCGGGAGCACGGCCGGGACGGCGTGGAGGGCTGGGCGCACACGTGCAGTCTGCACCATCTGGTCCCTGGGGGTCGTATGGCGGAGCGCCGGGGGCGCCTGGCTGATTTCGCCTCGGCGCGCCGTGGGATCGCCGCGGGAGCCGCCGGGGTCACGGCCGCATCTTCGCCTCGAGCCACGTCGGATCCCTCACACCGCGATATGCGCTACCGTGCCGATCGATGGGCGAGCGCAGCGGCTATACCCCCGGGACCTTCTGCTGGACGGAACTGACCACCACTGACCAGGCGGGGGCGAAGGCGTTCTACGGCGGTCTGCTCGGCTGGGAGGCCGACGACCGTCCCGTCGGTGAGGGCGGCTACGTCTACTCGATGATGCAGCGCGACGGCAAGCCCGTCGCCGCGATTGCGACGCAGCCCGACCAGCAGCGCGAGTCGGGGGTGCCGCCGATGTGGAACTCCTACATCTCCGTGGAGAGCGCCGACGCGACCGCGGAGCGCGCCAAGGAGCTCGGCGCCACGGTGCACGCGCCGCCGTTCGACGTGATGGACGTGGGGCGCATGGCGGTGATCCAGGATCCCCAGGGTGCCCACTTCGAGCTGTGGGAGCCGAAAGCGCACTTCGGCGCGGCGCTCGTAAACGCGCCGGGGGCGCCGGTGTGGAACGAGCTCGGGACCACGGACCTCGATGCCGCCAGCGCCTTCTACAGCGGCCTCTTCGGATGGACCGTGGCGCCCTTCGAGGGCAGCCCCGAACCGTACCTTTCGATCAAGAACGGGGACGCCAACGCCGGCGGTATGCGGACGGCGACCCCCGGGGCCCCGCCGTTCTGGCTGGCGTACTTCGGCGTGGAGGATCTCGACGCCGCGCTCGCGAAGGTGGGCGAGCTCGGCGGTGCCGTGCACGCCGGCCCGATCGACATCTCGATCGCGAAAATCGCGATCGTCGCCGACCCGCAGGGCGCGGTATTTGCGCTCTACGACGGCGAGCTCGAGCCGTAGCTCCGCCCCGCCCCACCCGAACGTCTGTTCGCTCTCGTATGATGTACCGAGCATGCCTTCGAGCAACCAGATCGTCGTCAGCGGCGCGCGCGAGCACAACCTCAAAGACATCTCTCTGACCCTCCCGCGGGACGCGCTGGTGGTCATAACGGGCCTCTCGGGCTCGGGCAAGTCGAGCCTCGCGTTCGACACAATCTACGCCGAGGGGCAGCGCCGCTATGTCGAGTCGCTCTCGGCCTACGCGCGGCAGTTCCTGGGGCAGATGGACAAGCCTGACGTGGACTCGATCGAGGGGCTCTCCCCGGCGATCTCGATCGACCAGAAGACCACCTCGCGCAACCCCCGCTCGACAGTGGGGACCGTCACCGAGATCTATGACTACCTGCGCCTGCTCTGGTCGCGTGTGGGCAAGCCCCACTGCCCGATCTGCGGGCGTCCGATCGCGGGGCAGTCCGCGGAGCAGATCATCGACCAGGTGATGGAGCTGCCGGAGGGCGCGCGCTTCATGGTGCTGGCCCCCGTGGTGCGGGGGCGCAAGGGCGAGTACGGCAAGCTGCTGGAGGAGTTGCGCGCGGACGGCTTCGCGCGTGTGCGGATCGACGATCGCATCCGGATGCTCGAGGAATCGATCGTGCTCGACAAGCGCTACAAGCACGACATCTCGGTGGTGATCGACCGCCTGATCATGCGCCACGACGTGCGCAAGCGCCTGGCCGACTCGATCGAGACCGCCGTTCGCTTGGCGGACGGGCTGGTGGAGGTGGAGATGATGGGCTTCGCCGGGGGGGCTCGTGCTGCGGAGAGCGGCCCGGGTGAGGCGGCAGAGGAGGCAGGGGACCCGGAGGGGGTGGGCGATATCGCACAGAGTCCCCGGAGGGGTGGCCGGGGGAAGGGCGAGGAGGGAACGGGGCGTCATGCGACCGGCGCGCTCGGCGCGCGCGCCGCGAACGCGCAGATCGTCCCCGGGGAGATGCCCGCCGGAGGGCACGGTGTTCACGTTCTCCGAGCGCTTCGCCTGCCCCGAGCACGGCCCCTCGCTGGTGGAGCTGGAGCCCAGGATCTTCTCGTTCAACTCCCCCCACGGCGCCTGCGAGCGCTGCCATGGGCTGGGCGCGCAGATGGAGATCGACCCCGAGCTGCTCGTGCCCGACCCCACGCTGTCGGTCGCGGAGGGGGCGATCGCGCCGTGGACGAACACGATGTCCAACTACTACGACCAGGTCGCCGAGGCGATCGGGGAGCGCTACGGAGTCGACCTCGACGCCCCCTGGGAGGAGCTCTCGGATGGGGCATCGCGACCTCTTCCTGCACGGGACCAAGGAGCCGCTGCCGATCTCCTATCGCAACCGCTTCGGGCGGCGGCGCTCCTACTCGACGCGCTTCGCGGGGATCGTCGCGAACCTCGAGCGCCGCTACCGCGAGACGGAGTCCGAGGGGGTGAAGGAGAGACTGGAGGAGTACATGTCCCTGCGGGACTGCCCCGTGTGCGGGGGCGCGCGGCTGCGCGCGGAGTCCCGCGCGGTGCTCGTGGGGGGGACGCGGATCGAGGACTTCTGCGCGCTCTCCGCGCGGCGCGCGATCGAGTGGCTCCGGAGCAGGTGGAGCTCTCGGAGACCGACCGCCACGTGGCGCGGCTGATCCTGCGCGAGATCTCCGAGCGCCTGCAGTTCCTGGAGAACGTGGGGATCGGCTACCTCTCGATGGACCGCGCCTCCGCCACGCTCTCCGGGGGTGAGGCGCAGCGGATCCGCCTGGCCACGCAGATCGGCTCCTCGCTGGTGGGGGTGCTCTACATCCTCGACGAGCCCTCGATCGGCCTGCACCAGCGCGACAACTCCAAGCTGATCGCCACCCTGGAGCGCCTGCGTGACCTCGGCAACACGGTGATCGTGGTGGAGCACGACGAGCAGACGATGCGCGCCGCCGACCACCTCGTGGACCTCGGCCCCGGTGCGGGCGAGCACGGGGGGCGGATCGTCGCGCAGGGCACCGCCGCGCAGGTGCAGCGCGTGCAAGGAGTCCGCTCACCGGGCAGTTCCTCGCGGGCACCCGCACCGTCGCGGTGCCCGCCAAGCGCCGCAGGCCCACCGGTTATGTGAAGGTGGAGGGCGCCGCGCAGCACAACCTGCGCGACGTCGACGCGAGCTTCCCGCTGGGCGCGCTCACCTGCGTGACGGGGGTCTCGGGCTCGGGCAAGTCCACGCTGGTCAACGAGATCCTCTACAAGGCGGTCTCCGCGCGCCTGCACCGCGCGCGCGCGCGGCCCGGCGCGCACCGCGCGATCCGGGGCCTGGAGCAGCTCGACAAGATCATCGCGGTCGACCAGTCCCCGATCGGGCGCACCCCGCGCTCGAACCCCGCGACCTACACGGGCCTGTTCGACGTGATCCGCGACCTCTTCTCCAAGACCCAGGAGGCCCGCGCGCGCGGGTACAAGCCCGGCCGCTTCTCCTTCAACGTGAAGGGCGGGCGCTGCGAGGTGTGCAAGGGCGACGGGCAGATCAAGATCGAGATGCACTTCCTCCCCGACGTGTACGTGCCCTGCGAGCAGTGCCACGGCAAGCGCTACAACCGCGAGACGCTGGAGATCCGCTTCAAGGGCAAGAGCATCGCGGACGTGCTCGACATGCCGATCGAGGAGGCCGTGAAGTTCTTCGAGCACATCCCCAAGGTGCGCCGGCGCCTAGAGACCCTGAACGCGGTGGGCCTCGGCTACGTGCGCCTCGGCCAGCCCGCCACCACGCTCTCCGGCGGGGAGGCCCAGCGCGTGAAGCTCGCCACCGAGCTCTCCAAGGTGGCGACGGGCCGCACCCTGTACATCCTCGACGAGCCCACCACGGGCCTGCACTTCGCCGACGTGCAGCGCCTGCTGGAGGTGCTCCAGCGCCTCGTGGACGCGGGCAACAGCGTGGTGGTGATCGAGCACAACCTCGACGTGATCAAGTGCGCGGACCGCCTGATCGACATGGGTCCCGAGGGGGGCGAGGAGGGGGGCTTGGTGGTCGCGGCCGGCACGCCCGAGGAGGTCGCCGCCGAGCCGGCCTCGCACACCGGGCAGTTCCTTGCGTGCCTCTGCTGGCCGCTAGCGGGCTGCCTCCAGTCAACGGCGAGCGCGCGACCGCGCCGCAAAGCCACGACAACGCGCGCAACGAAGCCGCGGCGAAGGCGCTCGCCGCGTGAGCGACGCCGAGGCGCTGAGGAGCTTGCTCACCAGGCGCGGCTGTGGGCGCAGAAGTGGCGGTGGTACGAGCGCAACACGCTGCCGTGGAACCGCGCGCGGATCCACTGGGAGCTGATGCGCCGCGGCGCGTTCGCGCGCTGGCCGGTGCACGGCAACGTCCTGGAGGCCCTGCGCGAGGGACGCCTGGAGGTGGGGGAGGGGGTGCTGCTAGAGCCGAACGTGTGGATCACCGCCCCCGGGCGAGCGCGGGTGCGGATCGGCGAGGGCACGTTCCTGAACCAGGGCGTGATGGTGGCCGCCCAGGAGCTCGTGGAGATCGGCGAGCACTGCATGCTCGCCAACGGCTGCTTCGTCTCCGACGCCTCCCACCGCTACGAGGACCCCGACGCGCCCGGTTCCCTGGCAGGGCTTCGAGAGCAAGGGCCCCACGCGAATCGGCGAGAACTGCTGGCTGGGCGCGAACGTTGTCGTGACGCAGCGGCGTGAGCATCGGCGAGCGCTGCGTGATCGGCGCGAACAGCGTGGTGACGCACGACGTCGAGCCGTACTCGATCGCAGCCGGCGCCCCCGCACGGGTGCTGAGGAGGGTCGAGTATCGCGCGTGAGTACGCGTGCGGCGCCCACCGCCATGTGGAAGGCAACGGCTCGAGGGAACCCTCTCACCACCCCACGCTGAATGCTACTCTGGTAGATATGGGGAGGAGGTTGGTATCGGGGTCTATCTTGCTTGCGCTCGCCTATGTGGCGCTGGTGGCGTCCGCGCAGGCGGCACTCTCCCGGGCAGGCGACGTGGCCGCCACGCAGACTCTGGCTCGTGCCACCAACACGCTCGTGAGCGTCGCCCACCCCGACATCGCCAAGGGACTGGCGGCCGTCAAGAGCTACGCGAACCAGATCGCCGCCGAGTGTCCCGGGGCGGCTGCGAGATCCCCGCAGAACCATGACTCCGAACAGCTCGACGACGAGGTCATCGGCGCGATGACAGCCGTTGGGTACCGCACCGCGGCCACCCCGATCGCGGTGCTTCGCTCGCACGGTCGAGGGCCTGCGCTGGAGCAACGGGAGGCTCACGCGCGCCGTGAGGACCTTCGCGACCAAGCTCGAGGGGCTCTCCACGCTCGCCATCCCGAACCTGTGCGGCGACATCGAGGGGTGGGTCGCCAGCGGCTACACGACGCTTCCCGCGAGCACCACCCAGTTCAACCGGAGCTACTCCGCCGTGGATCCCGAAGCCGAAGAAGTCCCCCTAATCGTCCACGCTCGCCACGCCCTACTGCGACCCCCGGCGATTTCCCGGTACTGCGCCGTGTCGAACGGTTTGAAGCTCAGCTCGGCGAAGCCGAAGCCAACGCTGTCGAATATTACACACACCTCATCAACACGCTCGAACTGAAGCAGTGAGCGGCGCGCGCAGCCCGGCGCGCCCGACGGGTTCGATCTTGCAGGGGTAGGCGTCCCCCGCGCGCGCTGCGGTCAGTCTGCGCGAGAGTGAGAGGGGGACGGCTCAGCCCAGCAGCGTGCGCAACTCCGCGAGCTCCGCGGGATCGATCTTGTAGATGTGCTCGGGCCCGGGGTAGCGACGCGCGCGGACGTCCTCGGCGTAGGCGGCGACGCCGGCGTTCATCTCCTCCTGGAGGTTGGCGTAGCGCTTGACGAAGCGCGGCCCGAGACCGTCGCGGATGCCGAGCAGGTCGTGGAAGACGAGCACCTGCCCGTCGGTGGCGGGGCCGGCGCCGATCCCGATCACGGGGATCTCCACGCGGCTCATCAGCTCCTCGGTGACCGCGGCGGGGATCGCCTCGAAGACGAGCGCGAAGCAGCCGGCCTCCTGCAGGGCGAGCGCCTGTGCGGCGATCTTCGCGGCGGCCTGGGCGCTGCGACCCTGCGCCTTCCAGCCGCCGAGCGCCGTCGAGGTCTGGGGGGTGAGCCCGACGTGGCCCATCACCGGGATGCCGGCGCCCGACGATCGCGCGCGCGCGGCTCACCGACGCGGGACCGCCGCCCTCGAGCTTGACGGCGTCGCAGCCGGCCTCCTGGACCATCCGCACCGCGGTGGTGATGGCCTGCTCGTCGGAGATCTCATACGAGCCGAAGGGCAGGTCGCCGATCAACAGCGGCGTGCGCAGGCCGCGTCGCGCGGCGCGCGGCGAGCACGAGCATGTCCTCCAGGCGCACCGGAGTGGTGGCGCTGTAGCCGAGCACGGTGGTGGCGGCGGAGTCGCCGACGAGCACGAGGTCCACGCCCGCCGCCTCGGCGGCGCGGGCGGAGGGGTAGTCGTAGGCGGTGACCATCACGATCGGATCGCCGAGGCGCTTCTTCTCCGCCAGCAGCGGCAGGGTCATCGGCAGGCGGCCGGGGTCGTGGGGGATCTTGACGTTGGGCTGGCTGGACATGGTGGTGGTCCTCTCTGACGCGGTTGGCGCCCTGGGCCGCTCAGACGCGCGCCTTCGACGCGCCCTCCGAGGCGTGCTGAGCAGGGTCGCCACCGCGTCGTCGACGGTGATGATGCGGTTGGTCTGCGCCTCCACGTGGACCACGCGGGGCTCGTAGCGCTCCATCTCCGCGCGGTCGTACTGGCCGTAGGAGATCACGATGATGGTGTCGCCGCGGTGCACGAGGCGGGCGGCGGCGCCGTTGACCTTCATCGCCCCCGAGCCGCGCTCGCCGGCGATCGTGTAGGTCTCGAAGCGGGCGCCGTTGTCGACGTCCACCACGTGCACCTGCTCGTACTCGAGGATGTCCGCGGCCTCCAGCAGGTCGGGGTCGATCGTGATCGAGCCCGACGTAGTGCAGGTCGCAGTCGGTGACCGTGGCGCGGTGGATCTTGGACTTGAGCATCACGCGCTGCATGTTGCGGCCGCCTTTCCCGAGGATCGAGCTGGGTTCGCAGAGCGGGTTCGAGCGTGGCGTTGTCGATCAGCCGCACCTGGCCGACGCGAGCGGCGAGCGCGAGCAGGGCCGGCCGGTCGAGCTCGGCGAGCGGGCTCCAGCGTGTCGGGGTCGACGAGCTCCACGTAGTCGGCGCTCACCCCGGACGCCGCCAGCGCGGCGTGGGCGGCGCCGAGCAGCGCCTCGGGCGAGCGCTCTCCCGCGGCGGCGAGCTCGGCGGCGGCGCCGAGCGCGGCGGAGAGCGCCTGTGCGCGCTCGCGGGCACGGGGGTCGAGCAGAGCATTGCGGCTCGAGAGCGCCAGCCCGTCGGCCTCGCGCACGGTGGGCAGCACCTCGACCTGCACCGGCAGATTCAGGTCGGCGAGCAGGCGGCGGATCACGACGACCTGCTGGGCGTCCTTCTGGCCGAGGTAGAGCACGTCGGGCATCGCCATGCACAGCAGCTTTGTGACCACCGTGGTGACCCCCCGGAAGTGCGAGGCCCCGCGCGCGGCGCCCTCCAGGCGGTCGGTCAGCCCGAGCACTTCCACCGCGGTGGCGAACCCCGGCGGGTAGACCTCTTCGACGGAGGGCGCGAACAGCAGGTCCGCGCCGGCTTCCGCGGCGAGCCCCGCGTCGCGCAGCTCCGAGCGCGGGTAGTGCTCCAGATCCGCGCGCTCGTTGAACTGGGCGGGGTTGACGAACAGCGAGACCACCACCTCCTCGCACTGCTCCCGCGCGCGGCGGATCAGCGACAGGTGCCCCTCGTGCAGCGCCCCCATCGTGGGCACCAGCCCAATTGCCGAACCCGCCCGCCGGGCCGGCGCGAGCGCGACCCGCAGCTCCCCGACGGTGCGCAGCGTTCTCATGCCGGGACGCACTCCCCCGCGCAGATGCCCACGGTGCGCAGCGTTCTCATGCCGCCACCTGCCCCCGATCGCCCATACAGGCGAGATCAACCACCTCGATCTGGCGTACTGAAATGGGGTGGCTCATGGCTTTCGGTCCAGTCCCTGCGGATACCGGCGCGATAAGAGATGGCTCCTGCACTGCGGGTCCGTTCCGAGCAATTCCGGTGACGGCCTGTGGAGAATGATACAGCGGTTCTGGGTCTGTGGGGGCGGAAATGGCGCTGTGTGCGCACCTTCACAGAGGGACTGCGAGTAGCGCGTCGGCTACGATCCCGCCTCGATGTCTTCGGAGGAGAGCCACTCGCCGGGCTCGGCCGCGGAGCGGCGCGAGGCCCTCAAGGGGGTGTTCGAGCAGGCCCAGGCGTGCGTGCGCTGCCCGGAGCTGGCGGCTACCCGCAAGACGGTGGTCTTCGGCGCGGGCAACGCCGACGCCGACCTGATGTTCGTGGGGGAGGCGCCGGGGGCGAGCGAGGACGAGCAGGGGCTGCCCTTCGTGGGCGCGGCGGGCAAACTGCTGGAGAAGCTGCTGGGGGAGATCGGGATGGCGCGCGCGGATGTGTTCATCGCGAACACCTTGAAGTGCAGGCCCCCCGGCAACCGCGATCCGCAGCCGGCGGAGATCGAGAACTGCCGCGAGTACCTCTACCGCCAGGTGGAGCTGATCCAGCCACGGGTGATCTGCACGCTGGGGAACTTCTCCACGAAGCTGCTGCGCGAGGATCCCACGGGGATCACGCGCCTGCACGGCCAGCCGGAGGTGCATCGCGGTGGGCCGCAGGGCGGTGCGGCTCTATCCGATCTTCCACCCCGCGGCGGCGCTCTACACCCCACGCATGCTGGAGACCCTGCGCGAGGACTTCAAGCGCCTGCCGCAGCTGCTGGCGCTGCCTTCGCCTGAGCAGCCGCAGTCGCTGGAGGTGCCCGAGGTGGCCGAGGAGCCCGAGGTGGCCGAGGAGCCCGAGGTGGCCTCCGCGGCCGGTGGATCGGGCCCGGCCACCGAGCCGGTGGCCGAGGTCGATCAGCTCGGTCTGTTCTGAGCCGGACCCCAAACGACGACAAGAACGAGGGCCGTCAAACGACGACCGGCCCACGGGAGAGGGGTCGTGGGCCGGTCGCACTGCTTGGGAGGAGGAGGTCTGTCCTCTATCGGCAGCGCTCCCTCCGGGCTTGAGAGGTTGCGGCTCCCAAGCAAACATGATATTCTCGATCTACTTTATGAGAATTATGGGCCCGGAACCCCAATCTGGGCCGGCACCCAGAAATCTGGGACCGGAACCCCAAATCTTGGACAGGGAACCTCTCCGAAGATCATGCGAATCGACGTTCATCAGCACATCTGGACAGACCAGCTACTCGATGCCCTCCAGACGCGCCGCGCGCTTCCCTTCGTGCGGCGCTCGCGGGGGCTCACGGTGCTGCACGCCGCGGGCGAGCAGCCCTACGTGATCGACCGGGAGGCGGAAGCGCCCGGGCGCAGGGCCGGTCAGGTGGAGAGCGACGGCCTCGACCTCGCGCTGGTGGCGCTCTCGAGCGCGATCGGCGTCGAGGCGCTACCGCGGGAGCAGGCCGATCGGCTGATCGAGGCGCACCTCGAGGGCGCGCTGGCGCTGCCCGGGGGATTCGCCGCGTGGGGGCCGATCGCGCTCGACCGGCCCGATCCGGACGATGTCGACCGGCTACTCGCGTGGGGGTGCGCCGGCGTGTGCTTGCCCGCGGGCGCGCTCGCCGGTCCGGATGCCCTCGCGTCGATCTCGCCGCTACTGGAGCGGGTGGCCGCCCGCGAGGCGCCGCTGTTTGTGCACCCCGGTCCCGCGCCGGGATGGCTCCCCGCCGAGGCGACGCTGAGCGAGCCCCTGTGGTGGCGCCCACTGACCGATTATGTCGCCCAGATGCAGGCCGCGTGGCTGACGTTCGCGGCGCTCGGCCGGCGCGAGCACCCACAGCTGCGGGTCCTGTTCGCGATGCTCGCCGGCGGCGCGCCGCTGCTCAGCGAGCGGCTGGCCGCACGCGGCGGGCCGAGCGTGGACCTGCGCGATCCGCTGACCTTCTATGACAACTCGAGCTACGGCCCGGTGGCCGTGGAGGCGATGGCCAGGCGGGTGGGCGGGGAGCAGCTTGTGTACGGCTCGGACCGGCCCGTCGTGGAGCCGATCCCCACCGGGCGCGAGGTGCTGCTCGCCGAGAACAGCGCCCAGCTCTCGAGGTGGATGGGAGCGGCTGCATGAGAGCGCCAAGGGCTCGCCCCCCACGGTGGTCGAGGCAACCGAAGGATGTCCTATGAGCGCTCGCCCGACCCGCCTGGTGTGGTTCGCCGCCCCACCCAAAACGGCCCCGCCCAGAACCTGCCCGCCGATAGATCTCGCCGTCAGGCGCTTCGAGCGTTTGCTTCAGGCACCGGAGCCCGCGCCCCCAGAGGGGCCGGACTCCCGCTTGAGCCCAGAGCAGCTGGAGCGTTTCGCCGCCGCGCTCGCCGCCGATCCGGCACGCTGGCGCCATCTGGTGCGCCACGAGCGCGACGTGCGGGTCTACGAGCAGATCTTCAGCGACGTGCGCGTCAATGCCTGGTTGATCTGCTGGAGCGACCGGCAGGATACGGGCTTTCACGACCACGACGGGTCCGCCGGCGGCATCGCCGTGATTGCCGGCCGGGTGCGCGAGGAGCGCCTCGCGGTGGGCGCCGCGCCGGTGGCGCGGGAGCAGTCGGCCGGAGAGTGCTTCAGCGTTCCGGAGAGCGCCATCCACCGGGTGCTCCATACCGGTGCGCGACCGGCGATCACGATCCATGCCTACTCGCCGCCGCTCGCCCGCATGGGCGCTTACCAGATCGGACCCCACGGCGAGCTGGAGCGGCGGGCGCTCTCATACGAGCAGGAGCTGAAAGCGGCGTAGAGCGTCTCGCCGGCTCCCGGTCCATGCCGGCGGCCCCCGCAGGAGGCCCTCGCGGACACTACAGTTGCATCCGTGCCAGTCCGCGAAACCTCGGGTCCCGCTGAGACCGAGGCGCTGGGCGCGGAGCTCGCGGCGGGGCTGCGCGCGGGAGACGTGGTGCTCGTGCGGGGAGAGCTCGGCGCCGGCAAGACCACCCTCGTGCGCGGGGCCGCGCGGGCCCTGGGGGTGAGCGACCCCGTGACCAGCCCCACCTTCGGGATCGGCCACCGCTATCGCGGCTCGGGGGTCACCGTCGCGCATCTCGACCTCTACCGGCTGGCGGGGCTTTCCGAGGAGGACCCGGGTCTGCTGGACGACTACCTGGGGCCGGAGAGCGTCGCGTTCGTGGAGTGGCCCGAGGAGGGCAGCCCGGAGCTGGAGCGGGCGATGGTGCGGGTGACGCTCACCCACCGCGGCGGGGACCGCCGGCGAATCGAGGTGCAGGAGGGCCGATGATCGTTCTGGGCCTCGACACCGCCACTCCCGCGACGGTCGTGGGACTGCGGTTGGCCGATGGGAGCACGCTGCAGGCGCGCGAGGATCCGGCCGCGGGCGAGCGTCCTGGGCACACCACGCAACTGCTGCCTCTGGCGAGCGAGCTGCTCGCGCAGGCGGGTCTGCGCTGGGGGGCCCTGGAGCGAATCGCGGTGGGCGTGGGGCCGGGCACGTTCACGGGTCTGCGCATCGGGGTCGCCACGGCGCGCGGGCTCGCGCAGTCCCTCGGGGTGGAGGTCGTGGGCATATCCACTCTGCGAGTCCTCGCCGAGGCCGCTCTAGTAGGGGCGGAGCCACGGGATCGCCGCCGGGTGCTGGCAATGATCGACGCGCGCCGCGGGGAGGCGTTCGCCGCGCTTTACTCGACGGAGGGAGAGCTGACCCCGCCGCGTGCGCTCCCACCGACCGAGCTGGAGGGGATCGCCACGCAGAACGGGGGGGTCCACGAGTGGCTGGCGGTGGGGGATGGGGCGCTACGCTTTCGGGGATATCTGGAGGCGATCGCGGTAGCGGTCCCGGCAAGCGCCTCGCCGCTTCATCGGGTCGACGCGGGGGTGTTGTGCGAGCTTGCCCAGAGCGCGCCGGCCGGGGAGGCCGAGGCGGTCCTGCCCGACTACCGGCGCCGCCCGGATGCGGAGATCGCCCTGGAGGGTGGCGCAGCCGCCCGTAAGGCCGGCGAGCCGGGCCCCTCTATCGTTCAATCGGAGAAGACAGGAAGCAAGAAGTGAGCACACCGCTAGTCGCCGATGTCGCCTCGCGGCACCCGCGCTTGGAGATCCGGCGCCTGGCCTACCCTGACCTGCCGCAGGTGATCGGGATCGAGCGACGCGCTTTCCCCACGCCGTGGTCGCTGGCGATGTTCGTGCTGGAGCTCTCCAAGTCCTCCGGGATCTGCCTGGCGGCGGTGCTCGAAGCCGACGGCGCCAGGCGGCTGGTGGGGTACCTGATCTGCTCCCGCTACGAGACGGTGTGGCACGTGATGAACGTGGCCGTCGATCCCGATCACCGCCGCGAGGGGGTCGCCTCGGCGCTGCTGGGGGAGCTGTACGTGCGTGTGGACGACGAGCAGGCGCGCTACACCCTGGAGGTCCGCCGTTCCAACGACGCCGCGATCGACCTCTACGAGCGGGAGGGTTTCCGCGCGGCGGGCATGCGCCGGCGCTACTACCAGGACAACGGGGAGGACGCCCTGGTCATGTGGCGCACCCCCGCCACGCTGGCGGGATCGCTCGAGGACGTGCCCAACCCCGGCTTCATATGAGGATCCTCGCACTCGAGACGAGCTGCGACGACACCTGCGCCGCGGTCCTCGACGGGGAGGGACGGGTGCACTCCAACGCGATCTCCTCCCAGGGGGTCCACGACCGCTTCGGGGGGGTGGTCCCGGAGATCGCCTCGCGACGGCATCTGGAGATCGTGAATCTCGTGGTGGCCCAGGCCCTCGAGCAGGCGGGCGTGACGCTCGGTGAGCTCGATCTGGTGGCGGCCACGCGAGGCCCCGGGCTGGTGGGGGCGCTGCTGGTGGGCTTCGCCACAGCCAAGGCGCTGGCCGCTGCGCGGGAGCTGCCGTTCGCCGCGGTCGACCATCTGCAGGGCCACGTCGCGGCGAACTTCATTCTCGGCGAGGCCAGTGGGCTGCCCGGGGAGGAGTCCGCGTCGCAGGGGTCGCGTACCGCAGCGATCTCGGCAGAGCGCACGGCCGCAACCTCCGGAGAGGGATCTTTCGAGCCCCCCTTCGTGTGCCTGATCGCCAGCGGGGGCCACACGCTGCTGGCGCATGTGCGCGAGCACGAGGGCTTCGAGGTGCTGGGGCGCACGCTCGACGATGCAGCGGGGGAGGCGTTCGACAAGGGCGCCCGCATGCTTGGCCTCGGCTACCCCGGGGGAGCTGCCCTGGAGCGCCTCGCCCGGGGGGGCGACCCAACCGCCTTCCCCTTCACTGCCGGGGGCCCACGGCCGGGGCTGGGGATCGGCCGCCAGGCGTTCGCCCACGGCCTGGATTTCTCCTTCGCAGGCCTGAAGACGGGGCTGCTCTACCGGGTGCGCGAGCTCTCGCAGGAGGAGCTCGCGGCGCGGGCGGCGGACCTCGCGGCCTCCTATCAGGCGGCGATCGTCGAGCGCCTGCTGGAACGCGCGCTGCGGGCGCTCGAGCAGACCGGCCTCGACCGCCTCGCGGTCGGCGGTGGGGTTGCGGCCAACGGCGAGCTGCGCCGCCGTCTGGGGGAGCTGGGCGCGAGCGTGCACGTGCCCGCGCGGGTGCTGTGTACCGATAACGCCGCGATGATCGCGAGCGCGGCGCGCTTCGCCGAGCGGCTGCCATACCCCCGCTATCTGCCCCTTGACGTGTATGCAACCGGAGAACGGCCCCCACCCATCCGGCGGCCGCAGTGAGTGTGCCGACGCTCGGCGCCGGTAGCGCGCGCAACCACCGCGCGCTACCCACCGCTGCCATCCGACGCCGGCTGACGGCTGGCCCTGCCCCCGTTTGCCGTGGCTAGCGTCACCCTCTACACCAAGCCCGACTGCCACCTCTGCGAGGAGGCTCTGAAGACCCTCCAAGCGGTCCGCGCCGACCTGCCGTTCGAGCTCCTCATGCGGGACATCACCGCCGATGAGGCCTTGCACCGGGCGTACTTCGAGCGGATCCCCGTGGTCGACCTCGACGGGGTGGAGCTGTTCGAGTACTTCGTTGACGCGGAGCTCCTGAGGGAGAGGCTAGAGTCAGGGCAATGACATATGTGGAGCTCAGCGGCGCCGTGGAGGTCGATCGCGAAGAAGATGAGGTGCCCGCCCACCCGCCCGCCCACCCCGCCTCTCCCGGCGAGCGCCTCTCGCTGGGGGTGGCGGCGCGCCTCTCGCGCTACCTGCAGGTGCTCACGCAGGCGCGCAAGATGGGCAAGGAGACGATCTCTTCCCAGGAGCTCTCCGACTACACCCATGTGAACTCGACCCAGATCCGCCGCGACCTCTCGGGTTTCGGCAAGTTCGGCAAGCGCGGGGTGGGCTACAACGTGGAGTCGCTGGTCTCCCAGATCCGCAAGATCCTGCGCACGGCGGGCCAGCACAACATCGCGCTGTTCGGCGCGGGGCACCTCGGCAAGGCGATCGCCTCCTCGGACATCTTCGCCGACCACGGCTTCCGGGTGGTGGCGATCTTCGACGTGGACCCCGACAAGGTGGGCACCACGGTGGGCAGCAAGGTGGTCCGCCACCCCCGCGAGCTGCGCCAGATGGTGGAGGACGAGGACATCGTGGTGGGGGTCCTCGCGATCCCCGGCCGCGTCGCCCAGGAGCTCGCCGACGAGCTGGTGCGGGCGGGGGTGAAGATCATCTTCAACTACTCCGAGTCCCTGCTGATGGTCCCCCCGGAGGTCACTGTCCACACCTCCAGCCCCGCCGTCGATCTGCTGTACGCGCTGTACTTCTACCTCACCTGAAACGTATGAACAGCTTGGACCTCGACCGGGCGGTGGAGACCTTCGCGCAGGCGGTGGACGGCACGGTCGGCCTGGAGGAGGAGTTCTCGCTGCTGCACCCCGCCACGCTGGAACTGGTCCCGCGCTTCGAGGAGCTCCGCGACGCCGCCCGCGGGCGAGACCCGCTGCTCTGCGAGCACATCGCCGGAGAGCTGATCTCCGCGGAGATCGAGATCGTCTCGGGCCCTGGCGCGGACTTCCACGACGCGCTCGCGCGCCAGCGCGAGCGCCGCCGGGCGCTGTTCGCGCTCGCGGGGGAGCACGAGGTGGCGCTGGGAGCCACGGGGACGCACCCGTGGGCGGACTACCGGGAGCAGGGGATCATCGACACCGAGCACTACCGCCGCGTGGAGGAGGGCCTCAAATACGTGGCGTGGCGCAACAACACCTTCAGCATGCACGTGCACGTGGGCGTGCGCGACGCCGACCGCGCGGTGCTGGTCTGCGATCGGCTGCGGGGCGTGCTACCGCTGCTGCTGGCGATCTCCGCGAACTCCCCCTACCTCGACGGCCGCGACTCGGGCCTTCACTCCGCGCGCACCCAGAGCTTCACCAGGAGCTTCCCCCGCTGCGGGGTGCCCGACGCCTTCGGCGGCTGGGAGGCCTACCGCGAGTACATCGAGCTGCTGCTGCGCACCCGCTCGATCGTGGAGTTCACCCAGGTGTGGTGGTCGGTGCGACCCCACTTCGCCTTCGGCACCGTGGAGGTGCGCATCTGCGACGCCCAGGCCACCGCCCAGGAGTCGGAGGCGCTGGCGGCGCTGATGGTGGCGTGCGTGGCCCAGGCCGCGCGCGACGTGGACGAGGGGGTCCCGTTTGTAGACCCCGCGCCGCGGATGGTGGAGGAGAACATGTGGCGCGCGATCCGCTTCGGCCTCGACGGGCGGCTGATCGACATGGAGCGCTTGCAGGAGTACCCCGCGCGCGAGGCGATCGAGCGGCTCGCGGGGTGGAGCGCGCCGGTGCGCGAGGAGCTCGGCATCGAGCTCTCCTTCCCGGAGCGAAACGGCGCTCAGCGCCAGCGCGCGATGATCGAGGCCGGCGCCGGGCGCGAGGAGGTCTTCGCGGCGTCGGTGGCGGAGACCAGGCAAACCTACTCAGCGGAGGTGGCGGTGTGAGCACGCAGGAGGCGCAGCAGGGCGGGGCCGTGGGACCGGGGGGAGCGAGTGAGCAGGGAGGGCCCAGCGAGGAGCAGATGCGCGCGGCCTACGAAGCGGAACTGAGCCGCATCACGAGCGCCGACATGGTGCTCCAGGCGACGGTCTCGCTGTTGAACATCGGCGCGCGTCGCCTCGGCTTGGTCGGCGGGCCTGACCCGGCGGGCCCGGGTCAGGGTGGTCCCGAGCGAGACCTCGAGCAGGTGCGCGACGCGATCGACGCGGTGCGGGGCTTGATGCCGGTCGTGGAGCGCCGCGCGCCCCAGGAAGCGCGCCCGCTGCGCGAGGCGCTTTCCCAGTTGCAGATGGCATATGCGCGGGAGTCCCAGAGCCAGAGTCCACCCGCCCCGGGTCCCTCCGCCCAGGGCCCGGCCGCGCCCGTGTCGGCGCCCGGGCAGGCCCCGCCTCCGAGCGCTTCCACGCCGACACCGCCTCAGTCTCAGCCGCAGCCGGACGCGCCAGGCGCCGCTAAGTCCGGACCGGGTCCGGCGGAGTCCAGCGGCCGGCTGTGGGTCCCGGGTCGCTGAGCACCCCTGGTCTGGCGCTGGACCACGCCGGGGGGCCTTGAGCTCGGCTGGGCGGGTCTCGGGTCATTGGGGATCGTCCGCGCGGGTGTGTGTGGGTGACGGCGCGGGTGGGCGCTGGGCCTCCGTGCCCAGCGGCGGCCCGCTGTGGGGGACGCCGTGGGACACCTAAACGCCTTCCGCCCCGCGGCGCGATAGACTGCCCCCGCTTTTCCGCCGGGTAGGCGCTCAACCGAGTGATCCGGGCGGGAGGTGGACTACGGTGCGCGCGAATCCTCGCGCGGCACGCCAACTTACCGCGGAGGATTTCTGTTGAGCAGCTTCCTGACGAACCACGGGGTCGTCGTCGCCCTCGTTTGCGCTGCGTGCGCTGTCGTATACGGTCTCCTGACAACGCGTGCCCTGCTTGCGCTCTCGCCCGGCAACGAGCGCATGCAGAGCATCTCGCTCGCCGTCCAGCAGGGCGCGCGCGCCTACCTGAACCGCCAGTACACGACAATCGCCGTCGTCGGCGTGGCGCTGTTCGTCGCGCTGATCTTCGTGCAGAACATCGCGGTGGCGTGCGGCTTTGCGATCGGTGGCCTGCTGTCCGGCTCGACCGGGTACATCGGGATGAACGTCTCCGTGCGCTCGAACGCCCGCGTCGCCGAGGCCGCGCGCGGCGGCGTCACGCCCGCGCTGCGAGTCGCCTTCCGCGGCGGGGCCATCACCGGCCTGTTGGTCGTAGGACTGGCGCTGATCGGAGTGGCGGGCTACTACGGCGCGCTGACCTCGTTCTTCAACGACAGCCCGAAGACGGCGGTCGATGCCCTGATCGGGCTCGGCTTCGGCGGCTCGCTGATCTCGGTCTTCGCCCGTTTGGGCGGCGGCATCTTCACGAAGGCGGCCGATGTCGGCGCCGACCTCGTGGGCAAGGTCGAGGCGGGCATTCCCGAGGACGATCCGCGCAACCCGGCGACGATCGCCGACAACGTGGGGGACAACGTGGGCGACTGCGCCGGCATGGCGGCCGACCTGTTCGAGACCTACGCGGTCACCGCCGTCGCGGTGATCCTGCTCGGCGTGCTCACGTTCAACCAGTCCACACAGGTGGCGCTCTACCCGCTCGTGATCGGGGGCGTAGCGATCATCGCCTCGATCATCGGCACGTTCGCGGTGCGCACGAACACCGACAACGTCGAGCGCGCGCTCCTGCAGGGACTGGTCGTCTCGGGTCTGATCGCCGCGGCGGCGTTTGCACCGATCACCTATTGGCTGATGCGCAACCTGACGTTCCTGGACGGTTCGTCGGGCGCTCCCAAATGGAGCCACCTGTACCTGTGCTCGCTGATTGGCATTGCCGTCACCGCGCTGCTGTTCGGAATAACCGAATACTACACCTCGACGCGCTTCTCCCCCGTGAAGAAGACCGCGAAAGCGTCGATCACCGGCCACGCGACGAACATCATCCAGGGCTTCGGCTCGGGCATGCAGGCCACCGCGCTGCCGGCGCTCGTGATCGTGCTCGGCATCCTCGGCGCGTGGAAGCTCGCGGGCGGCGGCGTCACCGGCATCTATGGCATCGGCGTCGCGGTGATGGGCCTGCTCTCACTGACGGGGCTGATCGTCGCGCTCGACGCCTTCGGTCCGATCACCGACAACGCGGGGGGGATCGCCGAGATGGCCGACCTGCCCGAGGAGGTGCGCAAGGTCACCGATCGCCTCGACGCGGTGGGGAACACGACGAAGGCTGTCACGAAGGGCTACGCGATCGGCTCCGCGGTGCTCGCGGCGATCGTGCTGTTCGCGGGGTTCCAAAAAGAACTCGAAAACAAGCTCGAACACGCGATCTCCTTCGGTATCAACGAACCGCCGGTGCTGATCGGGCTGCTGATCGGCGGGCTGATGGTGTGCCTGTTCGCGTCGCTCTCGATCGAGGCTGTCGGCCGCGCCGGCGGCGCGGTCGTTGAGGAGGTGCGCCGCCAGTTCCGCGAGCACCCCGGGATCATGGACTACACCGAACAGCCCGACTACGCGGCCTGCGTGGACATCGTCACGAAGACCGCCCAGCGCGAGATGATCCTGCCCTCGCTGCTGCCGATCGGCCTGACGCTGATCGTTGGACTGATCGACACGCAGGCGCTCGGGGGCCTGTTGATCGGGGTGATCGTGGTGGGCTTCTTCTTCGCGGTGCTGATGACCGCCGGGGGCGGCGCGTGGGACAACGCGAAGAAGCTGATCGAGGACGGCGCCTTCGGTGGCAAGGGCTCCGACGCGCACGCCGCCTCGGTCACCGGCGATACCGTCGGGGACCCCTTCAAGGACACGGCGGGGCCCGCGATCAACCCGATGATCAAGGTCGCCAACATCGTCGCGATCCTGATCATCCCGCTGATCACCTGAGTTCCCATCCGAAGAGCCGTCAGATCGCCTCCCGGGCCCTCAGGCAGGGCAAGCCCAGAGCTCCCGGGAGGTCCGCAGGCGGCGCCCGGCGGCTCCCCGCTCCGGCTGGATCGGGGGGACCGCTGGCCGGAGCGCATAACCTCAAACCGAAGATGACCGGTCGCAGCGTCCACCGCTCCGCCACAATCGCGCTCTCCACGCTGATGGTCCTGCTCGGGGCGACCCTGGTCGTGGAGGCGCTGGCCGGGCACGGGGGCGTCTTCTCCCCGCGCACCCTGCTCGGCCTGCTGTTCCTCGCGGCGGGCGTGGGGCGGCTGTACATCGAGCGCCGCCGGGGCCGCCGGGCATGAGCCCGCCCGCCGGGGACCGGCCCCCGCCGCCGGGGGGGCCTGAAGCGGAGCGCTTGGAGCCCGTGGCCCACGAGGGACCCGCGCGCGAGCGGATCGGCGCGGAGCTGTCGGCGTGGTCGATGGCCACGCTCAGCCGCACGGTCGGCTCCCCGATCCTCTTTGGGATCGTCTACACCTCGCTTGCGAGCGCCGTCTTCTTCTCGCTCGGAGTCGTCGTCAACCACGCGCTGGGACTCACCCCGCTCGTCTTCCTGGCCGCCGCCGGGATGTTCGGGCTCACCGCCCTGACCTACGTGGAGGGCGGCTCCATGTACCAGGAGCCGGGCGGTTCCACCGTCTTCGCCCGCTACGCCTTCAACGAGCTCGTCAGCTTCATCGCCGGTTGGGCGATCCTCCTGGACTACGTCATTCTGATCGCGATCACCGCCTATGCGGCGACGCAGTACCTCAAGGTCTTCTGGACTCCCCTTGGCAACCATGTCGAGGCGCTCCTGCTGGCGCTGGCGATCATTGCCTTTGTGGCGCTCTCCAACGTCCGCGGCCTCTCCAGAGGGCGTGGGCTGCGTATCGGGGTCCTCGTCCTCGGGGCGCTCGTGCTGGAGCTGTTCGTGATCGCGCTCGGACTCGTCCTGTACCTCAACCCCCACACCCTCAGCGCCTCGATCCACCTGGGCAGCGCCCCCACCTGGTCGAGCCTGATCTTCGCGCTCACGATCACCACGATGGCCTTCACCTCGCTCGAGTACGCCTCGGGGCTCGCGGGCGAGGTGGTCGTCGGCCGGCGTGCCCTGCGCCGGCTGCTGGCGAGCGGCATCGTGATCCTGATCGTCGCTTACGTCGGCGTCGCGCTCCTCGCCGTCAGCGCCTTCCCGATTCATGGCACCCATACCGCCCTCGGGCACCGCTACCTGAACGATCCCTTCATCGGGATCGTCACCCGCCTGCGTCCCCACGCGCTCGCCCAGGTGCTGCGCTACGCGCTCGGCGCGGTCGTCGCGGGCACCCTGATCGCGGCCGCCAACTCCGCGATGCTGGGGCTCTCGCGGCTGGCCTACTCGCTCTCCACCAACCGCCAGATCCCGAGTGCTCTCGGCCGCCTGCACCCCCAGCGCTCGACCCCCTACGTGCTGATCGTGCTCGCGGCCCTGCTCGCCGCGGTGCTGGTGGTGCCCGAGAACATCGACTTCCTCGTCGGCATCTACGCCTTCGGAGCGGTGCTCTCCTTCACCATCGCCCACCTCTCGATCGTGCGCCTGCGTTACCGCGAGCCGGATCGCCGACGGCCGTTTCGCACCCCCTGCTCGGTGCGCGTGCGCGGCGGCGAGCTGCCCCTGCTCGCGGTGCTGGGGGCGCTGCTGGGCGCCGCCGGGTGGGTCGCGCTGCTGATCGTCCACCAACCCGCCCGCTACGTGGGGCTCGGGTGGATGAGCGCGGGCCTGGTGCTCTACTTCGTCTACCGCAACCTGGACGAGAGCTCGCCCCTGCGGCGGATCACGGTGGCGCCCGAGATGCTCCGCCCCGAGCGCGTGCGCGAGCGCGACTACGGCTCGATCCTCGTACCCCTCAGCGGGGGGGCGCTGGACGACGACATCGTGCAGACCGCCGCCCTGCTCGTCGCGGGCGAGCCGACCGACGAGGCCGCGATCGATACGGCCACGATCGAGGCGGTGTGGGTCTTCGAGATCCCGATGGCCCTCACGCTCGACGCGCGACTCCCCGAGGCCCACATCAGGCGCGCCCGCCAGGCGCTCGCGCGCGCCAAGGTGGTCGGCGAGGAGTACGCGGGGGTGCAGGTCGCCACCGCCACCGTGCGCGCCCGCGGGGCCGGCTACGCGATCGTCGAGGAGGCCCGTCGCCGCGGCGTGGAGGCGATCGTGCTGGGCGCCGAGGAGCCCTCCCGCATCCGCGGCGGCGCTCGTCTCGGGGGGCTCGGGGTCGCGGAGAACTTCGTGGGGGACGTGGTGCGCTACGTCGTCGCCAAGTCCCCCTGCCGTGTGATCGTCACCGCACCCCCCGAGCAGGAGTCGAGCTCTGAGGGGGGCGTCTCGGACCCCACTCGCGCCGGCGGGATCGAGCACCCCGCCGGGGCCCCCATCGTCTGAGGTAACCTGCCACTCATGTACGTCCTGATCGTGGGCGCCGGCCGTGTGGGCTCGGCCGTCGCCAAGTCCGCGCTGGCCGCGGGGCACGAGGTCTCGGTGCTCGACGAGGACCCCCTCTCCCATGAGCGCCTGAACGCCGGTCAGCCCACGAGCTGGGAGGACGCGGGCGGGCTCTTCACGGTCGGCACGGCCCTGGAGATCGACGCCCTCGTGCAGGCGGGCATCGAGCGCGCGGAGGTGTTCATCGCCTCCACCGACGGCGACAACACCAACCTGATCATCGCCCAGATCGCCCAGAAGCGCTTCGACGTGCCGAAGGTGATCGCCCGCGTGATGGACCCCGCACGGGCGGGCTGGTACGGGGAACTGGGCCTGCACACGGTCTCTCCCACCCAACACGCCATCGAGATGTTCGAGCGCGCAATCGCGGTCGAGCACGCGGTCTAGATGTACGCGATCATCGTCGGCGCGGGGAAGGTGGGGCGCAACCTCGCCCGCGAGCTGATCGTCAAGGGCCAGGAGGTCACGCTGATCGAGTCCTCCCGCGCCTGCTACCTGGCGATCGAGGAGGAGTTCGAGCACGCCGCCCAGTACGGGGACGCAACCGAGCTGTGGGTGCTCGAGCGCGCCGGCATCCAGCGCGCGGACCTCGTGATCGCGGTCACGGGGGACGACGAGGACAACATGCTCGTCTGCCAGGTGGCCAAGGAGAAGTATCTCTGCGACCGCATCATCGCCCGCGTGAACAACCCCCGCAACCACGAGCACTTCAAGCTGCTCGGGATCCAGCCCGCGGTCTCCGCGACCGACCTGATCCTGCGCCTGATCGAGCACGAGGTTCCCCGCTACGGCCTCGTGCACCTGCTGGCCCTCGAAGAGGAGCGCCTGGAGATCATCGAGCTCGAGGTGATCCCCGGCGCCCCCGCGGTCGGAGAGAGAGTCGCCGACATCGAGCTACCCGAAGGCAGCCTCATCATCTCTGTGCTGCGCGGCGGCTCGGGCTTCGTCCCCAAGGCCGACACAGTGGTCGAGGCCGGGGACGAGGTCCTGCTGGTGCTGGACCCCGGCCTGGAGGAGGCGATCACGAGGTTCTTCGCGCCGAATGGAGCGCAGCCAGGGGGGTAGGGGCTCCAGGCACGCCCGCGCTCAGGCTCAGGCTCAGACGCGGTCATCGACTATTCTTGGACTCCCGATCCGGGATGGTGTAATTGGTAACACGCGACACTCTGGATGTCGAATTTGGGGTTCGAGTCCCTGTCCCGGAGCTTGCAGTAATGGCTTAGATAAGCCAGATACGGTGGGATTGCTACCGGCTCGCGCCAGTTCTCGCGCCAGTACCGCGGACGGGGCCCCCGCCTGGGAGTCGTGAGGGAGAGCCCAGGTTGGTCATTGCTGGGCGCGCTGGCCGCGTAATGGTTGGTCGAGAGGCTTGCGGTTCTCAGTCTCGACGGACTCGGCGAGGGCGACGAGACGGGACATGGGCCACGCCAATGCTCGGGCGATCCGATCGACCGTGCCGTAGGCCGGGTTGGTGCGGCCGTTCTCGATGTGCGAGATCCATCCTTGGTCGTAGCCGATCTCAAGGCCGAGGTCTTGCTGGGAGACGCCGAGTTCTTCGCGGCGTAGCCGGATGGCGCGACCGAGCGCGACCTGGGGGTCCTTGGCGGTGTTGGGCACACCCCAACACTCCGGGTGGACCTATCTCTGCGCCATGTGGTAGGTTCCATATCGATGGTCAGTTCATTCCTCTGGCTCCGGATCTGCTCTGCGCTCCCGCACCCTGGCGCTTCGCAAGCAAGACATTCGTCGCTTCCATCGGGGAGTCGTGGCAGCGATGCTTGCCGAGACTCCTCTGTGCGGGGGCTGGCCTCGGACGGTTTCGTAGCTCGCCGGAGTTCAGGCTCCACGAACTTACCAACTCGTGTTTCTGTCCGGCTCGTCGTCAATCATTGACCGCCGATGCGGAAGCTGAAGCTCTTCGCCGACAGACTGACCTACGCGAATATCGTAGCGACGCTTGCGTTGTTCAGCGGGATAGGGGGAGTCTCTTACGCGGCAATAGCGCTGCCTCCGAATAGCGTTGGTCCCAGGCAACTCCGCGCTAATGCAGTGGGCATCGGAGCCCTGAGTTTCCCATTGGGAACCGTAGGAATCACCAACGATAAGGTTGAAGACCTGACCAAGAATGAGTGCAACGGAGGAGGGTTCTCAGGAAATGCCGCCCCCGATTGCATGCCGCCTACTCGCGGCGGCCTGACCCCCGGCCGAGAAGTCCACATCCATTTCGGCTCTCCCGGTCGTCTCGTGACTTCCGCGATCGTCAGTCTAAGAAATGAAGGCGCGGCATCAACGACCGCCCGCATAACTCTCGGCCTCAACATAGATAGGAAGCAAGTCACCGAAAACCAAACGGACATCGCCGGGGGCGATCAGGTTGTTCAGGTGCCAATTCAGGGCTTTGCCAATGTGTCGTCAGGCTCGCATACGGCCGGGCTGGCTGTTCACGCAGAATACCACTCAAGTGGTTCGGGAGACGTGCTGGTTACGGCGGTTTCCCTGATTGCCAATGCTGTGCCCTTTGCAGAGGGCGCGCAGCACTAGCTTTTTCCTCTCTCACTATCACCCACAAGGAGAACGATGATCGATGATGAGTCGTAAGTTGACAAGCAGTTTGTTCGCTCTCTTGGTTGTCCTTACGACGCTTGGCATTGGATCGGGCTCAGCGTCAGCAGCATCATCACAAGTTTTTGCCACACCTGGAGCATTCACTTGTAAACCGGCTACTGCGGCCAACGAGATCGCACCCCCACCTCCAATGTGGGAACTCTCTGGGGGGCCCCCAGCGCACAGGAGGTAGAAACCGCCAACGCAACCCCTCCCCTGTGTCCTCCGGGGCAGGTCCCTTCGGAGATCAAACAGGGTCCAGCTACAGCGGACCTGATGCCAAGCCCGGTTCAGGCCGGAACTACTGGAAACCTGCTGGCGGGCGGCGTCGTGCCTCCGGCTTTCGGCGGCGAAAATTGTGGAAGTGAAGGGTGCTACTGGTACGCCAACAATGAAGTTGCGAAAAATGCGATTGGCATGGAATACGAAACTGATATCTCGGAACCTCACGTGTCGTCCTTCGCAGAAGCTCATTCGATCGACCAGTTGGCGGTTGCCGCAGGCACGGAAGGCAATCAGTACACGATCGAGGCCGGATGGGATGTGGACCCAGATAAGTGGGAATCATCACCCAAGCCACATTTCTTTATCTTTGTGAACCCGGACAAATACGGGTCAGAAAGTTGCTACGACTGCCACTTTGTGTCAGCAGCAGAAGCAAAAATTACTCCCGGAGCGACACTTGAACCTAGTACTTCTCGTTTCAAGATCGGTGTGAAGTACTCGGGCGGTGATTGGTGGATTTGGGCAGGGACGCAGTGGATCGGATACGTGCCTGCAAGCGCCTGGGGTAGTCACTTTACGAAAGGCACAAGAGAGTTGAACTACGGCGAGGTTTTCGACAACGAAGAACATCCGACCTCGGCGATGGGCGACGGCCAGTTCGGGTCCAGCGCGAGTGCGACCTTTATGACACAGTCACTAGTCACATTCCCTGCAGGCGAAGAGGAAACGACTGGCTATCACGGAGAAGCCACGAACTCGTCGTTGTACTCGATCGGGGACATCAACTCCGGCAAAACAGAATGGCATTTCGGCGGGCCTGGCGATCCAACGCCGCCGAGTGTTACTACTGAAGGTGCCACAAACATAGAAGCACCACATGCGACTTTGCGTGGCAGTGTGACTCCGGAGGGCATACCGACAACATACTATTTCCAATATGGTACGACTACGCACTGGACTGAAGCATCGACATCCCCAGGCGAAGCGGGCTCTGGTTATCGCGGCGTAAAAGAGAGCACTTCGGTCGGCGGTCTATGGCCATATACGACATACTACGACCGGATCGTTGCGAGTAACGCTGGCGGTACTAGTTACGGCAGTGGAGAATCATTTAAAACTGGACCACCGGCCAATAGCTCCCTTTGGCGAGTATCAAACGGACCAAATCAAGGCGAACTTTTGATAGCAGCCGGTGGTGCGTTGATCCCTGTAACTAAATGCAGTGGTGAAGTCGGCTGTTCTGGTTATACTGAAATCACCTCCGAATTTGCTTCTCAATACGAGACGGCGCATCCGCTGATAGCGAACTCGACCGTGGTACGCGTTGGGAATGGTAAAAACGCTGGGGAAATCTCGATGGTTGCTGGCGGTGTGCCGATCCCGGTGTTGACGGAATGCGGGGGTGAAGTCAGCTGCTCGGGGTACGTGAATGTTGACTCGAAAGGCCTGAAGGGCTATGAGGAAGCGCATCCGTTGATGGCGAACTCGACCGTGGTACGCGTTGGGAACGGTAAAAACGCCGGGGAAATCTCGACGGTTGCTGGCGGTGTGCCGATCCCGGTGTTGACGGAATGCGGGGGTGAAGTCAGCTGCTCGGGGTACGTGAATGTTGACTCGAAAGGCCTGAAGGGCTATGAGGAAGCGCATCCGTTGATGGCGAACTCGACCGTGGTACGCGTCGGGAACGGTAAAAACGCCGGGGAAATTTTGATCGCTGCGGGCGGCGCTATTCTTGAGGTCAATGAATGCACGCTTCTGAATGGCTGCGCCGGTTGGATCAATGTTGACTCAAAAGGCTTGAAGTCCTATGAGGAATCGCACCCGACGATTGCAAATGGGACATACCTCCTTGGGTTGCCATCGAAAAAGACATGGATCATCGAGGGCGGCGAGCGCGAAGAAACAGGCTTTCATGGAGGATCGGTGACGGTTACGGACGTGATGCTGGAAAAGATCCCGAAGGGTTAAGGGGGGATCGTGGGAGAGGGGAGGGGTGAGCCTCCCCTTCGTGGGGCCTGTCTCGGGAGGTTGCGCGGATTGTTACAAACCGGCCGTTCCGACTTGCCCGCTGAGCTGCGAGTCCTCGGCGAGGCATGGTATAGGCTTGGGTCTATGACGAGCACGACTACCACTCCACACACCCCGCCGCCCCCAGACGACCTAATGATAAGGATTGGGGTTAGTCCTGAGTCCTTCCCTACACGCGAGGCCCGGGAGGAGTTCTACGAGAACACAGGACGCGCTGCCTACGAGTGTATTCGCGGCGTAGTCGCCCACGAAGGCGGACAAACCATCCTCGACTTCGGTTGTGGCACGGGTCGAGTGCTTCGCTGGTTTGCTGCAGAGCCAGAGCTGTATCTCACGGGTTGCGACGTTTATGCCCCGTCGATTGCCTGGATGCAAGCCAACTTCGACCCTGCTATTCGGTTGTACGCCAGTGAGGCGATGCCGCCGTTGCCGGAGGCCGACGACACTTTCGACCTCATCTATTGCGGCTCGGTCTTCAGTCATCTCACGCAATGGTCGCCGTGGGTGCTTGAGCTTCGCCGGATTCTCAAGCCCGGGGGAGTTCTCGTAGCTAGCCTGCACGGTCGGGGCTTCTGGGACATGGGGCTTCATGGCGCACGAGGCGTGCCGTGGGACGAGGACAACACGGGCTTGCTGGTGGAGTACTACGGGAGTAGATTCGAGGACAGTTGGGGGCCCGCGGTCTACGTCTCCGAATGGTGGTTGCGTGAGCATTGGGGACGGGCTTTCGATATCGAGCGCTTCGAGCCGACTGGCTACGCGCTGCCGGATAACCCGGTAGCCGGCCAGGCCTGGGTCGTCGCACGCAAGCCTCAAGACGTGAAGACGTTGACGCCAGCGGACCTCGAATCGCCGTCGGCCGATTCCCGTGAGACAAGCGCCGCGCTACGTGGACTACGACTCGCATATGAAGAGGTCGAGAAACTCCGACTTCACCAAAGCGAGCAGACACACCGCCTTGAGGCACAGGTTGCTGAAATCGCGGCATTGCGCGACGAGATTATGTCCTTGCGTGGTTCGGGCGAGCACGCGCAGAGTCTCGAAACCCAAGTAGCGGGTCTAGCGCGTCGCGTTGCTGTAGTCGAGAACAGTAGAAGCTGGAGACTCACAAGGCCGCTGAGGCTCGCCGCGCACCGACTCCGCGTTGTCAAAGGCTAGGGCGAGCGGCCAAAAGCCTGAATGGGGTGGGCTGGGTGTCCGGGCGCAGAATTGGATTACCGGCCCTTCCCGTTCCCGCAACGCTCGCCGAAGCCGTCCCCACGCGGGAAGGCATCGGTGGAGTCTGGAGCCACTTTGTGGCCTAAGCGATTGTTAAATTAATCACTGCTGGATTACCGGGTTTTACCGGGGATTACGGTCTTGTCGGAAAGCCTGTTGTGTTGTGGCGGGACGCTGGGTAGCGTCCGTCGCATGATGTCAGATTCAGATGTAGGGTTTCGGTGGGGGATGGGTGGCGGCGCCGCTGGTTGCGTGGATGGTGTTGAGCCAGTCCTCGGTGTGGGTGAAGGGCTCGCGGCGGATGTCGTAGATGTGGTCGCGGGAGTGGGGGTGGCTTTCTACGAGACCGGCGGCGCGCAGGATGCGGAGGTGCTTGCTGACAAGTGGTTGGCTGCATCTGAGGGCGTGGGCGAGTGGGGTGGGCGTGCAGGGCTGGTGCGCGAGCGCCCAGACGATCCGCTGGCGCGTCCGGTCGGCGAGGAGGTCGAGCACGGGCAGGGCGCGTGGATCACTGGGTGGACCCGGCTGGTCAGCTACTCGCGTCGCTACGCGCGCAGTAAGCCAGCGAGGGCGGCATTGTGCAGTTGGTGTTGCAGGCCCCGCTGTGGTCAGCAAGCGCGAAAGCCAGGAGCCAGGCTGTGCGGCTGCGCTCAGGCCGCGGCCTCCAGCCGTGATCTACCGACGTTCGCAAGTACGCACATACGCGCGGATGTGAGTAGATGCGGAGGCGGCGGGGAGCTACACCTGTGGGCAATGGGCATCGGCCGACTCTCTGCTGTTGTCGCGTCTGCGCTTGCAGGGCGTGGACGGTGGCGCTCGGGCGAAGCTCGGTGCGCGCCTAGCACATTTTGGTGCGTTTGTCTACAACCGTTCGCGTGCGCAGTAGTACATGCGAATAGTTGTAGACCTGGCGTTGCAGGGGCCTCTCGTGCCAGGATTCGTGGACGGACAGCAGCGAAATCGCCATCCGGGACGATCGGGCTGTCGATTTCCGGACTTCCCGTTCGTCTTCAAGCAGACAATCCGACCAGACCCACGACCTCAGGAGTGACCATGACCGACTCTTCCACCCAGGGAATCAAGACCGTGCTGCATCCCGTGTCCGACCTGGCGGCGGCCAAGGCGGTGTACACGGCCCTGCTCGGCGTCCCGCCGCAGGCCGACTCCGACTACTACGTCGGCTTCGAGGCCGCGGGCCAGCACATCGGGCTGGTGCCGGGCGGTGGGCCGCAGGGCATGACTTCACCGGTGGCCTTCTGGCACGTGCCGGACATCGAGGCGAAGCTGGCCGAGGTGACCGCCGCGGGCGCCACCGTGAAGGAACCCGCACACGACGTCGGTGGCGGTCGCCTGGTGGCCACTTTCACCGACCCCGATGGCAACGTCCTCGGGCTGCTCCAGGACCGATGAGCGGCCCCGCCTAGAGGATCGATGAGCGGCCCCACGAAGCAGATGGAGACACGATGAGCATGGCCACGAGCACGAACAAGCCCTCGTCTGCGCTGCACGTTGCCGACAGCCACGAGCTGATACGCGTGCAGGGTGCCCGCGTGAACAATCTCAAGGATCGTCAGCGTCGAGATCCCGAAGCGCCGGCTGACGGTGTTCACCGGCGTCTCCGGCTCGGGCAAGAGCTCGCTGGTGTTCGGCACGATCGCCGCGGAGTCCCAGCGGCTGATCAACGAGACCTACAGCGCCTTCGTGCAGGGCTTCATGCCGACGCTGGCGCGGCCAGAGGTCGAACTGCTGGAGGGGTTGACCACGGCGATCATCGTCGACCAGGAGCGAATGGGCTCCAATCCCCGCTCAACCGTTGGCACTGCTACCGACGCGAACGCAATGCTGCGGATCGTCTTCAGCCGGCTCGGAGCGCCGCACATCGGCTCGCCCAAGGCGTACTCCTTCAACACCCCTTCGGTCACGGCCTCCGGCGCGATCACCGTGGAGCGCGGCTCCAGGAAGACGGTGAAACGAACCTTCAGAGTCACCGGCGGCATGTGCCCGCGTTGCGAGGGCATCGGCAGCGTGACCGACCTCGATCTGGGACAGCTCTTCGACGAGAGCAAGTCGCTCTCCGGGGGTGCGATCACCGTCCCCGGCTACACCGGAGGCGGCTGGAACTCTCGGCTGTACAGCGCGTCGGGCTTCTTCGACCCGGACAAGCCGATCCGCGAGTACACCAAGACCGAGTTGCACGACTTCCTCCACCGCGAGCCGACCAGGATGAAGATCGCGGGCATCAACATGACCTACGAGGGGCTGATTCCACGGATCCAGAAGTCGATGCTCTCCAAGGACAAGGAGGCGATGCAGCCGCACATCCGGGCGTTCGTGGACCGGGCCGTCACCTTCACCACCTGCCCCGATTGTGGCGGGACCCGGCTCAGCGAGGGCGCCCGGTCCTCGAAGATCAAGGGCATACACATCGGCGAGGCCTGCGCGATGCAGATCAGCGACCTGGTCGAATGGGTCCGGGGCCTCGACGAGCCGTCAGTGGCGCCGCTGCTGGGAGCAGTGCTCCAGACCCTCGAGTCGTTCGCGGAGATCGGTCTGGGCTACCTCTCGCTCGACCGACCGACGGCCACGCTGTCCGGCGGCGAGGCACAGCGCGTCAAGATGATCCGCCACCTCAGCGCCTCGCTTACCGACGTCACCTACGTCTTCGACGAGCCCACCACGGGCCTGCACCCTCATGACATCCAGCGGATGAACGACCTGCTGCTGCGGCTGCGTGACAAGGGCAACACGGTGCTCGTCGTGGAGCACAAGCCGGAGACGATCGCGATCGCCGACCGCGTCGTGGACCTCGGCCCCGGCGCCGGTACGGCGGGCGGCGAGGTCTGCTTCGAGGGCACCGTCGAGGGGCTGCGTGCTAGCGACACCATCACCGGCCGCCATCTTGATGACCGGGCCGCCCTCAAGGAGACGGTGCGGACGCCGACCGGGACGCTCGAGATCCGCGGCGCGAGCACGCACAACCTGCGGGACGTCGACGTCGACATCCCGCTCGGGGTGCTGGTCGTCGTCACCGGCGTCGCCGGCTCCGGCAAGAGTTCGCTCGTGAACGGATCGATCCCCGCCGGCGCGGGTGTGGTGTCGATCGACCAGGGCCCGATCCGCGGCTCGCGGCGTAGCAACCCGGCGACGTACACCGGACTACTCGACCCGATCCGCAAGGCGTTCGCGAAGGCAGGCGGCGTGAAGCCGGCGCTGTTCAGCGCCAACTCCGAGGGCGCCTGCCCAAACTGCAACGGCGCCGGCGTGATCTACACCGACCTGGCGATGATGGCCGGCGTCGCCACCACCTGCGAGGAGTGCGAGGGGAAGCGCTTCCAGGCAGGGGTGCTGGATTACCATCTCGGCGGCCGCGACATCAGCGAGGTGCTCGCGATGTCGGTGACCGAGGCCGAGGAGTTCTTCGGCGCCGGCGAGGCGCGCACGCCGGCTGCGCACGCCATCCTGGACCGGCTCGCCGACATCGGGCTCGGCTACCTCAGCATCGGCCAGCCGCTCCCCACCCTGTCCGGCGGCGAGCGCCAGCGGCTGAAGCTGGCCGCCCACATGGCGGAAAAACGGTCCCACCGGGTGGGCGGGACCGATTCCATCTATGTCCTCGACGAGCCGACCACCGGCCTGCACCTCGCCGACGTCGAGCAGCTACTCGGCGTGCTCGACCGGCTCGTGGACTCCGGCAAGTCGGTGATCGTCATCGCGCATCACCAGGCGGTCATGGCGCACGCCGACTGGATCATCGACCTCGGCCCCGGTGCCGGCCACGACGGCGGGCGGATCGTCTTCGAGGGCACACCCGCCGACCTCGTCGCCGGGCGGGGGGGAATCCCATTGTCCCTCACCGGCGAGCACCTCGCGGTCTACCTCGGCACCTGACCGAGGCCCTCGCGGAGGACCCCCGTCACTTCGGGGCGGCACTGAGGCCAACTACGCCGCGGCCTGTGCGGACCAGTCGCGGTAGAGGTCGTAGTAGCGACCTTCGGCGGCGAGGAGCTCCTCGTGAGTGCCCTGCTCGACGATGCGGCCATGCTCGAGGACGACGATCTGGCCGGCGCGGCGGATCGTCGAGAGGCGGTGAGCGATCACGATCGCGGTGCGGCCTGCGAGCAGACGGCGCAGGCCGGCCTCGATGCGGCCCTCGGTGTGGAGGTCCACGTTGGAGGTCGCCTCGTCGAGGATCAGGATGCGGGGGTCCGCGATCAGGGCGCGCGCGAACGCGATCAGTTGGCGCTGGCCCGCGGAGAGCTGGGCGCCGCGCTCGCCCACCTCGGTGTCGTAGCCGTGGGGAAGCTCTGCGATGAACTGCTCCGCTCCCACAGCGGCGGCGGCCTGCTGGATCTGGCGCTCGTCGGCGTTGGGGTTGCCGAAGGTGATGTTCTCCGCGATGGTCCCCGAGAAGAGGAAGGCCTCCTGGGGCACGATCCCCATCTGCGAGCGCAGCGACTGGGCGGTGACCGCGCGCAGGTCGTGTCCGTCCACCAGCACCCGCCCGTCGGTGGGGTCGTAGAAGCGGGCTACGAGCTTGGCCATCGTGGACTTGCCGGCCCCGGTGGCGCCCACCAGCGCGACGGTCTGGCCGGGGGGCACGCGCAGGTCGATGTGCTCCAGCGCGAGCGCCGCGTCATCTTCGGCGCCGGAGGTCTCCTCGCGGTCGGGAGCCGGGTTGCCGTCCGTGGGCCTGCTGCTCGGCTTCGTGTCCACCCCGCGCCCGCGCCGGCGGGCATAGGCAAAGGAGACGTCCTCGAAGCGCAGCTCGCCGCGGATCGGCCCGAGCGCCACTGCGTCGGGGCTGTCCTGCAGGTCGGGGCGCACGTCGAGCAGCTGGAAGATCTTCTCCAGGGCGGCCATGCCGGACTGGTAGGTGGTGTAGAGCTGGGAGAGCTGCTGGATGGGTTCGAACAGGAAGGCGAGCGTGGCGACGAAGGCGACGACGGTCCCGGCGGTGATGTGGCCGGCGATCGCCTGGTAGCCGCCGTAGAGGACGATCAGCGCGAGAGCGAGGCCGGAGAGCATTTCCACGGCAGGGAAGTAGGCGGCGTTGAGCCGCACGGTGACCATGTTGGCGTCGCAGTTGTCGCGGTTGAACTGCGCGAAGCGCGCCTCGTGGCGGTGCTCTTGCCCGAAGGAGCGCACCACGCGGATCCCGGAGAGGGTCTCCTGCAGGTAGGCGGTGATCGCGCCGATCGTCTCGCGGGTGCGCCGGAAGGCGCCGGCGGAGACGAGCCGGAACCAGATACTGAGGGCGGCGACGAAGGGGACGACGCAGAACGTCAGGAGCGCCAACTTCACGTCGAGGTAGAGCAGCACGGCGATCGCCCCGACGAGGGTGAGCCCGGCCTGGACGAGCGTGACGACGGAGTCGGTCACGAGGCTTTCCAGCGCCTCGACGTCGTTGGTGATGCGCGAGATCAGCACCCCGGCGGGCCGGCTCTCGTAGAAGCCGATCGACTGGCGCTGCAGGTGGGTGAAGATGCGGATGCGCAGGTCGGCGAGCGCGCGCTGGCCGACGAGGCCAACGAGGTAGGTCTGCAGGTAGGTCATCCCCCACACGAGCAGCGCGGACGCGAGGAACGCGAGCACGACGAGCACGAGCGTGTGGGTGTCGTGGCGATCGATCCCGTTGTCGATCGCGGTCTTGGCGAGCAGCGGGGGGGCGAGCGAGGCGGCAGTGCCGACGATGAGCGCGGCGAGCATCGCGGCGACGCGCAGCCGGTAGGGGCGCAGCAGCTCCAGCAGGCCGCGGAGATTGCGGGCGCGGCTCTCGCGGCTGGCGCGCTCTCCGTCCCACTGCCCGCCGCGGGCGAAGCCCGGGCCGAGGCCCTGTCTGCCGCCACCCACGCGTCCGCCGCCCACGCCGCCGCGCGCGCTCATATCTCGCTCACCTCGCGCTCGCGGGTCTCCTTGGTGAGGAACACGTGCTCGGGCAGGCCCTTCTCCACGATCTCCCGGTAGAGCTCGGAGTCCTCGAGCAGCTCGTGGTGGTCGCCCTGGGCGACGATCCGCCCGTGGTCGAGCACGACGATCTCATCGGCCAGCGCGATCGTGGAGAGGCGGTGGGCGATCACGAACGTGGTGCGCCCGGTCATCGCCTCGGCGAGCGCGAGCTTGATGCTCTGCTCGGTGGAGGCGTCGACGGAGGACGTGGCGTCGTCGAGCACGAGTACCCGCGGATTGGCCAACAGCGCGCGCGCGATCGCGATGCGCTGGCGCTGGCCGCCGGAGAGCGTCAGGCCGCGCTCGCCGATCTGGGTCTCGTAGCCCTGGGGCAGGCGGCTGACGAACTGGTCGGCCTGGGCGCGGCGGGCGGCCTCTTCGATCTCCTCGGTCGAGGCCTCGGGGCGCGCGTAGGCGATGTTCTCGGCGACGGAGGCCGAGAACAGGAAGGGATCGTCGCTCACCACCGCCACCGCGGAGCGCAGCGAACGCAGGCTCACTTCGCTCACGTCGGCTCCGTCCAGCAGGACGCTGCCCGCGGCAGGGTCGTAGAGCCGCGAAATCAGTGCAACGAGGCTGGTCTTGCCCGAGCCCGTGGCGCCCACCAGCGCGACGGTACGCCCTGCGCGCACGTCGAGGTCGATGTCGTGCAGCACGGCGCGCGCAACCTGCGGGGCAGGCTCGTGTTCCGCCGGGGCCGGGGTGCCGTTGGAGGCAGGATGGGTCTCCCTCTGCGCGAATGGGGAGTCCTTCCACACGGGACTCGCCACCGCCGGGGCGGCACCGTCGCTTGCGGCTCGCCGGCCCGCCGCCGCGGAACCGATCCCTGCCAGCTCGTCATGGGGGTCCTCGTAGCGCAGCGTCACCCTTCGCAGCTCCACGTGCCCGTTGCCGGCGGGCAGCGGAGGGGCGCCGGGGGGCTCGGCGAGATGGGGTTCGCGGTCGAGCAGCTGGAAGATGCGCGCGCCCGAGGCGGTGGCGCGCTGGGCGAGGTTGAGGGTCACGCCGAGCGAGCGCATCGGGCTGATCAGCATGTTCAGGTAGAGGTAGAAGGAGGTGAACTGCCCGAGCGTCAGGTGGGCGTGGATCACGGACTCTCCCCCAGCAGCAGCACGGCGGCGAGGCCGAGCTGGGGCAGGAAGCCGATCACGGGGTTGTAGGTGGCTTCCAGGCGGGTCGTGACCATCGCCTGCTCGAAGACTCGCCCGGAACTGCGGCGGAAGCGCTCGAGCTGGCGGGACTCGCGGGCGAACGCCTTGACGACGCGCACCCCCGTGATGTTCTCCTCGGCGTCGGCGGTGAGCTCGCCGATGCGCTGCTGCACCTCCTGGATCGCGGGGCGTGCACGGCGGCCGTAGCGGTAGGAGATGACCACCACGAACGGCACCGGCGCCAGCGCGATCAATCCCAGCCCGGGGTCGACCACGATCATCACGATGCCGGCGAGCACGATCGTGAGGATCGACTGCAGGATGAACACCAGGCCGTAGCCGAGGAAGAAGCGCACGGCCTGAAGGTCCACGGTGGCGCGCGACATGAGCTGGCCGGTCTGCTGGTGGTCGAAGAAGCCGAGCTCCAGGCGCTGCAAGTGGCCGTAGACCCGCTCGCGCAGGTCGTATTCGACGTCCAGCGACATCCGCCCCGCGACCATCCGCCGCCAGTACATGGCCACCCAGCGCACGAGCACCACGGCGAGGATCACCAACGCGAGCGTCAGCAGCGTGTGGCGATCGTGCGCGCGCAGCGCCGTCTGGTGGTGCTGGGTGTGGTGGACGCCGTTGTTGATCGCTTCCACGGCGCTCCCGGTGAGGGCGGGAAGCGCGACGGTCATCACCATCGCGAGGCTGGCGAGGATCCAGGAGACGGTCAGTCCGCGCTTGTAGGGGCGCAGGAAGCCGAGGAGTCGGTAGAAGATCGCCATAGTTGCTTAGTCAACGATTATTGCAGGGTCCACTACTCTGCGCTCATGTCCTTGGATCCGAGCACCCCGGCCCTTCATGGGCGCCCGGCGACCGGGTTGTGCGACACCTGCACCTTCCAGCGCGTGGTGCCCAACACGCGGGGCTCCACCTTCTCGCTGTGCAACCGCTCGCGCGAGGACCCCGCCTATCCGCGCTATCCCCGCCTGCCCGTGCTCGACTGCGCAGGGTACGAGCGCCCGGCGCAGTGAGCGCACACGGGGTCCACCTCGCGCCGACGCCCGCGGGCTACGCACGCGAGGTATGTCGAGCGCAGGCGCCCACGGGCCACCCACACGCCGTATGCCGCGCATCGTCGTCCACGGCCCGCGCACGTGCCGCTACCCGGCCCCGACGCCCACGGGCTCGCGCGTGGGAGCCTCGGCGGCCGGCGCGGCAGAGCTGACGAAGTCGCGGCTGCGCACCAGCACGAAGGCGCACACCGCGCCGGCGAAGGCGACGGCGGCGGCGATCGCGAGGATCGTGGTGAAGGCTTCGGTGAAGCCGACGCGGTAGGCGTGCTCCAGGGCGGCCCGGGGGAGGGGGGGGAGGGCGTGGAGGACCTTGCCGACTTCGCCTGACTGCAGCAGCGTCGAGAGATGCCCGTGGGCGGCGCTCTGGACGGTGTGCCCCTGCCCGCTCGCGGCGAGCTTGGAGTCGACGGTGTGGCTGACCTCGTGGGCGAAGATCGCGCCGAGACCGGCGATCCCGGTGACGATGCCGACCTGGCGGAAGGTGCTGTTGATGCCGGAGGCCATGCCGCTGCGGGAGTAGTGCACGACTCCGATCGCGGTGGAGGCGAGCGGGGGGTTGATCATGCCGATACCCGCGCCCGCGAGCACGAAGCCGGGGATCAGCGCGGTCCACCCGGAGGTTGCGTCCACCGCTGTCATCGCGAGCAGCCCGCCGCTCACCAGCATGAGGCCTCCGCCGAGCAGCAGGCGCACCGGAACGCGCACGGTCAGCCGCCCGGCGATGGGGGCGACGATGAAGGAGAGCACCGTGATGGGCAGGAAGCGCAGGCCGGCCTGCAGGGCTCCGTAGCCGAGCACGTCCTGGATGTAGAGGGTGAGGTAGAGGAACATCGCGAAGATCGAGCTGGAGAGGGTGAACGCGACGATGTTGGCCCCCGTGAAGGCGGGACGGCGGAAGAGGGTGAGGTCGAGCATCGGCCGCGCCTGGCGGAGCTCGGCGATCAGGAACGCCGCGATCAGCAGCGCGGAGGTGACCAGCAGGGCGACGATCTTGGTGGAGCCCCAGCCGGCTTCGTTGCCCTGCTCCAGCGCGTACACGAGCAGGAACAGCGACCCGGAGAAGGTCAGGAGGCCGAGCCAGTCCACCCCGGTCGCATTGGGGTCGCGCGACTCGCTCACGCGCGCGAGGGTGAGGGCGACCGCGGCCACGCCGATCGGGACGTTGACAAAGAAGATCCACTGCCAGCCGATGCCGGTCGTGATGATCCCGCCGACCACTGGCCCGACGGCGACTGCGGCGCCGGTGACGGCACCGAAGACCCCGAAGGCGATCCCGCGGTCGCGGCCCTGGAACGCCTGGGCGATCAGCGCGAGCGAGGTGGCGAACATCATCGCTCCGCCCACCCCCTGCACGGCGCGGGCGAGGTTGAGCATCAGCGGCGAGTCGGCGAGCCCGCAGACGGCGGAGGAGCAGGTGAACACCACGAGGCCCGCTGTGAACACGAGCCGGCGGCCGAACAGGTCGGCGAACGATCCCGCCGTCAGCAGGAACGCGGCGAGTGTCAGCGCGTAGGCGTTGACCACCCACTGCAGGTCGGCGAAGGAGGAGTGCAGTTCGCGCTGGATCGAGGGCAGCGCGACGTTCACGACGGTGATGTCGAGCAGCAGCATGAAAATCGCGATCGACACCGCGATCAGGGTCCACCACTTGCGATCCATCTCTGGGCCTCCTTATTTCCTCTTCGGCTGCTTGGGTCGTTGCAGGGTGAGGATGGTGCTCTCCAGCGGGCTCGCACCCGAGTCGATGGTCACCTTCGTTGTGAGCTTGCCGTACCTGTCTAGCAAGGCGCGCCCTGTCGCGTTGAGCGCGACGGTGAGCATCTTCGTGGTGCCGGCCGCGAGGGAGACGTCGGCGCTTGCGATGAGGACCTGCCTGGTCCGCGCGCTGGTCTTGGGTTTGCGCTTGCGTGCGGTGATGGCGGTGATCTTCCCGCCCTTCAAGTGCTCCGTGATGGTGGCCTTCAGGGTCGCTGCCGCGCATGCCGCGCCCGCAGGAGGGCACGAGAGCGTCGCGATGAGCTCGCCACGTCCACTCTTGAGCGGCTTCTGCAAGTGGGCGAGTGGGGGAGGGGGCTTCGACCCCGACCCGGTTGCAGTCGTCGTCGTAGTGCTGCCCGAGGCGTGGTAGACGACACCGACATAGGCGCTTTCCGAGGTCTGGTGCGAGTAGTCGGCGCTGAAGCCGTTGCCGACCGCCGCGAAGGTGCCCGTCAGGGTTCCGCCGTTGAGGAGGAACACGTGGAACTCCTGGTTGGCAGCCGGCACGAAGCCGCCCAGGAGCACGGGCAGCAGGGTGCCGCCGGCGGTGAACGTGCCCGGTCCATTGCAGCAGGGACCGCTCATCTGGAAGGTCCCGACGCTCGTGGGGCCCGCGATCTGCGGTGAGAGGGTGCCGTCGCTCTCGTTGACGAACGAGGAGCCCTCCTGCAAGAGGTACAGCGCACTGGGTCCGACCGTGAGCACCCCTTCGTTGGTGGTGGACGTTCCCGCTGTCTGCTCGAGCGAGCCGCCCTGCGCTTCCACCGTGCCCGCCGGGCCGTTGGTCAAGCCCGCTTCGAGATGATCGGCCCACGAGGGATCCTCCACCTGGGCGAGGATCTTGCCGTTGTTCTGGATCGAGCCGTCGGTGAGGAACACCGAACCGCCGCTGCTTTCGCCGCTACCGGGCGCTTCGAGCACGAGGGCGCCGTCGTTGACGAGCTGTTTGGCACCTAGCGAGAGCGTCGTGCTGTAGTAGGTCTCTCCGCCGGAGTCGAAGGGCTCTCCCCGCACGGTCACGGTCTGGCCGGCCGGGATCGTCCCGGTGACGGCGCCTCCCCCGTTGCTCACCAGAAACTGACCGATCCCGGCCGAGTCCACGAGTGTCGCGCCGTTCTGCAAGACCAGTTCGTTGCCGGACACCGAGCCTCCGCTCTGCGTCCAGGTGGAGGTTCCGGATGTGCCGTTCATCGTGATCGAGCCGTCATTGACTACTGCCCCATCGTTGATGAATCCAGCTTTGCCGGCGAAGCTCGATTTCATTTCCACGGACGCGCCCGCAGCGACCGTGAAAGCCCCTTCGTTGGTCAGCGACCACGGGTAGGCGCCTTCGCCTTCCTTGAGGAACAGCAGCGTCCCCGATGCATCGAGCAGGCTCGCACCGGGCTCGATCTGGAGACTTGCAGGCTTGATGCGGTTCGCCCAGGGCGCGCCTGTGTTGAGTGCTTCGATCTGGCCCGCCTCCACGACGCTTCCGCCGACCAGCCCGGCGCCCGCGCCGTGCGGTTCCACTTTGGCTTCGGTGCTGGCGCTGGTCGCTTCGAGGATCAGCTTGGTGTTCGCGGCGAAGGTTGCGCTTTCCACCACACTCAGGTCGGTCTCGTTCGAGGTGTTGCCCGCGTTGTCGTAGCTCTCGCCGGCGACATCGATCGTCACCTCGCCCGATCCGCCGCCGACCGTCAATGTCTTCGCGACCCCGCCGTTCGGCGGAAGCGTCACGGTGTAGGTGCCCAGGGCGGTGACGCAGACGTCGTCTGTGCTCGTCGGTACACCGCTGGGAGTCCACAACTTCGCGTTTCCCCAGCTACCGCTGGTGGCCGAGCTCCACGTCTTCGTGCACGCCTGAGCGCTCACCGCCGACGCGGCTAAACAGCCGATGGTCATGAGTGCGAGGAGGGCTGAGCGGGGGGTGGTCAAGAGGAGTCCCTTCCGTGGTAGTCGGTGGCCGAAGCCTGAAGGTGCTGCGCGAGGAACGGCACGACCCGCTCCCACAGGAGCGCGGCGGGCTCGGGCCGGTAGCTGGGGCGGTAGTCGGCGAAGAAGGCGTGTCCGGCGCCCTCGTAGACGTCCACCCGGGTTTCGTGGGGGCTCCGCGCGAGCGCCTCGCGCAGGCGCTCAGCGATCTCGGGAGAGGGGTTGTGGTCCTCCGCCCCGACGGCGGCCAGCAGCGGGCAGCGCACCTGCGGCGCGAGCTCCAGGGGCGGTCTGGGGCGCAGCTCGGTGACGCGCTCCTCGGGGGTGGCGGCGTCGATGAAACCGCCCCAGCAGTCCACCGCGGCGTCGAGGCGATCGGAGGCGCCGGCGAAGAGGAGGGTGTAGCGCCCGCCCATGCAGAAGCCGATGCACCCCACCTTCCCGCTGACGTCGGGGCGAGCCCGCAGGTGATCGGCGGCGCCCTCGAGGTCGCCGATGACGACGGCGTCGGACATCGAGAAGAGATGCGCCATGAGCGCCTGGAGGTCGCCCATCGGGGGAGGTCCGCCTTCGCGGGTGTAAAGGTCCACGCCGAGCGTGACATAGCCGATGTTGGCGAAGCGGCGGGCGACGTCGCGGATGTGATCGCCCAGGCCGCCGGCCTCGTGGATCACGATCATCCCCGGAGCCAGTCCATCCTCGCCGAGCACGGAGGGCCGGGCGAGGTAGCCGTTGACCTGAGTACCGCCCGCGCTGGTGTAGGTGAGCTCTTCGCCGGTGACGCGGGAAGGGTCAGTGAGCGCCCCGGGGACGCCCTCAGGGCTCGGGGGAATGGGGGAGTCGGGCATCGGCGAGGCGCTCTTTTCTGGTCGTGATGGTCAGGCGAGGACGTTCTCGACGGGGGCCGGGGGGAGCTCGCGCAGCTTGCGGCGCACCCGCGCGCGGGTCTGGCAGAGCTCCTCCTTGAGCTTGGCGAGCTCGGCGGCGCGGTGCTCGACGAGCTCGAGCTGGCGGTCGATGTGGCCGAGGGCCTCTGCCAGCAGCTCGCGGCGACGCTCGGCGTCGACGTCGTCGCGGCGCAGCTGAGCGCGCACCGCCGCGCGGGCCTCCTCGACGGAGAGCAGGGTCTTGAGCTCCTCGAGGGAGACCCCGAGGAGGTTCTTCAGGCGCATCACCTCGCGCAGGCGCTCGACCTCGGCATCGGTGTAGGTGCGGTGCTGCCCCGAGGGCCGCGCGGGGGCCTCGGGGAGCAGCCCGATCTCCTCGTAGTAGCGGATCGTGCGCGGGGTCGTCCCTACGAGCCGCGCGACGTCGCCGATGCGCAGGGGAGCGCTCACGGTTGTCCCTCAGGGATCGCGGGCTGTCGTGCGACGTCGCCGATGCATAGGGGAGCGCTCACGGTTGTCCCTCAGGGATCGCGGGCTGTCGTGCGGCGTCGCCGATGCACAAGGGGGCGCTCACGATCGCGCTCCGACAGTGGCGAGCTGCTCGCCGGCCCGCTCGCTGTCCTGCACGTGGCGGGGACGCAGCAGGCAGACCCCGGCGCCCACCAGCGAGGTGGCCGCGAGCACCCACAGGGCGGTGTGCATGTTGTCGATGAACGGCGCGAGCTTCTCCGGGGAGAGGCCTTTGGCGAGGCCGGAGAAGACAGCGAAGAGCGTGGATTTGGGGACCGCGGAGGTGATGATCGCGAGCACGAACGCGATCGAGAGCACCGCGCCGGTGTTCTGTAGCAGCGTGCGCGCGCCGGCGGCGATCCCGCGGCGGTCGGCGGGGACGGTGCCCATCATCGCGGCGGTGTTGGGGCTGTTGAACATACCGGAGCCCACTCCGACGATGAGCAGCCAGAGGGTGCTCTGCCAGTAGGGGGTGTGGACCTGCAGCGTCGTCATCGCGATGAGGCCAGCCGCGCTGACGAGCATCCCCAGCGAGGCGAGACCGCGGGAGCCGTGGCGGTCGGCGTAGATGCCGGCCAGGGGGGAGGAGACGAGCATCCCCACGGCGAGGGGGATCAGCTTGATGCCGGCGGTGATCGGGGTGTTGCCCTGCGCCCCCTGGAAGTAGAAGACGAACAGGAACATCAGCGCGAAGCGGGCCAGCCCGTTGATGAAGGCGGCGGCGGTGGCGGCTGCGAACAGGCGGTTCTTGAACAGCGAGAGGTCGAGCATGGGAGCGCGGGAGCGGTTCTCGATCAGTACCCATGTGGGCAGCAGCACGAGCGCCGTGGCGAGGCCCGCGATCACGATCGTGTCGTTCCAGCCGCTGAGCCCGCCGCGCGAGACGCCGAGCACGAGGCCGGTGAGGCCGAGCACGAAGGTGACGTTGCCGAGCACGTCGTAGCCGCGCACCTGATCGGGCTTGGAGAGCTCGCGCAGGATCAGCGCGCCCCACGCGGCCCCGGCGAGGCTGAGCGGGACGTTGAACCAGAAGACCCAGTGCCAGGAGATCGCGACCAGCGCCCCGCCGAGCACAGGTCCGATCGCGAGGCCGATCGCGGCGACCATCGTGTTGGTCCCCATCGCCAGGCCGAGCTCCTCGTGCGGGAAGGCGTCGGTGACCAGCGCGGCGGCGTTGGCGAACAGGAAGGCCGAGCCGATCCCCTGCAGCACGCGCCACACGATCAGCACGTTGGCGTCGGGCGAGAAGCCGGCCCCCAGGGAGGCGAGTGCGAAGACGAGAAAGCCGCCGATGTAGGCCTTCTTGCGCCCGAACAGGTCCGAAAGCCGGCCCGCCATCAGCACGAGCACGGTGGCGGCGATCAGGTAGGCGAGGATCACCCAAACGAGCGCGAGCAGGCTGGCGTGCAGCGAGCGCTCGAGGTCGGGCAGCGCAATTATCAGCGTCCCCGAGTTGGTCGCCGCGAGCAACATGCCGAGGCTGGTACAGGAGAGCGCCCACCACTTGTAGTTCTCGTGGCCGGCGGCGACGCCCATGCGGGGCCTGTTCGATGAAGCTGACGTGAACGTAAAGATCAGGATAGCAGCACGACTATGGAGACGCAGGCCTGAGGAGCTCCTCGAGGAAGAGCCGTGTCTTCAGGGGCGGCTCTTGGAGTGGGTAGATGCTGCGGAGCACCTCCAGCGCCTCCTCGGGGCTGCGCAGCCCGCACTCCCTCAGCAGGATCTCGATGTCCTCATCGTCCTCGCCGAAGCGCATCGCCATGAGCTTCATCGCGAGCAGGTAGCGGGGGGAGGCGGTGGTGATCTCGATCCCGTGGACCTCCGGCAGAGGTCGGGGATGCTCGTCTGCGCCGGGCAGGAAGCCCTTGACCGCGTCGTTTAGCCAATCGTCGGGCAGGCCGAGGTCGTCGGCGACCTTCGCGCTGGCTTCGTAGATCGAGGACTTCGGCTCGAACACCGCGTCGATGTCCGTGGTGACCCGCCGCGTGGAGTACGCGAGGGCCATCGCGGCGCCCCCGACGATGAAGATCTGACCGCGCACGCCCCCGCGGGTGAGCTCGTCGCCGAGCGCTTGAAGTGCGGTGAGGATCCGGGTGCGATTGAAGTGCCTCTCAGGCACGATCGAAGACCTCGCGCGCGATGAACACCCCGTGGCGGGCGAGCAAGGCGGGCGTGTGGGCAAGTGTGTAGGCGTGGAAGGCGGGCCTGCTCGCAAGGAACCACCAGGGCTCGACGAAGCGGCTGGTCCCGTTGACCCACGCGGGGGCGGGGATCGCGCTCTCGGCTGCGAACAGCTCGGCGATGCCTGCCAGCGCGGCGTCGAAGCGGGCATCCCCGGTCGAGGGGGGCTCGTCGCGGATGAGCGCGATCTTGCCGGGACGGGATGAGCCCCTGAAGTCGTCGGCGAAGCCGAACAGCAGGCGCGCCGCATCGTGCTCCCCGCCCGCCTCGAGGTCATCCGCGATCGTCGGAGCGAGCGCGGCGAGCGAGGCCGCGCCGCGCCGCACCCGGGGGCGGGCGATCACTTCCACATCGTGATCGCAGGCGCGCAGCAGTCGCTCGAGCGTGGCGATGTTGGGGGTTCGCGCTCCGGACTCGTACGTGGCGACCGCGGGCTGGGCGGTGTGAGCCCTATCCGCAAGCTGGCACTGGGTCAGCCCAGCGTCCCGGCGTGCGGTCCGGATCAGTCCTGCGGTCTCCATTCCACAGGGATTATATACGATCAGATATATAGTTTAAGTGACTCTGTCAAACCCCCTCCGGGGTGGGCCCTCCGACCATCGCGGCCTCGGTGAGGATCTCCTCCACACGTCCGAGCGCATCCGCGTCGAGATGGACCCCGGCGGCGGGTGCCGCCCCCTCGATGTGCGCGGGACGCCGGGCGCCCACGATCGCCACGTGCACCGCGGGGTTGGCGAGGGTCCACGCGATCGCCAGCTGCGCCACGGTGATCTCGAGCTCTCCCGCCAGCGCCTCCAGGCGCTCAACGATCCGCAGGTTGCGCCGGTAGGCATCCCCGCTGAACAGGGCGCTGCCCGCGCGCCAGTCGTCCTCTGCGAGGCGGGTCTCCCGCGTGAAGCGCCCGCTCAGGAGGCCGTGGGCGAGCGGGCCGTAGATCAGCACCCCGATGTCGTGCTCGCGGCAGTAGGGCAGAACCGTCCGCTCGATCTCGCGGCGCAGCATGTGGTAGGCAGGCTGCAGCGTGTCCAGCCTGCGGGTGCGCTCGAACTGCGCAATCTGCAGCGCGTCGTAGTTTGATGCCCCCAAGTGGCGCACCTTGCCCTCCCGCACGAACTCCTCGAGCGCCGCTGCCGTCTGCTCGAGCGGGGTGCCCGGGTCCGGCCAGTGAACCTGATAGATGTCCACGTAGTCGGTGCGCAGGTGACGCAGGCTCTCCTCCAGGCCCGCGCGCAGCCACCCCGGGCTGGCGTCGCGCAGAAGCTCCTCGCCCTCCCGGCGCAGCCCGCCCTTGGTGGCGATCACCACCTCCTCCCGCAGTACCCCCTCGAGCGCCTGGGCCAGAAGTTTCTCCGAGGCCCCGAAACCATACGCCTGGGCGGTGTCGAAGAAGTTGATCCCGAGCTCTCGCGCACGCCCCACCGTCGCGATCGCCTCCTCGCGGTCGATCTCCCCCCAATCGCCCCCGAACTGCCAGGTGCCGAGGCAGATGCGCGACACCTCGAGTTCGGTGCGGCCAAGACTGACGGTCTCCATGCTCACTCCTTTCGCCGGTGGGCTCGCTTGATCGTTCGCTCTGCGAGCTACCCGGATCGGGCAAGATGGATGCGCGCGCGCCGCGGTGCTAGAACATGGTCATGAGCGACTCCGAGGTCGTCAAGTCCGAGCGGGAGTGGCGTGAGCAGCTGACCCCCGAGCAGTACGAGGTCCTGCGCCGCGCTGGCACCGAGGCGCCGTTCACGGGGGAGCTCGTCTACAACAAGGAGAGCGGCTCCTACCGCTGCGCCGGCTGCGGCGCGGAGCTGTTCAGCTCCGACACCAAGTTCGAGTCGGGGACGGGGTGGCCCAGCTTCACCGAGCCCGCCGTGGCGGAGGCCGTGGAGCTGCGCGCGGACAACGGCCTCTTCATGCGCCGCACCGAGGTGCTCTGCCGCCGCTGCGGGGGCCACCTCGGGCACGTCTTCGACGACGGCCCCGGTCCCACGGCGCAGCGCTACTGCATCAACTCCGCCGCGCTCTCCTTCGACGCCGCCGAGGGGTCTTCGGGGCCCTCCGCCGGGGTAGACCACGCTCCCTCCGGGGTAGACCACGCTCCCTCCGGGGTAGACCCCGGTCTCTCCGGGGACGCCGGACCGGGCGGCGCCGAGCAGTAGCCTTGCCGATCGCATGATCATGCAAGACCAGTCCCGGCGGCTCTCCGAGCCGTTGCGGTGGGGCCGGCGCGAGAGGACGGTCGTCGCGGTGCTGCTCGACCTGCGTGCTGCTCGCCGCGATCGGCCTCGGCGCCTATGCCCTGACCAGCGGCGCGCCCGCGCGCAGAGACTGCATCGAAGTGACCTTCGCCAGCACGCTGGGCGGCGCCACCGTGCACGCCTGCGGCGCGCGGGCTCGCGCCGTGTGCGCCTCGCCGGCGCGTTCAGGGGCGTCGCCGAAGAGCTGCGCGCTGCCTGCCTGCGGGCAGGCTTTCCGTTCGATCCGCGTCGCTGAGAGCCCCTGGAGGGCTGAGCTCGTTGCGCGGTGCTCCCCTGGGGCTTCTATACAAATGTCGAAAGACGCCACCCAAGTGTTGGCCACCATGTCCCTGGCGGCCTCCCTGCAAGACGGATTTCATAGCGGGATCGCAACGGCGGGCTCCGTCCGTGGCCGGAGCCGGCAGATCCACAACAAAGGGAAACGGAGGCACATGACCTGGCTGTCATACCCAAGTTGGCTGAACGCAGGTGACAACGCGTGGCAGATGACCGCGGCCACGTTCGTCGGGCTGATGAGCCTGCCGGGCCTCGCGGTCCTGTACGGCGGCGTGATGCAGAAGCGCTGGTCGGTCAACAGCATGATGCTCACCTTCGTGGCGTTCTGCGTGACGCTGATCGTGTGGTGCCTGTGGGCCTTCAAGATGGGCTTCGGCCATCCGATCGGGTCTGGGAAAGGCTTCTTCGACACATTCGTCGGGCAAGCCCGGCAGCGTGCTCGGCGCACGTGGGCCGAGGAGGCCCAGGCGAGCATCCCGTCGATCACCGAAGGGCCACCGTTCCACTTCCCGGAGGCCTCGCTCGTGTACTTCCAGTTCGTGTTCGCCGCGATCACCCCGATCCTGATGCTTGGCTCGGTGCTCGGGCGGGTCAACCTGAAGGCGTGGATCCCCTACGTGGTGTTGTGGATCACATTCGTGTACGCGATCGACGCGTTCCTGATCTGGGGCGGCGGCTACTTCGCGGCTCACGGCGCACTGGACTACTCGGGTGGCTACGTGATCCACCTCTCGGCGGGCGTATCGGGGTTCGTCTTCGCGTGGGTGATCGGACCGCGATTGCAGCGAGATCGAGAGATCGATGCGCCCAACAACCTGCTGATGGTGGCCTGCGGGCGCCGGCCTGCTGTGGCTTGGCTGGAACGGCTTCAACGGCGGGGACTCCTACTACGCCGGTGCCGACGCCTCGGCGGCGGTGATCAACACCAACCTCAGCACCGCGGTGGCGATGATGGTGTGGATCGCGTGGGACTACATCTACCGCGACAAGCCCTCCATGATCGGGGCCGTCAACGGCATGATCACCGGCCTGGTCGGGATCACGCCGGCCGCCGGCTTCGTCAACGGGTACGGGGCGATCGATCATCGGCGTCGTCTGCGCGACGATCGTGTGGATGGCGATCCGCTACCTCAGCCGGGCGCCGATGTTCCGGCACGTCGACGACACGCTGGGCGTGATCTACACCCACGGAATAGCTGGGCTGCTCGGGGGCCTGCTGGTCGGGTTGCTGGCCGATCCCAACGTCGTCGAGTACCTCGGCGTGGGCAGTACCCCCAACCTGCCGGGGAAATTCGGGTTGCTGATCAACGGTAGCTGGACGTTGCTGCGCTGGCAGGCTGAGGCCGGTCTGTTCGTGATCGTCTGGACCGCCGTGGCGACGTTCCTCATCCTCAAGCTGGTCGGTGTCGTCATACCGCTTCGTCTCACCGACGAGGAGCTCGAGATCGGGGACCACGCGATTCACGGCAACGAGGTCTATCCCTCCGACGTGCCGACCCTCGGGGGGCCCCACGCGCCGACGTGGCAGCCCACGCCGGCGACGGTGGGAGGTGCAACGTAGGCAGCAGGGATGCCTCCGGCTGGAGCACGCCATCCTCTGGGCGTTCACTCCTCCTCGACGCGATGGAACTGCGGCCCTGCTTCGGCGGGGCCGCAGTGCGTCCCGCGGGGCTCGCCGGGTCCGGCCGGGTGGTCCGTCTGCCTGTGGGCGGCCGGGTGGTCGGTGCTGGGGGAGGTCGGGTGCCGTCTGCCCGGGGTCCGCAGGTGGTCCGGTCTGCCGCTCAGCTGCCGGTGGCGAGCCCAACGGGGCAGCTGACCCCGGTGCCGCCCAGCCCGCAGTAGCCGCCGGGGTTCTTGGCGAGGTACTGCTGGTGGTAGGCCTCCGCGTAGTAGAACGGGTGCGCGGGGGGGCCCTCGATCAGCTCGGTGGTGATCTCCCCGTGGCCCGCCGCGGTGAGCATCCGCTGGTAGGTCTCGAGCGAGGCCTCGCGCCTGCGCACGCTGGGAGTCGCCCTCCCAGAGGATCGCGGAGCGGTACTGAGTGCCGGCGTCGTTGCCCTGGCGCATCCCCTGCGTGGGGTCGTGGCCCTCCCAGAACAGCCTCAGCATCTCCTCGAAGCTGGTCGCGGCGGCGTCGAAGGCGACCAGCACCACCTCCGCGTGGCCGGTGCGCCCCGAGCACACCTCCTCGTAGGTGGGGTTCGGGGTGTACCCCCCCGCGTAGCCCACCGCGGTCGTGTACACCCCCGGCGCCGTCCAGAAGAGCCGCTCCGCGCCCCAGAAGCAGCCCATCCCGAAGATCGCCCGCTCGACTCCCTCCGGGAGAGGTCCCCGCAGCGGAGTATCCCAGCACCTCATGACGCTCCGGGACGGGAAGCTCCTGGGAGCGGCCTGGAGAGCGCCGAAGCGGGGTCGACGATGCCAGCCTGGCGGCGACCGAAGAGCATCCCTCCAGGCTAGCCGATCCACGCCCACCATCGGCGCCGCTGTTGCGCGAACAGAGTCCCGTGCTCTCGGGACCCCCGACAGGCTCTCTCGCGGTTCGCCGGTCCCCCAGCTCGCCGTTTTGTGTCGAAGTTGCGAGCTTTTAGGCGCCGAGCGCTCAAGCAGGTGCGGGGTCGATCCGAAGAGACGAGCACATGCTCGGTTTGCATCCCCTGCGCAGCTTCCACCGCGCGCTGAAGCGGCTGCCCAACGCACGTTCACCGATGGTGTGGGCCGCCGCGCTCCTGTACCTGTGCCGCGGCGTGGCGTGTCTGGCCGCGGTGGCCTTTCCCATCAGCGCCCGGGAGCCCGTGCAGTTGGACCTCACGATCGGGGTGCTCGCCCTCGCGGTGGCCGTGGGGCTGTGGATCTTCGCTCGGATAGTACCCGCGACCCTCATACAGGTGCTGATGGCCCTGAGCGCGGTGACCGTGAGCGTGATGGTCGCCAACGCCCGCACCAGCGCCGGTGCGATGCTGGCCGCCTTCGCCTACCCCTGGACCGCGATGTACATGGCCCACTTCTTCTCGCGCCGCGCGGTCCTCGCGCAGGCGCTGCTGATCTCCGTGGGCTTCGCGGTGGGTCTCATCGTGGGTGCTCTACCCAACATGGCGATCGTGTGGGTGATCGTGACTGGCACCGTGTGGTCCACGGCGCTCGTTCTCGCCAACCTCAGCGCGAGCCTGCGCCGACGTGCCGACACCGACCCGCTCACCGGTCTGCTCAACCGCGGCGGCTTCCTTGCTCTCGCCGCTCGCGAGCGGGCGATCGCGGAGCGCACCCACACACCCATGGCGCTCGCCGTGCTCGACCTCAACGGCTTCAAGCAGATCAACGATCGGCTTGGGCATGCCGCGGGGGACCGGCTCCTGGCGGATCTGGGGCGCGAGTGGAGGGAGCGCCTGCGCCCCGGCGACATCCTCGCGCGCCACGGCGGGGACGAGTTCGTGCTGCTGCTTCCCGCCACCTCCTCCCGGGAGGCCGGCGGCGTGCTCGAGCGTCTGCGCGTGGAGGACTTCCCCGTGGACTGGTCTGTGGGGATCAGCGAGTGGTTACCCAGCGAAGACCTCGACGCCTGTCTCGCCCGCGCCGACCGCAGCCTCTACAGCGTCAAGCAGTCGCTCAACCGCAGGAGCTTCTCCGCGGAGGGCCGGTACTCGCGGTCACTGCTGCCGTCCACGTAGGGCCGGCACACGCGCGGTCGCTGCTGCCCTCCACGTAAGGCCGGCACGCGCGGTCACCGCTGTCCTCCGCGTAGGGCCGGCACGCGCGGTTCCAAGTAGGCCACGCGGCACAGTGCGTAACGCGTCCGTGGGCATGCGCGGCCCGAACAGAGAATCACGTCGTGCCAATGGGCGTGCCACGAGGCTCAGTTCCATTCTTTCCAATGTAGATAAAGTCGAGGTTTGGGTCTGAATCCAGCGGGGGAAGATACGCACGAGGAAGCATCCCTCCCTCATCCCCCTCCCAGATCGGTCCGCTGCCCCCGGCGGGCCGATCTTTTGCCTAGCGCCCGGGCTTGGAGGGCACGCCCAGCCAGTGCTCGAGCGGCGCGGGCGGGCCGAGGTGGAAGCCTTGGGCGTAGTCCACCCCCAGCTCCCCCAGGATGCCGAGCGTCGCCTCGTTGCCCACGAACTCGGCGATCGTGCGCTTGCCCATTCCGCGCGCGAGCTCCACCACCGCTCCGATCACCAGCCGGTCCGTGGGGTCCTCGGTGCAGTTGCGCACGAACTCCCCGTCGATCTTGATGAAGTCGAAGGGGAGATGCTTGAGGTAGTAGAAGGAGCCGAAGCCCGCCCCGAAGTCGTCCAGCGCGAAGCGGCACCCCAGCTCCCCCAACCGCTCCGCGAAGGTTCGCGCCGCCGCGATGTTGCCGATCGCGGTGGTCTCCGTGACCTCGAAGATCAGCTGGGTCGCCGCCACTCCCTCGGCGCGCAGTTCGCGGCCGATGTGGACCGCCAGCTGGGCGTCCCCGAGGGACTGCGCGGAGAGGTTGATCTCCACGGTCGGGCGTCGGCCCTCTTCGCGCTGCTCCCCGAGCATGCGGATCGCGCGGGTCACCACCCAGCGATCGATCTCCCGGATCAGCCCGAAGCGCTCCGCGACCGGCAGGAAGCTTCCCGGCGGGATCAGGTCGCCGTGGGCGTCCACCATCCGCACCAGCAACTCGTACTGGGTGGCACGCCCCGTGGCGGTCTCCACCACCGGTTGGGCGTGCAGCACCAGGCGGTCCTCGTCGAGTGCCGCGCGGATGCGCTCCACCCATTCCAGGCGCGCCTCGATGTGCGCCTGTCCGCGGCTCGAACCGCCGTAGATCACGCTGCGGTCGCGGCCCGCCTCCTTGGCGTCGTACATCGCGAGGTCCGCGTTGATCAGCGCCTCCTCCGCTCTCAGGCTCTCGGTTCCCTCCAGCGGCGCGATGCCGATCGAAGCCGTGATCGGCCGCTCTCGCCCCCCCGGCCCGCGCGCGGCGTGCTCGCGGCGGATTACCCCCAGCAGCGAGGCCGCCAATCGCTGCGCCTCGGCGTGCTCCCCCGTGGGGGTCAGGATCGCGAACTCGTCGCCTCCGAGGCGCGCAAGCGTGTCGCTCTCGCGCAGACGTGTCGCCAGGGCACCGGCGACGCGCACGATCAGCTCGTCGCCGGCGCTGTGGCCGAGGGTGTCGTTGACCTCCTTGAAGTTGTCCAGGTCCAGCACCATCACCGCGCCCGCGTGGCCATAGCGCTCGCCCCGCGCAAGATGCTCTTCCAGGCTGCGCTCGTAGGCGCGGCGATTCAGCAGGCCCGTCAGGGGGTCGTGGTCGGCCATGTGCTGCAACTCGGACTCGTAGCGCCGGCGGTCGGTGATGTCCTCGATCTGGGAGAGGAAGTACGCCGGCCCCCCATGCTCGTCGCGGATCAGGGTGGTGTGCACCGCCACCCAGACGGTGTGCCCGGCTGCGTGCAGGTAGCGCTTCTCTACGTCATACACACGGATCTCCCCGGCGCGCATCGCCGCCCTGGCGCGCTCATCGGTGCTGCGATCCTCGGGGTGAGTCAGATCGCTGGCGGAGGGCAGCTCGAGCAGCTCCTGCTCCTCGTAGCCTGTGATCCGCGCGAGTGCCCTGTTGACCTGCAGGAAGCGGATCTCAGGCGAGACAACCGCCATTCCGATCGGGGCCTCCGCGAAGGCGGTGCGCAGGCGCTCCTCGGCTCTCGCGAGTGCCTGCTCGGCCTGCTCGCGCTCGGCCAGGCGCCGCGCGACGAGCGCCTGCGCGTAGCGCTCCCGCCGTCCTGCCTGCACCCCGAACGTCCCCACGAGCAGCGTCCCCAGCAGCCCGACGAGCAGGATCGTCACGGGCAGTGACAGATCAGGGGAGGGCTCGCCCACAGCCAATGTCCACGAGCGTCCCGCCACCGCGATCCGCGAGCTGATCGCGTGTCGTGGGGACCCCTGCGCGAGCAGCCGCACACTGCCGTCCTTCAGCGAGAAGGCGGTGCCCGCCGGGATCGTCCGCAGCAGAGCGGGCCCGAGGAGGTCGTAGCTGTAGCCGATCGACGCGAATCCCCGCAGGGATCGCAGACGCTGCGCGGGCGTGCGCGGCGGGACCGGGGAGGGTCGGTAGATCGGCGCGTACAGCACCGTCCCCAGCTCCTCGCCGCTCATCAGGCGCACAGGCGGCGTCGCGCGTGGCCGCCCCGAGCGGGCCGCGGCCAGCAGCGTGGCCAGGCGCGTGGGCTCCCCGCCGATGTCCAGTCCGATGTCGCTGGGTCCCCCGGAGCTGTGGGCGCTGTCGAGCACCACGTAGTACTCCGCCATCCGCGGCGCCGCGCGTGGCGCGCCCCCGGGGACGCGCAGCTCGAGTGGGCCGTAGCGGTGTTCGAAGCGCTCGCGCCGGTTGGCCCCAAGCGCTTCCACGAGCCCCACGCCGTTGATCCCCGGTTCGCGCTCCAAGCCGCGGGCGACCGCGGCGAAGATCCCCGCGTGTGCGGGCCAGTCGGCGCCGAGGCTCGCCGCGAGCTCCATGGTGCGTTGGATCGCGGCGTCCACCGTGTCCACCGCCTGCGTGCGGATGTTCGAGGAGAGGGTGGCGCGCTGCGCCTGGGCGTTGTGTTGGGCCTGTCTCTCCGCCGCGGACGCGCCCACGAGCGTGAGCGCCGCCACGCCCACGGTCACGACGGCGGGCAGCCAGGTGGTGGAGCGCGTGCTCACTGTCGCTCTCCCGGGGCCACCTTCGCTTTATCGGCGCAGGCGGGACGGAACTGAATCTCGAAGAAACCCGGCTCGAGACTCGATCTCCCCGCTCGAATGCCCGCGATTTCTGCTAGGAAGGGTCGCGCAATGGGTGTTGAGGCGGCCAGGATCACCACCGATCGGGAGTCGGCCGCGGCGGGGTGGCGCGTGGTCGCGGCGTATGGGTTGGTGGCGGCGGCCACCCAGATGCTGTGGCTGACCTACGCCGCGATCACCACCGACTCCGCCAGGCGCTACGGGGTCTCAGTCGACGCGGTCGGCTGGCTGGCGGAGATCTTCCCGTTGCTCTACGTCGCACTCGCGATCCCCGCGGGTGCGCTGCTCGACCGCTGGTTCCGCCCGTCGCTGGCGCTCGGGGGGGCGCTCGTCGCCGCCGGCGGGCTCCTGCGTCTGGGCGGCCTGACGTTCGGATGGGCGCTCGCCGGTCAGTCGCTGGTGGCGCTCGCCCAGCCGCTGGTCATGAGCGCCGTGGCCAAGCTCCCCGGCGAGTACCTGCCCGTGCGCGCACGCGCGCTCGGGATCTCGCTGGCCTCCGCCGCCGGGTTCCTCGGAATGCTCGTCGCGCTGCTGATGGGCCCGCTGCTCGGCGGGGCACGCCTGGAGCTCCTGCTCGAGATCCAGGCCGCGGTGGGCGTGCTCGCGGCGGGCGCTCTGGCCTACGCCCTGCGCCGGCCCGGCAGCGGCGCGGGGGAGCACACCACGATTGAGCGCGGCATCGCACGGGTGCTGTGGGCGCGCCCTGAGATCAGGGTCCTCTCGGGCCTGGCCTTCCTGGGCTTCGGGGTGTTCGTTGCGCTCTCCACCTGGCTGCAGACGCTGCTGCACCCCTCCGGGGTCTCCGACACCGCGGCCGGCGCACTGCTGGTCGGGATGATCGTCGCGGGGATCGTGGGCTGCGCTGTGCTGCCCACTGTGATTGCCCGCCGGGGAACGGAGCGCGGGTTCATGGTGGCAGTGGTCGCCGCCGGCTCTCTCGGGAGCGTCGCGCTCGGGGTGCTCCCCGGGATCGCCGGAAAGGCGCTCGTCATGGTGGCGATGGGTGTCGTGCTGCTGCCCGCCCTGCCCGTGCTGATGACCGTCGCCGAGCGACTCGCCGGTCCCGCGGCGGGGACCGCGGGGGCGATCGTTTGGATGGCCGGCAACCTGGGTGGGCTGGTGGTGGCGCTACTGGTTCAGACCCTCGTTCACCACCCCACCGCCGCCTTTCTCGCGATGGCGCTCGCCTCGCTGCTCGCCGCACCGCTCGCCGTGCGGATGGTCTCGCTCCGTGGCCTCCCCGGCGCGCCGCCGGAGGCATCCGCGCGGGGAGAGCTCGGGGTGCAGCCTGGCTACCCAGGCTGATCGGCGAGCCAGTTCAGGACCTCCGCGGGGTTGCGGTGTGGCGGGAACACGGGATAGAAGACCTTCGCGACGTGCTGCTTCCGTGCGATGAAGGTCAGGCGCCGATAGAAGCGCCTCCCGGCGGCCTCGAAGGTGGGCAGCCCCAGGATCCCGGCGAGCCTCAGGTCGGGGTCGCTCAGCAGGGGGTAGGGGATGTGCTCGCGGCCCGCGAACTCCCGTTGCTCCTCATGTGGCTGGGCGCTCAGACCGAACACCGAGGCTCCATAGGCCGCGAGCTCCAGCACGTGGTCGCGGAAGGCGCAGCTCTGGGGGGTGCAGCCGCGTGCGCCCGGAATCCGGTCCCATCCCGCCGGCAGCGGTTCGCCCGGCACACCGGTGCGGGGGTAGACGTAGACCACGGCCAGTCGCTCCGTTGCCGTGCTCAGGTCGAGCTTTCCGCCCAGCGTCGAGCTCAGCATCATGCCCGGCACCTCCAGGCCCGGCAGGTGATCGGCGGCGCCGTCGTCCGTCGGAACCGCTATGTCGCCGGGGAGATCCCGGTAGCTCTCTGCCATCTCCGTGATTCTTCCAAAGGACGCCGCCGTTTGTTTCCCTGAGCTTGCTCCTCTTATTCCAGTCATCGCTACTAATATGGCTAGAACGAATCCTGGTAGGCATCGGATGATTGAAATGCGACCTTGAGCATTTCGCCTCCCGGTAGCCGTGAAGCTTGCGGCGGCTCCGGTCCTATCCGCCGGTGCTGCCGAAGCCTCCGCGGCTGCCCTCGCCGGGATCGTGCACGCTCCACTGTGCTCGATCCGCGCGCACGAACACGCCCTGCGCGATGCGGCTGCCCGCGGGGATGCTGGTCGGCTTGGCGGTGAAGTTCAGCAGCTGCAGTCGCAACTCGTCCGCGGGACCCTGGTAGTCCTCGTCGATGATCCCCACCGCGTGCGGCTGGATCACCCCGAACTTCCGCGGCGTCGAGGAGCGCAGGCAGACCAGCAGGCACCAGCCGGGCGGCGTCGCGAAGACCAGGCCGGTGCCCACGAGCGCGATCCCCCCGGGAGCGATCTCGGCCGCCTCGGCGGTGCACAGATCGAAGCCGTTGGAGCCCGCGGTGGCATAGTGCGGCTGCAGCGCGGAGTCGTGCAGGCGGAGGATCGGTACGTCCATGGTCGCTCCCAGGTCGGCGTGGCACGAAGAGTCTGCGGCGTCTGCCAGAGCCTACCGACGGGGGAGGACCTGCCGGCAGCGGCCGGGCTGCCGACCGAGGGCCAGCGGCTCAGGCCGGGTTAGGATGACATCTGTGGGGGGCGGGTGAAAGATTCTGGGGGAAATCGGGGTCAAGAGGGTGAAGGCGACTCAGGCGACTGCCAGAGGGTGAGGGCAGCGCAGTGACCCAGGGCCCCACGCCCAAGCCATCCCGATACCGAAGGGAGGTTCCAATGGACCTCATGAGATGGCGCACAACTGTGGTGCTGATCGCGTGCCTGGCGACTGCGGCCCCCACGGCGGTGATCGCCAGCGCCGGCACGGCCGCCGAGACCCATACGGTCGTGCTCAAGGACCTCCGCTTCCATCCGAGCACGCTGACGATCGACCGCGGCGAAAGCGTCACGTGGGTGTGGCGCGACGGGAGCACCCCCCACAACGTGACCGGCCCCGGATTTGTCTCGCGCACCCATTCGCACGGCTCCTTCACCGTTCGCTTCACACATGCCGGGACCTTCAACTACCGCTGCACGATCCACGCGGCCGAAGGGATGGTCGGCAAGATCGTCGTCCGCTGAGGTTGCCACCGGTCCCCGCGGAGGTCGATCGCAGCTCCTTTCCCTGGGCGTTGCCGCTGGCCCCGAGAGGCCGGCCGCTACCCTGGCGTAGGCGCCGTTAACGCCGGCTCCGCGGAGGCCCGATCGCTACCCCTCGGCGTAGGCCCGCATCGCTTCGACCACCGGCGCGAGGCGCCGGCCGCGGGCGGTGAGGCGGTACTCGACGGTGGGGGGGCTGGAGGGGATCACGGTGCGCTGCACCAGGCCCGCGGCCTCGAGGTCGCGCAGACGCTCGGAGAGCATCCGCGGGGAGATGCCGTTCACGGCCTCCGCGAACTCGCTGAAGCGCAGCGCCCCGGTGAGGGCAGCGTAGATGATCGATAGCTGCCAGCGCCGCTCCAGGAGGTCCGCCGTGCGGCGGACCTCCACGGGAACGGGCTGGCACCTACGAGAGCTGGCGGGTGGCATGGCGGGTGGAGGGAATCGCTGGTGGGCGGCGCTCAGGAGAGCTGGTGGGCGACATCGCGCGTGGGCTCCAGCGCCCGGTCGAGCACCTCCTGGACGGTCATCACCGGGTGGAAGGTCATCTGCTCGCGGACCTCCTGCGGGATGTCATCCAGATCGCCGCGGTTGCGCTCCGGCAGGATCACGTCGGTGAGTCCGGCCGCGTGGGCCGCCAGCACCTTCTGCTTGAGCCCCCCGATCGGCAGCACGCGCCCCTGCAGGGTGACCTCGCCGGTCATCCCCACGGTGTGCTTCACCGCCCGGCCGCTCAGCAGCGAGGCCAGCGCGGTGACCATCGTGACCCCCGCGCTGGGGCCGTCCTTGGGAATCGCGCCCGCGGGCACGTGGACGTGGAACTCCTGTCCCTCGAAGGCGCTCTCGTCGATCCCGATCTCCTCGGCGTGGCCGCGCACGTAGGAGAGGGCGATGCGCGCCGACTCCTTCATCACGTCACCGAGCTGACCGGTCAGCACCAGACCGCCCCCGCCGCCGGAGCCCGAGCTCTTCATGGCGGTGGCCTCTACGAACAGCACGTCCCCGCCGGTGCCCGTCACGGCGAGGCCGGTGGCCACGCCCGGGGTGGCGGTGCGCGAGGCGGACTCCTGGAAGAACCGCTGGCGCCCCAGCGCCTCGCGCACGGTCTCCAGGTCGATCTTCACGGGGGCCTTGCGCGCGGGCGCCCTCTTGCGCGCCTTCTGCTCGGCGGTGCCGGCGACCGGCTCCTGCCCGGGCTCTGGGCCCGCCGGAGTCGTGGCGCTCTTCGGCGCGACTGCGCCGGCGCCGTCGTCCGTGGGGGCGTCCTCTGCCTTGCCGGCCTCCTTCGCCTCCTCTGCGGGCAGGTCGGAGGCGATCTTCGTGGCGGTCTTGCGCAGCAGGGTCCCGAGCTCGCGCTCGAGGTTGCGCACGCCCGCCTCGCGGGTGTACTCCGCGATGACCGTGCGCAGCAGCTCGTCGGATATCTCGACCTCGCCCTCCAGCAGGCCGTTGCGGTCGCGCTGGCGCGGCCACAGGTAGCCCTTGGCGATTGCGAGCTTCTCCTCAGAGGTGTACCCGTCGAAGCGGATCACCTCCATGCGGTCCAGCAGCGGCCCGGGGATCGTGTCGGCGACGTTGGCCGTGGCGATGAACATCACCTGGCTCAAGTCGAGCTCCACGTCGAGGTAGTGGTCGCGGAAGGAGTGGTTCTGCGCGGGGTCCAGGACCTCGAGCAGCGCCGCGGAGGGGTCCCCGCGCCAGTCCGCGCCGACCTTGTCGACCTCGTCGAGGAGGATCACCGGGTTCATCGTCCCAGCGTCGCGCAGCGCGCGCACCAGGCGGCCCGGCAGGGCGCCGATGTAGGTACGCCGGTGCCCGCGGATCTCGGCCTCGTCGCGCACCCCGCCGAGGGACATGCGCACGAACTCGCGTCCCAGGGCGCGGGCGATCGACTCGCCGATCGAGGTCTTGCCGGTGCCGGGGGGGCCGATCAGGGTGAGGATTGCCCCGGACTTGGGGTCGGCCTCGATGCCGCGGTCCTGGCGCAGCTTGCGCACCGCTAGGTACTCCACGATGCGGTCCTTGACGTCCTCCAGGCCCGCGTGATCGGCGTCCAGCACCTCGCGCGCCGCGGTGGGATCGAGGTGCTCCTCCGAGCGCTTGGCCCAGGGCAGCGCGATCAGCCAGTCCAAGTAGGTGCGGATCATGCTCGACTCGCCCGTCTGCTCGCCCATCCGCTCCAGGCGCCCCAGCTCCTTGAGGGCCTGCTTCTCGACTTCCTCGGGCATCTCGGCGGCCTCGATCTTGGTGCGGTACTCGTCCACGATCGAGCCCTCGTCCTCGCCGAGCTCCTTGCGGATCGACTCCATCTGCTTGCGCAGGAAGTACTCCCGCTGCTGCTTCTCCGCGCCGTCCTGCACGTCCTCGCGGATGCGCTTGCGCACCTGCAGCTCCGCAAGGCTCTCGCGCTGCAACTTCACCGCGAGCTCCAGGCGGTCGGCGACGTCGAGCGTGCGTAGGAGCTCGACCTTCTGCGCGTAGGAGAGGTTGGGGGAGTAGCCCGCGGAGTCCGCCAGCGGGCCGGGCTCCACGATCGCGCGCAGGAACGCCGCGATCCGCCCGTCGTCGCCGCGCAACTCGAGGATCTCCTCGACGATCGCGCGGTACTCGCGCTCGAGGTTGCGGGTGCGCCCGTCCGTGGGCACCTCGTCGGGGCGCTCGTCGATCTCGACGCGCAGCTCCCCGTCGGCGCCGGTCTGGGCGGCGCCGATCAGCGCGCGGTGCTGGCCGGAGAGCGCCACCGCGCGCCCGCCGCCGGGCAGGCGCAGGTGGTCCTCGACCTCGGCGATCGTGCCGACCTCGAGGAACTCACTCTCGTGGCGGGGCACGAGCACCACGCGCTCGTCCTCGCCCACGTCCACGGTGAGGGTGATCCCCATGTTGGGGAACACCACCGTGTCATCGAGTGGGATCAGCCGCAGCAGCTGGCGGGGCTCCGACTGGGAGGCGGCGTCTTGGCGGGGGGTGGACTTTGGCTGGGACTTTCCGTTATCTGAGCTCGCGGGCATCGGTATACCCTCCATATGAGGTTACGAATTGATAGCTAGTATAACAAAGGATTCGGGGAGCGTAGGGCCTCTGCTGAGCGTCCGCATCGGCCTCCAGACAAGGGTCGGTCGAGTACCCAAACCGCGCCCGCCGCGCGCGCAGAAGTCGCAGTTAGGGGATCGATCGAGTGCCCATGTCGCGCACGCCACGCGCGCATAAATCGCACTGCGTACCCCGCGCCGGCGGAGCCGGACATTCAAAAAAGCTAAGCCCCCGAGGCTCGTCTCACTTGGGGTCCTCGAAGCTGACCTCGACGTTCTGCTCCTCCACGCGCTCCTCCACCTCCGCCATTGAGGTGAGCGCGCGCCTGTCGGCCTCGAGCAGGGGCGCCGAGAGGAAGCTGCGCGGCCACAGTCGCCGCGCGCGCACGACGTTGATCTCCATTGCGAACAGCGTCACCTGGCTGCCCAGGTACAGCCACGAGAGCAGCCCCAGCACGAACGCGAACAGGCCCGAGGTCTCCTTGGCGTGGCGCACGACGTGCTCGACGTAGTAGCCGCCGATGTGCTGCAGGATCTGCCACAGCACCGCCGCGACCACGACGCCGGGGAGCAACTCGCGGGTGGGCACTTCCCTGGTCGTGAGCAGTCTGAAGGCGCAGAAGAACAGCAGCAGGTTGGCGGCCAGCGCAAGCGCCACGCCGGCGAGCGCCGTCAGCGCGCTGGGGGCCGCCGCCGTGACGTAGCCCGCGACGACGGTCGAGACGATCGTGAGCAGGCCCAGCGCCACCAGCAGGCCCAGCCCGCGCAGCCGCCACATGAGGAAGTTGGGGCGCCGCTTGCGGGGCACATCCCACACTTCGTCGAACGCGGTGCGCGCCGCGCCGGTGATGCCGAGGCCCGCCAGCAGCGAGCCGATCACGCCGATCGCCAGCCCCACGCCGCTGCCGGTGAGCGAGTGGACGTTGTGCTGCAGTTGATCCCCGATGATCGGGAACTGTTTGAGCGTCGAGTCCAGCACGCTCTCCTGAGCGCTCCTGTTGCCTTCCAGGACGAAGCCCAGCACCGTCACGAACACCAGCAGCAGCGGAAACAGCGAGAAGAAGCCGTAATACGCGATCAGCGCCGCGAGGCGGCCGGCGCCGTCGTCGCCGAACTTCTTGATAACCGCCGCGAGGAAGCTCAGCCCGCGGTGGCGCTGTTGGAAGCCGTCGAGTGCGCGCAGGCGCTTCTCGAGGGTCACTTTGGAGGGGGATCTTGGGCGGTGGGAACGGGCGCGGCCGAGCGAGCGCACCGCGCGGCTCTCCCCGGAGTTGGGCGCCCGGAAGGGGCGAATTGGGAGGGGGGCCTGCGGGCGGCGGGGTGCGACATCCCTATGTGTCTACCCGATACGCGCAGCGGAGAGCGCTCTCGCGGCTCCCCGACCCCGCCGAGCAGGTGGCCCTCGTGGCGCGCGCCAAGGGCGCGGTGCTGCTGCGCGTCCACCGCCGGCTCCTGCGGCGGGAGGACCTCGAGGACTGCCTGAGCCAGGCCGTGCTCGAGCTCCTGGCCGGCGCGCGGCGCGGCCAGCGGTTCTCCAGTCGCGCCCACCTCGAGAACACGCTCGAGCAGCGCTTCCTCTCCCGTGTGCGGGACCGCCGCCGCGCGCTCCGTGGGCGCAGCCCGCAACAGGCCGCGCTCGAGGGGGCGCTTCCACTGGGCGGCCCCGGCGAGCGAGAAATGGAGGTGGTAGACCCCCGCGCGGAGATTCACCCGCTGGTATTGCAGCGGCTTGAGCTGCGGCGGGTGGGGGAGCTCGCGCCGCGGCTGAGCTCCGATCAGCGGTTAGTCCTCGCCTGCCAGGTCTCCGTGGGGATGGATCGCGCGGAGTTTTGCGAGCTGTTCGGGTGGTCCTTTGAGAAGTACCGCAAGGTCGCCCAGCGCGGCCGCTCGCGCCTGCGGGGGCTGGTCGAGGCCGAGGGGTAGATGTGGCCTGCGTGCACCCTGGGCGCCGCATCGCCAATTTGCGCGTCCCACTCTGCGGGCGGGGTCGGAACAGGGAGATAGGGACCCACCTATGAACATCCCTCACTACCCCCATAGGCGCGTCCCCTGGGACGCCGTAGGTCGGTTGCAGGCGCGACCTCGCGGCGATGCCCATCCGCGCGCATGCGGCCGGGGGCCAGGTATCTCCCCACCTTGGCCCTCGGCCGCCGGCGTGGCCCCCCGGTCGGAGAGGGGCGCATGAGGCCCCTGCTCCCGGCTGCCCGCCAGCTCTACCGCGTGTACTCCGAGGAGGAGTTCCTCGCGGTTGAGGACTGGTCTGAGCCTGGGGAGGTCGAGCCTCTCCGAGCCGCGATCGGGGAGTGCGGGCCCCGGCCGTGGGGTCGCACGGTCGTTCTCGCCGTGCTCTCCCTGGTCGCCGTGGCGGTGACCGGCGTGGTCGCGATGAACGAGGCGCGATCCAGAGCCGGGAGCGGTCGCAGATTCGCCAGCAGGCGGTTCGTCCCGCGACTGCCTAGCCAAGGTCTCTCGACAAGCCCACTGACGATCAATCGGGGAGCGTCCGGCGGAGGTTCACGCCGCCGACTGTCCAGTGGGCGAGCCTTAGCGACGGGTCGGCCGATCGCCGAGCGCCCTACGCATGCCTCACCGCCGCCCGCGGCGCACACGTTTACTCGCTCGCAGCCGCACCCTTCCGCGGTCCCTCCGACGCCGCCGGCTGCAACCGCGACGGCTGCGACGGCGGCACCGAATAGGACCTCCGCGAGCGGCGCCGGCTCGGAATTCGGGTTCGAGCGGTAGCGGATGGGTGCCCCGTCGCCACAACCGTCGTTCACGGCCGAGCACCCACGCTCCGCCGTGACGGTGACGACACGGCCTCTGTGGCGGATCCGCCTCGCGCGGGGGCTGCCCCGCCACCTGCTCAACGCGCTCGCGATCGCAGGTCTGTTGGCGAGCGCGCGCTTCGCGATCGACCCCCCGCGCGTTGTATTGCCGAAGGCGCTGCTGCGCCGTCCCATCCCCGAGGACCTGGCGGCGGAGGGCTACGCGACGCTGTTCGCGCGCAGCTACCTCACTTGGGAAACGCAGAGCTCCGAAGCCCGCGAACGCGCGCTGGCGCCGTTTGTGGGGCCCGGGATGGACGTTGACGCCGGTCTGCAACCCCCGGCGAGCGGGGAGCAGCGGGTGCAGTGGACGCAGGTCGTCCAGGAACGCGAACCCCGGACGGGAGAGCACGTGTACACGATCGCGGCCCAAACCGACACCGCGGGGCTTCTCTACCTCACCGTGAGCGTGCTCCGTTCCCCCGGTGGCGCGCTCGCGCTCGCGGGCTACCCCGCGTTTGTGGGGCCCCCCGCCTCCGGCCCCGCGCAAACCGGCGCCGACGGGCGCCTGCGCGAAGTGAGCGAACCGCAACTGAGCACCGTGGTGGAACGCTCCCTGCGCAACTACCTCGCCGACTCCCCTTCCGAGTTGGCCGCCGACCTCACCGCCGGAGCCCACGTCTCGCCGCCCGGGATCGAGCTCGCGCTGCAGTCGCTTCAAAGCCTCCGGTGGGCCCCCGGCGGGGGCGCGGTGCTCGCGCTCGTGCAGGCCCAGGACCAGCGGAGAGCCCAGTACACGCTCGCCTACGAACTCGACGTCGCCCGCGCCCAGGGCCGCTGGGAGATCTCCGCCATCCAGATGGACCCCGACACCTAGACCCAAAGGAGCCCCGATGAACTCACTCCGTCCGACTCACCTCCGCGTGCTGCGCTCGTTGATGAGGCGCCATCGACGGGGAGGTCCGCATGGGATCCCCTCGCCTCGACTGCGCGCCATCCGAAACCGCGCCTGCGCAGCCGCGCTCGTCGGCGCGGCGTTTGCGTGCTGCGCCTACCTTGCCCCGGCGCCCGTGATCGCCCGGGCCGCGGTCGGCTCCTCCGGGCCTGCGTCTGTGCCCGCTGGGGCGGGAGGATCCGCAGCCGGCGGGTCTTCGGAAACCGGCAGCTCCCTGGAAGCCGCCGCCAGCAAGGCCGGAAGCACGGGGCGCAAGGTGGCGATGAGCCTGATCGGACTGGCGTTCGCCGTGGCCGGCATCGTGCTGGCCTTCCGACGAGACTTCAAGGAGGCCGCGGGGGTGTTCGCGGTGGGGATCGTGGCGGTGCTGCTGGCCACCCCCGCGGGCATCAACCTGCTGCAGGACACCGTCAACTCGCTCTTCGGCTCCTGAGCATGGAGATCCGCTCCTACCGCGCCGTGTTCGACCTGGAGCGGCGCATCTACCGCATCGACCGGCTGCGGCTGAACCCGGGCGGGATCCCGGTGCGGGGGGTCATCTACTGCCTCGCGATCCTCGCGGGCCTCGCGCTCGCCGGCGCGCTACCGCTGCTGGGGACGGCCGTGAGGGCGCTGCCGTGGTATCTGCGCGACCTCCTGCTGCCCGCCGGCGGCGCCGCGCTGCTCACGGTGATCCGCGTGGAGGGGCGACCGTTTCACCTGGCCGCCGCCGCGCTTGCGCGCTATGCCCTCGGACCGCGCCGGCTCGCCGGCCTGCGCCCTGGTACACCCCCGGTGCGGGTCTGGCGCCCGGAGGAGCTGCTGATGCTCCCCGACGGCTCCGATCCGCGCCTGCGCGGCCTGCGCTACACCGGTCCCGGAGCTGTGCTGGTGAGGGTGGCGCACGAGCGCTCCACCCGAGGCGCCGGGGTCCTCGGCCGCCTGACGTGCCGCCCGCACCTGGCGCTCCGTGAGCCGCTTGGACAGCGCCAGGCGGTGGATGGGCAAGTCATCGCGCTCGAGCGCGGCGCGCGGCTACGGGTGAGCTGAGCAGGTGCGCCCGCCGATCAGCCTCGTGTACGGGAATCTCGTGTTCGGCGCCGGTCTCGACGACGGCTGGGCCGCGTTCGCGGTCCCGACCGCCTCGTATCGGTGGCTCTCCGAGGAGGACAAGCGCGGGCGCCTCCTCGCGTTGCTCGGCGCGCTGGAGGCGGTCGCCGCCGACGTGCAGATCATCCGCGTCAGCCACCGCTGGGAGATCGCCCGCTACGCCGAGGAGATGGCCGGTCCGGCTGGTGGGCCGGACGTCGTGGGTGGGCCGACCGGCGGGAGTGGGCCGGTCCGCCCGGCCCGGCGGACGGACCTTACGCGGGCGCTCAGCAGCTACGTGGCCGAGCACACACGGCGCCTGGAGGAACTGCAGGCTCAGCGGCCCGCCCTGTTCTTCCTGGTGAGCCTGCGCGACCCCGAGCGCGACGTCGCCTCCTACGTCTCCCGCGCCGCCGAGCGCCATCCGCGCGAGTGGCTGGCGGCGCTCAGGCGGGGGCTGCTCCCGTCCGACCGGCGTCTGCTGAGCGCCGTGGAGCTCGAGCGCGTGCGGGTTCGGGCCGACCAGGCCCACGCGCGCCTCGCCGACTACCTGGCGGCACGCCCGGCCAGCGGGGCGGAGCTGCAGTGGCTGGTGCGCCGTGCCTTCTGCCGCGACCTCGGGGAGCCCCAGGTCGATGGCCTGCACGAACCACGGGCGCTCCTGTTCGAGCGCAACGGCGAGGCGCTGCTCGCGCCGCTGGAGGGCGATGTGCTGCGCTGGAGCGATAGCTGGGTGGAGCAGCGCCCGCGGGCGCTGCGGATCGAGTCCGAGCTTGGGGTCTGCTGGCAGTCGCAGCTAGTCGTGGGGGCGCTGCCCGAGCGGGTCGACTTCCCGGGGGCGCGGGCGGAGCTGATGTTCGCGCCCGTGGAGTGCCTCCCCTTTGGAGTGGACCTCTCCCTGAACGCGCGCTTCCTGCCCAATGAGCTGGCGCTGCGGATCGCGCGACGGCGGATCCAGGACGCCGACCAGATCCTCAGCGCGGAGTCAGACGGCGAGCAGGGCGCGACCGACCTCGGCTACCGGCGCACCCAGGAGGCCCGCGACCTGCTCGCTCACCTGCAGTCCTCCAGCCGGCCCCCGCTGCTGCGCGCCACGATCACGATCGCGATCGCCGCCCGCGGGGAGGAGGAGCTCGAGGAGCGCGTGGAGGTGTGCAGGCGCGCCTTCGGCGAGGTGTGTCTGCACCGCCCCCTGGGGGATCAACTGGAGCTCTTCTGCCAGCACCTCCCCGGACAGCGCACGCGCGTGGCGGGCTACGACGACACGCTCACCACCGAGCAGGTTGCCGCGATGATGCCGACCGCCACCCACGAGGCGGGCTCCGCGAGCGGCTTCTACCTCGGCCACACCCTCTCCGGTTCGGCGCGGCCCGTGCGTCTGAACCTGCGCGAGGGCTCCGACAGCGACCGCAACACCACGATCCTCAGCGTCGGCGCGCTCGGCTCCGGGAAGACCACGCTCGACCAGAAGCTCAAGTACGAGGCCTTCCTGCTGGGTGCGCGCGTGATCGACTGCGACCCCAAGGGCGACCACCGCTTCCACCTGCTTGAGCAGGTCGCCCCCCACGTGGAGTGCATCGCCCTGCGCCCCGACCCCGCGCTGCGGGGGGTGCTCGATCCGCTGCGCGTCGCTCCCGAGCATCTGCGCCAGGACACCGCGGTGTCCTTCTTGCGGGACCTCCTGCCCGGGCGCGCCGAACCCGCCTGGGAGACCTCCGTGGTGGGCGCCGTCGACCGGGTGCTCCGCCGCGCGCGCACCCCCACCTGCCTGGAGGTCGTGCGGGCGCTGCGCGAGGGGGATGAGATCGACGCCCAGGTGGCCAAGACGCTAGGCGTCTACGCCCGCTCCGGGCTGACCCAGCTCGGCTTCGCCGACCCCGACGTAAAGCTGCCTCCGGTCGGCCACCGCCAGGTCACCTACCTGCCCATCCGCGATCTCCCCGGCCCCGAGCCGGGAACGGCGCGCTCCGAGCATTCCCGCGCAGAGCGCGTCGGGGAGCAGATCGTGCGGCTGATCGCGATGTTCGCGATGCACCTCATGGGTGCCGAGCGCGAGCGATTGAAGATCTTCAGTTTTGATGAGGGGTGGAGGTTGCTGGGCGACCCGATCGGCCGCACGCTGCTCCTCTCGCTGCAGCGCATGGGTCGCTCTGAGCTCGCGGTTCCGATCATCTCCACCCAGCTCGTCACCGACACGCTACTCGGGGAGCGAGAGTCGCTGGAGAACCTTCTGGGGGCGACCTTCATATTTGGGATGCGCTCCGACGCGGAGGCCCGCCGTGCGCTGGCGCTGCTCGGGCTCGATCCGGAGGACCGACGGATGCGCCAAACGCTGCTTGAGCTCGATGCCGGCCGCTGCCTGTTCCGCGACCACCACGGGCGGATCGAGGCGATCCAGGTCGACGTGGTCGTGCCCTCGCTGCTGCGCGCCTTCTCGACCACACCCGCCCGCGCTCAATGAGAGCAACTGTGCTCGCCCTGGTCGTGCTCGCGCTGACGGCCCCTTCAGCGTCGGCGGTTGCCCCACCCGTGCCCGCGGCGCCGGACGCCGGGCAAGCATCGGGCAGCCCCGCCTCGGCTGCATCACCCGTGCACGCGGCGCCAGGCGGAAAGCACACGCCGAGCGGCCCCGCGCCGGCTGCCTCGCCGCATGTTCAGAGCGACCCGGCGCCGTCCTCCAAGCGAGCGCCGAACGTACCCCCGCTCGGTACAGGACCGGGCGTGAGCGCCGAAGCGGAAGCCTCCTCCTCGGCGCCCCCCAGCGGCGGAGACCCGCTCGTGGCCAACGGCCTGAATAGCCCGCTGTGTCGCGCGGGGGCCGCAGCGGACCTGACGGCGAGCGCCGCGCGCGACTGTCGGACCTCGGGGTTCGAGGCCGCGCAGGCGCCGAGCGGCGATTACGCGTTCGACGTGCACATCAACACCGGCGTGACGCAGTGGAGCAACGATGCGATGGCGACCGCCCAGAACCTGATGCAGTTCGGGTGGACGACGCTGGTCGCGGCCGTGCACGGCGTGATCGTGATGCTCGACTGGTGCTTCACGATCGACCTGCTCGACAACCCCGCGATGAGCGGTCTGGCGCGCGGGCTGCGCGCGACGCAGGCGACATTCACGCGGCCCTGGCTCAAGATCGTGCTCGCGGTCGCCTCGGTGCTTGCGGCGTACCACGGCCTGATCCGCCGCCGCGTCGCCGAGACGGTGGGCGAGGCGCTGCTGACGCTCGCGATGATGGCGGGCGGCCTGTTGGTGATCGCGAACCCCACGGGAACCGTCGGCGCGCTCAGCGGATGGGCAAACGAGGCCAGCCTAAGCACGCTGGGCGCCGTCATGGCGGGGAATCCGGATCATCCCGACCGGACGCTGGCCGAAGGCAACCAGAACGTGTTCAGCGCCGCGATCGAGGGCCCCTGGTGCTACCTGGAGTTCGGCGACGTGAGCTGGTGCGAGAACGCCGCGCGCCTGGATCCCCCGCTGCGCACGGCCGCGCTGAAGATCGCCGCGGCCGGGGGAGGCAACGCACCGGGTCAGAGCGCGGCACTGTTGCGCGGAGCGCGAACGAACGGAGAGCTGTTCCTCGCGCTGCCCGCCAACCAGGTGGCGCGCAACTCGATCATGACGCAGGGCTCGCTTTTCAACGTGCTGTGTGGAGGAGAAGAAGAACCATGCAGGGGGCCCACGGCCGAGCAGGCGGAGTTCCGCACCCAAGGCGGGACCGGCGCCCGGTTGATCGGGCTGGCGTTCATCTGCTTCGGACTGCTGGGGATGCTGCTGGTGCTCGGATTCATCGCGCTGCACCTGCTCGGGGCGGCGATCATGAGCCTCCTCTACCTGCTGCTGGCGCCCGCCGCCGTGCTTGCCCCCGCGCTGGGCGAAGGCGGACGCGCGGCGTTCCGGGCGTGGGTGACGCGGCTGCTGGGGGCGGTGACCTCGAAGCTCCTCTTCTCATTTCTCCTGGGCGCAATGCTGGCGGTGGAGCGGGTGCTCTCGAACATGCACATGTTCGGGTGGCTGACACAGTGGTTGCTGATCTCATCGCTGTGGTGGATGGCATTCCGTCACCGCCACATGGCGCTCGACTTCAGCCACGGCAGAGGGGGCGGCCGGCACCATTCGATCGCGCGGAGGGCGCACGAGGCACTGGGGACCTCACGCGCGGTGCTGGAGAACGCGAGCTGGGCCAAGCGCACGTTCGTTCGCCGTGCGTCGAGTGTCGAGCGGAGGGACAAGCTGGCGCAGGCCGGCGGCGAGCTGGCCAAGGAGCAGGCTGGCACGCAGGTCACAAGCAGCCTCGCGTCCGGGCAACGCGAGGCTCGCGCGCTGGTCGAGGCCGGCCCGCAGACGCAGGCGCGGGTATTGGGGATGCGTGCGCAGCTTCAACGGGTGCGCGCTCAGCGCGAGCGGGCGAGCGCGGAGGGCGACGCTCGCAGAGCGGCGAAGCTTGGAGTGCGCGAGCAGCGCGTCGCCGGGGAGATCGCGCGCGAGGAGGAGGCGCTGCGCCAGGCGCGACGAACCATCGCCGAGGGAGAGCGCACGAAGCGCAGGACAGGGGAGACCCACACGCGCGAGCAGCGCGAGGAGCACGCCCGGTTCCTGGACGCTCAGGCGGCGCTTCCCGCTGCCGGTCGCGCCGCTCGATCCTCGGACGGCGCTCCCCGCAAGCGCCGGGACTACGCGGCCCTCACGGGACTTGCGGGGCTCGGACGCTCCGAGTACGAACGACTCGACCCCCGGCGCCAACGGGAGGCACGCCGCGAGATCGATCGCGAGTTGGCGTTGCGCCGAGAGCTCACTGGAGCCGCTGCGGAGGTCGCGGACGCCGCAGGCGCCGGTTCCGTGGGACGAGGGGATCGGCGCAGGGCGCGCAGGGAGCTCGACCGCGTGCTCGGTGAGCGGCTGCTGGCCGATTCGGGGAGGCGAGCGAAGCGAGTGTCTCCCGAATCGGTCGAAGGTCACCACCGGCCGAGCGCGCCGGGAGGCGGCTCACGGATCGATGCCTGGAAACGCGAGGGCGCAGCCACGGCGAGCACGCGCGCCCATCGGACGGGCTCGCCGGTGCTGGAGGACGCGCGCGAGGTGGCGGCGCGGCGCAAACGCCAGCTGGGCTGGGATCGGCGGTGAGCGCAAGGTCGATCGGGCTGCCCGTCGTCCCCGGCGCGCAGGCGTTGGGCGGCGCGATGCCCGTGGCGAGGCTCGCCGGGGCGGGGGTCGCACTGGTTGTGGGCATCGGGGCGCTCACGGTGATGGGAGTCATGTCGATCGCGGGCATGAGCTACCCCTCGCCGGGTGCTCCCTCTCCGGGCGATGGCGTGTCGGCTCTGGCCCTGCGCGAAATCCCGCCCGCGTACCTGCGCCTGTACGAGGCCGCGGGCGAGCGCTACGGGTTGGACTGGGCGATCCTCGCGGGCATCGGCAAGGTCGAGTGTGACCACGGACGCGACCCTGACCCCTCGTGCACGCGGGAGGGCGCGGTCAACTCCGCCGGCGCGGGTGGGCCGATGCAGTTCCTCGCCTCCACCTGGGCGGAATATGGGGTGGACGCCGAGGGGGAGGGACGGCCCGACCGCTGGAACCCGGCCGACGCGATCTACGGGGCCGCCAACTACCTGCGCGCCTCGGGCGCCCCGGGGAACTATGGGGGCGCGATCTACGCCTACAACCACGCGAGCTGGTACGTGGAAGAGGTCGAGAGCTTGGCGGCGAGGTACCGCGGGCCGTCGGCGTCCACCGCCGAGCTGCGGGGCGCAGAGCGCGAGGAAGGCGCCGACCAGCTCGAAGGAGCGGACACCCGCCTGGCGGATGAAACCCCCACGCCGGTGCGCTTCATTGCCGGCGAACGCGCCGTGCTCTCGCCGGGTAACGGCCACGTGGCGCTGGTGCCCGCGGGCGTGCCGACCCCGGTGCAGGCGATGGTGGTGGCGGGCAACGAGCTGCAGGACCTGCCCTACGGTCCCGACGGCCACCCCGACCCGCTGGGCGCAAGCGAGGAGGACTGCTCGAGCACCGTCAACTACGTGCTCTATCGCGCGGGCGCGCGGCCGACCTCGGAAATCGTCAGGGACAACCCGCTCGCGCAGGACTACTCCGACTGGGGGGCGCCCGGCCCCGGACGTTGGGTGACGATCTACGCGACCACCGCGCCGACCAGCCACGTGTTCATCGTGATCGCGGGGCTGCGCCTGGACACGAGCCACGACGGCACCGACGTCGGCCCCAACCGCTACGAAAACGGGCCCCGCTGGCGGATCCTCGACCACATCCCCGAATGGGCGCACTGGTCGGTGCGTCATCCGCCGGGGCTGTGAATGGGTTGGGTCGAAGGGAGACGATATGCACCATATGCCAGAACTAAGCTATACTCTTCCTATGAAGAGGACCACATTGGACATCGATGATGATATGCTCTCGAAAGCGCGCGAGATACTCGGCACGAACGGGATCAAGGACACGGTCGATGAGGCTCTGCGGGAGATCGTGCGCCGCGAGGCAGGTCGGAGGCTGATCGCCCGCCTCAAGGAAAACGAGGATCTGGCCAACCCCGAGATCATGGCGCGCGCGTGGCCACGGCCACCCACCTCCTAGACAACAGCGTCCTCGCGCGTATGGCCAAGCCACCCGTCGCGGCGCGGGTGGAGCCGCTGATCGACGCCGGCCTGGCCGCCACCTGCTCGGTGACCGACCTCGAGCAGCTGTTCAGTGCGCGCTCTGGAGCGGAGCACCGAGAGTGGCGTGAGGAGATCGCGCTGCGGTTTGTCAACGTGCGCATTCGCCAAGCGACGCTCGACCGTGCGATCGAGGTCCAGGGCCTCCTCGCCGAGCAGGGCCGACATCGGGCGGCGAGCATTCCCGACCTGGTTCTCGCCGCGGTGGCCGAGCAGGCGACGCTCACCGTGCTGCACTACGACACCGACTTCGAGTTGATCGCCGCGGTGACCGGCCAGGAGGTCGAGTGGGTGGTGCCACGCGGGTCGGTGGATTGACGAGTATGGCCGACCGACCTCTTCGAGCCGTGTGACCCCAGACAGGCCAGGCCGCTCTCTTTTCTGTCAGATTTAGCGGTAATGGCATCCCGCAAGATCGACCACCTGCTGATCGGAGGGGGACTCGCATCTGCGAACTGCGCGCGCTGGCTGCGCGAGGAGGGCGCGGAGGGCTCTGTGCTGGTGGTGGGGCGCGAGCCGGATCCGCCCTACAACCGCCCGAACTGCTCGAAGGGCTACCTGCGCGGGGTGGAGGAGCGCAGCGAGGCGTTCTTCCGTCCGCAGGAGTGGTGGGGCGAGCAGGGAATCGAGCTGCTGACGCGCACGAGCGTGACCGCGCTCGACCCGAGGGCGCGCACGGCGAAGCTCTCCAACAAAGAGGAGATCGAGTTCGGCCAGGCGCTGCTCGCGACTGGGGCGAACGTGCGACGGCTGAACGCGCCGGGCTGTGAGCTCGAGCAGATTCACTACCTGCGCACGCTCGCCAACGCCGACGCGATCCGTGCTGCGGCTGCGGACGCCGAGCAGGTGGTGCTGATCGGCGGCTCGTACATCGGCTGCGAGGTGGCGGCCTCGCTGACGCTGATGGGCAAGCGCTGCACGATCGTGATGCAGGAGCAGATCACCCTCGAACGCGGCTTCGGCCCCGCTGCCGGGCGCTTCTTCCAGGAGCTGCTGGAATCGCACGGCGTGAGCGTCCATGGGGAGGACGAGCTGGAGCGCTTCGAGGGCGAGGGCCGGGTGGCGAGGGTGGTCACGAAGAACGGCCTGGAGCTGCCCGCGGAGCTGGTGGTGATCGGCGCGGGGGTGAGCCCCGATCTGCAGCTCGCGCGTGGCGCGGGACTGGAGCTGGGGGAGGGCGGCGGGGTGCGCTGCTCCTCGCGCCTTCAGACCTCGGCGCCCGGGGTGTATGCGGGGGGCGATATCTGCGAGTACGACTCCGCGTTGCACGGCGGGCCGCTGCGGGTCGAGCACTGGGACGTGGCCTTCAACCACGGCAAGACCGCGGCGCTGAACATGCTCGGTCGCGACATCCCCCACGAGACGGTCCCCTACTTCTTCTCAGTGCTCGGCGACTGGGGGGAGCTCGAGTACGTGGGCCCCGCGCGGGAATGGGACGAGGAGATCGTGCGCGGCTCGATGGAGGAGGGCAGCTTCACCACCTGGTATCTGCGCGGCGGGCGCCTCGTGGCGGCGCTCACCTTCGGGCGCTCCGAGGACCTCGACCATGCTCGCCGGCTGCTCGCCGAGCGCCCCGAACTCGACGCCGCCCACCGCAGCGCGCTGGCGGACGTCGACAGCGAGCTGGGCACCGTCGAGCGCTAGTATCCCTCGTTCATACGGTCGGTGGCCAAGGGAAGCCGGTGAGAATCCGGCGCGGACCCGCCACTGTAACCGGGGATGCCCCCGCGACATCGCCTTGACGGCGGTGTTAGTCACTGGTCGGCCTGTCGGCGGACCGGGAAGGCGCGGGAGGTCGGCCCGGGAGCCAGGAGACCTGTCTCCGACCACAAGCCCACAAAGCCCTCGTGGAAAGGGGTTGGCTCCATGCTCATCACCTCTCGTCGTACCCGGCCGGCACTCGCCGGTGCCCTCATCTGTCTGCTCGCTGTGCTGGCCCTGTGTGCGACCTCGCTCGCGGCCCCGGTTATGGTCAAGCTGCGGGTCGAGGGTTCGACCAAGACGCTCTTCGAAGGAGAAATCGCAACCCAGGGCGAAACGTTCGAAACGCCTTTGAGCAAAGGTCCCCATCCGTGCGACTACTCGGAAAACGGCTTCGGTGGGCGTGAAGCCAACGGTGGCAACGCCGACGGCACGCCGACCACGGCCCTACGTGACGCGGCGCTCGAGGATGGGCTTGCCTTCGACGTCGAATGGTTCGGCTCCGGCCACGAAGAAAACGAAAATCCGGGCGACTTCTTTGTCCATCAGGTCGGCTCAGACATAAACGAGACGTCCTCCCCTTATGACTCTTGGGGCTATGCCGTCAACGACACGACCGCGCCCGTGGGCGGCTGCCAGATCGCGCTCGCCCCCGGCAGCGAAGTGCTGTGGGCCTACAACTACTTCAACCTGCACCATCTGCTGAGTCTGGCCGGTCCCGCGAGCGTCGATGCCGGGGTGCCCTTCTCCGTGCACGTCATCGACGGGCAGACCGGCCAGCCGGTCTCTGGCGCTGCGATCGGTGAAGTGGCCGCGGGGGTCACGACCACGATCTCCGGCAGCCCGACGACCGACGCTAATGGCAACGCCACGATCACGCTCGCCCACACGGGGACCGTGAAGCTCAAGGCGACGCAGGCCGAATCGGTGCGCTCCAACGGTCTGGCCGTCTGCGTCCACAACGGCGCCGACGGCACCTGCGGGACCACCGTGGAAAACCCGATCGCCTGCCCGGCGACGACATCGGCCTGCGAAGGTCCCGTCAAAGTGCATCTCCCGCCTGCGCCGCTGCCGGAGGTGGCCCGTGTGGGCGGGGTCGTAAATGGCCACGTCTACTCCCGGCGCCGGGCTCCCCGTATCCTCGAGGGGAGCGTGGAAGTCCCCACCGGGGACACGCTGCACGAGGTGCGCATCGCGCTCGAGCGCAGCGTCCGTCACCGCTGCTTCGCGTTCAGCGGACGCCGGGGTGCCTTTGTGAACGCGAGCTGTCAAGCGACGCGCTTCTTCAAGGTGGCGGACACCACCTCGTTCAGCTACCTGCTCCCGGCCCGGCTGCCCGCGGGACGCTACGTCTACGACATTGAGGCGGTGGACGATGCGGGCAACGTCACCAAGCTCGCGGATGGAGTGAGTCACGTCGTCTTCGATGTCAAATAGAGGACACCTCGGAGGCTCCAGGGGACACCTCGGAGGTTCCGCCGGTCGTGCGCGCGGCGACCGGGTCGGCCGGGCGCGGGCCTTTTCGGCCGGCCCGGCCACCGCCCGGTGGCCGGTGGGGCGCGCCGGGTGGTGGCGTATCGCGCTCATCGTGCTTGCCGCTTTCCCGCTCGCCGGCTGCGGCCTTGGTGCCGGGCCCACCCCTGGCGGGGTGCGGCTCGATGTCACCCGTGGCTTCGGGACGCAGACCCTGCGCTCCTCGCGCGCCCCTCGCGCTGTGGGTCAGGAGACGGTGATGAGCCTGCTGCTGCGCAACGCCACCGTCACCACCCGCTACGGCGGGGGCTTCGTGGAGAGCATCGACGACCGCTCCGGCGGCAGCGAAGGGGGGCAGCCGATCGACTGGTTCTACTACGTCAACGGTGTGCAGGCCTCCAAGGGGGCGGCGGAGACCGATGTGCACCCGGGGGACCGCGTCTGGTGGGACCTGCACGACTGGAGCCAGACCGAGGAAGTCCCCGCCGTCGTGGGCTCCTTCCCGGAGCCCTTCCTGAACGGCGTCGAAGGTCTGCGGCTACCCGTGCGCCTGGAATGCGCGCAGCCCGAAGGCGCTACCTGCCGCACGGTGCGCTCCCACCTGCGCGCCGCCGGAGTCACCTCCGCGCTCGCCGCGATGGGGCCCGCCGGGGAGGAGCCCGACACCCTGCGGCTGCTAGTGGGCACCTGGGCTCAGATGCGCGGCGACTCCGGCGCTCAGGGCCTCGAACGCGGCCCCACCGTGAGCGGGGTGTATGCACGCCTCCCCGCCTCCGGGCGGAGCATCGCGCTGCTCGACGCTCAGGGTGCAACCGTGCGCACGCTCTCGGGTAGCGCGGGGCTGATCGCCGCCACCCGCTACACCGAACAGGAGCCCGAGTGGCTGATCACCGGCACCGACCCAGCGGGCGTGCAGCTCGCCGCGAACGACCTTGACGAAACTGTGCTGCACGACCGCTTCGCCGTCGCGCTCACCGAAACGGGCGCTCTGCTGCCACTGCCCCAGCCGAGTCCATGAACCGCATCGGCCTGCTCTTGTACCGCCCCCTCGCGAGCCCCCTGCACGCGACGCGCGCGGGAGTCGCCGCGCTGTGGGCGCTCGCGCTCACAGCCGCCACGCTGCTGCTTTACCACCCCCTGGGGCTTGCCGCGCTGATTCTCGCGATCCTGGGCGCAGGCTGGGGGGCGGGGGTCGGACGCGAGCTCGTGCGCTCCCTGCGCATCGCGCTGATCGTGGGGCTGCCGATCGTCGCGATCAACGTGCTCGTCTCCCGCGACGGCCTTACCGTCTTCGCCCGCCTCGGGGACCTCGGCCCCTTCGGACAGGGCGATCTGACGGTGGAGGCACTCCTCTACGGCGTGGTGATTGCGCTGAAGGTCACGATCCTCATCATGATCTCCGCGCTCGCCAGTCTCGCGATCGACCCAGACGCGCTGCTGCGGATCTTCCGCCGCCTCTCCTTCCGCTCCGCGCTCACCGCCTCGCTCGCGGTGCGCATGATCCCGGTGCTCGCCGCCGACGCCCAGCGTCTCGCCGAGGCGCAGCGCACCCGCCCCGGGGGCGCCGCCGGGCGGGCCGCCGGGGGTGTTCGCGGGCGCGCCACGCTGCTGGGCGCCGTGCTCGCCGGTTCGCTCGACCGTGCGATGGACGTCGCCGCCACGCTCGAGCTGCGCGGCTTTGCCGCCGCCCGTCGGGCTCCCCGCCTACAGCGCCCGTGGTCGCGCCACGATCTCGCCTTCGCCGCCTCCGCGCTCGCGATCCTCGCGCTCGCCCTGCTCGCCCGCGTCGGCGGGGCCGCCTCCTTCACCGCCTACCCCCTCGTGCGCGCCGCCCCCCTTGGCGCCGGTCTGCTCGCGCTCTGCGCCGCCCTCGTCCTCGCGGTGCTGGCGCCGTTCTGCGACCGCCGGGGCATCGAGCGATGAGCGCTCACGGAGTCCAGGGCATTGTGCGATGAGCGCTCTTTCCCTCCACGGGGTCCGGGGCATCGAATCATGAGCGTCCTCTGCTTCCAGGAGGTCACCTATCGCTACCCCGGCGCGGAGCGCCCCGCGCTGGAGGACGTGAGCCTGGAGTTGCGCGCGGGCGAGTTCTGTGTGCTCGCCGGCCTCTCCGGACACGGCAAGTCCACGCTGCTGCGCGCCGCCTGCGGCCTGGTGCCGCACTTTCACGGCGGGCGCTTCGCGGGGCGCGTGGAGCTTGCCGGCCTGGACACCCACGAGCATGGGCCCGCGCGCCTGGGGACGCTCGCGGGCGCGCTCTTCCAGGACCCCGAGAGCCAGCTCGTGATGAGCTCCGTGCGCGCGGAGCTCGCGCTCGCGTTGGAGAGCCGCGGGCACGGGGCCGGCGCGGTCGCCCGCGGGGTCGAGGAGGTCGCGCTCGCGCTCGGCATCGACCACCTGCTCGACCGCTCAACCCACACGCTCTCCGGCGGCGAGCAGCAGCGCGTCGCGCTCGGCGCCGCCCTCTCGGGCCGGCCTCCCGTGCTGCTGCTCGACGAGCCCACCTCTCAGCTCGATCCCGTCGCCGGGGATGAGCTGATCGGGCTCCTGCGCCGTCTCAACCAGGAGTGGGATACCACGATCCTGTTGGCGGAGCATCGCCTGGAGCGCTGCCTGCCCTCCGCCGATCGCGTGATCGCCCTGCGCGAGGGACGCCTCGCCCACGACGGCGACCCGCGCTCCTTCCTGGAGTGGGCAGCGGGCGGGGCCCCCGCCCTGCAGACCCCCGGCGCGCGACTGTTCTCGCTCGCCGGGCTCACCCCCCCTCCGGTGGGCGTAAAGCAGGCGCGTGCCACCCTGCGCAGCCGCAGCCTCTTGTCGTCGGATGAAGGTGTATCGTGCCCTGCGCCCCCTGCCGTCCGTAGCGCGAAGGTGGACAACCGCAGGCAGGGGGCGACTTTCTTCGCTTCTCGCAGTGTCCGCCGCGCTCGCCGCGCTCGCCGCGCTCGCGCCGCTCCGGCGCTCCACCTGCGCGGGGTGTGGCACGAGTTGCACCGCGGGCCCGCGATCCTGCGCGGCGCCGAGCTGCGGTTGCAGCCGGGGGAGAGCGTCGCTCTGATGGGGCGCAACGGGGCCGGCAAGTCCACGCTGTTGCGCCACGCCGCGGGGCTGTTGGAGCCGACGCGCGGGCGGATCGAGCGCGGGGGGCGCGTCGCCCTGCTGTTGCAGAACCCCGGGGACTACCTCGTGCACGAGCGCGTCGCAGCCGAGGCCTCCCCGCGCTCGCTGGCCCTCGCGGGTCTCGCGGAGATGGCGGCGCGCAACCCCCGCGACCTCTCCGGCGGGGAGCGCCAGCGCCTCGCGCTCGCGATCGTCACCGACGGTGAGGAGCAGCCCGCCGTGCTCGCCCTCGACGAGCCCACCCGCGGGATGGACCGCCTCGCGAAGGCCCAGCTGGCCGAGGAGCTGCACCGCCGCGCGGGGAGCGGCCAGGCGGTGATCGTCGCCACGCACGACCCCGAGTTCGCCTGCGCGTGCGCCGAGCGCGCAGTGCTGCTCGCGGACGGGCGCGTGATCGCCGACGGCCCCGCCGCGGAGCTGCTCGCGGGCGGGTGGTACTTCGCTACGGAGACCGCCCGTATCCTCGGCGGCGCGGGGGAGGCTCTGCGACCCGAGCAGGGCGCCGAGCTGCTCGCGGCCAGGGCCGCCGAGGCCCGCGGGGCGCTGGAGCTGGCCGGATGAGCTGGCCGCTTGCCACCTTCCTGATCGTGGGTCTCATCCTCCTCGCCGGCTGGTTCGCCTACGAGCGCTCGCGCCCCTCCGCCCGCATGGTCGCAGTCCTCGCCACGCTCGCCGCCGTGGCCGCGCTCGGGCGCGAGGCCTTCGTGGCGCTGCCCGAAGTGAAGCCCATCACCGCCATTGTGCTCGTCGTCGGCTACGTCGCTCGGGCCCCTCCCCGGCTTCACGGTGGGCGCCATCGGGATGTTCGCCTCCAACTTCATGTTCGGCCAGGGCCCCTACACCCCGTGGCAGATGGCTGCCTGGGGGATGGTCGGCCTCATCGGTGCCGCGCTCGGGCGGCTCACCCGCAGGCGCCTCGGGCGCCTGCCCCTCGCGCTCGCCTGCGGCCTCGCCGCGCTCGCCGCCACGGAGGTCATGAACGTGTACACGTGGAGCATCGGGGCCTCCCACACCCTTGCCGCCTTCCTCCTCATCGCGGGAGCGAGCGCGCTCTCCTTCGACCTTGTAGACGCGGGCGCCAGCTTCCTCTTCGGACTCGCCTTCGCGCCCGAGCTCGCGCGTGTGCTCGAGCGGGTGCGCGCCCGCATGGACGTCCGCTGGGAGGCCGCGGGGACGGGCGGCCCGGTGCTGGCGATCGTCGGGCTCGTCCTCGCGGGCGCGCTGCTGGTGCCCTTTGGGTCGGCGCGCGCCGGTGGTCTGCGTGTGCTCGCCGCGCCCCCGGGGTCGACCCCTGCGCGGGCCCCCGCGGGGTTCTCCTCCACGGCCGGGGACAGGGCGCCGCCGTCCGCCTCCGTCGCGCGCGTGGAGGTGTCCCGCGAGATCGCCTACCTGGCCTCCTCGCAGGATGCGAACGGTGGCTGGGGCGGCGCGGCGGGGCAGCCCAGCAGCGAGCTGTACTCCGCGTGGGCGGCGATCGGCCTCGCGGCCGCAGGGCGCAGCCCCCAGAGCGTGCGCCGCGATGGCCACACCGTGCTCGAAGCCCTGCGCGCCCAGGCCGGAACCCTCGAAGGCGCCGGTGACATCGAGCGCACGATGCTCGCCCTGCGCGCCTGCGGCGCCCCCGTGACCTCGCTCGGCGGGAGGAACCTGCTGGCGGAACTGCTGCGCTACCGCACGGGCGAAGGCTCCTTCTCCCATCAGGTCAACCTCACCGCGTTCGCGATCTTCGCCCTGCGCGCCGCCGGGCACTCCGCCGCCGACCCCGCGGTGCGCGCCGCGGGCGCCTGGATTGCGCGCCAGCAGGACGCCGACGGCGGCTTCAACTTCGCTGGCCGTTCCCCGATCGGTGGGGGCGGCTCCAGCGACGTGGACGACACAGCGGCCGCGGTGCAGGGCATGATCGACGCGGGCATCCGCGGCGGCTCGGGACTCGCACGCGCGGTGGCGTTCATCGTGCACGCCCAGAACCCCGACGGCGGCTTCCCGGGGCAGCCGGGAGGCGAATCCAACGCCCAGTCCACCGCGTGGGCCGTCCAGGGCCTCGTCGCGGCCGGTCAGAACGTGGAAGCGGTTCGCCGGCGGGGCAGCCGCTCCCCGCTCGGCTACCTCGAAAGCCTCGTGGCCCCCAACGGCAGTGTGCGCTACTCGCGCACCAGCGCCCAGACGCCGGTGTGGGTCACCGCCGCAGGCGCTCACCGCGCTCGCCCGCGCGCCGTTCCCGATCGGCTGAGTGTCCGCCCCGGCAGGCAGACGGCGAGCCTCTACCCTCTTGAGGATGTCGAGCACACCTCTGACGGCGGTCCACTCCCCTGCGAGGATTCGCGCCGCCCGGGTGGTCCGCCATCCCACCGGCTTCGCCAGGCGGCCGAGCGACGCCTGGGCGCTTGCGCGCCGCCGTTGCGTGTGCGGTGGGGATGGCGGCGACCTGGACGCTCGCGGAGCTCGTCCCCGCGGTCCACCTGCGCGACGCGGTGGTGCTCAATGACTTCACGAAGCTCAGCCGCCCCGGCGTGGACGGGCTCGCGAACGGTCTGCTGCAGCCTGCTCGATCCGCTGCTCTACACCGTCTGGGCGCTGCTGCTCGTAGCCGTGGAGCTGCTGCGCAGGCGCCCGCGGGTGGCGCTCGCGATCGCGGTTGTGCTGCCCGCCGCGCCGGGCATCGCGGAGCTGCTCAAGCCGCTGCTCGCGCACCCCCACGACAGCGTCGGCATGCAGTGGATCGGCCCGGCCTCCTGGCCGAGTGGCCACGCGACCGCGGCGATGACGCTGGTGCTGTGCGCGCTGCTCGTCGCACCCTACGCGTCTGCGGCCGCTGGTCGCGGCGCTCGGCGGCGCCTTCGCCGTGGCGGTCGGCTGCTCGCTGCTGATCCTCGCGTGGCACATGCCCAGCGACGTGCTCGGCGGCTACCTGCTCGCCGCGCTGTGCGTCTCGCTCGCGGCCGCCGCGTTGGGTCCGGATTGGGATCGGCCTCGTGCGCGCCGGGGGCCCACAGCGGCTCGGGTCCCGGATCCTCCTCGTTGACCGCGCGGGCGAGGATGAACAGCAGGTCGGAGAGGCGGTTGAGGTAACGCACCACCTCGGGGTTGGCGTCCTCCACCGCGAGCGCGCGCCGCTCAGCGCGGCGGCACACCGTGCGGCAGACATGTAGATGGGCTGCCGCGGGGGCGCCCCCGGGGATCACGAAGGAGCGCAGCGGCGCCAGCTTGGCGTTGACCTCGTCGCACGCCTGCTCCAGCCACTCTGTGTACTCGGAGGTGATGCGCAGCCGCTCGCGTGTGTTGCCGGCGGGCACCGAGAGGTCGGCGCCGAGGTCGAGCAGATCGTTCTGCATACGGCGCACCCACGCTGCGATCTGGGGCTCGAGCCCAGGCGCCAGCAGCGCCACGCCGAGCTGGGAGTTGAGCTCGTCCACGGTGCCGTATGCCTCCACCCGGGGGTGCAGCTTGGAGACACGGCTCATGTCCCCTAGATGGGTCTCGCCGGCGTCCCCGAGCTTGGTGTAGATACGGGTCAGGTTCACGGTCATGGTCCCCCGAGTCTGGCAGATGGACGGGTCGTTCAAGCCTCTGGGAGGCGCTCCCGCCGGGAGTGCCACCGGCCCCCGATTACGGGCGGGCTGGCGCGCGTCCGCTCGATCGGATACGTTCCTGCCCCTCATATGCGGGTTGGCGTTCCGAAGGAGACCGCGGCGGGCGAGCACCGGGTGGCGCTCGTGCCCGAGGTGGTCGGCAAGCTGAAGTCCAGGGGCCTCGACGTCCTCGTGCAGAGCGGCGCGGGCGCCGGTGCGCTGCTGCCGGACAGCGCCTTTGCGGACGCCGGCGCGGAGTTGACCGACGACGCCGCGGAGGTGTGGCGCTCCGACGCGGTAGTCACGATCGCCCCGCCCACCGCGCAGGAGATCGGCCTGCTCGGCCAGGGCTCGCTGCTGATCGGCTTCCTCGCGCCGCTCACGAGCCCGCAGACCACCCACGCGCTGGCAGACGCGAAGGCGACGGCGCTCGCGATGGAGGCGATCCCGCGGATCTCCCGCGCGCAGTCGATGGACGCGCTCTCCTCCCAGAGCAACGTGGCGGGCTACCGCGCGGCGCTGCTGGGGGCCGAGCGGATGGGGCGCTTCTACCCGATGCTGATGACCGCCGCGGGGACGATCCCCCCCGCGAAGGTGCTCGTACTGGGGGCCGGCGTGGCGGGCCTGCAGGCGCTCGCCACCGCCAAACGCCTGGGGGCTCGCAGCACCGGCTACGACGTGCGCCCCGAGGTGGCCGAGCAGGTGCGCTCGCTGGGCGCCCAGTGGCTTGACCTCGGATTGGAGGCCAGCGGCGAGGGGGGCTACGCGCGGGAGCTGACCGATGAGGAGCGCGCCCGCCAGCAGCAGGCGCTGACCGACGCGATCAAGGGCTTCGACGTCGTCATCAGCACCGCGTTGGTGCCGGGCCGCCCGGCCCCCAAGCTCGTGACCGAGGAGGCGGTGAGGGGGATGAAGCCGGGGTCGGTGGTTGTAGACCTCGCGGGAGAGGCGGGGGGCAACTGCGAGCTGACCGAGCCCGGGGAGACGGTGGTGCGCCACGACGTGAGCATCCTCGCGCCGCTCAACCTCCCCGCGACGCTGCCCGAGCACGCCTCCGCGCTGTTCGCGCGCAACGTGCTCGCGCTGCTGGAGCTGCTCGTGGGCGAGGACGGAGCGCTGCACCTGGACTTCGAGGACGAGATCGTCAAGGGCGCCTGCATCGTGCGCGAGGGCGAGATTGTGCACGCCGGGGCGAAGGCCGCGGTCGAGGCGGCGTCCGGGGGGGCACCCGCGGGCGGGCAGGCGGGCTCGTCGCGATGATCCTCGCAAGCGTCCTCACCACCAACCTCGCGATCCTCGTGCTCGCGGGCTTCATCGGGTTCGTGGTGATCTCCAAGGTCCCCAACACGTTGCACACCCCGCTGATGTCGGGCACCAACGCGATTCACGGGATCGTGCTGCTCGGGGGTCTGCTGCTGCTCGGCCTCGGGGAACTCGATGCGCTCAGCAAGGCCCTGCTGGTGATCGCGGTGGCGTTCGGCACGATCAACATCGTCGGCGGCTTCCTCGTGACGGACAGGATGCTCGAGATGTTCAAGTCCAGGCCGAAGCCCAAACAGGACGAGCCGACGGACGGGCAGGAGAACGACTCATGAGCTCCATGCCGCTGGCCACCTCCTTCCTGCAGAGCGAAAGCTTCATCTACGTCCTCTACATCGTCGCCTTCGCGCTCTTCATCCAGGGCCTTCGCGGCCTCTCGGGGCCGACGAGCGCGGTGCGGGGCAACCGCACGGCGGCGGTGGGCATGGCGATTGCGGTAATCGCGACGCTACTGAATCCCGGCGAGGGCAACTGGGGCCTGATCGTGCTCGGCCTCGCGCTCGGCGCCGCTGTGGGGGTGCCGGCGGCGCGCAACGTGAAGATGACCGCGATGCCCCAGATGGTGGCGCTCTTCAACGGGGTTGGCGGCGGGGCGGTGGCGCTGATCTCGTGGGTGGAGTTCCGCCACTACGGCTCCACCTACGGCTCGCACACCGTGCACCTGATCGGTGAAAGCGGCAGCCTCACGATCATCGCCGGCGGGCCGCCCACCTACGTGGCGATCTTCTCCGTGTTCGCCGCGATCGTCGGCTCGATCTCCTTCTGGGGCTCCAACATCGCCTTCGGCAAGCTCCAGGAAATCATCCCCGGGCGCCCGATCTCCTTCGGCTCGGCCCAGCAGATCGTCAACCTCGTGCTGCTGATCCTCGCGCTTGCCGCGGGCATAGACCTGGTTGCTGGCGCGCACTCGGAAGCTCTGTTCATCGGCATGCTGGTGGTCGCGGCGCTGCTCGGCAACGCGGTGGTGCTGCCGATCGGCGGCGCGGACATGCCGGTGGTGATCTCGCTCCTGAACGCTTTCACCGGGCTCTCGGCGGCGGCGACGGGGATGGCGCTGAACAACCCCGCGCTGATTGTGGCGGGCATGATCGTGGGCGCGTCGGGCTCGATCCTCACGAACCTGATGGCTACCGCCATGAACCGCTCGATCCCCGCGATCGTCGCCGGGGGGTTCGGCGGCGGCGGCGCGGTGGAGGGAGCCTCGGGCGCGGGCGAGCACGCGGGTACGGTGCGCTCCACGATCGCCGCGGACGCCGCGATCCAGCTCGCCTACGCCAGTCGCGTGGTGGTCGTGCCGGGCTACGGAATGGCGGTCGCGCAGGCCCAGCACGCGGTGCGCGAGCTCGCCTCAGAGCTGGAGAAACGGGGAGTGGACGTCAAATACGCGATCCACCCCGTGGCCGGGCGGATGCCGGGGCACATGAACGTGCTGCTCGCGGAGGCCGACGTGCCCTACGACCAGCTCAAGGAGATGGACGACATCAACCCCGAGTTCCAGCGCACCGACGTGTCGCTGGTGATCGGGGCCAACGACGTCACCAACCCCGCCGCGAAGAACACCCCCTCCTCGCCGATCTACGGGATGCCGATCCTCGAGGTTGCCGACAGCCGCTCGGTGATCGTGATCAAGCGCTCGATGAACCCGGGCTTCGCGGGGATCGAGAACGAGCTCTACTTCGACCCCAAGACCGCGATGTTGTTCGGCGACGCCAAGTCGGCCGTCAGCGAGATCACCGCCGAGCTCGCGCAGCTCTGACCTCGCGTGGGCCTCCGGGGGCTCTGCGAGACTGGCGGTCGTGATCGAGCGCAATCAGGCTCTCCGGGCGCTGGCGGACAGCGAGTTCGACGTTGTGGTCATCGGCGGTGGCATCACCGGCGCGGGCGTCGCCCTGGACGCCTCCACGCGCGGCTACAGCGTGGCGCTCGTGGAGCGCGCCGACTACGCCTCGGGGACCTCCAGCCGCTCCAGCAAGTTGGTGCACGGGGGCCTGCGCTACCTGCAGAACTTCGACCTTGGGCTGGTGCGCGAGGCGCTGCTGGAGCGCCAGCTGATGGTGGCGCTCGCCCCGCATCTGGTGCGCCCGCTGGCGCTGGTGGTGCCCGCCTTCGAGGGCGCCCGCCCGGACCGCATGATGGGGGTGGGGCTGAACCTGTACGACGTGATGTCCGTCGACCGGGGCCGTTTGCGCGCGCGCCGGCCCGCGATCGGCCGCCCCCGCCGGGGACGCTCCGAGCGCGCCGCGGCCGCTCGCGGCGGCGCTGGCGAGGACTCCGAGCGAACGCAGATCGGCCAGCAGGCCGGGATTGGGAGGGGGGAGGGGGGAGGGGGTACGGGTGTCGAGTCCGAGCACGCCTGGAGCCCCGAACGCCACCGGATGATCTCGGGCGAGGAGGTGCTGGAGCTGCTGCCCGCGCTCGCTTCCCGGGAGCCGAGTGGCGGCTACCTCTTTTACGACTGCCAGACCGACGACGTGCGTCTGGTGTTGACCGTGCTCGGCGAGGCGGAGCGTTTCGGGGCGGTGTGCGCCAACCGCGTGGCGGCGGTTGGCCTGCTCGAAGGCGACGGACGCGCGCGCGGGGTGCGGGCGATCGATCTGGAGGGGGGAGAGGAGTTCGCGATCCGCGCCGCGAGCGTCGTGAACGCCACGGGGGTCTGGGCGGACGAGCTGCGCCCGCAGGAGCTCTACGACGAGGCGGAGCTGCCTCGTATCAGGCCGAGCCGCGGCACTCACATCACGCTCTCGCACGAGGATCTCCCGCTGGTGGGAGGGGCGATCGTGCCCGCTGGCGAGGGCCGCTCTATCTTCGCGCTGCCCTGGCTGGGGCGCACGCTGGTGGGCACCACCGACAACGACTACGAGGGCGACCTTGAGCACGTGCGGCCCTCCGTGGAGGACGTGGACTACCTGCTGGAGGCCGTCAACGCGTTCTTCGCGACCACGCTGGGTCCCGGGGACCTGACGGGCGCCTACGCCGGGGTGCGGCCGCTGATCTCGAGCGGCGACCCGAAGAAGTCGGTGGACATCTCACGCAAGGCCGAGCTGTACGAGACCTCCAGCGGGATGATCACGATCACGGGGGGCAAGCTCACGACGTGGCGGCGGATGGCGAAGCTCGCCGTCGACCGTCTGGTGGAGCGCGACGCCCGCGAGGCGCCCTGCCGCACGCAGGAGATACCGCTCGGGCAGGCGGTCGCCGTCGGCGACCTCGAGCGGGTGGAGGGCGTGCCCGAGGAGTCCTACGCCGCGTTGGCCGCCCGCTACGGTTACGCCGCCCACGAGGTGCTCGCGCTCGCCGCTGGCCGAAACGGGGATGCTCGCCAAAGGCGAGCGTCTCCCGGCTTCGGTCGCGGGGAGCTCGCGCAGCCGATCGTGCCGGGCTTGCCGGACCTGCTCGCTGAGGCGGCTCTGGCGGTTCGCCGCGAGCAGGCGCGCAGCGTGGGGGACGTGCTCATGCGCCGCACCCGCCTGTGGCTGCTGGCCGCGCGGGAGCTCGCCGGCTCCCCCTCGGATGGGCCCTCCGGCCCGGTGCGCCGGGTGGCGGACGTGCTCGCGGGGGAGCTCGGCTGGAGCGCGCAGCGCACGCAGGAAGAGATCGAGCGCTTCGCGCGGGAGGCCGACGCGGAGAGTCTCGAGGGCGCGTGAGTCGCCATCGCCTGCACGCCGTGGACCGTGTGCTGGAGCTCGGCGAGCGCCCGTTGCTGATGGGCGTCGTCAACGCCTCCCCGGATTCCTTTAGCGACGGCGGGCGCTACCGAAACCTGGAGGAGCGGGTGGCGCTCGCGCGGGAGCTCACGGCCGCCGGCGCGGACATCCTCGACATCGGCGGGGAGTCCGCCACCACTGGCCGGCCCCCCGTGTCCGTGGAGGAGGAGATCGAGCGTGTCGTGCCGCTGATCGCGCGGGTCGCCGAGGGTTTGGAGGACCACTCCACCGATGCGGTGGGAGAGTCGGCGTCCACCGCTCCCGCTCTCAACCCCCCGGTGATCTCGGTGGACACCTACAAGCCCCCGGTTGCCCGCGCCGCGATTGCCGCGGGGGCGCGGATCGTCAACGACGTCAGCGGCTTGCGCGACTCCGCTCTTGCGCAGGTCTGCGCTGACACCGGGGCGGCGCTCGTGGTAATGCACACCGCCGCCGCCCCCCGCGAGCGCAGGCAGGATCCCGGCCTCTACGCCGATGTCGTCGGGGAGGTGCGGGCCTTCCTGAGCGAGCGCGTCGCGGTGGCGCTGGAAGCCGGCGTCTCCCGCGAGCAGTTGATCCTCGACCCGGGGCCCGACTTCGCGAAGACCCCCGCGCAGACGATCGAGCTGCTCTCCCACCTGGATCGCCTGCACGAGCTCGGGCTGCCGCTGTTGATGGCGATCTCCCGCAAGGACTTCATCGGCGCCCTCACCGGGCGAGCGCCCCGCGAGCGGCTCGCCGGCACCCTCGCGGCGCTCGCCCACGGCGTCGACGTGGGCGCGCACGTTTTCCGGGTGCACGACGTCGCGGCCGCCGCGGATTTCCTCGCCGTGCGCGCCGCGCTCGCTCGCGGGGGCCCGCTGGAGAGGGATCTAGTCCTCGCCGAGGAATTGAGACACGACCGGACTGCCTGAGAGCAGCCGTGCGCGAGGACCCGACCGTCTGAGGGGCGCCGTGCGTGGTATGCCCTAAGCTGTCTGGCGCACTCGCGGGTGCCGGTCGCTGTCCAACGCGGCCGGGCGCCAACCGCCCTATCCATCGAAGAGGAGAGACGACATGCCCGTACTCGAGCGCTCGGAGCTTGACGCGAGCCCACTGGCCGACCTGCACGCGATCGCCGACCAGATCGGCCTCGACGGTTTCCGCAGGCTGCGCAAGGCGGAGTTGATCGACGCGATCCTCGGGCGATCCGGCAGCGGAGCTCCGGAGGGATCGAGCAAGGATCGCTCGGAGGAGGGCTCCGGGAAGCATCGGTCGGCGGAGGCCGGCGAGGAACATGATCTGTCGGCGGAGGGCGCCGGCGAGGAGGCTGACCGCTCGGCGGCACCCGCGGCGGCGGGCCAGCGCTCCGCGCGCCGGCGGCGTCCCACCGAGCGCAAAACGCTTGGCATACGCCGCTCCAGGGCATCCACCGACGTCGAGGAGCGAGACACGGAGAAGGCCAAGGAGGAGGCGCCCGCAAAGGGTCGCGAGCGAGGAGCGGAGCGCGACCGATCTGGGTCGGGCCGGCGCGCCGAGGCGGAGCGGCCGATTGAGGATCGGGTGGCCTCAGGTGTCGTGGAGCTGCTCGGCAACGGCTCCGCCTTCCTGCGGGTCTCCCCGCCGGAGCCATCGGAGGAGGACCTCTACATCTCCGCCGCCCAGGTCCGCCGCTGCGAACTGGTCTCCGGGGATCGCGTGAGCGGCCCCGTGCGCACCCCGCGCCAGTCCGAGCGCTACCCGTCGCTGGCGCGCGTGGACACCATCAACGGCGCCCCCGCGGATTCGGTCGCGGAGGGGGGCCGCTACGAGGACCTCCCCGTCGCGTACCCCGGCGAGCGCCTGGAGCTCGACCCCCAGGACCCCACGCTCGGGGCGATCGAATGGCTCACCCCGATCGGCCGCGGCTCGCGCGCGGTGATCGTGGGAGGAGCCCGCTCCGGCAAGACGGAGACCCTGCGCCGCATGCTTGGAGCGCTCGCCGGCCGCGAGGGCCTGGAGACGATGCTCGTGCTCAGCGGTGCCCGCCCCGAGGAGATCGGCGCCTGGCGAGAGGGGCCCGTGGCGCCCGCCGCCGCCCTGGATCTGGCCGCCTCCGCGGAGCTCCAGAACCAGACGGTGGAGCACGTGGTGGACACCGCCAAGCGCGTCGCCGCGCGCGGCGGGGACGTAGTGGTACTGGTCGACGGCCTCGATGGTCTGCATCCTCACACCGCTCGCAGGGTCCTCGCCGCCGCCCGCAACCTCGCGGATGGGGGGTCGCTCACGGTGATCGCCACCGCCACCCGTCCCTTCGGTGGCGAGAGCACGGTGATCGCACTCGACGTCGCGCTCACCAGCACCGGGCGGATCCCCGCCCTGGATCTTGTGAACAGCGGTGTGGTGCGCCCCGAGCTGCTCGTCGGGGAGGACGGCGCCGAAGCGATCACGAAGGCCCGCGCCTCCGCGGTCACGGGCTAGCACGCCCACGCTCCTTCGCTCTCGCCTCGCTTGCTCAGCGACGCCCTAGCGGCGGTACGCGACCCGGCCCCAGGAGGGCTCGGGCGAGAGCTCGATCGGCTCTCCGCCGACGGATGAGTCGCCGTCCCGCCCACCCGCGGGCTGCACGTAGGCGAAGCTGCAGGTCTCCTCGAGGAAGGCGACGGACAGCTCGCCCTCGTTCACGCGCTGGTCGAGCCACGCCCCGCGGAACACCAGGCGGCGCAGCCAGTGCACCAGGGAGCGCTCCGCCGGGCCGACGAGGTCGGGCCAGCAGTCGTTGACGTGCTCCCCCAGGGCGGAGGCGGGATCGTGGATCTCCCCGTTGACCGCGAGGTTGACGAGATCTTCGAGCTCGTCGGACCCGAGCCGGCCCCCGACGAAGCCCAGCTTCAGTGCCGCCTGCTCGCAGCGCTCGGCGAAGTCCTGCTCGTTGAAGGTGAAGCGCAGCTCCCCGTATTCGAGGACGAAGTCCCCTCCCGAGTTGTAGTTGCCGCGGCGTGTCTTGTCCATGACGTGAAGTGCCGGGAGGGGGTCTGAGTAAGAGGGGCCCGACCGAAGCCGGGTGACACGCGCCTTCGGCGCGAGTCCCCGTTTCGGCCAACCGGCCTCCGGCCGGCTGCGCCACCCTCTTATCTAACTCCGGGCCGTCGGAATCATAAGCCGAACTCCTCTACGAGTGGGGGCGGTGCACGGGAGATTGCACCTGACCCGGGAGAGTGGGCATCTATACCCTCCGCCCTGATGGCGCGCCTCAGCGAGCACGGACTGCGACGGTCGATCGGGGTTCCCGGCCTGTTCGCGACCGCCTACGGGAACGTCGGCTCCTCGATCTACTACGCGCTGGGGCTGGTCGCCGCGCACGCTCTGGGGCTCACGCCGCTGGTCTTCTTGTTCGCCGGAGGGCTGTTTGCGCTGACCGCCAAAACGTACGCCGAGGGCGCCTCGATGTTCCCCGAAGCGGGCGGGTCCTCCTCGTTCGCGCGCCACGCCTTCGACGACGTCGTCTCGTTCTTCGCCGGCTGGGCGCTGAGCCTCGACTACATCCTCACGATCGCGATCTCCGCGTTCTTCGTCCCGCACTACCTGAGCGCGTTCCCCGGTCTGGGCGCGCTCAAGCACAACCCGGACGACATCTTCGGGGGTCTGATCGTGGTCGCTGTGCTGGCCTGGCTGAACATCCGCGGGCTCGGGGAGTCGGCCAAGCTCAACCTCGTCCTGGCGATCGTGGACCTCAGCACCCAGATCCTGCTGGTCTGCCTCGGCGTCGCGCTCGTCCTGGATCCCTCGCTGCTGATCCACCAGGTGCACCTGGGCAGGGTGCCGAGTTGGAGGGAACTGATCTTCGCGCTGTCGCTGGCGATGCTCGCCTACACGGGCATCGAGACCGTCGCCAACATGGCCGAGGAGTCCACAGACCCGGGCCAGGCAGGTGCCCAAGGCGGTGAACCTCGTGGTGCTCGCGGTGCTGGCGGTCTACGCCGGGATCTCCGTGGTCGCCCTCTCGGCGCTCCCGGTTGTGCACCACGGTGTGGGTTACAGCGCCGAGCTCAAACAGTCCTTCTCCACGCCCGGGTACGCGACCTCGCTCGGCGGCTTCTTCGAAAACGACCCGATGCTCGGCGTCATCGAACATCTGGGCCTGCACGGCACGGTCCTGAAGCTGGCCAAATACTACCTCGGGCTGCTCGCTGCGACGATCCTCTTCATCGCGACCAACGCCGGGATGATCGGGATCTCGCGCCTCTCCTGGTCGCTATCCGAGCACCGCCAGCTACCGCAGCTGTTCTCCAAACTGCACGCCAAGTACCGCACGCCGTGGTTCACGCTGATCTTCTTCTCGATGCTGGCCAGCACGCTGATCCTCTACGGCAACACCGAAGTGCTCGGCAACCTCTACTCGTTCGGCGCGATGCTCTCCTTTACGACCGCGCACGCGGCAATCGTAAAGCTGCGCATCAGCGACCCCGACCGCGAGCGCCCCTACAGGAGCCCGTGGGGCGTGCGTATCAAAGGCTCGGAGATACCGATGACCGCCGTGATCGGTGGTATCGGCACGGCCGCGGCGTGGGTCGCCGTGACGGTGCTGCACACCGAGGCGAGGATCGTCGGCATCCCCTGGATGATCGTCGGGATGGGGGGCTACTTCTACTACCGCAAACGCCAGGGCCTCGACCCGCGCAAGTCCTACCGGCTGCCCCGCGCCGAGCGCCCCCCGGACTTCGAGGAGCTCGGTTACCGCACGGCGCTGGTGCCGATCTTCGGGGATGACGTCAGCGCCACCGCACTCTCCAGCGCCGCGAAGCTGATCGGGCAGGACGGGGTCCTGTACGCGGTCTTCGTGCTCCCTGTCCCCTCACAGCTCTCGCTGGAGGCGGGCCTCGAGGAGGAGGAGGCCCAGGGCCGCTCGGTGCTCGAGAGCGCGCGCATCCAGGCGCGCCGTGCGGGCATCAAGATCCACACCGGCCTGATCCGCACACGCAACCCAGGGGCGGCGCTTGTGGAGGAGGCGCGGCGGCTGCACTCGGACGTGATCTACTGGTCCACCATCCACGCCCCCGCCGGGGAGCGGCGCATCGGTCCCACCGCGGTCTACCTGCTGGGCAAGCGTCCCTGCCGGGTGATCATCGAGACCGAGGGCACCTACCTGCAGGGCGATCACCACGCGCGCCCGCTTGATCCCATCGGGCAGCGACTGTCCGCCGCCCGCGGAGAGGGCGCCGAGTGGTGCCACCGCCGAAGCGAGGCCCGAGATGCCCGGGGTCTGGCTGAGTCCGAGCGATTCGATCAGCCCCGAGAGCGTGTGGAATTCGATCAGCGCGCTCGGCTGGATCCCCTGGCCGAGGGCGCTCGCGGCGGCGTTGTACGCGGGGGTTCCCGCCAGCGTGCTCTGGGGGCTAAGGGCTTCTTGCACGGAGGATGACCCCAACCCCACCACGAACTTCCCCTGCCCCACCGCCATCGTCAGCGCCAGCGGGAAGCCCGGCAGCTTGATCGTCACCGCCGTTTCCGTACCGGGGATCGAGGTCGGGGTGCTCTGCCCGCCCGCTTCGCGGTACGCCTGGGTGAGCTTCCCGAGCGCTGCGCGGGAGCGGGCCGGGTCCTTGGAGGTTATGACGAGCGCCCCCTGCAGGCTCAGCACGCTGCTGCCGCTTGCATAGAGGCCGGTCGCGCCCATCCAGCTCAGCAGGTCGCGCTGCACGTTGATCGCGTGCGAGTGGAGCGGCGCGAACGCCTTGGCGAGACTGAAGAGGCCGCCGATGCTCACCGACGAGCCCAACGACGCCAACGTGCGTAGACCCTGCGTGCTGCCCGTGAATGAGTCGCCGAGATCGCCGATTCCGACCGCCAGCCAGGCGCTTGCGGGGAGTCCGCGTAGTACCTGGGCCCCGCTTGCATCCAACAGGCTGGCGGAGCCCGATTCCGAGCTCGATGGGTGGGCGGTGCTCGATTCCAGGGTGTCGAGGTCGAGCGCCACCGAGCTCGAGCTCGGAATCACCGACAGGTAGAGCTGGCCCGGTTTCCCGAGCAGGCTCTCCAACAGGGGTAGGATCGATTCGGTGCTGCCGCCGCCCGTGAGTGAGTGCGAGAGCTCTTCGGAGCTGATGTACACGTTGGCGAGCGCGGTCGGCTCGCTGGTTGAGTGGGGACCCGCTCCTTCTTCCGCGGTCGAGGCGAGCTTCGCGTAGCCGGGCGCCTGCGCCAGCGACGGGGCTCCGGCCGCCGTTTCGATCACGCTCTTCAGGCCGGCTTCGCTGCCGATCACCGCAAAGCGGTGCACGATCCCCTCGGCGACTCCGTCGGGGGACACCTGGTAGGTGACGCCGTGGTAGCTCGTCGTGTGCGCGCCCGCGCTGTGGGCCTGCGCTTCCAAGAACGATCGCGCGGCGTCGAGGTTGGTCGTATCGAGCACCAGCGCCCCCTGGGCGGAGCTCGAGCCGATCGCGGCCTGCAGACCGCCTTCTCCCAGCAGCGCTGCTTCCTCGCCGGGGAGCCCTTCCGAGAGGGCCTTCTCGAGCACTTCCGCACCAAGTAGCCCCTGCGCGTGGGAGAGATCGATCGCGGTGAGGAAGATCCCCGCGCGGGGCCCCAGCCACGGCTTGATTTCGTGCGTGTAGTTCGGCGTCTTGCCGGTGGGTCCCGCAAGCAGCTTCAGCAGGCCTTCGAACGGCTTCGGGCGGCCGGTGAGCGTGCGCCCCACGGTGTTCGCGTCGGCCTTCAGGGTGCCTTCGGGCTGCACGGCGGCGTCGATGTACAGAGGAGCGGAGCCGGGCACGACCGTTGCGGGGCTCGCGCTCGTGCCGCTCGGACTCGACGAGCCGCAGCCCGCGAGCGCCGCGAGCAGGATCGCTGTGGCTGCGGCTGTCGCCGTAAGGGCGCTCCGCGCGCGGGGAGCTGCCGCAGTGGTGGTGCTCGCGGGACTCGGGGCGCTCGCCATAGGAGTCGCGCGGGCGGTGGATCTCACGGGGGGGATCGTATGCCTTCCGAGCAGCGCATGTGCAGGTTGCATCTCAGATGAGGTTCGTGCAGCCCAGCTTGCAGCTTTTTGGGCTCTCGGCAGCTCTCTGGGCGATGCCTTGAATCAGCTCTTTTGCGGGGATTTCAGGGTGTCATGAGGGCGTTGTAAAGGGAAAGTGGGGAAAAATGTGCAATTGGGGTTGCGTTGTGGGGGAAAGTGGGGTACTTTGCCGGGAGAGCCGAGGTGGAGAGATTCCTCCCACCTCTCCACCTCGGCTCCTAAGAGGGTGGTGCAGCCGGCCGCAGGCCGGCAAGCCGGGCCCCTCGTTTTTTTGGACATATGAGGTGGCGCAGCCGGCCCCGAGGCCGATGAGCCGGGCCCCTCGTCTTTCAGTCGGACCGATCAGGAGCTTCAGGACCCGTGGCTTTCCGTGGCACCTTCGACCACACGCTCGACGCCAAGAACCGCCTCACGGTTCCGGCTCGCTACCGTGCGACGCTGGCGGAGGGAGTGGTGATGGCGATGCCCGTCGACCTCGAGCCATGCGTGGGGGTGTGGCGCCCGCAGGATTACGAGCGCTACACCGAGCGCGCGCTCGCCGAGCTGCCCCCGCTCTCCCCGCGCCTGAGCGAGCTCGAGCGCTTCTTCTACGGCAGCTCCCAGGATGCTGAGCTCGACTCCGCGGGGCGGATCATGCTCCCCGGCTTCCTCGCCGAGCATGCAGGACTGAGCAAGGACGTCGTGGTCGTGGGCGCCGGCGAGCGCCTGGAGCTGTGGGACCGTGACCGTTGGAACGAGCACCGACCGACGCTGATGGTCGGCGTCGCGGAGATCACTGCGCGTGTCGACCATCCTGCTTGACATGCCCACCATTCACATCCCCGTGCTCGCGGGGGAGCTGATCGGAATGTTGGATCCCCAGCCGGGGCAGGTCGCCGTCGACTGCACCTTCGGCGGCGGCGGCCACGCTCGCCTGATCGCCCAGCGTCTAGGTGCGCAGGGAACGCTCGTGGCGATCGACCGCGACCCGATCGCGCAGGAGCGCTTCGCGGAGCTCGCCGAGGAGCTCCCCTGCACGGTGCGCTTCATCCGCGGCGGCTACGCCGAGGCGCTGCAGATGCTCGCCGAGGAGGGTCTGCATGCGGACATGGTCTACTTCGACCTCGGCATGTCCTCGATGCAGGTGGACACGCGCGAGCGCGGCTTCTCCTACTCCTACGACGCGCCCCTGGACATGCGCATGGACCCCGAGCAGGAGCTCGACGCGCGCGAGATCCTCGCCACCTGGGATCAGCGGCACCTGGCGGGGATCCTGCGCGAGCTCGGCGAGGAGCGTCACGCGGGGGCGATCGCCCACGCGATCGTGCGCCGTCGGGAGCGGGCTTCGATCGAGACGACGCTGGAGCTCGTGGAGATCATCAACTCCGCGATCCCCGCTCCCGCGCGCTTCGCCGGGGGGCACCCCGCCAAGCGGGTCTTCCAGGCGCTGCGGATCGCCGTCAACGACGAGCTCGGCCAGCTCGAGCGGGCGCTGCCGCTCGCGTGGGTGCTGCTGCGCGAGGGCGGGGTGCTCGCGGGGATCTCCTTCCATTCGCTGGAGGACAGGCGCATGAAGCGCTTCATGGTGGAGCGCGCGCGGGGCTGCGTCTGCCCGCCCGACCTGCCGGTGTGCGCCTGCGGGCGCGAGCCGCAGGCGGCGTTGCTGGCGCGCCGCGCGATTACCGCCTCCGCGGGCGAGCTCGCGCACAACCCGCGCGCGGCCTCTGCGCGGCTGCGTGCCGCGAGGAAGCTGGCGGAGGACCCCGGGGGCACCACGTGACCCCGCCCCCCGCCGCCGCGGCCGTGCCGGCTCCCGCCGTCCGTCCTCGCCGTCCCCGGGAGGGCGGGTCGCCATCGCCTCGCCGTCCCGCGGTCCCCGGCCGTCCCGTCCGCCACGGCCGCGCCGCCCAACCACTGCGGCCGGCGGCGCGACCGCGCCGCGTGTCCGGTCCCGCGCGTACCGGGCGGGCAGGCAACACACGGGTCGAATGGGCCGGCTCCAAGCTCTTTGGGCGACTGCTCGACCGGCTGATCTGGAACCCGCCCGCCCGCGCCTGGATCGGCGTGGTGGCGTTCGCGCTGATCGGGATCGTGGCGATGCAGCTGTGGGTGGTGAAGCTGGGAGTTGGCATCGGCCACGCACTCGAGCACGCGGAGCTGCTGCAGCGGGAGAACTCAGCGCTCGCGATCGAAGATTCCTCGCTCTCCTCGGGGGAACGTGTCGAACGGCTCGCGCTTGCCAGTGGCATGGTGCTCGCTCCGCCGGGGGCGCTGCACTTCGACACTCTTCGAGGTCCACTCGACGCTCGACTGGCGGCGGCGGCGCTCGCGAAACCCGCTCAGACCCAGAGCACCGCCACCGGCATCGCGGGCACCGGCGCCGCAACCGGCGCGGAAGCGAGTCCTGGGGTCACCTCGGACACAGAAGCGAGTCCCAGCGCCGCCAGCGCCACGGGAGCGAGTTCTGGCGCCGGCACAGAAACGAGCCCCGGTGCGACGACGGGCACGGAACCGAGCACGGGCGCCACCACGGGCACGGAAACGAGCGCGGGCGCCGGCGGCGAAACAGCAAGCCCGCAAACGCCGGCCACACAGGTGCCGTCCGGCCAAACCTCGCCGACGGGGGCGCCCGCCGCCGAAACGCCGCCGGCTGGGACGCCGGCCGCGCCGGCGAGCGTCCCGGCTGGGACCGGGGGATCGGCCGAAACGACGAGCCCACAGACCGGCTCGGGCGATGGGGCCGGTGGGACCCAGGGCTCCCCGGGGGGCTAGAGGGCAGTGGCGAACATGCAGAGTCGCATCGGGGTGCTGTTCGCGATCTGCTTCCTGCTGCTGGCGGTGGCGGCGGGGCGGACGTTGTACCTCGGGGTGCTGCACAGCGCGGCGCTGCGGAGGGTGGCGCGCACGCAGCAGGTGACGGTCGAAACCGTGCCCGCGCAGCGGGGGACGATCACGGATCGCAACGGAATGGTGCTCGCGATCTCCGAACCGGCCGATGAAATCTCGGCGACCCCGTATCTGGTCAAGGACCCACTCGGCGCGGCCGCGCGCCTGGCGCCGCTGCTGGGGCGCCCGCAGGCGCAGGTGCTCACCGATCTGAGCGAGCGCAGTGGCTTCGTGGACCTGGCGCGCGTATTGCCGGCGGCCCGGGCGAAGGCGGTTCTGGCGCTGAACATCCCGGGAGTCTCGGGCACGCCGACGACCCGCCGGGTGTACCCGCGGGACACGCTGGCGGCGCAGGTGCTGGGCATGCTGGGCACCGAAGGCGGCGGCCTCTCGGGCCTGGAATACGCAGACAACGCGATCCTGGGCGGGCGAGCGGGGGAGCGACGGGTGGTGAGCGACGCGCTGGGCCAGCCGATCTCGATCGCGAACGTGCGCCGCGAGGAACCGGGGGCACAGCTGAGGCTGACGCTGGACGCGAACATCCAGCAGCGCAGCGAAGCGGTGCTGAGCGCGGTGGGGAGGGTCTTTCACCCAAGGGACGCGACGGCGATCGTGATGGAACCGGACACGGGGGCGATCCTGGCGATGGCGAGCTGGCCGCAGCTGAATCTCGAAGACCCCCCACCGAAGGCGGCGCTGGAAGAAGCGCTGGAGAACCGGGCGGTGAGCTTCAACTACGAACCGGGCTCGACGTTCAAGGTGGTCGCGGTCTCGGGTGCGTTGCAGGAGGGCCTGATCACGCCCAACACCCAATTCGACGTCCCCGATCAGATTCAGGTCGCGAACCGCACGATCCACGACGCCGAGGAACACCCCGAAGAGATGCTGAGCACGGGGCAGATCCTCGCGCAGTCCAGCAATGTGGGTGCGATCGAGATCGGGAAACGGGAGGGGGAAGACACCTTCAACGAATGGGTGCACCGCTTCGGCTTCGGGGCGCGGACGGGGATCGACCTGCCGGGCGAGGAAATCGGGCAGGTGCTGAAGCCGAGTGAATACTCGGGCTCCTCGATGGGCAACCTGCCGATCGGGCAGGGGGAGTCGGTGACCCCGATCCAGATGGCCACCGCGTACGCGGCGATCGCCAACGGTGGCATCCTGCGCCCGGCCCACATCGTGGCCGAGGTGAACGGTCACCCCACCAAGCTGCCGGCGGGCCATCGCGTGATCTCGGCAAACACGGCCGCGCAGCTGCGCCAGATGCTGCGCGGGGTGCTGGCCCCGGGCGGCACGGCGAGCGAGGTGTCGGTCCCGGGCTATCAGCTAGCGGGCAAGACGGGCACCGCCAGCAAGGTGGATCCGGCGACGGGCGAATACTCCGAAACCGCCTACGTGGCCTCCTTCATGGGTTTCGCGCCGGCCTCGAACCCAAAGCTGCTGTGCGCGGTGATCGTGGACGAACCGCAGACCGGCTCGATCTTCGGTGGCACGGTCGCCGCCCCGGCGTTCGGCCAGATCATGGCGTTCGCGCTGCCGTATTTAGGAATCCCACCTACCCCGATCCCGCCCTCCCAGTCGGCGGGGTAGAGCACCTCCCACGGCGGTCGCGGGTGTTAGGGTCGGCGGGGTGACTGCTCGGGTCGACTATGAGCGGCACGGGCGCACCTACGCGCGGCACCGGCGGGCGGACCCGCGGATCGCCGCGCGCATTCACGCCGCGCTCGGCGACGCACGCACGGTGCTCAACGTTGGCGCCGGCGCGGGGTCCTACGAGCCGCGCGATCGCTGGGTGCTCGCCGTGGAGCCGAGCGCGACGATGCGAGCCCAGCGCCCCGCCGGTGCCGCACCGGCGATCGCCGCTCGCGCGGAGGCGCTGCCCTTTGATGACGGTGCCGTCGATGCGGCGATGGCGTGCGTGACGATCCACCACTGGGAGCCGCCCGAGGCCGGGCTAGCCGAGCTGCGCCGGGTGGCACGCGGACCGGTGGTGGTCTTCACGTTCGAGCTCGACAGTCTGCCGGCCTGGCAGCAGGAGTTCCTGAGTGAGGGCCTCGAGCGGGAGCGACCGCGGTTCCCCGCCATCGAGGACATCACGGCTGCGCTGGGGGGGCGCACGCGGGTGGAGCGGATCCCGACGCCCGGCGACTGTATCGACGGGTTCTTCGAGGCGTTCTGGCGGCGTCCCGAGGAGCTCCTCGACCCCGCGGTCCGCGGGGCCCAGTCGATGTGGGCGCTGCTAGAACCGGGCGTGGAGCAGCGCACTGTCGAGCGGCTCTCCGCCGCCCTTGACAGCGGCGAGTGGGACTCCGAGCACGGCCACCTGCGCGAGCGGGAGAGCTTCGACGGCGCCCTACGCCTGGTGATCTCCGAGGCGGCTTGAAACGAGAGCCCCAAGCGCGGGTCTCCCGCATCTTGACTCTAGTAGGATTGTCCCGGAGATGGCGCTCGAACATGTGGACGTGCTGATCGTCGGGGCCGGTCTGTCCGGCGTCGGCGCCGGCTACCACCTGCAGACCAGATGCCCGGAGCGCAGCTACGCGATCCTTGAGGCCCGGGACTGCATCGGCGGGACCTGGGATCTCTTCAGATACCCCGGCATCCGCTCGGACTCGGACATGTATACGCTGGGCTACTGCTTCAAGCCGTGGGAGGAGGCCAAGGCGATCGCCGACGGGGCGTCCATCCTCAACTACGTCAAGCAGACCGCGAGCGACCATCGCATCGATGAGAGGGTCCGCTTCCACCATCGCGTGGTGCGCGCCGAGTGGTCCTCGGCCGACGCGCGATGGACGGTGGAGGCGGAGCGCGGCGACACCGGTGAGACTGTGCTCCTGAGCTGTGGCTTCCTGCTCATGTGCAGCGGCTACTACCGCTACGACGAGGGGTATACGCCAGAGTTCAAGGGGATGGAGCGCTTCGCCGGGCGGATCGTGCACCCGCAGCGCTGGAGCGAGGACGTCGACTACGCCGACAAGCGCGTGGTGGTGATCGGCAGCGGCGCGACCGCGATCACGCTCGTCCCCTCGATGGCGCGCAGTGCAGCGCACGTCACGATGCTGCAGCGCTCACCCAGCTACGTCGTCTCGCTGCCCGCGGAGGACCGGATCGCAGACTTCCTGCGCCACTCCCTGCCGGCCAAGGTCGCCTACGCGCTCGCGCGCTGGAAGAACGTCCTGCGCACAATGCTGAGCTTCCAGCTCAGCAGGCGCATGCCGGGGGCGATGAAGGCGCTGCTGCGCAAAGCGCTTGAGCACCAGCTCCCGCCGGGTTACGACATTGACACGCACTTCAAACCCAACTACGACCCGTGGGATCAGCGCCTGTGCCTGGTGCCGGACGGCGACCTCTTCGAGGCGATCCGGGAGGGCCGCGCGTCGGTCGTCACGGATCGCATCGAGACGTTCACCGAGGGGGGCCTGCAGCTCGCCTCCGGGGCCGAGCTGGAGGCCGATCTGATCGTCACCGCGACCGGGCTCGAGCTGCTGGCGCTCGGGGGCATGGAGATCGCGGTCGACGGCCGCGAGATCGTGCTCGCGGAGACGATGAGCTACAAGGGCATGATGCTGAGCGGCGTGCCCAACATGGCGCTCGCGCTGGGGTACACGAACGCCTCGTGGACGCTCAAGTGCGACCTCACCTGCGAATACGTCTGTCGGCTGCTGGGCCACATGGCCGAGCACGGTTACGAGGTGTGTACGCCGCGCAACCGGGATCCCTCGATCGCCGAGCTGCCGTTCATCGACTTCAGCTCCGGCTACGTGCAGCGCTCGATCGACAAGTTCCCCAAACAGGGCTCGAGGGCGCCGTGGCGGCTCTACCAGAACTACGCGCTCGACATCCTCAGCCTCAAGCTCGGCGCGCTCGAGGACGGGGCGCTGGAGTTCTCCACCGCCGGGTCCCCGCTCCGCGCTCACGAGCCGGTCGCCGTCTGAGGTCCGGGCGGCGCGGGCCGCGTCGGGCGCTGAAACTAGACTCAGACTCGATGCGAAGACGGCGTGAGCTGCGATGAGGCTGGCCGATTTGATTCCCGCCGAGCTGGGCGTGAGCGGCATCGGCGGCGATGAGGCCGCGGTGGAGATCACGGAGCTTGCGTACGACAGCCGGCGGGTGGGCCAGGGTGCGCTCTTCTTCTGCGTGCCAGGCGAGCGCAGCGACGGCCACGAGCATGCCGCGCAGGCGGTACGCGCAGGGGCGGCGGCGCTGGCGGTCGAGCGTCCCCTCGGCCTGGGCGTACCGGAGGTCCTCGTGCGATCGGCTCGCGCGGCGATGGGGCCGGTAGCGGCGCGCTTCTACGGCGATCCCGCGCGGGAGCTGCGGGTGCTCGGGGTGACGGGCACGAACGGCAAGACCACCACGGCGTATCTGATGCGGGCGTTGCTGGAGGCGAGCGGCGTGCAGTGCGGCCTGCTGGGGACGGTCAAGTCGGTCATCGGCGGGCAGGACCGGCCGGTTGAACGCACCACGCCCGAGGCGGTCGACCTGCAGGCCGACCTGCGGGCGATGCTCACGTCGGGTGACGGGGCTTGCGCGATGGAGGTCTCCTCCCACGCCCTGGCGCTGGAGCGGGTCGGCGCGATCCCCTTTGCGGCTGCCGTGTTCACCAACCTCACCCAGGACCATCTGGACTTCCATCCGACGATGGAGGACTACTTCCTCGCCAAGCGCAGGCTGTTCCTGCCCGAGTGGGGGGAGCGCCCGGCGGCGAGCGTCATCAACCTCGGCGACGAGTACGGGCGGCGGCTAGCCAAGGAGGTGCCCGAGGCCCTCACCTACGCCGTCGAAGGCCAGGCCGACCACTGCGTCGGGGCCCGCGCCGACCACCGCGTTGAAGGCCAGGCTGACCACGGCATCGAGGGCCACGCCGACCACCGCGTCGAGGGCCAGGCTGACCACCGCGTCGAGGCCCACGCCGACCACCGCGTCGAAGGCCGGGCTGACCACGGCATCGAGGCCCACGCCGACCACGGCGTTGATGGGGAGGCCGACTACGCGGCCCGCGATCTGCGCTTCGGGCCCGAGGGGGTGCGCTTCATCCTGCGCACGCCGGCCGGCGAGCAGCCGCTGACGCTGCCGATGCCCGGGCGCTTCAACGTCGCCAACGCGCTCGCGGCGCTCGCGGGTGTCCACTCGCTCGGCTACCCGCTCGATCCGCTGATCGAGGCGCTCGAAGCCGGGGTCCGGGTCCCGGGTCGCTTCGAGCCGGTCGAGGAGGGGCAGGCCTTCGCCGTCGTCGTGGACTACGCCCACACGCCGGACTCGCTGGAGAACGTGCTCCGTGCGGCCCGGGAGATGACCCAGGGTCATGGCCGAGTGATCTGCGTGTTCGGCGCGGGCGGGGACAGGGACCGGGGCAAGCGCCCGCTGATGGGCGAAATAGCGTCCCGGCTCGCGGACCTGGTGATGGTCACCTCGGACAACCCGCGCTCGGAGGACCCCGAGGCGATCATCGGGGAGATCTTCGCCGGCATCCACGAGCCGCGTGTGGCGCCGAGCAGGGGCTACACCGCGCACGGGGTCACCGACCGGCGAGCCGCGATCCACGGTGCCATCGCCGACGGGCAGCCGGGGGACGTGGTGGTGATTGCCGGCAAGGGCCACGAGCAGGGTCAGGAGCTGGCGGGCGGGCGGAAGGTCCCCTTCGACGATGTCTCGGTCGCACGTGAGGCCCTCGCCGCGCGCAGGCAGGGCGTACAGGCCAGGGCCCGATGATCGGCTGGGATGGGGAGCGGGTGGCCGCTGCGGCCGGGGCGGAGCTGCTGCGCGGCGCCTCGTGGGCCGGCGGGCCGCGGCGCGGCTCGATCGACTCGCGCGAGATCCAGCCCGGCGACCTGTTCGTGGGTCTGCGGGGAGAGCACGTGGACGGTGGGGCCTACGCGGAGCGGGCATTGCGTGCCGGGGCGTGGGGGGTGCTGGTGGCTCCGGAGCACGCGCGGGCGCTCGTCGGGGGCGCCCTGGTGGTGGCGGAGCAGGCGACGCCGCCGGCCGGCGGCGCGGTGCTCGCGCACCCCGATCCACTCGCGGCAATGCAGTGGCTGGCCCGCGCGTGGCGGCAGGCGCTCGGGGAGGAGGGCGCCAAGGTCGTCGCGATCACGGGCTCGACGGGGAAGACCTCGACGAAGGACATCCTCGCGGCGCTGCTGGGCGGCGCGGAAGCGCTGGCCGAAACGGGGATGCTGGCCGAACGGGGGATGCGAGCTGAAGGCGAGTGTCTCCCCGCTTCGGTCGAAGGCGAGTGTCCCCCGGCTTCGGTCGCAACGGGGATGCTGAGCGAAACGGGGATGCTGGCTCCCCCAGCTTCGGCGGGGGGGCCGACGGTAGCGAGCCCAGCGAACCTGAACACCGAGATCGGGCTGCCACTGGCGATTCTGGCCGCGCCGAGGGGCACGCGGGTGCTGGTGCTGGAGATGGCGATGCGGGGGCGGGGGCAGATCGCGGAGCTGGTGGCGATCGCGGAGCCGGAGGTGGGGGTGATCGTGAACGTGGGGCCGGTGCACCTGGAGCAGCTGGGGTCCCTGGAGGGGGTCGCGGCGGCCAAGGCGGAGCTGATCGAGGGCATGGCACCGGGCACGACGGTCGTGGTGCCGGCCGCAGAGCCGCTGCTTGCGCGGCACTTGCGTAGCGATCTTCGGACGGTGACGTTCGGGGAGGGGGGCGAGGTGGAGTTCGTGGAGCGCGGGGCTGATCGAACTTCGATCGGTGGGGAGGTGGTGATCGTGGATCGCATGCCCGGCCCCCAACCGGTGCTCGGCAGGGCGTGTATGCCCGATGGCGAGAGGGCCTCGAGCGGGAGCGCCCCGCCTGGCGCAGCGCAGGAGCTGATCCGCTTGCGCCCGTCCTTCACGCAATCCCATAACCTCCGCAACCTGCTGGCGGCGGTGGCGGCCGCGCGCGCTCTCGGCGTGACCCCCGCGGGGCGCCTGGAGGTGGAGTTCTCGGCGCTGCGCGGCGAGCGCATCGCCGTGGGAGACGGAATCGTGCTGATCAACGACTGCTACAACGCCAACCCGATGTCGATGCGCGCCGCGCTCGACGACCTTGCCGCGACCGCGCCGGGGCGCCGCGCGGCGGTGCTCGGCGACATGCTCGAGCTGGGCCCCGAGGAGTGGCGCCTGCACCGCGAGATCGGTGAGTACGCCCGCGCGCGCGGCGTGGAGCTGCTGGTCGCGGTCGGTCCGCTGGCGGGTGAGATGGGGAAGGGCTTAGAGGGAGAGGTGCATCGCGTGCCGGACGCCGCCACGGCGGCCGAGCTCCTGCCGGGGCTGCTGCGTGCGGGCGATACGGTCCTCGTGAAGGGCTCACGCGGCGTGGGCCTCGAGCGGGTGGCGCAGGCACTTGGACTCGGCGGGGGCCGCTGAATGGGTCGGGTCCTGATCGGGGGGACGGCGGCGCTGCTGATCTGCATCTTCCTGAGCCCCAAGTTCATCGAGTTCCTGCGTAGACGGGAGTTCGGGCAGCACATCCGCGAGGAGGGCCCGGAGGGGCATCGCCAGAAGGCGGGCACCCCCACGATGGGTGGGGTGATCGTCTTCGTGGCGGTGGCGATTCCGTTCCTGATCCTCACCGGCTACGAATGGCGCGCGCTGGGGGTGTTCGGCACGGCGCTCGCGTGCGCGCTGCTGGGGTTCGCGGACGACTACACCAAGCTCGTGCGCCGGCGCTCGCTGGGCCTGCGGGCGCGCACCAAGCTGGCGGTGACGATCGCGATCTCGCTGGGCCTGTGGTTCGTCGCGACCCACGAGGCGCACCTGCAGGAAACGCTGAGACTGCGGATCGTCGACTACCACGTGGATCTCGGGCCGTTCTACCCGCTGCTGATCTACCTCGTGGTGGCCGGCACGACCAGCGCGGTCAATCTCACCGACGGCCTCGACGGGCTCGCGGCGGGGTGTGCCGCGATTGTGCTGCTGGCGTATGTGGGCATCACCTTCATCACCTCGGAGTTCGTCTCCTCCTCGAATGACCTCTCGATGCTCGCGGGATGCCTGGTGGGGGGGTGTATCGGCTTCCTGTGGTTCAACGCGTTCCCCGCGACGATCTTCATGGGCGACACCGGCGCCCTGGGCCTCGGGGGTGCGATCGCGGGTCTGGCGGTGATGACCCAGACGGAGATACTGCTGATCCTGCTCGGCGGGATCTTCGTGATCGAGGCGCTGTCGGTCGTGATTCAGGTGCTCTACTTCCAGACACGCCACAAGCGGGTGTTCCTGATGGCCCCGATCCACCACCACTTCGAGCTGCGGGGGTGGTCGGAGACGAAGATCATCCTGCGCTTCTGGATCATCGCCGCGATCTGCTGTGCGATCGGTTTCACGATCTATCGCCAGAGCATTGCCTAGGTGAGGCCGCGCCCACCAATCCCCGAGGGTCCCTATCTGGTCGTGGGGCTCGCGCGCTCAGGGGCCGGCGCGGCGCGGGTGCTACGCGAGCGTGGGGAGCGGGTGATCGGCGTGGACTCGGGGGGGCTGTCCGGAGCCGGTGGGGCGCCCTCCGCGGATGAGCTCGCCGCGCTGGGTGTGGAGGTGCGCCTTCACACGGACGGCCTCGGGGAGCTCGAGCGCGTGCGGGCCGTTGTCAAGAGCCCGGGGGTGCCCGCCCGGGCGCCGGTGGTCGCGGCGGCGCGCGAGCGGGGGATGCCGGTGCTGGGGGAGCTCGAGCTCGCCTGGCGCCTCCTGGGCAACGAGCTGATCGCGGTGACGGGCACTAACGGGAAGACCACCACGGTGGAGTGGATCGGCCACATCCACCGCGAAGCCGGCCTGCCGGTGGCGGTGGCCGGCAACGTGGGAGCGGCGCTCAGCGGCCTGGTGGGGAGGATCGAGGAGCGCACGACGGTGGTGTGCGAGGCGTCCTCCTTCCAACTCGAGGACACGCTCGCATTCGCGCCGGAGGCGGCCGTGCTGCTCAACATGACGCCGGACCACCTCGACCGGCACGGCACAATGGAGGCCTACCGGGAGGCGAAGCTGCGGATCTTCGCCAACCAGCGTGAGGGCGACATCGCGGTGCTACCGGCGGCGCTCGCGGACATCGAGTTGCCAACCGGCGTGGGCAGGGTGTGCTTCGACGCCGGCCCCCAACCGGACGTAGCCGGGCTCCGTCTGCGTGGCGAGCACAACCGCCAGAACGCGCTGGCCGCCGCCGCCGTGTGCCTCGCTCGCGGCATCGACCCCGACGCGGTGCACGAGGGCCTACGCACGTTCGCGGGTGTGCCCCACCGCCTACAGGAGGTGGGCAGTCACGACGGCGTGCGCTATGTCAACGACTCGAAGGCCACCAACCTCGCTAGCACGCTCGTCGCGCTGCGTGCGTTCCCGGAGGGCGGCGTGCACCTGATCCTCGGCGGGCAGGGAAAGGGCCAGGACTTCGCGCCGCTACGCGAAGCAATCGCGGCGAGTTGCAGTGCTGCGTACCTGATCGGCGAAGACGCACCCGAGATCGCACGGGCCCTCGACGGCGCGAGGGTGCCGCTGCGCGAATGTGGCGATCTGGAGAACGCGGTGGACGCGGCGTCGGCGTCGGCGGGCGCCGGCGAGGTGGTCCTGCTCTCGCCCGCCTGCGCGAGCTTCGACCAGTTCGCCGACTTCGAGGCCCGCGGCCAGCGGTTTGTGGCGCTGGTCGCTGGGATCGTGTAGAATCGCGGTGCCGGGTATGGGTTGATCATGCGCACGTCTGGTGCATCCTTGGAGGCATAGGTTGATGCGAGGCAGGCTCCGCTGGCTGGTCGTGGTGGTGGGTGCGTTGCTGCTCGCGGGATTGCCCGCGACGGCCGGCGCTGTCGCGCCGCCGGGCGAACCCCAGGTCGAACCTGTCGAATTCACGTCCACCGGCGTCAAGCTAAGGGGAACGCTCAACCCCGAAGGGGTCCCTACCTACTACCACTTCCTCTACGCTCAGCCCGGCGAGGAGGAATGCCCGGGACCGTTGCCCTGTGGCGAGAGCACTCCACGCGAAGGTCCGCTCACCGGAAGCGCTCCGCAGGAAGTGTCGGCCGAAGTCAGCGGTCTGAGGCCTGGCGGGACATATCTCTACTGGTTGGTCGCGGAAAACGAAGTGGGCAAGCGCTTCTCCTCGACGGGGCAGTTCACGATGCCCGCCGCGGCCGCGGAAGCCCCGGTGATCGAATCCGAGTCCGCTTCGCACGTGACCGCGACCGGCGCGAGGCTCGAAGCTGCGATCAACCCCGAGGACGCGGAACAAGGTGCCTCCTACCAGTTCCAGCTCGTCGCGAGCCCGAGCGAATACATTTCCGAATTCGCCTGCCCGAGCGCGTGGGAGCACACCTACCTGTGCCCGCTCGGCGATCTCGACGCCGATGCGGAAGGTCTGCCGATCGAGGAGACCGGCCCCGGAGTGGGGGGGCAGGCGGTCGGCCTCGACCTCACCCACGTGGGGGTGAGGCTGAAGCCGGGCACCACCTATCACTACCGCGTGATCGCCGCCAGGTCGAAGCTCACTGAAGACGGCTTTGGGTTCGAAGGCCCGATCGTTCACGGATCCGACGAGACGTTCACCACGCTTCCCGCCAAGGCGCCGGTGATCGAATCGGTGAGAGTTTCGCATCTCACCAAGACCGACGCGACGCTCGAAGCGACGATCGACACCGAAGGCCTGGAAACGGAATACGCATTCCACATGATCTCCTCGCCCTGCAGCAAAAAAGGTGCTGGATGTGAGCTGATCGTCCCGATCGAACTGCCACGCGGCGGAAACCTGTTCGGCTCGTTCGTGCCGCAGACGGTGAGCCTCGACCTCAACAGCGTCGGGGTGGAACTTGGCAAAGGGGAATACGTCTTTGATATCACCGCGAGCAACGAAGCCGGCGACGCGAGCGCGAGCGGGGGAATGTTCGAAGCACCGGAAGAAATAGCGGTGGCCCAACCAGAAGTAGAAGAAGTCGTGGTCAAACCCCCTGGCTCCGGCGTCACACCCGGCCCCGTGAGCAACGAGCCCCAAGTGCCGCTCGCCGGCGGCCAGCACTCGACGTCCGGCGCCAGTAGCTCGCCGGCGCCCGCAGGCGGTTCGACCTCAGCCGCCAGCTCATCGAAACCGGTGCACGGGAGGCCGAGCTCCAAACACGGCAAGCACCGCAAGCGCAAGCATCACGGCAAGCAGTCCGGCAAGGGTCACAAGCAGAAGAAGCATTAGGCGCCCGCCGAGTGCCGCAGCGTCGCCCAGGGGAAGGCTTCCAAGCGGCTGCGTCGAAGTGAGCTGGGATGCCACCGGCCGCGCGCGGCGCCAAAGCCAGAGTCCAGGGACGGAGCGGCGCAAGCGCGCGTCCCGCGGAACGACCCGCCGGCAGGGTCGCGCGCAACGCCGGTCGACCGAAGCCGGGGGACACGCGCCTTCGGCGCGAATCCCCGTTTCGGCCAGCGCGCAATGGCAAGGCCGCGAAGGCCGCCCAGCAGCCGCTCGAGCACCGCATCCTGCTGACCGCGACCCTCTGCCTGCTGGCGTTCGGGGCGGTGATGGTCTACAGCGCCTCCTCCGCCAGCTCGCTGCTGGAAGGCAGCGGCACCGGCAGCGGCGATCTCGTGAAGTTCGTGATCTTCGGGGCGGTGGGGCTCGCGCTGATGCACTACCTGGCGCGCGACGGGGTCGCCCGGGTGCAGGGTCTTATCGCGCCGCTGCTGGCGGTCTCGTTCGCGCTCGTGCTGGCGGTCCACATCCCGCACGTGGGGGTGAGCGTCAACGGGGCGCGCCGCTGGATCGGGCCGGGGATCTTCCAATTTCAGCCCTCCGAGTTTCTGAAGCTCGCGCTCGTGCTGTACTCCGCCACGCTGCTCGCGCGCCGACCCCAGCGCGTGCACGACCTGCGCGAGCTCTGCCGGCCGCTCTTGGTCGTGGTCGGGGGGGCCTGCCTGCTGGTGGCCACCCAGCCGGACATCGGCACCGCCCTGGTGATCGTCCTCACCACCTGCGCGCTGCTCGTCGCCGCCGGGACTCCGCTGCGCAACCTGGCGATCATCGCCGGTTGCGCGGTCGCGGCGGTCGCGGTGTACGCGCTCGCCCGGCCCTACGCGCGCGAGCGGCTGACCTCGTTCATCGATCCCTGGGCGCACGCCTCCGGCAGCGGCTTCCAGGCCGTGCAGGGCCAGGTCGCGATCGGCTCGGGCGGCCTCTTCGGGGTGGGCCCGGGGCAGTCGGTGCAGAAGATCTTCTACCTGCCGGAGGCGCAGACCGACTTCATTTTCGCGGTGATCGCCGAAGAGCTCGGGGTGGTGGGGGTGTACGCGCTGCTGTTCCTCTACGGACTGATCGGCTACGCGGGCCTACGGGCGGCGAAGCGGGCGCGCAGCCTCTTCAGCGCGCTGATCGCCGTCGGGATGACCTCGCTGATCCTCTCCCAGGCGGTGCTCAACGTGTTCGCGGTACTCGGCCTCGCGCCGCTCACGGGGGTGCCGCTCCCATTCGTCTCCTACGGGTCGAGCAGCCTGATCGTGATGCTCGCCGCGATGGGCCTGCTCCTGAACGTCGCCTCCGGCACAAGCGCCCACGTGCGCGCGGTGGGCGACGCGCGCGCACGCAAACCGGCAGGATTGGCTGGTGAGCGCAGCGCCAAGCAGAGTCGTGATCGCCGCGGGGGGAACCGCCGGGCACGTGGTGCCCGCGCTGGCGGTGGCTGACGCTCTGCGGGCGCGGGGTGCGGAGGTCGCGTTCATCGGCGGCGAGCGCGCCGAGGCCCAGCTGGTGCCGGCCGCGGGCTATCCCCTGCACACGATCTCGGTGGTGGGCCTCGATCGCCGTAACCCGCTGCGGGCGGTGCGTGCATTGGTGCTCGCCCTCAGGGCGCTCCTGCGTGCCCGCGCGCTGCTGGGGGAGCTGGCCCCCGACGCGGTGATGGGCGGCGGCGGGTACGTCTCCGGACCGGTGGGGCTCGCCGCGCTCACGCGCCGCATCCCGCTGGTGCTCACCGAGGCCGACAGCCACCTCGGCCTGGCCAACCGCGCGCTGGCGCCGTTCGCGCGGCGGGTGTGCCTGGCGTTCGGAATCGAGGGGCGGGGGGGGCGCCGCTACAGGGTCACCGGTCGCCCGATCCCCCCGCCCCAGCAGGACCGCGCCGGGGCGCGGGAGCGGCTGGGGATCGCGTCCGGGGAGACGTGCGTGCTGGTCTTCGGGGGCTCGCTGGGGGCGCGCTCGATCAACCTCGCCGCGGTCGAGGCGTTCGCGGGGGCGGCCTTCCACGTGCTGCACGTCTGCGGACGTCGCGATCACCCCGAGCTGTCCGCGCGGGCGCTACCGGCGGGGTACGACCTGCGCGAGTACCTCGACCTCGCCGACTTCGCCGATGCACTCGCCGCCGCCGACCTCGTGGTCGCCCGCGCGGGGGGCTCGCTGTTCGAGGTCGCCGCCCACGGCAGGCCCGCGATCCTGGTTCCCTACCCCCACGCCGCCGCCGACCACCAGGCGGCCAACGCCCGCTGGATGAAGCGCGGCGGCGCCGCGGTGGTAATCCCCGATGGCGAGTTGAGCCCCGCGCGCCTGGCCCGCGAGACTGCTGCGCTGCTCGCCGATCCCCAGCGGATGCGAGCGATGGCCGCTGCCGCGCGCCGCCTGGCGCGTCCCGACGCTGCCGAGGCGGTAGCCGGGGAGCTGCTGGAGGCCGCCGGGGGATGAGCCTGCCGTTGTGGACCGCTCGCGGACCTGCCCCACATGGGTTGGGGCGGCCGTTGCGTGGGGTGAGGGTTCAGAAGGTGGATCTTCCGTGAGCGGGGAGGGCAGAGCGTGGAGCGGGCGGCGGCTGCACTTCGTGGGTGTCGGGGGCGCGGGCATGAGCGGCTACGCGCGCGCCGCCCACGCCCTGGGGGCGCAGGTCAGCGGCTCCGACCGCGCGGACTCCCCCTACCTCGAGCGCCTGCGCGCGGACGGGGTGCTGGAGGCGAGCATCGGCCACGACGCCGCCAACGTGCCCGCGGGGGGGGACGTGGAGGTCGTCTACTCAAGCGCCGTGCCCCCCGAGAACCCGGAGCGTCGCGCCGCGCGCGAACGGGGGCTGGCGGAGCGGCCCCGCGCGGAGCTGCTCGGGGAGCTCACCGCGCTGCGGCGCACGATCGCGGTGGCGGGCACCCACGGCAAGACCACCACCGCCTCGATGATCGTGCACGCCCTGCGCGCGAGCGGCGAGCGCCCCGGATGGCTGATCGGCGCTCCGGTGGGCGGCGGACTGGCGAACGCGGAGTGGGGGGAGGGGGAGTGGCTGGTGGTCGAGGCGGACGAGTCGGATCGCTCGATGCTCGAGCCTCGACGTCGACGTCGCGGTGCTCACGAACGTCGAGCTTGACCACCACGCGACGCTTCGCGCTCGCTCGCGGAGCTGCGCGATGCGTTCCGCGCGTTCCTCGCCGGGCCGGCGTCCGCGGTGCGTGTGGGACCGCCCGGAGCTGCTGGAGCTGCGCAGGGGTGTGGTCAGGCGCCTACGACGCGCCCGATCTGACCCTCACCGGCGGGGGGCTCGCGCTTCCTCTGGAGGGAGCAGCGGTGTGCCTGTCGGTTCCCGGTGCTCACAATGCGGTCAACGCCGCGGGTGCCCTGGAGGCTGCGCTGCTCGCCGGCGCCGACCCCCTGCGTGCGATCGAGGGCATCGAGGGCTTCACGGGCGCAGGCCGTCGCTTTCAGCGGCTCGGCGAGACCCCCGTGGGGCGGCTGTTGTACGACGACTACGCGCACCACCCGACGGAGGTCGCGGCGACCCTCCGCGCGGCGCGCACGTTCGAGCACCGGCGGCTGGTGGCGGTCTTCCAGCCCCACCTCTACTCGCGCACCGAGCTGCTCGCCCGCGAGTTCGGGGTGGCTCTGGCCCAGGCCGACGTGGTGGTCGTGCTCGACGTGTACCCCGCGCGCGAGCGCGCCGAGGACCACCCGGGGGTCAGCGGGCTGCTGATCGCGCAGGCGGCCGCCGACGCAGCGGGGGGCCGCCCGGTCCACTGGCTGCCCACGTTCGCCGACGCCGAGCCCGTCCTGACGGGGCTCAGCTCGGCGAGGGCGACCTGTGTGTGGTGATGGGCGCGGGGGACGTCGATGCGCTGGGGCGCCGGCTGACGCACGACGCGTCGACGCGGACGGAGGTCCGACGCCCACGCGCGCGGCGAGGCACGGACACACGTGGACGCCCCCCGCACGCGACCCGCCTCCGGCATCGTGCAGCGGGACTTCCCGCTCGCCCGCCTGGCCACGGTGCGCACGGGCGGCGCGGCGGAGCACTTCGCGCGCGCCGGTAGCGAGGCGCAACTGCTGGAGCTGCTCGCGTGGGCCCAGAGCCGTACGGATGCCGGTTGCCGTGGTGGGCTCCGGCTCGAACCTGCTGATCGCCGACGAGGGTGTGAGCGGCCTCGTGCTGAAGCTGGAGGGCGAGCTGGCGCGGATCGAGCGGGCGGGGGAGCGGGGCCTGGTGTGCGGCGGCGGCGCCCGCCTGCCCGCGGTGGCCGCGCACGCCGCGCGGGCGGGCCTGTCGGGGATCGAGTTCGCAGTCAACATCCCCGGCACCGTGGGCGGCGCGGTGCGGATGAACGCGAACGCCTACGGCGGCGAGCTCGCGCGGACGCTGGAGTGGGTAGAGGTCGCCGGCGCGCGAGGGATCGACCGCCGCCGGCCGCCCGACCTCGGGTTCGCCTACCGCAGCTCCAACCTCGCTGCCGGCGAGGTGGTGGCGCGCGCCTCGTTCGCTCTGCTCCCCGCGCCGCCCGCTCAGGTCAAGGCGACGCTCGCGGAGCTGCGCGCCCGCCGCCACGAGGCCCAGCCGCAGGGCATCAAGACGTTCGGCTCGACCTTCAAGAACCCCGAGGGGGAGGGGCCCATGCGCGAGGGGCGCACCGCGGGCCTGCTGCTCTGCCGAGGTCGGCTGCAACGGCCTCACCGTCGGCGGCGCGCGCTTCGCGCCCAAGCACGCCAACTTCATCGAGAACACCGGCGCGGCCACCACCGCGGAGATCGTCGCGCTGATGGCCGAGGGCCGCCGTCGCGTGCTGGAGCGCTTCGGCGTGGCGCTGGAGCCCGAGGTGCAGACGCTCGGGCCGGTGCGCTTCCCGTGGAGGTAGGGGTTCGCGGCCCGAGGTCGAAGACTCCAGGGTGGATCGCTCCTTCGCTGCCCGCGCTCCTCTCGGCCGCCTCGCCCGCCCCCTGCCGTTCGCGCTCCCGCGTCGGGCGCTCGCGAGGAGGCTCTGTATGGCCCTCGCCGCCCTGATCCTGCTCGGCGGCGGCTGGCTGTGGCTGCGCAACTCGCCGTTGGTGTCCGTGGAGCACGTGCAGATCACCGGTGTGCAGGGTGTCCGAGGCCGGTCGCGATCGACGCCGCGCTGCGGGGCGCCGCGCGGCAGATGAGCACGCTGGACGTGAACGTCGGCGCGCTGCGCGCCGCGGTGGCCTCCTTCCGCGTGGTGAGGGACCTGAGCGTCGCGCACCAGCTTCCCCCATGGCCTGCGCATCCATGTGGTCGAGCAGTTGCCGGTGGCGGCGCTGAGCGCCGGCGGGGTCAGCACAGCGGTGGCCGCCGATGGGGTCGTGCTCGGGCCCGCGCTGCTCTCGAGCCTCGCACGCACCTTCGCTGCCGGCGATCGCCCTCGCGGGCTCCCCGGCGCCGCCGGGCGGGCACGTCGAGGACGCGACCGTGCGCGCCGAGCTGAGCGTGCTGGGCGCCGCGCCGCGCGTTGCTGCTGGGGTGGGTCGAGCAGCGTGCTCACCGGGCGCGAAGGGCTCACGGTGGCGATGCGCGACGGCTGCTCGCTCTACTTCGGCGACGCCACCCGGCCGCACGCCAAGTGGCTGTCGGCCGCGCGCGTGCTCGCCGACCCGAGCTCCGCGGGGGCGACCTACGTGGATGTGCGCGCCCCCGAACGGCCCGCGGCGGGCACCACCGCGGCGGGTGGGCTCGAAGGGGGCGTGAGCGCCGGGCAGGTGAGCGCCTCCGATCCCACCTCCGCCGCGCTCGCCAATGTGCTCGCGGAAGCGGTCAACGGCGGGTCCGCCGCCGCGAGCGCCCCCGCATCGAGCGCGGCTGAGTCTGGCGCCGGCGGACCGGCGGCCGGGGTGCCGAGCGCGACCGAACCGAGCGCCGCGAGCCCCACCGGGTCGGCGGCGGGAGCATCGAGCACGACCGAACCGAGCACCACTGAAGCCTCACCCTCGACTTCAGGTTGAGGTAATTGAAAAGCGATTCCTCGGGCAGTGGTTGAGAGTCCGGCGTTCTGCAAGGGATCCTGCAAAAGTCGCTCGCCCCTGTTGACAGGGCGAAGTTCCCTGCATAACGTGGTCAAATCGGTTTCCCGTGAGAAGCCTGTTCTATAACCCTTAACCAATACTCAAGTCTTAGGACGGAAAGCAGAAAACCATGGAGAGCGGCGTAGGCAGCTACCTGGCGGTCATCAAGGTCGTCGGCGTTGGCGGCGGCGGCACCAACGCCGTCAGCCGCATGGTCGACGCCGGTCTGCGCGGCGTGGAGTTCATCGCCGCCAACACCGACGCCCAGGCGCTCGCGATGTGCGACGCCGACATCAAGCTCAACATCGGCCACGAGTCCACCCACGGCCTCGGCGCGGGCGCCAACCCCGAGGTCGGGCTCGGCGCGGCGGCGGAGTCGCGCGACGACATCAAGGAGGCGCTGAAGGGCGCCGACATGGTGTTCGTCACCGCGGGCGAGGGCGGCGGCACCGGCACCGGCGCGGCGCCCGTGATCGCGGAGATCGCCAAGAACGAGATCGGCGCGCTGACCGTCGGCGTGGTCACACGCCCGTTCGAGTTCGAGGGCACCCAGCGCGCGCGCCAGGCGACCGAGGGCATCGAGCGGCTGCGCGAGGTCGTGGACACGCTGATCGTGATCCCCAACGAGAAGCTGCTCGCGGTGGTCGAGCGGCGCACCTCGATGCTCGACGCCTTCAAGGAGGCCGACGACGTGCTGCGCCAGGGCATCCAGGGGATCACCGACCTGATCACGATCCCCGGCCTCATCAACCTCGACTTCGCCGACGTGCGCACGATCATGCACGACGCGGGCTCCGCGCTGATGGGCATCGGCTCGCGCTGGCGGGGAGAACCGCTGCGCGGAGGCCGCCAAGATCGCGATCTCCTCGCCGCTGCTCGAAGAGTCCGTGGAGGGCGCCACTGGCATCCTGCTCAACATCACCGGCGGCAAGGAGCTCGGCCTGTTCGAGGTCAACGAGGCCGCGGAGATCATCCAGGAGGCGGCCGACAAGGACGCCAACATCATCTTCGGCGCGGTGATCGACGAGAGCCTCGGCGACGAGGTGCGGGTCACCGTGATCGGCACCGGCTTCGACCACCGTCCGGGCCGCGCCGCGCCGCCGCGAGCGCCCCGGACGCGCCGTGGACCGTGGCCCCCGCATCGGCGACCGCGAGCGCTCCTCGCTCGAGATCTCCGACGACGACATCGACGTCCCGCCGTTTCTCTGAGGTAGCTCAGCCGGCGCACGCGCCGGGCTGCGATGTCGCACATGTGCGACATCGGAACGGCCACATGTGGCCGTTCCTCCGGAGGGCGCATGCGCCCTCCGGCGACCGCGCACATGTGCGAGGTCGAACAGCGCAGATCGCTAGCCTGCGGCGATGCGTCGCACCGCCCTGTACGACCGCCACGTCGCCGCCGGCGCGAAGCTCGTGGAGTTCGCGGGCTGGGAGATGCCCGTGCAGTACGCCGGCGTGCGCGAGGAGCACCTCGCGGTGCGCCGCGACTGCGGGATCTTCGACGTCTCCCACATGGGCGAGATCGAGACCGCCGGCCCCGGCGCCGAGGCGCTGCTGCAGCGGCTGCTCTCAAACGACGTCGCCGCGATTCCCGTCGGCGGCGCGCAGTACAGCGTGCTCTGCCGCGAGGACGGGGGGGTGCTGGACGATCTCTTCACCTACCGCCTGGAGGCCGAGCGCTTCCTGACCGTCACCAACGCCGCCAACCACGTGCGCGACCTGGAGTGGTTGTCGCGCGCACGCCGCGGGGTTCGACGTGCAGGTGCACGACCGCCTCGAGGATTACGCGATGCTCGCCGTGCAGGGCCCCCGCGCGCGGGAGATCGTGCAGGCGATCTCCGACTCCCCGCTGCCTCGCGCGCATGAGCGCCGCCGAGCGCATGTTGGGGGGCTCGCGGGTGCTGGTGTGCGGCACCGGCTACACCGGGGAGGACGGCGTGGAGCTGCTGCTGGCCCCCGCCGACGCCCCGCGCTGTGGGACGAGCTCGTGCGCCGCGGCGCCACCCCCGCGGGTCTCGCTGCGCGCGACACGCTGCGCCTGGAGGTCTGCTTTCACCTCTACGGCAACGACCTCATGGTGGAGCGCGGCCCGATCGAGGCGGGCCTTGGGTGGTGCTGCAAGGAGGACACCGGTTTCATCGGCGCCGAGGCCGTGCGCGCCGCGCGCGAGCGTGGGGCTGGGCGGCGCTCTCAGAAGAAAGGCTCGTCGCGTTCGCGATCGACGGCCCCGGGATTCGCCCGCCAGGGCAACCCCGTGGTTGGCGGCGGGATCGTCACCAGCGGCACGCTCTCGCCCTGCCTCGGGGTCGGGATCGGGCTCGCCTACGTCCCCGCCGAGCGCGCCGCGGTGGGCACTCGCCTGGAGATCGACGTTCGTGGCAAGATCCGTCCCGCGATCGTGAAGAAGAAGCCGCTCTACCGGAAGGGCTCGTGAATGGCTGACGCAGCTACCCCGAGGATCTGCTCTACCACGCCGAGCACGACTGGGCCAGGATCGACCCTGCGCAGTCCGGTCAGGCCACCCTTGGCATCACCTGGTACGCCCAGGACGCCCTCGGCGAGGTCGTCTTCTGCGAGCCGCCCGCCGTTGGGACCACGCTGACCCAGGGCGAGCCCTACGCCGAGGTCGAGTCCGTCAAGGCCGTCTCCGACGTGATCGCCCCCCTCTCCGGGGAGATCGTCGAGGTCAACGAGACGCTCGCCGAGGAACCCGAGAAGATCAACGACGACCCCTACGGCGAGGGCTGGATGGTCAAGGTGCGCCTCTCCAACCCCTCCGAGGCCGAGGCGCTGATGGACGCCGCGGCCTACGTCGCGAGCCTCGTCTGAGACCGGTCTGGGTCGCAGGCTAGGCTGGGAGGTGGATGTCCCGCTACACCGCCACCACCGAGGCCGACCGCGCCGCGATGCTCGCGGCGATCGGCGTGTCCTGCGTGGAGGAGCTCTTCGAGCGCCAGATTCCCGAGGCCGTGCGTCTGAGGCGTCCACTCGACCTGCCCCCCGGCCAGCCCGAGCAGGACGTCTACGAGCACCTCCGCGCGCTCGCCGCGCGCAACGTGGGTGCCGAGGACGAGCTCACCTTCCTCGGGGCCGGGATGTACGACCACTACGTCCCCGCGCTCATCGACATGCTGATGGAGCGCTCGGAGTTCCTCACCCCCTACACCCCCTACCAGCCCGAGATCTCCCAGGGGGGGCTGCAGGTGATGTTCGAGTACCAGACCGCCATCTGCGAGCTCACCGCGCTCCCCTGTCGCCAACGCCTCTGTCTACGAGGGGCCCAGCGCCGTCGCCGCCGCCGGGTATCTCGCCAAGCTCCACAACGGCCGCCGGCGGTTCGTGGTCAGTGCGGGGCTTCACCCCCACACGCTCCAGACGCTGCGCACCTACGCGCACGGCTACGGGGTGGAGGTCGTCGAGGTGGGGTTGACCACCGGCTCCGCCGGCGGTGCCCACGGGCGCACCGACCCCGAGGCGTGGGCCGCCGCGATCGACGGCGAAACCGGTGCCGCGATCTTCGCGCAGCCCAACTTCTACGGCGCCGTCGAGGACGCGGCTGCGCTCAGTGCCGCCGCCAAGGCCGCCGGCGGCGAGCAGCTCGTTGTGGTCTCCCAGGTCGATCCCATCGTGCTCGGGATCCTTGCCCCGCCCGGCGAATGCGGCGTCGACGTCGCCGTCGGCGAGGGCCAGTCGCTCGGCAACCGCCTCGACTTCGGCGGTCCCTCCTTCGGGTTCTTCGCAGCGCGCGAGGAGTATCTGCGGCGGATGCCCGGGCGCATCGCCGGCGAGACCGTAGACGTGGAGGGCCGCCGCGGTTTCGTGCTCACGCTGCAGACCCGCGAGCAGCACATCCGCCGCGAGAAGGCCACCTCCAACATCTGCACCTCCCAGGCGCTGAACGCCCTCGCCGGCGTCGTCTACCTGAGCTGGCTCGGCCGCCACGGGATCGTCGAGCTCGGCGAGCTGCTGCTCGCCCGCACCCACTACGCCCGCCAGACCCTTGCTCGGATCGAGGGTGTTGAGGCGGCCCACTCCCAGCCCGTCGTCCGCGAGTTCGCACTGCGACTCGACGCCGACGTCGCCGCCGTCCGCGCCCGCTGCGCCGCCCATGGGGTCAACCCAGGGGCAGACCTCTACGCCCTCACCGGGCGCGAGGAGGACCGCGGCGGGCTGCTTGTGGCGATCACCGAGCGGCGCACCCGCGCCGACATCGACCGGCTCGCCGAGGTCCTGGGAGCGGCCGTTGCCGCTGAGCGCAGAGAGGTGGCCCTCGCATGAGCGCGACGTTGGATGAGCGCGACGTCGGGTCTCTCCTGGTGGTGGTCGAGGCAAGCGGAGGATCTCAGACGAGCGCCGCCGCACCGCGGGCGTCCGCGGTCGAGGAGCCCGTGCTCACGATCTTCGAGCGAGGTGCCCCCGGCCGGCGGGCGTTCCAGTGCCCGGCGCTCGACGTGCCCCCGGTGGATCCCGACGAACTCCTGCCCGCCCACCTGCGCCGCGCCGCGCCCGCGCGGCTGCCCGAGCTCTCCGAGCCCGAGATCGTGCGCCACTACGTGCGCCTCTCCAAGCGCAACTTCGACCTCGACTCCGGCTTCTACCCGCTGGGCTCCTGCACGATGAAGCACAACCCCCGCTTGCACGAGCGCGTCGCGGCGCTGAGCGGCCACGCGCGGCTGCACCCCCTCCAGGACCCCGAGCGCGCGCGGGGGGCCCTGGAGCTGATGTGGAACCTCCAGGAGGCGCTCGGCGAGATCTCTGGCTTGCCCCACGTCTCGCCTGCAGCCCTCCGCCGGCTCCCACGGCGAGCTCGCCGGGGTGCTCCTCGCCCGCGCCTACCACGAGGACCGCGGGGAGGTCCGCCACAAGGTGCTCACCCCCGACACCGCCCACGGCACCAACCCCGCCACCGTCACGATGGCTGGCCTGGAGGTGCTCAAGCTCGCGACCAACCCCGACGGGGGCATCGATCTCGAGGACCTGCGCGCCAAGGCCGACACCGACGTGGCCTGCCTGATGCTCACCAACCCCAACACCCTCGGCCTGTTCGACCCCAACATCGAGGAGATCGCGCGCATCGTGCACGGGGTGGGGGCCACGCTCTACTACGACGGCGCCAACCTCAACGCCGTGATGGGGATCTCCCGCCCCGGCGACATGGGCTTCGACATCGTGCACTTCAACCTCCACAAGTCCTTCACCCAGCCCCACGGCGGCGGCGGCCCCGGCTCCGGGCCGATCGCGGTCTCCGAGCGCATCGCGCCCTACCTGCCCGTGCCCGTGGTAGTGAGGCGCGAGGACGCTACCTTCGACCTCGACTACGGCGACGGTCCCGTGGGATCGAAATCGATCGGCCGCCTCCGCGGCTTCCAGGGCAACTACGGCTGCTTCGTGCGAGCCTACGCCTACATCTGCTCGCTCGGCGCTGAGGGCCTGCGCGACGCCTCCGAGACCGCCGTGCTCAACGCCAACTACCTGCTCGCGCGGCTGCGGGAGCACGGCATCGCCGAGCATCTGCCGCTCGCATTTCCCCAGTCCCAAACGCCCTCCCCCTCGGGGGAGAGGGGTAGCGGCGAGAGTGACGGGAGGCTCTGCATGCACGAGTTCGTGCTCTCCGGTGGGCCCATGAAGCGCGAGCTTCAGATCAAGACCCTCGATCTCGCCAAGCGCCTGCTCGACTTCGGCTTCCATCCCCCCACCGTCTACTTCCCGCTGCTCGTCGAGGAGGCCCTGATGGTCGAGCCCACCGAGACCGAGACCAAGGAGACCCTCGACGCCTTCGCCGACGCGATCGCCGAGATCCTGCGCGAGGCCGCTGTGGACCCCGAGATCGCGCGGAGCGCGCCACACACGACCCCCGTGCGGCGCCTCGACGAGGTGGCCGCGGCAAAGCGGCCCGTTATCCGGCAGTCTCTCTGACGTGCGCATCTTCTCGGGCATCCAGCCCACAGGCAGCAAGCACCTGGGCAACTACATCGGCGCGATCCTCCAGTACGTCGCGGGGCAGGAGCGCGGAGAGGCGCTGTACTGCATCGTGGACCTGCACGCCCTCACCGTGGCCTATGAGCCCGCGGAGCTGCGGCGCAGCCTGTATGACCTCACCGCGTTGCTGCTCGCCGCCGGCCTCGACCCCGAGCGCTGCATCCTGTTCCGCCAGAGCGACGTGCACGAGCACACCGAGCTCTGCTGGCTGCTCGGCTCGTTGACGGAGCTCGGGAGGCTGCAGCGGATGCACCAGTTCCGCGACAAGTCCCTCGCTCAGCGGGAGCTGGTATCCGCGGGACTGCTCTTCTACCCGGTGCTGCAGGCCGCCGACGTGCTCGCCTACCGCGCGCACGAGGTCCCCGTGGGTGAGGACCAGCGCGAGCACCTCGAGCTGATGCGCGACGTCGCGCGGCGCTTCAACGCGCGCTTCGGCGATGGGCGCGAGGTGCTCGTCATACCCGAGCACCGCATCCCCGAGGTCGGCGCTCGCATCATGGACCTCCAGGACCCCACCCGCAAGATGTCCACCACCGCCGGTAGCCCCGAGGGCACCGTGTACGTGCTCGACGAGCCCGCCGCCATCGAGAAGAAGCTCCGCCGCGCCGTCACCGACTCCGGCAGCGAGATCCGCCGCGACCCCGACAAGCCCGGGGTCTCCAACCTGATCGAGATCCTCGCCGCGGCCCGCTCCAGCACGCCCGCCGTGGTCGAGGCAGAGCTCGCCGATGCCCGCGGCTACGGCGATCTGAAGGCCGCCGTCGCCGAGGCCGTCGTCGCGATGCTGGCGCCCGTGCGCGAGGGCTACGCCGAGCTGCGCGCCGACGAGGCCGGTCTGGAGTCGGTTCTTGCGGCGGGAGCCGAACGCGCCCGCGCGATTGCCTCGGGGACACTTGCCGATGTGCGCGACTGCATGGGTGTGGGCTCCCCCCGTCCGTCGTGACGCGGGCGTCGGCCCCTCGCGTCGGCCCCTCACGTCCGTCGTGAGCGCAGGCGTCGGTCCCTTGTGTTGCCCCCTCACGTCGGGCACGATCGCTACGGTGGCGGCGTGAGCATCGCCTCCCTGGAGCTCGACCTCGACCTTTTCAGCGGCCCCTTCGATCTGCTGCTGACGCTCGTCCTGCGCGAGGAGATCGACCTGCTCGAACTGCAGCTCGCCGAGGTCGTGCTCGCCTACCTCGACCACCTCGAGTCCCGCGGGGAGCTCGACCTGGAGACCGCGACCGAGTTCATCGTGCTGCTCGCAGCTCTCCTGGAGCTGAAGTCGCGGCTGATGCTTACGGTGGAGGAGGACGAGCAGCTACTCGACATCGAGCCCGGCGAGGCCGCCGAGGAGCTGATCTCGCGGATGCTCGATGCCCGTCGCTACCGCTCCGCAGCCGGCCACCTGCGTGAGCTGCTCGACCGCGAGGAGGGCGTGCGCTTCCGCGCCGCCCCGCCACCCGCGCGTCTGCTCCGCGCGGTGCCCGAGCCCCTCGACGGCGCACTGGACCCGACGTCTCTCGCGCGGGCGCTCGGCGGGCTCCTGGCGATGCCCCCCGCGATCAGCCTGCGCCACATCACCGTTCCCCGCGTCACCCTGGCTGAGCGCCTGCAGCACCTGCGCGCACTGCTGCGTCGCGGGCGCTTCACCTTCGAGGAGGCCGTCGGCGACGCCGACCGCATGACCGTCGCGATCACCGTCTTCGCGCTGCTGGAGCTCTACAAACGCGGCGAAGCCGCCTGGGAGCAGAGCGAGTGCTTCGGGGAGATCCACGTCCACGCGCTCGCCGAGCCGGTCGCCACTGCCGCCGTCGGAGGGGCGTGAGTGAGCGATCCCGCGGAGGTCGAGGACACCACTGAGCTCGCGCGAGTGATCGAGGCCCTCCTGTTCCTCAGCAGCGACCCGCTCGGTGTGCGCGAGCTGGCCGACGCCACGCTGGCCGACGAGCTGCACGTCGCCGCTGCTCTGGAGCTGCTCGCCAAGCAGTACGCGCCCGGGCGCCGGGGCCTCACGCTGCGCGAACTGGCCGGGGGCTACACGCTCGCCAGCGACCCCCTTGCCGAGGAAGCGGCCCGGCGGCTGTTCAGCCGCCCCCGTGCCGCCACGCTCACCCCCGCTCAGGCTGAGACGCTCGCGATCGTCGCCTACCTGCAGCCGATCTCCCGCCCTGAGATCACCCGCATCCGCGGCGTCAGCGCCGACTCCGCGACCTCCACGCTGCTGGAGCGCGGCCTGATCGAGGAGTCCGGGCGCTCCCAGTTCGGCGCCGTCCTGTACCGCACCGGGACCCAGTTCCTCAAGCTGTTCGGCCTGCGCTCGCTGGGTGAGCTGCCCGACGTGGCGCAGTGGGACCCGACTCCCGAGGAGCAGGCCGAGCTGCGCGATCGGCTGCTGCGAGCCGGGGAGGCCCGCGCCGAGGGCGGTCCGCCGGCGATCGAGCAGTAGCCGGCGATCGAACAGTCGTCATGCCGCCGAAGCCGGGAGACCTCGCCTGCGACCGATTAGGGAGACACTCGCTGCGCTCGCATCCCCGAATCGGCCAGCATCCCCGTTTCGGCCAGCACCGCTAGCTGGCCGCAGGCCGCGTCGATCTCCCGCCCGCGCGTGAGCCGCACGGTCGTCTCCACGCCCCGCTCCTGTAGCGCAGCACGGAAGGCCTCGGTCGCCTCGCGGCTCGATCCTTGGTATTGCGAATCTGTGGGGTTGTACGGGATCAGGTTGACCTTGAACATCTGCGTATCGCGACCTCCGGAACTCGCCGGGGCCAACAGCTTCGCGAGCGCCACTGCCTGCTCGTAGCGGTCGTTCACACCCGCCAGCATCACGTACTCCACGAAGACCCGCCGTCGCTTGCGCGCGTAGAAGGCCCGGCACGCCTCGATCACGTCGCTCAGCGGGTAGCGCTCGTTGACCGGCATCAGCTCTGAGCGCAGAGCTTCCTCGGCCGCGTGCAGCGAGAGCGCCAGGCGCAGGGGCATCGCGCACTCCGCAAGGCGTTCGATCCCCGGGATCCAACCCACCGTCGAGATCGCCGTGTGCCGGTGGGAGATGCCGAGGTCCGGCAGCCGCTCGCACGCCGCGAGCACGTTGTCGAGGTTCAGCATCGGCTCGCCCATACCCATGAACACACAGTGGTTCACCCGGTCCACACGGCGGAAGTGCAGTGCCTGGTCAAGGATCTCCGAGGTGCTCAGGTTGCGCGCGAATCTCATCTTGCCCGTGGCACAGAAGCTGCACGTCAGCGGGCACCCCGACTGGGAGGAGAGGCAGATCGAGCGCCGCCCCTCCGCACCTCCCGGAGGGTTTCGATAGCGCATCAGCACCGCCTCCAGCGGCCGCCCGTCCGGGGTTGCGAACAGTGCCTTGACCGTGCCATCGCGCGCGTGCGCCTCGCTGCGCACGTCGAGGCTCGAGAACGGCACCTCCCGCTCGAGCACCTCGCGCAGTGCGCGAGGGAGGTTCGTCATCGCCGCATACCCCGCGACACCACCCGCGGTCCACCGCCACACCTGCCCCGCGCGGAACCCCGGCTCTCGGTGTGCGGTGAGAGTCTCGTTCAGGAGCTGAAGGTCCATCCCCCTATCGTTGCAGCCGATGCGCCTCGCCAAGCACCTCGCCCACGCGGGCGTCGCCTCGCGGCGCGCCGCCGAGGGGTTGATCCTCGCGGGGCGCGTGAGCGTCGATGGCGAGATCGTGCGCGATCCCGCGCGCGACGTTGACGAGCGCAGTCGCGTCGAGGTCGCTGGACGGCTCGTCGGGGGCCCCGAGGAGCGGGTGGTCTACATACTTCACAAGCCCGCCGGGGTGCTCTCCACGGCGCGCGACACCCACGGGCGCCCGACCGTGATCGAGCTGCTCGATGAGTCCCGTCGTCTCTACCCGGTGGGGCGCCTGGACGCCGACAGCAGCGGGCTGATCCTGCTCACCAACGACGGCGCGCTCGCCGAGCGCCTGACCCATCCGCGCTACGAAGTGCCCAGGACCTACCGCGTGCGCGTCGCCGGCGGACCGGTGGGGGAGCGTGCGCTGCGCGCTCTGCGCGGCGGCGTGCAGCTCGAGGACGGTCCGACGGCCCCCGCGCGCGTGCAGCGCCTCCCCGGCGGCCGCCTGACGGGCGAGGGCGACTCGGGCGAGTGCGAGGAACTGGAGTTGACGATCCGCGAAGGCCGCAACCGCCAGGTGCGGCGTATGTGCGAGGCCGTCGGGCACCCCGTCCTCGCCCTGCGGCGCGTCGCCTTCGGGCCGCTGCGGCTCGGCTCCCTGCAGCCCGGCGCACACCGTCGCCTCGGGGAGGCCGAGCTGCGCAAGCTGCGCGAGGCCGGCCGCGCGCTCTGACAGAATCGCCCGCAATGCGGCTCTATGCCTTACGCGGCGCAACCAGCGTTGCGCACAACGACGCCAAGGACATCCTGGAGGCCACGACCGAGCTCATGACCACGATCATGGAGCGCAACGAGCTCGTCCCCGAGCGTGTCGTCAGCTGCATCTTCACGGCCACCAACGATCTCAACGCCGAGTTTCCCGCGGTCGCCGCGCGTGCGCTGGGCTTCGAGGGCGTACCGCTGTTGTGCGCCCGCGAGATCCCCGTCCCGCGCGCGCTGCCGCGCGTGATTCGGGTGCTGATCCACTACTACGCTGAGGAGGGCCACCGTGCCCAGCACATCTACCTCGGCGAGGCCCGTGCGCTGCGCGCCGATCTGGAGGCCGCGCAGTGATCCGCTCGGCACAATAGCCCCGTGCCCCTCGAGTTCTCAGAGCGGATCGCGCGCCTGCCGAGCTATCCCGCGGCGGGCGGCTACGCAGACGCCGCGCCGCGTGTACGACTGGCGAGCAACGAGTCGCCATGGCCGCCGCTGCCTGCGGTCCGGGAAGCGATCGAGCGGACGCTCGCGGGGCTGAACCGCTATCCCGACCCGGCTTGCTCCGCTCTGCGCCGGCGTATCTCCGAGCGCTACGACGTGCCGGTGGAGCGCATCGCGGTCGGCAACGGCTCCTGCGACATCCTGCTCGCCGCCGGCGAGGCGCTGCTGGAGCCGGGGGCCGAGCTCGTCCACGCGTGGCCGTCGTTCTCGATCTACCCCCACCTAAGCGCCGCCTCGGGTGCGCGGGCGGTGAGGGTGGCGCTGGACGAGCGCGAGCGCCACGACCTGCAGGCGATGCTGCGCGAGATCACCGTCGCCACGCGTCTGGTGATCGTTTGCAACCCCAACAACCCCACCAGCACGGCGCTGGGGCTGGCGGAGATCGTGCAGTTCGTTGAGGAGGTGCCCCCGCACGTGTGCGTGGTGATCGACGAGGCCTACTGCGAGTTCAATCTCCTGGATGACCCCGACGCCTCGGTGGAGCTGCTCGGCGTTCACCCCAACCTCGTGCTACTGCGCACCTTCTCGAAGGTCTACGGCCTCTGCGGGCTGCGCGTCGGCTTCGCGCTGTGCGGCTCGCCGGAGCTGCCGCGGGCGCTCGACCAGGTGCGCCAGCCGTTCTTCTGCAACGCCGTCGCGCAGGCCGCCGCGACCGAGGCGCTCGCCCATCAGGACGCCGTCACCGACCGCGTCACCCGCACGATCGCCGAGCGCATCTCCGTGGACGAGCGGCTGCGCGCGCTCGGGCTGGCGCCCGCCGAGTCGCAGGCCAACTTCTGCTGGCTTTCACTCGGACGAGGAGCGAGACGAGCAGGCGGTGATGCGCGGCCTACTCGAGCGCGGTGTGCTCGTGCGCGGTGGTGGCGCGCTCGGGCGCGAAGGGGCGCTGCGTGTCACCTACGGCACGCCCGAGGAGAATGCGATCTTCCTGGACGCGCTTGCCGAAGTCCTCTGAAGGTGCTACAACCCCCTTAGACGATCATGCCCGCATCCGCCTCCGCATCCGGCCGTTGCCAGCACGCGCATCCCACGTGGTCGTCCTCCTACGCCTACGCCTGGCGATTTAGCTAGGCGCTTCGGCCTGCTACCCGTACCGTGAGCGGGTCCGCAAGCCGCATCGGGTCGCACCGACCGAGCGCCACCCCACCGGGCGTACCACGCCCATCACGATCCGCGCGCCCCGGCGTGCTCCCGCACCACACGAGCGCCTAAGCTTCCAGGCAGCGAAAGGATGATTCGATGATGATCGTAATGAAGGAGACCGCCACCGACGATGAGATCGCGGCGGTGGCAGAGAAGATCGAGCGAGCCGGCGCGCGGGCCCACCGCAGCCGGGGCGCGCGCGTGACCGTGATCGGCGCGATCGGCGACGTCGAGCAAGACGCCTCCGTGGAGAGCCTCGGGCTGGAGGGTCAGCCCGGAGTAGATCGAGTCGTCCCGATCCTCAAGCCCTACAAGCTCGCCTCCTCCCAGTTCCACCACGGCGAGCGCACCGTGCTCGAGATCGAGGGCCGCAAGGTGGGGGGCGAGCACTTCGCGCTGATCGCCGGCCCCTGCACCGTGGAATCGCGTGAGCAGACCATGGCGACCGCGCGCGCGGTGCGCGAGGCGGGCGCGACGCTGCTACGCGGCGGCGCTTACAAGCCGCGCACCTCCCCCTACGCCTTCCAGGGGCTCGGGGTGGAGGGTCTGCGCCTGCTCGCCGAGGCGAAGGCGGAGACCGGACTGCCGGTCGTCACCGAGCTGATGGACGTGCGCGACCTCGAGGCGGTGCTGGAGGTCGCCGACGTGATCCAGGTGGGGGCGCGCAACATGCAGAACTACTCGCTGCTCACCGAGATCGGCCGCTCCGGGCGCCCCGCGCTGCTCAAGCGGGGCCTCTCCGCGCCGCTGGACGAGCTGCTGATGGCTGCGGAGTACATCCTCAAGGAGGGCAACCCCGCGGTGATGCTCTGCGAGCGGGGCATCCGCACGTTCGAGACCGCTTACCGGCGCGTCACGCTCGACCTGATGGCGGTGCCGATCCTCAAGGAGCTCACGCACCTGCCGGTGATCGTCGACCCCAGCCATGCCGCGGGCCGGCGCGATCTTGTGCTCTCGCTCTCCCTGGCCGCCGCCGCGGCGGGCGCGGACGGCATCATCGTGGAGGTGCACCCCAACCCCGACGAGGCGCTCTGCGACGGGCCGCAGTCGCTGCCGACCGACGCGTTCGCCGAGTACGCCGCCGCTGTCGAGCGCGCCGCGGGGCTTGCGGGCAAGGCACTCAGCGCCGCGTGAAGATCGCGATCCTTGGGGTCGGCTTGATCGGCGGGTCGATCGGCCTGGCCGCTCGTGGGCGCGCGGGGGCGTCCGTCTGCGGGTACGACCCCGATCCGGCGGCGGGCGCCATGGCGCTCGAGCTCGGGGCGATCGACGAGCGGGCTGCGGATGTCGCATCCGCGGTGGCCGGAGCGCAGCTCGTTTTCGCCGCGGCGCCCGTGGGAGCGCTTGCGCAGACGGTGCGCGAGGCGCTCGCGCTCGCCGGCGGCGACTGCGTGGTCAGCGACGTGGGCTCGACCAAGCTCGCGCTGGAGGATGCGCGTGAGGACAGGCGCTTCGTGGGCGGCCACCCGCTCGCGGGGGCCGAGACGGCCGGTGTCGCCAATGCTCGGGAGGATCTGTTCGAGGGCGCCACGTGGTATCTCACCCCCATCCCGAGCACCGATCGGGCGCTGTATGAGCGCCTGCGGGGCCTGATCGAGTGTCTGGGCGCAAGGCCGGCCGAGATCGAGGCCGAGGCCCACGACCGTCTGATGGCGAGCGTCTCGCATCTCCCGCACGTCCTGGCCAACGTGCTCGTCGCACAGGCCGCCGGCGCCTTCGAGCGCGAGGGCGCTCGGGCGGCGGCCGGTCCCAGTCTGCACGACACGATCAGGGTGGCCGGCGCCAACACGGCGATCTGGACCGACATCTACATCGCGAACAGAGAAGCCCTGAGCGAAGCGATCGAGGAGGCGGTGCGGCGACTACAGGAGGTGCGGGCCGCGCTCGCGCGGGCCGATGCCGGCGCGCTCGCCGCATGGAACGAGCGCGCGCGCGCCGCCCGCGAGACGTTGCTGGGCGGCGACTCGTAGTCTGCCGGGCACGATGACCGACGCGAGCCACGCACTCTCAGGTCCGCTCCTGCGCGAGCCGACCGTGTCCGCGAACGCCCGATGAACCTCCGTTTCGAGCCCAGCGGCCCGCTGAGCGGCGAGCTGACGGCGCCGGCGGACAAGGCGATCTCCCACCGCGCGGCGCTGCTCGGCGCGATGGCCCCCTACCCGGTGCGGATCGAGAACTACCTGCACGCCGCGGACACGAGATCCACACTGAGTGCGGTGCGCGCGCTGGGGGCGCTGGTCGAGGAGCGCCCCAACGAGGTAGTAGTGCGCGGCGCGGGCCTGCGCGAGGCGCGCGAGTCCGGGGAGCCGATCGACGTGGGCAACGCGGGCACGCTGCTGCGCCTGCTGCCCGGCTGGCTCGCCGCCCAGGAGGGCCGCTCCTTCACGCTCGACGGCGACGAGTCGATCCGCCGCCGCCCGGTGGACCGCGTGGTCGAGCCGCTGGCGCTGATGGGCGCAGACCTGGAGGCGGCCGGGGGACGCTTCCCGCCGCTGATTGTGCGGGGGGGGCGGCTGCACTCGATCTCCTACACGCTACCGGTCGCGAGTGCCCAGGTGAAGTCGTGCGTGCTGCTCGCCGCGCTGGCCGCCGACGGCGCCACGACCGTCACCGAGCCCGAGCGCAGCCGCGACCACACCGAGCGGATGCTGCTGGGTGCGGGCGCCACCATCCACCGCAACGGCCGCAGCGTGACCGTCACCAACACCGACGAGCTGGTGCTCGAGCGGGTGCGGGTGCCCGGCGACCCGAGCTCCGCGGCGTTCATGCTTGCTGCGGGGGTGCTGGTGGCGGGCTCGCGCCTGTTGATCCGCGACGTCGGCGTCAATTGGACGCGCAGCGGCTTCCTGCGCATCCTGCAGCGGATGCAGGGGATCGTGTTCGGGGACCTCGAGGACGAGACCGGGGAGTTGATCGCGCAGGAGCCCATCAGCGACCTCGACGTGGCGGCGGGAGCGCTCGAGGGGACCTTCGTGGGACCCGAGGAGGTGCCGCTGGCGATCGATGAGCTGCCGCTGATCGCGCTGCTCGGCTGCTTCGCCGAGGGGGAGACGGTGGTGCGCGGCGCGCAGGAGCTGCGTCTGAAGGAGTCCGACAGGATCGACACCGTGGTCGGGGGCCTGCGCGGCCTCGGCGCCGACATCGAGGCGACCGGGGATGGCTTCGCGGTGACCGGGACCGGGGGCCTGCGCGGTGGAGCGCTCGACGCCCACGGCGACCACCGCCTGGCGATGCTCGGCGCCGTCGCGGGACTCGCCTCGCGCGAGGGCGTGGAGGTGCGCGGCATCGAGGCCGCCGCGGTCTCCTACCCCGGGTTCGTGGAGGACCTGAAGAGGCTGACAGGCTGATGGTCGTCGCGATCGACGGCCCCGGCGGGGCCGGCAAGTCCACCGTCGCACGCGCGGTGGCGCGGAAGCTCGGCTTCACCTACCTCGACAGCGGCGCGATGTATCGCTGCGTGGCGTTACTGGCGCTCGCGTCGCCCGATCAAACGCCCTCAGGACTGGCGCAGGGCGCGCACATCGAGTTGGGGGAGCGCGTACTGCTGGACGGCTGCGACGTGACCGAGGAGATCCGCACGCTGGAGGTCTCCGAGATGGCCTCGCTCCTCGCCCGCGACCCGGCTGTACGCGAGGTGCTGGTCGCATTGCAGCGGGAGCTGGTGTCCCGCGGCGATCTGGTGGCCGAGGGTCGGGACATCGGCACGGTGGTCGCCCCCGATGCGCAGCTCAAGGTCTTCCTCACCGCCGATCTCGCCGAGCGCGCGCGCCGGCGCGCCGCGGAGCTCGGCCTCGACCATGGGGCGGTGCTGGACGAACTGCGCCAACGCGACCAGCGCGACTGCGACCGCGAGCACAGCCCGCTGCGGGCGGCTAGGGATGCGGTGACGCTCGACACCACCGGCTTGAGCGTCGAGCAGGTGGTGGAGCGCATCGCAGGGCTCGCCCGGGCTGCCCGGCCCTCATAGCTCATACTGGCCCAATGCTGAAGGTCGCCGTCGTCGGCTATCCAAACGTGGGCAAGTCCTCGCTGGTCAACCGCCTGTGTGGCTCGCGCGAGGCGGTGGTACACGAGCGCCCGGGGGTGACGCGCGATCGCAACGAGGTGGAGTGCGAGTGGAACGGACGCACGTTCAAGCTGATCGACACGGGCGGCGTGGACTTCCGCGACGAGGACCCGCTTGCGGGCTCGATCCGCGGGCAGGCGCAGGCGGGCCTCGCAGAGGCGCAGGTGGCGGTGTTGGTGGTCGATGCGCGCGCGGGGGTGCGCGCGGGCGACGAGGAGCTCGCGGATCTGCTGCGCCGTGCCTCGCTGCCGAGCATCGTGGCGGCCAACAAGTGCGATGGCGTCGCGGAGGTCCCGCTGGCATCCGAGTTCCACCGTCTCGGCCTCGGCGAGCCGCTGGCGGTCTCCGCGGCCCAGGGCCTCGGCTCGGGCGACCTGCTGGACAGGATCGTGGAGCTGCTGCCCGAAACGGGGATGCCCGCCGGAGGCGGGCGTCTCCCGGCTTCGGTCCCCTCAGAGCAAGAGCCCGAGGAGGACGTGCTGCGCCTGGCGGTGATCGGCCGCCCGAACGTCGGCAAGTCCTCGCTTGTCAATCGCTTCCTCGGCGAGGAGCGCGTGATCGTCTCGGAACTGGCGGGCACCACGCGCGATGCGATCGACACGCCGTTCAGCGTGGAGGGGCGCAGCGTGACGCTGATCGACACCGCGGGGATGCGCCGTCAGTCGAAGGTGTCGGACTCCGTGGAGTACTACACCGCGCTGCGCTCCCGCCGCGCGGCCGAGCGCGCGGACGTGGCGCTGGTGGTGTGCGACGCCACCGAAGGCGTCACCGCCCAGGATCTGCGCATCGCGGAGCTCGCGATGAAGGCGGGCTGCGCGACGGCGATCGTGCTGAACAAGTGGGACCTCCACGAAGGCACCGAGCAGGACCTCGACCACGAGCGTGGGCGCGTGGCGGACAAGCTGCGGCTGCGCCCGCGGGTGCTGACCGCGAGCGCGAAGACGGGTCGCCACGCGGCGCGCCTGTTGACGGAGGTGCTGACGCTGGGAGACCGGATCGCGGGGCGCATCCCCACGCCCGAGCTCAACCGCTTCCTGGCGGAGGCCGTCCAGGCGCGCCAGCCGCCGGTGGGCACGCGCCGGGGCTCTAGCCAGCATCGCCTGAAGCCGATCTACATGACCCAGACAGGAACACGCCCGCCGCGCTTCGCGATCCAGGTCAACTCGCGCGAGCGGGTGACGCGCGACTACGCGTATTTCCTCGAGAACCGCCTGCGAGCACGCTACGGCATGGACGGGGTGCCGCTCGTCATCGACTTCGTGGAGCGGGGGCAGCGGGCGCACGGCGGCGGCCGGCACAGCGGCGCGCGCTCGGCCGCCGGGTCCCGCTGAGCGGGGACGTCGCGAGATGCCTCTAGACTTTGCGGCTCCCATCAGCCATCCCGCGCCGGCGCTCGCTGGTCCGCAGGGGCACGACCGACCTGGAGTGGACAAGAGCCAATGAGCAACAATTCCGATAGCGAGTTCCTGTTCACCAGTGAGTCGGTGACGGAGGGGCACCCGGACAAGATCGCCGACCAGATCTCCGACGGGGTGCTCGATGCGGTGCTGCGCGAGGACCCCTACGGCCGGGTGGCATGCGAGACGCTTGTGAACACCGGCCTGATCGTGGTCTCGGGGGAGATCACGACGAAGACCTACGTGGACATCCCGGCAATCGCGCGCGAGACCGTGCGGGGCATCGGCTACGACGACGCGGCCTACGGTTTCGACTGCGACACGTGCGCGGTGATCAACGCGATCGACCGGCAGTCCCCAGACATCGCGCAGGGGGTGGACGCGGCCTACGAGACGCGCCACGACCCGCTCGACGACGACCGTATGGACGTGGCGGGCGCGGGCGACCAGGGGATGATGTTCGGCTACGCCTCCAATGAGACCGAGGAGCTGATGCCGCTGCCGATCCTGCTGGCGCACAAGCTCTCCAAGCGCCTCGCGGAGGTGCGCAAGGCGGATGTGCTGCCCTACCTGCGCCCCGACGGCAAGACCCAGGTGACGGTCCGCTACCGCGACGGGCGCCCGGTGGCGGTGGAGAAGATCCTGATCTCCACCCAGCACGCGGACGGGATCGACTGCGAGACGCTGATCAAGCCGGACCTCTTCGAGCACGTGCTGCGCCCGGTGCTGCCGGCGGAGCTCTACGAGGAGAAGAAGCTGCTGGGCAACTTCCTGGTCAACCCGACCGGGCGCTTCGTGATCGGGGGACCGATGGGCGACTGCGGGCTGACGGGGCGCAAGATCATCGTGGACACCTACGGGGGCATGGCGCGCCACGGCGGGGGCGCGTTCTCGGGCAAGGACCCCTCGAAGGTGGACCGCTCGGCGGCTTACGCGGTGCGGTGGGTGGCGAAGAACATCGTGGCGGCCGGTCTGGCGGACCGCGCGGAGGTGCAGGTGGCCTACGCGATCGGGGTGGCGCACCCGGTGTCGGTGATGGTCGAGACGTTCGGCACCGAGAAGCTCGGGAGGGCGCGGATCATGGAGCTGGTCTCCGAGCACTTCGACCTGCGCCCGGGCTCGTTTCGCGAGGAGCTCAAACTGCACCGCCCGATCTACCAGAAGACCGCGGCGTACGGCCACTTCGGCCGCGACGACCACGACTTCACGTGGGAGCGCACCGACAAGGCGCCCCAGTTGCGCGAGGCGGCTGGGCTGGAGGCTGTCGCGGAGGTTTAGAGGTGGTCCGAGGTGGTCCGGCGCTCCGTCTAGTGTGATGTGGTGCCACCCACCTCGACGAGCGCGATCGCCCAGGTCGAGCCCCTGACAACGGCCCGCGCGCTGCGCGGCCCGTTCGACTATCGGCTGCCGCCGGAGCTCGAGGGCGGCGCGGTGGGAGTGGGCTCGATGCTGGTGGTGCCCTTCGGCAGGCGTGAGGTCCTGGGGGTCGTGATGGGGCTGTCCGAGCGCAGCGAGGTGGCGCAGGAGAAGCTGCTCGAGCCGCTGCGGGCGCTGGATCTCGGAGTACCCGTGGACTTGGTGGCGCTCGCGGAGTGGATCGCGGGCGAGTACTGCTCCACAGTGGCGCGTGCGCTGCGGCTGGTACTGCCGCCGGGGGCGACGGGCAGAGGGCCCGACGGCCTTGGTGTGCGCAGGCGCCGCGCGAGAGCGGTGCCGCGCCCGAGCCACGAGCCGATCGGGGCACTGCACTCCGAACCCCCGCCGCTAACCGAGGATCAGCTGCGGGCCCTCGAGGCGATCGAGCGGGGAATGGGGGGATCCCCACCGCGGGGCGGGGTATCGTCTGCGGCCGACCCGCAACGACTGCTGCTGTACGGGATCACGGGATCGGGCAAGACCGAGGTCTACCTGCGGGCGGCGGCGTGCGCGCTTCGGCGAGGGCTGGGCGCGATCGTGCTGGTCCCGGAGATCGCTCTGACTCCGCAGATCGTGGGCCGCTTCGTGGCGCGCTTCGGGGAGACGGTGGCGGTGCTGCACTCACGCCTGACCCCGGCGCAGCGCCGGGAGGAGTGGCGGCGACTGCGGGTTGGAGAGGCGCGTGTGTGTGTGGGCCCGCGCTCGGCGGTGTTCGCCCCGATCGAGCGCCTGGGATTGATCGTGGTGGACGAGGAGCACGACTCCTCCTACAAGCACGAGGGGGACCCGCGCTACGACGCGCGCGACGTGGCGGCCAAGCGCGCCGCCCAGCAGGGAGCGCTGCTGCTCGTGGGCAGCGCGACCCCGCGACCGGAGAGCCGCCACCGGCTGCGGCGCCTGAGCCTGCCTCACCGGGTGGACGGCCGGCCGCTGCCGCCGGTGGAGGTGCTCGACATGCGCGAGCAGGACCATGGCCTGCACCCGCAGACCGCGCAGGCGCTTGCGGAGGTGCGGCGAGGTGCGGGCAAGGCGATCGTGCTGCTCAACCGCAGGGGGTGGTCGAACTTCCTCTCCTGTCGCTCCTGCGGGGCGGTGTGGAGCTGCCCGCAGTGCGACGTGGCGCTGGTGCTGCACCGCGCGCAGGGACGTGTGGTATGCCACCACTGCGGCCACCACGAGCGGGCGCCGACGCGCTGCAAGTGCGGCTCGACGGCGGTTGCGCGCCATGGGGCGGGCACGGAGCGCCTGCAGCACGATCTGCAGGCGGCGCTGGGGGACGGGGAGCGCTTCCCGGTCTTCCGGCTGGACGCGGACACGATAGGACTCCCCGCCCGCTCCAGCGCGGGCGGATCGGCGGGGGCGAGCAGGAGGGGGGCCCGGCCGCGAAGGTTGACGGGGTGGGCGCGGTGCTGCGCCGTTTCGGGGCGGCGCCGGCGGGAGTGCTGATCGGCACGCAGATGGTGGCGAAGGGCCACGACTTCCCGGATGTGGGGCTGGGGGTGGTGTTGGATGCGGATGCGACCCTGCGCTTCCCGGACTTCCGCGCGGAGGAGCGGACGTTCGCGCTGATCGCGCAACTCGCGGGCCGCGTGGGGCGCGGCGGAGAGGGGAGGGTGCTGGTGCAGACGCTCGCGCCGCAGGCGCGCGCGATCCTGCACGCGGCGCGGCACGACAGCGAGGGCTTCCTGACGGGCGAGCTGGAGCGCCGGGCAGCGCTGCGCTACCCCCCGTTCGCGCACCTGATTCGGGTGGTGTGCGCGGCCCCGGAGGCGGCCCGGGCGCAGGCGGCTGCGAGCGCGGTCAGGGCGGCCCTCGGCGAGCAGATCCCGCCCGCCGCCGCGAGCGTGCTGGGTCCCGCGGCGTTGTTTCGCCTACGCGGGCGGGAACGGCGGGTGCTGCTCGTGAAGGCGGGGGACCGGCCCGTGGCTGTGCGCGGTGTGGGCGCGGCGGTGCAGCGCGCGGCGTGCGCGCGGGAGCACGCGGGGGTGAACTTCAGCGTTGACGTGGACCCCCAATAGAATTATGGAGATGAGCACGAGCATCGAGGATCCCACTGAGATCGAGGAGGAGCCCGCCGAGCAACCGGAGGAGCTCGACGAGGAGACGCGCGCGCGCCGCGACGCGGCGTTGAGCCTGGTGCGCAAGCTCGGAGATCCGGTGCTGCGCGCGAGCGCGGTGGCGGTGGAGCGCTTCGACGAGAGCCTGCGCGCGGAGGTGCAGCGGATGGGGGAGCTGATGCAGGACGCGCTCGGCGTGGGCCTGGCGGCGACCCAGGTCGGGGTGCTGCACCGGGTGCTGGTCTACAAGGCCTATGAGGATGACCCGGTCACTGCCCTGGTGAACCCGGTGCTGGAGTGGGAGAGCGAGGAGCGCGAGACCAAGGAGGAGGGCTGCCTGAGCCTGCCTGGGGTGCACGTCGAGGTGGAGCGCGCGATGCGGGTGCGGGTCCGGGCGCGGGACCCCCACGGCAAGGAGCTGGTGGTCGAGGAGGAGGGTCTACCCGCGCGGGTGATCCAGCACGAGATGGACCACCTGGAGGGGGTGCTGATCCTGGACCGCATCCCGCGGGAGGCGCGCAGGGAGGCGATGCGCGCGCTGCGGGAGCCGCGGGAGGCCGAGCAGGAGACCACCTCCCCGGGGGCGGCCCCGCCCGTCGCGGATGGGGAGAAGCCGCAGGTGGACTCGAGCGGGCCCCAGAGGGACGCGGGCCCGGCGTCTGAGGACGTCGCGGGCGCGGCTCCCGCCTAGGTGTTCCGAGTCGGGTTGCGCACGGTCTTCCTCGGCACCTCGGACTTCGCGGCGGGCGTACTGGAGCGCCTGGCGGCGAGCGAGCACCGCCCCGAGCTGGTGCTGACCCGTCCCGATCGTCCGCGCGGTCGCGGCCGGCGGCTGGCCGCGCCGCCGGTGGCGCAGGCAGCGCGGGAGCTGGGCATCGCCCTCGAGCAGCCGGAGCGGATCAACGACCCCGAGGTGTGCGCGCTGATCGAGCGGGACGAGGCGGGCCTTCTGGACGGCGCGCGCGCCGTCCGGGCAGGCGGGGGCGCCGGCGGGCGATCCCAGCCGAAGGCGGAGGGGACCGTGCTCGTGGTGTGCGCCTTCGGGGCGCTGATCAAGGAGCCGCTGCTGTCGGCGCACACTCCGCTCAACGTGCACCCCTCGCTGCTGCCGCGCTGGCGCGGGGCGGCCCCGATCGAGCGGGCGATCATGGCGGGGGACGACCACACGGGAGTATCGATCATGCGCCTCACCGAGGGTCTCGACAGCGGGCCCGTGTGCGCGACGGCGCCAGAGCCGATCGGCCCGGGTGACACCTACGGATCGCTCGCGGAACGTCTGCGGCAGCGCGCAGGGGAGCTGCTCACGGGAGTGCTCGATGCCTGGGAGCGGGGGGAGCCACCGCGCTTCAACGAGCAGCCCGAGGAGGGGGTGACATACGCGGAGAAGATCGGCGCGGAGGACCGCCTGCTGGACCCCTCGCGCGCGGCGGTGGAGCTGGAGCGCCAGGTGCGGGCGCTGCACCCACACATCGGTGCGCGGTTGGCGCGGGCGGACGGGACGCTGCTCGGGGTGCTCCGCGCAGCGCTCGCCGAGGACTGCTCGCCGGGCCATCCCGCGGGGACGCTGGCGGCGAGCGGTGAGCACCTGCTGTATGGGACGAGCGATGGGGTGCTCGAACTGCTGGAGGTCCAGCCGCCCGGCGGCCGCCCGATGGACGCGGAGGCATATCTGCGGGGTCATGCCCTCTAAAGCGCGAGCCTGCGCGTACGCGGTGCTGCGCAGGGTCTTCGAGCGGGGCGCGTACGCGGATCTCGCGCTGCGCTCAGAGGCGCGGGACCTCGATGCGCGCGATCGGGCGCTCGCGATGCGCTTGGCCTACGGTGCGGTGCAGCGCCGCGGCACGCTCGACTACCTGATCGAGCGACTCGCCGAGCGCCCGGCGGGAAAGCTGGACGCCCCGCTGCTGGCGGCGTTGCGACTGGGGCTGTACGAGCTGCTGTACCTGGGGGGCGCCCCGGATCATGCGGTGGTGGCGGACGCGGTGGAGCTCGCCAAGACGAGCGGCGGGGGCACCGGCGGCGGCAGGGGCGGCGGGGACCGCGGCGCGGGCGGCGGCCGCGGAGGCCATGGCTTGGTCAACGCGGTGCTGCGCCGCGCGACGCGCGAGGGCGCGGCGCTCCTGGCGGAACTCGAGGACGGCACACCCGAGGGCGCGGCGCTCGTGCACTCGCACCCGGAGTGGATCGCGCGGCTGTGGTGGGACGAGCTGGGCGCCGAGGAGGCCCGGGCGCTGCTCGCGTTCGACAACGAGCCGGGCGAGCTGGCGCTGCGGGTGAACACGCTGGTGGCGGAGCCCGCGACGGTGAGCGCGCAACTGCCGGTCCCCGTACACGGGGATCCGGGCATCCCGGAGGCGCTCGTGCTGGAGGGCCCCTGGGACGTGCACGGGTCCCCGCAGTGGCGCGCGGGCACGCTGCTGGCGCAGTCACGCGCGGCGATGCTGCCGGCGCGGGCCCTGGCCCCTGAGCCGGGCGAGCGGGTGCTCGACCTGTGCGCGGCGCCGGGCGGCAAGAGCACCCACCTCGCGGCGCTGATGGGGGGCAGGGGGGAGGTGGTCGCCCTCGAGCGCAACCGCCGCCGCGCGGCGGAGCTCCAGCGGACCGTGGAGCGGCTGCGCGCGCAGGGGTGCGTGCGGGTGGTGCTGGGCGACGCCGAGCGGCCGCTGGAGGGCGAGGCGCAGTTCGACCGCGTGCTCGTGGATCCGCCCTGCTCGGGGCTCGGAACGCTCCAGGCACGCGCGGACCTGCGTTGGCGGGTCGCGCCGGGCGATCTCGCGCGGCTGGCGGCGACGCAGGCGGCGATCCTTGCAGCGGGCGCTGCAGCGGTCCGTCCGGGGGGCGTGCTGGTCTACTCTACGTGCACCATCTCCGCGACCGAGAACGAGCACCAGATATCCGCCTTTCTGGAATCCAACTCCGACTTCGCCCTCGATGACCTGGGCGCCGAGCTGCCAGACCGCCGATCGGGGGCGCGGGTGGGCCCGCGGCCGGGCTACTGCGTGCTGACGCTGCCCCACCGTGATCGCACCGCGGGCTTCTTCATCGCGCGGCTGCGCCGCCGTTGAGAGCGCCGATGGGCAGCGAACGCGATCAGGCAGCGCCGGCCGGACTCGGTCCGGTGTGTCCACACTGCTCGGAGCCATGGCTGCGCCCGACGAACCTTCCGGGGCGCTACCGCTGCGTCTACTGCCTGCACCGCTTCGAGCTCGCCTCGGTGTGCCCCAACTGCGGAGAGCACTCTACGATCGTGCGGATGTCCTCGACCGCGATCGTCAAGTGCAACAACTGCGGCGACTCGATGCTGCAGCCGATCTGAGCCGCATGGCTGCGCTGGATCTGCGTCCTCGGTCGCTCGTGTACCGAAGCCGGGAGACACTCGCTTTGCCGAAGCCGGGTGACACGCGCCTTCGGCGCGAGTCCCCGTTTCGGCCAGCACACTTCGCTCCCTGCGTCCTTGCCCAGCTTGCCCTGCGGCTCAGATCTCGGTGACGATCCCCTCGACACGCGAGCTGCTGGGGGGTGTGCGGGTGGCGCCCTCGATCCTCTCGGCGGACTTCGGGGCGCTGCGCGCGCAGGTGGGAGAGGTGCTGGCGGCGGGCGCGCGGGTGATCCACGTGGACGTGATGGATGGCCACTTCGTGCCCCAGATCACGGTCGGCCCGCTGGTGGTGGCGGCGCTGCGCGAGCAGGTCGATGAGGTGGGGGGGATGCTCGACGTGCACCTGATGATCGAGCGCCCGGAGCGCCAGGTCGGGGAGTTCGTGCGGGCGGGAGCGCACTCGGTGACCTTTCATGTAGAGGCGACTCCCCACGCCGAGTTTGTCGTGCAGGAGATTCGCGCGGGGGGAGCCTGCGTCGGCGTGGCGATCACCCCGGGCACCCCGGTCGATGTGCTGAGCGAGCTGGCGGTCTCGATCGACCTCGCGCTGTGCATGACTGTGAGCCCAGGGTGGGGAGGGCAGCAGTTCATCGCGCGTTCCCCCGAGAAGATCACGCGGCTGCGGGCGCTGCTGGACGGGGGCGCCGCGCGCGCGGAGGGCGCCGGTCGGGAGGGAGAGTCTCCGGGGGGCGGCCGCGCGCCGGCGGCGCTGGAGGTGGATGGCGGCATCGACTCGCGCACCGCCCCGCCGTGCCGCGCAGCGGGGGCCACCGTGTTCGTCGCCGGCTCGGCGATCTTCCATGCCTCCGAGCCGGGCGCGGCGTACCGCGCGATCGCCGCGTCGGTCGGGGTGGGCGAATGATGTCCATCCGCTGGAAAGTTCGATCTCGATAAAAAGTCGCAAAATCCGGCAATGCCGGCTTATTGACGACTGTCTGCATAGCTATAGTCGCCTGCCTTGTACTCGATCGATTCGATCAGAGGAAATGGGCGCCGGCGAGAAGGAGCGGCCGGCATGCGACCGTCGACGTGGGCATTGAGCGTTGCGTTGGCGTCACTGCTTTGCGCGGCGCTGCTCCTGGTCTCCGTGCCGACGGCCTCTGCCGAGACCTATGAGCAGGCTGTCGAAGGCACCTCTGGCCTGACGCATTTCTGGCCGATGGGGGAATCGTCGGGGTCATCGTTCGACGACGTGGTGGGTGGGGACACCGCTTCGGTGTCGAGCGGGGTGACATTGGGCGAGCCGGGGGCGCTGGTGGGCGACTCCGCGACGTCGGCGCTGTTCAACGGGACCACCGGCGACGCGCACGCAGAAGTCAATCTGTCCGGCACGCATCAGTTGACGATCGAGTTCTGGATGAAGTGGCATGCGTTCGCGGGGGACAACAAGCTGGCGTTGGAGTTCACGCCGAACTTCAATACGCATCCGGGCGGGTTCCTGGTCAATCCGGACGCGACACCGGGCACGCGCTTCTCGGTCGCCGTGGGGCAGACGTCGGCAAAACACAACAACAATTCGTTGTTTGAACGACCCAGCGCTGAACAGTGGCATTACTACGCGTTTGTGATCAACACCGAAGCCACGGGCGAAAAAGAGATCACTCCATACGTGGATGGTCGCGCCGTGTCCTACACGAAGCTGAACTCCGAAACGGGCGCTGGTAACTTCGCCAATTCGACGTTGTACTGGATGTCGCGCGACGCAAGCGAATTGTTCGGCCAGGGCTCGATGCAGGATCTCGCGCTATATGACACGACGCTCAGCGCGACCACGATCGCCGAACACTACGAGATCGGCAAGGGCGGATTGCAGGCGTCGTTCCAGTCCACGCCCGTCGACGCCACGGTGGGTGTGCCCGTGCGTTTCAACGCTGCCGGCTCCTCCTCGCCCGGCGGGACGATCACCGACTACGCGTGGGATTTCGACGGCAGCAAAAGCTACTCCACGGATGGGGGAGAAGCAGCGACGATCACGCACACCTTCACTTCGACCGGCACCTACACCGTTGATCTGCGCGTGAAAGACAGTCTCGGTGAGACCGCGACGATCAGCAAAACGGTCACCGTTGGCGCCGCGCTCGGGCAGTACGAACAGGCGGTCGAGGACACCGAAGGCGTCTCGCACTTCTGGCCGATGAGCGAATCCTCGGGCTCGTCGCTGGCAGACGTGTTCGGTGGCGAGAACGCCTCGCTCTCCAGTGGCGGCGTAACACTTGGCGAACCCGGGGCGCTCGTGGAAAACGCGTCCACGTCGGCGTTGTTCAACGGCTCCACGGGGTCTGCGCACGCGGAAGTCAACCTCTCCGAAATGAAGCAGTTGACGATCGAGTTCTGGATGAAGTGGCATGCGTTCGCGGCGGACAACAAGCTGGCGTTGGAGTTCACGCCGAACTTCAATACCCATCCGGGCGGGTTCTTGGTCGACCCGGACGCAACGCCGGGCACCGATTTCTCGGTCGGCGTGGGGCAATCCTCGGCAAAACACAACAACAACGCGCTGTTCGAACGTCCGAGCGCAGAACAGTGGCACTACTACGCGTTCGTGGTCAACACCGAAGCGTCGGGCGAAAAAGAGATCACTCCATACGTGGACGGTCACGCCGTGTCCTACACGAAGCTGAACTCCGAAACGGGCGCCGGTAACTTCGCCAACTCGACGCTGTACTGGATGTCGCGCGATGCGAGCGAACTGTTCGGCAAGGGCGCGATGCAGGATCTCGCGCTGTACGACACGACGCTCAGCGCGACCACGATCCTCGAACACTACGAGCGCGGCAAGAACACTTACCACGTCGTCAATTCGACCCCGCCCAACATCGAAGGAACAGCCAGCGAAGGGCAGACGCTGACCGCCAATCACGGCGGCTGGACTGGCTTCGAACCGATCTTCTATGCGTATCAGTGGGAGCGCTGCAACAGCTCGGGCGGGAGCTGCGCGAGCATCTCGGGCGCCACCGGCTCGACCTACACGCTGGGCCACAGCGACGTCGGCGACACGATCCGGGTGGTCGTGACGGCGAGCAACGCGGGCAGCTCGGCTGAAAGCACCTCGGAAAAGACCGGTGTGGTCGCCGCCCTTGCCCCCTCGAACACGACCCCGCCGGCGATCTCGGGGACCGGGGAAGACGGGCAGAGGCTCAGCGCGAGCACCGGCGAATGGGAAGGCACACTGCCATTGAGCTATGCCTATCAATGGCAGCGCTGCAGCTCCGCGGGTGAAGCGTGCGCGAACGTGTCGGGCGCCACCGGCTCCACCTACACTCTCGGGACCGGTGACCTCGGAGCCACGCTGCGTGTGAAGGTCACGGCGAGCAACGCCCACGGGTCGACGTCGGCCTCCTCCGGCGCAACGTCAGTGGTCGTGGCGGCCCCGGTCGACACGGCGGCGCCGGCGATCAGTGGCACGCCCAGGCAGGGGCAGGAACTGACCGCGAGCACAGGCACGTGGACCGCCTACCCGGAAGCGAGCTACACCTACCAGTGGGAAAGGTGCTACGGGGAAGGAGTGAGCTGTGAGGACCTCCCCGGTGCGACCGAAGCGAAGTATCTACTGGGCGCAGGGGTGGCTGGCTCACTCGTGCGTGTGACGGTCACAGCGACGAACTCGGCGGGCTCGGCGTCGGCCGGCTCGCACATGACCATCCCGATCGAATCGCTGCCGCCAGTGGACACCGCGGCGCCGGAAATCACCGGGACAACGCAGGAGGGGCGCGAGATGAGCGCCGGCACCGGCACCTGGGAAGGCAGCCCTCCGCTCACGTACACCTACCAGTGGGAAGGCTGCGACAGCCTGGGCTACGGTTGCATGCCGATTCCGGGCGCGATCGGTCCGACCTACGCTCCGGGATCGGCCGATGTCGGTGGGACGCTGCGGGTTCAGGTCACCGCGAGCAACCTGGCGAACTCCGCGGCGGTCTTCTCGGCCGCGAGCGCAGTGGTGACGCCGGGCCCGTTCTATGCCGCCACCGCGTTCGGCACGGAAGGGTCGGGCGAAGGTCAGCTCGAGGATCCCGGCGACGTCGCGATCGACACGGCGGGCGACATCTGGGTGCTCGACACGGGAAACGATCGCGTGGAGGAGTTCAGCGCGGAAGGCGCGTTTCTGCGTCAGTTCGGCTCGGCCGGCTCGGGGCACGGGCAGCTCGACCGGCCCGCCGGCCTGGCGTTGGACTCCAGCGGGGACGTGTGGGTGGCAGACAGGGGCAACAATCGCATCGAGGAGCTCAGCGCCACGGGCGAATACCTGCGGAGCTTTGGTGTTCACGGCGCGAAAAACGGCGATTTCAAGAGCCCCGGCGGGATCGCCCTCGACGGCGGGAGCGTGTGGGTGTCGGACAGCCAAAATGGCCGTGTGCAGCGCTTCAGCGAAACGGGCGAATATGAGACCACGGTCGCCGGCACGGGCTCTGGCGCGGGGGAGGTCGGCGAACCGGAGGGCATGGCAGTCGACGCCAAAGGCGACGTGTGGGTCGCCGATTCCTCGAACCAGCGCGTGGAGGAGTTCAGCGAAAGCAGCGAATACCTGCGGGAGATCACGGACGAAGGGGTCCCCGGCGAATCGATGTCCCCGTATGGTGTGGCGGTCACGGGTGGAGATGTGCTCGTCGGGGACGTCGCCAACGACCGCGTCGTCGAGTTCGCCGAAGACGGGGAATACCTCGCCCAGTTCGGCGCCCCCGGCGGGGGGTTGGGGCAGCTGCGCCTCGGCATCCCGATGGGCCTCGCGACCGACTCCCACGGCGATGTGTGGGTGACCGACACGGACAACGACCGCTTGCAGGAGTGGGTGGCCTCGCCGGCGGCTCCGGCAAGCATCACCGCGCCGAGCGTCTCCGGTGAAGCGGTCGCCGGGGAGACGCTGAGCGCGACCGCCGGCTCGTGGAGCGCCAGCCCGCTCGAGTACCGCTACCAGTGGCAGCTGTGCGGTGAAGGCGGGTCGGGATGCTCAGCGATCGCCGGCGCCGACGGCCGACGCTACGCCCTCCCGCACAGCGCCATCGGTGCGACCGTGCGCGTACAGGTGAGCGCAGCCAACGCGGGCGGAACGGCCACGGAAGTATCAGCGGCGACCGCGACGATCGCGGCCGCCACATCGCTGTCGAACAGCGCCCCACCGGCGATCTCCGGCTCCGCGCAGGATGGGCGAGTGCTGCACGCCGGTACCGGCACCTGGAGCGGCTCGCCGCCGTCCTCCTACGCCTACCAGTGGGAAGGCTGCAACGAAAGCGGCGGGGAATGCGCCGCGATCGAAGCGGCGAGCAGCGCCGAATACGCGCTCGGCGAAGGCGACATCGGCACGACGCTGCGCGTGAGCGTCACCGCGACGAACGACGCCGGCACGGCACGGGCGACCTCGGCCGCGAGCGCGGCGGTGACCCCCGAACCGCCGAGTGAGCTTGAAGCCCCGACCGTCTCGGGCACCCCCGACGCGGGTCAGGTGCTCGACGCCGACCACGGCGCGTGGACGGGAACCGAACGGCAGTTCGTATACCAGTGGGAAAGCTGCAGCTCCAGCGGCGGCGAATGCGCCGCGATCGAGGGCGCCACCGAAGCCGAATACGATCTCGGCGAAGGCGACGTCGGCACGACGGTGCGCGTCAGGGTCGGCGTGGGTAGCGCGCTCGGCTCGCTGACAGACGTCTCCGCGCTCACCCCGGTCATCGGCGCGGCGGGCGCGCTGGCGAGCGCCATGCAGCCGGTCGTATCGGGCGTGCCGCAGGCCGGCCACACGCTCACGGCGAGCGCAGGCGGGTGGGCGAACGGCCCCACGGCCACCTACGCCTACCAGTGGCAGACCTGCGACCGGCTCGGCGAACACTGCGAAGCGATCGAAGGCGCCACCAGTGCGAGCTACTCGCTGGAAGCGGCGAACATGGGCCAGGCGCTGAGGGTCGAGGTCACCGCCACCGAAGGCACGGAGTCGCGCTCGCGGATATCGACGGCGACCCAACCGATTGCGGCGTCTGGAGCGCCCGCGTCCACGCGGCCACCGGCGATCGAAGGCGCCGCGCTGCGGGGTCAGGCGCTCACGGTCGACGCCGGCCAGTGGTCGGGGGAAGCCCCGAGCGGCTACGCCTACCAGTGGGAGCGCTGCAACGAAGCGGGGGGTGAATGCGCCGCGATCGAAGGCGCCACCGCCAGCTCCTACACGCCGAGCGAAGCGGACGTGGGGAAGACCTTGCGAGCGGTCGTGACAGCCACCAACGGCAGCGGCTCCACCGCCGCCGTCTCGGTCCGCACCGCGCCCGTGGCCCCGGAATCGCTGTTCGATTTCTCCACCCCCTCGATCGCCGGCGCCGTTGAGAACGAAGGGAACCTCCTCGCCGAACCGGGAATCTGGAGCGGCGTCGGCGCCATCTCCTACGCCTACCAGTGGGAACGGTGCAACGCGGGCGGCGGCGAATGCGCGGCGATCGAAGGGGCCGACGAAGACGAATACACCCCGGCCGAAAAAGACGACGGCAAGGCACTGCGCGCCAAGGTGACCGCCACGGGCCCGCTCGGCAGCGACAGCGCCTACTCGGCGGCGAGCACCGCCACGCCCGGCGGCGAAGCGACCGTCGAAGCGGCCGAGGAAACGGCGCAACGCAGCGACCCGGCCGTGCTCGAACCCTCCACGAGCACGACGCTCGAAGGCCAGACGATCGCGCCGGCGCTCGAAGACGGCGAAGAACTGACCTCCAAGCAGGCCCTCACCACCACCACCGTCTCCAAGGAAGACCCCGGCGAATTCGCCGTCAACACGCCCGTCGGCGAACTGAGCCTCAAACCGCTCGAAACCTTCGCGAAAGCCAGCACGCTGCCGACGCTCGTCAACGAAACGGCCGCGCTGTTCGCCAACGCCTGGCCGGCGACCGACGCGATCGTCCGCCCCGAAGCGCTCGGCGCCGGCACCGTGCTGCAGCTGCGCTCAGCCGAAGCGCCGCACACCTTCTCCTGGGAAGTCGGCCTCGGCGCGGGGCAGAAGCTCCAGCAGCTCCCCGACGGCAGCGTGGCCGTGGTCAAGGTCGAAGAAGCCTTCACTACACCCCCGCCCAGCGCCGAACCGGAATCGCCACACAACCGCCCCGAACCGCCGGAAACGCACGCCGAAGAAGTCGAACGGGAAAGCGAAGAAGCGGCGCCCGAAGAAGAAGTCGAACCCGAACCTCCGCCCTCGGCGCCTCGCAGCTCCACCTCTCCCGTGGAAACCCCGGCTGACCTGCTCGAACCCCAGCACACGCTCGCGCAGTACGAAGCCGCCACCGCCGCGATCAGCTACGCGGAAGGCCAGGTCGGCAGCGCGATTCTGATGTCGATCCCGACCCCTCGCGCCGTCGACGCCGACGGTCACACCGTGCCGGCCTCGCTGAGCGTTAGCGGCGACACCGTCACGCTGGCGCTCAAACCGAGCGGCACCGTCGCCTATCCGATCATGGTTGCGCTGCCCGTTGCCGCGCTGAGCGACAAGACCAGCGGCGAACGCGACCCGTTCGAGTATGGGCTGTCGGATCTGAATTCGATAACGTTTGCGGCGCTCCACCCGATGTCACCCTCCGAAGAAAATCCCAAGATATCCGAAAACATCGCCCGGTTGAAAAGCCCAGCAGCTCCACTCCACATTCAGACGGCGCGGCTTGCCACGCCGTGGGACGTAATGACATCTTCTTCCGAGAGCACCAAGCGCCTTGAGGTTGAAAGGTGGGTTACCTCTGTCGAGGAAGATGGACTTGAACCTTACATCACATTTGAAGCTGACCAAAGTGTCCACAATGTAAGTGTTCCACACTATCGCGAAGCAATAGAGATCGCGATGAAAAAGTTCATAAAGGAGGGAGTAGAGCGATGGGGTCCATGGAACGAGCCTGACCATTCATATAATACTGTGTCATATGAACAGGCCGCTCACTTCTGGCAAGCGGCCGAGTCGGTAGCGGTGGAACTAAAATGCAGGTGTACTGTGGTCGCCGGTGAATTCTATGAGTATCCCGACCCGGTAATCCCACATTATCCTGCCGACTATAAGAAGGCGCTTGAGAAATATGACCCCGAAGCCTGGAAGGGCAAAAGTAAACACGCGAAGCCCGATTACAATGCCTGGAAAAGGCACAAAATACCGACCACATGGGGATTCCACGACTATAAGGATGTTGTCGAAATCAGAAACAAAAATGCATCAGAATTCCAAGGGTTTGCTAGTGGCGGCAAACTCGGTAAGCCGCCAGTCTGGATCAGTGAGGCTGGCGTGCAGCTGCACGATGGCGCTCGAGGCGGGCCACCAACCCGTTTGGCAGAACCACCAGAAGGCTTTGAATTCAACCTACAGGAGGAAGCCTCGCAGGCGTTTCTCACGCTTCACGAAGCCAAGCCGCCTCATGGTGGAATCTCCCGCGTAGAACGGGTATACTACTACGAGTACCAAGCGCCTAGCGAAGCAAGGGTGAAGAAAATTGCAAACGAATTCGACAGCGGCTTGGTTGAAGCGGAACCAGAATCCGGCGGCGAAGGCAAGAGCCATGGCGAACCCCGGCCGGCATACTGCTACCTGGCATACGAATCACACAGATGTCCACCGAAGGTCGTGACACTCGCGGGTAAGTCAGCGCAAGCCGATTCCTATGGCGTTGAGGCAGAAGTCTTGTTCGAATGGGGATACCTAGGAAGCACTGAATTGAACACGGCCAAAGCCCAAGAGATTGGGGCCGATGTTTTCCGACCGCAATCAATCTCCGTCCAGTTCATAGCGTGTGAGCCCTATCGTTACCGCGCAGCCATAAAGAACAGCTATGGCGAAACGGCGACAGGTTCATGGGTCGAAGTCAACACTTACTGCACTTGAGCGATATTTGGCCGCAACTTTGACGTGATCGACGGGTTCAAGCCATACGACCAGCAATGGATCGACAACTATGATGAGCAATGCGTAGGGTTATCTTCATAATCGCGGCGATGGTCTCGTTGGGGATCCCTGCTCTAGCGGTGTCCACCTCGATGGGGCATAGGCATACGAAGCCTGTGAAATGTCCGCCTACTACAAATGATGTGGTGCTGGCGGCTGACGCACGCTCCATCATTTATAAGTTCCCTATTTCGGCAGAAATGGTGCCACCTTATATATTTGGGTGTGCCGCTGGTGCGGTCCGCTCCTACAAGTTGGGGCGGGTCATCGAAGGCAGTGCGTCTGGGTCAGTAGGGACCGGCCCGTTCGCACTTGCTGGCCCAGTCGTAGCGTACGGCGTGGGGGAGTCTCATACCAGCGGCATCAACTTCAACGAATCTTCCAACGAAATTGTTGTACGCAATTTGGCTAACGGCAAGATAGCTCTTAAAGTGCCGAATGGATCGCCCGCAGAACCTGGGGATGTCGGTCTCGGGGAAACCACGGCGATCGTGGTAAAGCAGGATGGTGCGGTGGCCTGGATCAATAGGGCAAGTGGTGAGCTCGGTAGCATCCAGGTCCGCTCGGTCGACGTGACTGGCAACCATCTGTTGGCGGCGTCACCTGAAATCGAACCTGATTCATTGGCATTGGCGGGCAGCATTCTATACTGGACTGAGGGGAGCAAGCCGTTTTCGGCAGCACTGAATTGAGGGAGATGCCTTGGTCGTGTACGCACTATTGGCTTTGACGACATATGCACGAAATGTGAGGAGAAATGCGTAGACGTATCGCCATAATCACAGCTCTGGCGTTGAGCGCATCAACCGCCGCTGCGGCAACGCCCGCGAAACATGACCACATGGTGGCGGCGCCGAGGTGCCCACGCGCACACGTAGCGTTGCTTGCCGCTGATACGCGTGCTGTCGTTTACAAAGCTCCGGTTACCTCGGAAGGTCTGACCGGCGATATATTTGCATGCGCCTACGGCGCGCGGCGATCCTACGATCTGGGGCCTACTCCGGAGGGCGGAGGCGGCTCAGCGGGGTTCGTTGGTACAGGGCCATTTGCGCTAGCTGGCACCGTAATAGCCTATAGTGTTGGAGAATTCTATCCTTCTGGGCATAGCTTTAACGAAATTGTGGTCCGTAATCTGGTGAATGGCGCAGTCATACACAAGATGCCGAACGGATTGCCTGGAGAACCCGGGGATATCGGTAGTGGGGAAACCACGGCCATTGTGGTGAAGCGGGATGGCTCGATGGCCTGGATTGCAAGGACGAGCGAGGCATTCGCTGACGTGGAGGTCCATTCGGTGGATGCAGCGGGTAGCCACGTGCTTGCTGCGTCGTCGGAAATCGAACCGGATTCGCTAGCTCTCGCGGGTAGCACCCTGTATTGGACTGAGGGCGGCAAGCCATTCTCGGTGACGCTGAATTGAGGAGTTGCCTTCGTGCCGCTAGCAAGCGGTGGGGAAGGCATGGGTATGCGTAGAGTTATCTGCATAATCGTGGCGATTGTTTCGTTGGGGATCCCAGTGATCGCGTTGGCCACCTCGACTGTGCATAGGCGTCCGAAGTCTGTGAAGTGCCCACCTGCCGCCAATGATGTGGTGCTTGCAGCTGACGCGCAGTCCGTCATATATAGAGTGCCTTTTTCAGTAGAAATGGTGCCACGCTATGTGTTTGGATGTGCGGTTGGGGCACGGTGGTCCTATAGACTAGGAAGAACCAATGAAGGCAGTGCGGCTGGATCGGTTGGGACCGGTCCGTTCGCACTGGTCGGCCCAATCGTTGCTTATGGTATTGGCGAGTTTTCCGAAACACTGAACCGCAATGAAATAGTCGTTCGCAATCTGATAAGTGCCGAAATTCTGCATAGAATGCCGAACGGATCACCCGCAGAACCCGGGGATGTCGGTCTCGGGGAAACCACCACGATCGTGGTAAAGCGGGATGGCGCGGTGGCGTGGATCAATAGGGCGAGTCGTGAACTTGGTAGCATTCAGGTCCGTTCGGTCGACGCGACTGGCAGTCATCTGTTGGCCGCGTCGCCTGAAATCGAACCGGACTCGTTGGCCTTGGCGGGCAGTACCCTGTATTGGGCCGAGGGTGGCAAGCCGTTCTCGGCGACGCTGGAATAAGGTCGCCGTGAGCGTCGTCTTCGACATGCGACTGGTTCCCGTCGGGCTCGCGCTTGCGGCGGCGATCACCGCGGGTGGCTGCGGTGGGGGAGGCGTCGGCAAGGCCGCAAATAATGGCCTACGTGACACGCGGCGCGTGGTGCCCTCGTATCGAGTGGGCCAGTACTGCACGGGCGGCGAGCGCAGCGCAAACGCACGTCTTGCGGCAGGTCTGCACTGTGAACGACATCACCTCACACGATGATGACTGCTTGCGAGGGAGCGCGGGTTACGGTACCAACGGGGCAGCGCTGGCAGCTGGGATTGGAGCACCCCCGGGCGCAAGGGGATGCGCATAGAGCGTCTGGCCACCGCTAGTGGGGTCTTCGTCGGACCAGAACAGGGTGCCGTTGCCGTGTGCATCGATTGTCACGGCCACCCAAGGAGCGACTGCCCGCGTAGAGAAGCGAACCGGGTGGCGATGGCTTCCAGTGAGGATCATGGTGACTCCATAAGCATCGTGTGCGCTCGGAAGTCCGATCGCCACCTGGTCGTGAGCGTCGCTCGCTATCGTTATGGTAGCTGGAGAGGCTTTGGGCAAAGGCTTGAGTTCACGTGCGTGGCCTTTTTTGAGGCTAATTGCCTCGAGTTCATATGATTCGTTGATGAGAAGCACATGTCCGTGGGAATCAGCGGCGATGCCGGTGCCCACGGAAAGGGAGGGTGCGGAGAACATCGTTCCACCGGTGGAGCCGGCGGTGGGTATACGTACCAGCAGGGAAGACCGTGAGTGGCGATTGCTTTCTTCGCCGTCCGCTCGTTCCCACGCCGCCGTGGTTGCGAGATAGGCTGATCCTTCGCTGATGGCGACAGTTGTGGATTCGAAGTACTCCGTGAGGTGCTTGCGCCGATCATGGGCGGGAGTGAGGATTGTGACGGGCGACCTAAACGGCCGCCCGGGGGTGCCTCTAATCGCCACGATCCGCCTGGCATAGAATGGACTCGATTCCTCGGCAAGGATGACGATGCCGTCGCCGTGCCTATCCACCCCGGCGCGCAGGATTGCGAACGGACCGGGAGCCCGGAATCGTGTGATCTGTTGCAAACCTCCTGTAGGCGTGCTCCAGGCCACGTAGACGTTGCTTGGCGTGGTCCAGGTGACCAGGGCATCTCCGGCGGCGTTTCCTGCGACGCTGGTCGATCCGACCTGGCTCCCGCCGGGCAGTGGCTGTGTTGGCCCAAAGCTCCCGTTGGCTGGGCGGAACGCGAGCCAACCTCCGTGTTGGGCATACATAGCGTCGCCGAGTGTGTCGTGGCTGGGTTCGTAGCCCGTAAAGACGCTGTCGGTCCCGCTGATCCAACCATCGCCCGCATCGTCGAGGAAGTCCGCTTCAGCGGAGGTCAGGGCCGTTGAGGGGGTGATCGCACCCAGATTCTCGAACCCTCCGCGCACGGAGCCGGTGACGGCGAGCACTCCTGCGGACTGCAACAAATCGAAATGGTTTTTCGAAACGCACGAGTCATCCCATGCTGTAAGAGTCTCACCTCCGTCGTTTGCTGTGGAAACGATCCGTCCCGCTTCCACAGTACATGTAGGTTCTTCCGCCAGGGCAGATGCGCCCGCGAGTAACCAAATCGCCACGATGGCGAGGGCCGGAACATTGAGCAGTGAGCGAAGCATTTCCCAACAAGCTCCTCTAGTCGGTACGTCCGAACTGCCTATACGGTAGCCCAAGCCCTGCGAGCAGCGCCGTAGTGCCGTGCCTCGACAACGCCAGCTTGCAGGCGGCGCTGGAGGTGGACGGGGCGTCGACCCGGAGATGGCGCCGGTGTGCCGCGAGGCGGGCGTCACCTTGTTTGTGGCTGGGTCGGCGGTGTTCCACGCAGCTGAGTCCGGCGAGGCCTACCGAGCGATCGCCGAGTCGATCGGTGCGTGACCGCCCTACGCCACCCGAGACTCGCTCAGCTCTCGCGGCGAGCCGAAGAGGAGGTTCAGCAGCCCGTTGACGGCGCTGATGATGATCGCCGCGAGCACGGCCCACCAGAATGTGGCGATCGTGAACTGCGGCACGATCCAGTGCGTCAGGTAGAGCATCAGGATGTTGAGCAGGAAGTAGAAGACGCCGAGCGTCACGAGAATGAACGGGATCGAGAGGATCGCCAGCATGGGCTTCAGGTAGCGGCTCACCAGCGTGAATACGAGCCCGGCAACCAGCAGCGCCCACCAGTCGCTGCCGTAGCTGAGTCCTGACAGCAGCCACGTTGCCACGAACAGGGCGACGGTGTTGAACAGCCACGTGATCGCGAGCCGGTACATGGCGACTGCAACTATCGCAAGTTACGACGAGCGTTGAGCGCCCCGCCGGTACACACCCCGCAGCAGCATCGCCAGCAGCGCGGTCGCTGCGCAGTAGCCGATCTCGGCGCGCAGCACCTGTTCGCTCACCGCCGGGACGAACATCCACGCCAGGAACGCGGCTGCTGCCACCAGCCAGCACACTCCCGCCGCCTGCGCCCGGTCGCGCGCCAGTGCCGCCTGGTTGAGCGTGCCGGATGCGAGGTGCATCCCCATGCCGAGCCCGACCAGCGCGAGGCCGAAGCGGTTGTAGTGGAAGGTCTGGCCGAACAGCGCATGGTCGAGCACCAGCGGGCCGATCGCCAGCAGGCCGAGCGCGACGAGCGCGGCGAACAGGGCGATAGCGCGCAGCGTAATGCTGATGGCGCGGGCGAACGCGGCGTGGCCCTCGCGCGCCTCCAACCCGGTGAGGTGGGGCAGCAGGGAGGTCTGGATCGCCTGGAACAGTTGTAGAGGAGCGCGGGCGATCAGCATCACGTTGAACACGATCCCAGCCAGCGCCTTGTCGGGGGAGAGCGCGTCCACCGTGAGCACCGACGCGTTGAGCAGCGTCTGCTCGGAGAGCATGATCCCTGACACCCACAGCGCGAAGCGTCCGCCGCGCGACAGCGAGAGCTCCTCGTGGGCGGCCACCTCCTGCACGCCCTCGGTGCCCGGCCCGGCGAGCGCCGCGTCGGCCTCGTCGGCGGTGTACGGCGACCCCGGTTGGTTGGCGTCCGAAAAGACAACCTGCGCACGCGCCGCTCGGCGCTCTCCGGCGGCCCGCGCGAACGCCGCCGGGACGACCATCAGCGACAGCAGCGGCGCTGCCGCGATCCCCAGCGCGACGGCGCTCTGGCCGGAGGCGATCCCGAGCGCGACCGCCAGGGCGAAGCAGATGCGCGAGGTGGACTCCATCAGCACCAGCGCGCCGAACAGCCCGAAGTACTGATTGCCGGCCAGCCAGCCGCGGGCGAAGTAGCTGCCGGCATAAGCGAGCGTGCCGACGAGCAGCACCCAGTAGAGCGCGGTGTAGCCGTCGAACACCTGGTGGATCAGCGTTTCGTGCAGCGCCAGCGCCAGCACCAGGAAGGCCAGTGCGAAGCTGCCCTGCAACGCGAGCGGAACGCGCAGCGAGTGTTCGGCGTGCCCCTGCGCGCGGCGCTCGGCGATGGTGCGTGACAAGAGCTGTTCGACTGGGCGGTAGATCACCGAGATCACGACGAACATCACCGACCACAGCACGTCCACGCGCTGGGCGGCTTCTTCGCCGAGCACGTGCGAGGCGATCGAGAAGTACGCGAACGTCAACAGGCCGGTGGCGGCGATCCCGACCGAGAGGATGCGCGCGCCGCTGCCGTAGGAGCGGGCGGGCGAGCCGGCCCGGGCCGACGCCGGCGTGTCCGGCGGCTTCTGCGCAGCGGAGGCAGATGCGCCGGCGGGGGAGGAGGTGCCGGCGTTCGCGAGGACGTCGGGGTCGGGAGCGGACACGCCGGTCAGAGGCGCACGAGCAGCATCGTCCACGGAAACGGCGTGCGCACCTCGGCGACCGTCCCGTAGCGCGCGAGCATCTGTACGAAGGAGCGCTTGGACCAGTGGTTGAGGTGCCCGGGGGTGTTGCCGAGCGCGCGCAGGTAGGCGCCGCGTGCCATGTTGAGCGCACGCCACAGCGGCTCGCGGGGGACCGATACGAGCAGGTGGTGCTGTGCGCAGCGCGCCATCTCGGCGAGCGTATGCTCGGGATCGGGCACGTGCTCGAGCACCTCCACGGCGCTGGTGAGGTCGAACTCGTCGTCGGCGAACGGGAGGTGCTCGGCGCGCATCACGCGGTACTCGAGATTCGGCGCCTGCCGTGCCGTCCAGCCGGCCTGGATCGACTTCTCCTCGAGGTCGATGCCGACGAGGCGCCGCCCCGGCAGACGCTGCGCCCAGCGGTGCACGAGCACCCCCTCGCCGCAGCCGACGTCGAGCAGCGAGGCGGGGTCGGCGCGCGCGAGCAGCGCGTCGAGGTCGCGCTCGAAGCCGGCCATCAGCCGCCGCGCGAGCGGGTTGTGCGTCCCATACTTGTCGTAGGTGTTCCCCGTGACGACCCCGTCGCGGGAGAGCGTGAGACCGGCGCCGCTCAAGCGCCGATCACCTCGTGCTGCTCCTGACCGGGCTCATAGTGCGAGGGTGGCACGTCGAGCTGCAGCTCGATCCGCCGCACCCGCTCGAGGGTGCGCTGGTTGGTCACGCGCTGCGCGGCGAGCAGGTCGCCGATCACGCCGAGCGCCCACAGCACGACGGCGGCGATGAACAGCACGGCGCCGAGGATCAGCGACTGCACGTGTCCCTTGCCGTTGCCTTCGGCGTAGGCGACGATGAAGCGGATCCATACCCCGAGCGCCGCGAGGCCGATCAGCGCCGCGAGGCTCCAGAAGATCCGCAGCGGCTCGTACTGGGCGTAGATGCGGAAGATCGAGACCGCGTTGCGGCGCACGTAGGCACTCATCGAGGGAAAGAGTCGCGACTCGCGCGTGGCGGGGTTGGTACGGACGGGGACATGCTCGACCGCGACGAGCTGCTTGCCTGCCTGGATGATCGTCTCCAGGGTGTAGGTGAATTTCGAGACCACCTGCACCTGCAGGGCGGCCTCGCGGTTGTATGCGCGAAAACCCGAGGTGGTGTCGGGGACGGTCGTGGAGGAGGCCTGGCGCACGACCCACGAGCCGAGGCGCTGGAGCATCTTCTTCAGCGGCGAGAAGTGCTCGATCGTGACCACCTCGCGGTCGCCCACCACCATGTCCGCGCGGCCCTCCAGGATCGGTCTCACCAGGCGCGCGATGTCGGGGCCGTGGTACTGGTTGTCGGCGTCGGTGTTCACGATCACGTCCGCGCCCAGCTTTAGGCAGGTGTCGAGGCCCGCCTGAAAGGCGCTCGCGAGGCCCTTGTGGTTGGTGAGCGCCACGATGTGATCGACGCCGTGGCGGCGCGCCACCTCGATCGTCTCATCGCGGGAGCCGTCATCGATCACCAGCAGCTCCACCGTGTCGAAGCCCTCAAGCTCCCGCGGCAGTTCCGAGAGCGTCAGCGGGAGCGTCTGCGCCTCGTCCCAACAGGGGATCTGGATGATCAGCTTCATCGCCACAGCCTACTGGCCACATAAGCTCTACCCAATGCAGAGCGCGACGCTCGCCAGGCCCCGGCCGAACCCCTCGAGGCTCGCACGCCTGCGCGCCGTGCCGGGCGCCACCTGGGCGAAGCTCGGCTTCGCGGCGCTCTGCGCGGGCGCGCTCGCGGGCTACTTCGCCTTCCCCACCTACCCCACCTATGACTCCTTCTACGCGCTGCTGTGGGGGCGCGATCTGCTGCACCTGCACCTGCCCGACTTCAGCGTCTACCGCGGTCCCACCGAGCACCCGCTGGCGATCGCCTTCGGCGCGCTCTGCGCGATCTTCGGCCAGGGGGGCGCGCGCCTGATGGTGCTCGGCTCGATCGCCTCCTTCGTGGCGCTCACCGCCGGCATCTTCCATCTCACGCGCCTCTGCTTCGGGCGGTTCGTGGCGGTGCTCGCGGCGCTTTTGATGCTGAGCCGCCTGTTCGACGCCAACCTCGCCGCGCAGGGCTACCTCGACATCACCTACATCGCCCTGATCGTGTGGGCCACGGCGCTGGAGGTCGAGCGCTCCCGTCGCGGCACGCCCGTCTTCGTGCTGCTCGCCCTGGCCGGCCTCCTGCGCCCCGACGCCTGGGTGCTGGGCGGGGTCTACTGGCTGTGGTGCGCCTGGCCGGCGCGCGCGCGGCTCTGGTCGTGGGCCGATCGCGGCGCCGCAGCTGCCGGTCCGGCGCCGCGGAGCGATCGCACAGGGCTGGCTGCCGGCCCCTCGGCGCGGACGCTCGCCGGGTATCTCGCGCTGGTCGTCGCCGCCCCGGTGCTGTGGGTCGCGCTCGACACGATCGTCACCGGCGATCCGCTCTACTCGCTGCACTCCACCGCGGTGCTCGCGGCCGAACTGGAACGCACCCAGGGCTTCACCAGCGTGCTCTCCGCGACGTGGCGCTACCTGGTGCGGATCGACAAGCTGCCCGTCGTGCTCGGCGGGCTCGCGGGGGCCGTGCTCGGGGGGTGGTTGACCCCCCGGCGCGCCCGCGTGCCGCTGGCGGTGCTCGCGCTGCTGCTGCTCGTGTATGTCGCCGAGGGGGCCGCGGGGGCCTCGGTGATCGACCGCTACATGATGGGGGCCGCGGCGCTGCTGCTGCCCTTCTGCGCGTTGGCGATCGGCGGTTGGACGCTGCTGCGGGAGGGGTCGCTGCGCCGCGTGTGGATGCTTGCCGGCGCAGCACTTCTCCTCTACGGGGCGGTGGCGGCGGTCTCGGTCACGAGCTTGACGAGCGCCCGCACCACGCTCGCCTACCACGAGGACTTCCACGAAGGGCTCGCTGCCGCCCTGCACGCCCCCGTGGTGCGTGCCGAACTGGCCCGCTGCCCGCTGCTCTCGCTGCCCGACAACAAGCTGATCCCCGATGCGCGCTGGATCCTCGGCGCCGCCAACCAGCGCGACATCGTCGCCCGCAGCGAGTCGCGCAGCGACGCCGAAAAGGGGGTGCCCGCGCTGCGCGAACGGATCGCCCGCGCGAGCGTCGCGGTCTACCCGCTCGGTGCCGCCGTCTTCCAGGAGGCGATCGTCGACGTCGGCGACGACCCCCGCGATCAGGTTCCGCCGCCCGGTTTTCGGCGCATCTACACGAGCCGCTACTACGCGGTCTATGGCGACTGCTGAGGGCAGGGGCGGCGCGGCGGGCGAGCCCTCGGTGCCCGCCGCCCCCCCGCGCGTAGCCGGCGAGAGCCCCGACGTACCCAGCCGGCGGGAGGGAGGGCAACCGGTGGACGGGCCGCAGGGAGGGGGTGCGCGCTCGCGGGCGCTCGTGTGGTCGGCGCTGGGGCTGGTGCTCGCGGTTGCGCTCGCGCTGCGCCTCTGGGGAATCCGCCAGGGCCTCCCCTACGCCTACAACTCCGACGAGGACGCCCACTTCGTGCCCCGTGCGATCGGGATGTTCACGCTCGGCTGGAACCCCCACTACTTCGCCAACCCCCCCGCCTTCACGGACCTGCTGCACATCCTCTTCGCGGTGTGGTTCGGGGGCCGTGCCGGGGTCTCCCACGCCTTCGCGACCGACCCCACCGCGGTCTTCACGCTCGCGCGCGTGAGCGCCGCACTGCTCGGCACGCTCGCGGTGTGGCTGCTCTACCTCGCCGGCGCGCGCCTCTTCGACCGCGGCGTCGCACTGCTCGCCGCCGCCCTCGAGGCCGTCGCGTTCCTGCCGGTCTTCTACTCCCACCTCGCGCTCAACGACGTACCCACGCTCGCCCCCCTCACCCTCTCCCTGCTGGGGACCGCGGGCGTGCTGCGCAGAGGCCGCAGGCGCGACTACCTCCTGGCCGGGCTCGGGCTCGGCCTTGGCTGTACGACGAAGTACACCGCGGGAATCGCGCTCCTGCCGCTGCTCGCCGCGGCCGCCGCGCAGTACCTGACGCCGACCCCGCGCAGGCAGGCGGGGCGCCCGGTGCTGGTCGGGCTCGCGCTCGCCGGGGTCGCCGCGCTCGCATCGTTCCTGATCGCGAACCCCTACTCGGTGCTCGACTTCCACGCCTTCGAGCAGGGGATTGCCCACCAGTCCTCGCTCTCCGGCGAAGCGCAGGGCAAGCTCGGCGCGCCGCGGGAGAGCGGCATCGTCTACTACCTGTGGTCCCTCACGTGGGGTCTAGGGTGGCTGCCCGCGCTCGCCGCGCTCGGCGGCGCCTTCACCGTCTGGCGACACGACCGGAGCCGGGGGACACTCGCCTCCGACCGATTCGGGGGACACTCGCTTTGCCGAAGCCGGGTGACACGCGCCTTCGGCGCTGGCCGATTCGGGGATGCGAGCGGAGCGAGTGTCCCCCTAATCGGTCCCCGTTTCGGCCAGCATCCCCGAATCGACCAGCATCCCCGTTCCGGCCAACAGCTCGGTTGGGTGCTCGTGCCCGCGCCGCTGCTGTTCCTCGCTTTCATGGGCATCCAGGGACGCTACTTCGGCCGCTGGCTGCTGCCGATCTTCCCGATCCTCTGTCTGCTCGCCGCGCTCTTTGCGTTGCAGCTCGCGCGCGCCCTGGCCCGTCTCAGCCGGCGTCTGGTCTCCCCGAGCCGGGGCGCGCCGCGAGCGCCGCTCGCCGCGTTCACCGCGCTCGTGGCGCTCCTGCTGTGCGCGCAGGGGGTCGTGTACAGCGTCCACTCCGGGCTGATCCTCTCCCGCGCGGACACCCGCAATCTGGCGCGCGCCTGGATGGAGCACCATGTGCCCGTCGGCGCCAAGGTCGTCGTGGAGCCCGTGGTGCCCGACGAGTGGGTGCAGGACGTCGGGCACCCCACGCCGAGCACCTACGACGGCGACCGCTGGATCAAGTACCAGTCGCTGCGCTCTTTGATCGACGCCGCCGGCGAACTGCGCCCCGCCGAAACCCACACCGTGACGCTCGAAAACTACGAGCTCACGCTCTCTCCGGCCCTGATCAACTACTACGAGCGCGAAGGGTACTGCTGGGTGCTGAGCGGCTCCGGGGAGTCCGGCCGCGCCTTCGCCGATCCCGCCCGCGCCCCCCACGCGGTGGCCTACTACCGCGCCCTCGCGCGCCAGGGGGAAGTCGTCTACCACGTCTCCCCCTACCGCGCCGACCGAAGCCGGGGGACACGCGCCTCCGGCGCGAATCCCCGTTTCGGCCAGCCTCCGGTCGCGTTCAATTTCGACTGGTCCTTCGACTACTACCCGCTTTCCTACGCCCGCCCCGGCCCCGAAGTGACCGTCTACCGACTGCGCGGCGGGCGCTGCGCGCGGGGGTGAAAGCGCGCCTCGCCGCGCGGGGCCGGCTCCCTGCGCGCATGAGTCAACTTTCACGTTCGACACTTTGGCCTGCGCGGGCAAGTTATCCTGGACGGCTGGGATGACGGTTGTGACCGACACCGACAGGCTGCACCTGGCACGCGCGATCGAGCTTGCGGGCCGGGGCGTCGGGGCGGTCAAGCCCAACCCCGTCGTGGGGGCTGTGGTCGCTCGCAATGGGGAGGTGCTGGGGGAGGGGTGGCACGAACGCTTCGGCGCCGCCCACGCCGAGGTCAACGCGATCGAGGCGTGCGGGATGGCGGACCTGACGGGCGCCACGCTGTACGTGTCGCTGGAGCCCTGCTGCCACGAGGGCAAGACCCCCCCGTGCACCGACGCGATCGTGCAGGCCGGGGTCGGTCGCGTCGTGGTGGGCTCCGACGACCCCACCGAGAAGGCCGCCGGACGGGGTCTCGGCATCCTGCGCGACGAGGGCATCGAGGTCGTGATCGCCGACGGCGAGCTCGCCACGAAGGCGCGGCTGCTCAACCAGGCCTTCCGCAAGCACGCCCGCGTGGGGCGCCCCTGGGTGCTGTTCAAGTCCGCCATGACCCTCGACGGCAAGGTCGCCACACGGGCGGGTGACTCGCAGTGGATCAGCGGCGAGGCCTCCCGCGAGCTAGCGCACCGCTGGCGCGCCTCCGTGGACGCCGTCGTGGTCGGGATCGGCACCGCGCTCGCCGACGACCCCCAGCTGACCGCGCGCCCTGAGGGAACCCCGTCGGACTCCTCAGATCAGCCCCGGCGGGTCGTGTTCGACTCGCTCGCAAGGCTGCCCTCCGACTCGCGCCTGCTCGCCGCCGTTGCTGAGATCCCGCTGACCGTTGTCGTCTCCCGCGCCGCCCCCCGTGCCGACACCGACGCGCTCGAGGCCGCCGGCGTCCAGGTTCTGATGGCGACGGGCGAGAACGAGCCCGCGCGCGTGCGCTCCGCCCTGGACCAGCTCGGCCAGCTCGGCGTCGCCTCGCTGCTGCTGGAGGGTGGCCCCCACCTCGCGGGCGCCTTCCTCGACGCGGGCGAGATCGACGAGATCCGCCTCTTCCTCGCCCCCCTGCTGCTCGGCGGGCGCACCGCCCGCGACCCCCTGGAGGGCGAAGGCGTCGAGCAGATCTCCGACGCCCTGCGCGCCCTCACCTTCGACTGCGAGCGCGTCGGCGAGGATCTGCTCGTCTGCGCCCGTCTGCGCGAGTGGTGAGCGCCGCGGTGACGCTGGCACCAACCGGCTCTTCCCGTCATCTGTGTAGCCGGAGGTGAGCGAGCTGGTAAACGGACGGCGCATGCGAGTCGTGGGGGTGATGGCGCACGCCGAAAGCGAGGTAGGCGAGCAGGAGCCTGCCCGCTTTTCGCTCGATTGCGAACACCATTCCGAATTGGCCGGCGGGTGGGGGCAGATAGACCTTGACGCAGCCGAGCAGATGTGTGGCGTCGAGGGCTTCCTCGCCGCAGGCGAGCAGACTCGCGACAGGGCATCCGTCCCGCCGGTAGGCATTACGCGCTGCGAGGGCGATGGCACGTCCGGTCGAGCTCGTGCGCCCGAGATCCTCATCGAAGGCGGCGCCGTCGAAGACGACCTCCGCGCGGCCCGCCTTCTTGGCCGGCACGGATCACCCCTCGCCGTCGGGCGGCAGGACAGGTCCATACTCGGCTTCGAACTCGGCCAGTGTCGCCGGTTCCAAGTCGTGACGCTTGCGAATCGCCGCAATGCTCGTGTTGGGGACGAGCGTGAGCTCGCCACCCTGTCGCTGGGCGACCACGACGTACTCGCCGACTATGTCGCCGCTGAGCGTCACGTGGGCCTGTCTGCTCACGGTTTGCATAATAGGGCGGCGACTGTACGCCGAGCTTGGGACGGGACGCTCGCCCTCAGGGGCTGCTCGCGGCTGATGTCGGAGATGATCCCGGGGTGGGTGGTGAGTTGTTCACCGGCCTGATCGCGGACCTCGGCGCGGTGTTCGCGCTCGAGCGCGACGCAGACGGTGCGAGGCTGCGGATTGGCACCGCGCTGGCCGCCGAGCTGCGCGAGGGCGACTCGATCGCGGTGAATGGGGTCTGTCTCACCGCGACCCGCGTGGACGGGGGGGAGTTCGAGGCCCAGGCGATCCGCGAGACGCTGGAGCGCTCCACGCTCGGCGCGCTCGCTCCCGGGGACCCCGTCAACCTGGAGCTGGCGCTGCGGGCGGACGGGCGCCTGGGGGGACATATCGTGCAGGGCCACGTCGACGGTGTGGGAGAGATCGTGGAGGTTCGCGAGGAGGGCATCTCACGCATCGTCGCGGTGGAAGCCGACCCCCCGCTGCTGCGCTACGTGGTGGAGAAGGGCTCGATCGCGCTCGACGGCGTAAGCCTCACCGTCAGCGCCCTGCGCCCCGGGGGTTTCGAGGTCTCGCTGATACCGGAGACGCTCGAGCGCACCACGCTCGGGCGGGCCGAAGCGGGCCGGCCGGTTAACCTGGAAGCGGACATCCTCGCCAAGCACATACAGCGACTGCTGCAATGGGAGGGGGCCTTGGGGGAGGGCCTGCCCTCCCCCAACTAAGCGACTGTTGGAGGCCCACGCGTGAGCGCATCGAAGACGACAGCCCTTTTCGCCACTATCGAGGAGGCGATCGAGGAGATCCGCCGGGGCAGGATGGTCGTGGTCTGCGACGACGAGGACCGCGAGAACGAGGGCGACCTCGTGATGGCCGCCCAGTTCGTGACGCCCGAGGCGATCAACTTCATGGCCAAGGAGGCCCGCGGCTGGATCTGCCTGGCGCTCAGCCCCGAACGCTGCGAGGCGCTCGGCCTGGAGCTGATGACGGCGAAGAACGAGTCCGCCATGCAGACCCCCTTCACGGTCACGATCGAGGCCCGCAACGGCGTCACCACCGGGGTCTCCGCGCACGACCGTGCGCACACGATGCAGGTCGCGGTCGATCCCGCCTCCGAGCCCGCGGACCTCGTCCAGCCGGGGCACGTCAACCCGCTGAAGGCGAAGGCGGGGGGGGTGCTGGAGCGCACGGGCCACACCGAGGCGAGCGTCGACCTCGCGCGCCTCGCGGGTCTGATTCCCGCGGGGGTGATCTGCGAGATCATGAACGAGGACGGCTCCATGGCGCGCGTGCCCGACCTCGCGGACTACTGCGAGCGGCACGCTCTGAAGATGGTCACGATAGCCGACCTGATCGCCTACCGGCGACGCAACGATCGGCTCGTGGAACGCGTCGTAACCACGCGCCTGCCCACCGCGTCCGGGGAGTTCCTGGCCGTCGGCTACCGCTCGCTGGTGGACGAGAAGCACCACGTGGCGCTCGTCAAGGGCGAGGTCTCAGAGCGCCCTGACGTGCTCGTGCGGGTGCACTCGGAGTGCCTCACCGGCGACGTCTTCCACTCGCTGCGCTGCGACTGCGGCGAGCAGCTACAGGCGGCCCTGGCGATGATCGAGCGCGAGGGAGAGGGGGTGCTGCTCTACCTCTCCCAGGAGGGCCGCGGGATCGGCCTGCTGAACAAGCTGCGCGCCTACCGCCTGCAGGAGGAGGGCCTCGACACCGTGGAAGCCAACGAGCGCCTCGGCCTGCCCGCGGATCTGCGCGACTACGGGATCGGCGCGCAGATCCTCTCCGACCTGGGGCTCTCCTCGATCCGCATCCTCACCAACAACCCGAAGAAGATCCGCGGTCTGGAGGGCTATGGGCTGTCGGTCTCCGCCCAGATCCCGATCGAGCAGGCCCCCAACGAGCACAACACCGACTACCTGCGCACCAAGGCGCGGCGCATGGGTCACATCCTCCACCACCAGGGACTCAACCTCGACGCCGAGCTGCTGCACTCAGAGCGCGAGCACGACCGCGAGCAGGAGCGCCGCGGACGTTGAACGGGCAGGGCTTTGCAATCGCCGTCGGGCGCTTCTACGAGGAGCTCGCGGAGCAGCTCGTGCGGGGCGCCCAGGCCGCGTTCGCCGCCGCCGGCGCCTCCAACGTCGAGGTCTTCGAGGTCCCAGGCGCCTTCGAGCTGCCCCTCGCGGCGCGCTACGCAGCCAACTCCGGGCGCTTTCGCGGCGTCGCCTGCCTCGGCGCGGTGATCCGCGGCGAGACCGACCACTACGACTTCGTCTGCGGGGAGGCGGCGCGCGGGATCATGCGGGTGCAGCTGGACACGGGCGTGCCCTGCGCCTTCGGCGTGCTCACCTGCGCGACGATGGAGCAGGCGCTCGCGCGCGCGGGCGGGGACAAGCGCGATCAGGGCCGCCACGCCGCCGAGGCGGTGCTGCGGATGGCCGTGCTGCGCGAGGAGCTCGAGAGCAGCTAAACTGCCTCCCGCAATGGCCAAGGTATGTCATAGCTGCGGCAAGGGTCCGGCGTTCGGCAACAGTCGCAGCCATTCGATGGTCGCCACGCGGCGCCGCTTCGACCCGAACCTCCAGAAGGTCAGGATCATGGTCGGCAAGGCGCCGCGGCGGATGTACGTCTGCACCCGCTGCCTGAAGGCCGGCAAGGTCGTCAAGGCGCTCTGACCCTCCCGGCCTTTGGTGTCCGGGCCACGCCGCGGAGTCGCAGTCGCGTAACCTTGGCGGGCGTACCGCGTAGCTGTACCCATTGGCCTGCTCGCGGCGCTCCCACGGGCGGATAGGGATCATCGTCGATGCAGACCGCAGTGACCGACACCAACCTGCTTCGCTTCCGGGCCGCCGTCGCCGGTGCGCTCGCCCATCTGGAGTCCCGTCGCCAGGAGGTCAACGACCTCAACGTCTTTCCCGTCGCCGACGGCGACACCGGCGACAACATGGCGCTCACGCTGCGCGCCGTGCTCGCGGAGCTCGACCACCTGCAGGGGGCCGACGGATCGCGCACGATCGATGAGATCGGCCGCGAGGAGATCGTGCAATCCGTCGCGCGCGCCGCCCTGCTCGGGGCGCGCGGCAACTCGGGGGTGATCCTCTCACAGCTGATCCGCGGCGCCGCCGAGGAGCTCGTCTCCCGCCCTGGTGAGCTGATCGATCCCGCGCTGATCGCCGCCGCGCTCGAGAACGCCGCCGAGCGTGCCTACGCCTCCGTGCGCAGCCCCGCCGAGGGCACGATCCTCACGGTGGCCCGCGAGATGGCCCAGCGGATCGCCGCCGAGAATGAGCGCGACCCCGAGGGTGTCCGCCTGCACCCCGAGGCCGCCCCCGAGACCCAGGACCGCGCGATCGCCGCCGCGCTCGAGCAGGCGGTGGTCGCGGGCCAGGAGTCCGTCAAGCGCGGTCCCGAGCTGCTCGCCGCGCTGCGCGATGCCGGCGTCGTCGACGCGGGCGGCTACGGACTGGTCGTGATCTTCGCCGGCGTCGTCGCCGCGCTGCGCGGCGAGGACCCGCCGCCGCTGGACCACCACGCCCCCGCGCGCATCCACCACCCCGAGCACAGCTCCTCCACCTTCCGCTACTGCACGAACTTCGCGGTCACCGGCAGCGCCCTGGAGCCCGAGCGCTTCCTGGAGCCGCTGGAGGCGCTCGGGCGACTCGGTGCTCGTCGTGGGCGACGCCGCCACCCTGAAGGTGCACCTCCACACCGACGAGCCCGAGCGCGCCATCGCGGTATTCGCCGACGCGGGCGAGGTGTCCCACCTCGACGTCGCCGACATGCACGCCCAGGTGGCCGAGCGCGACCGTCGCCTCGGCGGCGGCCGCGCAGGCGCGGCCTCGCGGGCCGACTCCTCCTATCTGGGGGTGCACGGGTTCGGCGGGGCCTCCAGCGGGCCCGCGAACGGGTCAGCGGCGGGCGGGTTGGCCGCCGCTGGCTCGGTGGCCGTTGGGCCGCCGGGCGGCGCGAGCGCCGAGCGGACGGTGCGCTGCGGCGCCGTCGCGGTCGTGAGCGGCGAGGGCCTGAGGGCGCTGTTCGGCGAGCTCGGCGTGCGCACCCTCGACGGGGGCCCCACGCTGAACCCCTCCACCTACGAGCTGCTCGCCGCGATCCACGAGGTTCCCGCTGAGGAGGTGCTCGTGCTGCCCAACTCCCCCAACGTGGTGATGGCCGCTGAACGCGCCGCCGAGCTCTCCGACAAGCAGGTCGTGGTGATCCCCTCCCTCAGTCAACAGGCCGGCCTAGCGGCCGCCGTCGAGCTGCTGAGCGATCGTCCGCTGGAGCAGAACGCCCATGCGCTCTCCGAGGTGCTCGCGCGGGTGCGCACTGGTGCCGTCGCGCCCGCGGCCCGCGCCGACCCCCGAGGGCGCTTTCGGGCGGGTGAGGCCGTGGGTTTCCTCGGCGAGGAGATGATCGCCTGGGGGGAGCCTGCCGCCACGCTGCGCGAGGTGCTGGTGGCGCTCGCCGAGGGAGCCGAGCTGCTTAGCGTGCTCGCGGGCGAGGACGCCCCGCTCGCCCCCACCGCGGTCGCCGCGCTGCTGGACGGCGATGGCTCTCAGGGTCGCGAGGAGGCCGAGCTCGAGCAGCGCCACGGCGGCCAGAGCGCCTACTGGTGGCTGCTCGCCGCGGAGTAGCGCCGGGCCGGGGGCTTCTCGGGTGGCTCCAACCCTTGGGCTTCTCGGTGGGCCTCAAAGACTCCTCGGTGGGCCTCAAAGGTCAGACTGGCCCAAGGTTCATCATGGCGGGGCAGATGCCCGTTCTCGCCTCCCCCGCTGAGGTGCCCAACTACCCCGTGGACCGGCCGCAGATCGGCCCGCGCGCGTTCGCCTCCACCCGCGCGCTGACCCGCGCCGAGCTGCTGGCCGCGCCGCTGCGCTGGCCGCGTCCCTCGCGCCTGGAGGAGAACCTCGACGCTGCCCGCCGGCAAGCTGGCGGACGGCCTGCGGGCGCTGGGCGTCGAGAGCGTCGGCACGCTGCTGGAGCACCTGCCGCGCGACCGCCGCGAGGCGCGCGCGATCGCCGAGCTGCGCCCCGGCGAGCAGGTGACGGTGGCGGTCGAGGTCGAGTCGATCGCGGCGCGCCCGGTGCGCCGCCGCGGGATGCGCCCGCTGGTCGAGGCGAGGGTGTTCGACGAGACGGGGGCGATGGGCGCCGCCTTCTTCAACCAGCCCTGGCTGGTCGAGCGCTACCGCCCGGGCACGCGCCTGCTGCTGCACGGCACGGCGCGCCGCGGGGGGGCGCTTCGCGGTCGTCAGTCACGCGCTCGGGGGCGCCGCTCGCAGGGGCGGGACGGGGGAGGGGGAGATCGCGCACTACCCCGCCACGGTGGGCGTGAGCTCCACCCAGATAGCGGCCCTGGTGCGCGCGCCACCGCGGCGCGCTCGCGAACGTGGGGGAGCCTCTGCCGGCGCGGTTGCGTGCGTGCGAGCGCCTGCCCGACCGCGCGGCGGCGCTCGCGGCGATGCACTTCCCGCGCGGCACCGAGGAGGCCGAGGGGGCGCGCGCCCGCCTCGCGTTCGAGGAGCTGCTGCGATGCAGCTGGCGGTGCTGCGCCGCCGCGCGCTGCGCGGCCACGGGAGCGCGATCCCGCTTGCCGGCCGATCTTCGGTCGGGCCCGCGAGCTGACCGCGCGCTGGCTGCAGAGAGCTGCTGCCGTTCGCGCCCACCGCCGACCAGACCGCCGCGATGGCGGCGATCGACGCCGACCTCGCGCGCGCGCGCCCGATGCAGCGCCTGCTGATGGGGGAGGTCGGCTCGGGCAAGACGGTGGTGGCGCTGTACGCGCTGCTGCGTGCGGTCGAGCACGGGATGCAGGGGGCGCTGATGGCGCCGACGGAGACGCTCGCCGAACAGCACTTCGCCACGCTGCAGACGCTCGTCCCCGAGGCGCTGCTGCCGTCGGCGCTGCTGACCGGCTCGACTCCCCCGCGCCGCCGCGCGGATCTCCTGGGGAAGCTCGCCTCGGGGGAGCTGAAGCTGGTGGTCGGCACGCACGCGCTGATCGAGGACGGAGGTCGTCTTCGACCGCCTCGCGGTGGCGGTGGTCGACGAGCAGCACCGCTTCGGCGTGCGCCAGCGCGCGGCGCTCGACCGCAAGGGCCCCGGCGAGCTGGCCCCCCACGTGCTGCACATGACCGCCACGCCGATCCCGCGGACGCTGGCGCTGACGACCTACGGCGACCTCGACGTGACGCGCCTGCGCGAGCTGCCGGGGGGCCGCCGGCCGATCGCGACGCACATCGCCTCGAGCGCCGCGGAGCGCGCGCGCGCCTACGAGCGCATCCGCGAGGAGCTGCGCGCGGGGCGCCAGGCGTACGTGGTGTGTCCGCTGGTGGAGGAGTCCCAGGAGCTCCAGGCGCGCGCGCGGCGATCGCGGAGTTCGAGCGTCTGCGGGCGGGGGAGCTGCGGGAGTTCCGTCTGGAGCTGCTGCACGGTCAGCTGCGTGCGCGCGAGAAGCAGCGCGCGATGGCGCGCTTCGCGGCGGGCGAGGCGGACGTGCTGGTGGCGACGACGGTGATCGAGGTGGGGATCGACGTGCCGAACGCGACGGTGATGCTGGTGGAGGACGCGGAGCGCTACGGGATCTCCCAGCTGCACCAGCTGCGCGGGCGGATCGGCCGCGGGGAGCACCCGTCGGTGTGCCTGCTGCTTGGCCCCCGCGGCGCTCGGCGGCTGCGGGCGCTCGCCGAGCACAGCGACGGCTTCCGCCTCGCGGAGATCGACCTGGAGCTGCGCGGGGAGGGCGAGCTCGCGGGCACGCGCCAGCACGGCCAGGCGACGGAGCCACCCCGGGTGGCGAGCCTGCCGCAGGACGCGGAGCTGCTCGAGCGCGCGCGCGAGTGGGCCGAGCGGCTGCTCGCCGCGGACCCGGCGCTCACGGCGCCCGAGCACGCGCTGCTGGGCGAAGCGCTCGAAGCGAGCGCTCGGGGGTGAGGCGCACGAGCCGATCCCGGCATGAGAGTGATCGCGGGGAGGTTCGGTGGCCGGCGGCTGCGCGCGCCGCGGGGGCGGGTGACGCGGCCGACCTGCCGAGCGGGTGACGAGAGGCGCTGTTCTCGACGCTGGGGGAGCTCGAGGGGGCGGTGGTGCTGGACCTGTTCGCGGGCACGGGGGCGCTGGCGATCGAGGCGCTCTCGCGGGGAGCGGCGAGGGCGGTGCTCGTGGAGCGTGACCCCCGTGCGCTGAGCGGCGCTGCAGAGCGAATCTCGCGGAGCTCGGCGCTCGGCCCGGAGGAGGCGGAGGTCCGCCGCGGGGAGGCGCCGGCGGCGCTGCGCAACGCACGCGAGCGCCGGGAGACATACGATCTGCTCTTCGTCGATCCGCCCTACCGACACGCGGGTGTGCTGGGGCACGAGCTGCAGGCGGCGCTGCCGCCGCTGCTGGCGCCACGGGCGCGCGTGGTGGTGGAGAGCGATCGGCGCATGGAGCTGCCGCTGTGCTCCCCCCTCCTGGAGGTGGAGTTGGAGCGGCGTTACGGAGACACCTTGATCACGATCCATCGCCGGCGATGACACCTCGACAAGTCGATAGCGGTGTGCCCGGGCTCCTACGACCCGGTGACCAACGGCCACCTCGACGTGATCCGCCGGGCGGCGGGGCTCTACGATCAGGTGGTGGTGGCGGTGGTGAGACGCTCGGTGCGCAAGAACGCGACGCTGTTCGGGATCGAGGAGCGGGTGGGCTTCATCGAACGCGCGACGGCCGACCTGCCGGGGGTGCGGGTGGAGCCGTTCAGCAACCTGGTGGTGGAGTTCGCGCGCAGCGTGGGGGCGAAGGCGATCGTGAAGGGGCTGCGGGCGATCTCGGACTTCGAGTACGAGCTCGAGCTGCACCAGCTCAACCGCCGACAGGACCCCGAGATCGAGTCGGTGTACCTGATGTCGAGCTCCGCAGTACAGTTTCCTCTCCTCGAGCGGCGTCAAGGAGCTCGCCACGTTCGGGGGCAGGATCGACGATCTGGTGCCCGAGGAGGTGGCGGTACGGTTGCAGGAAGAGCTGCGGCGCTGACGAAAACCCCAAGGCGATGGACGTTTTAGTTCTCATAGACAAGCTCGACGACTTGGTGCACAACGCCAAACAGGTGCCTCTGACCGACCAGGTGCGGGTCGACAAGGAGGAGATCTACGACATCCTCGACCAGATGCGCGCGACGATCCCCGAGGAGATCAAGCAGGCGCGGTGGATCGTCAAGGAGCGCCAGGAGATGCTGGCGGAGGCCAAGCGCGAGGCGGAGCGGATCGTCAAGGAGGCGCGCGAGCGCCAGGAGCGGCTGGTGGGCGACGAGGAGGTCACCAAGCAGGCGGAGCGCGCCGCGGAGGACATCATCGAGGACGCGCGCGCCCGCGAGCGCGAGATCCGCCTCGGCGCGGAGGACTACGCGGACGAGATCCTCAACACGCTGGAGGTCAACCTCTCGAAGTTCATCGCCGCGGTGGAGCGTGGCCGCGAGCGGCTGCAGGGCAAGGACGAGCCCGCTGAGGTCTCCTGACCCGACCGTGGTCTCCCCGCACGCGCGGGCAAGCGTCGCGCGCGGTGGGATAATTTGCGGCTGATGAGCTCACCCGTTCACCATCGCCTGGAGGTCGCACGGACGCTGCTGGGCACGGGCATGTTCAAACCGGAGCGCCCCGACAAGACGGCGCGGGTGCTGCGAACGCTGCGCCGCTGGGGCTCGAGCTCGGCGGCGGCGTACACGATCTCGGCGATCCGCTACCCGGAGCGAGTGGCGATCGTGGACGAGCGGGGGACGCTGACGTTCGCGGAGGTGGACGCGCGCACGAACGCGCTGGCGCGCTCGCTGCGAGCGGCGGGGGTGGGCGAACAGGATGGCGTTGCGATCATGTGCCGCAACCACCGGGGCTACGTCGAGGCGACCGTGGCGTGCGCGAAGCTGGGGGCGAGCCTGCTGTACCTGAACACCGCGTTCGCCGCCCCGCAGATCGCGGATGTGCTGCGCCGGGAGGCGCCGGTAGCGCTGATCTACGACGCGGAGTTCGCGGGACTCGTGCTCGAGGGAGCGCGGGACATGCTCCGCTTCGTGTCCTGGTGGGACCCGGAGGACCGGGCGCAGAGCGTGGATTCGCGCCCGCCCACCCCGGAGGCCGGGGATGCGAGCCCGCCCTCCCCGCCCACGGACCCGCTGGTGGAGGACCTGATCGCGCGGGGGGACCCCACTCCGCTGCAGCCGCCGGCGGAAAAAGGCAGGGTGGTGATCCTCACGTCGGGAACCACGGGGACCCCGAAGGGGGCGAAACGAAAACAGCCGGAGTCGATGGAGCCGGCGGCGGCGCTTTACTCGAAGATCCCGCTGCGCGCGCGCGAGGCGACGGTGATCGCGGCGCCGATGTTCCACTCCTGGGGGTACGCGCACTTCACGCTGGGGCTGCCCCTCGCCTCCACGCTGGTGCTGCGGCGGCGCTTCGATCCAGAGCAGACGCTCGCCGACGTGGCGCGCCACCGCGCGAGCGCGCTGGCGGTGGTGCCGGTGATGCTGCAGCGGATCCTGGAGTTGCCGCAGGAGACGATCGCGCGCTACGACCTGCGCTCGCTGCGGATCATCGCGGCATCGGGATCGGTGCTGCCCGGGGAGCTGGCGACGAAGGTGATGGACACCTTCGGAGACGTGCTCTACAACCTGTACGGCTCCACCGAGGTGGCGTGGGCGACGATCGCCACACCGGAGGACCTGCGCGCTGCGCCCGGGACCGCGGGGCGCCCGCCGCTGGGCACCGTGGTGAAGCTGCTGGACGCCGAGGGCCGCGAGGTCCCGCGGGGGGAGCGGGGGCGGATCTTCGCGGCGAACGAGATGGTCTTCGACGGCTACACCGGGGGTGGCTCCAAGGAGGTCGTGAGGGGCCTGATGAGCACGGGCGACATGGGTCACGTGGACGCGGCGGGGCGCCTGTTCGTGGATGGCCGCGACGACGAGATGATCGTCTCGGGCGGGGAGAACGTGTTCCCGCGCGAGGTCGAGGACCTGCTGGCCACGCACGCGCAGATCCAGGAGGCGGCGGTGATCGGGGTCAAGGACAGCGAGTTCGGACAGCGGCTGAAGGCCTACGTGGTGCCGCGCGAGGAGGGGGCCCTCAGCGAGGAGGAGATCAAGGAATATGTCAAGCGGAACCTCGCCCGCTACAAGGTGCCGCGCGAGGTGGTGTTCGTGGCGGAGCTCCCACGCAACGCGACGGGCAAGGTGCTCAAGCGCGAGCTGAGCCACGAGTCCCCCTCCGACCGAAGCCGGGGGACACTTGCCCTCGGCGAGCATCCCCGTTTCGGCCAGTCCTGACGGGCCGTCTGGGCTCCCGGCGCCTCGTTCTAATCTTGGGAGGGTGCCGGCGCTGACCGACAAGCTAGACCTCGCGAGCCTGCACCTCAGCGCTGGGGAGGGGCAACAGCTGGAGCTGGCGGTGGAGATCGAGCCGCTGGCGCTGGGCGGGGAGCGCTACGTGGCGCAGCCGCTGCGGCCGGTGGTGACGGTGGACATCTCGCGGATGGTGGGCCACGGGTACGCGCTGCGACTGCGCTTCGAGGCCGCGCTCGCGGGACCGTGCATGCGCTGCCTCGAGCAGGCGGCTCCGATGGTGGAGGTGGACGCGCGCGAGGTGGATCGCCCGGGGGGCGGAGAAGAGCTTTCGAGCCCCTACGTGCACGAGGAGACGCTGGACCTGGCGGCGTGGGCGCGCGACGCGTTCGCGCTGAGCGCCCCGACGCAGGTGGTGTGCCGCCCAGACTGCGCGGGCCTGTGTCCGGTGTGCGCAGCGGACCTCAACAAGGCCGGCCGGCCGGAGCACCGTCACGAGTCCGCGCCGGACCCGCGGTGGGCGAAGCTGCGGGAGCTGGAGCTGGAATAGCCGGCCTCCGTCGGCCCTCTTCGCTTGGCTCCCCGCCTGGCCGACCTGCTCGGCCCACCCCCCCGGGCCGGCGCCGCGGCTGCTAGCCTTCCCGAGCCGATGGCCGTTCCCAAGCAGAAGCAGTCGCACAGCCGCACCGCCAAGCGCCGCGCGCAGCACAAGATCTCGGCGCCCGCGCTGAGCGTGTGCCCGCGCTGTCACAGCCCGCGCCGCCCGCACCGGGTGTGCATGGTGTGCGGCACCTACGCGGGCCGCGAGGTCATGGCGCCGAGTGGAGCACGCCGAGGAGCACGACCACGACGAGTGAGCCGGTCGTGGTCGCGGTCGACGCCAACGGCGCCGACCTCGGACCACGGGAGGTCGCGGCGGCGCGGCGCTCGCGGCACAGCAGGGGGCGCGCGTGCTGCTGTTCGGCCCCGCCGCAGAGATTGGGAGCCCGCCCACCCCGCTCACCCGCCCGCCCACCGCGTCGCCCACTCCGCTGAGGACTCCGCCGTCCACCCTGCCCGCGGGCGTGGAGGTGATCGATGCGCCGCTGTCGATCGCGAAGAGCCCCGACCCCGTGCGCGCCGCGCGCGCGAGTCCGGAGGCCTCGATCGTGCAGGCCGCCCGCGCGGTCGCGGAGGGGCGCGCGCAGGCGCTGGTGTGCGCGGGTGGAACCGGGGCGGCGCTGGCAGCGGGTCTCTTCAACATCAAGCGCGCGCGCGGCATCCACCGGCCCGCGCTGGCGCTGGCGCTGCCGGTCCCGGGACATCCGGTGACGCTGCTCGACGTGGGCGCCAACGCGCAGGCGCGCGAGGAGCACCTCGTGCAGTTCGCCTTCATGGGGGCCGCGCTCGCGCAGGTGGTGCTCGGCGTGGAGCGCCCCCGAGTGGGGCTGCTCTCCAACGGCGAGGAGTGGGGGCGGGGTAGCCCACTGGTGCTCGCACGCCCACGCCGAGCTGGCACGACGGCTCGCCGCCACCGAGGGGGTGCCCTTCGAGCTCATCGGCAACGTCGAGGGGGGCGACCTCACCAGCGGCGTCGCGGACGTGATCGTGACCGACGGGTTCACCGGCAACATCGTCCTGAAGGCGATGGAGGGCGCCTCCCAGACGATGCTGCGCGCGATTCGCGACGCCGCGCTCTCCTCGCCCCGGGCGCAGCTCGGCGGCCTGCTGCTGCGCCCCTCGCTGCGCTCCTTCCGCGAGCAGATCGACCCGGAGGGCCAGGGCGGCGCCTACCTGCTCGGGCTGCGGCGGCTGGGGGTGGTGCCCCACGGCAGCTTCACCCGCCACGGCTTCGCCCAGGCGATCCTGCGCGCCGCGCGGGGCGCACGGGAGGACCTCGTGGGGCGCACCCACGCGGCGCTCGTGCAGGCGGGAGCGCTGCGCAGCCGGTCGAGTGGGCCGTCATCCGCGCCGGACGCTAGCCTCCAGAAAAGATGACCCGTGAGCAGGTATACGAGCTGATCCGCGAGCACCTCTGCGACGAGCTCGACATCGACCCGGAGGAGATCGGCGAGGCGACCCGCTTCAAGGAGGATCTCGAGGCGGACTCCCTCGACCTGTACACGCTCGTGCAGGAGCTCGAGGACACCTACGGCGTGCGCATCGCCGACGAGCAGGCCGCCGGCATCCTGACCGTGGGGCAGGCGGTGGACTTCGTCCTCGCCCAGGGCTCCGAGGCGTGATGCGCGCCGATGAGGCTGCTGAACGTGCTGCTGGAGGAACTTCCCGAGGAGCTGGTACGCCAGGTCTTCACCCACGCCTCCTGGAGCGAGCGGCGCAGCGACTCCTACACGCGCCTGGCGTTCCTCGGCGACAGCGTGCTGGGGCTGGCGGTCACCACCCACCTCTACCCGCGCCTGGAGGCCGAGCGCTTCGGGGCGGGGCGGCTCACGAAGATCCGCGCGCAGGCGGTGTCAGGCCCCTCCTGCCGGGCGGTCGCCGAGCGCCTCGCGGTGCCCGACGGCTGCGTGCGGCGGCCCCCGCAGGGGGTGCGCGAGAGCGACGCGGTGGCGCTCGGCGAGACCGAGCGGGTGCTGGCCTCGGTGATCGAGGCGGTGATCGGGGCGTGCTACCTGCAGTTCGGCTACGAGCGCACCGCGGAGGCCGTGGTGGAGGCGTTTCGCCCAGAGATCGAGCAGGCTCTGGAGAACCCCGTGGACTTCAAGTCGACCCTCCAGGAGCTACTCGCCCAGCGGGGGGAGACCGTCACCTACGACGTCACCGCCGAGCACGGACCCCCGCACGAGCGGATCTTCGAGGTGGCCGCCACGGTCGCAGGTCGCCCCCTCGGCAGCGGCGCGGGGCGCAGCAAGAAGCACGCCGAGCAGCAGGCCGCTCGCGGAGGCCGTGGAGCAGTTGCAGACGTGAGCCCGTGCATCTGAAGTCGCTTACCTTGAAGGGCTTCAAGTCCTTCCCCGACCGCACCCGCCTGGACTTCGGTCCGGGGGTGAGCGTCGTGGTGGGGCCCAACGGCTCCGGCAAGTCCAACGTCACCGACGCGGTGCTGTGGGCGATGGGCGAGCAGTCCCCGCTCGCGGTCCGCGGGCAGTCGATGCAGGACGTGATCTTCGGCGGCGGGCGCGGCGTGCAGGCGCGCAGCAGCGCCGAGGTCGAGATCGTGCTCGACAACTCCGACGGCACCGTGGGGCTGCCGCTCAGCGAGATCTCGATCCTCCGCCGTCTGCACCGCTCCGGCGAGGGCGAGTACCGCCTCAACGGCGCTCGCTGCCGCCTGGGGGACATAATCGAGGTGCTCTCTGACACGGGCCTCGGCAAGGAGACCCACTCCGTGGTCTCCCAGGGCCGCGTCGAGGCGATCGTCACCTCCAAGCCCCGCGACCGGCGCCTTTTGATCGAGGAGGCCGCGGGCCTCGGCAAGCATCGCAAGCGCCGCCGCCGCGCCCAGCTCAAGCTGGAGCGAACCCAGGACAACCTCGACCGCGCGCTGGACGTGGAGCGCGAGGCGCGCACCCGTCTGCGCCCCCTCAAGCGCCAGGCGGAGGCCGCGGAGCTCCACCAGCGCCTGGAGCGCCAGATGCTGGAGGCCCGCCTGGAGCTCGCCCGCGATGGGCTGCGCTCCCGCCGCCTGCAGCTCTCCGAGGCGGAGGTCTCGGTGCGGGAGGCTCGCGGCGCCCGCGCCGGGGTCGAAGGCGATCTCCAGGAGATCGTGGAGCGCCGCGGTCTCGCCGAGCGCGGTCTCGCCGAGCGCTCCGAGCGCCACGACGCCCTCTCGCGTCGCGCGCTGCACGCCGGCGCTGCGGGTGAGCGCCTGGAGCTCCGCCGCGAGCACGCCGCCGCCACCGCGGAGAGTCTCGCGGAGCGGCTGCATCGCGTCCAGCGCGAGATCGAGGTGCTCGAGGAGACCCTCTCCGGCGGGCCTGGGAGCGGGCTCGACGCCGGCGAGGGGGAGCGCGCGGAGGATGGGGAGGGCGGGCTGAGAAGGGAGCAGGGGGATGATGGGGGGAGCGGGCTGAAGACCGAGGGGGAGCGATCTGGGATCGGCCGGCGCATCGCCGCGCTAGAGGAGGAGCTCGCCGCGTTGGAGCGCGAGCGTGAGCAGGAGCTCGAGCGCGAGCTGGTGGAGCTGGACGGGGCTCGCGAGCAGGCCGCCGCCGAGGTCGCCGAGCTGGACGTCGCGCTCGCGCAGGCCCGGGAGGAGCGCGAGGAGGCTGACGCCCACGCCGAGGAGGCCCGCGCGGCCCTGCGCGAGGCCGAGCAAGCGGTCGAGGCCGCCCGCCGGGAGGCGGCTCGCGTCGGCTCGGAGCTCGCCGCCGTCAACCAGTTCCTGCGCAACCACGCCCCCGCGGCAGCCACCGTTGAGAGCGGGCAGCGCGGCGATGGCGGTGATGTGGGCGGACCCCGGTCGTTGAGCGACGCCCTGCGCGTCCAACCCGGCTATGAGCTTGCGCTCGCAGCGGCCCTTGGGCGCCGCCTCGACGCGGCGCTCGTGCCCGACCTCGCTCGGGCAGCCGCGCTGCTGGATCGCGCGGGACCCGACGGCGCCACCGCGCTGCTCGCCGACCTCCAGTCCGCCGGGGAGGAGCCGGCCGGGGGGATTTCTGGCGCGCGCGCCGCCGAGCCTCCCGCGCCCGGCGCGCGCCCCCTGATCGGGCTCCTGAGCGGACCCCGTCCCGTACTCGCCCTTGCCGAGCGGCTGCTCGCCGACGCCTGGGTGTTGGAGCGCCTCGAGGATCTTCCCGCGGATTTCGCCGGCATCGCGGTCACGCCCCGTGGGCGGGTGTGGTTCGCCGCCTCCGGGGAGGTTCGCCAGGTCACCGAGGGCGGCGCCGAGCGCGTGCTCGCCCGCCGCAACGAGCGCGAGCAGCTGATCATCGCGGTCGAGCGTGTCGCCGGCGCCGAGCACGCCGCGCGCGCTGGCGCCCAGAGCGCTCACGAGGACTCTCACGACGCCGACACCGCCCGCGAGGACGCCGAGGACGCGCTGCGCGAGGCCGTGCGCGGCCATGCCCGCGCGCTCGAGCGCGAGCGCCACGCCGCATGGCTGATCGAGCAGCGCAGCGCCGCCCCCCAGCAGGGCCCGCTCGCGGTCCGCCGGGCCCAGCTGGAGGGCGAGCTCGCCGCCGAGCGCCGCCAGGCCGAGCGGATCGCCCGCGAACAGGCCGAACGGGTGGCGCGTCTGGAGCGCCTGCGCGCTCAGCACGCCGCCGACAGTGTCCTTCAGCCCCTCGCCACGCGGCTCGCCGCCGCGCTGCACAGTGCCGGCGAGGTGGTGGCCGCACGTGTCCTCGAGCTCCAGGGCGAGCTCGAGCGAGACCGTGCGGCTGGCGATGAGATGGCCAGCGAGCTGCGCGCCTGCTCCGCCCGGGAGGCCGAGATCCAGGCCCTCCTGCGCGCCGAAGGCGAGGCTGTCACCGCCGCCGAGGTTGCCGCCCAGCGTCTGCGCGACCAGGCCGAGGAGGCCGCTCTGGAGCTGCGTACCGTCCGCGAGCAGCTCGAGCTGCCGGAGTCCGACGAGGACCCCGACGAGCCCCTGGAGGAGGAGCAGGTGCAGGCACTCACCGCCCGCCTCGAGCGTCTGCGCCGCCGGCGCGAGCAGCTCGGCCCGGTCAACCCGCTCGCCAAAGAGGAGTACGCCGAGGCGCTCGCCCACGTGGAGGAGCTCGAGGCCCGGCGCACCGACCTGGAGGTCGCGCTGCGCGAGCTGCGCACCCTGATCCGCGACACCGACCGCCAGATCCACGAGACCTTCCAAGCCACCTTCCAGGCCGCCGCCCGCAACTTCGAGGAGCTCGCGCGCGACGTTTTCCCCGGGGGAGGCGGGCAGCTACGGCTGGTGAAGGACGCTCTTGCCAACAACCCCGTGCTCGGCGGACAGTCGCTGGCGGAAGAGGCAGCCCCTGGCGCCGCGGGCGGCGAGGGCGAGGCGGAGGGCGAGGCGGGCCGATTCGAGGACGGGGCCCCCGCCGAGGGCGGCGATCGGGAGGGCGGCGAGTTGGACTCCGCCCACCCCGGCGAGGAGGAGATGCTGGGGGTCGAGATCGAGATCACCCCCGCCGGCAAGTCCACTAAGCGCCTCTCGCTGCTCTCCGGCGGGGAGAAGTCGATGACCGCGCTCGCCTTCCTGTTCGCGGTGTTCCTCGCCCGCCCCTGCCCCTTCTACATCCTCGACGAGGTGGAGGCCGCGCTGGACGACCTCAACCTCGAGCGCTTCCTCTCGCTCCTGCGCCGCTACGCCAACCGCGCCCAGTTCATCGTGATCACCCACCAGAAGCGAACGATGGAGGCCGCCGACTGGCTCTACGGCGTCTCGATGGCGGGCAACGGCGTCTCCAAGGTCCTCTCCCGGCGCCTGCCTCCCGCCGCCGAGCGCTCCGAGCTGGCGGAGGTCGCATAGGGCGCTGCTATCGTCGCCGGCCCCGTGCCGCGCGACTGGAGCGATCTCTTTATTACCGGCGAGCGGGACCCCGCCGCCACAGCGGACCGGCCGAGCGGCGCCCGCGAGCGCGGGGGCCTCTTCCGGCGCCTGCGCGAGAACCTCTCGAAGACCCGCAAGGCACTCGGAGGGGAGATTCACGCGACCCTCTTCCAGACCCTCGACGAGCACACGTGGGAGCGCCTGGAGGAGGCGCTGATCATGGCCGACGTCGGCGCCACCGCCACGGCCTCCGTTGTGGAGGCGCTCGAAGCGGAGGCCGTGGAGGGGGGGCTGAGCGGTGGGGAGGCTCTCTCGGAGCGGCTGATCGAGCTGCTGGCCGAGGCCGCCCGCACGGGAGAGGGGCGGATCGACATCAGTGCCCGCCCCACCGTGATCCTCGCGGTGGGCGTGAACGGGACAGGCAAGACCACCACGATCGGCAAGCTCGCGTGGCACCTGCAGAAGGAGCTCGGGCGCACCGTCCTGCTCGCGGCCGCCGACACTTTCCGCGCGGCCGCCACCGAGCAGCTCGAGGGGTGGGCGCAGCGCGCGGGCTGCGAGATCGTCACGGGCCGCGAAGGCTCGGATCCGGGCGCCGTCGCATTCGAGGCGGTGGCTCGTGCGCGCCGCGAGGGAACCGACGTGGTGATCGTCGATACCGCCGGGCGCCTGCACACCCAGGACGACCTGATGGCGGAGCTCACGAAGGTGCGTCGCGTGATTGCGCGCCAGCTGGAGGGCGCCCCGCAGGAGACGCTGCTCACGATCGACGCCACCACCGGGCAGAACGGCCTGCGCCAGGCGCACATCTTCGCGCAGGCGGCGCAGGTCAGCGGGATCGTGCTGACGAAGCTCGACGGCACCGCCCGCGGCGGCATCGCCATCGCGATCGCCCGCGAGCTGGGCCTCCCCGTGAAGCTGATCGGGATCGGCGAGGCGCTGGAGGACCTGCGCCCCTTCGACCCCGGGGACTTCGCGCGGGCGCTGATCGCGGAGTAGAGGGTGGCCAGCCGGCCGTAGGCCGGCTGGCCGAAACGGGGATGCGAGCCGAAGGCGAGTGTCTCCCGGCTTCGGTCGGGCCCCTCTTCCTTCAGACCCGACTCGCGGTGCGATAATCGAGCACATGGACGCGTGGATCATCTTGATCGTGGTGGCGTGTGTGCTGGGCGTGGGCGAGATGCACACCGGCGGGTTCTTCCTCGCGCCGTTCGCCCTCGGCGCGCTGGTCGCGGCCCTGGTGAGCCTCGCCGGCGTGGGCCTCCCGCTCGCGCTGGTGGTCTTCCTGCTCGCCTCGCTGATGGTGCTGCTCACCCTGCGCCCGGTCGCCCGGCGCCACATCCAGCATCCCCCCCGGATCCGCACGGGCGCGGCGGCCCTCGTGGGCAGCGACGCCGTCGTACTCGAGCGGATCGCCAACCAGGAGGGTGTGGGCTGCGTGCGGATCGGCGGCGAGGTGTGGACCGCGCGCAGCTACGAGGACGACGACGTGATCCCCGCCGGGGAGCGCGTGCAGGTCGTCGAGATTCGTGGGGCGACCGCGCTCGTGATGCACTGAATCCAACAGGTACCTAGAAAGGCATGTGAACCCCTCATATGGTCGCTCTCATCGTCGTCGCTGTGGTCGTGCTGTTCGCGCTGGTCGTGGCGGCGCGCACGGTTCGCGTGATCCCCCAGGCGCGCGCTGGGGTGGTGGAGCGCCTTGGTCGCTACAGCCGCACGCTGGAGCCCGGCCTTGCGATCGTCACGCCGTTCGTGGACCGCGTCAAGCCGCTGGTGGACCTCCGCGAGCAGGTGGTCAACTTCGCTCCCCAGTCGGTGATCTCCGAGGACAACGTCGTGGTGGGGATCGAGACGGTGCTGTACTTCACGATCACCGACCCACGCTCCGCGACCTATGAGATCGCCAATCCACTGCAGGCGATTGAGCAGCTGACGGTGACCACGCTGCGCAACGTGATCGGCGGACTCACCCTGGAGGCCACGCTGACCGCCCGCGAGAACGTCAACACCGAGCTGCGTGTCGTCCTGGACGAGGCCACCGGCAAGTGGGGGATCCGCATCAACCGCGTGGAGATCAAGTCGGTCGACCCGCCCGCGGACATCCGCACGGCGATGGAGAAGCAGATGCGCGCCGAGCGCGATCGCCGCGCGGCGATCCTCACCGCCGAAGGCGAGAAGCAGGCGCAGATCCTCACGGCGGAGGGCGAGCAGCAGGCCGCGGTGCTCACCGCCGAGGGCGCGCGCCAGGCGGCGATCCTGCGCGCGGAGGGCGAAGCGAAGGCGATCGACACCGTCTTCAAAGCGATCCACGAGGGCCGCCCCACCAGGGATTTGCTCTCCTACGAATACCTGCAGATGCTCCCCCAGCTCGCCGAAGGGGATGCCAACAAGGTGTTCGTGATCCCCTCCGAGTTCGCGCAGGCGTTCGGGGGCATCGGCGAGGCGCTCACACGCCGGGTCAAGGAGGACTCCTCCGGCGAGAGGGACTGACGCTCGCGATGTTCGACTCGCTCGCGGAGAAGCTCCAGGCCACGCTCTCGGATGTCCGCCAGCGGGGGACGCTGACCGAGCAGGACATCGACCGCGCGCTGCGCGAGATCCGCCTCGCGCTGCTGGAGGCGGACGTCAACTTCAAGGTCGTCCGCCAGTTCACGGCGGAGGTCAAGGAGCGCTGCCTGGGGGCCGAGATCGTCGGCCGGCTGAACCCCGGCCAGCAGGTCGTGAAGATCGTCGCCGAGCAGCTCACCAAGTTGATGGGGGGGGAGGAGGGGGAGGGGGATGGCGAGGCACCCGCCCTGCGCTTCTCCCCTAGCCCCCCCACGGTGATTCTGCTCGCGGGGTTGCAGGGCTCCGGGAAGACCACCGCCGCGGCGAAGCTCGCGCGCCATCTGCACGAGCATCACGGCTCCTCGGTGGCGCTCGCCGCGTGCGACACCTACCGCCCGGCGGCGGTGGAGCAGCTCGTGAGGATGGGGGCCCGCGCGGGTGCGGAGGTGTACGAGCGCGGCACCGAGCTCGACCCCGTGGAGATCGCGACGTGGGCCCTGGAGCGCGCGCGGGAGGAGGGTAAGGACGTCCTGATCGTCGACACCAGCGGGCGCCTGCACGTCGACGAGGAGCTGATGGCGGAGCTTGTGCGCATCCACGCGGCGGTGGCGCCGCGGGACACGCTGCTGGTGGTGGACGCGATGACCGGCCAGGACGCCGTCAACGTCGCCGAGCAGTTCGCCGCCGCGGTGCAGTTCGACGGGATCGTGATGACCAAGCTCGACGGGGACGCCCGCGGCGGCGCGGCGCTCTCGGTCAGGGCGGTCACCGGGCAGCCGATCCTGTTCGCCTCCACCGGCGAGCACCTCGAGCAGTTCGAGCGCTTCCACCCCGATCGCATGGCCCAGCGGATCCTTGGCATGGGCGACGTGCTGAGCCTGATCGAGCAGGCGGAGCGCCAGTTCGACGAGCGCGACGCGGTGGAGTTGCAGCGCAAGTTGCGCCGCAACGAGTTCGGCCTCGACGACTTCCTGGACCAGCTGAGGGCCGTGCGGAAAATGGGGCCGCTCAGCAGCGTGCTGGGGATGATCCCCGGCCTCGGTGGCGCGCAGATGCGCAACATGAAGGTCGACGAGCGCGAGCTAGACCGTCTGCAGGCGATCATCCTCGCGATGACCCCCGAAGAGCGCCGGCGCCCCGAGCTGATCAAGGGCTCCCGCAGGTTGCGCATCGCGCGGGGCTCCGGCACCAGCGTGCAGCAGGTCAGCCAGCTGGTCAAGCAGTTCGCCCAGATGCGCAAGGTCATGCGCCAGGTCGGCCGCGGTAAGATGCCGGACATCGGCGCGCTGATGCGCCAGGCGCGCTGAGGACTGGTGCCACCCTTGCGGGCAACGCGCGCATAACCGTCTAAGCTTCATCGCGTTCGCTGGCGAACAAGATCGTTCCCCCGCGAACAGATTTGGTTCTGGGGGAACCGCCAAAAGACTGTTTCCCCACCCCAACGAGAGAAATCGAAGCGAGGACCCACGTGTCGGTAAGGCTAAGGCTCACACGAGTGGGCGGCAGGAAGGACCCGATCTGGCGGGTGGTGGTCGCCGACCAGCGCTCTCCCCGTGACGGACGCGTGATCGAGACGATCGGTCACTACAACGCCCAGACCAACCCCTCGACGATCGCGATCGACGAGGAGCGCGCCCGCAACTGGCTCGCCCGTGGCGCACAGCCCTCGGACACGGTCCGCAAGCTGCTGCGCATCCAGGGGATCAGCAGCTAGCTTTGGAGGGGCCCCCGATGGCGGTGCAGAGGGTGAAGGATCTGTTGACCTACCTCGCGCAGGAGCTGGTCGATCGACCGGACGAGGTGACGGTCGAGCAGTTCGAGGAGGAGGACGGCACTGTCGTCCTGGAGCTCGCGGTGGCGCAGGACGACTACGGCAAGGTGATCGGCCGTGGCGGGCGCACCGCGCAGGCGCTGCGCACCGTGGTGCGGGCCGCGGCGGCGAGCGACCGGTCGGAGACCGGCCAGCGCCGTGTGGTGCTCGACATCGTCGACTGAGCCCCGCGCGATGGCTGACGCCGGGGACGTGAAGGCGGACGGGAGCGCCTCGGCGAGCAGAGCCTCCCTCGCGCCAATCGAAGCGGGCCGCGTGGGCCGGGCGCACGGTCTGGATGGAAGCTTCTACGTGACCGGCGCCCGACCGCGCCTGCTGGCGCAGGATGGCGAGGTGACGGTCGCGGGCGCCACTAGGAGGATCCTGCGTCGCGCCGGTGTCGAGCGGCGGCCGATCCTGCGCCTGGAGGGCGTTGAGGACCGTGCCGCCGCGGAGGCTCTGGGCGGCCAGCCGCTGACGGTGGCACCCACACAGGCGCCCTCGCTCGGGGAGGGGGAGTGGTGGGCGCAGGAACTGGAGGGCTGCGCCGTGCTCGACGGCGAGCGGTTGCTCGGGACAGTCAGCGCTCTGCTTGAGCTCCCCTCCTGCGAGGTGCTCGAGGTGCGGCTCGGGGATGGCCGGGAACTGCTCGTGCCGATGGTCAGAGACGCCGTGCGCAATGTGGACGTCGCCGCGGGGCGCATCGATGTGAGCCTCGACTTCCTCGGCGAGGGGTAGCCGTGGAGATCGACGTCTTCACCCTCTTCCCCGAGTGGTTTCAGTGGTTCTTCACCCAGCGCCACGTCCGCAACGCGCTGGCGGCGGGCAGCCGCATGGAGTGTGTGAGCATCCGCGAGCACACCCCGCTCAGCGGCGGCCAGGTCGACGACTCCCCCTTCGGGGGCGGCGCCGGGATGGTGCTGCGGGTCGATGTGATGGATGCGGCCCTGCGCGCCCGCTACGGGGTCGATCCGCTGGAGCTCTGCCGGCGCCGGCGCGTGATCGCGCTGACACCGGGGGGGCGGATCCTCGATGAGGCTTACGTCAGCGAGCTCGCGGGCGAGCGGGCGCTGACGCTGCTGTGTGGCCGCTACGAGGGTTTCGACGAGCGGATCCTCGAGCACTTCGCCAGCGAGACCCTCTCGATCGGGCGCTATGTGCTCTCCGGCGGGGAGCCCGCCGCGATGGTGGTGTGCGACGCGGTGCTGCGCAAGCTCCCTGGCGCCCTGGGGGGTGTCGAATCGGCGGTCGAGGAGTCTTTCAGCGAGGCCCTCGAGGGCAATCCCGAGTACCCGCACTACACGCGTCCCGCCGAGTACCGCGGGTGGCGCGTCCCCGAGGTGCTGCTCTCCGGCCACCACGCTCGCATCGAGAGCTGGCGGCGCGAGCGCAGTCGCGAGCGGGCTTAGCGCCCGCCGGGTGCGGGATGGCTCGTGGGGTGGGGCGTCTGCCGGATGCTGCTCCGCGGCCACCACGGTCGCATCGAGAGCTGGCGGCGTGAGCCAGCTGTAAGCGTGCCTGCGCGGGGTGGGCCACCTGTCCGCTACCATTGCTGACCGCGCCGGGCTGCTCCGGTGGTTGGCCCCCGTAGAAGCGAGATCTCCCCTTGCCACATTATGAGTAGCGTCATCGACACCCTCGAACGCGCCCAGCTGCGCCGCGTGCCCGCATTCGTGCCGGGCGATCGCGTGAAGGTGCACTTCCAGGTGATCGAGGGCACCCGCCGGCGCATCCAGGTGTTCGAGGGGGTGGTCATCAAGCGCCAGGGGCACGGGGTGCGGGAGACGTTCACGGTGCGCAAGCAGTCCTTCGGGGTGGGCGTGGAGCGCATGTTCCCGGTGCACTCGCCGAAGATCGAGCGCATCGAGCTGGCCGCACGGGGCGATGTGCGCCGCGCGAAGCTCTACTACCTGCGCGACCGCGTGGGTAAGCGGGCGCGTGTGCGCGAGCGCCGCTACACAGGCCCCGAAGAGACAGTGCAGCCGGGGCTGCTGGCCGATGTCGAGTCGCCCTCGTCAGCGGCCGAGGGATTGGAGCCCGCTCACCTCGAGGACGCGGTGAGCGCCGAGGCAGCAGCGGCGGTGAGCCAGACAGCGGTGAAGAGCGGATCGGCGGATGTATCCGCCGGGGGGGAGCCTGCGGTCAGCGAGGCAGGCGAGGCGGAGCGGTCCGACGCCCCGCCGGCGGTGGCCACGGATCAGGCCGATTCCCCCGATGCCGGTGAGCACGCCGGCGGCGACACGGCGGCGTGAGGGTCCTCCCAGAGGGGATCGCGTGAGCGTGCGGTCCACGAAGCGGGGCGTCAACCTGGCGGGCCCGGGCTCCTCTGACGGCTCGGGGCTGCCGGCGGGCTCGGGAAAGGGCAAGGGTGGCTCGAAGTCGACGGGCAACTCGCTCTTCGAGTTGGCCGCGATCGTCGCGATCGCCGTTCTGCTCGCCCTGGGAATCCAGGCGTTCCTCGTCAAGCCCTACAAGATCCCCAGCGGCTCGATGCGCCCCACGCTCATCGAAGGCCAGCGTGTGCTCGTGAACCGCATCGGGATGCGAATCAACGGACCGCACGTCGGTGAGATCGTGGTCTTCCATCCTCCGAAGTACGCCAGGGAACAGAAATGCGGCCCCACGCACTACGAAGTCAGTTACGGGGGCGCCGCCTGCGACCAGACCGACCCCGAAGAGTCCGGCGAAAATTTCATCAAGCGCGTGGTGGCGGGACCTGGAGACGTCATCTCGATCCGTGAAGGGCACGTCTACCGCAACGGAAAGCGCGAGTCGGACTCCTATATCGCGCCCTGTGAAGGCGCCCGCGAGTGCGACTTCCCGACCTCGATCAAGATTCCGGCCGGTCACTGGTTCATGATGGGGGACAACCGTGGCGAGTCCGACGACAGCAGGTTCTGGGGGCCCGTCCCCACCGCGTGGGTCATCGGCGGGGCCTTCCTCACCTACTGGCCCCCCGATCGCATCGGGACCCTCTAGGGCCTCCGTGGCCCCACGCTCCCCGGGGGATGCCGCGAAGTCGGGCGTTTTTGGGGCGTCGAGCGTTGCCACCCTCTCCGTCAAACCATCGACTCCCGGGACCTCCCGGACCCGCCGCCGTGCACGTAGGGCAGCGAGCGGCCGGCGGCTGTTCGCCTTTGACCGCCGGCTGGGCGTGCGCCTCGTCGCGGGTGCAGACGAGGCGGGGCGCGGATGCCTGGCGGGGCCACTGGTGGCGGCGGGGGTGCTGTTTGACTACGAGACTCTCCCCCCCGCGGAGATCCGGGCGCTGGGGACGCTGAACGACTCCAAGCAGCACACCGCGGAGGCCCGCGAGGAGCTCTACCCGCTGGTCCTGCGCGCCGCCGCGCGGGTCACGGTGGTCTCGCGCTGCGTGCGGGGGATCGACTCCCGAGGTCTGCACAAAACCAACCTCGCCGCCCTGCGCGACGCGTTGCGGGGAGTCACCGATGGCGTGGAGGGCGAGGTGGCGTGTCTCGTGGATGGCTTCTCCGTACCGGACTTCGGGCGCCCCCAGCGGGCGATAGTGGACGGCGACGCCACCAGCGCCGCGATCGCCGCCGCGTCGATCATCGCCAAGGTCGCCCGCGACCGGTACATGTGCCACGCCGACACCCTGCACCCCGGCTGGAGCTTCGCCGAGCACGTCGGCTACTCCACCCCCGCGCACCGCGAGGCAATCCTCCGCCAGGGGGTCTCCCCGCTGCACCGCCTCTCCTTCCAGTCGCTGGCGTATCAGCAACTGGCGCTTTAGAACCGGTTTCAAAAAGATCGGCACGCCCGGTGCGCCCTGGACGGTCGAGGATTGCCGCCGATCGCGGTGGGAGGCCTGCGATATCAGGTCTTTGCCCGCCTCACCAGGCGCCTTCGATGTGGTCGAGGGAGACGAGGGTGTCGGCTTCGTCGACGATCACGCCGATGCCGTCGAAGCGGATCGTGTGGGCAGTGGGACGGTCGCGGGCCGCGGTGTGCAGCCATGCTGCGGCGAGACGCCGCAGGCGTCGGCGTTGACTGGTGCGCAGCCAGACCAACGGCTGCTCCTCCGGGGTCAGCCGCCAGCGCTTGCGTGCGCGTCGGGTCTTCACCTCGACGAACAGCAATGTGTGCCCGTCGAAAGCGATCAGATCGATCTCGCCGTGGCGGGTGCGGGAGTTGCGCTCGACGATGGCGAAGCCGAGTCGTTCGAGGTGCTCGGCCGCCAGTTGCTCGCCGAGACGTCCGAGCACGCGGCGGGGGTCCTCGCCTGGGGCGTCTGAGGGGGGCGGGTGGGATGGGTTGGGAGAGGCGGCCTGCACGATTGGATGTAAGGCTAGGCCGGCGACTGTGTCCTGCGAGTGCAGTTCGTGCCAATACTGTTGCTGGAGTGTGACGCCTCGTGCACAAACCCTGAGAATGCTGTCGATCCACGTCGAGCCGGCGACACCGCGCACGCCGGCGCAACCGGCGAGAACTTCCCGCCCGTCCCAAAACCCTGCTCACCATCCGACCCTCACGTCATCCCCCAAACCCCCGGAGAGCCACAAATACTCACCGAATTTTGGACTCGAGACACGAGGTGGGCCCGAGTTAAACACACCGGGCCCACCGATTCCCTTCGCCATTGTCTACTTTTTTACTCTACCCATACCGATAATAGCGATACTGCTTCACCTTTTCGCGTAAATAAGCTTAATGTACAACTACCAAGCGCGAACCCGTGTTCGTTTCCACCCAGGGTGCAGTTGGCCGGTTCTTTTTCAGTTATTTCTTCAAATTCCATCCCGACTGGCCCTACGGTTCTCTCTGTGGTCACCTTCGTGCTAAAAACGCCAGTGCATTCGTCTTTTACTTTCAATATGCCGCTGACTGTGCATTCGACGCTCCATCCAGGGGTCTTACCTGAAACCGAAGACGTAGTGACCTCTCTGATTTCTTTTTCGCTTTTGGCATTTGTTCTTTCTTCGAGCCTATCCGACCACGGAAGATTGACAGGGTTGGCCGTCGGCCTTTTTGTTTCTTCACAGCTACCGGCTTTTCCTGTTACGAATCCGCAGTTCATTGTGATTGCCTTGGCCGAGCCAGTACCCCCTTTACCGAGTGTTCCACTACCGGCCTCCGTGCATTCGACTGCCGTTTTCTCACCTCTATCTTCCAGGGTTAGTTTGCCGCGGGATGTAATTTCAATGGTTGAGCTGACTTCCTCTGTTTCCCATTCCCCGGTCCCGCTTGTGCTGCATTTATTAGTTGTCCATTTACCTGTGGGTTTGGATAGCTGTTCACATGTAATCCATTTTGGCGTAGCCATCGCGGGCGACGCCGTGACGGCCATTAGGACAACCGCCAAGATGAGACCGAAGCCTATATTCAGATGCTTCATGTCGTGCTGCTCCTTTTCCTTGAAGGTCGGGTTGCCGATTCCGTCGCGCCCGTCTTCAACGCAAAGACACTTCGATACCGGCTACTGCCTGTGCTTCTCAGCACCTCCTCGAACCACGGGACTTCGCGAGCAAAGGCTCCCGCGATTGAGTTATTAGTATTATCCAGTATATCACAATTCAAGCTCGCTGCTGTGCTGCCCAGGCAGTTACGAGCACGAGAGAGGCGCTGCGGATCGCTAACAAGGAGCTTCACGCGATGCGCCGCGAGTGTCGCTCGAGGTGCGCCCAGCCGGTCCCACTCCGGACGCGGGTGAGCGCGGCCTCGGCCTGCCGATACAGGTTGAGTCATGTCCGATTGGGTGTCCCGCAGGCGCTCCCCCAATCCCGCTGAGGATCGTGCTTACGGCCGAACGTTGAGCAGCTCAGACCTCGATGCCCTCGGTGGGGGCGCCCTCGGGATAGGCCTCCTCGCGAACACCCGCGCGGCCTGCGGCCGTGGCCTTGCGACCGGCCGCCGAGACGAGTCTCGCCGCGGCTCCGAGGCCGATGGGGGGCATGTTGTTGTAGACGCACTCGTAGCCGCCCGCGGGGACGAGGTAGGTCTCGTGCCAGATACCGACGTCGCCGTTGGATCCGACGTGTTCGTTGAAGGCGACCCAGGCGGGCCAGTGGGCCGCATCGCGGTCGCGCGCAAAGGTCTCCAGATGGTTGAAGGAGCGCCAGTACTGGACGAGCATCGGTCGTCGGGGGCCGCCGAGGTACAGGTTGGCGCCGAGGAACCCCGACTGGGGGCTCCGTTCGAGCTCGCGCACCATCTTGGGCATGGCAACGAAGATGGGCAGCCACTTCTGCGCCTTCCAGAGCTTGTTGATCCGCATGCCGATGAGGAAGACAACGAAATCGCCCTCGATCTCTGCCGTCACGCGCTTCTTGATGACCGGTGCCATGGCGATGCCTTTCCAGTCGAGGACCCTCGGTATCCGCCGAGGACCCCAGTATTCCACCTCTTGTCAAGATCCCATCCCCGTGAGCGCGGTCCGCGTCAATACTGTTCGCGGGACCGTGACCTCGCACGCACACACCCCCAGGGCGCTCTCGATCGCGGGCTCGGACTCCGGCGGGGGGGCCGGCATCCAGGCCGATCTGAAGGCGTTTGCCCGCTGCGGGGTGCACGGTATGACGGCGCTCACCGCGATCACCGCCCAGAGCACCACGGGGGTCGAGGCGGTGCACATGGTGCCCCCCGAGATCGTGCTGGCTCAAGTGCGGGCGGTGATCGCGGACATCGGGGTGGATGCGGTCAAGGTGGGGATGCTGGGGACCGCCGAGATCACCCGCGCGGTGGCGCGCGCGCTCGATGAGCTGCCCCCGGGTACCCCGGTGGTGGTGGACCCGGTGATGGTTGCGGAGTCGGGCGCGCGACTGCTCCACGCGGACGCCCAGCGGGCGCTGGTGGAGGAGATCCTGCCGCGCGCCACCGTGCTCACGCCCAACCTGCCGGAGGCCAGGGTGCTCGCCGGATGGGCGGATGAGGCTGGGCCGGCGGACGCCAAGATGGATGATCGGGCCGACGCCGAGGGGGATGATCGAGCTGACGCCGAGGCGGACGGGTCAGAGGACGCCGAGGTGCAGAGGCTCGCGCGCGAGGTGCTGGCGCTGGGGCCGCGCATCGTGGTCCTCACGGGAGGTCACCGCGCGCGGGCGACGGACCTGTTCCTGGACTCCCGCGGAGACGGCGACGCGGTGGAGATCCCCGGGGAGCGCCACCCCGACGGGGCTGCGCACGGCTCGGGCTGCACGCACTCCTCGGTGCTGGCCGCGCAGCTCGCGTGGGGCTGCACACCCCTCGAGGCAGCCCGGATGGCGCGGGAGCTGACGGGGGAGGCGGTCGCCCACGGCCTGCGTGACGTGGGGGCGGGGGCCGGCCCGGTTGACATTCTCTGGCCGGAGCGCCCCCGTAGTGACATAATCGATGGGCGATGAGGTTGCTGCGGCTCAAGCCCGGTCATGGCGAGATCGTGCTCGCCGAGGGGGACGTCGATGTGCCCGAGCAGGAGCGCGAGCTGATCGAGGCTTTTCGCCGGGAGCTCGATGCGGGCATGTGGGCGGCGGTGCCCACCGAGCGGCGCGACGGCCACCGCGAGGCGGAGATGGTGCGGTGCTTCGAGGACGTGCCGCGCGACGCGGAGCGCGTGATCTTCTTCCCGCGCGCCGCCGGCGGGGCGCTCCAGTAGGCCGCGATGTGGCTCGCGCTGGGTGCCGCCGCGATCATGGCCGCGGTGCTGGGGTGGGAGCTCGCGGCGCCGCGCCTGTGCATGGAGCTCGCGCGGGTGCAGGAGGCGCTCGCTCGCCGGCTCGCCCGCAGGCGCGAGCCCGAGGTGAGCTATGACCCGGGCCGCGAGCTGCGCGCGGAGCAGCGCGCCCGCGAACTGCTGCGCTCGTGCGTGAACGAGGAGCAGTGGGCGATGTACCGAGACCTCGGCTTCCTGCGAGTGTGGAGTCCACGTACCGGCCGGCAGCTCGCGGGGGACGCCGCGGGGGCACCATACGCGTATCTGCTCTACCCGCACCGCCCGATCGTCGCCTACGTGCCCCAGACGGGGGCCCTGCTGAACGAGTACTGCGTGGCGTTCCCCGACGACACCCGCCCCTACGGCAGCGCGCGCCTGCCGGACGCCGACGACGTGCTGGCGAAGTGGATGGCGCTGAGTGCGGACGAGCGGCGGCTGATCGCGGACGCCAACATGCACCTCCCGGGCCGCCAGGTGGACCCCGAGCAGGTCCGCGAGGATCTCGCGCGCCTGGCGCGCTGGGAGCGCGAGCGCGCGAGCGATCGGAGTCCGCTCCACGCCGCCGCCGGGTAGTGTTCGCGCATCGTGAGCCCCTTTGATGTCAAGCACCGCAGCCGCGCCCTGACGGAGGGCCCCGAGCGGGCTGCCGCGCGGGCCTACCTGCACGGGATCGGCTACTCCGCGGAGGACCTCGCGAAGCCGATCGTGGGGGTCGCGCACTCGTGGATAGAGACAATGCCCTGCAACTTCAACAACCGCGTACTGGCGGCGAAGGTGAAGGAGGGGATCCGCGCGGCGGGGGGCACGCCGATGGAGCTCAACACGATCGCGATCTCCGATGGCATCACGATGGGGACGGCGGGGATGCGCGCGTCGCTGGTCTCGCGGGAGCTGATCGCGGACTCGATCGAGCTGGTCGCGAGCGCGCACCGTTTCGATGCCCTGGTGTGCATCTCGGGCTGCGACAAGACGATCCCGGGGACGGTGATGGCGCTCGCGCGCCTGGACATCCCGGGCCTGATGCTCTATGGCGGCTCGATCCGCCCGGGCCACTTCCACGGGGAGGACGTAACGATCCAGCAGGTCTTCGAGGCGGTGGGCCAGTTCGCCGCAGGGAAGATCACCGAAGCGGAGCTACATGAACTGGAGGAGGCGGCGTCGCCGGGGGCGGGGGCGTGTGGGGGCCAGTTCACGGCCAACACGATGGCGATGGCCTTCGAGGTACTGGGGATCTCCCCGGCGGGCTCGGCGATGGTGCCGGCTGAGGACGGGCGCAAGCTGGAGGTCGCGAAGGAGTGCGGGGAACTGGCGCTGGACGTGCTGCGCCGGGGTCTGCGCCCCAGCGAAGTCATCACGAAGGCGGCGCTCGAGAACGCGATCGCGGCGGTGGCCACGAGCGGGGGTTCGACCAACGGGGTACTGCATCTACTTGCGGTGGCGCGGGAAATGGGGGTGGCGCTCCAGATCGAGGAGTTCGACGCGATCTCCGAGCGCACGCCGCTGCTGTGCGACCTGCAGCCGGGGGGGCGCTACGTCGCGACCGATCTCTACGAGGCGGGAGGCGTGCCGCTAGTGCTGGGGCGCCTCGCGGAGGCGGGGGTGCTGCGCGGGGAGGCTGTCACGGTCACGGGCCGCACGATCGGGCAGGAGGCGGCCGCCGCAAAGGAGACCTCAGACCAGCAGGTGGTGCGCCCCCTCTCGAACCCGCTGAAGCCCACGGGGGGCTTCGCGATCCTACGCGGCAACGTGGCGCCCGACGGCTGCGTGGTGAAGCTCGCCGGCCACGAGCGCCGCCGCCACGTGGGCCCCGCGCGGGTATTCGACGGCGAGGAGGCCGCGATGGCGGCAGTGCTCGCGAAGGAGATTCAGGCGGGCGACGTGGTGGTGATCCGCGGCGAGGGCCCCGCGGGCGGGCCGGGGATGCGCGAGATGCTCGCGGTCACCGCCGCGATCGTGGGGGAGGGACTGGGGGAGTCGGTTGCGCTGATCACCGACGGGCGCTTCTCGGGCGCGACGCATGGCTTCATGGCGGCCCACATCGCCCCGGAGGCGGTAAGGGGAGGACCGATCGGTGCGCTACGCGACGGGGACGAGCTGAGCATCGACGTGGATGCGCGCCGCATCGACGTGGCGCTCTCCGACGAGCAGATCTCTGAGCGGCTGCGCTCCTACACACTCCCCGCGCGGCCCAACGACCACGTGGAGGTGGCGATCCAGAAGTACGCCAAGCTGGTGGGCAGCGCCGCCGAGGGCGCGATCGCGCGCTGAATGGGGGATCCGGCCGCCGCATGCGGCGGCCGGCCAGGGCGCGCATGCGCGCCCTGGGGCAGGGCCGCATGCGGCCCTGCCAACAGCGTTATTCGCGCAGAAACCCCTCCAGCAGCGCGTTGAACTCGGCGGGGCGCTCCAGCATCGCCACGTGACCGGTGTCCTCGAAGATGACCTTGCGCGAGTTGGGGATCAGCTCGGTGTAGCGCTCGGCGTCGCGCACGGTGATAACGCGGTCGCGATCCCCCCACACGACCAGGGTGGGACAGGCGATCTCGGGGAGGCGGTGGCGGAAGTCGTAGTCGAGGTTCGCCTGCAGGGCCTGCAGGAAGCCGGGCTTGCCGGCGCCGCGGATCTGCTCGGCGACGAGCGCAGCGGGCAGCCGGCTGGGGTGGCGGGCGACGAGCCCGAAGACGGCCTCGCGCAACCTGGCGCGGCGGGCGACTGTATCGGCGTGCGCGGCGACCCAGCCGGCCTGGATGGCGATCACGCGCTCCATGCGGCGCAGCTGCTGCAGTCCGCGGGTGCCCCGGGGGTCGCCGAAGGTGCTGAGACCAGCGGGCGAGACCAGGACGAGGCGCTCGACGCGCTGAGGGAAGTTGATCGCGAGCTCGGCGGAGATGAAGCCTCCCATCGAGTTCCCCACGACGGCGGCGGCGCTGATGCCGAGTGCGTCGAACAGGGCGTCGAGCGTGCGGGCGTAGCTGGAGATGGAGATTGGCTCGCGGGGCATCGGGGATCGCCCGAAGCCGGGAAGGTCGAGGGCGATGACGCGGTGGCCACCGATCGGCCCCCCCGCCGCTGGAGATCCGGTTGCGTCCACCCGGCCGGCGAACACGGGTAGCTGCTCCAGCCAGTTGGGCCAGCAGCCGGAGAGGCCGTGGATGAACAGCAGCGGCGGACCCTCGCCCAACTCGATGACATTGAGCGGAGAACCGTTTACTGTGATCCAGTGCTGGTGGGCCCGCCAATCGACGTCCAACCAGGGGGAGCGTCCCTGGGGTCCGTAGGCGCTGCGAGCGCCGGGTCTGGGGAGTGAGGACACAGGGGTCATGGAGGCACCTTGTCGGGGTGGCAGTCGGGCACGGCGAACCACACCGGACCGTCCGTGCGCCGTGTTACAAGGGGTAAGCTATCGAACTGGGGTAAGGCAATGAGGATCGCGGTGGACATCGACTCGACTCTGCATCACTACTGGGACGTGCTCTCGGACGTCTCGATGCGGCGCTTCGGCGTGGAGCTGCCCTATGAGGAGCAGCTGACGTGGGGCCTCACTCGTCTGCGAGCGGAGCAGCTCCAGGTGTGCGTGAGCGAGAGCCACAGCGACGAGCGCATCCTCGCGGGCGTTCCCTACCCGGGGGCCGTGGAGACGGTGCGCGAGTGGCATGCTCGGGGCCACTTCGTGCAGATCCTGAGCCATCGGGAGAACGGCTGCCGCTGTGCGACGGCGTCCTGGCTGAGGATGATCGGGCTGCCGTTCGACGATCTGTGGTGCGTTCCCGATCGAGTGGAGCTGTGCCTTCAGGAGGGGATCGAGCTGCTGATCGACGACAGCCCGCTGAGCATCGTGGGGGCGCTCGAGCGGGGGATCGTGGCCGCGACGATCCTGCACCCCTGGAACGAGGAGGTGTGTGAGGAGGAGGACGTGATCAGCGCGCGCGACTGGTACGGGCTCGCGCGGCTGCTGGAGACAGTCCTCGATACGTCCGCGCCCCCCGGGGAGAGGGTGGGCGCGGCGAGCAGGGCATAAGGAGTCCGGCGGCGAAATAGCAGGTATGGCCGTGGATGAGAGGGTAGAGGGGCGCCTGCGAGCTGAGTGGGAGGGGGCGGTGGAGTTGCTACAGGAGGATCTACGACGCCGGGATGCGGCGGTGAGGACGCGCCGGGCCTATGGGGTTGACCTTGCGGCAGTTCTCCCGGTGGGCGGCCGCCGCCGGTCTGGCGCCCGCGGACGTGGGGGTGCGCGACGTGCGCCGCTACGTGGCCCAGCTCTCGGAGGGGGGCGCGGCGCCGGCGAGTACGGCACGCAAGCTGGCCGCGGTGAGGGGGTTGTTCGCAAGCCAGCGCGAGCACGGGCTGATCGCGGGGAGCCCGGCGGACCTGGTGGCGACCCCGCGCCAACCCTCGCGCCTGCCGCGGGTGCTGAGGGCAGCGGAGGTGGTGGAGCTGCTGGAGAGCATCCCGGGGGGCACGGCGCTGCAACTGCGCGACCGGGCGCTGTTCGAGCTGGCCTACGCCTGCGGGCTGCGGGTGGAGGAGCTGGTGTCGCTGAGGATCACCGACGTGGATCACGACGGCGAGCAGTTGCGGGTGGAGGGCAAGGGGCGCAAGACGCGCTACGTGCCCGTGGGGGAGCTGGCGCTGGGAGCGCTGCGGGACTACCTGGACCGGGCCCGCCCGGCGCTGGCGGGAGAGGCGGGCGGGGTGCTGTTCCTGAGCAAGTCGGGGAGGCCCCTGAACACGAGCGATGTGCGCAGGCGCCTGCGCATGTGGGCCGCGCGGGCCGGCGCCGCGGGCGGGTCGGGGATGGCGGGGAGCCCCTCTCCCCACATGCTGCGCCACAGCTTTGCGACCCACCTGCTCGACGGGGGAGCCGACCTGCGGAGCATCCAGGAGCTGCTCGGCCACGCCAGCGTCTCGACAACGCAGGTATACACTCGGGTAGAGTCCGCCAGGTTGAAAAGCGCATATGCGCGCAGCCACCCTCGAGCTTGAGTAGCGGAGCAGATCCTGGAGACAAACGTCAAGACGGTCGAGCTGCGCGACCTGTGGCGGCGCTACAAGTCCGACGGTGATCGGCGGGCGCGGGAGCGGCTGGTGGTGGTGTACTCGCCCCTGGTCAAGTACGTCGCGGGCCGCACCGCCGCGGGTCTGCCCCCGCACGTGGAGGAGGCCGACCTGATCTCCTATGGCCTCGTGGGGCTGATCTCCGCGATCGAGCGCTTCGATCCCTCGCGGGAGATCAAGTTCGAAACGTACGCCATCACCCGCATCAAGGGTGCGATCATCGACGAGCTGCGCTCGATGGACTGGGTGCCGCGCAGCGTGAGAGCGCGGGCGCGGGAGATCGAGCGGGCGAACTCCAAGCTCGAGCACAAGCTGCAGCGGGCGGCCACGGACGCGGAGCTGGCTGCGGAGCTGGGGATCGCCGAGGAGGAACTGCAGCAGTCGCTGCTGGCGATCTCGCACTCCTCGATCGCAGCGCTGGACGAGCTGTGGAGCGTCTCGGACTCCAGCGGCGACCAGGTGTCGCTGATGGACACGCTGGAGGACCCGGGGGCGCCGGACCCCGCGCGGGCGCTGGACGTGGGGGACATGAAGGACCGCATCGCGGACGCGATCGCGCGGCTGCCGGAGCGGGAGAAGCTCGTGATCGCGCTGTACTACTACGAGAACCTCACGCTGCGAGAGATCGGCGAGGTGCTCGGGGTGACGGAGTCGCGCATCTCGCAGCTGCACACCAAGGCGGTGCTGCGGCTGCGCTCGCGGATGCAGGGCGACTCCTTCGATTAGGCGGTCTCGCCCGCTCTCGCCCGCTCTCGCCCGCTCTCGCTCGCGCCGCTCCCACCGGGAGCACCGCTGGCGCGCGCCGGCCGAGCGAGGTATGGTGATCTCACCTCAGGAAGGAGAGATCACATGCACACGGCAGCGGATCGGATTCGCAACGTCGCCCTCGTCGGACATCGCGGGGCGGGGAAGACGTCGCTGCACGAGGCGCTGCTGTTCGAGGCGGGGGTCACGAGCCGGTTGGGGTCGGTCCTCGACGGCAACACGGTCTCTGACGGCGACCCCGACGAGCAGGCGCGGCAGATGTCGATCTCCACGGCGCTGAGCTCCTTCGAGTGGTCCGAGCGCAAGATCAACCTGCTGGACACCCCGGGGGAGCCGAGCTTCGTGGCGGACGCGGTGGGAGCGCTGCGGGTGTGCGAGTCGGCGGTGTTCGTGGTCAACGCGGTGATGGGGGTCGAGGTGTCCACCGCCCGCCTGTGGGCGCGCGCGGCGGAGCAGGACATCGCGCGGATGGTGTTCGTGAACATGCTCGACCGCGAGCGCGCCGACTTCTTCCGCACGCTGGAGCAGCTCAAGGGGGCCTTCGACCGAAAGCGGGAGACACGCGCCTCCGGCGCTGGCCGATTTGGGGATGCGAGCGAAGCGAGTGTCTCCCCAATCGGTCCCCGTTTCGACCAGCACGTGGTGGCGACGGAGATTCCGATGGGCTCAGAGCACGAGTGCAGCGGGGTGATCGACCTGGTCGACATGAGGGCCTTCCGCCAGAAGGATTGGGATCCCGCCCACCGCGCCACCGCAGGCGGTGCTCAGCGGCGGGGGTGGACTGAGATCGCGATCCCGCAGGAGCACGAGCAGCAGGCGCAGGAGTACCGGGAGAAGCTGATGGACGAGGTGGCGGAGGTCTCCGACGTGCTGATGGAGCGCTACCTGGAGGGCGAGGAGATCTCCCACGAGGAGATCGTGGGGGCGCTGAAGGAGGGCACCAATCACGGGCGCATCTTCCCGGTGGTGTGCGGGGTCGCGACCGCGAACCTCGGCACCACGCGCCTCCTTGACGCGATCGTGGAGGACCTGCCCTCCCCGGTGAAGCACGGGGTGCTCAGAGTGGGGGAGGTGGAGCTGCAGCCGGCGGAGGACCGGGAGCTCTACGCGTTCGTGTTCAAGACCCGCGCGGACCCGTTCGCAGGGAGGATCAACCTGCTGCGGGTCTACCAGGGGACGATGCGCCACGACACCCACGTGCTCAATACCCGCGCCCACGTCAAGGAGCGGATCGGCCAGCTGCTCACGTTCGCGGGCAAGGAGGTGGTGCACGTCGAGGAGTTCGGCCCGGGGGACATCGGGGCGGTGGCGAAGCTCAAGGAGACCCGCTCGGGTGACTGGCTGGCGGCGTTGGCCGATTCGGGGATGCGAGCTCAGGGAGTGTCCCCCGAATCGATCGAGCTGCCCGCTCTGAAGCTGCCGGCGCCGGTAATGGCGTTCGCGATCGAGGCGCAGAGCAGGGGGGAGGAGGAGAAGGTGTTCGCTGCGCTGCGCCGCCTGCAGGAGGAGGACCCCACGATCGACCTGCACCGCGACCCCCAGACCGGCGAGCAGATCGTGGCGGGCCTCTCGCAGGTGCACGTGGAGGTGGTCGTCGACCGCCTGCGCCGGCGCTTCGGCGTGGAGGTCTCGCTGAAGCCTCCGCGGGTGCCCTACAGGGAGACGATTCGGGGCTCCGCAAGGGCGCACGGGCGCCACAAGAAGCAGTCTGGTGGACGGGGGCAGTTCGGAGACTGCCACATCGAGATCGAGCCGCTCCAGGGCGCTGCGAGCTCGACCGACTCAGAGCACCCCGAGTTCGAGTTCGTCAACCAGATCAAGGGCGGGGTGATCCCTAGCTCGTTCATCCCCGCGGTGGAGAAAGGGGTGCGCGAGGCGATGGACGTGGGGGTGCTCGCCGGCTACCCCGTGAAGGGCGTGCGGGTGCGCCTCTTCGACGGCTCCTACCACACGGTGGACTCCTCGGAGATCGCGTTCAAGCTGGCGGGGGCGGCGGCGATGAAGCAGGCTATGGAACAGGCCGACCCGGTGTTGCTGGAGCCGATCATGCTGGTCACGGTGTCGGTCCCGGAGGCGTGTGTGGGGGATGTGATCGGCGACCTCAGCAGTCGCCGCGGGCGCCCCCAGGGAATGGAGCCGGCGGGCGCGATGACCGAGATCAAGGCGGAGGCCCCGATGGCGGAGATGCTCAGCTACGCCCCCGACCTGCGCTCGATCACCGGTGGCCAGGGCGATTACACCCTTGAGCTGCTGCGCTACGAGGAGCTCCCCGCTCACCTCGCCCAGAAGGTGGTCGAGCAGGCAACGGGCGAGCCCGCCGCGGCGCAGGTGTAGCAGCGCCCGTTTTTCCCGCCGGGCGCCCGCGCATAATCGTGAGCGATGCTTTACGTGCTCGCCCTGCTCCTGGTCGTCCTGATTGCCCTGGTGGTGGCTCTGCTCCTGCGCCAGGGGCAGGTGGCTCCCGCGCAGCTCGACCCGAGCGAGACCGATAGGATCGTCGCGGCGTTCCACTCCGATGTCGCGCGCGTCCAGGGTGAGATCCAGAAGGCGGGCGTCGAGCAGCTCGTCGCTCAGAACAAGGCCGAGCTCGCGAAGGAGACCGGCCGCGGGGAGGAGCAGCTCAAGGCTCGTCAGAGCGAGATCGACAAGGGTCTCGCGGAGGTGCGCAAAGAGCTCCTCACGCTGCACCAGTGGGTGCGTGACGTCGACGCGAAGCGTGGCGAGAGCATCGTCAAGCTGGAGGCGGTCACGCGCGAGAGCAAGCAGCAGACCGAACTGCTGCGCTCCCAGACGGGCCGTCTCAACGAGGTGCTCTCGGGCTCGCAGACACGTGGTCAATGGGGCGAGCGGATGGCCGAGGACGTCCTGCGTATGGCCGGGTTCATCGAGGGGGTCCAGTACAGCAAGCAGCAGCAGATCCCGGGCGGCGCCTCTCGGCCGGACTTCACGTTCTTCGTGCAGGACCAGCGGCTGAACATGGACGTCAAGACGCCGATGGTCGAGTACCAGCGTTACCTGGAGGGCTCCACCGAGCGGGAGCGCGAAGATGCGGCGAAGGCGTTCAAGCGAGACGTGCGTGCACGCATCAAGGAGGTGGGGACGCGCGAATACATTGACCCCCAGGGTGGGACGCTCGACTACATGCTGGTCTTCATCCCCAACGAGCAGGTGTACGGGTTCATCCACGAAAACGACCCCCAGCTGCTCGACGAGGCGCTGGGACGCAAGGTGGTGCTCTGCTCGCCGCTGACGCTGTTCGCGATCCTCGCGGTGATCCGCCAGGCGAGTGAGAACTTCAAGCTGGCGCGGCAGACCAACGAGATCCTGGGAGCGCTGGGAGACTTCAACAAGCAGTGGGGCATGTTCAAGGAGCAGATGGACAAGGTGGATCGCGCCCTGGAAAGTTCGCGCAAGGCCTACGCCGAGCTGATGAGCACGCGCACGCGCCAGCTCGACAGACAGGTCGAGCGCGTCGATGACCTGCGGGTGACCGCGGGCCTCGACGGGAGCGGGGAGCCCGTGGATCCTCCCCTTCAGACGATCACGGCGTCAAGGACGCTGCAGACCGTCGGCACCGGTGCTGACGGGCCTTAGGCCGGCCGGCGCGCCCTATCGGAGATCACCAGCAGCAGCGCGAGTAGCACGAAGTTCATCACCACCGAGGAGCCCCCGTAGGCGACGAACGGGAGGGTGACGCCGGTGAGCGGGATCACACGGGTGACGCCCCCCACGATCACAAACACCTGCAGCGCGACGATGAAGGCAAGCCCGGTGGCCAGCAGCTTGGAGAAGGAGTCGCGCGCGAGCATTGCGATCTTCAGGCCGCGCGCCACGAACAGCAGATAGGTGAGCAGCAGTGCCGCTGCACCCGCGAGGCCGAGCTCGTTGACGATCACCGCGTAGATCATGTCGCTTTCGGGGATCGGCAGCAGGGTCACGAGCGAACGGTCGAAGCCCGTGCCCAGCACGCCCCCGTCGGCCTGCGCGAACAGGGACTGCGCGAGCTGGTAGCTGCCGCCCACCCTCTGGTTGTAGAGGGCGGGGTCGAAGGGGTGCTCCCAGTCGAGCACCCGCGCCTGCACGTGGCCGACGTGGGTGGCGACGAACCACGCTCCCCCCGCGAACAGCACCAGGCCGATCAGGGGGAACGAGAGGCGCCCCGTGGCGATGTACAGGAGCGCGAGGAACGCCCCGAAGAACATCAGCGAAGTGCCGAGCTCCCGGGTGAGCAGCAGCGTCGCCATCGCCGCGCCCCAGACCGCCAGCATCGGTCCGAACTGCTTCATTGGCGGCAGCGTCACCCCCAGCACCCTCCGCCCCGCGGTGACGAGGATCTGACGGTTGTCGCGCAGGTAGCTCGCCAGGAAGATCACCAGCGCGATCTTTGCGAGCTCCGCCGGCTGGAAGGAGACGCGGCCGACGTGCACGTTGAGGTAGGCGCCGTTGACTTCCTCCCCGATCCCCGGCAGCCGCGGCAGCACCGTCATGCCGATCCCCAACGCCGCGATCGTGTAGCGGTAGCGCTCCAGCACCCCCACCCCGCGGCGGCGCAGCGCGAGGATCGTGGCGGCGAAGAGCACGAGGCCGAGCACCATCCACTGCGCCTGCTGGCGCGCCAGCGTGGGGTTGATGCGGTACACCATCACGATCCCCACGCTCGCCAGCACAGCCCCGAGGGGGAACAGGTAGGGGTCGGCATTGGGCAGCGCGAAGCGGATCACCAGGTGCCCCGCCAGGCACAGCCCGAGGAAGATCGCCCCGTAGGTCAGCGACACGCTCGACGCGTGGTTGAGCGTGAGCGTGGGGTTGGTTGGGACCAACGGGGCGTTCTGCTGAGCCTGGATGAAGATCGCTGCGAACCCCGCCGTCACCAGCAGGGCGGCGGGCAGCAGGCCGAGCAGCTCGCGGTTGCGGGGGCTGAGCATCATCTGAGCCTAGAGGGTGGCGCAGTCGGCCGAAGGCCGCTGGCCGAAACGGGGATTCCCCGCCGGAGGCGGGTGTCTCCCGGCTTCGGTTGGGCCCCTCTTCTGCCAGACCCGCAGATCCGGCGTGGCACGCCGGGGTGGCCGGTACCCTGCCCGCATGGATGATGAGCGTCCGCCCTCGCTGGGGTGGGGCATGTGGAAGCGCTTCCTCCTGGGGGGCGTGCTGATAGTGCTGCTCTGCGGCGGGGCGGCCGCTGCGGTGGCGGTGCGCACCGCTAGCCATCTCGCCGAAGAGGTCTTCCCCAAGCTCAACCAGATCCACACCCCGCAGGGCCTGATCTCCTCGATCTACACCGGCGGGCCGAAGACCTTCCTGATCCTCGGCTCCGACAAACGCTACGGCTCCAAGAACTCCGAAGAACGCGAAGCGGCGCCCCACAGCGACACGATGCTGCTCGTGCGCTTCGACCCCGAACAGGAACAGACCTCGGTGCTCTCGATCCCGCGCGATCTGCTCGTCTCGATCAAAACGCCCGAAGGCCGTGTCTACTACCCGGAGAAGATCAACTTCGCCTACACGCTCGGCTCCACCCTGCGCGGGCACGACGAGGGGGCCAACCTCGCGGCAGAGACCGTCAAACAGGTGCTTCCCGGACTCAAGCTCAACGGGATCATCGACGTGACCTTCGCCGGCTTCATCCGCGTCGTGGACTCGCTCGGGTGTGTGTACGTCAACGTCGATCACCACTACTTCAACGAAAACAACGGGACCCCCGAAACCGACTACACGAGCATCAACCTGCAGCCCGGTTACCAGAAGCTCTGCTACGAAAACGCGCTCGACTACGTGCGCTACCGCCACACCGACTCGGACTTCGTGCGCGTCGCCCGCCAGCAGGACTTCCTGCGCGCCCTCCGCGAGCAGGTTTCCCCCGAACTCGGCGAAATCGACAAGGTCGCCAAAGCGGTCGGTCATGCGATCAGCACCAACTTCTCCCCCTCGGCGAGCATCCTGCTGGAGCTCGCCAAGCTGATCGGCTTCTCCCAGGGCAAGCCGCTGCGCCAGGTCCCATTTCAGAGGTCAAGCGTCGACGACATGCTGAATGGGGGCTCCTACGTGACCACCACCCCGGCGCTGGCCGAGGCGACGCTCCACGAATTCCTCTACGGCCACCAGCATCTGGCGCAGCCGAGCTCGCACTCCGCCTCGCAGGGAGGCTCGCACGGGCGCCACCGCCACAGCTCCCACGCGCCCAGCCCGGCGAGCGAGGATCTCTACTCCACGCCCGCCGCCGACGAGCAGCGGGCCGTGAGCGCGGCGGTGCAGGTGCCCTTCCCGATGCTCTACCCCCGTCTGCAGAGCGGCCCCGCGACGCAGGAACAGGTGCGCCCCTACGCGCTGCGCGACCCGCAGGGTCATCTGCACCACGCCTACACCGTGGTGTTCCAGGAGAACATCCTCGGCGGTTACTACAACATCGAGGGCACCGACTGGCTCGAACCCCCGATCATCGACCACCCCCAGGAAACGCGCCATGTGGGAGCGCGCGCCTACATGATCTTCGCCGACGGTGAACACATCCACATGGTCGCCTGGCACGAACACAACGCCCTCTACTGGGTTGTCAACACCCTGCTCGAGGAACTATCCAACCAGCAGATGCTCACGATCGCCGACTCCACGCAGCCGCTGCACTGAGTTGCATCGCCCGCGTCTCCTCCAGTCTCGAACCGGTAGATGCTCACGAAACACCGACACGGCGCAGCGGCGCTGCGCCCGGCGTCAGACCCGCGCCCCGTCCAGCGCGGCGTTGACGAGCGCGTCGGCGTGGGCGTTCTGGGCGCGGGGAACCGAGCGGATCGACCAGCGCTCGAACTCCCTCAGCGCAGCCATCGCCTGGCTGTGCAGGGGGCGCATCGCTGCGTGCCTGACCTTGTAGAGGCCCTGTACCTGCTTGGCCACGAGCTCGGAGTCGTTGACCACCTCCACCTCGGTGGCTCCCAGCGCACGCGCGCGCTCGAGTCCGAGCAGCAGGGCGCGATACTCGGCGACGTTGTTCGTGACCTCCCCGAGTAGGCGCGCGTGCTCGTCCAGCACCTCTCCGGAGGGGTCGCTGAGCACGCACGCAGCCGCCGCGGGGCCAGGATTGCCGCGTGCGCCTCCGTCGACATGCACGATCACCTTCACCGCCTCAGTATCCCGGTTGCCCGGGACGCCACGCTCGGTTGACCGCTCAGAGCGTTACGGCTGCGCCAGCGCAGGCAGGTCGCCCGGCACGCGCGCGCGACGGCGATCGCGCACCACGCGCTGCTGAGAGGCGTCCGCACTGCGCGAGCCGGGTGGGCGGGACTTCCAATCTCTCCCGCGCCTGTCGGTCTCGCGACGGTCAACGATCACTGTGACGTTCTCGTTGTCCCTGTAGTGCTCGGTCAACTTCGGGTAGAGCTCGTCGGCCAATGGCCGTGGGACCACGCTGTAGATCATCGTGCAACAAGTGTGACAGAAAAAAGAGGGGCCCGGCTGCGCCACCCTCTAGCTCAACAGCGAGAGCGCTCCGCGCTCATCGGCGACCGCGTTGGCGATACGGTCCTCGCCGGGGAGTTCCTCGAGCTCCATGCCCTCCGCCATCAACTGCGCGTGTTGGGATTCGCTTGCGACGTCGATCTCGTAGCGATACCAGCACAGCTCCCACGCGACCACGATCGCGACCCTGGCCTCTGCTGTCCGTGTTGCCCTCACGCTGGGGGCGCCCAGCGAGCGCGCCACTCCCGCCAGGCGGCGCGGGTGCTCACCGGCGTTGAATACCTCCAAGGCCTGTTGCACGCTCACGTCTGCGGGGTCGTGGGCTGCGGGCGGCTCTGCGGCGTTCCAGCTCTGCTGGGGCTCGGTCCACTCCTCGTCCACCTCGGCCCACTCCGCGCCGATCTGTGTCCACTCCGCGTCAACCGTGGTCTCGCTCTCTGGGCCGGACTGCTCGACATCGATGCCTGGAGCCCGCACGGGTGGCACGGGCTCCCGTCGCTGGCGCAGCCTTCCTAGCAGCGAGCGCCCGCGCTGGGGGTCCTTCGAGCGCGATCTCGGGGCGTGCGCGTCGGTCTCCCTGCGCCACCCCTCGTGCGTGGCGCGTGAGGTGCACAGCTCGCACACCATGCGCCGCTGCCCGCCGCCCACGAAGACATCCGGCTGCTCCCCCCGCAGCAGGCGTCGCCCGCACACGTCGCACTCTACGTCGGGGTGGGAGGTCACGATCGTTCGGGCGGCCATCGAGGTCCCCAGGGTAAACCACGCCGCCGATCGGCGGGCGCCGCGGAGCTTCCTCGCGGCTTTCTCTGCGAAAACCTCTGCATAGCCACACATTCCTCCAGGGACACGTCCAGGTGACGTCGAATATCCGCGGCAGCGATGGCCAACTCGGCGACCCCGACCACCCCCCGTTTCGTGCTCCGTGCCCGGCGCTGGCCGATCTCGGATCGGGGCGCGCCGGGCGTCCACAGGCGCTACCCCGAGCCGGCCGGCGAGGCGTTCTGCTCCCCCGCCGGCCTGCACCGGCGGCCGTGGCTCGGGCGCTTGCGCTGCGCGTTGCGCGATGGGCTGTTCGAGCTGCACTACCAGCCGATCGTGGCACTGAGGTGCGGGACGGTCTCCCACCACGAGGCACTGCTGCGCTTGGCGGACGAGCCCGGGGGCGGGCTGATCGCCCCGGGGGCGTTCCTGCCCGCGGCCGAGCGCTACGGGCTCGTGACCCGGATCGATCGGCTGGTGGTGGAAAGAGTCGCCGCCCTGCTCGGCGGCGAGCCGGGGGGCAGGCGCGTGGCGATCAACCTCTCCGCGCTCTCGGTCACCGACGCGCAGATGCTCGCCCACATCGAGCGCGAGCTCGCGCGCCATGGGGTCGATCCCGCGCGGCTGATCGTCGAGATCACCGAGACCGCCGCGATCTCCGACATGCGCCGCGCCACGGCCTTCTGTGAGGGGGTGCAGGCGCTCGGCTGCGCGGTCGCGCTCGACGACTTCGGGGTGGGCTTCGGCTCGCTCTACTACGCCAAGCGGCTGCCCTTCGACTACCTGAAGATCGATGGCGACTTCGTCCGCGGCCTCTGTACCGGCGCCCACGACCGCGTGATGGTGCGCGCGATCGCCGAAGTCGCACGGGGCATGGGCCGCGAGACGATCGCGGAGTTCGTCGGCGACGAGCCCACCATGCGGCTGCTGGGCGAGCTGGGCGTCGACTACGCCCAGGGCTTCCACGTCGGTCGCCCACAGTGAGCGAACCGGAGCGCGCGGGGTCCTGAAGAACCAGGGCGCGCGGGGTCCTGATCCTCTAGGGTGCGTGCGCAATGCGCGCCGTTACATTTCAGGCCCCTGGACGGGTGGCTGTCGAGGATGTTCCCGAGCCCGAGCTGACGAGCCCGAACGATGCGATCGTGCGGATCGAGGCGACAGGAGTGTGCGGGTCGGACCTGCACATCTACCACGGCCGCGTGCAGATCGAGCCCGGGTTCACGATCGGCCACGAGTACGTGGGCACGGTCCTCGCCGTGGGCGAGCAGGTGCGCGACCTCGCCCCCGGCGACCGTGTGCTCGGCTGCTTTCAGACGGCCTGCGGACACTGCTGGTTCTGCCGCAGGGGCCTCTTTCACAAGTGCGAGTCCTCGCGCACCTTCGGCCACGGGGCGACGCTGGGCTCGCTGCAGGGCACACAGGCCGAGCGGGCGCTGGTGCCGAACGCGGACCTCGTGCTGCGCAAGGTGCCGGAGGGGATGAGCGACGACGTTGCGCTGTTCGCCGGCGACGTGATGGGCACCGGCTTTCACGCGGTGCTCGACAGCGGCCTGCAGCCCGGGGACGTCGCGGCGGTGCTGGGGCTGGGGCCGGTCGGGCTGTGCGCCGTGCAGGCCGCGCGGGCCGCGGGGGCGGCGCAGGTGATCGCCGTGGACACCGTGGCCGAGCGCCTGGCGGTGGCGGAGTCCTTCGGCGCCCGCGCTGTGCACCTGGAGGAGGGCGACCCGCGCGCGGCCGCGCGCGAAGCGACGGGCGGACGCGGGGTGGACGTGTGCATCGACGCGGTCGGCCACCCCAAGGCGCTCGATCTCGCGCTACGCCTGACGCGCAAGTGCGGCACCGTGCAGGCGATCGGCGTGTACGCCGAGCGCGCGGAGTTGCACATGGGCCTGCTGTGGATCAAGTCGCTGCGCATGTGCGCCGGCCACGCCAACGTGATCGGACACATCGACCGCGTGCTCGCGCTGATGTCCGCGGGGGTGCTTGACCCCGGGCCGCTCGTCACGCACCACATGAGCCTCGAGGAGGCCCCGGAGGCCTACGCTTTGTACGACCGCCGCGAGGCCCTGAAGATCGTCCTCCGACCGTAGGGGGTCGCGGTGTAGGCGAGAACGTCCCGCGGCTGTAGGCTGGAGACCGATGATCCTCACCGCTGACACCCCCGCCTCCTCCTCCGACCACAGGGAGAACCAGCCATGAATGCCGCCACGGGCACTGCCGAGACCGCTGTCTCCGCAACCACTACCCCCTCCTCCTCCTCCTCCCCCCCTTCCGCCGTTGAGCTGCCCGCTGCGCTGGGCTCCGAGGCGCGCGCGTTCATCGCGGGCCCCCACGGCCTGCTGATCGGCGCCGAGCGCCCGCAGGCCGCCGACGGGCGCACGTTCGCCACGCTCGACCCCGCGACGGGACGTGAGATCGCGCATGTGCCGCAGGGTGGGGCTGAGGACGTCGACCGCGCCGTAGCGGCTGCGCGAGCTGCGTTCGAGGAGGGCCCCTGGGCGACGATGCCCCCCAGCGGACGGGAGCGCGCGATGCTGGCGCTGGCGCAGTCCCTGGAAGATCACGCGGTCGAACTTGCGCAGATCGAGTCGCTTGACAACGGCAAGCCCGTGGGGCTCGCGCAGTACGTGGACGTGGGCGGGAGCGCCGCGCACCTGCGCTACTTCGCGGGGTGGCCCACGAAGATCGAGGGGAACGTGCTGCCGGTGACGGCGCCCAACATCCACTGCTACACCCGCCGCGAGCCGGTCGGGGTGTGCGCGCAGATCGTCCCCTGGAACTTCCCGCTGCTGATGGCGATCTGGAAGCTCGCGCCGGCGCTGGCGGCGGGCTGCACGATCGTGCTCAAGCCCGCGGAGCAGACCCCCCTGAGCGCGCTGCGCCTGGGGGAGCTCGCGCTGGAGGCGGGACTGCCGGAGGGGGTGTTGAACGTGCTCACCGGCGACGGCGAGACCGGCGCGGCGCTGGTCGATCACCCGGGGATCGACAAGATCGCGTTCACGGGCTCCACCGCGGTGGGCCGCGAGATCGGCGCCAAGGCGGGCCGTGCGCTCAAGCGAGTGACGCTCGAGCTGGGGGGCAAGTCGCCGAACATCATCCTCCCCGACGCCGACATCCAGGCGGCCGTGGGCGGCTCCTACCAGGCGATCTACTTCAACTCCGGCCAGGCCTGCAACGCGGGCTCGCGGCTGTTCGTGCCGAAGGAGCGCTTCGATGAGGTCGTGGGGGCTCTCGCGGAGCGCGCCGCGGGCACGCGTCTGGGGCCGGGCCTTGACCCGCAGACGCAGCTCGGGCCGCTGGTCTCCGCCGAGCAGCACGAGCGGGTCATGGGCTACATCGCCTCCGGGCGCGAGCAGGGCGCGGAGCTGCTGGCGGGCGGCGAGGCCGCGCTCGCCGACAGCGGCGGGTACTTCGTGGCGCCCACGCTCTTCAGCGCCACAGACGACGAGCTGAAGATCGCGCGCGAGGAGATCTTCGGCCCGGTGCTGGTGGCCTCTCCCTACGACACGCTCGAGGAAGTGGCGCGCCGTGCCAACGACAACGAGTACGGCCTCGCCGCGGGCGTCTGGACGCGGGACGTATCCTCCGCGCACCGTCTCGCGGCGCTGCTGCGGGCGGGGTCGGTATACATAAACAGCTGGGGCAGCGTGGACCCCTCGGCCCCGTTCGGCGGCTTCAAGGCCTCCGGTGTGGGGCGCGAGCACGGCCATGCGGGCCTGGAGGCCTACCTGGAGACCAAGAGCGTCTGGACCGCCCTGTGAACACGGCCACTCAGCCTGGCCATGCCCTAAAGTCACGCGCATGAGCGGAGCTTCGCCGGTCCCGGGCCGCTTGACGATCTCGAGCGCGGTGGAGAACGGCACGGTGAGCCTCTCGCTGGTGGGGGAGCTGGACCTGGCGGGGGCGCGCCAGATGGAAGAGAGCCTCGCGGCCGCCGAGCGCGAGTCGCCCGCGCGCATGATCGTGGACCTGGGGCGCCTCGCGTTCATCGACTCGACCGGACTGCGGCTGCTGTTGCAGGCCGACGCGCGCGCGCGCGAACGCGGCTGTGAGCTGGTGCTGCGGCCGGGGGAGCCGGCGGTGCAACGCGTGTTCGAGGTCACCGGTGCGCTTGCGATCCTGCGCTTCGAGGGCGCGCAGGGAGATTGAGGCCGACCCGCCTCATCCCGAGGCCACCGATCGAGGTAGATTGAGGCCGGACCCACCTCATCCCGAGGCCACCGATCGAGGTAGATTGAGGCCCACCCGCCCCACCCCGAGGTCACCGATCGAAGCTCTGCCCGCGAGCCCCTCCTCCAGCTCCTCGGCGCCGCCACCGCCGACCGCCCGAGCGGGCGCGCCCGCGACGGAGGGGGGCGTGGAGCGATCGGCCCCCGGGCGCGGGACGCTCGCGCTGGCGGGGCTCTGCGCTGCGGTGCTGCTGGCGGCGACGCTCGAGGTGGTGCTCGACGGGGCCGTGGGCCACTCCCCGCTGATCCCGGGCTCGCCGGGGATCACAGGCTGGTTGACCACCCCCTTCGGGGGCGCTGCCACGATCGGCGAGCGCCTGGGCTTCCGGGTGTTCCTGATCGCGCTGCTGAGCTTCACCGGCGCCTACGCCGTGCTGCTCGTGCTGGCCGGCCGCTCCGCGACCGCTCGCCTGTCGGCAGACCCCAGGGCCCGCGGCTGGGCGATCCTGCTGGTGGGCGCGCTGAACGTGATCGTCTTCGCCGGCCCGATCCTGTTCTCGACCGACGTTTTCAGCTACATCGCCTACGCGCGCATGGGGGTGCTGCATGGGATCGACCCCTACCTGCACGGGCCGGTCGCGATCGACACCGACGGCATCTACAAGTACGTCGGCAACGACTGGCGCAAAGTGGCGACCGCCTACGGTCCCCTCTACACGCTGCTCTCCTACCCCCTCGCTGCGCTCGGGCTGAAGGGGGCAGTGTGGGGTGCGAAGCTCATGGCGCTCGCCGCGAGCGCGGGAACCCTGGCGCTCACGTGGCGCTGCGCCCGCGTGCGCGGCCACGACCCGGCGGTGGCGCTAGTGGCGCTGGGGTGCAACCCGCTGTACGTGCTCTATGGGCTGGGGGGCGCGCATAACGACCTGATCATGACCTTCTTCATGATGGCCGCGGTGGCGCTCGCGTTCTCAGAGAGGGATGCCCCGGCGGGCGCCTCGGTGGTGGCGGCGGGGCTGGTGAAGGCGACGGGGGCGGTGCTGCTGCCCTTCATGCTGCTGGCCCGGCGAACCTGGCGGGGGCTGGCGGGCGCAGTGGGGGCGCTGGTGGCGGTGGCCGCGGTCTCCTACCCGGTGTTCGGCCTCCACGGCCTGGACGTGGTCTCAGCGCTGAACCGCGACGCCGCGCTGGTCTCGACCGACAGCTTCGCTACGGAGATCGCCCACCTGCTGGGCAAGCCCGGGGTGTTCCCGGTCGACCACGCGCTGCTGAAGGTGGCGCTGGTGGTGATCGTGGCGCACCTGCTGTGGCGCACGTGGCGGGGGTACGACTGGGTGTCGGCGTCGGGCTGGACGCTGCTGGCGATCGCGGTGACGAGCACGTGGCTCTTGGCGTGGTACACGCTGTGGGCGCTACCCCTCGCGGTGGTCGCTCGAGACCGGCGCCTCCTGATCGCAACGTTCGCGGTGCAGGGCCTCTTCATCATCCACCAGACCGCGCCGCTGTTCTCCCCGGTGTCCTCGTGAGCGGGGCGGCACGAGACCCGTGGGGGAGGGCCCCAGGGCGAGGTGTCCGCCCGGGGCGCCTCGTCGGGGGCGCGCGGTGAGCGAGGCGGCCTCGAGAGTTGAGCCGGGCGGCCGCTGGGAGCGCCTGCGCCCGCGCGCATTCGAGCGCCGTGGCCGCGGAGACCTGCGGCGGGTGGAGAGCACCCTGCTGGTGCTGGCCCTCCTGGTGCTCGCGGTAGCCGTGATGAACGACGTGGTGCTGCAGGTGCACGTCAACGAACGCCTCACCGTGGACCTCCATACGTGGCAGACGGTGACGGGCCTCGAACGCAAGAACATCTCGATCGAACAGGACCTGACGCACCACACCACACGCGACGTGCTGTGCGGCAACACCGGCGAAGGGCCGCCGGGAACGCAGCCGCAGGTGTGCCTGATCATGACCGGCCCCACCGTGCACGGGCTGCGCGCCGCGAAGGGCGGCTTCTACCTGCCCCCGTACTTCCAGGACAAGCGCGAGAACCGCTACGCCTGCTTCGGCACGGCGGTGAGCGAAGAACTCTGCGGCCTGCCGACCCCGCCGGGCGCGCCGGACGAACCGCTGACGGGGGGCTGATGGCCGATCCCGCGGTGCTCACTCGCGAGGGGGGAGATCTTTTCGAGGGGGGCCCCCCGGGGGGGGCCGGTGGGCGTTCGCGGCCCGGGAGGAGGGCGCAGCTCAGGGACCTGGCCCAGTGGTGGCCACTGGCGGCGCTACTGCTCTTGGCGGCGGTCCTGCGCCTGAGCACGCTCGACCTGCAGAGCTTCTGGTACGACGAGGCTTACGTGCCCGTGCACACGCTGCACGCGAGCCTCCTGGCGACGCTGCGCTCAGTGGAGCACCGCGAAAACACGCCGCCGCTGTGGTACGTGCTGATCTGGGGCTGGTCGCGGATCTTCGGCACGGGGGAGCTGGCGCTGCGGCTGCCCTCGGCACTCGCGGGGACGGCGACGGTGGCGGTGGCGTGGGGGATCGGGCAGCAGTTGGCTGGCCGAATCGGGGATGCGGGCGCAGCGAGTGTCTCCCTATTCGGTCGCCGCACGGCGATCGCCACCGCCGCGCTGGTGGCCACGAACCCGCTGTTCGTGTGGTACTCCCAGGAGGCACGTGCATACGGCCTGTTCGTGTTCTTGGCCGCGCTCGCGATCTGGTGCTGGTTGCGCGCCGACGCCCACCCCACGCCGGGACGGCTGGCCGCGTTCGCCGCGAGCGGAGCGGCGGCACTGGCGACCCACTACTTCGCGGTGTTCCTGCTGGCGCCGATGTGCCTGTGGCTGCTGCGCCGGCGCGCGCGCTGGAAGGTGGCGCTGCCCGCGGTGGCGGCGATCGGCGTGGTGGGCGTCGCGCTGATCCCGCTGGCGCTCGCCCAGGGGGGCCACGGCACGCAGTGGATCGGGGAATGGGCGCTCTCGGCGCGCCTGGAAACGATCCCCCAGTACTACCTGACGGGCTACTCGGGAGCGCCCCTGGGTCACGGAGTGGAGCTGGCGGTGGCGCTGGCGATCCTGGTGGGGATGGGGTACGGCCTGTGGCGGGCGCTCACCCCCCAGGAGAGCGATTCGGCGCTGCTCGCCCTGGGGCTGGCGGCGTGCGGGGTCCTGATCCCGCTGGCGATGGCGGTGGGGGGCGCGGACTACCTGGCGCCGCGCAACGTGGTCGCGGCGATGATCCCGCTCACGGCGGGGATCGCGGTGATCGTGGTGGCACTTCGCACCGGCCGCACGGGGATGGCGCTGGCGGGCCTGATCGCCCTGGCGTTCCTCGCGCTCAGCATCGACGTGAACCTCAGCCCGCGCCTGCAGCGCGGGGACTGGCGAGGCTTGGCGCGGGCGATCGATCGAGCGCCCGGCAACCCGCGGGTGCGTGGCGTCGTCGCGGTCACGACGGTGGAGCTGGGGTCGGCGCCCCTGGAGTACTACCTGCCGTGGGTGAGCAATCTGCGCCGCGGCGCGACGGTGTGGGCCAGCGAGATCGACGAGACTGGCTACGCGCCGCTACGGCCTGGCGCGGGCCAGCCTCCGGCGCCCGGCTTCCACCTAGTGCAGTACAGGAACGTGCACGGCCTGATCCTCTTCAGGTTCCGCTCGGCGGCCCCGCGCCCGGTCTCGGAGGCCGCGCTGCGCGAGCACGTGATCGCCGAAGGCCACCCGGAGGTGCTTGCGGACATCGACCCCCCGCCCATCGCCTCGCCACACGGCGCGTCGAGCGCTGGCGCCTCCTGAGGAGAGCGAGGCGGACGTCTTCCGAGGAGGGGGAGGCGGAGAATGCGGGGATCCGATGACGCGCCGAGCACGGCTATGGAGTGCATAACGTGATATCAACGCCCGCGCAGTCCTCTAATACGAAAGGATTAGGCCCGCTGGATCATGCCGACGTCCATCGTTGAGACCCGTAGCGAGGCACGGATCGCGCTGGAGCGTGCGTGCGAGCACCTGCTCTCCCTCCAGGACGAGGCGGGGTGGTGGCGGGGGGAGCTGCAGACGAACGTGACCATGGACGCGGAGGACATGCTCCTGCGCGAGTTCCTGGGGATTCGCACCGTCCCGGAGACGGAGCGCTCGGCGGCGTGGATCCGCTCGCAGCAGCGCGAGGACGGAACATGGTCGAAGTTCCACCTTGGCCCGGGGGACCTCTCGACGACGATCGAGGCCTACTGGGCGCTGCGACTGGCGGGGGACCCGGCGGACGCGGCGCACATGCGCGCGGCGGCGGAGTTCGTTCGCGACGCGGGTGGTCTCGAGGGGGCGCGGGTATTCACACACGTGTGGCTGGCGCTGTTCGGACTGTGGCCGTGGGATCTGGTCCCGGCGCTGCCCCCCGAGATGATGCTGCTGGGGCACTGGGCGCCGCTGAACATCTACGATTTCGCGTGCTGGGCGCGCCAGACGATCGTGGCGCTGTCGCTGGTGATGGCACGCCGACCCAGGCGCCCGATGGCGTTCGATCTGCGCGACCTGCACGGCTCACAGCCCTGGATCCCCCGGCGCTCGAGCGCGCCGCAGAACCGTTCTTTGGTCGCCGCAGGGCTCAGGCGCCTGGACCGCGCGCTGCGCCTCTACGAACGCCGCCCGCTGCTCCCGCTGCGCCGCCACGCGATCGCGCGCGCGGAGTCGTGGATCGTGCGCCGCCAGGAGGCGGACGGCTCGTGGGGGGGCATCCAGCCGCCGTGGGTGTACTCGCTGATGGCGCTGCACCTCGGGGGCTACCCGCTCGATCATCCGGTGATGCGCCGGGGCCTGGAGGGGCTGGAGCGCTTCATGGTGGAGGATCGCGGGGGCGGCGAGCCGCGGGTATTTGGCGCCCCCGCGGCGGCAAGCCGGCGTCTGGAGGCGTGCCAGTCGCCGGTGTGGGACACGGCGCTTGCGATCGTGGCGCTCAGCGACGGCGGCCTGCCGCGCGATCACCCCGCCTTCGAGCGCGCGGCGCGGTGGCTGCTGGAGGAGGAGGTGCTGATCCGCGGCGACTGGGCGGTGGCGCGCCCCGAGCTCGAGCCGGGGGGGTGGGCGTTCGAGTTCGCCAACGACAACTACCCCGACGTGGACGACACCGCGGAGGTGGTGCTGGCCCTGCTGCGGGTCGCCCCGATCGAGCCCGGCGAGCTGGGGCGCGTCGCTCGGCGCAGGCCGGAGGGAGAGGAACCGCCGGGGCTGCCCGAGCGCTCGCGGGAGGCGATCGACCGGGGGGTGCGGTGGCTGGAGGGCATGCAGTGCAGGGACGGGGGGTGGGGGGCGTTCGACGCGGACAACACTCGCACGCTGGTCAGGGAGCTCCCGTTCCTGGACTTCGGGGAGGTGATCGACGAGCCGAGCGCGGACGTGACCGCGCATGCGCTGGAGATGCTCGCGGCGGTGGGCCGCGCGGATGGCGAGGCTGCCCGCGCGGGCCTGGACTGGCTGCTGGCAGCGCAGGAGGAGGACGGTTCGTGGTTCGGGCGCTGGGGGGTCAACCACGTGTACGGAACGGGCGCCGCGGTGCCGGCCCTGATCGCGATGGGGTTGGCGGGCGATGACCCGCCCGTCCGTCGGGCGGTGCGGTGGCTCGAGGCCCACCAGAACGACGATGGGGGTTGGGGGGAGGACCCGCGCTCCTACGACGAGCCCGCGTGGATCGGGCGCGGTCCCTCGACGGCCTCGCAGACGGCATGGGCGCTACTTGCGCTGCACGCGGCGGGGGAGGGCCTGGAGAGCTCACAGGCGATGGAGCGCGGCGTTGCGTGGCTCGTCTGCACCCAGCGCGCGGACGGCACCTGGGACGAGCCGCAGTACACGGGCACGGGGTTCCCGTCGGACTACTACATCAACTACCACCTCTACCGCCTGACCTTCCCGATCACGGCGCTCGGCCGCTGCACGGGTGCGAGGGCCCCGACGTGAGCGCGGCGGCGATGGGCGGCGCCAGGCCGGACCCTGTGACGCTGGCCGAGGCGATGGGGACTCCCCGCTCCCCGCCGGCGGGCTTGCCCACGCCTGCGGCGGTGATGGCGCGCAAGCGCTCCGAGAACTTCCCGGTCGCGAGCTGGGTGCTGCCGCGCCGGCTCAGGAAAAGGCTGCTGGCGATCTACGGCTTCGCGCGACTCGTGGACGAACTCGGGGACGCCGAGGAGCGCGGGGCGGGTGAGGCCGGACCACAAGCAAGGCTGGCGGCGCTCGACTGGCTCGAGGGGGAGCTCGAGCGCGCGTACGCGGGGCGGGCGCGCCACCCCCTGCTGGTGAGAGTGCAGGCGACCCTGCGCGAGTGCGCGCTGCCACGCGAGCCCTTTCAGCGGCTGATTGAGGCGAACCGCGTGGACCAGCGGGTGTGCCGCTATGAGACCTGGGAGCAGCTGCTGGGCTACTGCCGCCTCTCGGCGGACCCCGTGGGGGAGCTGGTGCTCGCCGCGTTCGAGCGGGCGACCCCGGGCCGGATCGCGCTGTCGAACAAGGTTTGCACGGCGCTGCAGCTCGTGGAGCACTGGCAGGACGTCGCGGAGGACCTGCGCCGAGGCCGGATCTACCTACCCGCGGAAGATCTGGGGCGCTTCGGCTGCTCCGAGGTCGCGCTCGCCCAGGCCCGCGCGGATTGGCGGGTGAGGGGGCTGATCGCCTACGAGGTGGCGCGCACGCGCGAGCTTCTGGAGGAGGGGGCGCCGCTGATCGGCACGCTGCGCGGGCCCGAGCGGGTGGCGGTGGCGGCGTTCGTGAGCGGGGGGCGGGCAGCGCTCGAGGCGATCGCGGGCGCGGGGTACGACGTGCTGAGGGCCTCCCCCAGCGCCGGCCGCGCACGGCGCGCGGTGGCGCTCGCGAGGACGCTTGCGGAGCGGCGCTGATGAACGCGTCCGGCAGCGCGTCGATGCGGGCTGCGCTCCCGCCGGGGGCGCACGGGTGAGTGCGCCGCAGGCGCACACGCGGGTGGCCTACCGGCAGTGCGAAGCGCTGACGCGGGCGGCGGCCGGCAACTTCTACCACGGCATCCGCCTACTTCCCGGCCACAAGCGCAGGGCGATGTGCGCGGTGTACGCGTTCGCGCGCCGCGTGGACGACATCGCCGACGGGACGCTGGAGCGGGAGGAGAAGCTGCGCCGGCTGGAGGCCGCGGCCGCGTCGCTCGAGCGCATGGAGCCCGAGGACCCCGATCCGGTGCTCGCGGCGCTCGCGGATGCCAGCGTGCGCTTTCAGCTGCCCGCGGACGCGCTGGGGGACCTGATCGAGGGGATGCGGATGGATGTGATGGGGACCTCCTACGCGAGCTTCAAGGAGCTCGAGGTCTACTGCCGGCGCGTGGCGGGGTCGATCGGGAGGCTGTGCCTGGCGATCTTCGGCGCTCGAGACTGGGCCGGCCGGCCGGCGAGCGAGCTGGCGGACGACCTGGGGGTGGCACTGCAACTCGCGAACATCGCACGCGACCTGCGCGAGGACGCCGAACGCGGGCGGGTGTACCTGCCGGCGCGAGACCTGGTGCGCTACCACCTGCACGACGACGGTCCGCTGGACGCCCCGGCGCTGGCGGCGCTCACGCGTGAGGCGAGCGTGGCGGAGCCCGCGATGGTGGCGGGCTTCGAGGGGGGCGACGTGGGCCAGCTGTACGCGCTGATGCGTTTCCAGTGCCTGCGCTCGCGCGACTGGTTTCACCGGGGCATGGAGCTGGTGGCGCTGCTCGACCGGCGCAGCGCCGCGTGCGTGCTGGCGATGGCGGGCATCTATTGGCGCCTGCTGCATCACATCGAGGAGCGCCCCGACCGCGCGCTCGCCCGGCGCGCGCGGCTGCGCAGACGCGAGAAGGCCTGGGTGGCGGCGCGCGCGCTGCTCGGCAAGGGCATCCCCGAGCGCCACCCCGCCGAACGCGTCCAGGAGGAGGACTCGTGATGCCCTCCCCGACTCCCCTCGAACCCCGCCTGTCCCTCCCGATGGCGCCGAAGGCGCTCATGGAGCACCCGCATGTGGGTTCCCCCGGGAACCGCTGATGCCCCGGGTGGCGGTGATCGGCGGAGGCCTCGCGGGGATCGCGGCCGCGCTCGACTGCGCCGACGCGGGCGCCGAGGTGACGCTGCTGGAGGTGCGCCCCCGGCTGGGCGGGGCGGCGTACTCCTTCGAGCGCGAGGGCCTGCGGATCGACAACGGCCAGCACGTGTTCCTGCGCTGCTGCATCGCCTACCGCGCGCTGCTTGCGCGGCTGGGGAGCGAGCGCTGGGTGTTCCTGCAGCCCCACCTGGAGATCCCGGTGGTGAGCCGCGGCGGGAAGGTGAGCGTGCTGCGGCGCTCCTCGCTGCCGGCGCCGCTGCACCTGGCGGGGGCGCTGCTGCGCTACCGCCATTTGACGGTGCGCGAACGCCTTGGGGCGGCGCGCGCAGCGCTCGCGCTGGGGCGTCTGAACGCGCGCGCCCCCGAGCTCGACGGGCGGACCCTCGGGGCGTGGCTGGCCGCCCACGGCCAAGGTCCGCGGGCGGTGGCGGCGCTGTGGGACCTGGTCGCGCTGCCCACCCTGAACATGCCCGCCGCGCAGGCCTCGCTGGGGCTGGGAGCGTTCGTGTTCCAGCGCGGCTTGCTGGAGCGCGCGGACGCGGGGGACATCGGTTTTCACCGCCGCCCCCTTAGCGAGATCGTGGGTGAGCCGGCCGAACGGGAGCTGCGAGCGAGGGGGGTCGAGTTGCGGCTGGGCTGGCGGGCGCAGCGGGTGAGCGCAGCCAGCGGCGGGTTCGAGGTGCGGGGGGGAGGGGAGGAGGATGTGAGCGCGGACGCGGTGATCGTGGCGCTGCCACACGCCCGTGCGGCGGCGCTGATCGAGCCTCTTGACCCGCTCGTGGCGGCGCGTGCTCGGGCCCTGCGGGACGCCCCGATCGTGAACCTCCACGTCGTCTACGACCGGGTCGTGTGTGAGCTGCCGTTCGCCGCGGGGGTGGGGACGCCCGTGCAGTACGTCTTCGACCGCAGCGAGGCGGGCGGCGTGGCGGCGGGGATGCAGTATCTAGCCATTTCGCTCTCGGGCGCCGATGAGGAGATGGGCATGGGCGTCGATGCCCTGCGCGAGCGCTACCTGCCGGCTCTCGCGGAGCTCTTCCCGCGGGCGCGCGGGGCGCGGGTCGAGCGCTTCCTCGTCACGCGCGAGCACGCCGCGACGTTTCGCGCGCAGCCCGGGGTGGGGGCGCTGCGGGTCGGGCCGGCGACCTCGCTCCCGGGGCTGGCGTTGGCGGGCTCATGGACCGACACGGGCTGGCCGGCCACCCTGGAGGGCGCGGTGCTGAGTGGCCATGCAGCGGCGCGGTGCGCGTTGGAGGCGCGGTGAGCGATCTGCTGATCGCCGCTCCGCTGCGCCTGGAGGCGTGGGCGATCTCCTCGGGGCTCCGTTCCCACCCACTCGCGACGGTGCACCGCACGGGTATGGGCCCGCGCCGCGCGCGCGCGGCGGCCCCGGTGCTGCTCGATCGGCCGGGGGTGGCACTGCTGGTGATGGGCTTCGGTGGTGGCCTTGATGAGCACAGCGACGTGGGCGACGTGGTGGTGGCGGATGCCGTGCAGGGACCCGACGGCGCGTTGGTGGCGTGCGCGGGTGCGCAGACGCTGGCGCAGGCGCTAGAGCGCCGCGGGCTGGAGGTGCGCCGCGGGACAGTCGTCTCGGTGGCGCGCCTGGCGATGGGTGAGGCGCGCGTGAAGCTGCGCGAGGCGGGGGCGATCGCCGTGGACATGGAGTCGGTGTGGCTGGCCCCCGGCGCGGGCGCGCGGCCGTTCGCGGTCCTGCGGGTGATCTCGGACACCCCGGCCAGGGAGCTGACGAATCCCCTGCGGACGGTGGCGGGGGTGGCGCGCGCGATGGCCGCGCTGCGCCGCGCGGCGGGGGCGCTTGCGGAGTGGGCGCCGGGGCAGGCAACGGAGGGGCTAAGGTAGTCGCGATGGCGGCGCGGATGAGACAGAGCACGCGCATGGGCCTCTACCTGCTGCGCCAGCGCCTGGCGGGCCGGGAGAAGTTCCCGCTGATCGTGGAGCTGGAGCCCCTGTTCCAGTGCAACCTGGAGTGCGCGGGGTGCGGCAAGATCCAGCATCCCGAGCACGTACTGGCGCGGCGGATGCCGGTGGAGCAGGCGGTGGGGGCGATCGAGGAGAGCGGGGCGCCGATGGTCTCGATCGCGGGCGGGGAGCCGCTGATCCACCCGGAGATCCACCTGATCGCGGCGGAGCTGGTTAGGCGCAAGAGGTTCGTGTACCTCTGCACGAACGCGATCCTGCTGGAGCGCAAGCTCGAGAAGTTCAAGCCCAGCCCGTACTTCGCGTGGGCGGTTCACATGGACGGCCTGCGCGAGCGCCACGACGCCTCGGTGGAACGCGAGGGGGTGTTCGACAAGGCGGTCGCGGCGATCAGGGCGGCGAAGGCGAGGGGCTTTCGCGTGACCACCAACACGACGTTCTTCACGCAGGACTCCCCGAAGACGGTGCGGGAGGTGCTCGACTTCCTCAACGACGAGCTCGGGGTGGACGAGATGATGATCTCGCCGGCCTACGCGTATGAGAAAGCGCCCGACCAGGAGCACTTCCTGGGTGTGCGCCAGACGCGGGAGCTCTTCCGCGAGGCGTTTGCGGACGGCCGGCGCAAGCGCTGGCGGCTGAACCACAGCCCGCTGTTCCTGGACTTCCTCGAAGGTAGGGAGGAGTTCGACTGCACCGCGTGGGGGATCCCGAGCTACTCGCTGTTCGGCTGGCAGCGCCCCTGCTACCTGATGTCCGACGGGTACGCGCAGACTTACAAGGAGCTGATCGAGACCACCGACTGGAGCAAGTACGGCCGCGGCCGGGACCCGCGGTGTGAGAACTGCATGGCCCACTGCGGCTACGAGCCGACGGCGGTGCTGAAGACGACGCACTCGCTGCGCCAGTCGCTGCGGGCGCTGGTCAGCTGAGGCGCCGGATCGAGCCGGCGTCTCGGCCGGCAGCCCGGTCCTCGTGCAGGACGTGAGGGCAACCGTGGGAGTCAGTCGGCAAGCTCGTCGTCGGCCTGCTCCTCGAGTGTGGCCCCAGTGCGGATGTCCCGCCAGGTCATCCCCTCTCCGAGCAGTGCGGGGAGGCCGAGCCCGAGCGCGGTGAGGACCTCGACGGCCTGGAGGATGATCCCGTAGGCCAGCGCTGGGCCGGCGCCGACGCCGTAGGCGGCCAACACGACCAGGCAGGCGGCCTGGAAGACGCCGATGTTGGAGGGGGTGGCGGGGAGCACGGCGGAGACGTTGACGGCGAGCAGCACCGCCGCGGCGGCGGTGAGGCCGCCGTCGGACTGGAGTCCGAGTGCGCGGAGGACGGCGTAGCAGGCGAGCCACTGCAGCGTCCAAGCGAGCAGCTGCGCAAGCACCGCGGGGACCCCGTGGCGGGGGTTGGCGAAGGCAGCGAGCCCCTGCCGCGCCAGTCTCAGCAACCGGCCGAGCGCTGCTGCGGCGAGCGCGAGACGCAGCGAGCGCGAGCGCTGCGCGAGTGCCAGCAGGCGGGGTCCGGAGATCACAAGCAGGCAGATGAGCAGCGGCACGGTGAGCGCGATCGCGACGCCGGAGACATGCCGGCGCAGGAGGTCGAGGCTCGTGAAGGTGACGATGGCCAGGATCGCGAGGGCGAGCAGGTTGATCAATGTCTGCGAGAAGACGGTGCCCGCGACGATCGGTAGCTGTCGGCGCGAGGAGCCGGGGAGGCGGCGGGTGAGCACGAGCATCCGCGTGGGCTCCCCGATGCGACCGGGAAAGACCGCGGAGCCCATCACGCCGATCATCGTGGCGCGGATCACCGGTGCCCACGCGAGCCGGGTGTCGGGGAGTGCGGCGCGCAGGACCTCGTGCCAGGAGACCGCTCGCAGTAGCAGCGAGAGCCCCATCAGCACGAGCGCGAGCACGATCCAGGCGGGTTGCGCGGAGGCGAGCGCGCTGCCGATGCGGTGCAGCCCGAGGCGGGAGAGCGAGAACGCGAGGATCCCCGCGAGCAGGAGGATCGCGACGAGCACGGCCGCGCGCCTGCGCAGCTGGTGGGGCCGTTGCGAGACGGTCTTCTCCATCACTCTGGGTCTATCAGAGCGCCCAACCTCGGGGGCGCCGTCCGGGCTCATCCCGGGGCTCCCGGGCCCGTCGCATAAATGCTTGCATCCGAAAATACGGTCTCAAGCGCCGATGGGAGACCGCCGATAGCCACGGGAAAGGACACGTCAGTGTCCACTATCAAGTGTCCAAAATCCCAAAGGGGGCCCGACGTGTTCATGCGTAAAGGCAAGCGTACCTTCGCTAGCCGCAAGCGAAAGATAGCGGGCCTGTGCGCGTTGGTGCTCGCAGGCGTGATCGGGGTGGGCGCGTACGCGTTCACCGCAGCCAACACGGTCAAAGCTCAGGATGCAGGTGCCGGTGTCCACGTGGTGGGCGGCTACGAACAGACCAAGGGTGTCTACTACGAATGGAACGTGGAAGGTACGGAAAACACTGCCGTCGACTTCGTTCTCAAGGGAGAACTGCAACCGTCGGACGTCAAGGTCGCTGTGACCAAAGAAGAACATCCCGCGGCGACAGCCGAATGGTCGGACTGCCCGGAAGCCAACATCAAAGCGGCGGGCGCCGAAGAATACGAAGTCAAGTGTGAATTGGAAAAACCAGTTCCGAATGCGAGTGCAGACCACCTGACAATCGCCGCAGTCAGCGAAGGCGAAGTCAAGATCAAATAGTAGATCGCATGGGCAACGCGGAGCGGCCGTCGCACCGGCCGCTCCGCGCCCAGTTCCACAGTGCGAGCCAGTCACAACCCCGACCCCTCGATGCGCATTCGTCACGCAAGAAAGCTTCTTTCCAGCGCCCTAGGACTGGTCGTCCTGGGGTGTCTGTGGTTCTGGTTCGCCCCGGCTCCTCTCGGCGGCTCGACGACCTACGTCGTCACCCGGGGGATCAGCATGGAGCCCCACTTCCACACCGGCGACCTGGCGCTCGTGCGCAGCCAGAGCAGCTATCACGTCGGCGAAATCGTCGCCTACAACAACAGGATGCTCCACACGATTGTGCTGCACCGGATCATCGGACGGGCGGGCGCGCGCTACATCTTCAAGGGCGACAACAACAGCTTCATCGACCCCGAACGCCCGGCCGCGAGCCAGCTCGTCGGCTCGCTATGGCTGCACGTCCCGAGCGCGGGCGCGGATCTGCAGTCGATCCGCTCGCCGGCGCTGATCGGAGTGCTCGTCGCCGTCGGGATCCTGCTCCTCACCGGAGCGGCCTTCACACGCCGGCGGCGGCTCAGGCGCAGGCAGAGGCGCGCCGAGGGGAGCCCCCAGCCTTCCTCGCTACGCCCGCCGCGACGCTCCACACCCGCCGCCGGCATCCTGGCGATCGGCCTGCTGTTGCTGCTCCCGTTTGTGGTGCTCGCGCTGATGGCGTTCACCAGCTCGCCCACGACGCTTCACCCCTACACGGTCCCCTACAAGCAGAGCGGCACGCTCTCCTACTCGGCCGAAGCGCCGCCGGGACCGACCTACCCGAGCGGCCAGGCGGTGACCGGCGAGCCGCTCTTCACCCACGTGCTCAAAGCGGTGCAGTTCAGCTTCGGCTACCACTTTCACGCCGCCGGCAGGCGCTCGCTCACGGGGAGGGCCTCGCTGGACGCCACGGTCGCCTCGACGAACGGCTGGCAGACCACGCTCGAACTTGCGCCCCCGGTGCGCTTCCACGGCACCCGCGCGCGCGTGCGGGGGACACTCGATCTGACCTCGCTGCTCGCGCTGATCCACAGTGTCGAAACCACGACGAAGGCGAGTGGCTCCTACACGCTCACGCTCCTGCCGCACGTGAGTGCGACCGGGCGCCTGAGCTCGCTGCCGCTGCACACCACATTTGCGCCGACGATCCAGTTCTCGCTGACCCCGGTCGAGGCCCAGCCGCTCGTCTCCGGCGGCGGCTCCCTCGCAGCCGGCTCTCCCGGCGAGCAGTCCGCGGCGATTCAGTTCAACCCCTCCGCCTCGGGCTCGGCGACGGGCAGCCGCTCCCGGCCGGCCCTCCTCTCGCTCGGGGTGGCACAGCCATCGGTTGCAACGGCGCGAACGGTCGCGCGCGATGCGATCCTCGTCATCGTGTGCGGCCTGCTGGCGATACTTGCGTGCCTGCGACCGGTGCTCGCGCTCGTTGCACGGCGCCCGCGAGACGAGTCGGCGAGCATCCGGGCACGGTACGGCCGGATGATCGTTCCCGTCGAGCGTGTCTGGCAGCTACCCGGGGTCCCGGTGATCGACGTCGCGGACATGGAGGCGCTGGCGCAGATCGCCGAGCACTACGACCGCTCGATCCTGTACGAGACGGCGCAGGAGGGCGAAGCCTTCTGGGTTGCCGACGAGAGCGGGCAGTTCCGCTATGCGCTCGGCCCGTGGGCGAGTGCGGCGGAGAGCGAGCCCGTCGAGCGGCTTGCGGGCGAAACGCTGGTGAACGACGTGTACTCCGACGAGCTCGAGCTCGAGGGGTCGATCGCGGCGTACGGGGCGCAAGCGGCAGAGGAGGAGACCTTTGTCTCCGACGCGGTCGTGCAGGGCGAGTGGACGCCACGACGGGACGGCGGACGCCACCGGGCAAGAAAACCAAGACTGGTGTGACACCGCGGCCAGTCCCCTAGGGCTCACCGCGGCCACCTCCTCTCACCGCGGCCCGTCCCCAGGACCTTCCCCAGGGCTCACCCCCAGGGCTCTCACCCTCCAGGGGGCTCACTCCCAGGGCTCTCACCCTCCAGGGGGCTCACCCCCAGGGCTCTCACCCTCCAGGGGGCTCACTCCCAGGGCTCTCACCCTCCAGGGGGCTCACCCCCAGGGCTCTCACCCTCCAGGGGGCTCACCCCCAGGGCTCTCACCCTCCACCCGCTCAGTTCATGTTCACGTAGCCGGTCGCTTCCGCCGGGGTGCGAACGTTGGCGGCGACCTTGTTTTCGTAGTTGCCCTCGATCGTCTGGATGTCCCCGTTGGGGAGTATTCCTCTGACGATCCCCACGTGCTCGTCGCCGAACACGATCAGGTCGCCCGGCTGGGGCGTGACGCCCGGTGCGTTGGGGATCGCGCGAGCGGTGCTCTGTGCCCATGACCAGACCTGTGACACCGACCCCAGGCCTTCTCCGTTCGCGCCCAGCGGCTCGCCGGCCTGGCGCGCGGCCCAGGAAGCGAAGTACGCGCACCACGGCCCCCCCGGTACGGCCCCCGCGGTGGCGGTACGGTACGTCGCGATCGCCGGCGATTCGTTGGAGCCCGGAGGCTGCTCGGTCTGCCCGATCTGGCTTTCGGCGATCCGGACGATCTGTGCGCCCATTGCGCCCACCGAGCTCGGGGCTCCAAGCTCGCTCGCCGGCGCCCCCGCGCCCGTCGCGAGCGGATAGCTCGCGGGCGTCACGAGGCCCGTCGTCGCGGAGCTCGGGTACGAAGGCGGGCTCGAGTAGGTCGGGGGGCTCGGGTCTGTGTACGGCACGGTTGGTGTGAGGGTGGCGGCGGTGGCTGTCGCACCGTCTTCCCCGCTCGCGCTCGCGCTCTGCAGTGCTTGCGCGAACAAGGTCCCCCCGCTCGTGGACGATTCCGCCGCGGGGGGGGCCGGGGTCCCACCTGTGGTTGGGCCGTTCGCAGCGAGCAGGGAGGTGGGATTGGCGATGGCCTGTTCAATCGTGGCCACACGTGCGAGGACGGATTCCACCGACATCGCTCCGGGTGATCGGCAACGGGAGGCGGAAGTTGAGTGCGCCGGGCGTGGCTACTACGAGATGGGTAGCCGAAGCTGGGGGCAAAATGATGAGGTCGGCAGCCGAAGCCGGCGGGGGTGCAAAACGACGAGGTGGGCAGCCGAAGCCGCCCACCTCGACCACCGTTCCCTCGATGAATCGGCGGTATGTAGCTTCTTGCCGGCCTTCCCTGACCGTCGGAAGCGTTGTTGACCATCCCTGGGCTGGCTCTCACCCGCCCCGGGATGGCTTCGCTGCAGTGGCGGCGCCTTACGCGCCGCCACTGAGGAAGATCTGGTTATCAGCCTCCGACCAGCTTCAGCACTGCCTGGGGCAGCGAGTTGGCCTGGGCGAGGATCGCCACATCGGCCTGCTGCAGCACCTGGGCCTTGGTGAAACTGCTCATTTCGGCCGCCATGTTGGCGTCCACGAGCGAGCTCTGGGCGGCGGAGAGGTTCTCCCCGTAGATCGCCTGGTTGCTCTGGGTGTACTGGAGGCGGTCCTGCACCGAACCGAATTCGCCGGCCAGTGTGGCGACTTTTTCGATCGCGGATTCAATCGTTTTGATTTCTTTGATTTTGATGCCTTCGGTGTCTTTTTTGAGTTCGGCGGTTTCGACTTCGATCGTTTCTTTTTCGTTGGCGCCGACCTGGAACTTGATTTTTTCCGCTTTGGCCAGGAGTTCAACGCCGTTGAACTTGGTCGTTTCGCCGACCCGGGTGAGCTCTTTTTCGAGCTGTTTCGACTCGTTTTCGATCGCTTCTTCATCGGATTTCGAGTTGGTGCCGTTGGCCAGCTGCACTGCGAGCTCGCGGATGCGCTGGAGCATCTGCTCCACGTCGTTGAGCGCGCCCTGCGCGGTCTGCACGAGTGCGACCGCTTCCTGGGTGTTCTGCTGGGCCTGCATGACGCCGTTGACCTGGCCCTGCAGGCGCTGGTTGGCGGCGTAGCCGGCGACGTCGTCGGCGGCCGAGTTGATCCGCAGACCCGAGGACAGGCGTTCCGTCGACGTGGTCAGCTGGCCCTGGCTGGTGTTCAGGTTGCGCTGAACGATCAGCGAGTCGATGTTGGTGTTGATGCTGAGGGACATGCGTTCATCTCCTTGATGACGATTGTTTGGTCAGTCCCGGGCCGACTCCCTGTCAGCCCTTTGTTTGATTGAAGAGGGACCCGGCTCGCCGGGGGCACACAGTCCGAAGACTGGGTCGGCCGACTGCGCCACCCTCTACACGCCGGTTTATCGTCACCGGAGGGCGATACTTGAGGGTGGGCAGAATAGGTTGGACGCGTGCGATCCGGCTTCAGGCGCGCACGTCGATGTGCCGGCCGCCGGGCTCGTCGTCCTCGGGGTCGCGCTCCTCGCGGGGCGGCTCGGAACGGGGTCCCGTCCCACGGCCTCCGTCGCGGGGCGAGCGCTCGGATATCGACCTGCGGCGCTCGCGCGAGGCGCTCTGCGTCTGCTCCGCAACCAGCTCGGCGAGCCAGGGGGGGCGGGGGCCGATCGGTTGGATGGGATCCATCTCGTTCTCGGTGGGTCGGTATTCCTACGCAGTCGAAGCTGTACCTACGCGGTCGAACCGTGCTCGCTCGCTCCACCCGTCCCGCCCGCTCCTCGCAACTTGGCGATCTCGACGGCGAGCGCCTCCTGCTGGGCGCCGCGCAGCTCGGCGACCACGAGGTGTCGCCACAGGAAGACCGCGGCGGCCCAAGCCGCTACATAACACACGACCCCCGCCGCCAGCGCCCGCAGACCGGCACCCGCGAGGGTCTGGGTGGGCAGGGAGAGATATCCCCCAAGCAGGAACCCGGCGAGTCCGCCCCAGGCCTTGGCGCGTGCGATGCCCCGCACCGCGCGGGGGTGCTCGGCGAGGATCAGCTGCGAGCCTCCCCCGGCTCCGCCCCCCTTGCCGGCGCTCTTCCCCTTCGCGCCCTTCCCACCCTTGGTCTTCCCCGCCTTGGGGGGCTTGTCGCTCTTAGCGGCCACGACCGCCAGCCTTGTCCTGAGCAAGAGGGGCCCGGCTCGGCGGCCTGCGGCCGCCTGCGCCACCCTCTAGGCCACGGCGTCGCTCGTCGCGCTGGCACTCGAAGATGAAGCGCACCAGACGCCGGTGATCGCCCTCGCCGATCTCGTCGAAGCAGAGCGCGCGCCGGCCCTGGGTGTCGGTGCGCACGACCGTGCCGACCCCCGTGATCGGCGGGGCGCCCTTGGCGGTGGTCAGCCGGAACTGGACCTGCTCGCCGACCTTCAGCGTGCTCGGCCCCGCGAGCAGCATCCCGCCGCCGCTGAGATCCACGGAGTAGGTCTGAACCGTTCCCTGGGTGGAGCCCGTGAGGACGAGTACCGGCCGAGTGGATTGCACGCGCACGTACTCGCGCTCTTGGATCATCTCGATCGAGTGAAGCTCACGGAATCGCAGCAGCTCGCGGTCCTCGATCACAACCGTGCCCTGCAGCCGGACCCGCCCGCGGTCGTTGGTGAACTCTAGCTGCAGCTCGTCGAGCCGACCATCGTTGAGTGGGCGTTCGACGCGGAACATGAGCGCCACTAGCAGCTGCTCCCCATCGCGCTCGGCAACCCGTGCCTGCACGCGCTCGCCGCTCGGCCGCACGATGGTCACGGCGTCCGAGCGCTCCGGGAGCGTGAGCTCCGGGCGGTCCTGCGTCTTTGCCCGGCGCAGCCTCATTGCGGCGGGAGCAGCCTGTCGACAAGCAACCAGGGGTCGATCCAGGCGAGCCCTCCCTCGGCGCCGCCACGCTCGGTGCGCGCGAGCAGGTGGACGGGGGCCAGCCCGAACGCGCACGCCGCCTGCACCGCCACCCCGAGCTGATCGGTCTCGTCGGCGTGAGTGATCGCCATTGCGCCCGCGCCAAGCGGGCCCAGCGCCTCGAGTAGCTGTGCCGCGGGGGTGGCGCCGAGCGTGGCGGGGAGCGCGAGCACTACGCGGTCGGGCGCCAGCGGCGCCAGCAGCTCCGCGAGCGCGACGATCGAACCTGGGTCGGCGCAGGAGACGGGGGGCGTGTCCAGCAGTTGCAGGCCTCCCGCCCACCCCTCGCGCAGCGCCGGCTCCGCGGACGCGGGGTGGGTGGGCTCCGACACGATCGTGGTGCAGATAGCGGGCAGCGTGCTGTGCTCGCGGTAGGCCTCGAGCAGAGCGGCGCAGCAGGCGCTCTTGCCGCTGCCGCCGGCGCCGACCACGGCAATCGTGGCACCTGCGGCGGGCAGCGGAGGGCACACTGGAATCCTCTGCGCCAGTGCGGTGCGCACTGCCTGCGCCAGGCTCGTGGAGGCGGGCATGAGCGTCAGCACGTGAGCGATGGCCCCCTCGATCAGCTCGTGCACGAACTCCTCGCCGATCCCCACTCCGAGCAGTGTGCGCTCGATCTCGTTTCTCGCGCGCGCGCACGAGGCAGGTGCGGCGGCTGGGGGCGGCAGGTCCGGTGGCTCGGCGGGGGGCGCCGCGTCATCGGGCTCGATGAGCGTGCCGGGGGCGGCTGCGGGTGGGCCGAGAGAGACGGTTGGCTCGGCGGGAGCCCACCCGTCTTGGATCTCGGCGGGCGTCTCGGGGGACGCCGCGTGGAGATCCAAATGAAAGGTGGGCTCGGCGGGAAGCTCCAGCTCGCTGCTCGCGGCGGGAACCCCCGCTTCTTCGGCCTCCGCAAGCGCTTCGGCGAGTGCGGCGTCGAGGTCGGGAGGGACGGCGGGCTCGGCGGCGCGCACCGCGGCCTCGGCCTCGGCGAGCGCGGCGGCGAAGGGGTTGGTGGCCCAGATCTGCCTCGGGCCGTCCCACTCCTCGGGTGCGGGCGCATGCGTCGCCCGGAAGTCCTCGAGCTCCCCGGGCAGGGATCGTGCCTCGCTGCCGGGCAGTGCAAGGGCATCGTCACCGGCAAGCGCGAAGGCCTCGTCATCGGGCAGTGCGGGGGCCTCGTCATCGGGCATCGCGGGGGCGGCGTCGTCCTCGTCGTAGCGGTCGATCCCGGGGACCCCGCGGCGAGCCTCGATTTCGACGAGGGGCCTCTGGAAGAAACCAGCGAACCCGCCGGTGAGCCCGCGGTGGTGGCGAATTACGACGGCGTCCTCTCCGAGCTCGGAGACGATCCGGGGGATCAGCTCATCGACGCTGCGCCCGCGGTAGATGCGGGGTGCGAAGTCCCCGGGGGCGCTGCCGTTCCGGCCGCGGCGGTGTCCGGAGCGCTGCCGGGCCCCGTTGCGCGGAGCGGCGTCGTGGGGAGCGGCGTCGTGGGAGGCGGTGTCGTAGAGGGCGGTGCTCATGCGTGGATTACTCCAATCGTCTCGACGTTGATGCCGGGCGCGATCTCGTTGTAGGAGCAGACCGGTAGATGGGGCTGGGCCTGGGCGATCAGCCTGCGCAGGTGGCGGCGCACGCGCGCGGAGCAGAGCAGCACCGGATTGCGTGTGCCGCGCGCTGCGGCGTGCTCGACCTGGGCTCGCAGGGCGCCGACGATCGCCTGCGCGCGGGGCGGGTCGATCGCGAGGTACTCGCCGTCTGTGGTCTGGGTGATGGAGGTGGCGACCTCCTGCTCGATCGCAGGGTCCAGGGTGATCGCCTGCAGGCAGAGCCGCTCGTCCAGGTGCGGGGCTGTGATCGCTCGGCCCAGGGCCTGGCGGGCGTACTCGGTCAGCAGGCCGGTGTCACGTGTTATTCGCGCCTTGTCCCCGATCGCCTCCATGATCGTTCCGAGATCGCGGACGGCGACGCCTTCGGCGAGCAGGGAGCGCAGCACGCGTTGGATCTCCCCGAGGGAGAGCGCCTCGGGCACGATCTCCTCGACGACGGCGGCGTTGGTCTCCTTCAGGCGGTCGAGCAGCGTCCTGACGTCCTGGCGGGTGAGCAGCTCGCTGGCGTGCGTGCGGATCGTCTCCGTGAGGTGGGTGACGATCATCGCCTCCGCGTCCACCACGGTGTACCCGAGCGCCTCGGCCTCGGCGCGGTCGGAGGAGTGCACCCACACCGCGGGCAGGCCGTAGGTGGGCTCGGTGGTGGGGATCCCGCGCAGGCCGCCGGCGGCGTCACCGGGGTCCATCGCGAGCAGGTGCCCGGGCATGATCCGCGCGCGCGCGACCTCGGAGCCGCGCACCTTGACCACGTACTCGTGGGACTCCAGGCCGATCTCGTCGTGGATGCGCACCGCGGGGATCACGATCCCGAGCTCCCCGGCGATCTGGCGACGGATCGCGGAGACGCGCCGCAGGAGGTTCCCGCCGGAGGAGCCATCCACGAGCGGGACGAGGCCGAAGCCGACCGCGAGCTCGAGGGAGTCCACGGAGAGCCGCTCCATCGCCTCCTCCGATCCCTGCCCCGCGCCGATCCCGCCCGCCCCTGCCGCCAGCGCGCCGGCGCCGCCCGCGGCGACGGCGGCCTCGGTTGCGTTGGGATCCAGCTCCTCGCCGGGGAGGCCGTGGCGCACGCTCCAGCCGATCGCGCCGAAGATCGCGGCGATCGCGAGGAACGGCAGCTTGGGCAGGCCGGGGACGAGCGCGAACAGCCCGATCACGGTGGCGGCGACGAGGGGGGCTTTGCGCTGGCGCAGGATCTGGGAGGCGATGTCGCTGCCGAGGTCCTTCTCGGAGGTGGCGCGGGTGACGATGATGCCGGTGGCGACGGAGATCAGCAGCGCGGGGATCTGCGCGGCGAGGCCGTCGCCGACGGTGAGCAGCGAGAACTGGTGGGTGGCTTCGGTGAAGGAGAGCCCGTGCTGGGCGACGCCCACGACGATGCCCCCGACGAGGTTGATCGCGGTGATGATCAGCGCGGCCACGGCGTCGCCCTTGACGAACTTGGAGGCGCCGTCCATCGCGCCGTAGAAATCGGCTTCGCGGGCGATCTCCGAGCGGCGGTTGCGGGCCTGCTCGTCGGTGATCAGCCCCGCGTTGAGGTCGGCGTCGATCGCCATCTGCTTGCCGGGCATCGCGTCGAGCGTGAAGCGCGCGCCGACCTCCGCGACGCGCCCGGCGCCGCTGGTGACGACCACGAACTGGATCACCACGAGAATCAGGAAGATCACGAGGCCCACGACGACGTTGCCGGATACGACGAACTCCCCGAACGCCTTCACCACGCTGCCGGCGTCCCCGGTGGTGAGGATCAGGCGGGTGACGGACACGTTGATCGCCAACCGGAACATCGTGGTGAGCAGCAGCAGGCTCGGGAAGGAGGCGAAGTCCAGGGCCTTGCCGAGGTACATCGTGGCCACCACGATCGTGAGCGCGGCGGAGATGTTGAGCGTGATCAGCAGGTCCAGCAGCGCGGAGGGCAGCGGGACGACGAGCATCGTCACGACCATCACCACCGCGACGGCGGCGAGCAGGTCGGTGTGGCGCAGCAGGCGGCGGACGGTGTCGAGGTTCACAGCGCGTACCTCTTACGCCGCGCGAGGCGGTAGACGAAGGCGAGCACGCGCGCGACGGCGGCGTAGAGCTCCTCGGGAATCGCCTGACCGACCTCAGCGGAGGCATGCAGCGCGCGGGCGAGCGGGGGGTCTGAGACGATCGGCACGTCGTGCTCCTCTGCGATGCGCCGGATCTGCAGGGCGATCAGGTCCTTGCCCTTGGCCACCACCTCGGGGGCGGGGCGGGTGCCGTCGTAGCGCAGCGCGACGGCGAAATGGGTGGGGTTGGCGATCACCACGTCGGCCTCGGGGACGGCGGCCATCATCCGCTTGCGCGCCGCCTGCGCCTGGCGGCGGCGCAGGGCGGCCTTGACCTCGGCGGGCAGGCCGTACTGGCGCTGCTCATCTTTGACCTCCTGCTTGGTCATGCGCAGCTTGCGCTCGGTGCGGCGGCGCTGCCAGGCGTAGTCGATCGCGGCGATCGCGAGATACGCGAAGGTGGCGTGCTGGGCGATGTTCATCGCGCGGTGGCCCATCACGAGTCCGAGGGCGCCGGGGGGGATGCCGACCTCTGAGGCCAGGGCGCTCATGCCGGGGAGGATCGCCAGGGCGGCGACGCCTCCGACGAGGGCGATCTTCGAGACTGCCTTGAGCGCCTCGAAGAGGAGGTTGGGCCCGAACAGGTTGCGCGCCCCCGAGACGGGGTTGATTCGCTTGAAGTCGAGCGCGAGCGCTTTGGGGGCTGGGCGGAAGCCGACCTGGGCGGAGCCGGCGAGCAGGCCGGCGCCGAGGCAGATGGCGGCGATCGGCCCGACGGTGAGCTCGAGCGTGGAGAGCGCCACCTCCATCAGCGAGTGCAGGCCGGCGGCGGTGGTGGCCTTGGCGGGTGTGGCGATCTCGGCGAGGATCTCGCGGAAGGCGGCCTGGGCTGAGCCCACGACGGCGGGGCCGAGCAGCGTGATCGCGAACAGCCCGCCGGCGATCACGAGCGCTCCGCCGACGTCGGCGGAGCGCGCCACCTGCCCCTTGCTGCGCGCCCGCTTGCGGTGCTTGGGGGTGGCCTTCTCGGTGCGGTCCTCGTTTGCCATGGCTCACGCGACGTGCAGGGCGCCGAGCGCGGCGCCGACGGAGGTGGACATCTGGTTTGTGATCCAGCCCGCGACGAACGGCAGGGAGGCGCCGACGAGCAGCAGCGCGACCGCGACCTTGGCGGGGAAGCCGACGGCGAACACGTTGAGCTGGGGCACGACGCGGGAGACCACGCCGAAGGCGGCGTCGGTGATGATCAGCGCGATCAGCACGGGCGCGGCGATCTCCAAGGCGGAGGCGAACACGGTCGAGAAGACATGCTCGACGCCCCCCCAGAGCGTGGAGATGCGGGGGCCGGAGGTGAGGGGAACGAGCTGGAAGGTGCGGGCGAGGCCGCGCAGCAGCCAGGCTTCGCCACCGATGACGAGGAACACCGCTATCCCCAGGAGCGAGTAGACGTGGGTGATGGGGCCGCTTTCCTCGCCGCTAACGGGATTGATGAGGTTGCCGTAGGAGAAGCCCGCGCCGAGGTCGGCGAGCGAGCCGGCGGATTCGACGGCGGCGAACAGCACCGCGAAGGAGAAGGCGAAGCCGAGGCCGACGAGCATCCCCTCGACGATCAGGGCGGCGAGGGTGAGGGGGTCGCTGGGGATGTGCTGCCCGTGCAGAGCGATGGGAGCAAGGCCCATGGAGATCCCCACGGCGATGATGCCGCGCACGCGCGGAGGGATCATCGGCGAGGAGAAGGGGGGGGCGAGCAGGAACAGCGGGCTGACACGTGCGAGCACGAGGATGAAGCCGGCGAGCTCGTTGCCCGCGAGCTGACTGAGGATCTGGGTCACGAGCTCACCAGCGTCGGGATCGCGGAGTAGAGGTTGGTGGTGTAGGCGACCATCTGGTCGAGCATCCAGGGGCCGAGCAGCACCGCGATCACGGCGATCACGGCGATCTTCGGGATCAGGGTGAGGCTCTGCTCCTGGATCTGGGTGACGGCCTGGAAGATGGAGACGACCAGGCCGACGACCATCGCGCCGAGCAGCAGGGGGCCGGCGACCTTGAAGGCGAGGCTCATCGCCTGCGAGGCGAGGTTGATGACGGTGTCCTGGTCCATGGATCAGTGAAAGCTCTGCACGAGCGCCTTGATCACGAGGTCCCAGCCGTCGACGAGGACGAACAGGAGGATCTTGAAGGGCAGGGAGATGAAGGTGGGGGGGAGCATGATCATCCCCATGCTCATCAGCGTCGAGGAGACGATCAGGTCGATGATCAGGAACGGCAGGAAGATCAGGAAGCCGATCTGAAAGGCGGTCTTGAGCTCGGAGACGATGAACGCGGGGATCAGCACCTCGGTGGGCACTTCGGCGCGGGTGTGGGGGATCTTCGCTTTGGCGAGGGAGACGAACAGGGAGATGTCCTGCACGCGGGTCTGGTGGAACATGAATTCGCGCAGCGGCTGCTCCGCGCGTTCGATGGCGGTGGTGGTGGAGATGTGGTGGGCGTCGAGCGGTTCGATCGCATCGCGCTTGATCGCGCTGATCGTGGGGGCCATCACGAAGATCGTGAGGAACAGGGCGATCCCGACGAGCACCTGGTTGGGGGGCGCGTTGTTGGTGCCGACGGCGGTACGGATGAAGCCGAGCACGATCAGGATGCGGCTGAAGCCGGTGACGGTGAACAGCACTGCCGGAATCAGCGTGAGCCCGCCGACGAGCAGCAGGATCTGCACGGCGTTTGAGGAGTTGAGGTTCACCGGCGCACCGTCCATTCGCGCACACGGTCGAGTGCGTCCGAGACAGCGCTTGGGAGGGTGGGGATCCGATCCGAACGTATCTGGCCTGGGATCTGGATGGGGCTGACGGAGGTCCCGCCCGCCCCCCCGTCAGCGCCGCCGCCGGTGGAGGGCTCGGGGAGATCGAGCAGGCCGGCGTCGCGCGCCTGCTGCTCGGTGTAGCGGTGGATCGGGGCCACCCCGTGCTCGGCGGAGCCAACGAGCAGGTAGTCGCGCCCGGCGCGCACGAGATGCAGGGTGCGCCCGGATCCGAGCGCGAGCGTGGCAAGACTCGTGAGGCCGGACCCGGCGCTGCGGGTCTCGCGGCCGGTCTTGACCTGCTTGAGGATCCAGGTGAGCCCCCAGATCACGGCGATCACGATCAGCAGACCCACGATCGTGCGAACGATGCTCGCGCCCCCGGAGCTCGTGTGCGAGGCGGTGGAGGGCGAGAGATCGAGCGGCGCTCCTTCCCCGCCGCTCTTGGAGCTGGGTGTGAAGGCCTGCGCGGGGCAGGCGTGAGCGAACACGGCAAGGCCGATCATGGCCGTGCCGAGCGCAGGAAGGGCGGCCCGCAGGGCCGCGCGCGAAGGCATCATTAACCTGTTCATCGAGGGACGACTCCGAGGAAGAGTCGCTCGGGTTATCGGCGTCGGCCAAAATGGCTTGAGCGCCGCCCGCCGCCGCCCATGGCTCACTCCCTCATGCGTGAGCCGTTCAGCGTCGGCTCACGAGCCGGCCTACGCGTCCACGAGCGAGATCTCAGTGCCGCCCGCCCGTGCGACCACGCGCGGGCTCTAACGAAGTGCGTCGATCTGAACGGCCCACTCGCCCTCGGCGCCGACCTGGAGGGTGCCGTCGGCGAAGCGCATGCCGTTGACGAACAGCTCGATGGGGGACTCGGCGCCCTGGTCGAGCTCGACGACGCTACCCGGCGGAAGCTCCAGGGCCTGGCCCAATGGCAGCGTGGTGCGCCCCAGCTCCGCCCAGACGCGCACGGGCACGCCCATCATCCGCGCAAGACTCTCGCGCGTGGAGGTTTCCTGACCGCGGCCTTCGGCGGCGGCGCCCTCGACCTGCGATTCGCCGCTCGCCTCGCGGCCGAGACGCGACGCCCCGTAGGTGGTGTCCGAGCGCGAGGCCTGCACCGTGCTCGCCCCGGGGGAGATCGCCTCGGTCAGCTTGACCGCGCGCCGTGTGCCGCGCAGGCCGGGCCGGCCGCGCCCGAGGGGGACGCCCTCGGCGAACAGCCGCACTCCCTCCTCGGCGCGATCCTGCAGCGCGAGCAGCGTCCCGGGGGTGAGTGCGAGCACCCGCTCGACGGGCATCTCGCGGGCGCCGACCTCGGCGCGCAGGCAGACATGGGCGGCCGCGAGCCCGCGGCGCATCGCGCGGGCCTCGCGGGAGTCGGTGTCGAGGTATCGGAGCCCGCCCACCCCGTCGCCGAGGATCTCCTCCGCGACGGGCCCGATCGCGGACCAGGGGATCAGCAGGGACATGCTGGAGGGGAGGGCGTCGATGTGGCTCTCGAGGGCGAGCACGAAGGTGGGTTCCCCGATTGGGACGAGCACGCCGGCATCCCCCTCGAGGTCGACCTCGCCGAGACTCAGCTCGAGCCCGCCGAGATCGCGCCAAGCGGGGCTGAGCTGGGCGATCAGGGATTGCAGTAGGCGCCGAGTGAGCGCCCAGTCGACTTCGCTGAGGCGCCGTTCGGAGGCGGCCTGGGAGGGGTGCCCGCCGAGCAGGCACTCGAGCGCCTGCAGGATCAGGGGGGGGTCGATGCAGAGGAGCATCTTCGCTTTGATCGGCTGCACTGTGAGCTCCACGGCGATCGTGTTCGCCGGCAGCCGCGCCTTGGCGGCCGCCCAGGTGAGCTGGCTGGAGTCTGCGACTGAGAGCTCGACCGGAGCGCGCAGCTCGGTGGAGAGCTTCAGCGCGACGGCTTCGCAGAAGGAGCCGAGCGCGCGCACGATCCTGCGGCGCAACTCCGCGGTGAACTTGGTGGGCTGAGAGAAGTCCACCGTTCTGATCAGATGCCCACCCGGCCCAACCCCCTCGCCCGGGTCGGCTGCCGCTGGGTCCTTGGGCTCCTCGGTGCGCGCAGGTGGGTCGTCCGTCTCGCTCGAGAGCCCTTGGGCGTGTGGAGCATCCGGCTGATCGGGGTCCTGCGGATCGACGGCCGGCTCCGCCCGACCCTCCGCTGAGGGGGCGTCTGGCTCCACGGGAGGCTCTGCCGAGGGGGCGTCTGGCTCTGCAGAACGCTCTGCTGAGGCAGCGTCCGGCTCCACAGAACGCTCTGCCGAGGGGCCGTCCGGAGCGTCGGGGGCCACCTCGCTGCGGGCGGGGTCGCGCGCGTCGCCGGGTGGGGTCGGTTCGAGGTCCGGTTGCTGCTCGGCCTGGCTCATCGCGGCCTCCCGGTCACTCCTGCACGGCGGAGTCGGCCTGCGCGGGGACGGGCGGCGCGGAGACCGGCGCAGTGCCGGAGGACGCGGGATCTCCGGCGTCGAGCGGTTCCCCATCCTCCGGCTCGCCGAGGTTCGGAGCAGCGGGGTCGCCCGCGATGATCTCGGTGACGCGCAGGCCGAACTCCTCGTCGACGATGACCACCTCGCCCCGCGCGATGGGGGTGCCGTTGACAAGCAGGTCCACGGGTTCGCCGGCGAGCCGCTCGAGCGTGACGATCGAACCGGCGTGAAGCTGAAGCGTCTCGCCGACGGTCATGCAGGTGCGGCCGATCTCGACGCTGAGCTCCATGGGGACGTCGCTGAGGCGGCGCAGGTCGGCGCCGTTCTGCACGGTGCCCGGCGAAGTGCCGTTCCCCTCCGTCCCCGGAGGGCCGCCGGAGGGCTCATCGAGCTGCTCGTAGACGACCGCGTCGCTCATGGCAAGGGCCCTCCCCAAGGCAGCCGGCCGGCCTCGGTCTCGGCTCGCGCTGTGTGCGGTTCGATCATGGCGTTGCTCCCATCGTCTATTGGACTGTCAATTCGGGGAACAGCACGGCTTCGACTTTGACGTCGGTCTGGTGTTGGATGCTCGTGAGGATGCGGTGCTTGATCGAGCTGCGGCCCTGACTGGAGGTGAGTGTGCCCCCGCTCTGACCGGTGACTGTGTTGGTCACGATTTCGCGGACCACTGCTTCCTCGGGGAGCGTCCCGGCGCCTTCTCCCGAGCTCGAGGAGCCCCCGGCGGCGGATGCCCCGTCGCTCTGTCCCGGCGCGAGCTCTAGCGCGACGGAGATCTTGGCGTAGTGGCCTTCGGCGAGGTTCAGCAGGAAGGGTTGGGGCATGACGTAGATCGTGCCGGTGATCTTCTGCTTGACGGTCTTCTTTGGCTTGCTCATGGAGTAGCCGACGCCGAGCACGAGTAGCAGCACGAGGGGGATGAGGAGCTTCTTCTTGGACATGGTCGGTCTGGTCCTATGTATCGGCCGGGCACGAGGGATCAGTAGAGGCGCTGCAGGACGATCTCCACGCGCCGGTTCAGCGCGCGCCCGGCGGCGGTGGAGTTGGTGGCGATCGGGTGCTGTTCGGCGTAACCGGCGGCGCTGAGCCGCTGGGGGTCGACGCCCTTGGTGATCAGGAAGCGCACAACTCTGCTCGCGCGGGCTGTTGAGAGCTCCCAGTTGCTCGGGAAGGGGCCGCTGATCGGCACGTTGTCGGTGTTGCCTTCGACGGCGATCGGGTGGACGTGGTCGATGTTCAGCAGTGCCGCGATCTCGGTGAGCAGGGGCTGGCCCTGGCTCTCGAGGGCGGCGCTGCCGGAGGTGAACAGGAGGCTGTCGGTGAGCACGCGGATCGCCAGGCCGCGCTGTTCGATGGCGACGTGGACGGACTTCGCGAACCCGTGCCGGGCGGCGTACTCGTTGAGCTCGCGCTGGAGGGCCTCGAAGCTGGCCTGCTCCTGCTGGGCGGCGGAGACATGCACGCTCGTGGCGGCGCTCTGCGCACTGGACTGCGCCTGCGCGCTGCCCGACTGCCCGCCAGACACGTGTTCGAGTTCGCTGGTGACATTGGGGGTCAGCCGCACGATCGCCGGTGTATCGATGGTGGTGGGGGCGCGGCTTGAGTTGGCGCTCGCGCCGGGCTGCTCGATCGACTTGCCGCCCGGCAGGATGTCCCCGGAGAAGGCCGCCTTGAGTGCCAGTTGGACGGCTTTGAACTTGGAGATATTCACCGAGGAGATCGAGAAGAGGACCATGAAGAGCGCCATCAGGAGCGTGATCATGTCCGCATAGGTGAGCAGCCAGCGCTCGTCGTTGTCGTGCTCGGCGGCGTGCCCGCGGCGATGGCGCCCGTGTCCGCGCGCCATCGCTAGTGGCTCCTTCGGAGGGTCTGTTGGCGCCCGGAGGAACTCATCAGGCCGCCTCGGCCTGCGCGCTCGCGCTCTGGGAGGAGGTTTCCGCGCCGTCCTCGCTCTCGCGCTCGGCGGGGGGCAGGTAGGACATCAGCTTGTCCGCGACCAGGCGCGGGTTGTCACCTGCCTGGAGGGAGAGGATCCCCTCGAGCGTCATCATTCGCAGCTCGACCTCTTCGGCGGAGATCGCCTTCAGGCGGTTGGCGACCGGGAGGAAGATCACGTTGGCCGCGCCGACTCCCATGAGCGTCGCGAGGAAGGCGGAGGAGATCGAGGGGCCAAGGGTGGAGGGGGCGGCGAGGTTCGCCAGCACGTGCACGAGCCCGAGCACGGTGCCGATGATCCCCATCGTGGGGGCGAACCCGCCGGCCTTCTCGAAGGGCGCCGCGCCGGCCGCGTGGCGGGCCGCCATGCCGTCGACCTCGGCCTCCATGATCGCGTGGACCATCTCGGGGTCGGTGCCGTCGACGACGAGCTGCAGGGCGTTGCGGGTGAAGCCATCCTCCACCTCGGAGAGCTGCGCGTCGAGCGCGAGCAGGCCCTCGCGGCGGGCCTGGTCGGCGAGCGAGACGAGCAGGTCCAGGCGCCCACGCAGGTCGGGGGGCTCGGCAGAGAAGGTGAGCTTGTAGAGGCTAGGGATGCGCTTCATCGACTGCATCCCCACGCTCGCCAGCGTCACCCCGCCGGTGCCGCCGAGGATGATCATCAGCGCAGGGATGTTGATGAAGGAAGCGGGACTTGTCCCGTCCATCATCGAGCTGAGCAGCAGGGCGCCGAAGGCAACCCCGATCCCGATAGCTGTTGCGGCCTTCATCGCCCTCGTTCATCGGCCGGGAGGCGCGATCCTTCAACTGGTTCGTGGTGTCTGCTTGGGCTCTTGATCGGAGTGGGCCGGGAATCGCCTCCGCCCGGACCCCCGCGGCGGTTGCGCATCGCCTCGGAGAGCACGCTGACGCGCCACTCGCGCATCAGGGTCGCCACCTCGTCGGGACTCTCGGCCACGACGACCTTGGCGGTCGTGGCGAGCGTCACGACGGTATCGGGGGTCGACTCGATGGTGACGATCAGATCGGGATTCAGTTGAAAGGGCTCGTCGGTGTGTCCGAGCCTGTGCAGGGTGATCACGGGCAACCTTCTCTCGGTGGGAGTGCCACTTGAGGTGGGGCGTGAGGCGCCTACGCGCGACACGCCCCACCGGGCGACTCGTTGTCGTCCCGGCTCCACCCTCAGGGCTCGACGCTTCCCGCGATCGGCCTGAGCCAAGCACGGTGGGTCTCACCGTGGGGATGAGCCGCGATTCGTTACTGGACCATGCTCACCACCGTCTGGAGCATTTCGTTGGCGGTGGTGATCACCTTCGAGTTGGCCTGGTAGCCGCGCTCGGCGGTGATCATGGTGGTCATCTCGTTGGCGAGGTCGACGTTCGACATCTCGAGCTCCCCGGCCACGGTCTGGCCGAAGCCGCCGGTGTCGGGGGTGCCCACGATCGGCGCGCCCGAGTTGGAGGTCTGGCCCCACAGCGAGCCGCCGAGACGCTCCAGGCCGTCCTGGTTGGGGAACTGCGCCAGCGAGAGGTATCCCGCGGTGACCTGCTGTTCGAAGGTCGGGGATTTGGGGTTCTCGTCGGTGTAGCTGACCGCCCCGTTCTCGCCGATCGACACGTTGGCGGAGCCGGGGGGAATCACGATGTAGGTGTCCTTGGCTCCGGGCGTGTAGGTGGTTTCGCCTCCCGCCACGGTCGCGACCGCTTCGCGGCCGATCACGTAGCTCCCCGCCTGCGTGGTGAGGAACCCCTTGACGTTGGTCGTGAGGTCGCCCTCGCGGGTGTACTGGAAGCCGGCCGGCAGTTTGGCCGTGTAGGGGCCTTCTGTCGGCGGCGTGCCGCTGCCGACGCGCAGGAACCCTTCACCCTGGATGGCGACGTCCAGGGGGTTGTTTGTGGACTGGAAGGAGCCCTCGGACATGGTGTTGTCGGTCGAGGCGACCGTCACGCCGAGCCCCACCTGCATGGGGTTGGTGCCGCCGTTGCTGGTGGTGGGTCCGGAGGCCCCTCGCACGATCTGCGCCAGTGAGTCGGCGAAGCTCACACGCTGTGACTTGTAGCCGATGGTGTTGACGTTCGCCAGGTTGTTGGCGGTTACGTTGAGCATCGTCTCGTTGGCGTCGAGGCCGCTGATCGCGGCGTACATTCCACTCATCATGGTTGCGTCACTTCCTTTCGCGGCCTCCTCGATGAGGTCCGGCCGTGGTTTGTTTACAGAGTCCTCGGAGTTACTGCGTCTCGATGCGGTTGGTCAGACCTGGGGGTTGTTGGCTTGGTCGGGCTCCTGTCTGGTTGTGGTTTCAAGTGAATCTGGGCGATCGATCGCTGGGCGCCTCAGGCGATGACGGCGCTATCGATGTTGGTGAAGATGTGTTCGCGCATGTGTTCGGAGCCGACCGCCGTGATGACGGTGCGGTTGGGAACGGACACCACGAAGGCGGTGCCGTCGACCAGCACGAGCGAGTCGCGGGAGCCCTTGCCTGCGGCCCGTCCCACGCCCTCCTGCAGCCGGCCGACCGTGGTGCGATCCAGCGCGATCCCGCGGCGCTGCACCCGCTCGAGGGCGTGCTTTGAGAAGCGCAGCGGTTCGGCTCCCCCTGCTGCGGTCGTGTCCGCCCCGGGGCTCGCCCCGGCTCTGCTCGGCCCGGCCGCGCCTGCTCCGGGCGCCCCCGCGGCACTGGTTGCCTCCTCGAGGACATCCGCGAACGACGGCCCGGCGGAGCTCCCGGTGTCCGCGGCGCGCCTCGTCGCCGGAGCCCGCCCACCCGTCTGTGGGCTTCCGACGGGGGTTGAAGCCTGCCCCGGAGGGAGCAGCGCGGGGTTGAGCTCGACGCTCACGAGACCTCCGTTACGCCGGCGAGTTCGATCCCGGGGGTGCCGTTGACCGTGAGGGTGGCGCCTTCGGGGGTGATCTCGACGCTCTGCACGGCGCCGCTCTGGGTGGCGCCGGTGGAGGGATCGGTGTAGGAGACGGTGTGCCCGATCAGCCCCACCGCCTGGGCGACCCGCTGGCCGGTGGCGGACTGGGAGCTGCTCTGCGCGAGGTTGGTGGTCTGCTCGAGCTGGGAGAACTGGGCGAGCTCGCTGATGTATTCGGTGCCGTTGCTCGGTTCCAGGGGGTTCTGAGCCTGCAGCTGGGCGATCATCAACTTGAGGAAGTCGTTCTTGCCGAGTTCGCCATTGGGGTTCGTGGGTTCCGTTGCGGCGGAGCTCGTGGCGGAACCGGTCTTGGCGGTTGGGGTAGCGGCGGGGAGCGCCGCGGTGTGGGGGGATGGGGTGACAGTGGTCATGGGGTTGCCTCGCTCTCGTGCTTGGTGTGCGGGTGTGCTTGCAGTCGCTTGGGGTTGGTGTGGGGTGGGGGTTCCGTCGGGCTCTCTTGGGGGTGCCTCAGGCGAGCACGTCCAGGAGCGCCCCGCGCGACGACGCGGTCGCGGGTTGGGCATGCTCTTCGGCTTCGATGTCAGGGCCGGGATCGGTCGGCGGCGCGGTGGGGCCACGGGCGGCGCTCTGGCCGGCGCGAGCCCCACCGGAAAAGGCTTCACCGCCGCCCGTAGCCCCACCGCGGCCGCCTCCAAGGGCTGTGTCCCCGTCGTGGGCGGCGGAGTGGCTGTGAGCGCCGATGCTCAGACGCGCAAGGTTGAGGCCGAGCGAGCTGAGCGACTGGCGCAGTTCGGCGTGGGCGGCGGCGAGCGCCTGCGCGGCGACGGGCGTCTCGGCGGTTACGCGGGCAAGGAGGCCCTGCGAGGTCTGGGTGAGGTTGATGCGGATCTCGCCGAGCCCCTCGGGCTCCAACGCGATGCGGGCCTGGGAGAGTCCCTGGCGGGCGGCGAGCTGGATGGTGCCATGGAGGGTCTCGATGGCCTGCTGGAGCCCCACGCCGTCCTCGAGCATTGGCCCCTGCTGGTCCCCGCCGGTAGGCGGCGATACCTGCGCGGAGCCGGCCCCTCCGGCGAGCCCGCCCACCCCGCCGGCGGCCACTCCACCGGTGTCGGCTGCGACGCCCGTGTGGGCCTGAGCGGGGTCGGGGACCCACAGCTTGTCGTGGGCACCCGCGCCGGCGGCCCAGGGGGGGGCCTGCTTCGCGGGTGCGCGCACGCCCGCCTGGGAGCTCCAGCTCCCGCCGCCTGCGCCCTCCTTGTGTGCCGGGGAGCCGAGGGTTGCGCTCGCTGCCGAAGTTCCCGAGGGTCGCGGGGATGCCTGGGATGCATCGGAGCCCACCGCCCTGGAACCAGAACCCAGTCCCCTGGAGTCCGAGCCCAGCCACCCGTGCGCGGCGGGGGGATCAGAGCTCGCCCACCCGGGATCGGCACCCACCCGCCCGCGCGCTGTCGCTCCATCGCTTGCAGGGGCCGCTATGCCCTCGCCGCCTGTGGTGCCGCGATCGTCGGCGGCCGTGGGAGTGCCCCCGCTGGTGGAGGTGCCGCGATCGTCGGCGGCCGTGGGAGTGTCATCGCTGATGGAGTGGGGATCCGGGGCTGTGGCGTTGCCGGCTGGCGGGAGCGCACGGCTATCTGCGATCGGGGTCGAGGCGCCGGCCGACGGCGCACCCGGGGGGGCACTGGGGACTGCACCCCTGGTGTCTGCGTATGACCCTTCCAACCCTGTCGCGGTCGGGGAGCCAGAGGCACCTTCACCTGCCCCGCGCGCGGCCGGCGTGCCAGGCACGTCGGTGGGGTCGTGTGCGGCGGGAGCCGCAGCTGCGCCGGCGGCGGCACCTGCGATGGCGGCGCCCGAGGCGCTGGGGGGAGGGGAGACGCTGGAGGAAGCGCAAGCCCCCGCTTCCCCGGCTCCGTGGGCGGGTGTGCGGGTGGAGGAGGCGCCAGACTCCGCGCCCCCCGCGCCGTGGGCGGGTGTGCGTGAGCTCGCAGGGAAGGGGCTTTCTGAGTGTCTCTGCTGCTGGCCTTCCGCAATGGCGGTCCGGGCCCATTCAGTTTCGAGTGCACTGTGGAAGGGTGCTCCTTCTGGAGGGGCGCCCGGTGGCGCGCCGGAGGAGATCGGTTCCCGCCCGCCCGGGATCGGTTCCCGTTCACCGGGAGTGCGGAGGGTGGTCTGGGCGGCGGGGGCGGTCATACGATCGCCTCGGAGGGGGTGGCGATCGATGTCCCGCCACTGGCGGGAGCAACCGCGGTGGCCCCCGCGGCGAGTGCCGACGGGTTGGATGCCCCGCCCTGGCTGTAAGCGGCGGCGTAGCCGAGCACTTTGCCGACGTACTGCTGGGTTTCGGAGTAGGGGGGTACGCCGCCGTACTGCGCCACGGCGCCAGGACCGGCGTTGTAGGCGGCGAGTGCGTCGGCGGTGTTGCCGGCGAACTGCTGGAGCAACTGAGAGAGGTAGCGGGCGCCGCCTTCGATCGACTGGGCGGGGTCGAGCGGTTCGGCGACGCCGAGCGAGGCGGCGGTGGAGGGCATCAGTTGGGTGAGCCCAAGCGCGCCGGCGCTACTACGGGCGGAGGGGTTGAACCCGGACTCCTGCTGGATCAGCCCGTGGAGAATCGCGGGGTTGAGTCCATAGCGGGCGGCGGCCTGTTCGATCAGCGGCGTGTAGGCGGATCCCTCGCCGGCCTGTTCGACCGGCGGCGCGTAGGCGGACCCCTCGCCGGCCTGCTCGACCAGCGGCGTATAGGCCGACCCCTCGCCGGCCGCGCTCACGCCCGTTGGACTGGGCGCGGCGGATGAGTAGGCGACCGCGGTGGGGACGGCAGAGGTGGCGGAGTCGAGCTCGGAGGCGAAGCTGGAGCCGGCGGCGGGGTGTTCCACCTGGGCGATGAGCGCCTGTAGCTGCTGGACGCGTTCGGTGGCGGCCGCGGTTATCGATTCCCACCCGCCGGGCCGGGCGGCGGGCCGAATCGGTTCCAACCCACCCACTGAGGCGCTCATGCGGCGCTCCGGCGGAAGCGCTCGAGGGCGATCTCGTCGAGCTGCTCGCTTTCGCGACGCCCAACCTCGCGCTCGTGCTCGGCGAGCTGTCGATCCTTGAGGCGCTCGAGAATCTCGTGCTCGCGCGCTGCGTGCCCCAACTGGGTGTCGCGGTCGGCGACGTCGGCCTCGTGGCGCTCGAGCTCACGCATACCCATCGTGCGCTGGGCCTCGATGTGCTCGACGAAGGCCTGGCGTGCAAGGAGGTCCGCGGCGCTGACAGTGCTGGACTGGCCGGTGGCGAGGCGCTGGTGGGTGTATGCCTCCTCGAGGTGCTCCTCGACGCGTCGCAGGCGGTCCTGGCTGCCGAGGCGCTGGGAGAGGGCACGGGCGAGCTCTTGGCGCGCAAAGCTCTCCTTGCGCTGGCGCAGGGAGAGAACGCGCTCGAGCCGGAAGCGGAACGAGGGAGCGGTGCTCACGGCCGCGTAATCGGACGGGGCGCGCGTTTCTTTAGAGGACGGAGCCGTGTGTCAGGTGGCTCCCTGCGGTTGGGTGGGCCCATCCCACGGCGCTGCCGAGCCCACGGACCCGGATGTATGTAAGCTCTTGTGTATTCGCTACGGGCGAAAGGAGGCGAATCGTCATTTTTCCCGGAGGATCCGATGAATGATCTTGACTGACAGTTAGATTTATTCATTGAAATGTGATCCGGAGACCCCGACTATTCGTAAATAAAATATGGGGTTCGTACCGTGCTCGAGCGGCATGGACTCAGAGAAATCGCAAAAGGTCGATACCTGAAGGGGAAGATCGACAAAGCAATCACGCCCTGGGGATGAACAGACATGACCAAGAAGAAGTCGGATGAGGTAACGATCACGCTCTCTCCGCTGCAAGTGGAGCAGGTGATGCGCGGTGCGGGTCGCAACCGCAACGGAACCGTGTCGAACCTGTTGCTGGCGGCACTCGATCACGCCTACCAGCCGGCCGACAAGAACGGCAAAGGCGGGCCCTCGCCGTTGCAGAAGGCGACGCGGGCGGCGCTGGAAGAGGCGCTCGAGGATCCGCAGCTTTCGCAATCGCTGCTGCGGGGCCTGGCGATCTTGGCCTCCTACGGCCCCGAACGGCCGTGGCGGGCAATCAACGACCTGGCGGGACAACTGGGGATGTCGCCGTCGACGACCCACCGGTACGTGAAGACGCTGCGGTCGGTGGGCCTGCTGGAGCAGAACCCATCGACCCGTGAGTACCGCCCCGTGGCGGTATAGCAAGACGGTCCCGGCTGACCGAAAGCGAAAACGGACGGAGTGCCGCGTCTCGTCGGCGGGCGAACGTCGGCGAGACACCCGGCTCAGAGATTGAGCCCCAGGGCGGGGATGGCCGATGTCCCGAAGGGATCCGATGCCGAAGCGCCCCCGGCATCAGAGGGGCTTTCAGACTCGGTGAGGACCTCCTCGGCGTCTACGATCTCGCCACTGCGCTGGGCGAGCGAGCGCTCGAGTGAGGCGGCGAGCTCGAGCAGGCACTCGTCGGAGGCGGCGGGGTCGCTGGGCTCCGCGACGGACTGGCGCAGGAAGGCCTCGATCCGGGAGCGATGCTCGAGCGTGGCGTCGAGCAGGGGGTCGCTCCCGGACTGGTAGGCGCCGATCGCGATCAGGTCCTCCTTCTCGCGCAACGCGGCGAGCGCCGAACGCAGGCGTTGCCCGGCGGAGGCGATCTCGGTGTCGACGATCTCGCCGGTGAGGCGGGATACGCTCTGGAGCACGTCGATCGCGGGGTAGTGTCCGGCGTGGGCGAGGGAGCGAGTGAGGACGATGTGCCCGTCGAGGATCGAACGGACGGCGTCGGCGATGGGCTCGTTCATGTCGTCGCCGTCGACGAGGACGGTGTAGAGGCCGGTGATGGAGCCCTCGGGGCTGGTGCCGGCGCGCTCGAGCAGGCGGGGGAGCAGCGCGAACACGCTGGGGGTGTAGCCGCGGGTGGCGGGAGGCTCGCCGATCGCGAGGCCGATCTCGCGCTGGGCGGTGGCGAAGCGGGTGACGGAGTCCATCATCAGCATCACGTGGTGGCCGTGGTCGCGGAAGTGCTCGGCGATGGTGGTGGCGGTGAAGGCCGCCTTGATGCGCACGAGTGCGGGCTCATCGGAGGTGGCGACGACGACGACGGAGTGCTCGAGCGCGTCGCCGAGGTCGCGCTCGACGAACTCGCGTACCTCGCGACCGCGCTCGCCGACGAGCGCGATGACGTTGACGGTGGCGGAGGTGGAGCGGGCGATCATCCCGAGCAGCGAGGACTTGCCGACGCCGGAGCCGGCGAAGATCCCGAGGCGCTGTCCGCGCCCGCAGGGGACAAGGCTGTCGAGGGCACGCACCCCGAGCGCGACGCGCTCGCGGATACGGGGCCGGCGCAGCGCGAAGGGGGGAGGGGCGATCGTCGAGCGGTACCCGGCCCCCTCGCTGCTCTCCCCGGCCACCCCGCCGAGCCCGTCGAGGGGGGCGCCGAGCCCATCGATGACGCGCCCCAGCAGGTGGGGGCCGACGGGTACGCGAAAGGGGGCGCCGGTGGGGAGGACCTTGGTGCCGGGCCCGATGCCCTGAAGCTCGCCGAGGGGCATCAGCAGGGTGCGGCCCTCGCGGAAGCCGACGACCTCAGCGGGAACCGCCTCGCGGCGGCTGGCCGATCTTCGATCGGTGGCCCCGACGAGACACACCTCGCCGACCTCGGCTTGCAGCCCGGTGGCCTCGATGATGAGCCCGATGAGGTTGCTTACGCGCCCATGGCAGCGGGCGAGGTCGGCGGCGGCGAGCGCGGCCCGGGAGCGTTCGAGGAGATCGCCGCTCACGTGGAGGGCTCCGCGTCGCTGAGGGGCTCCCGGACGGCAGAGGGCTCGCCGCCGATGGGCTCCTCGACAGCCACCCCGCGGGGCTCCTCACTGCGGGAGGGCTCCCGGACGGCAGAGGGCTCCGCGCCCCCAAGCTCCGCCTGGATGACCTCGCGGGCGCGCTCCAGCTGGGTCTCGACGGTCGCATCGACCTCGCTCTCCAGCGTGCGGACGATCGCACCGCCGGGCCCGATGCGGCGGTCGGCCTGGACATCGCAGTGCTCGACGCCGCCGACCTGGGCCCCCAGCTCGGCGATGGCGGTGCTGACGATCTCGAGGTCGGCGGGGTCGACGAGCACGGTGACGCGCCGGCGGTCGGTAACGCGCCGCAGGGCGCCGCGGACGGTGTCGAGGACCCGCTCGGGTTCGACCTGGAGGGTACCGGCGAGGATCTTGGCGGCGAGCGCGAGCGCGAGCGCGAGCGCATCGCGCTCGGTTTCCTCGGCGAGCTGCTCGCGCAGCGCGAGCAGCTCGGTGAGGGCCTGCCCGAGGGCGAGCGCGGCGGAGTGCGCCTCGGCGAGGCCGTCCTCGCGGCCCTGGGCGAGACCCTCGGCGTGGCCCTCGGCCCGGGCGAGCTCGCGGATGCGCTCGGCCTCTGTGGCGGCGTCGGCCAGGATGCGTGCGGGGGAATGCGGATCCCACCCACCCTGAGCGGAGGGCTCGAGCTGCTCGAGGGGGTAGGTCATGCTCGGGCCTCCATCCAACCGAGGCCGGGTGACACGCGCCTTCGGCGCGAATCCCCGTTTCGGCCAGCCCCGACGATGGGAAAGGGCGCCCTCCAGGCGCCCTTGACCGCGCCTGCGGCGCTCATACCACCGCTTCCTCTTCGCTCTCGTCGTCGCCGGTGGAGAGCACGATCGTGCCGGCCTCCTCGAGGCGGCGCACGACGGCAACGATGCGGCCCTGGGCGGCCTCGACGTCGCGGCGGCGCTGGGGCTGCTGGACCTCCATCTCCTCCAGGAGCATCGCGGCGCCGCGCTCGGACATGTTGGCGAGGAGCTTCTCCTTGACGGCCTCGGGGACCCCGCGCAGCGCGAGTACGAGGTCCTTCTGGTTGGCCTCGCGGAGTACCTGCTGGATCGCACGGTCTTCGAGGGTGGCGAGGTCCTCGAAGACGAACAGCATCCGGCGGACCTCCTCGGCGAGCTCGGGGTCGGTGGTGGCGAGGTGCTCGAGCACGGCGCGCTCGGTGGAGCGCTCAGCGTGGTTGAGGATGCCGGCGAGCGCCTTGGCCCCCCCTGCGCTCGAGTAGTCCTGCTCGACGACGGTGGTGAGCCGCTGGCGGATCACCTCTTCGACCTGCTGGATCACGGAGGGGCTGGTCTCGCCCATGCGCGCGATGCGCAGCGCGACGTCGGGCTGCACCGCATCGGGCAGGCGGGCGAGGACCTGGGCGCCGAGCACGTTGGGGAGGTTGGCGATGACAAGTGCGATCGTCTGGGGGGCCTCGGTGCGCAGGAAGCCGACGATCTGCTCGGGGGGGGTGCTGCGCAGGAACTCGAAGGAGCGCATCTCGGTCACGGCGGAAAGCCGCGCGAGTAGTTCCTCTGCGCGCTCGGGGCCGAGCGCGCGCTCGAGCACTTCGCGGGCGAACTCGACCCCGCCGACGACGTCGCCCAGGCCGCCGGTGGTGGCGGCGGCGAGCTCGCCGAGGATCGCCTCGGTGGTCTGCTCCTCGATCGCGCCGAGCTTCGTCATTTCGAGGGAGAGGCCCTCGATCTCCTCCTCGCGCAGGTGCTGGATGACCTCCGCGGCGAGCTCGGGGCCGAGGGCGGCCATCAGCACGGCGGCCTTGCGGCGCCCGCCGAGGCGAACGGCGGGAACCAGCGCCCCGCCACCCGGCGCGGTGGTCGTGACCTCGGAGGCGGGGGGCAGCTCGATCGCCACGGGCTAGTCCTCCTGCATCCAGCTACGCAACTGCTGGGCGACGCGGTCGGGGCTGGCCTCGGCGAGCTGCTCGACCTGGCGGCGAATGGGAGTCCCGCCCGCTCTGCCCGCGCCCGCGCCCGCGGCGAGTGTGATCGGATCCCGCCCGCCCGCGCCCTCGGCGGGCCGCGAGGGGGTTTCGCGTTCGAGCTCGGAGAGCCGGATCGGCAGCTCGAGCTCGCGCAGCCAGGGGGGTTCGTTGTCGATCCCCTCCTGCTCGCGGCGGCGCAGGGCGCGGGTGGTGAAGAACAGGAAGAGCAGCGAGCCGATGCCGACGAGGGCGTACTTGGCGTAGCCGAGCATCCCGCCGGAGGCGCTTCCCGCGGCGGGGGCGGTGGTCTTGGCGAAGGCCATCTGGGCGACCGAGACGGTATCTCCGCGCTTGGGCTGAAGGCCGGCGGCGTTGGTGACGGCTTCCTTGATCGCAGTCACGGAGGCGCCGGGCACGGTGCTGTCGAGCAGCACGGAGACGTGCTCGCTTTCGACCGCGCCGGGGGCGACGGTGGAGTGGGTGACGGTCTTCGCGACCCCGAGCGTGGAGCCGGTGATTTCGTGCTTGTAGTTGGACTTGCCCGAGGCCCCGGTCTGGGCGTAGGCGGGGATGTTGGCGGTGCCCGTCGCGCCGGCCCCGCCGCCGGAGCCGGTGAGGGTTTCGAGGTTCTTGCTCTGTTGGAGGGGCACGCCGGCCTTACCGTAGGTGAGCGATTCCTGGGTGGTCTGGTTGGTGTCGAGGTTGGCGTACACCTGCACCACGGCCTTGCCGGGGCCGATCGTCTGGGCGAGCATCTCATCCAGGCTGGCCTCCATCCCGTCGTCATAGCGTTCCTCGGCGGCCTGCTTGCCGCTGGCGCCGCCGCCGGCTTCGCCGTTCTGGGAGGGCCACAGCAGCTGCCCGGTGCCGTCGGTGATGGTGACCTTCTGCAGCTGCAACCCGGGCACGGAGGAGGCGACCAGCTGGGCGATGCCGCGCACGGAGGTGGAGCTCAGCGAGCTGGTGTCGCTCAGCAGAACGGCGGCGGAGGAAGCGTTCTGGCCTTCGCCGAAGAGCTGGTTTTGGGGGTTGGGGAGGACGAGCTCGACCTGCGCACCGCCGACCCCCTGGATGTTGTCGATCGTCTGCTCGAGCTGACCCTGCAGCGCGCGCTGGTAGGTGACCTGCTGCTGGAAGTTGCTTTCGCCGAGGCTCGATTTTTCAAACAGCGAGAAGCCGGGCTGGGCGTTGCCGAGCTCGCCGGCGCCGGCGAGAGCGACGCGGGCCCTGGCGGTCTCGTTGGACTGCACAGCCAGCGCGGTGCCGTTGTTCTGTAGTTCATAGCTGATCCCCTGCTGGTCGAGCGTGCTCGTCATCTTCCCCGTCTGCGCCGGTTCCAGGCCGGTGGCGAGCGTGGAGTAGGAGGGCTTGGAGACCATGTGCACGAACAGGTAGATGAACAGGATCCCGGCGACCGCGCCGGCGCCGAGGATCAGCCATCCGCGGGGTGTGAGTCGAGTGGCGAGCTGTTTTACGGGCACGGGTTACACCTGGGTCTGGAAGATCTGCTGAGCGGCTTCGACTGCCTTGGTACGGATCTGGGAGGCGAGCTGCATCGAAAGCTGGGCGTCCTCGACGGTGACCACGGCGCTCTCGGGGTTGGAGGCGGTGCCGGTGGCGAGTGCCTGGGCGGCGCCGGCGGCGCTCTGCTGGCTCTGGTCAAGGGAGGAGATGGCTTGGGTGAGGGTTTCGCCGAAGCCGCCGGATTCGCTGCCGCCGGCGCTTTCTACGCTGCTGGAGCCTGCGGCGCCGGTGGTGGTGGAGGCCCCGCCCACACCCGTGGCGCCCGCCGTTTCGCCCGGACCAAGTCCGGCGACGCTCTGGGAGATCACATTGCCGATGGCGCCGATCGGGGGGATCGTCACTTGAGGATCCCGAGGGTCGCGGTGAACATCGACTTGGCGGTCTGCATCGCGGTGACGTCGGACTGGTAGGAGCGCGACTCGGAGATGAGGTCGACCATTTCGGTGACGGTGTTGACGTTGGGCATCTTCACGTACCCCTGGGCGTTGGCTTCGGGGTTGCCTGGGTCGTAGACCTCCTGGTCGGGAGTCTTGTCGGCGACGATCCCCGCGACCTGCACGCCGCCCGCGGGGGGGTGGGTGAGAGCCCCACTCGTGCCACTCTCCGCGGCGGAGGAGCCGAGCGCTTCGGAGAGCGTGGCTTCGAAGTTGGAGGAGGCGGAGCCGGTCTGCTGGAGGAGCACCTCCTGACGCTGGTAGGGCTGCCCGTTGGCGGCTTTGGTGGTCTGCGCGTTGGCGAGGTTCTCGGAGGTGACGTCCATCCGCACACGTTCCGCGCTGAGCCCGCTGCCGGCGATTTCGATGGCGTCGAAGAGACCCATCAGCTGACCCCCATCGCGGAGCGCATGATTTCGTTGCGGGTCCCCATCACCTGCACGATCGCCTCGTATTCGAGGCCGTTCTCGGCGAGCAGTGCGGATTCCTGGTCGACGTCCACCCCGTTGCCTTCGGGCCCCACGACCTGGGAGCTGACTTCGGGCCGGAAGGACACCTGCGCGGGGGACTCCCCGTCGGCGAGCGCCGCGCGGAGGGCGCCCTGGAAGTTGAGGTCCTCGCGCCGGTAGCCGGGGGTGTTGGCGTTGGAGATGTTGTTGGTGAGCAGCGTCTGGCGCGCCCACGCGCCGCGAGCCGCGCTTTCCAATGCCATTTGGGTGGTGTCGATGAGGGACATCCGGTCGGTGAGGGACGGGGGGTGAACGCTTGGTGCTTGCCCTCCGTGGGCCAAAACCGACTCTCATCCGTGTGAGCCGTCCCCGGGCGAAGGTGCCCGGTTCACTCCGGTCATCGGCGGCGTAGCGCGGACCTTTAAGCGAGACGCTCCTACACCCTGAGGTTGAGAGGTGGGCGCACCGGGTTCGCACCGCGTTCGCAGGGGGCGGGCAGTAGGGACCGGCTACGCGCTGTGGTCCATGCGGTGGATGCGCCTGGGGGCCTGCCCGGCGTAGCCATGGGCGGCGCGGCTGGCGCGTGCCGTCGTGCGCATATCGCACAGCAATGCCTCGCGCAGGCACTGCAGCGTCGCGCTCGTGCGCTCGTGCAGCGCCGCGGCGCGTTCCAGGGGAGTACGCGCGGAGGCGGGGGGACGCTCCGGGAGGCCCGCGGTCAGCACGTCCCACTGGGACGCCAGCGAGCGCAGGTCCTCGATCCGGCCGTCGCGGGCGAGCTGGAGCTCGCGCTCGGCGAGCTCCAGGATCGCCGCATAGGGGTCGAGCGACGAGTCGATCTCAGCGGTGGGCGCATTGGCGATGATCGCCACGGCGGCGCCGGCGGTGTCGGGCTTGGTGTCCATGGCGCTCACCGGTGGGCGATCTCCACCCAGGACTCGCGCAGCTCACCGAGGATCTCCGAGACCTCTTCGAGTTTGCCGGCCTCCAGATTCATGCGTGCGCGGTTGAGGTGGGTCAGGCAAAACTGGTAGATCGCGTGCAGCTGCTCCGAGAGCTCGGGGGCCTGCTCGTGGTCGAGGACCCCGTCGAGGTGCGCGACGATCTGTTCGGCCTGGCGCAGCGTGTTGTGGGCGCGCTCCACTTCGCGCGCTCGCATCGCCTCCGCCGCTTGGCGCAGGAAACGGCGGGCACCGTCGTAGAGCATCACCACCAGTTGCGCCGGGGCCGCGCAGAGCACGGCGTTCTCGCGGTATGCCTGTGGGGATGCCGTCGGTGGGGTCATGCTCTCCTCAATTGCTCATTTCTGGCCTGCGCGACTCTCTGGACTGCCTGGCTCTCCTGGTGATCGGTCGTCCGGGCTCGAAGTTGAGCGCGTATCCAGCGTCGCCCGTGCAGGTATGGCTCTGCTCGCGACTCTTACCATCCTCAAGTCCTCTCCCGCGCCCTCGCAGACGAGCGCTACGACTGTACATCTCGTGGAGAAGGCCACCGGGGCCAAGCAGAAGACCAAGACCAAGCAGAAGACAAGAGATAGAACGCGACGCCGGTAGGCGGTGAGCTCAGCCTGGTTTGGTGGATCCGCGGGTCAGCCTGAGGATTTGGAGCTGCTCGAGGAGCTGGAGTCGCTGGCGAGCATCGAGCTGAGCTGAGCGTTCAGCCACGAGGACTGAGTCTGGCTCTGGGCCATGATTTTTTCCATCGCGGCGAATTCGGACTCGAGCGTTTTCTGGCGGATCGCGAGCATTTCGTTCATGTTCGTGATCCTGCTGCTCAATTCCGAGGTCTGGGCGGTGTCGCCGGCGATCCGAGCTTCCATCGAGCCCCCCGGGGCGGCATTTGCGTTGACCAGTTCCTGGAAGCCTTTGGACCAGCTCTGCAGCATCTTTTCCACGCCCGCCGGGTTGGCCTGAATCGTGCTTTCGAGCTTTGCGGTGTTCACCGTGAGCTGCCCTTCCACCGCGGTCTGCGAGGGGGTTCCATTGCCCGTCGGTGCACCAGTGCTGATGCCGATGTTCGCGAGGCTCGACATTTCCGCCGGGAGTTCTTTGCCCGGTTGGTAGATCGACTGGCGCATCCCGTTGAGCAGGTTCCCCAGTTCGAAGTCACCGAACAACGTACCCGTCTGCAGTTCGGCGGCGCTCCCGGGCGAGGCCGGGGGCTTGGTGGTGAGCTGCTTGTTGATCGCCCCGATCGTCGAGTTGTAGAGGGTGACGAACGCCTGCACCTGCGAGGCGATCGCGCTCACGCTGGGCCCCGGCGGTTGCACGTCGACGGTCACCGGTCCCGTGGTGGTGGTCAGCGCTTTGAGTTCCAGGGTCACACCCGGGATCGCGCTGGTGAGCTTGTTCGTGGCCGAGCTCCCCGCGACCCCGTCGATCGTGTATTCCGCGTTCAGGCCTTCCTTTGCCAGGCCCGCCTGTTCGACGAGCGTGCCCCCCGGGTCGGAGACCGCAATGAAGCTCGCTCCCGTGGCGCCCGTTTCGCGCGTGGAGAGCACCACCGTTTCTTTTCCCACCGCCGCCGCGTATACCGTCGCGGTGGAGTCCGAGTTGATCGCCTTGACCAGATCTTCAATGGTGGCGCCCGCCGCCACTTCGATTTCCTTGCCGTCGATCGTCAGTTTTTCGGCGGCCGCGGGGCTTTTGAACGTGAACGTGCGCTGTCCGGAGTTCGCGAGCTGGGTTACGTTGACCTCGTAGCCGCCCACCGCCGCGCCCGCCGTGGTCGTGGCCGCGATCCGCGTGGGTTCGCTGGAGCTCACCGCTTGGGAGGTGTTGAACAGCACCGGGGAGCCCAGTTCCTGGGCGTCGAAGGTGAGCTGCGTGAGGCTGCTCTGGATCGACTGCAGCTGGGTGTGCTGACCTTCCAGGGTGACTTGCTCGTCGGTGAGGTGCGTGATCGGCACGCGTTCGACCCCCAGCAGCGCGGAGATGATTTCGCTGGTGTTGAGCCCCGAGGAGAGGCCGCTGAAGCTGATCGGCGCCCCCCCGGTGGTTGAGCTCACGATGGTCATGGCCCCTCCTTACTCCACCGGGGCCCCGGCCGCGACTGCGAGGGCCTGGGCGGGGGAGAGCGTCTTCAGCACGTTGCCGCTGCGGTCGCGCACCTCGATCCTCGTGCGCCCGCTCTGCTCATCCCGCGAGAAACGCAGTTCGCGGCCCTGCGCACGCAACGCCTCGTGGTTCTGCGCCGCGCTCTGCATCTCCTCGAGCACCTCCGGCGGGGGGCTCGCGGGGACGGTGTCGAGCGCGACCGCCAGTTCGCTTGCGAAAGGCGCACCGGCGCCCTGGAACGCCGCGGAGGATCTCGCCGCTTCGGCTGGTCGGACTGGCCGCGGGGCCGCCGGTCCCTGGGGTGGCGTGATGGGCGAGCTCATGCTGGTTTCCTCCTGAAAGCACTCGTCACGGACCCGTCCCTGGGCCGCTTTGCTCTTGGGTGTCCTCATCCTGATCGGCTGGTCCTCGAAAAACTTTAGGTCGGACTTGGCTGGCCGCAACGAATTGCGGTCATCTACGTGAGCGGGTCATCGACCGCTCCACCCGATCCGTGAGGGGCGCTGCCCGGCATTTGAATACTTGCAGGCGGCTGGTTCCTTGCGAGCGTCGGCCTGCCGCTCAAGCTCGCCCACCGACGTGCCGATCAGTCCGGGGTCTTTGCTGGATCGACTCCCTCGAAATTCTGGAATGGACTTCGTGGGGCCGCTCCACGGGACGCACCACTTTCCCCTCGAGAGTCGGAGCACCAGATGAAAGCCATGGAGCAACGCGTTGCCAGGATCTCGGCCACCGAGGTGCTCTCGCTTTGGCGGGAGTACAGGCGCACGGGGGACCTCAGGCTGCGGGACCGCCTGATCTTCACGTTCACCCCGATGGTCCGCTACATCGTCTACCGCAAGGTCCGCGAGGTCCCCGCGCAGTGCGATGTGGAGGACTTCCTCTCGTGTGGCCTGGAGGCGCTGATCCACTCGATCGAGCGCTACGACCCGGCGAAGGGCGCGACCCTGGAGCAGTTCGCGTGGACACGCATCCACGGCGCCGTGCTCGACGAGCTGCGCCGCCACGACTGGGCCCCCCGCTCGCTGCGCCGCGCCGAGCGCGCGATCAACGGCGCGCGCGACAGCTTCGCCTCCGAACACGAGCGCCGGCCCACCCGCGAGGAGCTCGCTGCCGCCGCTGGCATGAGCACGGCGGAGCTGAGCGGCCGTCTCGACGAGCTCGCGCTCGCGGAGGTCGGCTCGCTGAACAAGACGATCCGCTCGGAGGACAGCACCACGATCGAGCGAATCGACACGCTCGAGAGTGAGGACGAGGGCTGCGACCCTGCCCTCAGCGCCGAGCGCACCGAGGCGAAGGCGCGCTTTCGCGTGGCCTTTGCCCAGCTGCCCGCGCGCGAGCGTGAGGTGGCGGTACTGCTGTACGTCGAGGGGCGCACCCTGCGCGACATCGGCGAGCGCCTCGGGGTCTCCGAGAGCCGCGTCTCGCAGATCCACACCGAGCTGCGCCGCCGCCTGCGCGAGCGCCTCGCCAGCGACGAGTCGCTGTTCACCGCGGTCTGAGCGCCGCGGCGGTTCCGACCGTGGCATTGCGGGCTGGGCACCACGCTAAAGAATCCGTCTCACCGGGCGATCACCCGAACTGAGATGGACCTCGGCCTCTACATCGCCGCCTCTGGAATGGTCGCCGAGCAGACCCGCCAGGCGCAGCTCTCCAACGACCTTGCCAACGCCTCCACGCCGGGCTACAAGCCCGAACAGTCTCCCCAGCACAGCTTCGGGGAACTGCTGCTCTCCAACACCTCCACGGGGCAGACGATCGGCTCGATGAACACCGGGGTGCAGCTCGGCAAGAGCGTCACCGACATGGGCCCCGCCGGGATGCAGCAGACCGGCCAGCCGCTGGACTTCGGGATCGTGGGCACGGGCTTCTTCGCGGTGCGCACTCCCCAGGGGGTCCGCTACACCCGCGATGGCCAGTTCACGACCTCGGCCTCCGGGCAGCTCGTGGACGGCGCCGGCGATCCCGTCCTCAACCAGAGCGGCACCCCGATCGGGGTGGGCGCCGACGGCACCGTGCCCGCCGGCTCACTCGGCCTCTTCAACGTCCCGGGCGCGGTCAAGCAGGGCGAAAACCTCTACACCGGCACGTCTTCCGGGCACGCCGGTGGGGCCGTGCGCTCGGGGGTGCTCGAGGAATCGGGCGTCAACCCCGCGCGCACGATGGTCGCAATGATCGGCTCCCTGCGCACCTTCCAGTCCGGCCAGCAGGCCATTCAGGCGATCAACCAGACCCTCCAGGCCGCCTCCACCCAGGTCGGCTCCCTCAACGGGACCAGCTGACCGCAGACCGCCGCTCCACGACATGCCCGCACCCGCATCCCCATCCACCGATCGCCCCGGGCGAGAGTCCCACTAGAGGAGGCACACGCGATGCTCGAAGGACTGTACGCCGCCGCATCGGGGATGGAAGCCCAGCAGCAGCAGCTCGACTCGATCGGCAACGACCTCGCGAACGCCTCCACCACCGGCTACAAGGCCGAACGCGTGGGCTTCCGCGACCTGCTCTACAACCAGGTGAACATCGCTGGCACCACCACCACGCTGGGTGCCGGCGCGGCCGCGCAGGTGATCGGCCGCGACCAGGCCCAGGGGTCGATCCGGAGCACCGGCAATCCCCTCGACCTCGCGATCGAGGGCCCCGGGTACTTCACCGTCAAGCGCTCGGACGGCACCGTCGCCCTGACGCGCGACGGCTCCCTGCAGGTGAACGCCAAGGGGCAGCTCACCACCGCCGAAGGCGATCTGCTCGATCCGCCGATCACACTGCCCCGGGGGAGCTCCCCCAGCGAAGTCGCGATCGCCTCCGACGGCACGGTGCGCGTGGGGACCAGGACGATCGGCAGGATCGCGCTCGTCACCGTCGCCTCGCCCGACCACCTGCTCGCCGCCGGGGGCAACCTGCTCTCCGCGAGCGCCGCCAGCGGAAGGCCCCGGCCCGCCGCCGCCGCCACGATCCAGCAGGGGGCGCTGGAGGGTTCCAACGTGGACGTCGGCAATGACATGGTGCAGATGATGGGCGCGCAGCGCAGCTACCAGCTGGAGAGCAGCGCGATCCAGACCGAAAACCAGATGCTCTCGATCGCAAACCAGCTCGTCACGCCATGAGCTCCCTCGCCCCGATCGGCGTTTCGAGCGCCGCCGGCGGAGCGCCGGTGCTCGATGAAGCGCATGCTCCAGCCTCGGTACGCAACGGCTCTGAGGCTGGCCGATCTTCGATCGGTAAACAGGCTTACTCCTCCGCCCAGGACTTTGAAGAGATGCTCCTGCAGCAGCTCTCCTCCTCGCTCGTGCAGAGCAGCGGCCTCTCGGGCGAAGGCGAATCCTCAGGCGAAGGATCGGGCGAAGAAGGCTCCCCCGAAGGAGGTGGAGCAGCAAGCATGCTCTCCGCGCTGCTCCCCCAGACGCTCACCGAAGGGGTGATGCGCGCCGGCGGCCTCGGTCTCGCCGGGCAGATGATGAGCTCCGTCGACCCCTCCGCGTCGGCGACTGCCGCGCCCACGCGCGCCGGCTCGACCGGCGGCGTGTCTGCTCCTGGCGCCGCGGCGCCCGCGCCGGCCACCGCTTCCACCGGCATCGCCGCACAGAGTGGGGGTGCAGCCGCATGAGTGCCCCCAACGGTCTCCTTGCCGAGCTCGTCCACGCGGAGGAGGGTGGGTGGACTCCCGTGGAAGCCGATCCTCTGGCCTGCGATGTGCTCGCCCATCTCGACGCGCAGATCTCCTCCGTGCAGCGGCTACTGGAGATCGTGCTCGAACAGGGAGCCGCGATCCGCGCGCGCGACGTGCACACGGTCGTGCGCTTCGCCGGCCTTCTGCACGGTGAGCTGGCGCGTCGCCGGGAGATCGAGGAGACCCGCTCGCGGCTGCTCGAGCGCGCCGGCGCCCAGCTGGGGATCCCCGCTCAGGCGGTGACGCTCACCCGGCTCAGCGTTCTGCTGCATCCCACCGATGCCCAGCTCGCCGCCGAGCGCTCCGCGCGGCTGCGAGGCCTGCTGGAGGAGCTCCGCCGCGAGCACTCCTGCAACCGCGCCCTCATGCAGATCGAGCTCTCCTTCCTCGATCACCTCATGCGCTCGCTCTCCCTCGATGCCGGCGTTGAAGGCTATGACCCGCGCGGCTCCACCGCTGCGGGCGCGAGCGCGGCGCACCGCGGCGCGCTGCGCGTGCTCGACCTCCAGGCGTAGACCCAATCTCCACCACTGCGTAGACCCGACCCACCACCGTAGACACGACCCCACCACCGTAGACCCCGACCCCACCACCGTAGACACGACCCCACCACCGTAGACCCCGACCCCACCACCGTAGACACGACCCCACCACCGTAGACCCCGACCCCACCACCGTAGACACGACCCCCCGCCACCTGAGCCGCCGCCATGTCCATCCCCACCCTCCAGGGACTCCAGACCGCCCTCTCGGGCCTGCAGGCCGAGCAGCAGGCGATCGACGTCACCGGCCAGAACATCACTAACGCCAACACCGAAGGGTACTCCCGCCAGACCGCGGTCCTGCAGACCAAAGAACCCCTGCACATCGCCGCGCTCTCCGCGGTCACCGGCGAGGGCGGGCAGCTCGGCACCGGCGTCACGGTTGCCACCTACACCCGCATCCGCAACACCTACCTCGACGCCCAGTACCGCACCCAGAACACCGCGCTCGGCGCCGCCAACACCCAGGCCGAAGAGCTCGGGCAGGCCCAGAGAGTCCTGGGTGAACCATCCTCCTCCGGCCTGGCCTCCCAGCTCTCCGCCTTCTGGAGCTCCTGGGGCGAACTCGCCGATCCCCCCTCCGAAGCCGCCAAAGTCGGTGTCGTCTCCGCGGCCACCCAGCTCACCGACACTCTCCATCAGCTCTCCTCTCAGCTCCAGTCGATCGAAGGTCAGGCCGCCGCCCGGTACGCCGCGGTCACCGGCCCCACGGGCGAAGTCCAGAACGACGCCGCTCAGATCGCCCAGCTCAACCACCAGATCAAGCTCTCCCTGCAGGCCCACCAGCAGCCCAACGACCTCGAAGACAGCCGCGATCTGCTGCTCGACAAGCTCTCCGCGCTCGCCAACGTCACCGTCACCACGCAAGCCGACGGCACCGACACCGTCACCTTCGGCAACGCCGCCAAGCCGCTTGTGGAAGACGCCACCGTCAACTGGCCCCAGGTGCTCACCCCCGCCGCGGGGGGGCAGCTGGGTGCGCTGCTGGAACTCTCGAGTCCCACCGGCGCGCTCGCCTCCTACCAGACCGGGCTCAATGAAGTCGCCGAAACACTCGTCAGCTCCGTCAACGCGATCCACACCGCTACCCCCTTCTTCACGGGCACCACGGCCGCCACGATCGAAGTCGCGGTCACTTCCGCCCAGGTCCAGACCTCCTCGGAAGCCGCCCCGGGCGGCAACAACGTCGCCCTCGCCATCGCCGCCCTGCGCGGCCAGGGAGCCGACCAGCGCTACGCCACGCTTGTCGCCCAGATCGGCTCCGGCGTGCGCAACGCCAAGACCACCCAGGAAACCGCCCAAGCCGTCCTCACCGCGGTCTCCAACCAACGCCAGGCCGTCTCCGGCGTCTCGCTGGACGAAGAAATGACCAACCTCATCACCTTCCAGCGCGGCTACCAGGCCTCCGCACGGGCGCTCAACGTGATGAATGAAGTACTCGACACCCTCATCAACCAGAGCGGATTGTGAGCACCCTGTGAGCAGTCGCATCACAAGCGACATGGTGATCGGCTCCACGCTGGCCAACATCAACGCCGCCCAGGCCGCCATGACTCGAACCGAGGCCGAACTCTCCTCGGGGAGGTCGATTATCGAACCCTCCGACAACCCCAACGGCGCCAGCCAGGCCATCGCCCTGCAGAGCGCCCTCGACGGGCTCACCTCCTACGAAAAGAGCACCCAGGACGGGATCTCTTGGATGAATACCGCCTCCAGCGCCCTCGCCTCCATCGACTCCCAGGTGCAGCGCGTGCGCGAAATCGTCCTCCAGGCGTCCAACGGGACCAACAGCCCCTCCGACCTCGCTGACCTCGCCAATGTGGTCGAACAGCTCACCGAGGGCGTCAAGCAGGACGCCGATACCCAGTACGCCGGCCAGTACGTCTTCTCCGGCACCCTCACCAACACGCCCCCCTACCAGCAGGGCGCGGAAGACAAATATGCGGGCAACACCGCCACCATCTCCCGCGCGCTCGCCCCCGGCAGCACAGTAAACGTCGCCCTCAACCTCTCCTCGGCGCTCGGCAACGGCCAGGGCGCCGCCGACGGCAAGCTGCTGGACACGCTGCGCACGATTACCCAGAATCTCCGTGAAGGCAACAACCCAGCCGCCGTCGAAGCGCTCAGCACCACCGACCTCGGGAACCTCGACAACAACCTCACCTCCCTCACCGACCTCCAGGCCCAGGCCGGTGCCACGATCGACCAGCTGAACCTCTCCCTCAGCCGCATCCAGTCGCTGCAGACCACCGACACCGAGCAGCTCTCCAACCTCCAGGACGCCAACATCGCCAAGGTCTCGATCGAATACTCAAACCAGCACGCCGCCTTTGAAGCCGCGCTGAAGGCCGGCGCCTCGATCGTGCAGGAGTCCCTGCTCGAATTCCTGCATTAGCCTCATGCCAGTGACCGCCACCACCATCGAGAGCTCCCGCTTCGGAATGCTCGAGATCCCCGCCGGGGATGTGATCGAGTTCCCCCTTGGACTCATCGGTCTCGGGGGGCTGGGCTATACGCTGCTGGACCGCAACCCAGGCAGCGGCTTTCGCTGGCTGCACTCACTCGAGGACCCCGACCTTGCGCTCCCCGTCGTGGACCCCCGCGGGTTCTTCCACCCCTTCACGCTGCAGCTCTCCGGCGAGGATCGCGAGCGGGTCGGCGCCCCCGACCCGGCGTCCGCGCAGGTGCTCGTGACGGTGCGCACCGCTCCCGACCCCGCTGAAGTCCTCGTCAACCTCCGCGCCCCCATAGTCGTGTGGGAGCGCCGCGGCCATCAGGTGATCAACACCGCGCCGGGCGCCGAGCTGCGAGTGCCGCTCTTCGCCGCGCCCGGGCCGAGCTCCGGTGCGCAGGCCGCGGACGCCGCATAGGGGCCTTCCAGGATAGGCGTGCCGTTCGTCCTGGGAGTCGTTCATACTCACACCCCATGCTGATACTTACGCGCCGCGCCGGTGAGCGCGTCGTGATCGGTGACGACGTGCTCGTCACCGTCATGGAGGTCAGCGGACAGACCGTCCGCCTCGGGATCGCGGCGCCCCAGGGGCTGCCCATCTACCGCGAGGAGATCTGGCTCGCCGTCAAGGAGGAGAACCGCGCCGCGGCGGAGGCCGCCGCCGACGCCCTGCCTACAGCCACACAGCCCGCCGAGCCGGCCTCGTCCGGCTAGCTCGGCTCCGGGGGTCTCCCAGCTCCGTTGCTCCGGGACCTCCTACTAGCCCCCGGGACCCTCCTACTAGCCCGGCCTCGTCCTCAGGTGACCCACACGATGTCCCCGATCTGAAGCATCGGGTACACCGCTGCGGCGGTTTCCACGGGCAGCTCCACACAGCCGTTGGACTGGGGGAAGCCGTAGGAGGCGCGCGGGTAGCCGTGCACGGCGTCGCCCCCGTTGAAGTAGTTGACCCAGGGCACGTCCGGCGCCACGTAGTGGACGCCGTCGGGGTCGGTGCCCACCATCGTCGTGGATACATAACGGGCGAAGATCGGGAAGGTGCCCTGTTCGGTTTCCGCGCCCGCCACGCCCGTGTTCACGGGGGTGCTCAGGGCCACGCGGTCGCCTCGGTGCACCTCCAGCGTCTCGGGGAGCACCTCGGAGACCGACACCCAGGTGTAGGGGCGGGGGCTGCGGTGGTAGAGGGACTCCACGATCAGCAGCAGGCGCCAGGTCGCCGCACTGGGTTCCCCGGTCGGTTCGAGGTCGTGGTCGGACTGGAAGATCTCGAGCGCCCCTTTGGTGGTCTCGTCCAGCCGCCCCAGTTCGACTGGGGGGGCGTCGGCGGGGTCCGGGGCGAGCCTGCCGCGGGGCGGGCGGTAGGCGTGTTCGGCTGCCTCCCTGCGCGTCTCCGGGCCTGCGGGGATGTGCACATCGTAGATCGGGTGCAGCTTCGCCCCCAGGTAGTCCAGGCGCGCGAGCGCCTGCTGGAGCCCCGTGATTGAGGGGCAGGCCACGTGCAGGTCGAGGATGTGCCGGCGCCCCAGGGGTGCGTGGGCGGTGGCGAACGTGTGTGCCCATACCGTCAGCGTGTAGTTCGAGCACGGCGCCAGCGTCGAGGCGGGGGTGAAGACCTCCTTGTTGCCCGCTGTGCTCCAGGAGCCCGGCACCGCCGGAAACAGGGTCGGTCGCGGGGAGCGCTTCGCGGGGGGCGCGGAGAGCACCACGCTCAGCGGGTCCGTCCCGTCCGAGATCGCTCTCCCCGGCACCGCCACCAGGCGCGTGGGGGGTAGCGGGGCCGCGGGCGCGGCGCCGGCGGCGGAGCCCGAGTCCAGCGTGGTGCTCACGCTGTGATGGCGCGCCAGCGCGGCCCCGATCGCCACGGCGGCCACCACCACACCCATCAGCAGCACCCCCGTCGGCAGCGTCCGCCTGTGCTGCCCCCCGCGCGAAAAGGCCTCCTCGTGGTGGTGGCCGGCGCTCAAGAACCGTCTGCCCATGATTCGCACACGACCTGGACGCGCGCTCATGGTACAGAGGCTAACGCATCCCGCGGTTTCCTAGAGGAAGTTCGGAGTAGTCGACGGCGAGGCGCTCGCGCGGTCGGCGGCCGACCCGCCGGGGTGGCGCATGTCACGTACTCACGCCCTACTCTTACACCGTGTCCAGGCGGATCGCCTCGCTCCTCCTCGCCGCGCTGGCGCTTGCCATGGCGCCGCCCGCGGTGCTCGCGCGCACCGCAGCGCCGCGCGCTGCGCTCGCCCGCTCGAAGAACGCGGCTGCCACGCGTACCTACGTCCAAGCCAATTACGCTTTTGTGCGCGCCGCCCGCTCCAACCTGGCGGCAGGGAACACGGCCCTCAGGAGCCTCGCGCGCCAGATCTCCGGCGAATGCCCCCTTGCGGCCGCCGGATCGCCGCAGAACCACGAATCCGAACAGCTCAGCGATGAGGTCGTGGGTGCGATCACCATCGTCGCCTACCACCCCGACTCCGCCGCAGCGGGCGCCTTCGCTCGCGCCGTCGGGGGGCTGCGCTGGAGTAGTCGCACACTCACGCGCAAAGTCAAGACCTACGCTACACAGCTCGAGGGGCTCGCCGAACTCGCGCTGCCTGACGTCTGCGCTGACGTCAAGGCGTGGGCCGCCGGCGGCTATCACTCGCTGCCCACGAGCACCCAGCAGTTCAACCAGCGCTACAACGAAGTTGACATCGAAGCCGAAGAGATTCCCCAGCGACTCCTCGCGCCGTATGAGGGCGCCGCCGAGGTGTCCCTCGCGCGCCGCACCAAACAGCTCGAAGCCCCCATCGCGGATGCCGAAGCCAACGCCGTCGCGGAGTACACGCAGATCCTCGACGCGCTCAAGCTGAGCCAGTGAGATCCGCAAGGGCGCTCGGCGCAGGGGGACGTCTACACTTTGCTGCCTAGTTGGCCGGAGTAGCTCAGTTGGTTAGAGCAGTGGAGTCATAATCCAAAGGTCGCAGGTTCGAGTCCTGCCTCCGGTACTATCGAAGGCGTATATCTTCCAGGCAGGGAGGGGTGATATGTCCGTCATGTCTACCGGGGGCTATTCAGGCAGGCCCGTAGTGTTGGCTGGAGCCGCCGTCTCACGTCGTCCTGTCCTTGCCATGCTCGCATCTGGTGCGGCAGTGCTCGCTGTGCTGACGTTGGGGGTCTCTACGGCGCTCGCCTTGCCCGCGACCTTCCTCACGGATTTCGGGTCCTTCGAAAGGCCGACGGGGGTGGCGGTCGAAGAATCCACCGGGAACGTGTTGATCCCCGAGAGCGGTGAAGACCTCGACGTGGTCGACGTGTTCGGCGCAAGGGGCGGCGTGCCCGCCGGGGGCGCGCCGGCGGCGTTCTCTGGCGAGCAGACGCCCGCCGGAAGCTTCCAGTTCAACCGGGAGTGGGTTGGCCTCGCCGTGGACAACTCGGCCGGCCCCGCCGCCGGTTCGATCTACGTGGTCGATCGCGGTCATGCGGTCGTCGATCGTTTCAAGCTGAGCGGCGGCGCATTCAAGTACGAATCCCAATTGACGGGGGAACCGGGGACGCATTTCTCAGAACCCGAAGGCGTTGCGACGGACGCGGACGGCGATGTCTACGTGAGCGATCCCGGCGCCAATGTCGTGCGTGAGTTCTCGCCTGCGGGCACCGAAATCGCCGAGTTCCCGGTCACGGGCCTCGAGCGCAGTGTCGTGGTCGACTCCAGGGGTGACATCTTCGTATATGGCAACCCGAACGGAGCGCTCGCGAGCCCGGGTCCGGCTGAGATCTGGCGTAGCTCCGACACGGCGACGAGCGCCGAAAAGGTGACGGAAGTCCCTGAAGTCGAAGGGGCGGGCGCGGATGGGATCGACCGCGCGACCAACACGGGTTACGTTGCGATCCACGGGCGAGTGGTCGAAGGGTTTGCGATGCCCACCCCGGTGAGGACCGGCGGTGAATTCGGCGCGGGGACCTTCTCGGAAAAGATCGAAGACGTCGCGGTGAACGAAAGGACCGGTGCGATCTATGTGTCAGACGCGGGCAGGGAACGGGTCTTCGTCTTCCAAGGCGCGCCGGCACGGTTCCCGCTGACCGTGTTCGTCGCGGGCCAAGGCGAAGTCACTTCGACTCCCGTGGGCCTCGCGTGTTCGACTGCGGAGTGCACACACGAATTCGAAGGCGAAGTGACGTTGACGGCCAAGGCTGCCGTGGGCGACGAATTCGCCGGCTGGGTCGGGTGTGAGCCAATCTCGGCGACGACCTGCAAGGTGGACAGGACCGCGACCACAGAAGTCACCGCTGTGTTTATGAAAGCGGGCAGGGAAGGAGAGACCGGTAAAGAAGGGCCGGCCGGCAACGAAGGTAGGGCCGGCGCCACCGGCCCCGCCGGCCCGCAGGGCGAAAAGGGTCCGGCCGGCGCCCAGGGTCCCGCGGGTCCCGCCGGCAAGGTCGAGCTAGTGAGGTGCAGGACGGTCAAGGGCAAGCAGCACTGCACGGCCAAGCTTGTCACGGGCACGGTTAGGTTCACGACCGCAGTGGCGAGTGCGCAGGCGACCCTCTCCCGTCGCGGCGTGGTCTACGCGGCGGGGACGGCCCGACTCGAGCGCGGGCGCATGAGTCTGTGGCTGCTGCCTGTGCGCCGGCTGCGAGCGGGCAGATACACGCTCACGCTGATCGGCGGAGCCGGGAAGCACGAGAGGATCAGCACCGAGTCGTTCACGCTCCGCTAGGCCATAGCCCCAGCGCGTTCTCGATGACCTGGCGCTCGGGGTGAAAGCCGGGGATCGGGAGGTCCTCCGGAAGGCCCTCGAGCGCGGCCCTCGGCGCGAGGCCAACGATCTCAGCGGACGCCACCTCCGCATGGCGTCGGACCGCCTCCACGACCGCCGCCAGCGGCAGCTCCAGGGGGCGCTCGACGTTCATCGAGACCTGAGCGAGCGCGCCCGCGCGCAGCGACACGCCGATCGCTCGCAGCCCCGGCAGACCCTGCGCTCCCCCCTCGCGGATCCGACCGGCGATCGTGCGGGCGTCCGCGATCGTGGCGGGCGCCGCCAGCACCAGGTTGAAGGCCACCAGTGGCTCTCTCGCCGCCACCAACGTCGCCCCCGCCGTGGGGTGCAGCACGGGGGGGCCGAAATCGGGGCGCTGCCCGCCTGCGGCCATCCGCTCGGCCAGGCCCTCGCATCCGCCGCGGCGCAACTGCGCGCGCGTGCGCCCCGGTGTCCCCTCGGTGGCGGTGAGCTCCCCGTAGAGGAAGACCGGGACCCCGAGCTCCGCGCCGATCCGGTCGGCCGCCACCAGCGCCTCCGCGCAGGCCGCCCCGCGCTGGGCGCCCTCCAGGTAGACCACCGGGAGCACATCCACTGCGCCCACGCACGGGTGCTCCCCCCGCTCGCTGGGCGGGCCGCCCAGCAGGTCGATCCGCCTCACCGCGTCCCCCACACCCGCCACGAGGGCCTCCGCGAGAGTTCCGGGGGCGCCCGCCAGGGTGAGCACCGCGCGGTGGTGGTCGGGGTCGGCGTGGAGATCAAGCAGGCGGGTGTGACCGCCCGCCGTGAAGGCCGCCGCGATCGCCTCAATCGCGGTTTGGTCACGGCCCTCGGAGAGGTTGGGGACCGCGAGCAGTGGGAGCGGGTGAGGCATCAGGGGCACTAGAGCAGAAAGCGCCGTCTGAGTGCCCGTACCGACCCCCCGACCTCGGGGCTCCTCCCGGCCCCCCGACCGGGGGCCATCCCGGGTCGCACCGCCTCGGAGGCGGGTATGAGCCAGACTTAGGGACATGAGAGCGGGCAAGGCGCGATGAGCGGGTGGCCCGGATGAGCCGGGGCCTCGGATGAGCGGGTGGCCCGAGCAGCGGAGGCTGGGCCGCAAACCCCACGCGCGCGAGCTGTTCGCGCCGCTGCCGCGCCACTACGATCGCGTGGCGGCCCTGCTGAGCTTCGGTCAGGACCCCCGCTGGCGGCGCGCGATGGTGGCGGCGCTCGACGCGCGGGCTCAGGAGCACGTGCTCGACGTGGCGACCGGCACGGGGCTGGTGGCGCAGGAGCTCGTGCGCCGCTACGGATGCGCGGTGACGGGCCTCGACCAGAGCCCCGAGATGCTCTCCGGCGCGCGCGCGCGGCTGGCGTGCGATCCGGCGCTCGCGGCACGGGTCACGCTGATCGAGGGTGAGGCCGAGCGCCTGCCGTTCGCCGAGGGGGAGTTCGACCACCTGACGTTCACCTACCTGCTGCGCTACGTCGAGGACCCCGCCGCCACGCTCGCCGAGCTCGCGCGGGTGGTGCGCCCGGGAGGGCGCATCGCCTCGCTGGAGTTCGCGGTGCCCCCCAGCCCGCTGTGGCGCGCCTCGTGGCGGCTCTACACCCACTTGGGGCTGCCCGCGCTCGGGCGCCTCTTCTCGCGCGAGTGGTTCGCGACGGGCCGCTTCCTGGCGCGCAGCATCCCGGAGTTCTACGAGCGCTATCCGCTGGAGCGGATCGTGGAGCTGTGGCGCGTCGCGGGGATCGAGGGGGTCCAGGTCCGCCGTATGAGTCTCGGGGGAGGCGTGGTGATGTGGGGCACGAGGAGCGCCCCGGGGGAGCGATGACGGCTCCCACGCCGCTGGAGCGCCCCGCGTTCTACGCGCTTCGCCCGGGCGGGTGGCGCGACCTGGTGACGGTGCTGCACCCCCCCTACACCGCGTGGAATCTCGCCAACGTGGCGATCGGTGCGGCGCTGGCGCCGCACCTGTACGTCAACCGGCTGCTCGCGACGCTGGGCGCGTTCCTGCTGGGGGTGGGGGTGTGCGCGCACGCGCTGGACGAGCTCAACGGCCGGCCGCTGCGCACGGGCCTCTCCACCCGCGCGCTCGTGGCGCTGGCGGGGGTCTCGCTGGCGGGCGCGAGCGCGATCGGGGTGGTGGGGGCGCTGACGATCTCCCTCACGCTGATCCCCTTCGTCCTCGTGGGGGTGTTCATCGTGCTCGCCTACAACCTCGAGTGGTTCGGTGGGCGCTTCCACACCGCGTTCTGGCTCGCGGCCTCATGGGGCGCCTTCCCCGCGCTCACGGGCTACTGGGTCAACGCACTGCAGCTGCGCGCGCCCGCTGTGCTCGCGGCGGTGGCCTGCTTCATGCTCACCCTCGCCCAGCGGCGCCTCAGCACCCCCGTCCGCGAGCTGCGCCGGCGGACGGTCTCGATCAGCGGCGAGCAGCGCCTGAGCGACGGCTCGGTCGTGCGGCTCGACGCCGCCCGCCTGGCGGCCCCGCTGGAGGGCGCCCTGGCGGCGTGCGCGCTGGCGATGGTGCTGCTCGCCACCGGATTGGTGCTGGCGCGGCTCTGAGGTACTAGGCTTCCAGGGGATGGCCCAGACCAAGCGCAAGACCAAGCACCGCGGCAACGCGGCGGGGATGGTGGAGTCCAGGGGGCGCACGGGGCGCCCGCCGACCGCCGAGGAGCGCAGCGGCAGCGCTCGTGAGAAAGCCAAGTCGCGCGAGCAGCGCCTGCAGAAGGCCGACCGCCCACCCACATGGTTGGGGGCGTTCTACCGCGCGGCGGCCGCCGCGGTGCTGATGCTGCTGATCGGCATCATCCTGATCAAGAACTCCAGCGAGGCGATCGAGCTGTTCCCGGTGGTGCTCGTGCTGTACTGGCCGATCAGCTACTACACCGACGTGTGGCTGTACCGGCGCCGCCAGCGCCAGAAAGCGAAGGCCAAGGCCGACGCCAAGGCGGGCACGCAGTGAGTATCGACGTGCGGATGTTCACGGTGGGCCCGGTGCAGGAGAACGCCTACATCGTGACTGCCGGCAGGGAGAGCGGGCGGGCGGTGATGGTGGATCCGGGCGAGGAGCCCGAGCGGCTGCTGGCGGCGGCACAAGCTTTGGGTGTGGAGATCGAGGCGATCCTGATCACGCACTGCCACTTCGACCACGTCGGCGCCGTGGCCCCCGTGGCGCGCGCGACGGGAGCACCGGTGTACTGCCCGAAGATCGAGGTGCCGCTGCTGAGCGACATCATGTCCTGGGTGCCTCCTGGCTTCGGCCCGTTCGAGAGCTGGGAGCCCGAGCACACGGTCGAGGGCGGCGAGCGCTTCACGCTCGCGGGCCTGGAGATCGAGGTGCTGTTCACTCCGGGCCACAGCCCGGGGCATGTGACCTACGCGCTCACGCCCTTCGAGGACTCCCCCTCCCCCTCCCCCTCCCCCTCCTCCGAGGGGACCGCGCCGGCGCTGCTCTCCGGCGACGTGCTCTTCCAGGGCAGCGTCGGGCGGGTGGACCTCCCAGGGGGCGACTGGCCGGTGCTGGAGCGCTCGATCGCCACCCTCCTGGAGCGCTTCCCGGGCGACACGGTGGTGTATCCCGGCCACATGGGCATGACCACCCTGGGGCGGGAGCTCCAGACCAACCCGTTCCTCGCGGAGCTCCGTTCCGCGGCGAGCGCAGCCGCGAGTTGAGCGCCCCGCAGATCAGGGCCCCCCGGGGCACCCACGACATACGGGGAGAACAGGCGCGGGCGCGGGTGCGCCTGGAGGCCCGCGCGGGGGCGCTGCTGGAGGGGGCGGGCTACGAGCGGATCGAGACGCCGGCGTTCGAGGCCACGGAGCTGTTCGCGCGCGGGGTGGGGGCCTCGACGGACATCGTGCGCAAGCAGATGTACACCTTCGAGGACGGCTCCGGGCGCTCGCTGACACTGCGCCCCGAGGGCACCGCGCCGGTGTGCCGCGCCTACGTGGAGCACGGGATGCACAAGCTGCGCCAGCCGGTGAAGCTGTGGTATCTGTCGAGCTTCTTCCGCTACGAGCGCGCCCAGGCGGGACGCCAGCGGCAGTTCTGGCAGGTGGGCGCGGAGGCGCTCGGCTCCGAGGAGCCCGCGGTGGACGCCGAGTCGATCGTGCTGCTCGCGGCGCTGCTGGAGGAGCTGGGGGTGGCAGACGTGCGCCTGCGCCTCTCGAGCCTTGGGGGCGCGGGCGCCCGCGCGGAGTACCGCGAGCGCCTGCAGGCCCACCTGCGCGCGCACGAGGCGCAGCTCGCCGAGGAGGTGCGGGAGCGGATCGAGCTAAACCCGCTGCGGGCGTTCGACTCCGAACACGAGGGCACGCGCGCGGCGATGGCGAGCGCGCCCCGCCTGCTCGATCATTTGAGCGCAGAGGACAGCGAGCACTTCGAGGAGGTGCGCGCGCTCCTGGAGGAGGCGGGGGTGGCCTACGAGATCGACCCGACGCTGGTGCGGGGCCTGGACTACTACACGCGCACGGTCTTCGAGTGCACCTCCCAGAAGCTGGGCGCGCAGAGCGGGGTGGGCGGGGGCGGGCGCTACGACGGCCTGGTCGCGGAGCTCGGCGGCCCCCCGACCGCGGGCGTGGGCTGGGCGGCGGGGATCGAGCGGATCATGCTGGCGGGCCAGGCGCCGGCGGCGGCGCCCGCGGCGATCGACCTGTACGTGGCGTTCGAGGGGAGATTGGAGGAGGGCCCCCACAGGGGGGGCGGGGGGGGCGTACGCGCGGGGGCCGGCAGGCCGGCCACCACGGCGGATGCAGATCCCATCGAGCGAGGCTCACCGGCGAGAGCGGCGTTCGGGGTCTTGCAGGAGGCGCGGGGCGCGGGCCTCACCGCGCAGATGGAGCTCGCGGGGCGCTCCCTGAAGAACCAGCTAGCTCACGCGCAGCGCCTCGGCGTGCGCTACGTGGCGATCGTCGGGGCTCCGGAGGGTCCGGAGGGCGGGGGCACGGGGGAGACGGTGCTTGAGGATGTGCAAGCGCGCACGCAGGAAACGGTTCCTACCGAGACCGTGGTCCACGCGGTCCTACGGGGCCTGCGCGACCTGTAGGGCACACACCGCAATATCTGCCGGCCCCGGCCGGGGCGCTGCTCGCAACCGTCCAGGCCCCGATTTGGGGCTCAACTCGCGCCGCGCAAATGCCGAAGTTGGGGGAGATGGCCCAGCTGGCTCGCCCCTTTCAGATCGCTCTGGTCGCTGTGCTCGCGCTCGCGATGCTGGTGCTCGCGTGGTTCACGCTGCTGCACCGCACCAGCACGGCACCCTCCGCGAGCGCCTCCCCCCCGAGCGTAGCCGCCGCGGCCGCCAGCTCTTCCGCCGGCTCCCCGGACGGGGCCGCCTCGGCCGCGGGGTCAGGCCACGTCTACCACGGCCCGGTGCCGGGCCTGGAAGGCCTGACGCGGGACGTCAAAAGGGCCCACGAAGCAGCCGCCAAGGAAGAACGGGGCGTGCGGGAACCGCAGAACGAAGCCGCAAATGGCACGAGGACACACGCGGTCGCGCCGGGTGCAGCGACACACGCCGTGGCGCCCGGCGCAACGACACATGCAGTCGTACACCGCACCGCGACGCACACAATCGTGCACAGCACGGCGGCGCACACAGTCGTGCACAGCACGGCGACACACGCGTCCACAGGCGCCGCCTCCTCGGTGACGAGAGCGACCAGGGTGCACACTCAGCGCACGACCACGGTGCACACGCATCGCGTCCAGAGCCGCTCCCACGCGGCCGCACCATCCAACTCGACACCCACCATGCAGGCGGTCGTCGCCTCGGAGCTCAAGCAGGGCAAGTTCGTCCTCGTGCTCTTCTGGAACCCCCACTCCTCCGACGACGTCGCCGTGGAGGGGCAGGTGAAGGCGGCTGCCCACACGCTGGGCCGCCACGTCGCCATGCACACGGCGTACGCCTCGCAGGTCAACACCTTCGGGTCGATAACCCGCGAAATCCAGGTCTACCAGACCCCCACGCTGATGATCGTCAACCCCCACGGGCAGGTCACCACGCTCACCGGCTACACCGACGCCTACGCGATCGAGCAGGCGATCGCGGAAGCTGGCAAGTAGACCCTCTCCTCGCAGGGGCCGGCGCAACCATCGCCGGTGATGTCCGAGTCAGCTTCGCATCATCTCATTTGCGCCGCCAAGCATGCGAGGCCGTGAGCCGGGGAGCCTCAGCGCCTACACTCGACGCGATGATCGCCGCCCATCTCGAGCGTCCCTGCGGCCGCGGGCACACCCCCGAGGACTCCTTCACCGGCGCTGCCGGCGGGGCCGCCTGCGGGGATCTCGTGCGCGTCTCGATCGCGCTCGACCCCTCCAGTCCCGCGGGTGTGGTCGCGGACGCCGGCTTCGACGCCTCCGGCTGCGGGGCCACGATTGCGGCCGGTAGCGCGGCCGTCGCGCTTGTGCGCGGCGTGCCCCTGTTGGAGGCCGCGCGCGTGGGGGCCGATCGGATCGCCCAGGAGCTCGGCGGCCTGCTTCCCGCCAAGCGCCACGCCGCGGAGCTCACCGCGGATGCTCTGCACCGTGCGCTCGGCGCCGCCGCCAGGGGATCAGGACCCGCCCGCCCTGCACTTGCACGGTGCGGGAGGCGCACGCTCGTCGCGATGAGCGGCGGGGTGGATTCGGCGGTCGCCGCGCTGCTCACCGCGCGCGCCGGCGAGGAGGTGCTCGCCGTCACCCTGGAGCTGTGGGCGGACCCCGAGAACGACGCCGAGCGTAGCTGCTGCTCCGCGCAGGCCGTCCGCGGCGCCCGCGCGCTCGCCCACGATCGGGGGCTGCCCCACCTCTCGATCGACCTGCGCGAGGAGTTCCGCGCCGGGGTGGTCGAGGGCTGGTTGGAGGGCTACACACGGGGGAGCACACCCAATCCGTGCATCCGCTGCAACGGCTCGGTGCGACTCGACGCGATGCTCGACCTGGCCGCGCGGTTGGGCGCCGAGCGCCTGGTTACCGGCCACTATTCGCGTGTGGTCGACGGCCCCGTCCCCCTGCTGCGGATGGCGCGCGACACGCTCAAGGACCAGAGCTACGCGCTCGCGGGGCTCGACCCCTCCTCACTTGCGCGGCTGCGCTTTCCGCTGGGGGACCTGACCAAGGAGGAGGTCCGCGAGATAGCGGCGCGCGAGGGGCTCTCGGTCGCGCACAAGCCCGACTCGCAGGACCTCTGCTTCCTGGCGGGCACCGACCTGCAGCGCTTCATCGCCCGTCACGGGGAGGTTGCGGGCGCCCCCGGAAGCATCCTCGACGCCGACGGCACTCCGCTCGGCACTCACGGAGGCGCGCACGCCTTCACCGTCGGTCAGCGCCACGGGCTCGGCCTGCCGGGCGGACCCGAGCCGCTGTTCGTGCTGGGCACCGATCCCGTCGCCAACACCGTCACCGTCGGTCCGCGCGGGGCGCTCGTGACGAGCACGGTCGCGGTGTGCGACGTGACCCTCCGTCGCCCCGGAGCGCAGGTCGACGGTGTGCGCGTGCGCTCCCACGGGCGCCTGCACCCCTGTCGCCTGGCGGCCGACCACGGGCCCGGCCGGCACGAGGGCGTCGAGGTGCAGCTGCGAGAGGCGATCACTCGCGCCGCGCCCGGGCAGATCGCTTGCCTATACGAGGGCGACGTCATCCTCGGTTACGGCACAGTTGCCGCGTAGCGCCTTAAGATCACCGCATGACCTCGGATGAGATCCGCGAGCGTTACCTGGCCTTTTTCGAGGAGCGCGGACACCGGCGGCTGGCTTCAGCCTCGCTTGTGCCACCTCCCGAGGACCGCTCGGTGCTGCTTACGACCGCGGGGATGCAGCCCCTGAAGCCCTACTTCCTCGGGCGCGAGACGCCGCCCGCGCCCAAGCTCACGAGCTGTCAGAAGTGCTTCCGCACGCCCGACATCGAGAAGGTGGGCTCCACGCTGCGCCACCTGACGTTCTTCGAGATGCTGGGGAACTTCTCGATCGGGGAGTACTTCAAGCAGGGCGCGATCGAGCTTGCCTGGGAGCTCTCGCGGGAGGTCTTCGGTTTCCGCGGGGCCGATATCTGGGTCACGGTCTTCGAGGGCGACGATGCGCTCGGGCTCGGGCCCGACGAGGAGGCGATCGAGCTGTGGGAGGCGGTCGGGGTGCCCCGCGAGCGGATCGTCGGCTGCCCCCGCTCGGAGAACTTCTGGGAAGCGGGGCCCGTGGGGCCCAGCGGACCATGCTCGGAGCTCTACATCGACCGCGGCCTGCACTTCGGCACGGCCGAGGACCTCCCCGGCGGGGAGAACGAGCGCTTCCTGGAGTTCTGGAACCTGGTCTTCATGCAGTACAACCAGGAGCCTCACGACCACCTGGTGGAGCTGCCGGCACGCAACATCGACACGGGTCTGGGGCTCAACCGCATGGCTGCGATCCTGCAGGGCAAGGAGTCGGTGTTCGAGACCGACCAGTTCCAGCCGCTGATCGACCTCGGGCAGGAGCTCTCCGGCAAGCGCTACGGCGAGGCGTTCGCCACCGACCGCGCGCTGCGGATCCTCGCCGACCATGCGCGCGGGATGTCCTTCATGGTCGCCGACGGCGTCGTTCCATCCAACGAGGAGCGCGGCTACGTGCTGCGCCGCGTGATGCGCCGCGCGATCCAGCAGGGCCGGGCGCTCGGCATGGAGGGCGGCTTCCTCGTGCGCTACGCCGCCCTCGTGCGCGAGCTGATGGGCGGGGCCTACCCCGAAGTGGTTGGCCAGCGCGCCGCGATCGAGAAGTGGCTGTCCTCTGAGGAGGAGAGCTTCGGGCGCACGCTCGAGCAGGGCACGCGGCTGTTGGAGGAGCTGATCGAACGGGTGCTTGACGCGGGCGAGGAGGGGATCGCCGCGGCCGACGCCTTCGAGCTGCACGACACCTACGGCTTCCCGTTCGACCTCACGAGGGAGCTGGTCGCCGAGCGCGGCCTCGGCGTCGACCCCGAGGGCTTCGAGCGGCTGATGGACGCACAGCGCGCCCGGGCCCGTGCGGCCGCCGGAGGATCGGATCCCGCTCACCCCGCCGGCGGGGAGGCCCGCGAGCGCGCGCGGGAGCTGGCTGGGAGCACGGGCTTCCAGACCCGCTTCACCGGGTACGAAACCGAGACGCAGCGCACCTCCGTTGGGGCGCTTGCACAGGAGAACGGCCGCTACATCGTGAAGCTCGCCGAGTCCCCGTTCTACCCCGCCGGCGGCGGCCAGGTCTCCGACGTGGGCACGATCGAGTGCGAGCACGGCGACTGCCGCGCGCGTGTGGAGGGCGTCTTTCGCCTCGGAGACGACCAGGCGCTCACCGTGGTCGTGGAGCGGGGGAGGCTCGACCCGCAGGAGCCCGTGCTCGCGCGCGTCGACCACGCCGCGCGCCACGCGACGGAGTGCAACCACACCGCCACCCACCTGCTGCACGCGGCGCTGCGCGAGCGCCTCGGCGAGCACGTGCGCCAGGCCGGCTCCTACGTCGGTCCCGACAAGCTGCGCTTCGACTTCAGCCACTCCCAGGCACTCACCGCCGAGGAGCTGCGCGACGTCGAGGACCGGGTGAACGAGTGGATCCTCACCAACGACTCGGTGCGCCCGATCACCACCACCTTGGAGGAGGCTCGCAGCTTGGGCGCGATGGCGCTCTTCGGAGAGAAGTACGGCGAGGTGGTGCGCATGGTGCAGATCGGCGAGGGCGACTACTCCCGGGAGCTCTGCGGGGGCACCCACGTGCGCGCCACGGCCGAGATCGGCCTCTTCCACATCCAGAGCGAGACCTCCAGCGCCGCCAACGTGCGCCGCATCGAGGCGCTCACCGGTCCCGCCGCGGTTGCGCTGCTGCGGGCGCATAACCGCTGGCTGACCGAGATCGCCACTACGCTGCGCACCCGCCCGGAGGGAGCGCCCGAGGCCGTCCACGAACGGGAGCTCGAGCGCCGGCGCCTGGAGCGGGAGCTCGCGAACCGATCGAAGCTCCACCGGGACGGCGGGCAGGCGGGAACAGCGGGCGAGGGGCCGGACGCCGGCGACCCCGCCGGTGGGGGTGTCGATATCGATGCGCTCGTGGCACAGGCCACGGAGCTCGCCGGCGCGCGCGTGCTGAGCGCCACCATCGAGGCCCCCGACCCGAAGGCCCTGCCGGAGCTCGTGGATCGCCTCAGGGGCAGGCTCCCGGACGCCGCGATCGTGCTCGGCGGGGCGCTCGACGGGCGCGTGCATCTGGTGGTCGGCGTCGCCCCCTCGCTGGTGGAGCGCGGCGTCAAGGCCGGCGCGATCGTCAAGGCCGCGGCCGCGGTCGTCGGAGGGGGGGGCGGTGGGCGCGACACGCTCGCACAGGCCGGGGGGCGCGAGGTGGGGAGGGTGCAGGAGGCGCTCGACGCCGGCCGCGCCGCGATCGAGGCCGCGCTCGCGCAGAGCGTCGCAGCGGACTGATGCGGGTGCTCGGCCTCGACTACGGCAGCGCTCGCTGCGGCTGCGCGCTGAGCGACCCGACGGGGACGCTCGTCACCCCGATCGAGGCGATCTCCCACCCGGGGACCCGCCGCGGGATGGATGCGCTGGCCGCGCTCGTCGCGGAGCGCGATGCCCAGCGCGTGGTCGTCGGCCTCCCGCTCTCGCTCAGCGGCGAGGACAGCGCGCAGACACGCGAGACACGGGAGTTCGCCGCCCGACTCGCGCGGCGGTTGAGTAGCGAGACGGCGGGGGAGGGGGTGCCCGTGGAGCTCTACGACGAGCGCTTCACCACGCGCATGGCCCAGCGGATGGAGGGCGCGGGCGCTCCGGAGGACTCCCGCGCGGCGGCGCACATGCTCGAGGGGTGGCTGGCTACCTGGAACCGTAACCACTCCACGGTCTCCAACTTCTAGGCTGGCCTCCGTGTCCGTCGCGAAACGCAGTACCAGGGAGCGCCAACGCGCCCGCGAAGAGCGGGAACGCCAACGAGGCGTATCAGCCGGCGGTCGGCTGCGCAAGACGGCGGTGCTCGCCGCGGTCGCGGTCGTGGCGGTGGGTGCGTTCCTGCTGGCGCGGGCGCTGCAGAGCTCCAAGCCCGCGCCGGCGCCACCTGCTCCGCTGAGCGTCGTGAGGGTAACGATCCCCGAGGGGGAGACCCGCGTCCAGATCGCACAGATCGCCACGGCGAAGGGTCTGACGGGCAGCTACCTGAAGGCGTCGCGGCACTCGCCGCTCTTGGACCCCGCCCGCTACGGGGCACCACGGGGGACGCCGAACCTCGAAGGCTTCCTGTTTCCCGCGACCTACGAACTGTACGCCGGATCCCCGGCGCGGCAGCTCGTGGCCAAGCAGCTGAGCGCATTCCAGGAACGCTTCGGCCCCGCTGAAATCGAGCGGGCGCGCGCGCTTCACATAACCCCCTACCAGCTCCTGATCGTGGCCTCGATGGTGGAACGCGAGGCGCTGCTGGAGCGCGACCGCCCGCGCGTGGCGGCGGTGATCTACAACCGCCTGCGCATCGGGATGCCGCTGGGGATCGACGCGACGATCCGCTTCGCGCTGAACGACTTCTCGGGGCCCCTGACGGAGGCGCAGCTACAGAAGAACACCCCCTACAACACCCGCACCCACGTGGGCCTCCCGCCGACTCCGATCAGCAACCCCGGGATGGCCTCGATCGAAGCGGCCGCGCACCCCGCGCACGTGCCCTACCTCTACTACGTCAACGGAGCCGACGGCTGCGGCGAGCTCGTGTTCTCCACGAGCTACGCCGAATTCGAACGCAACGCCGCGGCCTACCGGGAAGCGCTGAGTCACCACGGAGGACGGGTGCCGACTTGCAGGAGGAGGGGCCGATGAGCCTCCCAGTGGCCCCCAGCGGGAGGTTCCCGCCGCGCTGCTTGGGTGCCTCCGCCCGCAGGAGGCGCCGATGACCCGCCTCGGCGTGCTCGGATGGCCGGTGGCGCACAGCCGCTCCCCCGCGATGCACAACGCGGCGCTGGCGGCGCTCGGCCTGGAGGGGTGGAGCTACCAGCGTCTGCCGGTGCCGAGAGAGCTGTTCGCCGAGACGACCCGCGCGCTCGGCGGTGCGGGCTTCCTGGGAGCGAACGTGACGATCCCGCACAAGGAGGCAGCGTTCGAGCTTGCCGACGATTCGAGCGAGGTGGCGCGCGCGATCGGGGCGGCCAACACCCTCACCTTCACGCCCGACGGGAGGATCGCCGCAGAGAACACCGACGCTCCCGGCCTGATCGGGGCGATGGAGCGCGCGGGACGCCCCCCGCGGGGACTCACCGCGATGGTGCTCGGGGCGGGGGGCTCCGCGCGCGCGACGGTGTGGGCGCTGCGCGAGGCGGGGGCCCGTGAGATCTCGATCCACAACCGCAACCGCGCGCACGCGGACGAGCTCGCCCGCGCGCTGGACGCGCGCGCGGTAGCGCTGCCCCAAAGGGCCGACATCCTGATCAACTGCACTCCGGTCGGCCTAGTACGACCGGCTAGTGGGGGGGAGAGCGACCTCAACCAACTGCGCCTTACGCACGATCTGGTCGGTAGGTACTCGTATGTGGTCGATCTGGTCTACCGAGAAGGCACCACCGAGCTGCTCGCCGCCGCGCGCGAGCAGGGAAGGCCCACGCTCGACGGGCTCGAGATACTCGTCGCCCAGGGCGCGCTCAGCCTCGAACACTGGACCGGCCGGCCAGCGCCGGTCGAGGTCATGCGCCGCGCGGCCCGGGAGCAGGGGCGCGAGCGCAGCGGCGACGGCGGGTCGGGCTCGGACTGAGTCGAGCGCGTGCACTCCGCGGGCAGGCGTGAGGACGCGGCCCGCGGCGCCGGAGATCGCGGCGTATCGGGCGGTCCTGGGGAGGCGCGCGCCGTGAGTGCCCGGCACTCCGAGGAGAGCTCCGACCTGCACGAGATCTTCGGCCTGGAGGGTGGCGAAGACGGCCACCGGGCTCCTGTTCTGCAAACGGACGCGGAGGATCTCCCGGTTGTGATCGCACTCCCCGAGCGCCCGGACGAGGGCGGGGTGGGCGGGCTCGCCGAAGGCGGGCAGGTGGTGGAGCGGGCCATCGCCGGCGCGAGCGGCGTGGATGGTGTGGGCCTGGACGGGGATCTCGGCCTGGCGGGCGAGAGCGTTTCGCCGGGCGGGGCCGGCGGGCGCCCGGTGGGCGTCACCTCGCCCTCGCGCCGCGGCTCCTCCTCGCGCTTCCTCACGGATGTGATCGTGGACATGGGCCTGGTCGTGCGTGAGCGCGTGGACGACGCGATCGCGACCTCGCGCAGCTCGGGCACGACACCGGAGCGGGTGCTGGTCGAAGGGGGCGGGCTCAGTCACGACGGCCTCGCGCGCGCGCTCGCCGAGCGCTACGGCCTGGACCACCTCGACCTTGGGGTCTTCTCGGTGGACATGGGCGCCGCGAACCTGGTGACGACGGCGGCGGCGAAGCGCTACCAGGCGGTGCCGGTGTCCTTCGTGGACAAGCGCACGCTGCTGGTGGCGATGACCGACCCCTCCAACGTGCTGGCGGTCGACGACATCGCGATCATGACCGGCTACGAGGTGCGCGTGGCGGTCGCCGCCCCGGACGACATCGTGGCGCTGATCTCGCGCCTGGACCGTCTGGAGGACGTGGTCGCCGCCAGCGAGGTGGCCGAGGGTGAGGCGGAGGCCCAGGGCGCGGAGGTCGTGGACCTGCGCGAGACCGCGGACGACGCGCCGGTGATCAAGCTGGTCAACCAGATCGTCGCGCAGGCCGTGGAGCAGGGCGCCTCCGATGTGCACCTCTCGCCCGACGGCAAGGAGACGCGGGTGCGCTTCCGCGTGGACGGGGTGCTGCACGACGTCACCACCGTGCCGCGGCGGATGGGCCCGGGGGTGGTCTCGCGCGTGAAGATCATGGCCGAACTGGACATCTCCGAGCGGCGCGTGCCCCAGGACGGCCGCGTGGGGCTGACCGTCGACGGGCGCCACGTGGACCTGCGCGTGGTGACGCTGCCGAGCGTGCACGGGGAGTCGATCGTGATGCGCATTCTCGACAAGGACTCCGTGGTGATGAAGCTCGAGAAGCTCGGCATGGGGGACGCGGATCGCGAGAGCTTCGAGCACGCCATCCACCAGACCCACGGCGCGGTGCTCGTCACGGGCCCCACGGGCTCGGGCAAGTCGACCTCGCTGTACGCGGCGCTGCAGGTGCTGAACACGCCGGAGAAGAACATCATCACCGTCGAGGACCCCGTGGAGTACCAGGTCGAGGGGATCACCCAGGTGCAGGTCTCCCCGAAGGCGGGCCTGACCTTCGCGACGGGCCTGCGCGCGATGGTGCGCGCCGACCCCGACGTGATCATGGTCGGGGAGATCCGCGACAACGAGACCGCGCAGATCGCGGTGGAGTCGGCGCTCACGGGGCACCTGGTGCTCTCCACGCTGCACACCAACGACGCGCCCTCGGCGATCACGCGCCTGGTCGAGATGGGCATCGAGCCGTTCCTGGTGGCCTCGGCGCTCGACTGCGTGCTCGCGCAGCGGCTCGTGCGCACGCTCTGCTCGCACTGCAAGCAGCGCACGATCATTCCCGCGGAGGTGCTGCGCCAGAACGGCTACAAGGCGCTGGTGGACCTGGAGGCCTACGAGCCCAACGGCTGCCGGCGCTGCGGGGGCTCCGGCTACCGCGGGCGGGCGGGGATCTACGAGGTGATGATCGTGACCCCCGAGATCCGCCGTCTCGCGCTCGAGCGCCGGGGCGCGGAGGACCTGAACGAGATGGCGGTCCAGCAGGGGATGCGCCGCCTGCGCGACGACGGCCTGGAGAAGGTCCGCCAGGGACGCACCTCGATCGCCGAGCTCGCGCGCGTTCTCGGCACCTAGAGCGGTCCGCGGGATCCCAGCGCGGGTGCATCCGGGATCCCGGCACGTGCGTCCCGGTATCCCAGCATGGGGTGCAAGATCCCGTGTAGGGGGTGGGCCACTCAAATTTTCGTCCAGTGGGCCGCGAATGGCCGCGGGGCGGGGGCGCCGCGGCCGATGGGCAGGCGATGGACATCGACTTCGCAGACCTTTTGATGGAGGTCGTCTCGCGTCGCGCCTCCGATCTGCACGTGGCCGCCGGGGCGCACCCCACGGTGCGCGTGCGCGGCCATCTGACGCCGCTGGAGGAGTACCCGAAGCTCTCGGGCACGGACACCCGCGAGATCGTCTACTCGATCCTCACCGGCGACCAGCGCCAGCGCCTGGAGACCGATTGGCAGCTCGACTTCGCCTACTCGGTGCCGGGCCATGCGCGCTTCCGCGTGAACGCCTACTACCAGCGCGGTGCGATCGGCGCGGCGTTCCGCCTGATCCCGGTGGGTCTGACCTCGATCGACGAGCTGGGGCTGCCCGCGACGGTGCACGACTTCACGCGCCGCCCGCGCGGGTTCGTCCTGGTGACCGGCCCGACGGGCTCAGGCAAGTCGACCTCGCTGGCGGCGATGATCGACGAGATCAACCAGACGCGCGACGAGCACATCATGACGATCGAGGACCCGATCGAGTTCCTGCACCCCCACAAGCGCTGCCTGGTCAACCAGCGCGAGCTGGGCACCGACGCGCAGAGCTTCGCCGACGCGCTGAAGGCGGCGCTGCGCCAGGACCCCGACGTGATCCTCGTCGGCGAGATGCGCGACCTGGAGACGATCTCCACGGCGCTGACCGCCGCGGAGACCGGCCACCTGGTGTTCGCGACGCTGCACACGCAGGACACCGCGCAGACGATCGACCGCATCATCGACGTGTTCCCCTCCCACCAGCAGGGGCAGGTGCGGGTGCAGCTATCGGTCGCGCTGCAGGGGATCATGACCCAGCAGCTGATGCCCACGGCGGACGGCTCGGGACGGGTGGTGGCGTGCGAGGTGCTGGTTCCGACCCCGGCGATCCGCAACCTGATCCGCGAGGGCAAGACCCACCAGATCTACTCGACGTTGCAGACGGGCACCGCGCACGGGATGCAGACGATGGACACCTCCCTGGCGACACTGGTGCGCGGTGGCAGGATCTCCCAGAAGATGGCGGAATCCCGCTCCTCGACCCCCGAGGAGCTGCGGCGCCTGCTGGGCGCGGGCTCGCTGGCGGCGGCATGAGCACCTACGTCTTCAAGGCGATGGACCTCGCGGGCGCGAAGGCGAAGGGAGAGGTGGAGGCCGAATCCAAGCAGGCGGTCTCCGACCAGCTCAAGGCGCGGGGGCTGATCGTGTTGGAGATCGCCGACAAGCACGCCTCGCGCGAGATCGAGCTGAACTTCCTGAAGAGCGTGAGCGCGAACGACCTCGCGGTCTTCTCGCGTCAGCTCTCGACGATGATCTCCTCGGGCATGAGCATCCTGCGCGCGATGTATGTGCTGGAGGAGCAGACGCAGAACAAGTTCCTCAAGGAGACGATCGTGGCGGTCCGCAAGGACGTGGAGGCGGGGCTGTCGCTGAGCGACGCAATGGAACGCCACCCGAAGGTCTTCAGCCCGCTGTTCGTTTCGATGACCCGCGCGGGGGAGACCGGGGGGATGCTTGAAGGCTCACTGCTGCGCGTGGCCGACCAGCTCGAGAAGGACGCCTCGCTGCGCCGGCAGATCAAATCGGCGATGATCTACCCCACGCTGGTGCTCGTCTTCGCGGTCGGCGTGATGCTCGCGCTGGTGGCCTTCCTGGTGCCGGTGTTCCAGAACGTATTCAAGGAATTCGGGGGCGAACTCCCGGCGATCACGAAGTTCTCGGTAAAACTCTCCTTTATCGTCACCCACGAGTGGTGGCTGATGTTCGGGGTCTTCGCCGCCGTGGTGGTGGCCTTCCTGAAGTGGAAGAAAAGCTCGTGGGGGCGTCCGCAGTGGGACCGCTTCCGGCTGCGCGTCCCGATGAAGATCGGGACGATCGTGCAGGAGGTGGCGGTCGCGCGCTGGTCGCGCACGCTGGCCTCGCTGACCAGCGCGGGCGTGCCGCTGCTGCAGGCGCTCGAGATCACCGGCAAAACCGGCGGCAACATCGTGGTGGAGGAGGCGATGGAGAGCGTGATCGCCTCGGTCAAGCGCGGCGGCACGATCTCCGCGCCGCTGGCGCAGATCCCGGTCTTCCCGACGATGGTGACCCACATGGTGGGCGTCGGCGAGGAGACGGGCGCGCTGGACGCGATGCTCGACAAGATCGCCGACTTCTACGAGGATCGCGTGGACGCCTCGGTGAAAGCCCTCACCTCGATCATGGAGCCGATCATGATCATCGTGATCGGCGCGATCGTCGGCTTCATCGTGATCTCGATGTACATGCCGCTGTTCACGGTTTACAACCACATCGAATAGCTCATTGCCGCGGAGGGCGCTAGACGGGGCCAATCCCGAGCTTGCCGCCGTGCACCGACAGCGAGACCCGACCGTCGAGCAGCTCCAGCAGCTCCGCGCCGACCAGCTCGCGGCGCCACCCGTGCAGGGTGCGCACGTCGAGCTTCTCGGTCCCGCTCGTCCCGCCGGTGCGGACGGCGGCGACAATCGCCTGCAGGTCCGCGCGGGCGGCGATCAGCTCGTAGGCGAGGTCGGCTTCACGTGCGCGGGCACGGACGAGCGCTTCGCAGAGCGCGACCAGCGGTGCGTCCGTAGGGTCCGGGGCTCCGCCTCTGGGGAGGCGCTCGAGTGGCTCGTGGGGTCGCTCCGGCCCCCGTCGCACCGCCTCCAACAGCTCCGTCCCGCGGCGGCGCAGACCGCTCTGGGCGAGACCCCGGATCTGCTCCAGCTCGCGCGTGGTGGCGGGGCGGCGCTTGGCGATCTCCACGAGCACCGCGTCCCCGAGGATGCTCTGCACCGTGCGGTCCTGAGCGGCGGCGGTCCGCTCTCGCCAGGCCACGAGCTCGCGCGCGACCGCCTGCGAGAGGGCGCTCATGCCGCGAATCCGTGGCAGGCGCGCGAAGATCGCCTCCTCGTCGCGCTCGTCGCTGGCCCGCTCGAGCGCACGGCACTCCTCGCGCGCCCACTGCAGGCGTCCGGAGGCAGCGAGCCGCCGCTTGAGCTCCTCGGCGAGCTCCAGCAGGTGCACGACGTCCTCGCGCGCGTAGGCGAGCTGCTCGCGCGAGAGCGGCCGCGCGTCCCAGCGGGTGAAGCTCGCGCTCTTGGCGAGACGCACCCCGAGCAGCTCCGAGAGCAGCGTCTCGTAGGAGGCCTGTGCCTGCATCCCGGCGAAGCCCGCGGCGAGCTGCGTATCGAAGACGTTGCACACCGGCGTGTCCAAGCGCCGGCGCAGGAGCGCGACGTCCTGGCGGCCGGCGTGCAGCACCAGCTCGATCTCGGGGTCGGCGAGCACGCGCGCCAGCGGCGCCCCGTCGAGGCGCTCGTCCAGCGGGTCGATCAGCTCGATGCGCAGGCCGGTCGTGTGGTCGGGGACCGCGAGCTGTACAAGGCACAACAGGGTGCGGTAGCGCCCCTCGCCCATGAACTCGGTGTCGAGCGCCATGTGTCCGCTGTGCTGGGCCTGCGCCGCGATCTCCGCGAGTGTGTCCCCGTGGCTCATGCCGGTGAGTGGTGGGTCGGGGTCGGCATTGCGCGATAGGCCGGCATTGGCATTGCGCGATGGGCCAGCATTGGCATTGCGGGGTTGGTGGGCATCTCAATCCTCGTGCGCGGCGGGCAGCCGCAGTCGAAAGCGGGCTCCGTCCTCCACGGGGACACTAGAGTCTGTGGGGACACCTGAGCTAATCAGCTCGAGCTCGCCCCCCATCCGCGAGGCGAGCTCCCGCCCGATCGCGAGGCCCAGGCCGAAACCGCCGCGCCCCCCCGTGGTGGAGCCGCGTTGGAAGCGCTCGAAGATCAGCTCGCGCTCGGCTGGCGGGACGCCCGGTCCATGGTCGCGGACGCTCAGCTGCGCCCAGGGCTCCTCCGCGGAGACCTCCACGTCGATGCTCGAATCCTCGGGGGCGATCCGCAGGGCGTTGTCCAAGAGGATGCGTGCGATGCGCGCCACCGCCCCCGGGTCGGCCTGCGCCCAGCAGGGCTCCGTGGGCGGGTGGACCCTCAGCCTCGCCCGGCGCTCCGCCGCCGCGAGCTCGAACTCGGCGGCCACCGCCCGGCAGAGCTCGCCGAGCTCGAGTGGCTCGCTGCGCAGCTCGACCTCTGCGTCGAGGCGGCTCAGGTCGAGCAGATCGGAGGCCAGCCGAGAGAGCCTGTGCGACTGCTCCCTGGCGCGAGCGGCGCGCTCGCGGGCGTCCCCGAGATCGAGGTACTCGGAGCTCAGATCGTCCTCGAGTAGCTCCAGCATCCCGTCGAGGGAGGCAAGGGGGGTGCGCAGCTCGTGCGAGGCGGTCGCGACGAACGCCCGCCGGACGGCTTCCTGGCGGCGCAAACGCGACTGCATGCCCGCGAACGCCCGCGTCAGCTCGCCCACCTCGTCACGGCTTCGATCCTCGGGCAGGAGATCGGATCTGAGTCCGCCCTCCCCCCGGCGCTCCAGCTCGCGGATTGCGTCGCGCAGCCGCTCGAGACGGCGCAGGAGCGTGGTCGTGAGCCCGATGCCGAGCAGCAGGGCGACGAGCAGGCCGCCGCCGGCGGCCTCGAGGAACGCGGTCCGCACGACGCGCACGGCGGAGGCGACGTAGTCCAGGCGCTTGGTGAGCACCACGACGTAGTGGCGGTGTGCGATCGTGATCCGCTGGGCGACCACCAGCTCGTCGTCGCGCACCGCGCGAATGGGCGCCCCGCCGCCGAGCAGCGCCTGGCGCGCCTGCCCGTAGAAGTCCGGCACGTCCTGGGTGGGCGCGGCGCCGGTGTAGAGGATGTCGAGCTGGCCGTCGAGGATCGTCAGCGTCGCCTGCGAGCGGCGCCGAAGCAGCAGGGCGCTCTGGCGCATATCCACTTCGTTCAGGCGCCCCGTCGCTGGTTCGAGGGAGATCTCGTTAAGCTCCGGGCGCGCGGAGCCGAGCGCGGTCAGCACTGTCTGTTCGCCGTCGGTGCGCAGACGCTGCTCGAGCGGTGAGAGCAGCGTGAGCGCCGCCACCGCGAGCGTCACCGCGCTGGTCAGCAGCAGTGCGGCGAGCACCCGCGGGCGCAGTCCCAGCAGCCACCGGCTCAGTCCATGCAGAGGTGTGCCGCCCCGCGCAGGGAGGCGCCTCATGGCTCCAGGAAGCGGTAGCCGGCCCCCCGCACGGTCAGGATCAGCTTCGGCTCCTCGGGGCGATTCTCGAGCTTCTCGCGCAGGTGGCGGATGTGGACGTCGATCGCGCGCGGGTCGCGGTAGGCGGAGTCCCCCCAGATCGCGCGCAGTAGCTCCTGGCGGTTGAGCAGCCGCCCGGGCTCGGACATCAGCCTCGCCAGCAGCTCGAACTCCGAGAAGGTCAGGCGCACGGGCTCGCCGTTCACGCTCACCTCGCGGCGGCCGCGGTCGAGCGCCACCGGGCCGACGCTCATCGCTTCGCGGCCGAACGAGCGGGGTCCGGAGCGGCGCAGCACGGCGCGCACGCGGCTGCGCAGCTCGGCGAGTCCGAAGGGCTTGGTCACATAGTCGTCGGCGCCCGCCTCCAGCCCCTGCACCGCGTCGGCCTCGGTGTCCAAAGCGGTGAGCATGATGATCGGCACGACGTTGCGCTGATCGCGCAGGGTGCGGCACACCTCATATCCGTTCGGTCCCGCGCCGAGGGCGACGTCGAGCAGGATCACGTCGAAGTGCTCCGCGCCGGCACGCTCGATCGCCTGGGTGCCGGAGGCCACCGCCTCGACGGTGTGGCCCTCGCGTGAGAAGGAGCGGGTGAGCGTCTCGCGCAGCGTCTCCTCGTCATCGACGATGAGAATCCTCAGGGAGGCCGGTGTCTCGGTGGCGCTCATGCCCTGCGCACGCTACAACGCCGCCTCCCCGAAACACAGGCACGCCTCACGGCAGCCGCCAGAGCATTCCTGGGCGTGGCATCCCCGCCTGCTTGGAGACATCGGTGCCGTGTGCTCTCACCCAGCGCGCCGCCGCCGAGCAGTCGGCGTCGGTGGGAGGAGAGTGTGGCCCGCAGCCTCCGTCGAGGAAGGCGTAGCGGACCTCCCTGGCGGCGACGAGCGCGCGCAGACGGGCGACCGGGGTGAGAACACGGCTATTGAGCGTGGTGAGCACGAGGATCGGACGGGCGTCGCGCTCGACCAGCTCGCCCATCTTGGTTCCGGAGTCGAAGGCGGCCTCGTAGTAGGCGGAGCCCTGGTGGGCGCGCAGGTAGGCGCTGAGCGGCGCGAGCTCTCCACGGTGCAGCACGCCGATAGGGGTGGTGTCGGATACGTTTTCCCTGACGGCTTGCAGCGAAGCCCATAGGGGTACCGCGAGCAGGCAGAGGAGCGCAAGTGCCGTGATCCCCGTGCGCTGCATCTCCCCACGCGGGCGTCCCGTCCAGGCGAGCGCAGAGGCGCCCGCGGCGCCCGCGACGGCGACCCACCACACGGCGCTCACCCCGAACAGCAGGCGCTCGGCATAGATCGTCACGCCGAGCAGGGTCAGGGTCAGCACGAGCAGCCGTCCTCTGCCTCGCCGGATCCCCGGCCGGTCGGCTCCCCAGGCGACGCCGATCCCCAGCATGGCGGCGACGGCGGGGGTGAAGCCTTCGGTGTAACGGGGATGCAGACGGCCCATGTCGCTGAACAGCGCGATACCCACCAGCAACCACAGCATCAGGCCGGCCGCCACCGCGAGCTTCAGGCGGCTGTCCTCAGAGACGCCTGCTGCGTCCACGCCGCTCACCCGATCCACCGTCCCTGCTCCGGCCCCGCCATTCTCGGCCCCACCGCTCTCGGGTCCTCTTCTCTCGGGTCCGCCACGCGGCGCCGGCAGGGCTGCGGTCGCTCGCCGCTTCCACAGGAGCGCTCCCAGCGCCGCGCCCCCCAGCAGTAGGGCGGCGAGCACCTCCAGGCCGAGCCGCTCGCCGGAGAGCGGGCCGATGCGTGCCAGCAGGCGGGTGGGGGAGGGGGGGAGGATGGGGATCGCGTCGCGCTCGGCCTGGGTGGACTCGGGATAGGGGTATCCGGGGCGGTAGGCGCTCTGGGAGCCTTCGAGCACCTTGCCCTCGACGCGTTCCAGGCCGTTGAAGACGAACGCGGCGTTCCAGGCGCTGCCGTTGGTGGAGCCGTACGCCCAGGGGCGCTCGTGGGCGGGGAAGAGCAGCGTGGCGGTCAGCCATGAGAGCGCGACCGCGACGAACACGAGACCCGCGAGCGCCAGCTGCGCGGCACGTCGGCGCGCCGCGCCGGGCAGCCCCAACCAGGCGATGAGCGCGAGCCCGGGCAGCGCGACGACGGACTCCAGCAGCTTCACGTCGAAGGCCACTCCGAGTGCTGCGGCGGCCCCCAGCAGCCAGGCGGTGCGCCCGCTTTGCACGGCGCGCACCAGCAGCGCGAGGGCGAGCACGCTCAGCGCCATCATCACCCCATCCATCGTGTCGCTACGGGCGGTGATCACCGCGATCGGCAGCACCGCCAACGCGAGCGCCGCAGCGAGCCCGGCGCGCACGCCGAACACCGGCCGGACTGCGACGTACAGGAGCGGCACGGCGAGCGTGCCGGCGAGCGCCTCCGGCAGCTTCAGCGCGGTCGAGCCGAAGCCGAGCAGCTTGACGCTCGCGACTTGCAGCCACAGGTCGATCGGCGGCTTATCGATCGCCACCGCGCCCGAGGGCTCGACCGCTCCGAAGAAGAAGTTGTGCCACGAGAGCCCCATGCTTCTGACCGCACCGTCGTAGAAGGGGTCGCCGGGGACCTGCCCGAGATGGGCCAAGCGCAGCGCGGCCGCCACCAGCGTGATCGCGATCAGGAGGACCCACCGGGCCCCTCGTGCGGGTGCTCTCATGCCCGTAACGCTATTCTCGCCAGCCGATGGCCGAGCACGACCCTCAAGCATGCATGCCCTGCCGGGGTACCGGCCGGGTGATCTCCAATCTCGGGGGCGAGTCCTCCACGGTCACCTGCCCGTGGTGCCAGGGCGCGGGCACGCGCCAGAGCGGCATCGATACGCAGGCGGCGTGGCTGGAGGCAGAGGCGGCGGAGGGCGAGCCCGGGGCACCGCCCTCGGACGCGGTCGCCTGAGCACACCCGGCGGCGCAGGTCGTTCAAGGTTCGGCCGTCCAGATGGAGGCGCCGGTGCGTTGGCGCCGTTTCGGGGAGAGGCTTCCAATGTGTCCAGGCGACGCTGCGCCATTCAAGGGCGCGACCCACGTGCCGATGCTGAGGCCAACAAAAGAGTCAGTGCCGAGGTTCCAAGGCAGAGCACCAGTGAGTGCGTAGCAAAGCCGGCGACCTCCGCGAGCCGATCAGTCGACACACGGGGGACGTATCGCCAATTTGGGCGATGGGATCTGGGGCCTGGCCGCCTATAACCGGATCCTAGGAGGATTCAAATGCTGTATCGACTGCGCCAGCGCACAGGCGATGAGGGTGGTTTCACGCTCATCGAATTGCTGGTGGTTATCCTGATCATCGGCATTCTCGCCGCAATTGCGATTCCTGCGTTCTTGAGCCAGAAGAGCAAGGCTGTGGACGCTGGGGCCAAGACCCTCGCCAGCACCGCCGAGACGACCGCGGAAACCTACGCGACCGATCACGGTGGCACCTACGAAGGTCTGTCCACTGCCGAAGAGAACGCGTACGAAAAATCGATCAACACCTCGAACAAAAATGAAGCGATCCTGACCGTAGCGAAAGGCACCGCAACCGAATACGAAGTTACCGCGGAAGCCCCGAACAAAGCGACGTTCACGATCAAGCGCCTCTCAACCGGCGCGCTGGAACGTACCTGCAATAAACCCGCCGAAGAAACCCACGGCGGCTGCGTGAGCGGCACCTGGTCCTCGTAACACGCCGGGTAGAAAGGTCGCTTCTGAGCCCCCGGTGGCTCGAGAGCGATCAGCAGAAGACACGAGCAGATCCTGAGGGGGCGGCCAGTCGGCCGCCCCCTCACTGCGGGTGCTGCCGGAGGCGTTCTTGGACTCCGGGAGAGGGCGAATGGTCAATTGGACAAGTTGCCCCTTTAGCCCTGGACGATCGGGGCCGATACGGCCAGATGGTGCGTATGCCGCATGGACCACGCTGGCGCATACACGACGAGGGTGGCTCGCGCATGCGCGACGAGGGTGGGTTCACGCTCATTGAACTGCTGGTTGTCATCCTGATCATCGGCATCCTGGCTGCAATTGCGATTCCTGCGTTCTTGAGCCAGAAGAGCAAGGCTGTGGACGCTGGGGCCAAGACCCTCGCCAGTACCGCCGAGACGACCGCGGAAACCTACGCGACCGATCACGGTGGCACATACACGGGTTTGAGCACGGCCGAAGAGAGCGCGTACGAAAAATCGATCAACACCTCGAACAAAAATGAAGCGATCCTGACCGTAGCGAAAGGCACCGCAACCGAATACGAAGTTACCGCGGAAGCCCCGAACAAAGCGACGTTCACGATCAAGCGCCTCTCAACCGGCGCGCTGGAACGCACCTGCAATAAACCCGCCGAAGAAACCCACGGCGGCTGCGTGAGCGGCACCTGGTCCTCGTAACCGCGTGCCGGCAGGTAGTACGCGGCGCTTCGACCTCGAGGGCATCGCAAGCTGTGGGAACGGGAGGCGATGCCCGTCCGCTCGTCGTCTCCGCGACGCCCAGGGTCCACCGGCTGACTCAAGCCTTGCTGTGCGGCGACCGATCAGTGATACATGGAGGCCACCTTCGCGGGACTGCTGGGCGCGGTCTTCGGCTCGTTCCTGAACGTCGTCGCCTACCGCCTGCCGCGGCGTGAGTCGCTTGTCAAGCCCCGCTCGCGCTGCCCCTCCTGCGGGACGCCGGTGCGGCCGTATGACAACGTTCCCGTGCTCTCCTGGTTCTTGCTGCGGGGCCACTGCCGCAACTGCTCGGCGCGCATCTCCCCCCGCTACCCCCTGGTGGAGGCCGCCACCGCCCTGCTGTGCGCCGGGGCCGTTGTAACCCACGGGAGCGCCGCGGGGATCGCGCTGTCGGTGGCGCTCATCCTGCTGCTCGTGCCCGCCGCGCTGATCGACCTTGAGTACCGCATCATCCCGAACAAGCTGACCGGCGCCGGGGCGCTGCTCGCGCTCGGCCTGGGGACCGCGCTCGATCCCGCCGGCGAGCCCACGCGGCTGATCGCCGGGGCTGCCGCGGGTGGTTTCCTGCTGATCGCCGCGCTCGCCTACCCGGGCGGGATGGGGATGGGGGATGTCAAGCTCGCCGGGGTCATGGGGCTGTTCCTCGGCGCCGCCGTCGCACCCGCGATCCTGATCGCGCTCCTCTCCGGTGTGCTCCTTGGGGCGGTGATCCTCGCCCGCAAGGGCGCCCGCGCAGGGCGCAAGACTGCGATCCCGTTCGGTCCCTTCCTCGCGCTGGGGGGAATCGTCGCGGTCTTCGCGGGGCAGCCGATCGTCAACTGGTACCTCCACACCTTCGTCCACTGAGGACAGCTATGAGCGCGCGAGCACGATTTCATCTCACCCGGAGGGCGGCTGTGAACGCACCGGCACGATTTCATCTCACCCGGGAGGCGGCCATGAACTCGCTAGCACGACTCATCTCACCCGCCGCCGCTTCTGGACGAATTGACAATCGGGTCAATTGCCTCTTCAGCGATCCGCGCGAGGGGTCGATGACGGGTCATGCAGCTCCACCGTCGCGGTGCGCGGCGCTTCCGATCGAAACGCGCACGCGGATGCAGATAGCCAGCCAATGCCCACTCTCAGCGCACTGATGCCAAACCTAAACCTCTCGCTCGGCCGCCGCGGCGGCGCGGACATCGTCGGCCTGGACATCCAGCCCGGCTACGTCGCCGCCGTGCAGGCGCACGTCAACGGGGGGATCGTCGTGGAGCGTGCCGCCGGCGCCCCGCTACCGCCGGACGCCGTGCGCGAGGGCGAGGTGCTCGACGAGCGCGTGCTCGGGGAGGCGCTCCAGGAGCTCTTCCGCGACGGCCGGCTCGGCAAGCGCGTGCGGATCGGTCTTGCCAACCAGCGCACCGTCCTGCGCACCCTCGAGCTGCCGCCGGTCACGGACCGCAAGGAACTCGCCGCCGCGGTGCGCTTCCAGGCCGAGGATCAGGTGCCGATGCCGCTCGCCGGCGCGGTGCTGGACTTCCACTCCCTCGGGGTCCACGACACCCCCTCCGGGCCGCGCCAGCGGGTGATTGTGGTTGCCGCTCAGCGCGAGATGGTGGAGCGCCTGCTGCGCGCCGTGCGCCACGCCGGGCTGCGCCCTGAGGGTGTGGACCTCTCCGCGTTCGCGCTGATCCGCTCCCTCTACCGCCCCGGCGCCCCGCAGGCCGCGGTGCCCGCAGCGGATGGGGAGAGCGCCGGCGATGGGGAGCGCTCAGAGCGCGTGCTCTACCTGAATGTCGGTGGGCTCACCAACATGGCGATCGCCGAGGGCACCCTCTGTCGCTTCACCCGCGTCGTCGGCGGGGGCCTGGAGGCGATGGCCAGCGAGATCGCCGAGCGGCGGGGCATCCCGCTCATCGAGGCCCGCGCGCTGCTCGCCGCCTTCGATCTGCGCGCCGCCGCCGCGGTGTCGCTCCCCGTGGTGGCGCCGGCGCCCGCCCCCGTGGATGCCTCCGAGTCCGCCTCCGCGCCCGCGGACTCCCCCGAGCTTGGCTCCGCGCCTGCGGACTCCCCCGGGTTCGACTCCCCGCCGTCGCCCGCGGCGAACCCGAGCGCCCCGGAGCCGGCCGCCGACGCACAGGCTGAGGCGTTCGACCCCCAGGTGCGCATGGTGCTCGAGAACGGCATCCACGAGATCGTCGGAGAGGTGCGCAACTCGCTGGACTTCCACCGCTCCCAGGAGGGCGGCGGCGAAGTGCAGAGCGTCGTGCTCAGCGGTCCCGCCCTGGAGATGCACGGCTTCTCCGAGGCGCTCGAGGCCGACCTGGGGATGGCGGTGCGCCGCGAGTCCGTGAGCTTCGGGGATGGAGAGGACTCGAACCCCGCCCACCCCGTCTCCGTTCACCGCCTCGCGATCGCCACCGGGCTCGCCACCGAGGAGGCACCCCGATGAGAGCCGTCAACCTGATCCCCTCCGAGCAGCGTGGCGGGGGCGCCATCGGGGCCCGCTCCGAGGGCGCGGCGTTCGCCGTGCTCGGGCTGCTCGCCGGCATTGCGGTCCTCACACTGCTGTACGGGCTCGCCCACCACGCGCTCTCCAGCCGCCGCTCCGAAGCCGCCTCGCTCGCGGTCCGCGCGGCGCAGGTTCAGGCGCAGGCCGCCCAGCTCGCCCCCTACACGAGCTTCGTAGCGATACGCGAACAGCGCCTGCAGGCGATCTCCACGTTGATCGGCTCCCGCTTCGACTGGTCCGCCGCGATGGGCGAATTGAGCCGCGTGCTGCCCAGCGACGTCTCGCTCAGCTCGCTGCAGGGCACGATTGGCACCACGACCGGGAGTACCCTGAGCTCCAAAGGCTCCGCCCCCTCCCCTTCCCCCTCCACTGCCACCGCGGCCGTGAGCTCCGCGACGCCCCCCGGCGCGGTCCCCACCTTCACGCTCGCCGGCTGCGCCGCCAGTCAGGTGGTGGTCGCGCAGACGCTTGTGCGTCTGCGCCTCATCAGCGGTGTCAGCAACGTCACTCTGCAGAGCTCCACCAAGACCGGTGGCAGCGGCGCCGGGGCCTCCAGTGGCTCGAGCGGCGGGTGTCCGAACGGCGATCCCGTCTTCTCCGTGCAGGTCACCTTCCAGCCGCTGCCCACGCTGCCGGCCTCGAACCTCGGAGCGCTCGAGTCGGCCACACCCTCCTCCTCCGGAGGCTCTAAGGCGAGCGGGGCCAGGGCTCTGTCGAGCAGCACCGTGAGGGCGAACCGATGACCACCCGCGACCGCATGGTCCTGATCGGAGTGGTCGTGCTCGCCGTGCTCGTCGGCGGCTGGCTGCTGGTCGTTTCTCCCGAGCGCCACCAGGCCGCGGCGGCGCAGGCGCAGGTTCAGAGCGCCCGTCAGCAGCTCGAAGGCGCCCAGGCCAAGGCCGCCAGCGCGCGCGTTGCCCAGCAGCGCTACACCGCCGCCTACAAGTCCGTGGTGAGCCTCGGCAAAGCCGTGCCCTCCTCCGAGGAAGTCCCCTCGCTGATCTACGAGCTCGAGCAGGCCTCCAACCAGCGCGAGGTCGGCTTCAACTCGATCACCGCCGGCGGCACCTCTGGGTCGAGCTTGGCCGCTTCGAGCCTCGGCTCGGCGGCGGGGGCCACCGCCGAAGCCGGCTTCACCCAGATGCCCTTTACGTTCGTCTTCAAAGGAAGCTTCGGAGGGCTGGCCCACCTGCTCGGGGAGATCGACGACTTCGCGCAGCGCACCACCACGGGAGACATTCTCGTGAGCGGGCGCCTGCTCACGATCCAGGGGGCTGACATCACCGTCGAAAACCAGGCCAGCTCGGGCTCCAGCTCGAGCTCCGGCAAGGTGCCGCTGAGCGCGACGATCACCGCCACCGCCTACGTGCTGCCTGCCAGCCAGGCTCCCACCGGCGGCGCCAGCGCGATCGGCCCTGGCTCCACGAGCACCGCCGCCTCCTCTTCCTCCCCGGCCACCCCGGCTGTGGTGCGGGTGACGCCATGAGTCGCCCCGTGCCCCGAACCTGCCCTCTGCGCCAGCCGGGGGGCACCCCCGCGACCATCGGTGAGGTGACGCCATGAGTGCGATCCTGCGATCGCTGAAGTCCGATCTCCTCGACCGGCGGCTGCTGCCGATCCTGTTGTTGCTGGGTCTCGCCCTCGCGGGCGCCGTCGCCTACGTCGTGCTTGATGGCGGCGGATCCAGCCCGAGCGGGGCCTCGCCAAGCTCGGCCGCGATCGCGCCGGCGGCGACGCCCGGCGCTCAGGGTCCCGCGCTGCCGGTCAGCCAGGCGCCCGCCGACCCCAACGCGGCGGCCGCCGAGACCACGGACGGCGCGCGCTACCAGCACAAGGCGGGCTCGCACGACCCCTTCACACCCCTCGAGGGGAAGGTCGCGGCCGCCAAGCCCTCCGCGGCGGGGTCCTCCTCCTCCGCGCAATCGAGTTCCTCCCCGGAAAGCAAACCGAGCTCCTCCACCAAATCCTCCCCAACTACCTCCACCACCCCCTCCAGTTCCGGCGGGAGCCCCTCCACACCTCCTGCCTCCACGCAGGTTGCGCCGAAGCCGAAGCCCAAGCCCGTCTACCTGGTCACCGTGCAGTTCGGCCGGATGTCCTCCGTCCCCGGGGTGCTCCCCCAGCTCACGCCCTACCTCGATCTCAAGCGCCTGCAGGAGCTGCCCTCCAGCGACGACACCCTGATCGTGTTCGGCGGCGCGCGCGCCAACGGCAAGGGGGCGCTCTTCGCGCTCAGCCGCGAAGCGATCCTCAAAGGGCAGGCGGCCTGCATCCCGAGCGCCTCCCAGTGCGAAGTGATCGACCTCACGGCCGGGGCGAGCGAGGAACTCACCTATCTCGAACCCGACGGGGAAAGCGTGCCCTACGAATTGAAGGTCGTGAGCATCGAACTCGCCAAGTCGCGGGCCGCGGCGGCGCGTGCGGCCCGCGCCCGGGCGGCGCGCCGTCATCGCCACCACCACGGGTAGGCCAGAGGGCATATCTCGGTGGGGGCATGCGGGCCCTACCGAGTACGCCATAAGCTAGGCGGGATGATCCTCCGCCTCACCACCGCCGGGGAGTCCCACGGGCCCGGCCTCACCGCGATCCTCGAGGGGCTGCCCGCGGGCCTGGAGGTACGCGCGGAGGAGATCGACGCCGACCTCGCCCGCCGCCAGCTCGGGCACGGCCGTGGGGGGCGCATGAAGATCGAGCGCGATGGCGCCCTCGTGACCGGCGGTATCCGCCACGGGCGCACCCTTGGGAGCCCCGTGGCGCTGCAGGTCGCAAACCGCGACTACGCTAACTGGGAGGAGCGCATGAGCCCCTGGCCGGTATCGGATCCCGCCCACCCGGTCCCCGAGGTGCATCTTCCCCGGCCCGGGCACGCGGACCTGGTGGGGACCTGGAAGTACAAGCAGAGCGACGTGCGCAACATCCTCGAGCGCGCCTCCGCGCGGGAGACCGCGGCGCGCGTGGCGGGCGGCGCGCTCGCCAAGGCGTTCCTGCGCGCGCTCGGCGTCGAGGTGCGCTCCCACGTGGTTAGGATCGCCTCCGTGTGCGCCCCCCGGCCCGCGGGGGCGCTCGAGCTCGCGGACTTCGACGCGGTGGACAGCTCGCCGGTGCGCTGCCTGGACGCCGAGACCTCGCGTGCGATGGTGGCCGAGATCGACGCCCTGCGCAAGGCCAACGAGTCGCTCGGGGGCGTCTTTGAGGTGCTGGCCTTCGGCCTCACCCCGGGCCTCGGCTCGCACGTCTCCTGGGAGGAGCGCCTGGACGGGCGCCTGGCGATGTCGATCCTCTCGATCCAGGCGCTCAAGGGGGTCTCGATCGGCGCAGCCTTCGAGGTGGCGGGGCGGCCAGGCTCGGAGGCCCACGACGAGATCTTCTTCTCACCCGAGCGCGGCTACTACCGCGAGACCAACCGCGCGGGGGGCCTGGAGGGGGGGATGAGCACCGGGGAGCCGCTGATCGTGCGGGGCGCGATGAAGCCCCTGCCCACCCTCACCAAGCCGCTGCGCTCCGTGGACATCGCCACGCTCCAGGCCGCGGAGGCGCTGCGGGAGCGCACCGACTCCTGCACCGTCCCCGCCGCGGGCGTGGTGGGCGAGGCAATGGTGGCGCTCGTGCTCGCCGACGCCTACCGCCGCAAGTTCGGGGGTGACCACATCGACGACGTGCGCGAGGCGCTGGGCGCCTACGAGGAGCGGATCGATTGGCGCCGCTGAGCCGCGCCCTCGTCTTCACGGGCTTCATGGGCGCCGGCAAGTCCACCGCCGCCGCTGAAATCGCTCGCGAGCTGGGCGGGGAGGTGCTGGACACCGACCGCCTGCTGGAGGCCCGCCTCGGGCACTCGATCGCCCGCGAGTTCGAGCTCCACGGGGAGAGCTCCTTCCGCGCGCAGGAGGAGGAGCTCGTCTGCGAGCTGCTCGCCCAGGCCGGCGGGGGGGCGGGGTCCCCAACCCTGATCGCGCTCGGGGGGGGCGCCGTGCTCTCCGCGCGGGTCCGCGAGGCGCTCGCCGCGCACGTGGCGGTGCTGCTCGAGATCGACCCCGTGCGCGCATGGGAGCGCGTTCGCGCCCAGGCCGGCGAGCGTCCCCTCGCGCGTGACCCCGAGGCGTTCGCGGCGCTGCACGCAGAGCGGCGGGGGCTCTACGAGGGGCTCGCCGACGCGATCCTTCCGGCGGATCGGCCCGGGGTCGCCGTGCGCGCGCTGCCCGCCCTGCGGATGCTCGCCGCAGCGGGGGCCAAGACCGCGCGGCTGCTGTGGGCGGCCGCGGCGTCGGGGGAGTACCCCGTGCTCGTCGGTCGCGGACTGCTCGAGCTGGTCCGCCGGCCGGAGGGCTGGCCGCTCGATCGGGGCGCCTCGCGGCCCTTCTGCGTAACCGACGAGACCGTCGGCGCGCTGTACGCGCAGCGACTGGGGGAGCTCGCCACGCTGACCGCGATCCCCCCGGGGGAGTCCCACAAGACCCTGGCCACCGCCGAGCGCGTGTGGCGGGATCTGGCGCACGCGGGCATGACCCGCGCCGATCACCTGATCGCGCTCGGCGGCGGGGTCGTGGGGGACCTCGCGGGCTTCTGCGCGGCCACCTACCAGCGCGGGGTGCCCGTCGTGCAGGTCCCCACCACACTCGTCGCCCAGGTCGACTCCGCCTACGGGGGCAAGACCGGCGTGGACCTACCGGAGGCCAAGAACTACGTCGGTGCCTACCACCAGCCCGCCGCGGTGATCGTCGACCCCGACACACTTGGCACGCTGCCCGCGGCCGAGCTGAACGCCGGCTGGGTGGAGGTGCTCAAGACGGCACTGATCGCGGGGGGAGAGCTGTGGGAGCGCGTCGCGGCGCAACGGCTCCCCCTCGCGGAGGAGCCCAGCGCAGCCGGGGCGGCGGTGGGACGCGCTGCCGCCGTGCAGTCCGCCGCCGTGCAGTCCGCCCCCGTGCAGTCCGCTCCTGTCCGGTCCGCCGCTGTGCAGGGCGTGGACGAGCGCACGATCCTCGCCTGCGCGCGCCTGAAGCTCGCCGTGGTCGCCGAGGACGAGCGCGACGGCGGGCGCCGCCAGGTCCTCAACCTCGGGCACACCGTGGGCCACGCGATCGAGACCGCCACCGGCTACTCCCGCTACCGCCACGGCGAGGCCGTCGGCCTCGGGCTCCTCGCGGCGCTGCGCCTCTCCGGCCGCGAGGAGCTGCGCGCGCAGGTGCGGGAACTGTTGCTCGCCCACCGGATCCCCACTACCCTCGAGGGGGCCGGTGTCGAGGAGGTCGTCGCGGCCGTCTCGCACGACAAGAAGCGCCTCGGCGCCCGCACCCCGTTCGTCCTCGTGCATGCCCCCGGCGACGTTCGGGTCGGCTGCGAGGTCTCCGCAGGCGAGCTGCGCGCCGCCGTCGCGGAGCTGGTCTCCTAGGCACTCCCCGCGGCCTGGCGGCCCGATTGCAGAGATGCTCCACGGGCAAAGGTAGGCTCTTGCCAGGATGGGCGAGGCGTCATATCGAATCGAGGTGATGCACGGTGTCAACCTCAACATGCTCGGACGGCGCGACCCCGAGCATTACGGCACGTTCACCCTTTCCGAGCTCGAGCGGCGCGTCGAGGGGTTCGCCGCCGAGCTCGGCCTGAGAGCCCGCTGCTTTCAGACCAACGCCGAGGTGGAGCTCGTCGAGCATCTGCACCGCGTGCGCAAGGAGGCCGATGGGATCATCCTCAACCCCGGCGCCTGGACTCACTACGCGTGGGCGATCCACGACGCACTGGAGATCGCCGCCCTGCCCACGGTCGAGGTCCACCTCTCCGACATCAAGGCCCGCGAGCCGTGGCGGCGGGTGTCGGTGATTGGGGATCTCTGCGTCGCCTCCATCTCCGGGCAGGGGGTCGAGGGGTACCGCCTCGCCCTGCAGCACCTGCGCGCCGTGCTCGAGGAGGGCGGGGCGTGACGCGCGGGAGCGAGGGTCGGCAGGCGTGCCCGTGAGCCCACCCTCCAGCACCGCCCCCGAGGTGGGCCGCACCTTGCGGCTCGCGGCCCTCGCGCAGGAGAGGGGGGTCGATGTCCTGCTGATAACTCACCCCGTCAACCTCCGCTACCTCACCGGCTTCAGCGGCTCGAACGGGCTCGCGCTGATCGCCGCTACGAGGGAGGAGGAGGAGGAGGCGGCGGCGTGTGCGGACCCCCACCTGTTCCTCACGGATTTCCGCTACGAGACCCAATCCGCCGAGCAGGTTCCCCCACTCTTCGAGCGGCGCATCGTGCCCGTCGACCTGGTCGAGGCGGCCGTCGCGGAGCTCGCGGGGATGCAGGGCGGGCGCCTGGGGTTCGAGGAGGGCTCGCTCACCGTCAAGCAGCACCTCCGCCTGCGCGAGCTGCTGCCCGTGGCGTGGGAGCTGGTCGCCTGCGGGGGTCTCGTGGAGGAGCTGCGCGAGGTCAAGGAGCCGGCGGAGCTCGCGCGCATTCGCGCCGCCTGCGAGCTCGCCGACGAGGCGCTGCGCGAGGTGCTGGAGGCCGGGGTCCTCGGCCGCACCGAGCGGGAGGTGGCGATCGAGCTGGAGCTGCGCATGCGCCGCCTCGGCGCCGAGGCGGCGAGCTTCCCCTCGATCGTGGCCGCGGGGCCCCACTCCGCGCTGCCCCACGCCGAGCCTCGCGACGTGCCGATCCCGCGGGACACCCTCCTCACGATCGACTGGGGCGCCCTGCACGGGGGCTACTGCTCGGACTGCACCCGCACCTACGCCACCGGCGAGCGTCTCCCCGAGGGGGCGCGCGAGGTCTACGAACTCGTGCTCGCAGCCCAGCTGGCCGGCCTCGCCGCGATGCGCCCCGGACCCAGTGGGCGCGAGGTCGACGGCGCCGCCCGCGAGGTCATCGAGCGGGCGGGCCACGGCGAGCACTTCGGCCACGGTCTGGGCCACGGGGTCGGCATCGAGGTCCACGAGGGCCCCCGCCTCTCCCGCACCGCCGGCGAACAGCCCCTGCGCGCCGGCAACGTGCTCACAGTCGAGCCCGGCGTCTACATCCCGGGCCGCTTCGGGGTGCGCATCGAGGATCTGCTCGTGCTCACCGACAGGGGCCCGCTCGTGCTCACAGGGTTGCCCAAGGAGCTGACGGTCGTCGCCTAGCCTCGCAGGCCCGCGGGGCGCCCGGCGGCGTACACGTTGCCTCGCTCGCGCGGGGCGATCGCCACACGCCGGCGCGGAGCGTACAGCCGCCAGGCGAGGGCCGCCGCCAGGGGCAGGGTCCACGCCAGGAAGAACGCTGCCTGTGCATCGGGGCTCGCATGTAGGGGTAGCCACACGAAGCCGATCCACGCCATCACCGTGCTTGCGAGCGCCGCCGCCGGCAGGCCGCGCTCGCCGAGTGCCTCCCGTGCGGTCAGCGCCAGCAGGAAGGGCAGCAGGTAGTAGGAGGTGTCCCAGGTGTCGAGCATGCAGCGCAGCAGCATCAGGAGCGCCAGCAGGAGCAGTGCCTGGCGGACCCGCGTGTCGGCGTCGGTTCGCACCGGGGGCCTGCGCCACCACAGGAGCGCGGTGAGCGGGAGCGTGAGCGCGAGGATCAGGGGGTGGCTCAGCGGGCCGACCCACGGAGGGCCCGTGCGGAAGCCCGGTTTGACGCGACCGAACGTGCCGCGCACCACGGGACCGTGGTGGCCCAGGAACCACCACACCTGCCACGGCTGGAAGATCGAGCTCGAGGGGGCCGCCGTCGAGCCGCTCACCGCGAGGAACCCGCCCGATTGGACGAGAGCGAGCGGGGCCAGCACCGCCGCCGCCACGCCCGCAGCGGCCATGATGCAGAGGACCCTCCCCCGTCCTCGCGGCAGCGCCAGGATCACGGGTCCCACCGCGAGCAGCGCCCACTCCTTGTTCGCGATCGCGGCCCCCAGCAGCAGCCCCGCCCACAGCGGCCGCCCGCTACCGCGGCCGGCGAGGATCACCGCGGCCACGCACAGCGCGGCTCCCAGCAGCTCCTCGGGGTGGCCGAATTCCAGCGCGCTCAGCGTCAGCGGGTTCGCGACGCACACCCCCAGCGCGACGGCGCGCGCCAGCGCAGGCAGTCCGCGGCGGCGCATGTCGGCCGCCAGCCACACCCCGAGTGCCGCGGCGCTCAGCAGGCAGGGCAGCGCCACCATCCGGTAGACCGCCAGTTCCCCACCGCCCCACAGGTCGGTCGCGAGCGCGAACGGCGCGCGCAGCACCAGCGAACCGCCGTATGCGGGCGCGAGCCGCAGAAAATCCGTCAGGTGCCCGTGGACGAGCGCCTCGAAGGCGGGCCGTGCCTCGACTTCGTAGTCGTTCCAGGCGAACGTGTACAGGCCAAGCCAGACCAGCGCGGCGGTTCCCGCGGCGGCCGCAAGCAGGCACAGGCCGTTATGGCGCAGGGCTCCGCGGCTCATAGCTAGGCATCGGCTTGGAGGGGGGCCCGCTTGAGGGGCGCCGCGGGAGGGCGGGGCAGGGCCGCTTGACGGAGCGCCGAGATGGTGATAGCAACGCAGGGCTCGCGCTGGCGTAAGCCCGGCGCCGGGGTGTCTCTGCGTTTGAAGACGAGCACCCCGGCGCTGGTAACCAACCCTCACCGGCCGAGGCCGGCTGGGAGGCGCGATCATAGACCAAAACACCTGAATCCAACGGACGATGCGGCATTCTCGCAGACTGGCGGGCCCGCGGAGGCGGCTCGATCGGCTGAGGAATGTCGTGGCCACCAAGACGCCTGTCTGCGGCACCGGCCGCACCCCGGCGGTCTCTGGTGGCGGTCGGATGGAAGCGATCGCCCGTCCGGGACCTCGCGAGCGGCCGTGGAGGGGGTCGATCGAAAACATTCCCGGCAGGCTCAGAGGAAACGTCAGGCGGAGTGAGAAACAACCCTTTCCTTCCGTCGAAGACGCTGGTAGGCTCGTCCCTAAGTCTCAAATCGACCTTCGTCCGTTCTGCGAGCTGTTTGTCGCACATACGCTCGACGGTTTAGATTGGGGCTGTTGAGAGGAAAGTAACCAAGGAAGCAGCATCGGTAGTCAGTACCGAATGAGAGAAGCACTACATAACCGGTATCGGAGTGTCTCTGCGTGAAGACGGGGCCGCCACGAGATCGGTAACCAACCCTCAAGGGAAAAGGAGCAGTGCTACATGAAGTATCTGAAAATAGCCTTCGGGCTAGCGTTGGTCGCTAGCCTTATGGCGATCACGGCTTCGTCTGCAATGGCGACGGCAAGATGGGTGACGTGTGAAAAAGGTTCGGGTCAGTATACAAGCAATACGTGTGCGACATTGGGCGCCGGTGGATGGGAAACCAAGGCATTCATCGGAACCAGCACAGTGACGGCCAGCGGCGAACTCGAACTGGAAGACCAGAAAGCAACGGGAGGAGCAACTTCCATCAAATGCAAAGGGACTGGCACAGGATGGGTCGCTAACTTATCGTCAGGAAACGGTGAGGATGGGGTCGCCACGATAACGGCTACGAGCTGCACGTTCGTCAAAGCCGGATCCTGCGAAACGGGAAAACCCGTAACAGCTGAAGCTAGAAACCTCCCGTGGGGCACGAGACTCGTGGAAAATAGCAGTAGTGAAGTCAGAGATGAACTCGTAAGCGGGCCTAAAAAAGAAACGGGTAATGGCGAACCGGGCTGGTCGGTCAAGTGTACCGTCGGCGGGATTCTCAAAATAACGGATACATGCGAACACCAGGGCAATACCGTTAATACCATTGCTAAGAGATCAACAGGGGAACTAGAAGAGAAGTTCGACAAAAAGACAGAAGAAGAAACAAAGGCCACCTGCAGCGTCGGTGGAGCGGGTGCCGGAGTAGTCCGTGGGGAAATCAACAACAAATTAAGCAATGGGAATGCACTATGGATCTTAGCTCCTAACTTAAAAACATGATGTAGAAGAAAAGTCCGAAGGAGCCGGGTGGGTCTGGGTCGTCTAGGCCCACCCGGTCTATATCTTTTTGTATTTGTGCCAGACCACCGTGTTTTACTCGGACCTGTGGCTCGGGCTAGTCGAATACCGGGGAGAGGATCATCCTGATGGGGAAAGTTCCATTCGATACGAGCGCGCCTTTGAAGGCGCGCTCTTTGTCCGCAAGTCGAAGTGGCCGGGCAATTAGGCACCACCTCACGCATGCCGCCGCCGGATTGCTCCTTGTGATTGCCGGTCTCCTCTATTCGAGCACCCCAGCCTTTGCTGAATTTGTGCGACCCTTCAAGTCGGTCGCCATGGAAGGGACGCCTACTGGGCTTTTTGGCGAAGTCGGGTGCATTACGATTAACACGAGGGAAAACGAGATCAACACTGGCAATATCTGGGTAGGTGACGCTAGCAATGGTGTTATCGATGAATTCAATGCCTCCAACGAATTTTTCAGCCAATCGGTAGGTAAACCAACAGGCAGTTGCGCTTACGATGACTCTACCGGTGAACTGATCTCGGTGGGAGTGTACGAATGGGTCGCTGTCGATAATTCTAACTCAGGTGGGATGGGAGCGGGGGACATTTATTTTGGCCGTGAAGGCAACTCGCTGAACCAGGGGGGGGTGGAACGTGTAAATGAAAAAGGCAACCCCGCCCCCTTTACCTGCTTGGAAAGTGGTGTGCGACCCGAATATATCAGCGGCAATAGGCTGACCGGAAACCCGGGCGAACCGAAATCTTGGGAAAACACTGAGGCGGTGGGCGGGGTCGCTGTTTCTAGCAGCGGCGGGTCGGCTGGCGACATATATGTTATCGATAGAATCAATGGCCACGACCTTGCTGTCGATGTCTTTTCGCCGACGGGGTGTTTCGAACCCAAAAAATCGATTGAATACCATGGTGCAATGGAAGAATTGTTCGCGGGCAGGCTTACCGGCGTGGCAATCGACCCCACCAACGATGATGTCCTGATCAAGGGAGTATCGAGCGAAGGCACGAAGTCGATTATTGGGGAGTTCACTTCGTCCGGTGAATACCTTGGCAAGATAACAGGACCCTCACAGGAAGTTGATTTCAATCTCAAAGGGGCCGGTGGCGGTATTGCTGTTAATTATAAAGGGGATCTTTATGATGGGGTGGATGAAGTAACTGAAAATGAAAAACATGAAATTGTGAGCGAAAAGCATGTAGTAGACGAGTTCGGTGAGGGCGCATATTTTCCGAGTGCGGTGACTGGTGGAATTACTGGTGCTAGTCTTGGGGCTGGGACGCTGAACGGCACTTTGAGGGGCGCCTATAATGGCGTCAAGAAAGAAAATCTAATTTTGTCCAAGTGTTATTTTCAGTATGCTACCGAAGCGGAATATCAGCAGAGTCTCGTTGAAAAAGGGGACGGCTTTTCTGAGCTGAAGCACGGTGACCAGGGGGATGAAGTTCCGTGCGTTCTTGTCGGCGGGGGGGTGCTGCTGGGGGCGCGGTTGGAAGAAAAGAACTACGCAGTGGATGCTGCAGCTACGGACCTGAAATCAGGGACAACATATCAATATCGTGTGGTTGCGGAAACCAGCGAAGTTGAACGTGGTGGACTGAGCAAGGGGGCCGCCGAATCATTCGCGGCGCCAGGCGCTTCGCCGTCGGTGGACGCGATGTCCGTCGACGACGTCTCGTCGTCTTACGCAGATTTCCACGCCGAGGTCAATCCGCTTGGCGCCGAAACGACTTACCGATTTGAATACATCAATGAAGCTGGCCTCGTCGGAATGACGCCTGAAGTCAGTATCGGTCCGGGCGCTAGCGATGTGGGCGTGTTTCAGCAGGTAGGCGGCCTGTCGCCAGGTACGACCTATCGGGTTCGGGTTCTCGCAAGGAACGCATACGGCAGTACCGCTGGTGTGGGTGGCTCTGGCGTGTATGAAACGTTCACGACGTTGCCGGCGTCGGTGCAGGTGTTGCCCGACGGTCGTGCGTATGAGTTGGTGACGCCTCCGAACAAGGGCGACGCGGAAGATATGTTCGGGGTCTCGAAAGAAGAGATCTTTGGTGAGAACTTCGATGTTGGGTACTCGTCTGCGAGCGGTGACGAGTTCATTCTCTCGACGAAGGCTGCGTTCGGGTCGTTCGCGGCTCAGGGTGAGAACGCGTATGTGTTCTCACGTTCGACGAACGCGCATGGTGAGGCTGAATGGGGGTTCAAACCGGTCGCATCGCCGGGTCTCGGGATTCAGAGCCTACAGTCGCTCGTGCATGGGCCCGACCTCTCGGTGGTTGGCGCCGGGGATATCGTCGGCAAAGAACAGGGGCGGGAACAGGTGGATGATCTAGTCGGCCCGGCGGGTGGGCCTTATACGGTCGTGATGTCGACCTCGTCCGGTGGTAGCCATGTCGTTGGCACGTCTGCGAACATGGCCCATGTTGTTGTGGAAAGCGCCGATCATGAGATGCCGACGACTCCGTTGCCGCTTTGCGAAAGCTCGCAGGAAGGTTTTGTTGAGAAGCAGGCGACGCAGGATGAATTCAGTAACGACTTGTATGAATGGTCGACTGGCCAGCAATGTCTGGCGTTGGTGAATGTCAAGCAGGCGTCGGAAGGTGGGGGGCTTGTAAGCAGTTGTGGAGCAACTCTCGGGCAGGGCCCCGGGCGTGCTGGTGGCACCCATAGCGCGGTGTCTGGGGATGGATCGAGGATATTCTTCACCGCGCCCGACCCGGACGTGTCGGCGACTGGGTTGCATTGCTGGTTTGAAAGCGGCTTCAAATTGAACGGCAAATATACCCCTCAGGTCTATATGCGTGCCGATGGCAAGAGCACTGTCGAGGTTTCGGCACCTGAAGCTGGTGTCGTACCTAAAGTGACGTATCCCTCTGTGTTCGTCGGCGCGTCCGAAGATGGCTCGAAGGTGTTCTTCGTTACAAAGACGGAGTTGACCGCGGGGGCCGTGAAAGCCAAGACAAGCGGTCTCGAATTGTATGAGTGTGAAGTCGTTGAAGTCGAAGGAGGCAAGCCGAAGTGCAGGCTGAAGCGTGTTTCGCAGGGTGTAGCCGGGGCCGAAGGCGACGTACATTTCGTGGCTGCCGTGTCCGCTGACGGCTCGACTGTGTATTTCGATGCGGGAGCCAAATTGACCCCCGAAGCGCCCGGAGGCGGTCTGTATCGTTATGACACTGCCATAGGCGACACGACGTATGTTGCCCCGGAAAGCAAATATCCCAACCCGGAACCTTTCTTGTGGTATGAGGCCGGTGCAACCCTTGGGGAATTCGTTTTTCCAGGCGAGGTCGGCCTGGACCCAGATGCGAACTACTATACGACGCGCAACGGGGAGTTCCTTGTGTTCGAGTCGCCGGCGGGGGATATGTACCGCTATGACGCGGACAGCACCGTATCGTCTGCAGGCCACGAAGGTATGCCGGAAAATCCGCTATGTGTGTCTTGCAACCCGGATGGGAAGCCGCCGACATCCAGCTCTGAATTCGCTCGCTCCGCAGTCCGCGTCGACAATCCGGCGGGTGCTCAGCCGCGGCCAATCTCCGAAGAAAGCAGCAATGGTCCCGAGGGCGGTGAGAACAACGGCAGTCATGTGTTCTTCGACACTGCTGAATCGCTGGTGGCACAGGACACCAATGGCAAGGTCGACGTGTATGAGTGGGAGGAGGATGGCGCCGGGTCGTGTATCGAGGCGAGTGGGTGTTTGAGCCTGATCACCTCTGGTCAGGATTCGCTGAACTCGTTCTTCTTGGATTCGAGTGAAAATGGGTCGAACGTGTTCTTCGGGACGCACTCACAGCTCGTGCCGCAGGACACCGACACCGAGGGCGACCTCTACGATGCGCGCGTCTGCACAGTGGAAGAACCCTGCGTCAAACCGCCGGTCGGGAGCACCGGCCAGTGCGAAGGCGATGCGTGCGCGGCGTCTTCGCCGGCGTCGACCGGTCTGGCGCTGGCATCGTCCACGTTCGCGGGTGCCGGCGACCTGAACGAAGGCCCACCACCGAAAGCCGAAAAGAAATGCGCCAAGGGCAAGCGGCTGAGCCACGGCAAGTGCGTCAAGACGGCGAGCAGGAAGAAAAGCAAAAAGAAGAGGAAGGCCACGTCTCGCAGAGGGGGCAAGGTTCGCAGTAAGAATGTTCGGGGGACCGGGTCGCGGGGGGTTGAGCGATGATCAGGATCGGTGTTGGTCTCTGCGCCGCCTTGGCGGCCGTCTGTCTCTTCTTCGTGTCCGCCGCGTCGCTGGCGCTTGCCGTGAGTGGATCTCCGCAGTGGACGGTGACGGCGGTGTCGGCTCCAACGAACTTTGCACCCAACGATGAATCGGGCGATGATTCCTATAAGGTGATCGTGAAGAACACCGGTGGCGCCGTCGCCGGCTGCACCAGGGCCCGGTACGAATCCGAAGCGGCTTCCGGCGCGTCGCCTCTGCTCTGTCCCGCAGACAGCCCAGCGACGAACCCGATCGCGGTATCGGACACCCTGCCCCAGGGGCTGACGCTGGATCGCAAGGCCGTCGAAGGCTTTGTCTTGAGTGGTCGCATCCCTCGCCAGGAATTCGTCAAGCGGTTGAGCTGTGAGGGTCTCACCTGTGTCGATGAAGGGATCGTGGTCCCGGACGAAACACTGCTCGTGACGATCCCGGTGGATGTGGGGGCGCTCGCCCCGTCTTCGTGCGAAGTGCCGCCGGCGGCGGTGGGCTGCGTGGTGACCAATGCGGTGCGGGTCTCCGGTGGCGGAGCTCCCGACGCCGAGATGGAAACGCCGACGGCGATCAGCTCCGCCCCGGCGCGGTTCGGGATCGCTCCGGGCTCGGTGACGACGGCCCTCTCCAGCACCCAGGCCGGCGCACACGCTGATTTGACGACCAGCATCGGGTTCGACACGCTCGACAACAGCGGCACGCTCGCCGGCAACCCGAAGGAAACAGTCGTCGAGCTGCCGCCGGGCTTCGGCGGCGATCTCGTGGACACCCCGACCTGCTCGGCCGCCCTGTTCCTGCGCGAAGAATGCCCGATCGGGACGCAGATCGGGATCACGACAGCGACCCTGAACGGGGGCGCCCAGGTGTATACCGACCCGGTCTATAACCTGGCACCGGAGCCGGGAGACGTCGCGAAGCTCGGCTTCCCGGTCGTGGGGTTCAATGTCGAGGGCGACATTACCGTGCGGCCCGGCGACTACGGGCTACAGGCCCGGTTCCAGAACATTCCGGGTGTCGCGGGCAATCCCCTGGACAGTGTCTCGGTGACGACCTGGGGGGTGCCGGCCGCCGCGATCCACGACTCGTGGCGCTGGAACCCGACGGGCGGTCTCAGCAGCCACTTCGGCGTGTCCACATCCAACGCGCTCGTGCCGTACCTGAGCAGCCCGACCTCGTGCACCAGTGAAACTCTCGAGGCCGGCATCGCGGTGCGCTCCTACGAAGAACCGGAAGCTAAACCGATCGAAGCAGAGACGCCTCTCGGTCCGTTCGGTGGCTGCGATCGTCTGGGGTTCCCCTCGACGTTCTTGGCCGTGCCGACGACGACGAGCGCCTCGGCGCCGACAGGTCTCGATGTCGAACTAGGGGTGCACCAGACCAACGAGAACCCCGAAGGGCTGGCGACCTCGGCGTTGCAGAAGGCTGTCGTCACGCTGCCGGAAGGGATTACGGTCAACCCATCGGCCGGCGCGGGGCTGGCGGCGTGCAGCCAGGCGCAGTACGAAGAAGAAGTGCTCGAAGTCTTCCAGGAACGGCAGGAACGCGGTTGTCCCAACGAATCGAAGCTCGGGACGGTGCGGATCGCGACGCCCGCGCTGGATGAAGAAGGCACGGGTTCGGTGTATCTGGCCCAGCCGTATGCGAACCCCTTCAGCGAAGAAAAACACCCCGATGGGTCGCTGATCGCGTTGTATGTAGTCGCCCGCTTTCCCAACCGCGGCGTGATCGTCAAGGTTGCCGGGAAGGTCACAGCCGACCCGCTGACGGGCAGGCTCGTCACAACCTTCGAAGGCGTCCCGCTGAAAAACTCTCCCTCGCTGCCGGGCCTGCCGCCGGTGCCGTTCACCAAGTTCATGTTCAGCTTCCGCCAGGGCCAGACCTCGCCGCTGGTCACCCCGCCGGCATGCGGCGAAGACTATACGGTGCAGGCTGAACTGACGCCGTGGTCGAACCGCGAAGAGACTCTGACGGACACCAGCCCGCCGTTCGCGATCACAAGTGGGTTCGATGGCGGCGCCTGTCCAACAGGAGGCCTCCCGCCGTTCAGCCCCCAGGTGAGCGCGGGCACGCCGAACAACAACGCGGGCTCCTATACCCCGCTGGAGATCCGCATCACTCGCAACGAGGGGGAACAGGAGATCACCGGGTTCTCCTCGCAGCTTCCGCCGGGTTTGGTCGCGAACCTGACGGGCGTACCGTTCTGCTCGGAAGCAGACATCGCGCTCGCCCGCGGGAAGACCGGCGCGCAGGAGGAAGCCGAACCCTCATGCCCCGCCGCGAGTCAGATCGGGTACACACTCGCCGGCGCCGGCGCCGGCGAAGTCCTGGCATATGCCCACGGGAGGATCTACATGGCCGGGCCGCTCGAAGGCGCGCCGTTCTCGATCGTCGCGATCACCTCGGCGAAGGTCGGCCCGTTCGACCTCGGGACCGTCGTCGTGCATCTGCCGCTGCAAATCAACCCGGTGAGCGCGGCGGTGAGCGTCCCCGTGGGCGCGGCAGACCAGATCCCGCACATCATCAAAGGGATCGTGATCCACGTCCGCGACATTCAGGTCTACATCGACAGGCCCAACTTCACCCTCAACCCGACCAACTGCGCCAGGATGACGCTCTCGGCGAGCGTGATCGGATCCGGCATTAGCTTCACCGACCCCATGGACGACGACTCGGTCACGGTTGATAACCCCTTCCAGGCTGCCGACTGCGCGAGCCTCTCTTTCAAGCCCACCTTCAAGGTTTCCATGTCGCACAGGGCCAACAAACTAGACGGCGCCAACCTCACGGCGAAGCTCACCTATCCCAGCGCGCCGCTGGGAACCCAGGCAAACATCGCGAAGGTCAAAGTCGAACTCCCCAAGAGGCTGCCCTCCCGGCTGTCGACGCTCCAGAAGGCATGCCTCGAAACCGTCTTCGACACCAACCCCGCCGGCTGCCCCGAAGGGTCCGTGGTCGGAACGGCGACGGCGGTGACTCCCATCATCCCGGTCCCGCTCACGGGCCCCGCGTACTTCGTCTCCCATGGCGGCGCGAAGTTTCCGGAACTGATTATCGTCCTCCAGGGCTATGGCGTCACACTCGATCTCCACGGCGAAACCTTCATCAGCAAACAGGGCGTCACGACCAGCACCTTCGCCACGGTGCCCGACGCCCCAGTCGGCAGCTTCGAACTCAAGCTCCTGCAGGGGCCCCACTCCGCGCTCGCGGCGAACGGCGACCTCTGCAAGGGCAAACTGACGATTCCCACCGTCTTCACCGCACAGGACGGGAGCGTCATCCGCGAGAACACCGGGATCGACGTGACGGGATGCCCAAAGAAGGCAAAGACAACGAAGAAAAAGGCCCGAAGGAAAAAGGCCTGAAACGGTACGTGAGCAAGGAAGGCAAGAGCACAGCGAATAGCTAGACGCTGAGCGCGGGCGTTCGTTGCCGCGTCTCCCGTGTCTGCTCCCGATCTGCCGCCCCGCCCCGCCGGGCCGCGACCGCCGAGGAGCCGTCATGCGGAGATTCACGCCACCGGCGGAGCGGTCCTCGCAGCGGGGTGGATCGGCAAGATGTCATTCGGAATCGGAAACACTTTTGTAGTCCAGGCAGCCATCGGGAGGGACCTCGAGTGTTGAGGAGAACCGCGTGATCGCCTCGCGGTAGCTATCGTGATCGCCTATCGCGGGCGTCGAGCGGCAGGCGAACCACATTGAGTTTGGCTCCGAAAGGGCTGATCCACCATCATCAACACAAACCAGTTCCGCAACGGAAACCACATCGAGGTAGAGGGCACGATCTTCAAGATCGTGGAGTTCCAGCACGTCAAGCCCGGCAAGGGGGGGGCGTTCGTGCGCACGAAGCTGCGCAGGGCCTCCGACGGAGCGGTGATCGACCGGACGTTCAGGGCGGGGGAGAAGTTCCGCCCGGTGCGCACGGAGGCCCGCAAGATGCAGTTCCTGTACGCGGACGGGACCGACGCGCACTTCATGGACATGGAGTCCTACGAGCAGCTCGCGGTTCCCGAGGGGAGCGTGAGCGAGCCGCTGCGCTGGACCAAGCCCTCCAGCGAGGTGGAGGTGCTGTTCATCGACGAGCAGCCCGCGGACGTGCAGCTGCCGAGCGCGGTGGACCTTGAGGTCGCCGAGACCGAGCCCGGCCTGCGCGGAGACACCGCCTCGGGCGGTGGCACCAAGCCGGCGACGCTCGAGACGGGCGCCACGATCCAGGTCCCCCTGTTCGTGAACGTGGGGGAACGCGTGCGGGTCGATACGCGCTCGGGCGAATATGTCTCGCGCGCCTGAGCCCCAACCAGTTGAGAGCGTGCCCCACCCGACAGGGGCCGCGCTCGAGCTGTCTGCTAGCGGCCTTCATCTCGCGGGGGCGCCACCCCGCTCATCCGGGGGTTAGCGTGCGCCGCTCCGAGCAGCGGCGGGAGGCAGTGTTCGCGCTCTACCAGCACGATCTCACGGGACGTCCGCTCCTGCGCACCCTGCCCCCGGGGTCCTCCTTGATGACGCGTGCCCTGGCGCACGCCGCGGCGGACCGCGCGCCGGAGCTCGACGAGGTGATCGACCGCCACGCGCACGGGTGGTCGGTAGAGCGCATCCAGCCCCTTGAGCGCAGCATCCTGCGGGTGGCGCTGATCGAGATCCTGCACCCCGACGCGGCCCCCGGGGAGACCCCGATCCCGCCGGAGGGGGCGATCGAGGAGGCGGTGCAGAGCGCCAAGACGTTCTGCGGCGCGGACGCCCCCGGGTTCGTCAACGGGGTGCTGGCGGCGGTGTTGCGCGAAGTGCGGGAGAATGCCCCGATCTCATGAGCGACGCGGCGGACTCCCTCGATGAGCTGATCGGGCGCCTGGAAGGCGCGGCCGAGCAGCTGCGCTCGGGCGAGCTCTCCACCGACGCGGCGGCGACGCTGGTGGACGAGTGCGCCGCGCTGGCCAACCGCGCGGGGGCGGAGCTCGAGCGCCGCTCGCGCGCGGAGGTCCTCGCGCCCAGTCCGGGCCAGGACTCGCTGCTGTAGTGCCGGCCGAGTCCGCTCAAGAGGTGTCCTCCTACCCCGAACACCTGCGGGTGGAGGTGGAGCGCTACCTGGAGAGGATGCGCTTCTCCGAGGAGGCGCTCACCGCGGGCCTGGACGAGGCGATGCGCTACTCGCTGCTGGCGGGGGGCAAGCGGATCCGCCCCGTGCTGGCGCTCGCGACGGCGCGGGCGGTGGGCCTGGAGCGCCGCGAGGTGCTGCCGCTGGCGGGAGCGATCGAGCTGATCCACACCTACTCGCTGATCCACGACGACCTCCCCGCGATGGACGACGATGCGCTGCGCCGGGGCCAGCCCACCTGCCACGTGACCTTCGGCGAGGACGTCGCGATCCTCGCGGGCGACGGGCTGTACGCGGAAGCGTTCCGCCACCTGCTCACCCACCAGCGCGCCGAGCCCGAGCGGCTGCTCGCGGCCGCGGCGGAGCTCGCCGCGGCGACCGGGGCGGGGGGGATGGTGGGGGGCCAGTACGCGGACGTGCGCGCCACCGCTGCGCCGGGGCCCGCGGGGCTGCGGCGCCTGCACGAGCTGAAGACCGGCCGGCTGATCGGCGCGTCGGTGCTGTGCGTGCTCACGCTGGGCGGGGTCGGGGAACCTGCGACAATGGCGTTCAGTCGCTTCGCGGCGGAGCTGGGCGTGCTGTTCCAAATCGTTGATGACATACTCGACGTGACCGGAACCGAGGACGCGCTCGGCAAGCCCAGAGGCAGTGATGAGCGCCACGGCAAGCGTACCTACGTGAGCGAGTTCGGAATCGACCAAGCGAAAGATCTAGCGGGAGAGTCCCACCGTCTGGCGCGGACGGCACTGGCGGAGGCGGCGCTCGTGGGTGCGCCCGCGCCGCGGAGCACGGGGGAGCTCGAGCGGATCACGGACTTCGTCTACACCCGCACCTCATGAGCGAGAAGACACCCCACAACGACAACGGCGCCGACCCAGCGGGCTCGGGGCGGGCGGGCTCAGATCATCCGCTGCTGGCCGGGGTCGACGGCCCCCAGGATCTGCACGGCCTCTCCGAGGAGGAACTGCAGCGCCTGGCGCAGGAGGTGCGCGAGCACATCATCGACACCGTGGGGGAGATCGGGGGGCACTTCGGGGCGAATCTCGGGACCTGCGAGCTCGCGGTGGCGCTGCACTCGCTGCTGGAGTCCCCAAGGGACAAGATCCTGTGGGACGTGGGCCACCAGGCGTACCCCCACAAGATCCTCACCGGTCGGCGCGACCGTCTGCACACGATCCGCCAATACGAGGGCCTCGCGCCGTTCTGCTCGATCGCGGAGTCCCCCCACGACATCATTGGGGCCGGACACGCCTCGACCTCGGTGGGGTACGCGGTGGGGATCAAGGAGGGGATGCGCCACCTCGGCCACGGGGACGCGGGCAAGGTGGTGGCGGTGATCGGCGACGGCGCGATGACGGGGGGAGTGGCGTTCGAGGCGATCGGCCAGGCGGGGGGGCTGGGGACCCCGATCGTGGTGGTGCTGAACGACAACGGGATGTCGATCGCGCCCAACGTGGGGGCGCTCTCGCGGTACTTCAACCGGGTGCGCCTGAACCCCAAGCTGTGGCATGCCCGGGAGGGCGTCGAGGGCGGTCTCACCCGCCTGCCCGGGGGGATCGGGGCGGCGCTCGAGCGCCTCGGCCCGCAGCTGAAGGAGTCGCTGAAGGCGTTCTGGGCGCCGGGGCTGTGGTGGGAGGAACTGGACTGGGCCTACATGGGGGTGATCGATGGCCACGACGTGCGGGCGCTGCGCGAGGCGCTGCGGGAGGCACTCGCGGCGGAGCGCCCCGTGGTGGTGCACATCGCGACGGTCAAGGGCAAGGGCTTCGCGCCGGCCGAGGACGGGGGCCTGGAGGGCATGGAGAAGTGGCATGCGGCGAAGCCCAAGTCGATCAAGAACGGGATCCCCACCATCCCCCTCCCAACCAACCCGCCGGCCGCGCCGTCCACCGCCGCGGAGATGGCGAGCGGCGCGCGGCGCAGCGTGGCGCCCGCGCCGCAGTACACGCAGGTCTTCGGGGAGGCGCTCGTCAGGGAGTGCGAACGGGACCCCCGGGTGGTGGGGATCACCGCGGCGATGAACTCCGGGACGGGCCTCAACATCCTGCAGAAGGCGCTGCCGGAGCGCTACTTCGACGTTGGCATCGCCGAGCAGCAGGCGGTCCTGTTCGCGGCGGGCCTGGCGCTGGAGGGGTGCAAGCCGGTGGTGGCGATCTACTCGACCTTCTTGCAGCGCGCCTACGACCAGATCGTGCACGACGTGTGCCTGCAGCAGCTGGGCGTGGTGTTCGCGATGGACCGCGCGGGCCTCGTGGGCGACGACGGCCCCACCCACCACGGGGCGTTCGACATCGCCTACCTGCGGTGCCTGCCGAACATCGTGCTGATGGCTCCACGCGACGAGGCGATGCTGGTGCACATGCTGCACACCGCGCTGCTCCACGACGACGGCCCGATTGCGCTGCGCTACCCGCGGGGGGAGGGCACGGGCGTGCCCCTGCCCGCGCAGCCACGCGCGATTCCGATCGGCACCGGTGAGATCCTGCGCACGGGCACGCGGGTTGCGCTGATCGGCTACGGCAGCGGCGTCGGCAAGGCGCTCGAGGCGGCGGCGCTGCTCGATGAGCGCGGGCTGAGGGCGACGGTGGCGGATGCGCGTTTCGCCAAGCCGATCGACGCCGGCCTGATGGCGCAGCTTGCGGCCGAGCACGATCTGCTCGTGACCGTCGAGGAGGGCGTGCTCGCGGGCGGCTTCGGCTCCGCGGTATGGGAGGCCATGAGCGAGATCGGGGAGATTCCGAGGATCCTCCGGGTGGGCCTGCCGGATCGCTACGTGACGCACGGCAAGCCCGCGCTGCTGCACGAGGAGGTCGGCTTCACGGGCGCGAAGATCGCCGAAAGGGTGACCGCGGCGATCCTCGACCGGGACCCTGCGGCGGTAGTGGGGTAGGTCAGAAGGACTCGCTGGGCTGCAAGCACTCCGAGGGCTACCGAGATTGGTCCTCTCGAGCTACTCGGTGTTCTCCGGCCAGCGCAGCTCATCCATCAACGCGCTGGGCGGTACTTCCAAGCCACGGGCCAGACGCAGGATCGTCGTGAGCCGGGGCTCGCGGGCGCCACGCTCGAAGCGGGCGATCGCCGTCGTATGCAGGTCCGTCCTGCGGGCCAGCACGTCCTGAGATAGGCCGCGCTCCGTGCGCACCTGGCGTAGACGCAAGCCAAACGCGATCCGCGCAGCGCCCGGATCCTTGTCGAGATAGCTCCCACTTTGTAGACGCTCGGCGCTGGACGTCGGATGTTCGGGCTGGTCGGGAGCGCTTTGGTCTCCGAGCTGGTCTCCGAGCTGGTCAAGCGCGCGTTGGTTTGGTACTCTTTCCTCAGACATCTGTCTGCAATCCTACGACCCCCACCGGAGGGACAAATGCCGGAGCTATCGTGAATCTCAATCGGTACTGGATCCAAGCACTGCCGGCTGCCGACCTGCGAGTCTTGGTTCGGACCGGCGGGAGGCCGATACGGCACTACGCCGTCATCCTGGAGCGCCGCGTACCGGGCCTCCGCCCGCGTTGGCGGGCGATCTACATGATCGACAACCACCTGGGCACCTGCCACCTGCATCGATACGATGGAGAGGTCAAGCTGGAGCCTGAGCCTTTGTCAATGGGGGTCGGCCTGGCGACGAACGAACAACTGACAAACGCCATTCGGCACATGATCGAGCATCACAGCGCGATCTCTGATGGATGGCATCGACGCAGCAGGTCATGAGCTTGGCCGGTACGACAGATGCTCTGGTGGCCGAGGCGCTCTCGGAGAATCCACGCTACCCAAACGGCACCGTGTTCATGGATGCCGACCTCTCCTCCTTGCCCTCGATACTCGATGCGGTGAGAGAAGAGCGAGCGTTCGTGATCGTCCTCCCCGACCGGACCGAGGTCGCGTGCTCCCCACGAATGGATCTCCTCGCGCGGGTGCATCGGCGGTTGTGGTGGCCGGTGTTGCGTAGGCGTGCCAAGACCAGGCCGAGCCTCGTCATCGACGGGCGCGGGGATGGCTATGACATCTCACCGCCAGAGGGCTTCACGGTGAGTCTGCACCATCCGATCGCGCCGTCTGTGCGCACTCTCACACACAGAGAGAGCTGAAGCGGGCACTATGTACCCAGACCCGAAGTACAAGCAGCATCCCTCCTCCCTCGAAACGGCCCGCTTCCCCAAGCGGGCCGTTTCGCTTTAAGGATCCGGTTCGCCGGCCCGTGAGCCGGAAGCGGATACCGTTCCGGGCGTGGCCAAGCAGCGTCTTGACACCCTCCTCGCCGAGCGCGGCCTGTTCGCATCGCGCAGCCGCGCGGCTGCGTCTGTGATGGCGGGCGAGGTGCGGGTCGGCACGGGGGGCAGGCGCGCCGAGAAGCCGGGGGAGATGGTCGCTGCGGACGTGCCCCTCAGCGTGGACGAGCGGCCGCGGTTCGTCTCACGTGGGGGGGTCAAGCTGGAGAACGCGATGCAGCGTGCGGACATCGCCGTGGCGGGGCGCACCGCGCTCGACGTGGGGGCCTCGACGGGGGGGTTCACCGACTGCCTGCTACAGCGCGGCGCCCGCGAGGTGACCGCGGTGGACGTGGGTTATGGAGAGCTCCACCACCGTCTGCGCACCGACCCGCGGGTGCACGTGCTGGAGCGCACCAATGCGCGTACCCTCACTCCCGCGATGCTGACCTCTGTACCGGACCTCGCGGTGGTGGATGTCTCCTTCATCTCCCTCGCCAAGGTGCTCCCCGCGGTGCTGCGCTGCCTCGGGGAGCCCCACGACGTGCTCGCGCTCGTCAAGCCCCAGTTCGAGGTCGGCCGCGCGCGCGTGGGAAAAGGAGGCGTCGTGCGTGACCCCGCCGAGCGCCGCGCGGCGCTCGTTGCCGTTGGGCTTGCCGCGGCGGGGATCGCCGGCCCATCCGGCTCGCCCGCGGTCCTCGACTTCCTCTCCTCCGGCCTGCCCGGGCCCAAGGGCAACCGCGAGACCTTCATTTGGCTCGCCGAGCCCGGACGCCCCGGCGCGGCGCGGGATCCCGGGGAGATCGAGCGGATGGCCCTCCGGGAGGAGCCCTGAGCGTGGCCGGTCACTCACCTGGCGGCGGGCCCCCCGAGGGCGCCGATCGAACCGAGGACGTCCTCTCACCCCCGCCCGCGAAGAGCATCGCGGTGCTCACCCACAGGCGCATCGAGGACACCCACGAGGTCCTGGGCACGCTGATCGACATGGCGCGCGCCGCCGGTGCCACGCTGCGCTTCGACGCGGAGGAGACCCGCAAGCATGGCCTGCGCACAGGGCCCGGGGTGGAAGTGGACGCCCCGATCGGCGCCGGCGCCGAGCAGCTCTGCATAGTGCTGGGCGGCGACGGCACCATCCTGCGCGCCCTGCAGCTCTACGCCGGCACCCCCGTGCCCGTCTTCGCGATCAACTTCGGCGAGATCGGGTTCCTCGCCACCGTCGAGCCCGAGGAGATCGAGGAGGGCATCGCCCGCGCGCTCAGCGGCCGCTTCGAGCTGCTGCGCCTCCCGGGGATCCTGCTCGAAACACCCGGCGGCGCGGAGACCGCGATCAACGACGTCGCGATCCACCGCCGCGTGGGCGAGCGCGTCGCGGAGCTCGCCTACGCCCTCGACGGCGAGGAGGTCGGCTCGGTGCGCTGCGACGGGCTCGTGCTCTCCACCCCCGCGGGCTCCACCGGCTACAACCTCGCCAACGGCGGCCCCGTCATGGCCTGGGGCGTCGAAGGGTTCGTGGTCTCCTTCATCGCCCCCCACTCCATCACCGCTCGCGCGCTCGTCGCCGCGCCCGGAGATCCGATCACGATCCACAATCGCTCCCGCGAGGCCCTGGACGTCTCCGTCGACGGCCGCCCCGTGTACGAGCTGCCCCCCGACGCGCGCATCCGCGCGCGCTTCCTCAGCAGCGTCGGCACCATCGCCCAGCTGCCCGGCTCCTCCTTCTACCGCCGCCTGCGCGAGAAGTTCGGACGCCTCGCCCGCTGAGGGACTGGGCCCCGGGGTTCTCTGCGCCCGCCTCAGGCCGCCCTGCGGACTGAGTGTCCGCCGTGGTTGCCCGTGCTCTGGAGCGAGTCCACGAAACCATCCAGCTGCTCGCGCGAGAAGCGCCTCTGGCCCCCCGGGGTGCGGTAGCAGCCAAGATGCCCCGCGTCCGCCCAGCGGCGGATCGTGGCGAGTGAGACCCCCAGGTAGCGCGCCGCCTGGGAGCTCGTGAAGACCAGCTGACGGTCGCCGTGGGCGGGGGTGGGTGCGAAGGGCATCGGACGTCCTCTCGATCTGAAGGCAGGTGGGAGCGGCCCCCCAGGGGCCGCCGGCGGCCCGGGCCATGGCTCGAGTACGCCGCTATGCGTCGAGTTTCGGCCCCCTGTCCCTGGAAAGCGAGCGCAGCGGACCTTTGTGGACGTTTGATCGACCGATCCCCCCGGAAACCTGCGGGGCGCTCTCCGGGTGGCGGTTCAGACCGCGTCGTCGTCGCCCGTGGGGCCTGCGAGCCGCCGTCGCCCTCCCAACCGCCTGGGCCCCAACGGGGCCTCTCACCGCGCCGGCTTCGAGCTCGCCGCAACCGAGCGCAGTCCTGCATATGCAAGAAATGCTGCATTTAGCAGTCAAAAGCTAGTCCGAACTAGACAATTCGTCCAGTCCTGGTACTATTCTGCGCAAACCTACTCAAAAGGTAGGTGCGGTTGTCCTGGAGAGGTTGGGAGTAGGGGATCGCATTTCCCCGCCATGGCCCTGGGCCCAAGCTGAGGAGGACTGACGTGAGCTACAACAAGTAAGCCAGGTAAGAACCCTCTTGGCATAAGCCAAGCGACAAGTTTTCTTTCGAGCGCCGCCCATCCAGCGGCGCTCGTTAGTTTTTGGACCCTTCCCTCCCGGCCCGGCAAGCCGATCCGAACGTCGTTGGTCTGCACTCGATCCGTGCTACTTGACCAGCGGTTGCGCAATCGCCCGGGCCCGACGCTCAAAGGCGAGCTCGGCCTCGAAGTCGGCCTCGTCGTCTTGGGCTAGCTTGGTCGGACCGTCACGCTCGAGCATCGCGATGAAGTTGTTCACGAGCTGGCTGTCGAACTGGCGCGCCGCCATCCGCCGCAGCTCGGCGATCGCGTCCTGGGGGGTCTTCGCGGAGCGGTAGGAGTCGCGCGAGGTCATCGTGTCGTATGCGCTGCAGATCGCGAGGATCCGCGAGAGCAGGGGGATCTCGTTGCCGATCAGGCCCGCCGGATAGCCGCTGCCGTCGATGTGCTCGTGGTGGTAGAGGATCGCGTCGGCCACCGGGCCGTAGCCGTCCAGGCGTCCCACCAGCGTCGCTCCGTCCTGGGGGTGGCGGCGGATCAGCGCCCAGTCCTCGTCGGAGAGGATCTCCGCGTTCAGGATCCGATCGGGCAGCGCGAACTTGCCGATGTCGTGCAGCAGCCCCGCTGTATGCGCGATGTCCTGCTCGGCCTCGCTGCACCCGGCCTCTCGGGCGAGAGCCCGTGCGTAGCGCGCCACGGCGGCGGCGTGGCGGGCTGTCATGCGGTCGCGCAGCGCGAGCGTCTCGACCAGCGTCGTCAGCACGCCGAGTTGCAGTGAGGCGAGATGCATCGAGCGCGCCTCCAGTTGGTCGGCGCGCTCCTCAGAGCGCAGCAGCGCCATCGCGAGGTACTGGAAGATCAGGATCACCAGCACCGAGCAGAGCAGCACGGGGAACCCCAGATTTGTATAGGCCACCGCAAGGGCCGCGGTGAGCGCGGCGGCGGAGATCTGTCCGGGTAGGACTGGCACCAGCACGTCCCGCACCTGGCCGGCGAGCCCGCGGCCCTCCAGGACACGGTTGTCGAAGGCGATCAGCGCGAAGTTGAGGACGTTCGTCACCATGAAGACCGCGAAGACCACCAGCGCGTAGATGGCGGCTTGGCCGATGTGCTGGGTGCCCGGGTGATGGACGTCCCCGATCAGCGCGCGAGCCATCAGGCCGCCGACGAGAGGGTAGGTCGTGAAGGTCGCGAGGTTGGTCAGCCACGAGGTCAGCGGGAGGCGTCGCTTCGCCGAGGTCCAGATCATCGCGGCGACACCGCAGAGCGCCGCGGGGGCCGGGCCCAGGAGGGTCATCGCGAGCACGAGCGCGATGCCGGCGGCCGTGATCTGCTGCCCGCGCAGGACGACGTTCATTCGCTGTCCCCCAAGGACAAGCGCCAGCAGAAGGGCCACCAGCAGGATCGGCTGCCAGTCTTCGGTGCGCGAGGTCATGACCGCTGTTGCGACCGCACCAGTGAGCAGCAGGGCCTCTGCCAGCAAGAAGAGCCGTGTGGTTATCTTGGATGCTGGCATCGTCGGCCTCTGTCGTCCTTAACGGCCGATACGGCGTGGTACTAAAGGTCGCCGCCCTAGACCCCGCGAGGTTCTGAGTATGCGGTGGGATCGAGTCCCTCGGGTTGTGCGCCGAGGGCCACGGACATGGAGGATTCGGGTATCCGCTCCTCCTCCCCCTTCTTGCCCCTCTCCGCGTCCGCGGAGGCAGTGCGGATGAGCCCGGACGCCCAAACGCCCGCGAATCCCAGGGTGCTTGCGCACACGGCGGAGCCGAAGAGCAGGAACGCGAAACGCGGCGAGCTGAGCGCCATCACCAGGCCGCTCAGCGGCAGGCCGATCAGTGGGCACAGGGCGCCGATCGATTCCACTCCGCCCATCAGGCGGCCCTGTAGTCGCTCGGGCGTGAGCTGTTGCACGGTCCCGATGAGCGACGCCCACTGCACCCCGTTGCCGACTCCGCCGAGCAGCGCCGCGAGCGCCGCGAGCGCCAGCGTGGGCGCGGCAGCGAAGCCGAGGTACGCGAGCCCCACCGCGAGCGTGCCGAAAGTCAGCATCGCTCCCAGCGAGCGCCTGCCCGCGCGCGCGAAGAAGAGGCTCCCGCCAAGTTGGCCCACCCCCCACGATGCCAGCAGCACGCCGTAGCCGACGTCGCCAGCTTTCAGCGTACCCTTCGCGTAGAAGACCTCCACCGGCGCGCCGGTCTCGAAGAAGACGAGCGCAACCGCCTGGGTGAGCAGCACCGCGCGCAACGCCGGCACCTCGCGCACGTGCTCCCACGCGGCTGCCAGGCGGGCGCGCACCGAGGTTCCGGCCCGCTCCTCGATGTAGGGGTAGAGGTCTCTCAGCAGCGCCCCGCACGCCAGGAAGGAGGCGGCGTCGATCAGCAGGGCGCCCGAGCCCCCGAGCGCCTTCACGGCGAGCGCTCCCAATGCCGGTCCGGCGACGACCGAAACCGAGAGCGCCACGTTGAGCGCTGCGTTGGCGTCGTGCGCGCTCTGTCCGGAGGACTCCCAACCCCCCTGCCCGTCCCCCTTCGCGTCGGTCTCCTCGGCGCGCGCCGCCTGAGCGCGCAGCAGCGAGCTCGCAGTCAGCGCCACCGCTCCGTCGAGCGCCACCAGCGCCAGCAGCCCCGGCAGCCAGAAGTGCCACACCAGCGCCGCCAGCAGCGCGGTGCAGAGGGCCTCGATCGCATACAGCGCGCTCAGGCTGCCGCGTCGTGGAGATGCCTCCACACGCGCCACCATCGCGGGCACCACCAGCGCGGGCAGGTAGCGCGCGACGAACAGCGCCGTGACCGCGGCGGCGCTGTGGGTGTGGTCGTAGATCGCCAGCGAGAGCGCGACCGTGCCGAACCACGTGCCCAGCTTGTTGACCGTGTAGGCGGCCAGGATCCTCCGTAGCCGGGGGGATTTGGGCAGGGCGGACACGCCGCCACGCTAACGGCTGCGCGAGACGGGACCGGGCCGCGTGGACGGCCTGGAGGATTTCCTGCAACTGGACGGTGGTCTCACTCCTGGCGCTCTCCACGATCGATCGTGGCCCAGCGGGAGCAGACTCCGGGCGAGGATCGAGCGCCGCAGCGGGAAGAGGATCGAGCACCCGCACGGCGCCCCCGGGTCCTCACCAACCGAGCGGAGCCGCCCCCCGGCTGCCGCTGCGCGCGGTTAGACCCAGAGCCACCACCGGGAGGCTCGGGTGCCGGCTACCAAGCATCTGCATCAGCGATTCCGCCGAGACCCCCCCGAGGTCCCCCGCCAGCATCACCACGCTGCTGGAGGGGGCCTGCTCCAACACCTCCGACACCGCGCCCGCCTCCCCGAGATGGGTGTCGGGCGGCAGCGCCTCGCTGAGATCCTGGAGCACCGCCGCGCGCTGCTCGGGATCCGCGCCCGCCACCAGGATGCGCGAGCGCTGCTCGGTGGGGAGCGTCGAGGGGCTCATCGCATGTAGCTCGTGTCGATCAGCTCCGCCTCGCCGACGATCCCCAGCTCCGCTTCGACACCCCGGCGCGTCGCCAGACGCGCGAGCGCCGACAGTGCCAGGAACGCCACCGCTGCGATCGCCAGCCATACGAGCACCACGCCCAGGAGGGTCATCGCTGCTCGCCCCATTTCGATTGTCGTGTCCGTGTCGTATGCATCGTCTGACCTCGAGTCTGCTCATCGGCGCCCCGCCTGCCGCTCGCCGCCGGTTGGGATCGTTGGGGGCCGTTTGAATAGGTCACTGCAACACGACATGATGCGCCCCCCGCGGGCGTTTGTCTGCCGTCCGGATGGTGCCGATCGTGTCGTCCCAAAGGTGCCGATCGCTGTCGTCCCGGAGGGACGCCTCGGTGTGCCGGGAGCGTTGGGTGGCGCATTGGGAGCCTAGAGTGGCGCACCGGAAGGGTTGGGAGGCCGCTCGATCGCCGCGCGAGTCCGAAGGGTCGGTTCACCTGTGCCCGCGCGGTGCCCGGTCGAGCGATACGGTGTGCGGGATGCAACCTGGCACCCCTGGCGTCGATCGTCCGATCGAGGTGATCATCGCCGACGACCACGCCGTCGTGCGCGACGGGATCCGCACTGTGCTCGAGCGCGAGGCGCAGGAGTTCCAGGTGGTCGCCGAGGCCGCCGACGTGCCCGCCACGATCCGCGAGGTGCGCACCCACAAGCCCGACCTGCTCACGCTCGACCTCTCCATGCCCGGGGGCTCCAGCCTCGCGGCGCTGCCCCAGTGCTTCGTCGCGCACCCCCCGCTCGCGGTGGCGATCCTCACGATGCGCGAGGACCCCGAGTACGCTCGCCAGGCGCTGAGGGCGGGGGCCCGCAGCTACGTGCTCAAGGAGGCCGAGCCCGCGGAGCTCCTGCAGGCGTTCCGCCTCGCGGTCGCCGGCGGCAACTACCTGCACCCCCGGCTCGGAGCGCTGATGGCCACTGGGGGGGAGTCCCCTCAGGATGGCGTTCCCCTCTCAGAGCGCGAGCGCGAGGTGGTGCGGCTGATCGCGATGGGCCACACCAACCCCCAGATCGCCGATCAGCTGCACGTGGCCGAGCGCACCGTGAAGACCTATCGCGCCCGCGCGATCGAGAAGCTCGGCTTCTCCTCGCGCGCGGAGATCACCGCTTACGCGCGGCGCCTCGGCCTAGTCGACTAGGTGTAGTTCCTGAGTAGGTTGGTCCATCCGGGTCCCCTTGGAGGCTGAGAGCTGCCTGGCTGGGCCGCTCCCCGTCAGGCCTGCGGGCGGCCCGCCAGCGGCACGGTGAGGCGTACCGTCGTGCCCCCGCCCGGCGCGGGGCCCAGCTCGAGGTCCCCGCCTACCAGCTCCGCGCGCTCGCGCATCCCCGACATGCCGAAGCCGCCCTCCAGGCCGTCGCCTCGGGGTCCGAGGCTTGAGCCGTTGCTCGGCAGCCCCCGCCCGTCGTCGGTGACGGCGACACGCACCGAGGAGCCCTCGCCGAGCATCCTTACGCCGACCACTGCGCGCGTGGCTTGTGCGTGGCGGCTGACGTTCGTGAGCGCCTCCTGCACCACGCGGTAGATGGTGCTCTCGAGCTCCGCGTCGAGCCGCTCGCGTTCGGGGTCCAGCGTGATCTCCGTCTGCACGTCCAGGCCGTCGATCGCCTGGGCGCGGCGCGCCAGCGCTTCCAGCGCGGGCACCAGGCCGAGGTCGTCGAGCACCGCGGGGCGCAGCTCGGTGATCAGGTGGCGCAGCCCGTCGATCTCCTCACCGAGACCCTCGAGGACCGCGTCCACCGCGTCGTTGAGCGTCCGAGCGCCGCCCTCGCCCGCGGCGGCACCCGTGACCGGTGCCCCCGGCGGTGGCGCCGAGCGGTTGTGCTCATCGCGCGCGTTGGCCAGTTTCAGGCGCAGCGCTCCGAGGCCCTGCACGGTCTCGTCGTGGATCTCCCGCGCCCAGCGGGTGCGCTCGCGCTCGCGCGCCTCCATCCCGTAGCGCAGCCGCTCGATCTCCACCGAGCGCTCCGCCGCCAGCCGCTGCGCGACGCTCGCCGCGAACGCCGCGAGCGCCTCCCGGTCGGGGCCCCGGAACCCACCGTCGCGGCGCAGCGCGATCACCAGGCCGCCCCCGTGGCCCTCCATGCTGAGCGGCTCCACCAGCGCCGCCCGCGCCTCCAGCCCCAGCTCGTGCAGCCACGCCGCCTCCTGCCCGCGCGGGCGGTCGAGCGCAACGGGGCGCCCCGCGCTGTAGAGGGCACCCAGCGCGCTGCCCTCCACGGGCATGATCCGCAGCCGCGGGGTGCCCTCGCCGGAGGCCGCCGCAACACGCAGCTCGTGGCGCTCCTCGATCACCACCAGCAGTGTGCTGGCGTCAAGCAGCGCCTGGCCGCGATCGGCCATCAGGCGCAGCAACCACAGCTCCGAGCCGGAGAGCATCTCGGAAACCTACCCGCTCGCGGCCCGCGACCGACCTGAGATCCTCCAGCAGTGCGCAGGCGCTCATGCCCTCGCGCCACTGGGCGAGGCCGACGGTCATGCGCAGCGAGCGACGCTCCCCGCCCGCCTCGAGCTTGATCGCCCGCAGTCTCCCCAGCACCCGCCGCGCGACCACCTCCCCGTGCGCCCCGTCGGCCCCGGGCAGCACGACGAGCAGCTCGCCCTCCACGGGGCGCCCCACGCGGTCGAAGCGGCGCAGCTCGCGGCGCAACGCCAGCTCCACGTAGGCGAGCGCCCGCTCGGCGAGCTCCTCGCCGTGCGCGCGGCGAACCTCCCGCAGATCCTCGATGTCGAGGAGCAGACAGCTGAGCGCCGTGCCGTGGCGCCCCGCGCGGTTGACCTCCTCCTCCAGGCGTTCGCGCAGGGCGGGTGCGGTGAGGTACTCGATCGAGCCCCGCGGGAGGCGCGCGGAGTCATCTGGGTCGCTGGCAGCCATGCCGTTGTGCGCTGGAGACGTCACCTTCGTGCTCACCCCAATCAACGCAAGTCTAGGGGCTGCGCTCGCGCGCGGGCCGGGCCTCGGATCGATCCGTCGGTGGCCACTGATACACCTGCGGGCGTGCTAATCGATCTGCGCGTGGAGAACCTGCTGCTGATCGAGCGCGCCGAGCTCGAGCTGGCGCCGGGGTTGAACGTGCTCACGGGGGAGACGGGCGCCGGCAAGACTGTGCTCGCGCATGCGCTCGATCTGCTGCTCGGTGGGCGCGCCCGCGCCGGCATCGTGCGCCCCGGCGCCGCCGAGGCGTATGTCGAGGGGGTCTTCGCGCCCTCGCCGGCGCTGCTGGAGGAGCTTCGGTCGAGGGGCGAGCAGGACGGGCTGTTGCCCGCCGGCGCTGAGGAGATCGTGCTGGCGCGGCGTGTGGGGGCGGACGGGCGCACCCGCGCATACCTGAACGGCCGCAGCGCCGCTGTCGCCGACCTGCGCCGGCTCGGGGAGCGCCTGCTGGCTTTCTACGGCCAGCACGAGCACCGCAAGCTCACGCTCGCCGGCGCCCAGCTCGAGATCCTCGACGGCTTCTGCGGCCCCGAGCAGGCCATGCGGCGTGCCGCGTGCGCTGCCGCCTACGGAGAGGTGCGGGGGCTGCGCGAGCGGTTGGAGCAACTGCGGGAGCTGGAGGGGGCGCGTGAGCGGGAGCTCGGTCTGCTCGAGTACGAGCTCGCCGAGATCGAGGAGGCCGCACCGCAGGAGGGCGAGCCCGAGCGGCTGCAGGCCCAGCGCGAGCGGCTGCGCCTCTTGGATGCCCTGCTCGCCGCCGCGGGCCAGGCCGCCGAGTCGCTCGAGGGTGGGTGGGACGCTGATGCCCCCGGGGCGGCGGCGTCGAGCGCGAACGCCGCCGCGCGCCTGGATTCCCTCGCGGGGGTGGACCCCCAACTAGATGCGCTCGCCGAGCGAGCCCGCGCGCTGGCGATCGAGGCCGGGGATCTCGCCGGCGAGCTACGCGGCTACGGCGAGCGGCTGGAGGGCGAGGCGGCGGGCGCGCAGGAGGGAGAAGGGGAGGGGAGAGGGCTTCAGGCAGTCGAAGAGCGGCTGGCCACACTGGAGCGCCTGCAGCGCAAGCACGGCCCCACGATCGCCGAGGTCCTGGAGCACGGCGAGCGCTCGCGCGAGCGTCGCGAGCGGCTGTTGGGGGCCGCGGTCGCGCTCGGAGAGCTCACCGCGAGCCTGCTGACCGCGCAGGCCGCGCTGGATGCACAGGTACGTGACCTGCGCGCCGCGCGCCTGGCGGCCGCACCGCGCCTGGCTGAGGCGGTGCGCGAGCAGCTCGCCGCGCTGGCGATGCCCGACGCCGCCTTCGCCGTGGAGCTCTCCCCGCGCGAGCCCGGCCCCGTCGGCGGGGACGCGGTCGAGTTCCAGATCGCCCCCAACCCAGGCGTCGTCGCCGCGCCTGTGCGCGAAATCGCCTCCGGGGGGGAGCTCTCGCGCGTGATGCTCGCGCTGATGACCGTCGCCAACACGGGCTCGGAGGCGACGCTCGTGTTCGATGAGGTCGACGCCGGGATCGGCGGCCATACCGCGCGCGCCGTCGGGGAGCGCCTGCGCGACCTCGCCGCGGTCCGCCAGGTGGTGTGCATCACCCATCTGCCCCAGATCGCCTCGCTCGCCGCCCGCCACTTCTCCGTCGTGAAGGACACCGCCGCCGACACCACCCGTGCGAGCGTCCACCAGCTCGGCGAGCCCGAGGTCCTATCCGAGCTCGTGCGGATGCTCGGTGCCCCCGAGCGCGACGTCTCCGCTCGCCGCCACGCGCGCGAGTTGCGCAAGGCCGCCTGAGGCGGACTGCGCCGCGATCACGTTTCGCAGAGGGCTGTTTCTTCGCCTTCGGTTTCGCTGGCAGCGCCTTCGCACTGCGATTCGCCTGCGCTCCCGGAGGGCTGTTCGCGTTCTCCCGCTTCCCCGCCTTCTTCCGCTTCTTCTGCGCCTTCGCCGCCTCCCGCGGACGCGGGCCGCCTGGAGGGGCTCTTGGCGGTGTGCCTCCCGTTCCTGGAGTGAGTGTGGGACTTGCCGCCCTTGCGGTGCGACTTGCCCGAGCTCGCGGCACCAGGGTCGGCGCAGGAGTGCCTGCCGTGCCTCGAGTGGCCGGCCGCGGGGCGCGTGCAGAGCGGTCCGTGCACTCGCGCGCCCGCCTGCGGGGAGCGGAGGAGGGCGAGCGCGAGCATCGCCAATGTGAGCACGACAGCGAGGGTCCTCGCACGGGTTGAGACGGCGGCGGTCACGGCCCGGTCCTCATCGTCCCTCTCCGCTCCGAGCCCCAGCGCGTTGGGGTATCGGTGGACGAAGGTGTGCGTCTCGGGTTCCGGGGCCGCGAGGACTAGACTCCGTGAGCAGGTACATGGACCGCCCCGTGCCAGACCGCCACACCGACCCGCCGGCCAAGACCCGGTTCATCTTCATCACCGGTGGCGTGGTCTCCTCGCTGGGGAAGGGCATCGCCGCGGCCTCGATCGGGCGTCTGCTGGTCGCGCGGGGGCTGACAGTGGGGCTGCAGAAGTTCGACCCCTACATCAACGTGGACCCCGGGACGATGTCCCCCTACCAGCACGGGGAGGTGTTCGTCACCGAGGACGGCGCGGAGACCGATCTGGACCTCGGCCACTACGAGCGCTTCACGGACTCCAACACCTCCCGTGCCTCCAACGTGACCGCGGGGGGGATCTACGACACGGTGATCCGCCGGGAGCGCCGGGGGGACTACCTGGGGGGCACAGTGCAGGTGGTGCCGCACATCACCGACGAGATCAAGCAGCGCATCGCGCTGATCGCGCAGTCAAGCGACGTGGACTTCGTGATCACCGAGATCGGGGGCACGGTGGGGGACATCGAGTCGCTGCCCTTCCTCGAGGCGATCCGCCAGTTCCCGGTGGACGTGGGGCGGCGGCGCTGCATGTTCATCCACCTCACCCTCGTCCCCTACATCGGCCACGCGGGGGAGCTGAAGACCAAGCCCACCCAGCACTCCGTCAACGAGCTGCGCCGCATCGGGATCGCGCCGGACATGCTGATGTGCCGCTCGGAGGGCTCGCTCTCGCAGGAGATCCGCAAGAAGATCGCGCTCTTCGCGAGCCTCCCCCCGGGAGCGATCGTGTCGGCGTGCGACGTGGACAACATCTACAAGGTCCCCCTGACCTTCCGGGAGCAGGGGGTCGACGACTTCATCCTCGAGCACTTCGGTGTGGAGGCCCCCGCGCCCGACCTCGAGCGCTGGAAGGAGCCGATCGAACGCGCCGAGCGTGCTGGCCGAAACGGGGATGCTGGCCGAAGGCCAGGGTCTACCGGCTTCGGTCGAACTGAGATCGGTCGCACGGTGCGGATCGCGCTGGTCGGCAAGTACGTGCAGCTCGAGGACGCCTACCTGTCGGTCTCCGAGGCCCTGCGCCACGCCGCCGCGCTACAGGACGCGCGGGTGCGGATCGACTGGGTCGACTCCGAACAGCTCGAGGGCGGAGCCGCGCCCGACCTGCTGGCGCAGGCCGACGGCATCCTGATCCCGGGCGGCTTCGGGGGCAGGGGGATCGAGGGCAAGATCGAGGCCGCGAAGGTCGCGCGCGAGCGTGTGATCCCGTACCTGGGCATCTGTCTTGGCATGCAGATCGCGGTCGCCGAGTTCGCGCGTAACGTCGCCGGGATGGAGGGTGCGAACTCGACGGAGTTTGACCTCGAGACCCCCTACCCCGTGATCGACCTGCTCCCCGAGCAGAAGGAGATCGCGGACCTCGGCGGCACGATGCGCCTGGGCGCCGATCCGATCAAGCTCCACGAGGGCTCCCGCGCGCGGGAGGTGTACGGGGAGGCTGTCATCTACGAGCGCCATCGCCATCGCTACGAGGTCAACAACCTGCTGCGCAAGCAGCTCCAGCGCGCGGGCCTGACGATCGCGGGCACCTCCCCCGACGAGCGCCTGGTGGAGGTTATCGAGCTGGAGGGGCACCCCTTCTTCCTCGCCTCCCAGTTCCACCCCGAGTTCAAGTCCCGCCCCGAGCGCCCCGCGCCGCTCTTCCGGGAGTTCGTCGCTGCCGCCCTGGAGCGCGCTACGAACGCCGAGTGGGGCGCGGTAGAGGGCGCGGAGGTGAGTGCCTCCCGGGCGTCGTTGACCGGGAGCGGGAGCTCCCCGAGCGAGGCCGAGGTGCCGGCCGCCTCGGCCTCCGCGGGAGGCTCCGGGGCGCTCCCCGACGGCCTGTGAGCGCACCCGCCGCCGGCGGCCCGCCCGACGAGCTGGAGCGCCGCCACCTCCACGACCTGTTCGCCGAGCTCTGCCGGATCGAGAGCCCTTCGGGCAGCGAGCGCGCCTGCGCGCAGCGGATCGCCGGGGAGCTCCAGGCGCTCGGGATCGAGGTCCAGGAGGACGACGCGGGCGCCGCCGGGGGCTCGAACTGCGGCAACCTGCTCGCACGCATTCCCGCGCAGGGGGGGAGCGGCGCAGGGGAGCGTGCGCGCCCCGATGTCGCCGATGAGCAGGGGAAGAAGAAGAAGGAGGAGGGGGAGGGGGGGGAGCACAGAACTGGGCGCCCCTGCATGCTGCTGTGCGCGCACATGGACACGGTGCCGCTGCAGGCGCCCGTGGAGCCCGTCCTGCGGGAGGGGTACTGGGAGAACGCCAACGAGGGGATCCTCGGTGCCGACAACAAGGCTGCGGTGGCGGTGCTGCTCGCGCTCGCCCGCCGCATTCGTCGCGACTGGTCGAGAGACCCGCCCACCGCGTTCCCTCCGATCGACATCGAGCTGCTCTTCACCGTCGGGGAGGAGCGCATGCTCGCGGGCGCCCGGGCCTTCGACGTGGGGCGCCTGCGCAGCGGCCTGGGCTACGTCTTCGACCACTCCTCCCCCGTCGGGGAGGTGATCCTCTCCTCGCCCACCCACCACCGCCTACAGGCCACCTTCCGCGGCGCTGCCGCCCACGCGGGCGTGCGCCCCGAGGAGGGCCGCAGCGCGATCCTCGCCGCCGCGCGTGCCGTGGCCGACATGCGCCTCGGGCGCATCGACGCGCACACCACCGCCAACGTGGGCACGATCGCGGGGGGCTCTGCGATCAACGTGATCCCCGAGCGCTGCTCGATCCTCGCGGAGGTGCGCAGCCACCGCGAGGAGCGCGCCGAGGAGATCCTCGCGGAGCTGCTCGACTGCGTGCACGAGGCCGCGAACCTCCGCGAGTGCGAATGTGACGTGGACGTCACCGTGGAGCGCACCTTCAGGGGCTACAGCACCTCCCCCTCCACCCCCGCGGTGCGCGCGGCCGAGAGCGCGCTGCGTGCCTGCGGCCACGAGCCCGTGCGGGTCGCGAGCGGGGGCGCCTCGGACGCCAACGCTCTGATCGCCGCGGGGCTCACGGCGGTGAACCTCGCGAACGGCACCGAGCGCAACCACGAGCCCGGCGAGCGCGTCAGCGCAGCCGCGCTGGAGGCGATGCTCGAAGTCGCGCTGGCCCTGCCGGTCGCGGTCGCGGCCCTCACGCAGGAGTAGCAGCGCTGAGAGAGAAGGAGGGGTCTCGTGAGCGCGCCCCAGTCCACCGCCCCCTTCCCCCTCTCCTCCCCCTCCTCCTGCACCCCCACCGCGGAGCGATCGGAGACCCACCGTCAGGGCGCCCATGAGCCTGCGGTCGAGATCAGTTGTGCGGATGCCGAGCGATCGGCCCAGCCAGACGCCGCACCAGCGGCGCGTGAGGATCTCGCGAGCCTCGCGCTCGACTTCCTCGCATATCTGGAGCTCGAGCGTGGGCTCTCCCGCAACACGCTGGAGGCCTACCGCGTCGATCTGTTCCAGCTCGGGGAGTTCCTACGCGCCCGGGGTCTGGGCGCGCTCGACGTGAGCCACCGCGACCTCGCGGCGTTCCTCTCGGGGCTCGCCGACGGCAGCGAGGATCGTCCCCCCGTGGCCCCCTCCACGCTGCAGCGCAAGGCGGCCTGCCTGCGCTCCTTCTATCGCCATCTGCGCCGCGAGGGACTGCTGGAGCGCGACCCCACCGCCGAGCTGCGCGGGCCCCCGCGCCTGCAGCGCCTCCCCGCGGTCCTCACCCGCGAGGAGGTTGCCCTCCTGCTGCGCCAGCCCGCCGTGGGCGGCGAGGGATCAAAGGTCGAGGAGCTCGTGCTGCGCGACCGGGCGCTGCTGGAGGTGATGTATGCCTGCGGGCTGCGCGCCTCGGAGACGATTGCTCTGCAACTGGCCGACCTGGACCTCGATGAGGGCATGCTCCGCGCCCGCGGCAAGGGCTCCAAGGAGCGCATCGTCCCCATCGGGCGCCAGGCCGTGGCCGCGCTGCGCGCGTGGTGCGAGCAAGGGCGCCCCGCGCTAGCCGAAACGGGGATGCTGGCCGCAGGCAAGCGTCGCCCGGCTTCGGTCGTCGCTGGTCGGGTGGACTCGAGCGCCATGCTCTTTCTCAACCACCGCGGCCGTCCCCTGACGCGCCAGGGCCTCTACAAGATCGTCCAGGGCCACGCGCGCAGCGCGGGGCTCTCCGAGCGCATGAGTCCCCACACCCTGCGCCACACCTTCGCCACCCACCTGCTGGCCGGCGGCTGCGACCTGCGCTCCCTGCAGGACATGCTCGGCCACGCGGATCTCGCCACCACCCAGGTCTATACGCACCTCTCGGCGGAGCGCCTCAAGGGCGTCTACTTCAAGGCTCACCCGCGCGCGCAGCGGTAGGCACGTAAGCTGGGCGCGTTGCCCGAGCTCCCCGAGGTCGAGACCATCCGCCGCCAGCTCGCGCCGCTCGTCGAGGGGCGGCGCCTGGCGCGCATCGAGATCCTCGACCCCCGCTGGTCGCGCCCGCTCGCGCCCGAGGAGCTGACCGACGCGCTTGTGGGGCGGCGCATCGAGCGTCTGGGGCGGCGCGGCAAGTACCTCGTGTGGGGTCTCTCCGATGAGGTCTTCCTTGTCCAGCACCTGCGGATGACCGGCGCGGTCCTGTGCGAACCCAAGCCCGAGCCCGACCACGTGCGTGTGCGCATCGAGCTCCGCCCCCGGCGGCGCCTGGTGATCGTCGACCCCCGCCGCTTCGGCACGGGGGAGCTATTGCTGGGGGAGGAGGCGCTCGAGGAGTTCTTCGCCGCGCGCCTCGGGCTGGAGCCCATGGACGAGCGCTTCACCGCCGAGCATCTGCGGGCGCTCGCGCGCGGGCGCTCGACCCCGATCAAGGCCTTTCTGCTCGACCAGCGCCGGGTGGCCGGCGTGGGCAACATCTATGCTGACGAGGCCCTCTTCCGCGCCGGCGTGCACCCGCTGCGCCCCGCGGGGCGGCTCTCGCTCTCCCAGTACGCTCGCCTGCGCGAGACGGTGATCGAGGCGCTGCTCGAAGGGATCGACGCGCAGGGAGCCACGATCGACGACTTCCGCCACGTCGACGGGGTACGGGGCTCCTTCCAGGATCGCTTCCTCGTGCACCGCCGCGAGGGGGAGCCCTGCCCGCGGTGCGGGAGGACGATCGTGAAGATGGTCGTCGGGGGCCGGGGCACCTACGTGTGCGAGAGCTGTCAGCCGCGGCCGCGGGGGACCGGCCGGCGCGGGCTCAGGTCGCTGGCTGAAACGGGGATGCCGGCCGAAGGCCAGTGTCGACCGGCTTCAGCAGCTCGTCCAGGCGCCCGCTCTCGACGGCCGCCTGTGTCTCGTTGAAGCCCCCCACGAGCTGGCCCTCGACGAGCACCTGGGGGAAGGTCATCATCCCCGTTTTCGAAACCAGCTCCATGCGCCCCTCCGGGTCCTTGGAGAGGTTGATCTCCGAGAACTCCAGCCCGCGTGAGTGCAGCAGCCCCTTCACGCGCGCGCAGTAGCCGCAGGGCTCAGTCGTGTATACAGTGATCACCCTCATTACTTCATAAAGTATAGCGCCATTCTTGCCAGCCGTCACGCCGCGGGGCGGCCGCACAACACCGCCAGGCGACTCGAAGGCCGGTCGAAGACGGGTAGGGGTGCCTCTAGACTCGCCCTCGATGGCGGGACCGGTCAAGACGGAGGCGGTGGTGCTGCGCTCGATGCGCTACGGGGAGGCGGACCGGATCCTACATGTCTACACGCCCCACCGGGGGCGGGTGAGCGCGATCGCCAAGGGGGTGCGGCGCACGCGCAGCCGCTTCGGGGGGCGCCTGGAGCCGTTCTTTCGCCTGCGCCTGGAGCTGCACGAGGGGCGCGGGGAGCTGCTGACGGTCACCGGCGCCCAGACCGTGGATGGGCATTCCCGCCTGCGCGAAGACGCACGCGCGCTCGACGCCGCCGCACGCGCGTGCGACGCGGTGGGGCGCCTGTTCGAGACCGAGGAGCCCCACCCCGGGGTGTTCAACCTGCTCTGCCGCCAGCTCGCGCTGCTCGACAACCAGCCTGACGCGGCCACCCGCGCGGGGGGGTTGCAGTTCCGTTTGAAGCTGCTGCACGCCGCGGGCCTCGCTCCGCAGCTGGGGGCGTGCGCGCACTGCGGGGAGCCCGAGCATCTGGTCGGCTTCTCAGGGGCCGCGGGGGGCGTGGTGTGTGGCGCCTGCGAGGCCGCGTCGTTCCCGCTCGGCGAGGACGCCCACGGCTTCATGGTGCGGGCCCTCGCCCAGGCGCTCGCCGAGGCCCCCTCTGCCTCCGAGCAGGCGCTGAGTCAGGTCGAGCGTGCGATCTCCGAGACGCTCGAGCACCACGCCCACCTGCGTCTGGCGCCTCTGGTGGGGCGCGCGGGCTGACCAACACCCGGTATCGTGCCCCCCGTGGACGAGGGGTTGCCGATCGCTTACCAGATGCTCGACGCCGGCGTGCCCGTGCTGGCGTCCGAGGGCACGCAGGTGGGGACTGTGATGAGCGTGCTGGCGGCCCCCGAGAAGGACGTCTTCCACGGGCTTCTGATCAAGACCCCCGGCCGCACCGTCCACTTCGTCGAGGCTGGCGCAATCGCATCGATCCACGAACACGGCGTGGACCTGCGGATCGACCCGGTTGCCGTCCTTGGCCTCCCCGGACCCGAGCACAAGGCGCCCGTGTTCAACGAGGACCCCGGCGACCAAGGGCGCTGGCACCACTGGGTCCACCGCCTCAGCGGGCATGGGGACTGGAACCGCGAGCACTGAGCGCGGATCGGCTCCGGTGGCGCTCGCCGCGCGCGATGCCACAATCGAGGCATGAACGTGGCAACCGACACAGAGAGGGTGGCGGCGGTCTTCGCGACGCGCCAACGGGAGCTCGAGGAGCACACCCTCTCGCCGCTGGCGGCGCGCTCCTACCCCGCGCACCGCATGCAGGAGGAACGCGACTGCACGCTGCGCACCCCCTTCCAGCGCGACCGCGACAGGATCGTGCACTGCAAGGCGTTCCGCCGCCTGAAGCACAAGACCCAGGTGTTCGTGGCGCCGATGGGGGACCACTACCGCACGCGGCTCACCCACACGCTGGAGGTCACGGGGATCTCGCGCACGGTGGCGCGCGCGCTGCGCCTCAACGAGGACCTGACGGAGGCGATCGGGCTGGGCCACGACCTGGGGCACCCCCCGTTCGGGCACATCGGCGAGGAGGTGCTGGACGCCTGCCTGCGCGAGCGCTTCGGCGGGGGCTTCCGCCACTACGAGCATTCCCTGCGGGTGGTGGAGCGCCTGGAGCGCGACGGGGAGGGCCTGAACCTCACCGAGCAGGTGCGCGACGGGATCGCCCGTCACTCGAGCCGCGCCCCGGAGCCCGCGACGCTCGAGGGGCGGATCGTGCGGGTCATGGACCGCGCGGCATACATCAACCACGACATCGACGACGCGGTGCGCGCGGGCCTGCTGCGCGAGCGCGACCTCCCCGCGGAGCCGATCGCGGTCCTCGGGCGCTCGGGCTCGGAGCGGATCGACGCGCTCGTGCACGACATGGTGGAGCGCTCCGAGCGCGAGGGGGAGATCCTCCAGGGCGAGGAGGCCGAGCGTGCGATGGGTCAGCTGCGGGATTTCATGTTCGAGCGCGTCTACCTCGGCCCGCAGGTGCGCGCGGAGCGCGAGCGCATCGAAGGGGTGATAGGGAGGCTGTTCGAGCACTACGTCGAGCACCCCGAGCAGCTCCCCGAGTACCTGCCCACGGCGGGCCTCGGCGCGGCGAGCGGCTCCTCTCCTCACGGAGCTAGTGGCGATCGCGGGACCGTGGCAGCTCGGGAGGTCGAGGGCGGAGAGGCCGAGCTCGCCCAGCGCGTGACGGACTACCTGGCGGGGATGACCGACCGCTATTGCATCAGGGCGTACACCGAGCTTCAGGTGCCCCGCGCATTCGCGGGCTGATGTCACCGCCCCACTCCGGGGATGTGCGCTGCGGGCTGATGGCACCGGCCCCACCCGGATGTGCGCTGCGGGCTGATGGCACCGGCTCCACCCGGATGTGCGCTGCGAGCACGGTGGGGTCTCCCGGCGAGGCGTTCGGCGAGCGCGAGCGGCTAGCGTAACCCCGATGGCCCGCTACACACAGGCGTCCAAGGACAGGGTGCGCGACGCGGTGGACTTCGTGGAGCTGGTCTCCGCTCGCACGGACCTGCGCCGCGCGGGCCCCAGCAGCTACGAGGGGCTGTGTCCCTTCCACGACGAGCGCAGCCCCTCCTTCGGGATCGACCCGGGCCGCAAGGTGTACTACTGCTTCGGCTGCCAGGCGAAGGGGGACGTGTTCACGTTCGTGCAGGAGACCGAGGGTGTGGATTTCAAGGGGGCGCTGGAGCTGCTCGCGGACCGCTGCGGCGTGGAGCTCGAGCGCGAGGCGGAGGACCCCCGCGAAGCGGAGCACCGACGCCGGCGGGAGCGCCTCATGGAGCTGCTGGCGCGCACGGCGGCCTTCTACGAGCGCTGCCTGTGGGAGTCCCAGGAGGCGGCGCACGCGCGGGAGTACCTGGAGGGCCGGGGCCTGAACGAGCAGACGCTGAGAGCGTTTCGCGTGGGGTACGCGCCGAGCGCGTGGGATCGTGTGCTGCTGGCCTCGCGCCGGGGGGGCTTCACCGAGCAGGAGCTCTACGCCACCGGCCTCGCGCAGCGCTCCGCCAGCGAGCGGGGGCGGATCTATGACCGCTTCCGCGCGCGGCTCATGTTCCCGCTGGCGGACGTGCGCGGCCGGGTGCTGGGCTTCGGCGCGCGCGCGCTGCGGGAGGAGCAGAAACCGAAGTACCTGAACACCTCCGACAACGACGTCTACCACAAGGGCCAGCACCTCTACGGCGCGGATCTTGCCCGCGCGCACGCGGCGCGCGCCGGGCGGGTGATCCTCTGCGAGGGCTACACGGACGTGGTCGCGATGCACCAGGCGGGGGTGCCGAACACGGTGGGCCTGATGGGTACGGCGCTGACCCCCGATCAGGTGGGGGAGCTCGCCCGGATGGCCTCGACGGTGCTGCTCGCGCTCGACGCGGACACCGCGGGCCAGGAGGCGATGCTGCGCGCCTCTGAGCTGGCGGCGCGCAGGCGCCTGGAGCTGCGGGTGGTGAGCCTCCCCGGCGGGATGGACCCGGCGGAACTCCTCCAGCGTGAGGGGCCGCAGGGGATCGCGGCGGCGGTGGAGGAGTCGGTGCCCTTCGTGCGCTTCCGCGTGGAGCGCGTGCTGAGCGCGGGAGACCACTCGAGCCCCGAGGGCCGCGATCGTATGATCGAGGCGCTGCTCCCGGTCTTCGCAACGCTGCCCCCGAGCGCGATGCGGATGGAGCTCACACGCCTGGTGGCCGGGCGCCTGGAGCTGCCGGAGCGCCTCGCGGAGACGCTGCTCTCGGCGCCCCCCTCCTCCGACGCCAGCCCACCCCGCACGGGCGCCGAGACGGCCCAGCCTCCCCGCGCCGGCGGATCGCGAGCGGGCGGGGAGCGCGGGGGGGAGGATCGGATTGGGGCGCTCGCCGCAACGGCGGGGGGAGGGCGGGCAGCGGATCGGTTCGCGGCGGGCGAGCTCTCGCGGCGGGCGGAGACTGAGCGGACGTTCCTGGCGCTGTGCATCGCCTCCCCGGACGACGGCGAGCGGGCGCTCGCGGAGCTGGAGCCGAGCGAACACTTCACCAGCGAGCGGCTGCGCCGCGCGGCAGCGCACCTGCGCGCGGGGCGCCTGCGCGAACCGATGGGGGGCATCGGGCAGGATGACCCCGAGCTGACGGGGGTGCTGGCGGAGCTGGTGGTGCAGGCCGGCCGCTGGCCCACAGCGGCAGCACCAGCGATGCTGGACGTCCAGAGGATGCAGCTCGACCTGGCGCGCCTGGACCGCCGCATCCTCACCGCGCGCGCCCAGGGCAGCGGCGAGGTGAGCGACCTGGCCCACCGCCGCGCCGAGGTCAAACGCGCCTTCGAGCAGGCCTACGAGCGGGCGCTGGCGGAGACCGGGGGGTAGGGCGCGGAGGCACAGATGCCGCACCGCCGCGGCCGGTTGCCAACGGACTCGGGTCTGCTCGCGTAAAGTTGCGCAGAGCGCGACCGACATTGCGTGGTAGCCCGATCTGGGGTAGCTCAATTGGCAGAGCATTCGGCTGTTAACCGAAGGGTTGTGGGTTCGAGTCCCACCCCCAGAGTCTTTTAGGAGCGCGTTGGTTACAGTGATGTCGCCGCAGCCCCGGGCTCGGGGGCTCGGTTGGCTCCCGCGGCCAGCCGCTCCACCAATGCGGCTGCCGTATCCGCGGAGTCGTGTGCGGCTGACCACGCGGCCAGCTCCCGCGCGCGGGCCCGGATCAAGGGGTCGCCGAGGGCGCGCTCGACAGCGAGGCGCAGGGGCCGGGGGGCGATGAAGCGGCGAGGGATACGCACTCCCGCGCCGGCCCAGTCGAGGCGGGCGGCGTTCTCGCTCATGTCGCCGACGACGGGGCAGGCGACGACGGCGCTGCCGCTGGAGAGAGCGCGCACCAGGGTGCCGTGGCCGGCGTGGCAGACGACGACCTCGCAATGGGGCATGGTGCGCGCGTAAGAGACCCACTCGACCACCCTGGCATTGGGGGGGACCGGCAGCGGGCGTGGTGGGAGACGGCGGTTCCAGGTGGCGAGCATCCGCACCGGGGCGCCGGCGAGGCCGCGCAGCGCGGCTCCCAGTAGGCGGTGCTCGGGGTCCTGGGCGGTGGAGGGGGCGATCAGTACGAGTGGGTCGTCGCCGCCCGGAAGCTCGACATCCGCGGTGGGGGGCTCCCACATCAGGGGGCCCACTACGTGCGTGTGGGCCGGCCAGGAGCGGGGGTACTCGAGCTGGGGGAAGGTGCCCACGAGCGCCAGCTCGCGGCTCGTGCCGCCGTGGACATGGACCAGCGGCGGCAGGCCCACGCACTCGCGGACGGAGTTCAGGTCCTGCCGTCCGCGCTCCAGGCCGATCTCGACGGGGCGCGTGGCGCGCCGCCAGAAGGAGCGCCCGAGCGCGCTGCGGGGCAGGCGAGCGCCGATCGAGTAGATCGGGGCGCCGTCCGGCGGGTGGGGGTGGACATGGGGGATCAGCGTCGCCCACGGGATGCCCTGTAGCTCCGCGGAGAGCGCAGGGGCGAGAGTGAGGATGTCCGCGACCACAACCTCGGGTTCCAGTTCGCGCACGAGGGGGAGCGTGTCGCGCGTGGCGTGCACCACCGCCTCGTAGAAGTCCAGGGGCTTGGAGCCCACCCCCCCGTTGGGGAAGACGTGGTACTCGGGGGCGGCGGCGAAGCGCAGGCCCTCCGCCTCGATGTCCTTGCGCCAGCGCCTCCACGTCTGCAACGTGACGTCGTGCCCGCGCGCGGCCAGGCCGCGCCCGAGGGCGATCATCGGGAAGGCGTGGCCGGGGTCCCCGAAGGCGCCCAGGAGGATCCGCCGCGGCCGAACCCCGCCTGTATCCCGGTCGTGTCTCACCTGTCCAGGTGCTCCCGCATCGGCCGCGGAGCCGGCACTACGTGACCCATCCCCCGATCCCCAAAACCTTCACCCGCCACCACGGAGTGCGGCGCCTACGCCGCGGCGAGCTCCGCCACCAGGCGCAACTGGGTGAGGCGCTCCTCGGCGGTGAAGGCGAGCGGGGTGATCCCGAGCGTGCCCACACCGGCGTCGCGGTAGATGGCGAGACGCTCGCGCACCACATCCGGGGGGCCGCAGAGGGAGACGGCGTCGATCAGCTTCTCGGGGATCGCCGCCATCGCCTCCTCGCGCTTGCCTTCGAGGTAGAGGTCCTGGATCGTTTTCGCCTCCGCCTCGAAGCCGTAGCGCTGCACGAGGTTGTTGTAGAAGTTCTGCTTGCGCGAGCCCATCCCGCCGACGTACAGCGCGATGAAGGGCCGCGTCGCGTTGCGCGCCGCCTCCAGGTCGTCGGTGACGAACGCGTTGACGGTGGGCGCGATGTCGAAGCCATCCAGCGAGCGCCCCACGCGCGCCGCGCCCTCCTCCAGCAGCGGGCGCAGCTCGGAGACGTGCTCGGGAGAGAACAGCGTGGGGATCCACCCGTCCGCGATCTCGCCCGCCAGCGCCGTGTTCTTCGGGCCGATCGCCGCGAGGTAGATGGGGATGCGCTCCTGCACCGTGCCGATCGTCAGCTTCAGCGCCTTGCCGGGCCCGTCGGGGAGCGGTAGCTCGAGCGTCTCCCCGTGGAACTCCACGCGCTCGCGCGCCAGCGCCATCCGCACCACGGCCACGTACTCGCGCGTCCGCTGTAGCTGCTTGGCGAAGCGCTGCCCGTGCCAGCCCTCCGCGACCTGCGGGCCGGAGGAGCCGATCCCAAGGATCATGCGCCCGCCGGAGAGCTGGTCAATCGTCGCGGCCGTCATCGCGGTCATCGCCGCGGAGCGCCCCGGCATCTGGAAGATCCCCGCGCCGAGACGGATCTTCGAGGTCTGCCCCGCCAGCCACGCCAGCACGGTGGCGGTATCCGAGCCGTAGGCCTCCGCCGCCCACACCGAGTCATACCCCAGCCGCTCGGCCTCCTGGACGATGCGCAGCTGGTCCTCCGAGGTGAGGCCGAGGCCCCAGTAGCCGATGTGGACTCCGAGCTTCATGCGCAAGTTTCCTTTCAGCGGAAGGGATCTCTTTGCAGTGCGCGACCCCATCTCCTACGCTCTGGGGACCGCCCCGTCCGGAGCCATCCCGGCCACCGGCGGACACAGACTATGCCAACCATGCACTCTCGCAACGCGCCAAGCGCGCGCTCCCGCAAAGCCAAGCCGATCGACGAGCTGCGTCTCGCGGTCGAGTGCCTGCCGGTGAGGACCCGCGAGGCGATGCTCGAGGGGGTGCTCTGCAGCCCGCGCATCATCGTCGGCGCCTACACCGACCGCGAGGGCGGGGTGTGCCCGATGCTGGCCGCCCACCGCCGCGGCGGGCGCACCAACTTCCTCTCCTTCGCGAGATCCTGGGATCGCTTCACCCGCGCCCGGCGCCCCGCCCGCAGAGCCACCGAGCGCGAGCTTTCGATCCTCGTCGCCATGCTGCGCGCGAGCCTGATGGACGAGCAGCACATCGACCTCGCGCGCGCGATCGAGGAGCACGCCGAGCTGCGGGCGCGCCGCCGGCGCGTGCGCATCGAGGATCCCACCGGCGAGATCCTCGCCCGCCGTCTGCGCGCCCCACGCTGGCTGGGCCGCCAGCGCGGGCGCGTCACGGTGTGAGCGTTGCGAGGGGCGCCGGTTACAGCGCGTCGCCGGGGCGCACGAACATGATCTCCGGTATCACGCACGCGGGGGAGACCCGCAGCAGGTAGCGCACCGCCTCCGCGATGTCCTCGGGGCGGATCATGTCCTCCGCCTTGACCTGCCCCTTGACGAAGTCAGTCATGGGGGTGTCCACGAACGCGGGACACAGCGCTGTGGACTTGATTCCCTCCGCGCCCAGCTCCTTGTTCATCGCTTGCGTCCAACCCACCACCCCGTGCTTGGTGGCCGAGTACACCGACAGCCACGCCTCGGCGCGCTTGCCGGAGATCGAGGAGGTGTTGACCACCAGCGCGTTGCGGTGCTCCGCCCCCGCCGCCCTCAGCAGATCGAGGCATTCGCGGTGGAAGAGCACGATCGACCGCAGGTTGATGCCGATCTGCATGTCGAGCCGCTTGGTCTCGATGTCTCCCACCGACGCCCCGATCCCGACTCCCGCGTTGTTCACGAGCACGTCCAGGCGCCCGTAGCGCTCGCGGTGGGCGGCCACCACCTTCTGGATCTCCTCCTCGTGGGAGACGTTGGCCGCCACCCCGTGCACGTCGAGGCCCTCCCCCTCGAGCTCCGCCACCGCGCCCTGGAGCTTCTCCGCTCGCCGCGCTGCCATCGTGACCCCATGCCCCTCCTGCCCCAGCACCCGCGCGATCGCGAGGCCAATCCCGCTCGAAGCCCCTGTGACGATCGCTGCCCGTTCGGCCATCTGCGCGCCTTCCCCTCGTGGTCGTTGACAGCTGGAATCAAACCACCTGCGTGCGCCGGCTGTCTCCTGGCATCCCGCTGGTAGCGTCTGCCCCACCGCGCGCCCACACGCGCGGAGCGGGCCCGTAGCTCAGCTGGTTAGAGCTGGCGACTCATAATCGCTAGGTCGCAGGTTCGAGTCCTGCCGGGCCCATCGCCCAAGTTCCGCCCGCGTGCGCTGCTCCCGCCGTCCGGCTTTGGCGCTGGTGATAATCCCTATCCGGACGCTAAGCGGAGGGACCGTGCCCGCGATGTGGGCCAGCCATCCTGAACCCTATCTTCCCTATAGCATCCAGGAAAGGACCGTGCTGCGCGACCTCACACTTTGGCTCAGACCGGCAGGGTGGCCGCCTCTGCCCGATGCCGCGCGTCGCCGGACGTGTCTGCTGGCGTGGGCTGCGATCCTCGCCCAGGTCGTGTTCATCGGGGGGTGGGTACTGGCCGGCGCTCTCGAACCCCACTTCTCGGCTATTCGCCAGTACATAAGCGAACTTGGTCGGAACGGCGCCGCGAATCCCTGGATCTTCACCGTCTCCGTCGGGATCTGGGGATTGGGCTTCATCGCGCTCGCGGTCGCGCTCGCACCAGCGCTGCGCACGCGGCCGTGGCCGCTGGCGATGCCATCGTTGTTCGTGCTCGCCGGCGTCTGCGCGATTCTTGTCGGACCGCTGCGCATGGACTGTTCAGTGACGACGAACGCCGTGTGCAAGGCACGTGAAGCCGCAGGGGCGCTCTCCTGGCATCACTACGCCCACACGTGGCTGAGCCTCGGCATCAACGCCACGCTCCTGTTCACGGGCTTCGCCCTTGCCCGCTCGGCGTGGCCGAGCCGGCTGGGGCGACTCGTGTTGAGCGGCGCCCTCGTGCTCTTGGCCGCATGGCTCGTCACTTTTTTTCTGCGAGACACGTTCGTCGGCTACCAGGGGCTCCAAGAGCGTCTGTGGGCGTTCGTCGCCCAGCTCTGGGCGCTGGTTTGCGCGACGGTGCTGATCCTCGAGGCAAGGCTCACGCCAGGTGCCCTAGTGGCACACGAAGCTTCCATGCGGCCTGCACTGGCCGAGCCAGCCGCTGTCGGCGTCGGTCCGGCGTAGCTGCGTTGACCTGGCTCAGCACCACGCGAGGCTGGGTGCGAGCGTAGGTCCTACTACCCGCGGGACCGCCAGGTCGGCCGTCGCGTGCGCGACCTGTAGCGTGGTGGGGAACGGCGATCAGAGCCCCTCGCTGTCGGTTGCGCGCCGCAGAGTTCGTTTGACAGGTCGCGCGCACGGGTAGCTTTTTGAGGGGTCCCTTGGGCTGCGGGTGAGGGCGAGAAGCTTGGGCGGGCATTCAAAGAGAAGGCCGCGGGCGTGCGCACGAGCGCGTCCTGCGGCGACAAAATGAACGAGACAGCGATGCAACGCGAGACCTTAGCGAGCACAGTTGCGGCCTCCTCCCAGGATGGCGACTGCTCCGGCGAGGCGGCCGGGGAGGGCCCACCCGAGACGGCCGGGGAGGGCCTACCCTCGTCCGGGAGCGGCCCAAGGGAGGCGTCCTCCCCGCAGACCAAGGAGCAGGTCGTGGTCAGTCTGTTCGAGGCCTTCAGCCGCCGGGATCTGCCGAGCGCGCTCGGGCTGGTGCACCCGGAGGTGGTCTTCCAGCCGATGACCGCGGCGGTGACGCAGGCCGGCGAGCCCTATCTTGGGCATGAGGGCATCCGCCGCTACGCGGAGGACGTCGAGAGGCACTGGGTCCAGTTGACCATCCGCCCCAAGCAGATCCGCTCCGCGGGCCGGGCGGTGGTGGTGCTCGGCCTGGTCAGCGGTCGCGGCCCCGGGGGATCGTTCGAGGACACCCCGACCACGTGGGTCGTGAAGTTCAAGGATGGCCTGGTGGCCCACGCCCAGATCTTCTCCGACGAGCGCAACGTGGTGGACGCGCTGGTCGAAACGGGGATTCGGGCCGAAGGCCCGTGTCACCCGGCTTCGGCCGGCGAGGAGGCCTGAGCTACGGGGAAGCCCTCCGCCGGGGGGAATACGCTCAGAGGATGCACCCGAGCGAGCGCCTCGCCGTGATCGACCTGGGCTCGAACTCGTTCCGCCTCGTCGTGTTCACCGCGGCGCGGGGATGGTGGCAGCGCACGGACGAGATCTACCAAGTGGTGCGGATCGGCGAAGGGATGGCGGCCACGGGCAGGCTGGGGGAGGAGCCGATGCGCCGTGCGCTGGCGACACTGGACGTGTTCAGCCACTTCTGCCGTGCGGCGGGGCTGCTGGGAGAGACAGCGCAGGAGCGGAAGGGAGAGGGGAGGGGGGCGGTCGACGCGGTGGCCACCAGCGCGATCCGCGACGCCGAGAACGCGGAGGCGTTCCTGGCGCAGGCGCGGGAGCGCACGAGCCTGCCGATCCGCGTGCTCAGCCGCAGGCAGGAGGCGCGTTATGGGTATCTGGCGGCGGTCAACTCGACGACCCTGGACGAGGGCTGCGTGCTGGATCTCGGCGGCGGCTCCTTGCAGCTCGTGGGAGTGAGGGATCGACTGGCGCGGGAGTGCGGCTCGTGGCGGCTGGGAGCGGTGCGGATGACCGAGCGCTTCCTGCCCGGCCAGGGACCGGCGAAGCGGGGGCAGCTGCAGGAGCTGCGCGAGTACGTCGCGAGTGAGCTGGGGAGCGCGGGGTGGCTGGCGAGCACCGGCAGGCGCCTGGTGGGGATCGGGGGGACCGTGCGCAGCCTCGCCGCGGTGGCCCAACGGGCGGAGGGCCTGCCGAGCAATGGGGTGCAGGGGATGATCGTGACGCGGGAGGCGCTGGAGGAGATTGTCACGCGACTGGCGGCGCTGCCGGCGGCGCAGCGCAGCAGCATCCCGGGGGTCAAGCCGGCACGGGCGGACCTGATCCTGGCGGGGGCGGTGGTCGTCGAGGGAGCATTGAGGGCCGGCGGCTTCGACGCGCTGGAGGCGACCGAGGCGGGCCTGCGCGAGGGAGTCTTCTTCGAGCGCCACCTCGCGGCGGGCAGCCCCCTGCAGCTCGAGGATGGCCTGGAGATCGAACAGCGCGAGCGGGTCTCCGAACAGGATTCGCGTGGGGCCCCCGCAGCGGACTCGTGTGGAGCTCCCGCAGCGGACTCCCGGGGGGCCGCCGCGAGGCGGGAGGTCCCGCTGTTCAAGGACGTGCGCAGGGCCTCGGTGCTGAACCTCGCGGCCCGCTACAACGTCGATCGGGCCCACACGAGCCACGTGGCGGCGCTCGCGCTCGGCATGTTCGACCAGCTCGCGCGTCTCGGCCTGCACAAGGGGAGCGCGCGCGAGCGCGAGCTGCTGTGGGCGGCGTGCATGCTGCACGACATCGGGATGTCGGTGGACTACGACGACCACCACAAGCACTCGCGCTACCTGATCCTGAGCGCGGGCCTCCCGGGCTACTCCGCGACCGAGGTGGCAATCGTCGCACAGGCGGCGCGATACCACCGCAAGGGAATGCCCGAGCCGGGTCCGCTCGCCCCGCTGTTCGGGGAGGGGGACGCCGCCCGCCTGGACCGCTGCGCGGTGCTGCTGCGTCTCGCGGAGGACCTGGAGCGCCCGCGCGATCAGCTGGTGCGCGACACGATCCTGAGCGCCCGCAACGGCGAGGTGCAGTTGCGGCTGGTGGCGCAGGGCGCAGCCGCGGTGCCGCGCTGGGCAGCGGGCCGGGAGAGCGAGCTGTTCGCGCGCGCCTTCAACCGCGAGCTGTCGGTGGTGGCATAGGGTCTGGGATCCCCCGGCGGCGCCTGGGGTTCGAGGTCCTCAGGCGGCGCCCCGGGGTCTGTAGTCCTCAGGCGGCGCGTCGGGATCTGTGGTCCTCAGGCGGCGCCCCGGGGTCCTGATTCCTCAGGCGGCCGCCAGGCGCCGCGCGGCCCCGGCGCAGTCGTACAGGACGAGGCTGTAGATCGAGTAGCGCGGGAAGTGCAGCCACGCTTCGTTGGGGATGTAGCGGCAGGCGCGGATCACGGCCTTGGTGGCGAGGTTGCCGCCGCGGCTGGCGTAGGCGCCGCCGAGCACCACGTAGCGCGCTTCGCGGCGGGCGACGATGCGCGCGAGGCTGGGGCCCGTCGAGCGACGGGGTCGGTGCCGCTGTAGCCGCCGAGTGCCCCGGCGCGCCCGCCGAGCAGGATGATCGTGGCGGAGGTGTTGGAGGAGACGGTCAGCACTTCCCAGCGCCTGGTGGGGTGGTGGGCATCGATGTAGCGCATCAGGTCGCGGTTGACTTTGACGTCGTGCGCGGTGATCCCGTAGGGCCCGAGGGAGCCGGCAACGCGTGGTCCGGCGGCGGGGAAGGTGCCCTCGACGGGCACCGACCAGGTGGTGGTGCGTAGAGGGTGGGGGCGATCAGCAGCACGAGCAGGATGAGCGCCGATCGCGGGCGCGGCGAGGCGGCGCACCGCGAGCAGCGGCGAGCACGCGAGCGGCGCCTACCCCTGCGCCGATCAGAGCGGGGTGTAGTACCAGTGGAGGTAGTGTGCGCGGTCCAGCAGCACGATCTGCGCGGCGACGGTGGCGGCGATCGCGAGCGGCAGCCAGGAGGGCGATCCAGTTGCGTCTGTTCCCGATCGGAGCTCCGCCGGCGGATCGCCCGGCGAACGCGGCGACGCCGGCGCCGACCATCGCGGCGGTCCCGGGGCCGAGCGCGGAGACGTAGTAGGGGTGCACGATGCCCTTGGAGAAGCTGAGGATGAGCACCTCGGCGAAGAACCAGCCGCCGAGCACGAACAGCCCGGCGGTGCGCGGGTCGCGGCGAATGCGCTCGTACCTCGAGGGGGGGGCGCCCGCCGCGGTGCTGGCCTCAGCCGCGAGCGCCTGCGGCGCAATCAGGACGGAGAGCGCGAGCGCGAGCAGCCCGAGCAGCGCGAACGGCAGCATCCAGCCGCCCTGGTCGCCGAGACCGGCCTCGAACAGGCGCAGCGGCCCGGGGGAGCCGCCGAAGGGGGTGGGGTTGGAGTAGTGGCCGTCGGGGAGGATCGGGTTGGGGACGTGCTTGGGCGCGGCGGTGCGTTTGGCGCTGAGGATGGTGCGCGTGCTATGCGGGAACGGCGCGACCGCGCCGAGGCGCACGAAGATCTGCCCGGGGCCCCCGATCTGACCTTCGACGCGGCCGAAGCCGTTGTAGCCGAAGGTGAGGTTCATCTCGGTGTTATTCGTGGACCCCCCCACGTAGGGGCGCTGGGAGGCGGGGGTAGCTTCGACGAGGATGGTCCACGAGAAGGAGACCGCGCCGAGCAGCACCCCGGCGGCGAGCAGCTTGAGCACGCGGCGCGGCAGCGTCTCGGGCGCGCAGAGCAAGTAGGCGAGAGCGATCCCGGGGATCGACCGCGGTAGGCGGCGAGGGTCTTGGTGTTGAACGCGAGCCCCACCAGCGCCGCGCATGCGAGCAGCGCGGGCCAGCGCCCGCGGCGGATCGCGCGCAGCGCGGCGCCGCAGGCGAGCAGCATCAGCAGGATCAGGACGGGGTCCACGCCGTTGTCGCGGGAGACCGCCACGAACGAGGGGAAAACCGCGAGTGTGAGCGCGCCCGCGAGCGCGGCGAGCCGGCCGAAGGGCCGGCGCATCACCGCGTAGAGCACTCGCCACTGTGATCACCGCGACGATCGCCTCGGGCAGCAGCAGGCTGAGGGGGGAGAAGCCGAACAGCTTGGCGCTCACCACCTGCACCCACAGCGAGAGGGGGGGCTTGTCGACCGTGACCAGCCCCCCGGGGTCGAAGGAGTCGAAGAGGAAGTTGTGGAAGGAGACGAGCATCGACTTGACCCCGGCGGAGTAGAAGACGTTGGCGTAGCCGTTCTGGGAGAGCCGCTGGGTGCCCAGCACCGCGGAGAGCGCGAGCACCGGCGCGAGCGCCAGCCAGCCGAGCACCGCGAGGGGGCTCGGCTTGGGGATCGTGAGCCGAGCGCGCGCGCCTGCCGAGGGCGGCGTCTGCGCGAGCGCGCCTGCCTCAGTGGGCGCCGGCGCCTGCACGGCGGCGCTGTCCGGGGAGTCCTGGCCCAGGCCCGGCCCGCCAGGGGGGGGTTCGGGGAGAGAGGGGTGAGGGGCGGGCGTCTTGGGGGGGAGGTGCTCATCGGCTGGGCGTGTCGGTCGTGGGGAGGAGGGGAGGGGAGGGCGCGGCGGTACTCAGCCCGCGCGTGGAAAGCAAAGCGGAAACCGTGCTAAGAGAGCATTAAGACCTAAGAGTGCATGAAGAGCTGCGCCTCATGCCTCCTCACCCCTCCAGTCCCTCGAGCAGCCGTGCGAGGTCCCGCTCGTCGTTCCACGCTCCCACGGAGGCCCGCAGCCAGGGGCGTCCGGGGATGTCGCGCAGGAGGACGCCGCGCGCGGCCAGGCGCTCGCGCTCGGCGAGGGGGATCGGGGCTCGAGAAGGAGACGAGCGTGGTCTGCTCGCGATGGGGAGGCTCGTCCGTCCCCGGCCGGCCGGGGAGCACGCGACCGCGGGCGGCGAGCCGCTCGGCGAGCTCCGCGGCGAGCAGCCGGGCGCGCTCGTGCAGGCCGGCCCAGCCGGCGCGCTCGAGCACCTCGAAGGCCGCCAGTGCGCAGGCGACGGTCTCGGCGTTCAGCGAGAGCGTGTCCAGGCGCCGGGCGTCCTCGTGCAGGGTGGCGTCGAGGCCGGCGCCGGGGTCGGCGAGGTTGGCGTAGCCGCGGCGGGTCACCGCGAGCCGCTCGCGCAGCTCGGGCGTGAGGTAGAGCATGCCGGTGCCGTCGGGCCCGCACAGCCACTTCTGGCCGGGGCCGGCGTAGGCGGCGCAGCGCAGCGCGCGCACGTCGGTGGGGATGGCGCCGACCCCCTGGGCGCCGTCGAGCAGCACGGGCACGCCCGACCTCGGCGAGCTCGGCGGGGGCGAGCTCGCCCGCTCATCCAGCTCACGTGCGAGCAGGCCACCAGCCGTGTGCGGGGGCCGACGGCGGCGGGCACCTCGCGACCACGGCGACGGTGCGGATCGTCAACCCCGTGCAGCTCGCGCGCGGCGATCAGCGAGCCGAGCAGCCCGGGGTGCTCCTCGTCGCTTGTGAGGATCTCATCGCCGGGGCCGAGCCGCAGGCCCTCGATCACCAGCGCGAGGCCCTCGCTGGTGCAGGTGGTGAGCGCGATATCCTCGGCGGCGCACCCGAGAACGGAGGCGTAGGCGGTGCGCAGCGGGCGGTTCAGCTCGCCACGGCGCTCGAAGTGATCGTGCGAACGACCCTCCTCGGCCTCGCGCTGCAGCTCCTGGGCGGCGGCCTGCGCGGCGGCGGCGGGCAGCGGGCCGTCGGTGCCGGCGTTGAGGTAGGCGAGTCGCGCTCAGGACCGGGAACTGCGCGCGCAGAGCGGGGGCGTCCACAGGCGGGGAGGATAGGACCACGGCGGATGCCCGCGGGCTGACATACTGGAGTTTCAGCTTATACGAATCCAGGGGTGTGAGCTGAAAAAGCAAGGTGGCGCGGACGGCTGCGGGCTCTCCGCGTGCAGGCACCGCAGGAGCGGCGGAGGGTGCGATGGGTGGAGCGGAGATCGGACTGAGGAGGGAGTCGCGATGAGCCAGGACGGAGGCGCCGCTGTGGGAGCCGACTCCGCAGGAGCGGGAGCGCGCGTGGATGACCCGCTTCATGCGCTGGGTGGGAGAGCGGGAGGGCCGGTGCTTCGAGGACTACGAGCAGCTGCGGCAGTGGTCGGTGCAGGAGCTCGAGAGCTTCTGGGCGAGCATCTGGGAGTTCTTCGAGGTGCGCTGCTCGCGCCCCTACGAGCGGGTGCTGGACTCGCGCACGATGCCGGGCGCGCGGTGGTTCGAGGGCGCGTGTCTGAACTACGCGGAGAACATGCTGATGCGGGGGCGCGATCCGAATGCGACGGCGGTGCTGCACGCCTCCGAGCTGCGTATCGGCCCACCCGCCCAGCTGACGTGGGGCGAGCTCTCCGCGCAGGTGGCCGCGGTGGCCGGCGGGCTGCGCGCGCTGGGCGTGGAGCGGGGCGATCGGGTGGTGGCGTACATGCCGAACATCCCCGAGACGCTGATCGCCTTCCTGGCCACCGCGAGCGTGGGCGCGATCTTCTCGAGCGCGGCGCCGGAGTTCGGGGCGCGCAGCGTGATCGACCGCTTCGCCCAGATCGAGCCGAAGGTGCTGCTCGCGGTGGACGGCTACCGCCACGGAGGCAGGGACTTCGACCGCCGCGCGGTCGTGGGGGAGATCCTCGCGGAGCTGCCCACGCGTGCGCCACGCGGTGCTCGTGCCCTACCTGTTCGAGGGCGCGGCGGCCGCGGCGTCTGCTCGATCCGAGCCCACCTCGCCTGCGCCGTCCCCGCCGGCCTTCGCCGCCGAGAGCGCCGCCCGCCCGGGCGGGGTGGAGGTGCTGACGTGGGCGCAGTTGCGCGCGCGGGGCGCGGGCGAGGGCGAGCGCCCGCGGAGCACCAGTTCGAGCAGGTGCCCTTCGATCACCCGCTGTGGGTGCTGTACTCCTCGGGCACGACGGGCCTGCCGAAGGCGATCGTGCACGGCCACGGCGGGATCCTGGTGGAGCAGCTGAAGAAGAGCCACCTGCACCTGGACCTGCAGCGCGGGGGACCGCATGTTCTGGTACACGACGACGGGCTGGATGATGTGGAACTTCCTGATCGGCTGCCTCTTCACGGAGGCGGCGATCGTGCTCTACGACGGCAGCCCCGGGCACCCGGACCTGGGCGCGATGTGGGCGCTGGCGGAGCGCACCGGGATGACCTGCATGGGCGTCAGCGCGGGCCTGCTGAGCGCCTGCGAGAAGGCGGGGGTGCAACCCGGCAGGGACTACGATCTGAGCGCGCTGCGCAGCATCGGCTCGACCGGCTCGCCGCTGGCGCCGGAGAGCTTCGCGTGGGTGTACGAGCAGGTGAAGCCCGACGTGTGGCTGTTCTCGACGAGCGGGGGCACCGACGTGTGCACGGCGTTCGTGGGGGGCTGCCCGCTGCTGCCCGTGTACGAAGGAGAGCTGCAGTGCCGCGTGCTGGGGTGCGCGGTGGAGTCCTGGGACGAGCAGGGACACAGCGTGATCGACGAGGTGGGGGAGCTGGTGCTGACCGAGCCGCTGCCCTCGATGCCGCTGTTTTTCTGGGGAGACCCGCCCGCCGACGAGCCCGACCTGAGCGCGCCGCGGATGCGCCGGAGAGTCGGGTGGGGCCGCGCTACCGGGAGAGCTACTTCTCGATGTACCCCGGCATCTGGCGCCACGGGGACTGGATCAGGATCACTCCGCGCGGGGGCGCGGTGATCTACGGCCGCTCGGACGCCACGATCAACCGCCAGGGGGTGCGGATGGGCACGAGCGAGATCTACCGCGCGGCGAGCGCGGTGGAGGAGGTGGTGGACGCGCTGGTGGTGGACGTCCCCCGCGAGCGCTCGGAGATCGCCCAGCCGGCCGGGAGCTGAAGATGTGGCTGTTCGTGGTGCTGCGCCCGGGGGTCGCGCTGGACGAGGAGCTGCGTGGGCAGGATCAGGCGGCGCATCCGCGAGGACTGCTCGCCGCGTCACGTCCCCGACCGAGGTGATGCAGATCGAGGAGGTGCCGCGCACGCTCTCCGGCAAGGCGCTGGAGGTGCCGGTGAAGCGGATCCTGATGGGCGCGCGCGCGCGGGTGAGGCGGCGAGCGTGGACTCGCTGGCGAACCCGGGAGCGCTCGACTACTTCGTGCGGCTCGCGCAGACGCTGAGCTGAAGATCGGGCGTCTCGCGGGAGGAGTCCGAGTGGGAGGCGTCGAACAACGGGGCCGATGAAACGAACGGGAGCGACAGCAGTGCAGGCGCCGCTGGCCGGCGTCTCGGGCGAGCACCAGAGCCTCTCGAAGTACATCCAGACGCGCTTCGAGGGCTGCTCGCGCTCCCAGAAGGACGTGGCGCAGTACATCGTGGACCACCTCGACGAGGCGGCCTTCCAGACGGCGGAGGAGCTGGCGCGCCGCGCGAACACCTCGAGCTCGACGGTGGTGCGCTTCTCCCAAGCGCTCGGCTTCGAGGGCTTCCCCGAGCTGCAGGCGGCGGCGCGGGAGGAGTACCGGCGTCTGCACGCCGCGGGCGGGCGAGAATCCGGGCAATCCTCAAACGGCAGCTCCACCCCGCTGTTCTCGCTCGACCAGAACGAGTTCGAGGCGGCGCTCGCGGCCGACCACCTGAACGTGGAGGAGACCGCCCGCAAGGTCTCGAGGGCGGCGGTGGACGAGCTGATCGACGCGATCGTAAGCGCGGAGAAGGTGCTGGTGGCGGGCACCGACCAGATGGCGTTCTTCGCGAGCTACCTGCGCCACCTGCTGATGCTGCTGGACCTGCGCGTGGACGTGGTGGCGAGCCCCTCCCAGGAGGCGCTGAGCCGTCTGGGGCGCATCGACGAGGGCACGCTCGTGATCGGGCTCTCCGCGGGCCGCCCGCACCCGCTGGTGGTGCGCGCGATGAAGCTCGCGCGCCACCGCAAGGCGCGCACGGCGGCGATCACCGACGCGACCCTCTCGGAGGTGGCGAAGCTCGCGCAGATCAAGCTCTACTACTCCTCCAACAGCCCCGCCTACGTGCGCTCCCACGCGGCGCTGCTGAGCCTCATCCAGGCGCTCGCCTACGGGGTGTACTCGCGCGACAGCGCCTCCTACGAAGACCGCATCAAGGCGTTCCGCCTGAAGTAGCCACCGGATGGGTGCGTGTGAGCTCACGGCGCCGGCGCCTGTGCGTCGATGGCTTGCAGCAGCCGCGCCACCCAGTCTGGGGTCCGCTCGTGGCGCATCAGGCTGGCCGCGAGGTGGCAGCGCTCCTCGTCGACGGTCAAGCCCCAATGCCGGCGGACGAACCCCTTGAGCCTGCTGTTCGGGACGCCCTCCGCGGCGGCGCGACGCAGGATCGCCCGCTTTCCCGGCCAAGCCTGCCGCGCAAGCTGAGCCAGGGCGCGGTCGGAGAGCGCCAGGAACACGTCGGGGGCGCCGTGCGAGGCGATCTCGAGCTGCCTTCCGGTGGACCTGGCCGCCGCGAGCAGCTTGGCGCTCTGTCGCACCTCCTCGGGCGCGCCGGCTCCGTTCTGCGCCAGGGCCTGCGGGTCGGCCCGCAGCGCTTCGAGGCGCGCGTCGTCGAGATCGTCGACCAGCACGAGGAAACGCAGATCCGGCAGTCGCGCGACCGGGTTTTCGAGGATCGACATGATGTTCCCGAGTCCTCCGAACGTCGCTACGCGCGCTCCGCGCGCCTGCAGCGCCTCGCCGCACAGCCCTTCGAGCACAGCGCGATCGTCCCTGCCCTCCACCCACACGATCGTCGCCACCAGCCCGAAGAGCTCGCCGTGGTCGAGGCGCATCTCGGCGGCGATCCTCGCGAGCGCTCGCTGGTCGGAGGGGGTGAAGGTCGTGTAGCGCAGGCCGTTGGCGACACGGCTGACGTGCACGTGCCGGACCTCCTCGCCGCGGCACGCAAGGAACGCGACGGCGTGGGTGGCGATCACGATCTGCGCCCGCCCGGCGCTGGCGCGGTGCTGCAGCCACGCGGCGGCGTCCTTGAGTACCGCGGCGTTGAGGTGACGCTCGGGCTCGTCGATGAGCAGCATACGCGGCCTCACCGCGCGCTCGGCGTCCGCCAGGGCGTGCGCGATGCGCGGGTCCCGTGGAGCCGTCGCGAGGACTCCGAGCTGCCAGGCGCGCTCGGCGGCAGGACACTCCCAGGTGGGCCACGGCGCGGACTCTCGGTCAAGCCACCAGCGGCGCACGTCCTCGAGCCGCGCCGCAGGGGAGCTGGGCCGGGCGAGCAGCTCCTTGTAAACGGCGAGTGACAGCGAGGCCGTCGCGCAGTCCACCTCGGCGACCATCTCCCAGACTGCCAGCTCGACCCACAGCTGAAAGCCGGACGCAAGGCGATCGACCCGGAACTTCTCGGCGTACGTCCGGTACCGCAGCAGCGACGCGACGGGGCTCACGCGGGCGTTCAGACGAGTCACACCGGGCTCTTTGACTGGTGAGGAGGGGTCGAAGTCCAGCCGGTAGGTGTCGCGCACGAAGGGCGGGAGCAGGCTGTCCATCGAGAGCATCTCGAGCATGCCGACGAGGTTGGCGACGAACCGGTCGGGCATCCCGTTGACGTCGAACCACGGGTCGTGCGGGCTCTCGGCCGGGAGCGGGAGCCCCACGCTCGCGGCCCACCGGCGGAATGCGCGTCGAGCACGCTCGACCGCGTGCTCGAGCGCCTCCAGCGCTACGTTCACCCCCTGCGGCAGGGGCAGCGGCTGCGGCACGAGCGGCAGCGAGGTGCAGCCGAGCTCGCCCAGGTGCCGGGGGCGCAGCGGGTGGCCGAACAGCCGGGGGTCCAGCGGGACGGGCAGCACGTCGGGTAGCCAGGGCCGACGGTGACGATTGCGCAGCCGCTCGAACGCACTCCGCAGGGGCTCGGGGAGCTCGCGCGCGTGGGCCTGCGACTCGACGAGGCTCATCCACCACCCCCCTTTCGGAGACGGCTGATCGTAGGCATCGTCCGACTCGACGTCAATCGCGAAAGACGGCGAGTCCGCCAGCATCCGGGCCAGGTGCGGGGTGTCGTCGAACAGCCGCGGGTGGTCGGCCAGCGTCTGCAACGCCCACGTGCCGGCCCGACACGGGGCGTCCTTACCGGCCCGGAGCTCGGCGAGCATCGCCTGGAGCGCGGACGTGTCGTCGCGAAAGCAGAGGATCGCGGTGCTGGTGCTCACGGCCGCTGCGCGACGCGCGATGCCCGCAAGCTGGTTTGCGAGGACGTCCAACGTGGAGCTCTTGCCGCTGTCGTTGCCGCCGAACAGGATCGTGAGGGGCGCGAGCGGTAGCACGTCGTTCGCGCTCACCATGTGCGCGTCGCGTCCGAGCTCTTCCCATTGAACGCCGGCGATGTGAATCTGGCTCACCTCTGCTGCGCGGCGAGGAGCCGCGGCCTCGTTACTCCTGACAACCGCGGTGTATCAGCCGGGGCGGGCGGACTCGCCAGGCGGCTTCCTGCAGACGGCGGCGCAGCGGGCACGGCGGTGGCGGGAGGCGAGCTATGCTGCGGCTCATGCGCGACGAGGCGACATTCACGGTTAAGGCGGGCCTGGCGGAGATGCTGAAGGGCGGGGTGATCATGGACGTGGTCACCCCCGAGCAGGCGAAGATCGCCGAGGACGCGGGCGCCGCGGCGGTGATGGCGCTGGAACGCGTGCCCGCGGACATCCGCCGCGACGGCGGAGTGGCGCGGATGTCCGATCCGGAGATGATCGCTGGGATCCAGGAGGCGGTGAGCATCCCGGTGATGGCCAAGGCGCGCATCGGCCACTTCGTGGAGGCGCAGGTGCTCGAGGCGCTGGAGGTCGACTACGTGGACGAGTCGGAGGTGCTGACCCCCGCGGACGAGGCCAACCACATCGACAAGTGGGCCTTCAAGGTGCCGTTCGTGTGCGGGGCGACGAATCTCGGCGAGGCGCTGCGGCGGATCGGCGAGGGCGCCGCGATGATCCGCTCCAAGGGGGAGGCCGGCACCGGCGACATCGTGGAGGCGGTGCGCCACATGCGCATGATCACCGGCGCGATCCGACGCCTGGGGACCCTCCAGGAGGGCGAGCTGGCCACTGCCGCCAAGGAGCACGGGGCGCCGCTCGAGCTCGTGCGCCGGGTCGCCGCGGAGGGACGCCTGCCGGTGGTGCTGTTCTGCGCCGGGGGCATCGCCACGCCCGCGGACGCGGCGCTGATGATGGCGCTGGGCGCCGAGGGGGTGTTCGTGGGCTCGGGGATCTTCAAGTCCGAGGATCCCCCCACCCGCGCGCGGGCAATCGTGGAGGCCACCACGCACTGGCAGGACCCCGCGCGCGTCGCGCAGGCCTCGCGGGGCCTCGGCGGCGCGATGGCGAGCCTCGAGAGCTCCAAGCTCGAGGACGAGCAGCTCCTCGCCCAGCGCGGCTGGTAGGCGGCCCGGTGGTCCTGGAGCTCGACCGCCGCTCCGGCCGGATCGCTTGACCTCGGCCGGCGTAGTGAGAGACGACGCGCCGCCGGTGCCGGCGGCTCAGCCGCTGGTCGAAACGGGGATGCGAGCAATAGGCGAGTGTCCCCCGACTTCGGTTGGGGTGCTCGCGCTGCAGGGCGGCTTCGAGGCGCACGCGCGGATGCTGCGCGCCCTGGGGGCGCAGGTGCGCGAGGTGCGCACCCCCGCGGACCTCGAGGGCATCGAGGGTCTGGTGATCCCGGGCGGGGAGTCCACGACGATGACGCTGGGGATCGAGCGCGAGGGCCTCGCCGAGCCGCTGCGCGAGCTCGCCGGCCGGCGAGCGGGAGAAGATGGGATCAGCGGGGTTCCGGTCCTCGGCTCGTGTGCGGGGCTGATCATGCTCGATCGAGAGCACCTCGGGTTGATGGACATGCGCGCGCAGCGCAACGCCTTCGGGCGCCAGATTCAGAGCTTCGAGGCGGATGTGGAGCTGCGCGGGGTATCGGAACCGCCTGCCCGCCCGCTGCGGGGAGTCTTCATCCGCGCTCCCTGGATCGCCGAGTACGGCCCGCGGGTGGAGATCCTCGCCGAGCTGGACGGCCACCCGATCGCCGCGCGCGAGGGGGACATCATCGCGGTGGCCTTCCACTCCGAGCTCACCGAGGATGACCGCGTGCACCGGCTGTTCCTCGACGCCGTCCAGCGCCGGCGCGCGGGGGCGGTGGCACACTGAGGCGATGCGAATCGCGGTCTCAGCCGACGAGCGGGTCGGGATTGCGGGCATCCTGGTGGAGGCGCTTCGCCGTCGCGGCCATGAGGTGAGTGCGCACGGCTCGCTCGCGGAGCCCGAGGGAAGCGAGCGCGAGGACTGGGCTTGGGCCTCGGCGGCCGCCGCGCGCGAGGTGGCGCAGGGGAGCGCCGAGCAGGCGGTGGTGTGCTGCTGGACGGGCACGGGCGCCTCGATCGCCGCCAACAAGGTGCCCGGTGTGCGTGCGGCCCTCTGCGCCGACGCGGCCACCGCAGCGGGGGCACGGCGCTGGAACGACGCGAACGTGCTTGCGCTCAGCCTGCGCAGCACCTCTGAGGCCGAGCTCGAAGAGATCCTCGACGCCTGGTTTGCCGGCGAGCCCTCCGCTGAGGCCGGGGACCGGGCGAACGTGGAGCACCTCGCGGAGATCGAGCGAGCGTCCCGACCGGATTGATCGCCGCGAGGGTGCCAAACTGAACGAGATCGAGTCACTGCAATGATTGGCCTGACCCCTGATATCACTCACGTGACTGTTCCTCGGCACGGGGTCCTACGGCTGACCTTCTCCGATGGTCTCTGGGGCGAGGTCTACGTGCTGGATCGGATGCGCGGCCCGGTCTTCGAGCGCGCCCTCACTCCTGGAGGCTTTTCCGAGGTCAGCGTTGATCATGAGACCGGAACGGTCTGCTGGCCGGGCGGCGCGGACCTCGCACCCGACACGCTCTACGAGCGTGTACGCACCGGCGTTTGGCCGGACCAGAGCCAAGCCGCATAGAGACCTCAAAACCGATGCCGCCGCGACCTGGTTCGCTTATCTCGCGATGGGTGTGCTCTACGCGACCCCGAACCGCGCGATCCCATCCTCCTCGTCTTCCACCGCGCGCCCGTCGCCGAGCAGCAGGTCGATGTGGCCGAGCACCTCGGAGATCGTTAGGTAGGCCTGGGTGACGGCGACGTTGCCCCACAGCTCGTGGGCCATTTCGTAGGCGGTGCGGGGCCGCTCGCCGATCAGCCGGTGGATGCGCTCGGCGCGGCGCTCGTGCAGGTGTAGGCGCTCATCGATCAGCGCGATGTGGTCCGTCAATCGGAGCGCCGTGGCCGGAGAGTACGAGCTCCAGCTCCATCGCGCGGGTCTGGCGCAGGGAGTCCAGGTAGGTGAGCAGCGCCTGCGGGCGGGGTCCGTCGTAGTCGCCCTGCACCTCGAGCGGTCGAGCGAGGAGGGGATTGGAGGAGATGTGCGCGAGCAGGTGGTCCCCGGCGATCAGCAGCGAGCGGCGCTCATCCCAGAAGACGGTGTCCGAGGGGCTGTGGCCGGGACGGTGCAGAACCCGCAGCGTGCGGTCGCGCAGCTTCGATCTCCTCCCCCTTCGCGAGCGAGCGATCCACCTCCACGGTGCAGCCCCACGCGCGGAAGCTCGCGGAGACAGCGCGCAGGGCGGTGACGACGTCGGTGGGGACACCGTGGCGCAGCATGATGCGCGCGGCGAAGCGATCGTCGAGCTCGGCCTCCGCGCGGAAGTCGCGCAGGCGGCGGTCGAGGCCCTCCAGCGCCGCCACCTGCGCGCCGGAGCGCCGCGCGAGGATCGCGGCGAGGCCGAAGTGGTCGATGTGCTGGTGGGTGACGACCAGCAGCTCCAGGTCCTCGATCGCGTGCCCGCGCGCGGCGAGCGCCTGTTCGAGCTCGTCCAGCGCCTTGGCGGAGTTGGGCCCCGAGTCGATCAGCGTGAGCGGCTCGTCCTCGATCAGGTACGCGTTGACACGCCCCACCGCGAAGGGCGTCGGGATCGCCAGGCAGTGGATCCCCTCACGCCGCGGCCCGCTCCAGAGCGGCGGCGGCCTCGCTCCCCTTCGGCCCGGGCTCCTTCCCAGGCGCCTTTGCGGGCACCCTTGGCCCGGGATCCCTCCGCCCGGCCCGGTCCGCCGCCGGCTTGGTCTGCTTGGTCTGAGATTCGGCCTGCTTGCCGCGGGGGCTCATGAGCGGATCAGCGCCAGCACCTCGTCGCGGCGGCGCTCCATGTCCTCGTGGGAGCGCAGCGACTCCAGGCAGAGGCGCAGCAGCGGCTCCGTGTTGGAGGGGCGCACGTTGAAGTGCCAATCGTCGTAGTCGATCGAGATCCCGTCGAGATGGCTCTGCTCGGCGTCGGCGTAGCGCGCCGCGATCTCCTCCATCTTGGCCTCCTGGTCGGCCACCTCGGAGTTGATCTCCCCGGAGATGAAGTAGTGCTCGCGGTAGGGCTCCAGCAGCTCGGACATGCGCTTGCCGGTCCTCGAGAGGTGCTCGAGGATCAGCAGCGCCGGCAGCGTGCCGGAGTCGGCGCAGTAGAAGTCGCGGAAGTAGTAGTGCCCCGACACCTCCCCGCCGAACAGCGAGCCCTCGGCGCGCATCCGTGTCTTGAAGAAGGCGTGGCCCACGCGGTTGACATAAGGGGTGCCCCCAGCACGCCTGACCGTGTCGGGGACCGCTCGCGAGGCGCGCACGTCGTAGAGGATCGCCTCGGGCGAGCCCCCCATCGCCGGCGCTCGGTCGGCGTGCCCCTGGCGCTTGCTCAGCAGCGACTCCGCGAGCAGCGCGGTGAGGAAATCCCCGTCCACGAAGCCCCCGGTGTCGTCGATGAAGAAGCAGCGGTCCGCATCCCCGTCCCACGCGATCCCCAGGTCGGCGCCGCTCTCGCGCACCTTGTCGATCACAAACCGCCGGTTCTCGGGCAGCAGCGGGTTGGGCTCGTGGTCGGGGAAGTTGCCGTCCGGGGTCCAGTAGGTCTCGATCAGATCGAGTCCCAGTCCCTCCAGCAGCGGGCCCACCATCGGGCCCGCCATGCCGTTGCCGCCGTCCACCACCACCTTCAGCGGCCTGATCGCCGCGGGGTCGATGAAACGCAGGGCCGCCTCCCGGAACTCGGCGGCGACATCCACCTCCTCCACCGACCCCCGCGGGGCGGGCGGGCTTCCATTCCCGTCCAGACCCCCCTCGATCAGCCGCCGGATGTCCTGGATGCCGCTGTCCCCCGACAGCGCGAGCGCCCCCTCGCGCACGAGCTTCACGCCGGTGTACGCCTTGGGGTTGTGCGAGGCCGTGCACATGAGCCCTCCGTCGAGCGCGCGCGAGCCGACGAGGTAGTAGAGCATCTCGGTCCCCACCTGCCCCGCGTCGAGCACGTGCACGCCCTCGGCGAGCAGGCCCTCCCGGTAGCGCCCCGCGAGCTCGGGTGCGGTGAGGCGCATGTCGCGCCCCAGCCCCACGCGCAGCTCGCCCACCGGCTTTCCCTGCAGGCCGGCGAGCACCCGCGCGAACGCCCGGCCGATCTGCTCGGCGATCGCGCCGTCGATCTGCTCGCCGTAGAGGCCGCGGATGTCGTACGCCTTGAAGATCTCGGGGGAGGGAGCGTCCACGCGCTTTGCATCCTAAGCTCTAGCCCATGTCTGGACACTCCAAGTGGTCGAGCATCAAGCACAAGAAGGCGATCGTGGACTCCCGCCGCGGGGCGGCCTTCACGAAGCTCGCGCGCGCCGTCACGGTCGCCGCACGCGAAGGCGGGGGGGACCCCGACGCAAACGCCGCCCTGGAGAACGCGATCCGCAAGGCCAAAGCCGCCTCGATGCCCAAGGACAACATCGAGCGCGCGATCGCCAAGGGCACCGGCGAGGGCGGCGACGCGGATGCCCTGGAGACCGTGATCTACGAGGGCTACGGCCCCGCCGGCGTGGCGCTGCTGGTGGAGACCGTCACCGACAACCGCAACCGCACCGGGCCCGACGTGCGCAACCTCTTCACCAAATACGGCGGCTCCCTCGGCGAGCCGGGCTCGGTGGCCTACCTGTTCGACAAGAAGGGCGTGATCGTCGTGGACGCCTCGCGCTACACCGAGGATGACCTGCTCGTCGCGGTGGAGGCCGGCGCGGAGGACATCACCGAGGACGAGGACGTCTTCGAGGTGATCACCGCGCTCGCCGACTTCACCGTCGTGCGCCGCGCTTTGGAGGAGGCGGGCGTGGAGCTGGAGGGCGCCGAGCTCACCTACCGGCCCTCCAGCCTCGTGCCGATCGAGCACGAGGGGCAGGTCGTCAAGCTGATGAAGCTGATCGACGGCCTCGAAGAGAACGACGACGTCTCCGCGGTGCACGCCAACTTCGACGCCCCCGCCGAGCTGCTCGCGCGCGCGGCGGGGTAGGCCCTCAGCCCGCGGTCGGTTCCGTGAGGCGTCCCGCGAACAGCGTCGCCCCGGTGCGATCGTCTCGCACGAAGAAGAGGAGGGGGTGGTCGAGCTGCAACTGCACCACGGGCGTGGGTATGCGCCTTATGGCAATTTCCACTCCCGAGCTCACACCTGTGGCGGCGGCGGCGACGGTGCCGCTTTCTTCCACCTTCAGATCTGCTGCGTGCACGACGTGCGAGAGGTGCAGCCTCGGGGAGGGCGAGATGCCCGAGAAGTCCGCGGCTTCGCTGAACGCCAGCGGCATGCCGAGCTTCGCGAGGATCGGCGCCAGTTCGAGCTCGGCGCTTACCTGGAAGCGTGGCATCGACAGCGCGACTTCGGTCGGGCGCATCGCGGCAAGGAGGCGCTGCAACGAGCGGGCGCTCAGGCTTCGCTGAAGCCTCGGGAGGCCGCCTGCCGTCGGCATCAGCGCGAGCATCGAGAGGTCCGAGTCGCGGTAGGGGACCTCGACCGCGCGGTAGCCGCGGTCCTGGCCGTAGGGCAGTGGGGTCGTCTCGCTCATGAACGGGACGCTCACCTGCCGGCCGCCTTCGAGGGTGAAGGGCGCGGGAGCGGTGTCCCCCGCTGCGAATTCGGTCTGCCACAGCGCGTGCAGGTAGACTGCGTCGGCGAGCACGAGCCGGGTTTCGGGTGTGATCGAGCCGCCGGGCATCAGTTCGGGTATTAGGTGCCCCGTTTGGGCGGCTACCCATTCGTTGACGGCCCCCCGTGCGCGTTCGGGTTCGCTTTCGAAGCCGGCGCTCTGCGGCACCGTGTCGAAGTCCGAGTCCAGCGTCTGCAGGAACGCGGGCTGGACCGGCAGGCCCTGCTGCAGCCACAGCCCGTCGGCGATCTCGAGCTGCGGCGCGTCTTCGGCTGCGCCGGGGCTCGGCGGTGCGCGCAGATCGGCCAGCAGCACCGCGAGGCCGGCATCGAGGGTCGCCCTGGAGGGGACGTGGAGCACGCGCTGGATCTGCCGCGCGGTCTCGCCCGTGGCGCCCGCGTCGGCCATCGCGAGGGCGGTCGCGACGCTGAGTGGCGAGAGCACGAGGTTGCCCGGGCTTGACTGGCGCAGCAGATCGAGCGCGAAGCGGTTGTTCGCCGCGGCGACCGTTTCTGCCGGCGACTGCGCCGCCGCGACGGACGCGCCCCCTGAGGAGAACAGGACGATCGCGGTGAGCAAGAGGACCGCGGCGCGCGAACGAATGCGGGACCCCCCTCCGTGCATCTGATCATCTTCGCAGGGGGGCTGCCTCCCCGTCGCACTCCAGCCCGCGCGCCGCCGCGCCCGGTGGCGATAATGCGCGCCGCGTGACTGTCGAGCTTAGACCTCCGGTCGTGATCCTCTGCGGCGGGCGCGGTACGCGTCTGCGCGAGCGCACCCGGGAGCTGCCCAAGCCGCTCGTCGAGATTGGCGGGCTGCCGATCGTCCAGCACGTCATTCGAGCTCTATGCCGCCCAGGGCTTTCGCCGCTTTCTGCTCGCCACCGGCTACCGCGGCGAGCTGATCGCGCGCTTCGCCGCGGAGCGGCGCTGGCCGGCGGGGGTCCAGGTGCGCTGCGTGGACACCGGCCCCGAGACCCCCACGGGTGGTCGCATCAAGCTCCTGGAGGGGCTGCTGGCGGGCGAGCCCACGTTCTGTCTCACCTATGCCGACGGCCTCGCCGACATCGACCTCGCGCGGCTGCTGGCCTTCCACGAGGCGCACGGTGCCCTCGCCACGATCACCGTCGTGCGTCCCGAGCTGCAGTTCGGAGTGGCCGAGCTGGACGAGGACGGCGACCGTGTGCTCGGCTTCCGCGAGAAGCCCCGCTCCGAGCACTGGATCAACGGCGGCTTCCTCTGCCTGCGAGCCGGCGCGTTCGCCTACCTGCGGGAGGACTCCGTGCTCGAGCGCGAGCCCCTACGGCGCCTGGCCGCCGACCGCCAGCTGCACGCCCACCGCCATGAGGGCTTCTGGGAGTGCATGGACACCTACAAGGACGCCATCGCGCTGAACGACCTGTGGGCCTCGGGTGCCGCGCCCTGGGTCCGCCGCTGAGCAGGCGTCCGACCGCCCGCGCAGAATCCCTTCCCATGATCGTCCTCGGGATCGACCCGGGCCTCGCCAACGCCGGCTACGGCGTCGTCGCCCGCCGCGGTCGCCGCTTGGCGGCGCTCGACGGCGGCGTGATCGACACGCCGGCCGGGTCTGGCGCTCGAGTCGCGCCTGGCGCGCGTGCACGGGCGCGTGCTGGAGCTGATCGACGAGCACCGCCCCACCGCGATGGCCCTGGAGCAGCTGTACTTCGGGCAGAACGTGCAGACGGCCTTCGCGGTCGGGCACGCTCGCGGAGTGACGATGCTCGCCGCCGGGGAGCGGGGGGTGCCGTGCTTCTCCTACACCCCCCAGCGCGTGAAGTCCTCGGTCTGCGGCAACGGTCGCGCGGGCAAGGCGCAGGTCGCGCGGATGGTGCAGACGCTGCTCTCGCCTGCCCGAGCTGCCCACTCCCGACCACGCCTCCGACGCGCTCGCGGTGGCGCTCTGCCACCTCAACGCCGCGCCGCTCGCGCACGCTGTGGCCGAGGCGGTCTGCGCATGATCGCCCTGCTGCGAGGCGAGGTCGCCGTGCGCCGCTCCGACCACGTTGTGATCCTCTGCGGGGGGGTCGGCCACCGCGCCGCGGTGTCGGCTGAGACACTGCGCCACGTCCCGGCCGTGGGCGGCGAGACCACGCTGCACACCCACCTGATCGTGCGCGACGACGCGCTCTCGCTGTACGGCTTTCACTCCGAGCAGGAGCGCGACCTCTTCCTGATGCTGCTCTCCGTGCAGGCCGTCGGCCCCAAGGTCGCGCTCGCGGTGCTCTCCGCTGGGCCACCGCGCGAGCTGGTGAGCGCGCTCGCCGCCGGCGACGCCGCGCGCCTGCAGGCGGTGCCCGGGATCGGCAAGCGCACGGCGGAGCGCATCATCGTCGAGCTGCGCGAGAAGGTGGGGGTGAGCGCGGACATCGACGTTGGCGCCGCCGCGGCCGGCGCCGCGATCAAGGCTCGCCGCGTGGAGAGCCCGCGCACGCTCGCCCGCGACGGGCTGCTGGAGCTCGGCTACAGCCACGGCGAGGCCGAGGAGCTGCTGCGCGAGGCGACGGGCGAGAGCGCCGAGGAGCTGATCGCGCAGGCGCTGCGTACTGCGCGCGCGGGGTGAGTCCGGTGAGCCGCATCCAAACCCCGGATCTGGACGAGCAGGACGAGCTCGAGGAGGAGCTCGAGCGCTCGCTGCGCCCGCGCCGTCTGCGCGAGTTCGTCGGCCAGAGCGCCCTGCGCGAGCAGCTCGCGGTTGCGATCGAGGCCGCCGCGGCGCGCGGGGAGGCGCTCGACCACCTGCTGCTCGCCGGGCCCCCCGGACTCGGCAAGACCTCGCTCGCGCAGATCGTCGCGAGCGAACTCGGAGCGCCCTTCGTGCAGACCGCGGGGCCGGCACTCGAGCGAAAGGGAGACATCGCGGCGTTTCTCACCGCCCTGGAGCCGCGCAGCGTGTTCTTCGTCGATGAGATCCACCGCCTGCCGCGCGCGCTCGAGGAGACCTTCTACCCCGCGATGGAGGACCGCCGCCTGCCGATCACCGTCGGGCAGGGAGCGGGGGCGCGCGTGGTGACGCTCGATCTGCCCCCCTTCACGCTCGTCGGGGCGACCACCCGCACGGGCCTGCTCACCACTCCGCTGCGCGACCGCTTCGGCATCCAGGCGCGCCTGGAGCCCTACGCGATCGAGGAGCTCGCCGCGATCGTCAAGCGCTCCGCAGGGATCCTCGAGATCCCCCTGGAGGAGGGCGGCGCCGAGGCGATCGCCGCGCGCAGCCGCGGCACCCCGCGCGTGGCCAACCGGCTGCTGCGGCGCGTGCGCGACTACGCGCGAGGTGCGCATGGAGGGCGTGCTCAACCGCCGACGCCGCGCGCGCGGCGCTTGAGCTGCTGGAGGTCGACGAGCGCGGCCTGGACCGTCTGGACAGGGAGATCCTGCGTGCGATCTGCGAGAAGTTCGACGGCGGCCCCGTCGGGCTCTCCACGCTCGCGGTGGCGGTCGGCGAGGAGCGCGACACGATCGAGGACGTCTACGAGCCCCACCTGCTGCGGGAGGGCCTGCATCAAGCGCACCCCGCGCGGGCGCGCCGCCACGCCCGCCGCGTTCGCCCACCTCGGCCTCGAGCCCCCCGAGCAGCTCGGCGGCGCGGCGCTCTTCTAGGGCGTTCCGACCAGTAGAGCCTCCACGCGGCGCCTTCCCTACTCTTTGTGTCTAGAGGTGGCCAAGCCGGCTCCAGGCCGGCTGGCCGAAAACGGGGCCGATTGGGCGACACTCGCTCCGCTCGCATCCCCGAATCGGCCAGCGCCGAAGGCGCGTGCACCGTTTCGTCCGAGCCCCTATCGTAAATTACGCCATGTCCCATCCCTTCATCTGCCCCAACTGCGGCCACCGCTCCAGCGAGCTGGACCGCAACCTCGGCTTCACCCGCCAACCGAAGGGCTGCGCGAAGTGCGGGTTCGCCTTTCTCTTCGAACTGCTCGACGACTACTACCCCGCCCCGGACGCCGCGTTCTTCGTCTGCGACCGCGAGGGGCGGGTGATCGGCTGCGGCAAGAACTCCTTCGCGCTCACCGGCCTTGAGGAGGAAGCGGTGATCGGCCGGCCCGTCGCGCAGGCGCTCGGCCTGGAGTTCTCGGGCGGCGACGATCCCGTGGGCACGGTGCTCGAGTGGGGGGTGCGCGCGCTCGGCAAGCCCGTGCGCGTCAGCGGCGACCGCGACCTGCCCGCCACCGCGCACGCCGACATGTTCCCCGCCTACGACGACGAGGGCGGTCTTTTGCTCGTGCTTACCCCGGACAAGTAGGCTTTTCCGATGAGCGACCGCCGCCGCAACTCGCTGGTCCTGCTGATCGTCGCCGCCCTGCTGGCGGCCTCGGCGATCGTGATCGCTACCAAACCGACCCGCCTGGGCCTCGACCTGAAGGGCGGGGTCTCGCTCATCTACAAGGGCACCCCCACCGCCCAGGCGAAGGTCAACAGCGAATCGCTCGACCGCGCGATCAACATCATGCGCAAGCGTGTCGACCAGCTCGGCGTCGCCCAGCCCGAAATCCAGCGCACGGGGTCCGCCGAAATCGACGTCTCGCTGCCGGACGTGAGCAACGCCAGGCGCGCCCAGGAACAGGTCGGCAAGACCGCCCAGCTGCACTTCTACGACTGGGAGCCCAACGTGATCGGCCCCGAAGGCACGCCCGCGCCGAGCGAACGCCGTGTCACCGGCGGCGCCGAACCGGCCTCGGTCGGCTCGGGCCTGCCTGAGTACCAGGCGATCCTGCGCGCCGCCAAACGCAAGGCGATCATCCGCCCGAACGACACCACGTATGAACCGGGCTGCACGCCGGCGCAGGTGAACGGCTGCATCTACGGCGCGTGGTACCTGATCGACACCAAGCACGAAAAGGTCCTCTGCGCCGGCGGCAAGCCGATCTGCGGCCCGGCCGACACGCAGGCCGAGCTCTACGCCGACGGCTACAAACCCCCGCCGGACGCGAAGGTGAAGGCGGTGCGCGTCAACCCGGGCACGGTGCTCGTCGAGGCGCGCTCCGAAGAATTCAACAACAAAGTCACCAAGGCCGAACCCAACAGCTTCTACGTGCTCAACGACGACCCGGTGCTCAACGGCGAAGACATCAACAACCCCACGCAGAGCACCCAGAGCGAAGGCGGCGGCTCGGGCGCTGCCGGACGTCACCTTCGGCTTCTCCTCGCACGGGCGCAAGGTCTTCGAAGAAGTCACCAAGCGGATCGCCCAGCGCGGCCAGAACGCCCAGCTGCCGGGCGTCAGCAAGGCGAACGCGGTGCAGCACTTCGCGATCGTGCTCGACGAACAGGTGATCACCGCGCCCTCGATCGACTACATCGCAGTACCCCGACGGCATCGACTCGAGCAACGGCTCGGAGATCACCGGCGGCTTCACGCTCACCTCCGCGCAGAACCTCGCCGACGAGCTGCAGTCGGGCGCGCTGCCGATCAAGCTGGAACTGATCTCCCAGTCGCAGGTCTCCGCCACGCTCGGCAAACAGGCGCTCAACCAGGGCCTGCTGGCGATGCTCGCGGGCCTCTTGATCGTGTGCCTCTTCCTGCTGACCTTCTACCGCGTGCTGGGGATGATCGCCGTCGCGGGCATCGCGATCTACAGCGTCTACTACTTCGCGCTGATCAAGGCGATCCCGATCACGCTGACGCTGCCCGGCATCGCCGGGCTGATCCTCACGATCGGCATCGCGGCGGACGCGAACATCGTGATCTTCGAGCGCGTCAAGGAGGAGATCCGCGCGGGGCGCTCGATCCCGGCGGGGATCGCCGCGGGCTACAAGCGCGGCTTCGCGGCGATCGTGGACGCCAACGTGGTGACGTTCATGACCGCCTTCATCCTGTTCGCGCTGGCCACCGCCGAAGTCCAGGGCTTCGCGTTCACGCTCGGGCATCGGCACGCTGCTCTCGCTGTTCACCGCCGTGCTCGCCACGCAGGCCGCGCTCGGCGCGATGGGCCGCTCGCGGCTGGTCGGCCACCCCGCGATGCTCGGCGCCGCCCGCCGGCGGCGCGCGCTGCGCTTCGACTTCATGGGGGCCTCGAAGTGGTTCTTCTCGCTGTCGGGCACGATCCTCCTGATCGGGGCCCTGGCGATCGGCGGCAAAGGGCTGAATCTCGGCATCGACTTCAAGTCCGGCACCCGCATCCAGACGGGGTTCGTGAAGCCGGTCACCGAGGAACAGATCCGCACGGTGCTGCGCGCACGCAACCTCGGCGACGCCCAGATCCAGAAGCTCACCGGCGACAAGAACGTCGGCGGCAGCGGCTACCAGATCTCGGTCAAGCACCTCAAGCCGGTCGAAGTGGTCTCGGTCGAGGAAGCGCTCAACAAGGCGTACCCCCTGCGCGACACCTCCGACACCTCGATCGGGCCGACCTTCGGGAAGTCGGTGGCCAACAGCGCGGTGCTCGCGATCATCGCCTCGCTGATCGTGATCTCCGTGTACATCGCGCTGCGCTTCGAGTGGAAGTACGCGGTGCCCGTGCTGATCGCGCTGATGCACGACCTGCTGATCACGGCGGGCGTATACGCGCTCACGGGCCGCGAAGTGACGACCTCGACGGTCGCCGCGCTGCTCACGATCCTGGGGTACTCGCTGTACGACACGATCATCGTGTTCGACCGCGTGCGCGAGAACGTGCCGCGCATGCCGCGCGCCGCGTTCTCGCAGATCGTCAACCGCTCGATGTCGGAGGTGATCACGCGCTCGCTGGCGACGAGCCTCTGCACGCTGCTGCCGGTGCTCGCGCTGCTCTTCTTCGGCGGGGAAACGCTGAAGGACTTCGCGTTCGCGCTGATGGTGGGGATCGCATCCGGCGCGTACTCCTCGATCTTCATCGCCTCTCCGGTGCTGACCCACTGGAAGGAACGCGAGGGCTCCTACCGCAACCGCCGCGCGCGTTTGATCCGCGACTTTGGCGTCGTGCCCGCGTACGCGACCGCGCTGGACGGCTCCCCGATCGACGTGGAGCCCACGCGGCGGCGCTCCGAGCGGGGAGGCGCCGGTCGCCTTGGCGCGGTTGGCGGGATCCTGGGCTCGAGGGGCGCCGCCGCGGGGGGGCTGGAGACGAGGTCTCCCAGGAGGAGTTCGACGAAATGGTGCGCGATCTGGACATCGAGCGCGACGGTGAGTCCTCGCCGCCCACCCGGGCCACTCCCCCAGCCTCTCGCCGGGGTGCCCGCGGCAATGGCCGCCGTGATCGTGCCGGCAGCAGTGCGGGCGGCCCTCCAGCTTCGGGCGCTGGCACGATGTCCGTGGGGAAGACCTCCTCGAAGGCCGCCTCCGTCACGCCGGCGGCGGAGCCCACTCCTCCGTCGACGCCGCAGGACCCGGCGGCCGACCTCACCCCGGAGGACCTCGTGCTCAAGGAACAGCCCAAACGCCAGAAGCGGGTGGGCGGGCGTCGCAACAAACGTCACGGGAGGAGCCGCTGATGGGCCTCCTCGGCTGGGTGATCATGGGCCTCGCGATCTGGCACTTCACGATCTTCCTGCCGGACCGCTTCTGGGGCGGGATCGTGGGCGCGTTCGTGGGCTCGCTGCTCGGCGCGGTCGTGATCGGCACGCTGATCTACAGCATCAAAGTCTCGGGCCTGAAGATCCCCGGGGAAAAGGCGACCGACATCGCCGTCGTGCTCTACGCCGTGCCCGGCGCGCTGATCGGGATCGCGGCGGTCTACTTCGAGGGGGTGCGCCGGGAACAGGCCAATCGGGGATCGGCCGGCGCGGCCGGCTAAGGGCGTATCTCGGTGGCCTGAAGACCCGCCTCTTCCGTCCAGTCCCACCCGTAGTGTGGGCTGGCGATGGCCGCCCACTCGCTCCGCCGCTTTGAGATCGTGCCCTGCCCGCAAGCGCAACTGCGGGCACTCGAAGGAGAGCTCGGGGTGAGCGGGCCGGTGGCGCAGGTCCTGGTGCGTCGCGGTCTCGGCGACCCGCTGCGCGCGCGGGCGTTCCTGGCGGCCGACGAGGAGTCACCCGCCGGGTGCGTTCGCCGGCATCGAGGAGGCGCTCGCGACGATCCTCGCTCACGTGCGGTCCGGCACGCGGATCACGGTGCACGGGGACTACGACGTGGACGGGATCTGCTCTACGGCGGTGCTGGTGCGGGCTCTGCGGGCGTTGGGGGCCGACGTCGACTGGTACCTGCCCGACCGCGCGAGCGACGGGTACGGGCTGAACGCGAAGACGGTGCGGCGCCTGGGGGAGCGCGGGACGCGCCTGCTGCTCACCGCGGACTGCGGGATCACCGCAGTCGAGGAGGTGGACCTGGCGCGAACGCTGGGGATCGAGGTCGTGGTCAGCGACCACCACTCCCCTCGCGCCGACGGGGCGCTGCCGCGGGCGCCGATCGTGCACCCCGCGGTGTGCGGGTATCCCTGCTCCGATCTCTGCGCGACCGCGGTGGCCTACAAGCTGGCGCTCGCGCTGTGCGAGGGCGTGGACAGCGCCGGCCCCCCGATCGAGCGGTCCCTCACCTCGCAAGCCGCTGCGCACGGCGCAGGGGATGGACACGGCTCCCCAGGTGCGCGCTATGACCCGCACGAGGACCTCGACCTGGTGGCGCTGGCGACGATCGCCGACGTTGTGCCGCTGCTCGGCGAGAACCGCGCGCTCGTGCGCCGCGGGCTGCGGGCGCTGGCGGGCACGGCCAAGCCGGGACTGCGGGCGCTGCTCGCGGTGGCGCGCTCCTCCGCCGGCGAGGTGAACGAGCGCACGGTGGGCTTCGCGCTGGCGCCCCGGCTGAACGCCGCTGGGCGGATGCACCGGGCGGACGCGGGCCTGGAGCTGATCCTGACCGAGGACCCCGCACGCGCGCGGGAGATCGCAGCGGAGCTCGACCGCGCCAACCACGAGCGCAGACACGTCGAGACGCGCATCCTGTTCGACGCCGAGCGCCAGGTGGCGGCGCTGGGGGAGCGCGCGGGATACGTGCTCGCGGGCGAGGAGTGGCACCCCGGGGTGATCGGGATCGTGGCCTCGCGCCTGGCCGAGCGCCACCACCGCCCGTTCGTGCTGATCGCGCTGGAGGGCGCCGCCGGCCGGAGCGGGGATGCCAAGGTGTCTCCCGACTTCGGTCGAAGCGGGGATGCACAAGCGTCTCCCGTCTTCGGTCGCGGGTCGGGCCGCAGCATCGCGGGCTTCGACCTGCTGGGTGCGCTGGACGCCTGCGCGGGGCACCTGGTGCGCCACGGCGGCCATCGAAGCGGCGGCGGGCCTGGAGATCGAGCGCGCGAGCTTGGAGGGGTTCGGAGAGGCGTTCGCGGCTCATGCCGAGCGGGTCCTGAGTGCGGAGCTGCTGGTGGCGAGAGAGCGCGTGGACGCGGTCGTGGGGGGCGGGGAGCTGGGGATGGAGCTCGCGGAGGAGCTGCAGACGCTGGCGCCGTTCGGGCATGCGCAACCCGGCGGTGTCGCTGCTGGTGCGGGGCGCGAGGTTCGCCGATCGCCGAGCGATGGGGGAAGGCAGGCACGTGCGTTTCACGGTGCTCGCGGACGGCGCTCGCGCCCGTGCGGTGGCCTTCGGCTCCGGCGCGAGCCTGCCGGTGCGCGACGGGGCTCCCGCGGACGCGACGTTCGCGCTGGAGGTCAACGAGTGGAGGGGAGTGAGCGAGCCGCGCCTGGTGCTGCGCCACGTCCAACCGGCCCAGAGCGAGGAGATCCAGCCCGAGCCTGCCCGCGCCGCGCCCGAATCCCACGAGGAGCCGGACCTGGTCCTCTTCGCCTGACCCCTCCGGTCGCCTACCCTTATAAGGCAATGGCCACACCCCAGGAGCAGAAGGACCCCGTGAGGGAGCCCGTCCGGTCGGCGCCGGCGGCGGCTGGTATCGGTCCCCAGTCACCTGGCCGATCGGTGCCACCGCCGGCTGATATCCGGTCCCACCCATCCGACCGATCGAAGATCGGCCAGCAGCTCGGCGAGCTCGAGCGCCGGCTGCTCGGCGACCTGTTCGCGATCGTCTCCGAGCACGCCGCCGACTCGGCCGTCCAGATCGACCGCGCGCGCGTGGAAGCGGCGTTCGTGTTCGCCTGCGAGCACCACGCCGCGCAGCGGCGCAAGTCCGGCGAGGACTTCATCGTGCACCCCGTGGGGGTCGCGCGCATCTGCGCGGGGATGCGCCTGGACACCGAGACGCTGTGCGCGGCGCTGCTGCACGACACCGTGGAGGACACCTCGGCCTCGATCGAGGAGGTGCGCGAGCGCTTCGGCGAGGAGGTCGCGAACGTGGTGGACGGCGTCACCAAGCTGACCGGCATCACCTTCCACTCGCGCGATGAGGCGCAGGCGGAGAACTACCGCAAGATGATGGTGGCGATGGCCACCGACGTGCGGGTCATCCTGATCAAGCTCGCCGACCGCCTGCACAACATGCGCACGATCGAGGCGATGCCCAAGCAGAAGCAGATCGACAAGGCGAAGGAGACCCTGGAGATCTACGCCCCGATCGCGCATCGCCTGGGCATCCACGCGATCAAGTGGGAGCTCGAGGACCTCGCGTTCGCGACCCTGCACCCCCGCAAGTACCAGGAGATCAAGGGTCTGGTGGCCCAGCAGCGCGACGACCGCGAGCGCTACGTGAGCGAGGCCGGGGAGTACCTGGCGGGCGAGCTGCGGCGGCCTCGGCATCGAGGCGCAGATCGCGGGGCGCGCCAAGCACTTCTACTCGATCTACTCGAAGATGACCAAGAAGGGCAAGGAGTTCAACGAGATCTACGACCTCACCGCGATGCGCGTGATCGTGGACTCCGTGAAGGACTGCTACGGCGCGGTGGGAGTGATCCACTCGCTGTGGAAGCCGCTGCCGGGGCGCTTCAAGGACTTCATCGCGATGCCCAAGTTCAACATGTACCAGTCGCTGCACACCACCGTGATCGGGCCGGAGGGGCGGCCGCTGGAGATCCAGATCCGCACGCACGAGATGCACGAGATGGCGGAGTTCGGGGTGGCGGCGCACTGGATGTACAAGCAGCGCAAGGGAGCCGGGCCCGGCGGGGGGAGCGGGTCGCACGCCGGAGCGCACCCCGGGCACTCGGCATCCGGGGGGCCGGGCGCCTCCCCGGCCACGACGCACCGAGAGGGCGGCCAAGGGGCCACGCCCTCGTGGCCGGAGGACGCGAAGCTCAAGTGGCTGCGCTCGATGCTCGACTGGCAGCAGGACATGTCCGACCCCCAGGAGTTCATGGAGAGCCTGAAGATCGACCTGTTCGAGGACGAGGTGTACGTGTTCACCCCCAAGGGCGAGGTCAAGTCGCTGGCGTCGGGCGCGACGCCGCTGGACTTCGCCTACGAGGTGCACACCGAGATCGGCCACCGCTGCGTGGGGGCGCGAGTGAACGGCAAGATCGTGCCGCTGCACTACGAGCTGCGCAGCGGGGACATCGTGGAGATCCTCACCACCAAGCGCGAGCGCGGCCCCTCGCGGGACTGGCTGGCGATGGTCAAGACCACCCGCGCGCGCAACAAGATCAAGGCGTGGTTCAAAGCGGAGTCCCGCCAGGACACCGAGCACACCGGCCGCGACCTGCTCCAGGAGCACCTCAAGAAACAGGGCCTGCCGGCGCAGCGGATCACCGGCTCGGCGCTGCTGGCGGACGTGATCCGCGAAATGGGCTACCGCAAGGCGGACGACTTCTACATCGCCCTGGGCGGCGCGAAGGTCTCGCCGAAGATCGTCGTCAACAAGGTGATGCAGCGCCTCAAGCAGGGCGAGGCCGCCGACGCGGGAGCGACCGCCGCCAGCGACCTGCTGCAAGGTGGGGCGCTCCGCGCGGCGTCCCGACGCGCTCCTCCGGTCAGTACGGGATTCGGGTGGAGGGCGTGGAGGACGTGATGCTGCGCCTGGCCAAGTGCTGCCGCCCGGTGCCGGGGGATCCGATCGTCGGCTACATCTCCCTCGGCCGCGGGCATCACGATCCACCGCGAGGACTGCCCCAACGCGACGGTGCTGCGCAAGAACCCCGAACGCTTCACGCAGGTTCACTGGGAGGGCGATCAGGCGAGCGCGTTCGTCGTGGAAATCCAGATCGACGCATGGGACCGCCACCGGCTGCTGGAGGACCTCTCGCGGGTGTTCTCCGAGGCGGGCGCGAACATCGTCGAAGCGCGCTGCCTCTCCAACCCGCCGATGGTCAAGAACCGCTTCGTGGTGGAGGTGGCGGACACGCACTCGCTGAAGGGCGCGATCAACCGCCTGCGCAACACGGAGTCGGTGTTCGACGCCTACCGCGTCACCCCAGGCGGGGCCTGACGGGTGATCATGCCACTACGTTGAGCGCTCGCGGCATGATCGAGTAGTGGGCCTCGGCACCTCGCCGAGGTAGTCGCCGTCGACCTGCAGGGGTAGCGGCTCTGTCGTCGGCGCTGCGGACGGTCAGCTCGGTGGTGGGCGTGAGGGCGGTGATCTGGCGGTGGTGGGAGAGGCGCGCGTGCTTGGAGAAGGCGCGCCAGGCGATGAACGGCATGTCGAGCGGGCGGGCGCGGTGTAGGACGCAGGCCGAGAGCGTGCCGGAGTCGAGCTTCGCGTCGTCGGCGATCTCGATGGGGCGGTTGCTGGAAGTAGGTGAAGGGGGAGCCGTTCTGCACGATCGCCGTGACGCCGGCGTGCTCCTCGCCGCCGATGTGGGTGGTGAGGCGCGGGGGGCGCACGCAGGTAGCGCCGGGTGAACGTGGCGACGGCGACCCAGCGTGAAGAACCAGGGGCCCCAGCGGGCCTTGCGCTGCGGGTTGGCGTCCACGCGCTGCACGACGGAGGCGTCGAGGCCGAGTCCGGAGGCGAATGTGAAGCAGCGCCCGTTGACGACGCCGAGGTCGACCTTGTGCACGCGCCAGTCGTCGGCCATGCCCAGCAGGTGCTCGGTGGCGTCGATCAGCTCGCCGGGGATGCCGAGCATCTTGCCGAACACGTTGGCCGAGCCGCCGGGCAGGCAGGTCAGGGGGGTGGGGGAGCCGAGCAACCCGTTGGCGGCCTCGTTGACGGTGCCGTCCCCGCCGAAGGCGACGACCACGTCGTAGCCCTCGTGGGCGGCCTCGCGACAGAGCTCGGTGGCGTGGCCGCGGGCCTCGGTGTCGACGGCGTCGACCTCGAAGCGCCCCTGCAGCGCGTGCACGACGAGGTGGCGCAGGCCGTCGGACACCGTCGAGGCGTAGGGGTTGACGATGATCAGCATGCGCTTCTTGGGCGACTCGATGTCCGCCGGGCGAGGTCGAAGCCCTCCTCGCCCTGTCCGGGCGCCGCTGCTCGGCTGGCAGAATGGTGCTCACAGCGACGCCTACACCACCGTGGGGGCGGCGTTACGAGTCCGCCGGGCAAGGCGTCCTTCCGGGCTCATCGGCGAGGCGCCCTTCCCGAGGTGGACCGCTAACACATTTCCGCCGCGGGTCCGATATACTGCTCACAGCAGTACACATCAAGAGGGGTGGAGGGACTGGCCCGACGAAGCCCCGGCAACCACCGCGTCCCAACGCGGAAGGTGCCAATTCCAGACAGATGTGTGGCGGGCTTCACGTTCTTCGCCACACGGGAAATGGCGAAGACGACAAGGAGCCCCGAAATGGCTGCCACGAACCTGAAGTGTCGAGAGTGCAAGGCGGAGTACCCGCTGGAGGCGCTGTACGTGTGCGAGCGGTGCTTCGGCCCGCTGGAGGTCGCCTACGACCACAGCCGCCTGATCGACGGCGGCGTGGACGAGCTGCGCCGCCGTATCCAGGGGGGCCCGCAGAACATCTGGCGCTACGCCGACTTCCTGCCGACCACCTCGACGGCCGCGGCGCCCCGGACGGACCGTCGGGGGGCGGCGTGGCGGGGGCTCGCGCGCACGGGGCTGCCGGCGGGCTGCACCCCGCTGATCCGCGCCGATCGCCTCGCGCAGCGGCTAGGACTGGGGGAGGTGTGGGTCAAGAACGATGCGGCCAACCCCACGCACTCCTTCAAGGACCGGGTGGTGTCGGTTGCCGCGGCGCGGGCTCGGGAGCTCGGCTTCCAGACGATCGCGTGCGCCTCCACCGGGAACCTCGCGAACTCCGTGGCGGCGCACGGGGCGGCGCTGGGCCTAGAGTCCTACGTGTTCATCCCCGCGGACCTGGAGGAGCAGAAGGTGCTCGCCACGGGCGTCTACGGCACCCGCCTGGTCGCCGTCAAAGGCAACTACGACGACGTCAACCGCCTCTGCACCGAGCTCTCCTCCGAGCGCGAGTGGGCGTTCGTGAACATCAACCTGCGCCCCTACTACGCGGAGGGCTCGAAGACGCTGGCATTCGAGATCGCCGAGCAGCTCGGCTTCGAGCTGCCCGATCGCTGCGTGGTTCCGATCGCCTCGGGGTCGCTGTTCACGAAGATCGCCAAAGGCTTCGCGGAGTGGCGCGAGCTCGGACTGGTGAGCGGGGAGCTGCCGAGGATGAGTGGCGCCCAGGCCGAGGGCTGCGCCCCGGTGGCAAGCGCGTTCGCAGCCGGCCACGATGTGTGCAGGCCGGTGAAGCCCAACACGATCGCGAAGTCCCTGGCGATCGGAAACCCCGCCGACGGCCCCTACGCCCTGGAGGAGGCGCGTCGCAGCGGAGGCTCGATCGATGCGGTGAGCGACGAGGAGATCCGCGAGGGCATCGAACTACTGGCCCAGACCACCGGCGTCTTCACCGAGACCGCCGGCGGGGTCACCACCGCGGTCCTGAAGAAGCTCGCCGACCGGGGAGCGATCGACCCCTCAGAGCGAGTCGTGCTGGTGATCACCGGCGAGGGTCTGAAGACACTGGACGCAGTGCGGGGCCGGTTCGACACCCACTCGATCGCCCCCAGCGTGAAGGAGTTCGAGACCAAGGTGGAGCCCCACTTCCAGACGACCGCGAAGAACGTGGCGCTAGCGGGCAGCGGAAGGGGCTAAAAGGGATGTCGGTCACCGTGAAGATCCCCACCCAGCTACGCGCCGCCACCGAGGGCGCAACCGAGGCGCAGCTAGAAGGCGAAACGGTCCAAGAGGTGCTGGACGGCCTCTTCGACCGCTTCGGCGAGCTGCGCGAGCGAATCTCCGACCAAGACGGCTCCCTGAGGCGCTTCGTGAACATCTACCTGAGCGGGGAGGACATCCGCTTCCTAGAAGGCCTCCAAACACCAGTCACAGACGGCGCAGAACTAACCATCCTTCCCGCAGTAGCGGGCGGCTGACACAAGCACTCGTCGCACGCAGGGCGACAAACGAGGGTGGCCAAGACGCGCTCCGCGAAGAGCGCCCCCAGTTCTTCTAGCAACCAGCGCGCGCGAAGCTCAGCGCACGTGAGCCACGTGATGAGCGGCCGGAGTCGCAGCCACAGGCACCGAGGAGCCGCTGACCCCAATCGTCGACACCAGCCCGGCGGCGCACATAGCCCCAACAGTCAGAGCCCGCATCCGACGAGGCGTAAGCCACCCCATATGGTGGGTCTGCAACCAAGTCCGAAACCCACTGGCGGCCGAAGCCGCAGCCATCGCGCAACCAACACACATACCCACATCCTAGTCAAGCGGCATCGAACCCACCCCCATAAAGGGAGGGCGGAGGGGGGTCTGAGGGGGAAGGGGGGAGGGGAACCCTCACACCTCCCCCCTCAGGAGTCATCGCCGCAGCAGGAGACCCATCGCCCGCGTCCACACGATGCTCGAGCCGCCGCCGAAGCTCAGCCCCGCGCCCAGCGGAAACAGCCCGAGCGGCCCGCTTGTCGCTAAGCGCAAGACCATGAGCGCTAGCGAAGTCAAGCAGCTCCTGGCGCTCCTCAGCCTCACGAGCAGTACGCAAGAAGAGCCAGCAAAAGAGCCCAATAGTAAGCAGGCTCTCCTCGATCATCATGACCGCCCCAGCAAGGTTCTGATCAGCAAGCGGAGAGATGTGATGCAGCGAGTCGCTATGCAGGTAGTAGGGATAGAAGACGGTCCCCGACCACAAGAAGATGTTGCCAAGCGCAGTCCCGGCAAGGCGCACAGCAACGATATAGATGAGCTTGCCAAGGTTGCCAAACCAAGCAGGCATCGGCAGTGGCCCAAACAGGCACATCCACATATTGATCCCGAACCCAAGGAACATCGCATGCTCGAGCGCATGCACCCAGGAGTTTTCAAGCGCGGCCTGGTAGAAGACCGGCAGGTGCCAAGCATAGAAGTCGATCACCCAAAGCGGAAAGGCGATCAGCGGGTTGGCAAGCACCCGCAGACGGTCGAACAGCCGAATCTTGAGGATCGGCGCGATCAGGGGCCCGGTGAGCCCAAGCACGATCAGCAGCGCCGCGATGTCGCCCAGCAAAAGGTGCTCGATCATGTGCGCGAACAGCAGTTCCTGACTGGCTTTGCCAAGCGAGGTGAGCGCGGCCCCGATCACGACGAAGCCCGCATAGAAGCACCCCTGCCGCCACCCAGGCACTGGGTGCCCGCTCAGAGCAAGCGTGCGCACGCGCCGCGCATAGAGCAGGCCAAGGATCGTCAACGGCCCGAGCTGTGTGGCGGCGAGCAGCTCGGTGGAGACGGCAAGCGGAGGTATAGGGGTCAAGACCCCCTCAGCCTAATACGCGACGCGACACGGCAAAGGCGCCGGTGGGAGGCCACGCCCCGCGCTCGCCGCCCGGGAGCGGCGGTGATAGATTTCGGGTATGGCGGTGTTCGCGTGCCTATACCACTGGTACACCTCGGCGATGTACGTGGCGCCCGTCCTGGCCGTGGGCGGCTGGGGCTGGTGGAGCACCAAGCGAATGGCCAAGCGCGGAGGCGGTGGCCCGTCAGCGGGGGCCGGCGCCGACCCCGGCGGCGTCTGAGCCGCGCCGCGGCAGACCTGAGACCTCAGGCGTGAGCAGACCTCAGCCCTCCGAGGCTGTGCTCGTGCTTCAGGGGTCGTCCGAGCAGGACAGCCGCCAGCCGTAGAGCAGGGCGGCCACCGAGGTGGCGAGGTTGAGGCTGGAGACGCCCTCGCGCATCGGCAGGCGAACAAGCATGTCAGCGCGGCCGAGCAGCTCCTCGGAGAGCCCTCGCCGCTCGGCGCCGAACGCCAGGATCGCCCGGGGGGGTAGTCGCGCGGGGCGCAGCTCCTCGCCGCCGGGATCGACCGCGACCAGCGGGCGGCGAGCGCCGGCGGGGCAAACCCGCTCGAGCGCATCCTCCCCCAGGCGGGCGACGGGCAACGCGAAGTGAAGGCCTGCGCTGCCCCGCAAAACGGCGGGATCCCACGGGTCATGGATGCCCGTGGTGAGGACGCCGGCGACGTCGGCCGCGGCCGCCACCCGCACGCAGGCGCCGATGTTGCCGAGGTCCTGGGGGCGCTCCAGCAGCACGAGCGGCGCGGGGCGCGCGTCGCCGAGCAGCGCATCGGGGTCGACGAACGGTCGGCGCGCGATCGCGATCACCCCAGTCGTGGGGGCCTGCGGAGCGAGCGACTCGAAGACCTCGGGTGCAACCGTCTGGGCGCCGGCGAGCATGAGCTCGAGCACGTCTGGGGCAAGCGTCCCCGCAAGCGCTCGCACCCTTGCGGGCTCGGCGGTGACGACGCGCTCCACCTGAGCCCCGAAACGCAGTGCGTGCTTGAGCGCATGCAGGCCCTCGAGCACCGCTAGCTGGGGATCGCGGCGGGCGTCGCGGAAGATCCTTTTCAGGCTGGCGGTGGGGATTGCCGGATCGGCTTCGGCGGGGGGTCGCACGCATCCATCTTCTCAAGCCAGTACCAGCTTGCGTGGACGGCAGGCGGAGCGCCTGAGCTCTCATCGAGCGGTATGGGGGGAGCCTCTCGATATCGATGACCTCCACATCGTGGTGCGGCGAGCGCCGCGGAGTGGCCGGGGAATACCGGCCACTCCGCGGTATGCGGCTCTCGATTGCTCGCGCTCTCAGCGGGCCCTGCGGCGATGCACAGCCGTTACTTCCGGTTCCTGCGCTCCTTCGCCTTTCTTGCCCTTGCCCCCGTTGGTCCCTTCTTCAGTCTTGCCTTCCTTGGCTTTTTCTTTGGCCTTTTCTTCCTTTGTCTTTTCTTCCTTGGCCTTGCCTTCTTTAGCCTTGCCTTCTTTGGCTGCGCCTTCTTCGGTCTTGCCTACTTTCGGCTGCTTGGTTTCCGTCGGCGCTTCCCTTTCGGCTGGGCCGGCTTCCGTTTCCAGACCTTCAGTGGCCGTTTCTTCGCCACCGCCATTGAGATCGCCTTCCGATGGAAGCGAGATGTTGCTCGATGCTTCCGGGGTCAACCCCGCGGCGGGCACCGGTGTGACTTCGATCGTGAACGGCGCGCTCGCGCCGGCCCCGTTGAGGGGGCCGCCGGGCACGTAGATCCGCACGTTCTTGCTCCCCGCGTCATAGAAGCGGTGTTCGATCGTGTAGGTCGAGCCTGCGCCGACGAGTCCCACCTGGATGACGTGGTAGCCGATCCCTTTGGCGTCCCTGCGCTCGAGATAAACGACGTCGCCGGTGTGGTTGGGCGCAACCGCACCGGAGAACACCACGGGCTGGCCCGCGGGGACTGTCGTTCGCGAGACCGAGGCGGTCAGCAGGACCTTGACGCCCTCGTACAGCACGGCTGAGCGCCTGCCCATGCCCTCGACCCTGTAGAACGTGCTGTAGGTGGGGGCCTGGCTGGGGAAGGTGTAGTTGCCTTCGCTGTCGGTGCTCACCTGGGCGACGGCGGCGAAGGACTGCCCCGCGATGCGCGCGTACAACGTGACGGGCTGGTCGGCCCCGCCCACGAGGGTGCCGCTGATAGTCGCGGACTGCCCGAACGTGATCGGGTCAGCCGAGGAGGCGATCGTCAGTTTGGGATTCTGGGCCTGGGAGATCTCATAGGTGAGGATGTTGGAGCGGCTGGGGATGTTCATGCCCCGACTGCGCACCAGCACCCTGATGTTGGCGTCGCCCGGGTACCTGAAGGCGTGCGTGATCGAGAAGGTGCCGTTTGTCTCCACGACGCCGCGCTGGATGCTGTGCCATTCATCCCCCGTGGCCGCGTTCTGGCGCTGCAGCACCACGAGCGCTTCATCGTCCGCGGGCGTCACGGTGCCCGTGAACGTCACCGCGTTCGCGCGCCCGGTATACAGCTGGGTCCCTTCGGGCGGGCCGTTGAGGATGACGTCGGCTTCGACCCTGACGGCCTTGCCGGCGCTCTGGGCTCCGTGGGAGCGTACGACGAACTCCCGGTTGGTTTCCACGGGGCTGTCGGCATTTTCGATCTCGTAGAAGCCGTTGACGTTGGTCGTGGTGCTCTGCACGTAACTGAAGCCGGGTGCTCCTCGGAGATGGTGGAAGAGCCGCACGACGCGGTCCGCCGCCGCCCCGGGGCGCTGACAGACGAGCTGCCCCCAGATCACGATCGGGTCGCCCGCGGTGATCACCCTCGGTGCGACGTTGACGTCGATACGGCAACGACCGTTGGGACTCGGATGCTTGAAGGCCGAGGCCCCCGGCGGCGCCAGCGCGATCGGTGCGACCGCTGCAGCCAGAGCTAGGACCCATCTACGAAGACGCATTGCGCGATCCTCCCTTGAGTTGAGTGGGACATCTAGAACGAAGACCGCTCGGGAAGCCCAGAGGTTGGAAGGTTGCAGCGGGCGGCTGCGCTCGCGCCTGAGGACCGTCAGCCGGTCGCTTCTGCTTCGACGGGTGAGCTCGGGGGCTGTGCCTTCCGTTTTGCCTTCCCCGACCCGCTCGTGCTCGTCGTCGGGGGGCTCGTGCTCGTCGTGGTGTTCGTGCTCGATGTGCCGGTCGCGCCCGTGGCGCTGCCTGTGCTTGGCGTGCCGGCGGTACCCGTGGCGCCGCCCTTGCTACCGGTGCCTGTGGTGCTGCCCGCGGTGGGCTTGCTCGTGGCGCCGCCCGTGCTAGGCGTGCTGCCTGTAGTCGTCGGGGTTTTGGGCTTCTTGCCCGTCGGCGTCGCAGATGTCGGCGAGGCTCCCGCTCGTGCTGCAGCTTCGCGTGCTTCGCGCTTGCGTTTTGCTTCCAGTTCGCGGAGTTCCCTCGCTTCTCTGCGTTCCCGTTCCTTGGCTTCCTTGCGTTCCCTTTCCCTGATTGCTCGGCGTTCCCGCGCCTTCACCAGCTGTTCTTCGTGGCGCCGTTCTCTGCTTTCGCGTGCTTCGCGCGCGCGCTGGAGCCGCTCGCGACGGCGTTCCGCGGCCGCCTGATGCCTGCGTTCCCTGAGATCGCGCAGGCGTTCTCTGCGCAGGCGCTGCCTCATCAGGGCTCCGCTGCGTTCGCGAACGGGCGCACCGCCGCCACCCGAAGCGTGTTTGCCTGCACCCGCGGCGCTCTCGCTGTTTGCGGTCGCGGCGGCCGAGCCCCCGTGGCCACCGGTCGGTTCAGCTCCGATTGTCTGGGTGCTCGATCCGAGTGTCCCTCCAGCAACCACAACCGCGCTCAGCGGAACGGTCGAAGCCGGCGTGACCGACTGTCCCTGGCGCTCTTCCGTCGAGCTCGGGGTGACGCCCGCGGCACCGGTCGCAGGGAGGGGCTGTGGCTGAGCACTGGTACCGCTCTGCCCTGTCGGTTCGGACTGTGCCACCGCCGCCGTGTTCCCCTGCGCTCCGATCGCGCCCTCGTGCAGAGGAGCGCCGGCGAGCGGCGGCTGCCTGATCGTCGCGAGCACCGTGGAGGGCACGCGGCGCCCGCGACCCTTACCAGCGAGGTGGCCGTGAGCCACCACGGCGCCTGCGCCCGCGAGCGCGATAGCGCCGGTGAGCGCCGCCTTGACGACGACGCCGCCGACGATTCCGCTCGTGCCCGCCCCGCCCGCGCTCGCAACTGCCGCGGCCCCACTCGTGGCGGCGCCCACGCCGGTGGCCGTGCTGGCGCCCGCAGCGCTCGTCGCGGCTGCCCCGCCGCTCGCCAGTCCACCAGTCGCCGCGCTTGCCGCTCCGCCGGTCGTCGCCATTCCGCCAGTCGCCGCGCTTGCCGCTCCACTGCCCGCCGCAGCCCCACCGCCCGCCGTGCCACCGCCGGTCGCGGCTACCCCGCCCATCCCAGCGCTCATCAGTGCGCCCGCGCCGAGGAGCTTGGCGGCGAGGGCGGCGCTTGGCAGGACGGGCAGGATGAGGGCAAGCGACTGGCTCTGCGCGCTCACCCCCACCTGGAAGTCACGGCAGCCCGAGCAGAGGCGTAGATGACGGCGGAGCCTTCCCCGGCGCAGCTCGCCGCCGCGGGCGACCGAGAGCTCTTCCCTGATCTCCCTGCAGGGGGTGTTGCGCGCGTCGCGCTCGGCGACCAGGGAGCTGCGCGCCTGGTAGACAAGCGCCTTCACCTTGCCCACGGGACACCCCACGATCGTCGCGATCTGCTCGTGGCTGAGATCCTCGAGCTCAGAGAGCAGGAGCGCGCTGCGCTGATCCTCGGGCAGCCTGCCGAGATCGCCGACGAGCTCGCGCAGATCCTCACGCTCCCGAACCTCTTCGGAGAGCCCGGCGAGTATGGGCTCGTGACCCTCGATGGCGGTTGTCTGGCGCCTCGCAGAGAGCGCCGAGAGACAGCAGTTGCGGGCGATGGCATACAGCCAGGCGCGCATCTCGCGCGGGGGCGGGTTCTTGAGCAGCGCCCTGTGAGCCTTGATGAAGCACTGCTGAAGTGCATCCTCGGAGTCCTCCCGGTCGCCGAGCGTGTGCCGGCAGTAGGAGAGCAGCGGCGCGTAGTGGCGCTTGAAGATCGCTTCAAAGGCGCCCTCGTCGCCGGCCCGCAGGCGCTCGACGAGCCTGGCGTCCGTCCTCGCCGAAGACGACGCACGAGCACCGACGGGCCGTGGAGGGGCTTGGATGGCGGGCATGGGTTGGTGAGCGCTCCCAGGCAGCCGCGCGAGCGGCATGCAGGCCTCATATATGCCTAGACCCGATTAACCGCTGAGAGGTTGGTGAGTTGCGCCACGAGCACCCGACCCACCGCCACCTGGGACTACCGGACGCCGGTAGCCAGATAGATCGCAGTTGCCAGGACTAGGGCTAGCTAAGTAATGCTAGGATTGGTGGCATGGCCCGCGTGGGCATGCACGAAGCCAAGACTCAGCTCTCCAGGCTGGTGGAGCGCGCGGAAGCTGGCGAGGATGTCGTCATCCAGCGCAACGGCAAGCCTGTGGTGCGGCTGGTGCCTGTCGTAGAGGAGCCGCGGTCGCTGGCGTCGGTACGTGGCGTTTGGCGCGGCAGCGTGCGGATGGCCGACGACTTCGACGAGCTTCCCGAGGACATCGCCGAGGCCTTCGGCGCTCGGTGAGGTTGCTGCCCGATACCCACGCCGCTCTCTGGCTGCTCGACGAAGACAAGCGACTGAGCACGCGTGCCGACGAATTGCTCACCGACGCCGGCAACGAGATCCTGCTGAGCGCGGCAGTGGTGTGGGAGGTCGCAATCAAGCGATCGCTCGGCAAGCTCGACGCGCCCGACGGGTTCGCCAGGCAGTTGCTGGATGGCGGAGCTGTTCCCCTGCCTATAAGCATCGACCACGCACGGGCGGTCCGCTCGCTGCCGTGGCACCATCGCGACCCGTTCGACCGCCTGCTCGTAGCCCAGGCGACCCTCGAGGACGCGACCCTCGTCTCAAGCAACGGGAGATTACGAGCCTATGATGTGCGGGTCGACTGGTAGATTCCCTCAACGGCAGGCTTCGCGACAAGCTGTTTAACATCAAGCAGAGTGACGCGCCCGGCAAGATTCGAACTTGCGACCTCTCGCTCCGGAGGCGAGCGCTCTATCCACTGAGCTACGGGCGCTAATCGCCTGCAAATCGGGGTCTTTCTGGTTCCCCCGACTCAGGCGCTCCAGACTCTACAGTAGTGCCGCTGGCGCTCACCGCCGCGCGGATCCCTCAGCCGCGAGCCGTGCCGCGTCCTCGGCGGTCGTGGGCTCGCCGAGCACCCGATAGTCCGACCCACCACGGGCGGTGAGCCGCCTATCGGCAAGCGAGATGGCCAGATGGGCGATGTCGATGCCGACCCAGCGTCGTTCGAGGCGCTGCGCCACCGCAACGGTGGTGCCACAGCCACAGAAGGGGTCCAGCACGACCTCGCCGGGGTCGCTGCTCGCGAGAATGAACTGCTCCAGGAGCGCCTCGGGCTTCTGCGTGGGATAACCGAGCCGCTCCCGCGCCATCGGGTTCATCTGCTGAATGAGCAGGACGTCGGTGGGGTTCTTCGTGTCGTCCTCGGCGGTGATCCGGGCGCCCCTGGAGTGCCGCGCTCGGGCCATCGCCTTCTCGGTGCGGGGAACCGCGATGCGATCACCGTGGAACCGCCACTCGGTGGACCTGGAGTAGAAGAGGATCGTGTCGTGCTTGCGCGAGAAGCGCACTTTGGATGCGCCGCCTGTCTGGTAGTGCCAGACGATCTCGTTCTGGAAGTGCTCGGCGCCGAAGACGGCGTCCATCAGCACCTTCAGGTAGTGGCTGGAGGTGGGGTCGCAGTGTAGGTAGATCGAGCCGGTGGGCTTCAGCACGCGCCGTAGTTCGAGGAGGCGGGGAGCCATCATCGCCAGGTAGGCGAGCATGGTGCCCGGACCGAGCATGGTCTGCATCCCGACGAGCGCCGCCGCGGCGGGCCCCCCGGCCGTCAGGACCTCCTGGAATGCCGCGGCGGCGGTCTGATCCCAGCGCCAGGTGTCGTCGAACGCCTTGATCCGCTCGCCCGGCTCGACCCCCCCGGCTCGACCGAAGAGGACGTTGTAGGTGGCGTTGGAGTTGAAGGGTGGGTCCAGATAGATGAGGTCGGCGAAGGCGTCCGGAATGTGCCGTGGGAGCACCTGGAGGTTGTCCCCGCAGTAGAGGACGTTGCCGGAGGGCTCGGGCACAGCGCGAGCTTAACGCGGCCCCGGCGCCAACCACAGCGCTGGTCGCTACCGCCAGCCAAATTTCACCGCACAGCCCCGACCGCCTCGGCCGCACCCCGCCCGACCGCACCGTGGCCCCCGGTCGGCCCTGTCCAAATCTAGACCCCCCCGCGCCCCCGCCACCCTCCCATCGCCGTGCGCCGCTACCGTTGCCGGCATGGACCTCTCGCTGTTCTTCGCGGGTACGGGCGGCTCGGTGCCGAGCGCGCGCCGCGGGCTGCCCGCGGTGCTGGTGCGCCGCGGGGGCGAGCGGATGCTGTTCGACTGCGGGGAGGGCACCCAGCGCCAGCTGCTGCGCTCGGTGGGGTTGGCGGACGTGGAGTGCGTTTTCATAACCCACTTCCACGCCGACCACTGGCTGGGGTTGCCGGGGATGCTGAAGTCCTTCGCGTTGCGCGACCGCGAGCAGCCGCTGAGCGTGTACGGCCCGGCGGGACTGAGGCAGCTGATGGCGGACACGCGCTTCATCTACGGGCGGCGGCTGCCCTACGAGCTGACGGTCACCGAGCTCGATCCCGCGCAGGCGGTTGAGCGCGAGGGCTTCCGGGTGGCGGTGGTTCCGGTGAGCCACCGGAGCGCCTCGGCGGTGGGGTACGTGCTCGTGGAGGACGAGCGCCCGGGGCAGCTCGATCCGGTGCTGGCGGAGCGCCTGGGGGTGAGACCGGGGCCGGACTTCGGGCGGCTGGTGCGCGGGGAGACAGTCAACGGCGTCGCCCCGGAGCAGGTCGTGGGCCGTGCACGCGAGGGTCGCAAGGTGGTGATCTCCGGGGATACCTCCCCCTGTGAGGCGCTGGCGATCGCGGCGCACCAGGCGGACGTGCTGGTGCACGAGGCGACGTTCGTGGAGGAGGAGCTCGAGCGGGCGCGACAGACGGGTCACAGCACGGCCCGCCAAGCGGCGGAGCTGGCACGGGGGGCGCAGGCGAGGATGCTCGTCCTCACCCACCTCTCCGCGCGCTACTCGGGCGGGGAGGTGCGCGACGAGGCCCGCGCGATCTTCCCCTCTACGGAGGTGCCCCGGGATTTCGACACCGTCGAGGTCCCCTTCTCCGAGCGGGGGCCCGCGAAGTTGATCCGCTGGTCGAAACGGGGATACGAGCCGGAGGCGAGTGTCTCCCGGCTTCGGCCGCACCGCCCCGCGCCCTCCGTCGGGGAGAGCGCGGCCTCCGCGCACGACACGCCGGCGGTGGTGTCCCCGATAATCCAATGAGCTTGTCCCACCTCACAGAACTGAAAGCCCCGCCGGTCAGCGCCCAGTGAACCCGCCCGCGCTCATCCGCTCACCTGCCCGGCCCGCCGAGATGCTGCTGCGGGACGTCCATCTGTTCGATCCCGGGTCCGGCCTGGACATCCGCCGCGACCTGCTGGTGCGGGGCGGGGTCGTCGCGGAGTTGGGTGCGCCGGGGACGCTCACGGTGGCCGGGGAGGTGGAGGTAGTGGAGGGCGAGGGCCGCCTGCGCGCGATCCCTGCCCTCTTCGACCCGCACGTGCACCTGCGCAGCCCCGGCCAGGAGCACAAGGAGGATGTCGAGAGCGGCACCCGGGCCGCGGCGGCGGGGGGTTTCGGGGCGGTGATCGCGATGCCCAACACCGACCCCCCGATCGACTCCCCGGAGCTGCTGCACTCCGTGCAGGCGACGGCCGCGCAGCAGGCGCACGTGCCCGTGGGTTACCTCGCGGCGCTCACCCGAGGCCTCGAGGGCGAGCGACTGACGGAGATGGCGGCGCTGCGCGAGCAGGGCGCTGTGGGGTTCACCGACGACGGGCATCCGGTTGCGAGCGCGGGCGTGCTGAGCGAAGCGCTGGAGCTTCAGCGAGCCTGCGGAGGGGTGGTCGCGCTGCACGAGGAGGACCGCTCGCTCTCGCGCGGGGGCAGCATGCACGAGGGCGCCCTCGCCGCAGAGCTGGGCATCCCCGGGATCCCTTGCTCCAGCGAGGCGAGCATGGTCGCGCGCGACGCGGTGCTCGCCGCCAGCGGGGGGGGCCGCGTGCACTTCCAGCACCTGAGCTGTGTCGCCTCGGTGGACGCCGTCGCGGAGGCCAAGGCGCGCGGCGCGGCGGTGAGCGCGGAGGTCACCCCCCACCACCTGTTGCTGACCGAGGAGGCCGTGCGCCGTGTGGAGGGGGAGCGCGTGGCGGGGGTCGAGGGCGAGCGGCGTGGTCCGGACACGCGCGCGAAGATGAACCCGCCGCTGGCGAGCGAGAGGGACCGCTTGGCGCTGGTGGAGGGGCTGCGGACGGGCACGATCGACTGCGTGGCGACCGATCACGCCCCGCACGCGCACGCGGAGAAGGAGCTCCCGTTCACGCAGGCCCCGATGGGCACGACGGGCCTGGAGACCGCGTTTGCGGCGCTCCACACCGGCCTGGTGCTACCGGGGGTACTGCGTCTGGGCACGCTGGTGGAGAGGATGACCGCGGGCGCTGCCCTGTTCGGACTGCCGACCCCGCGGATCGCGACCGGCGAGCCGGCGAACGTGGCGCTGATCGACCTGGATGCGGAGTGGACGGCGGGGGAGCACGGCTGGGAGAGCCGCTCCGATGGCTGCTGCTTCGCGGGCCGGAGGCTGCGCGGGCGGGTGCTGTTGACGGTCGCCGCCGGATCGGTGGCCTATCGCTCCTCGGCGCTGATGGCGGTAGCGGCTTGAGGGCCGCACCATGAGCCTGCTCTCCCGCAAGCGCACGGCACTGATCGTGGTGGACGTCCAGGAGGCCTTCCGTCCCTACGCCTCCTTCGCCGGCGTGGCGGATGGCTGCGCGAAGCTGGTGGCGGCGGCGCGGATCCTGGGGCTCCCGGCGCTGGTCAGCGAGCAGTACCCGAGGGGCCTGGGGCACACCGCGCCCGAGGTGGGCCTGGAGGAGGAGCGGCGCATCGAGAAGAGCGTGTTCTCCGCCGCGCGCGCGGAGGGGTTCGACATCGGGGGGAGCGAGCAGGCGGTGGTGTGTGGGATCGAGACACACGTGTGCGTCTCCCAGACCGTCCACGACCTCCTGGGGCAGGGCGTGGAGGTGCACGTGCCGGCGGACGCGGTGGGCTCGCGCCACCCGGTCGACTACGAGCGCGGCCTCGAGCGCCTGGAGCGCGCGGGCGCGGTGGTCAGCACGGTCGAGGCGGTCCTCTTCGAGCTGCTGGAGCGCGCGGGCACCCCGGAGTTCAAGGCTGTGCAGAGGCTGATCCTCTGAGATGAGCGACCTGACCGCTTATGTACTTCTGGAGGACGGTGCCCGCTTCGACGGGGAGGCGTGCGCCGCGGAGGGCCACGCGGTGGGCGAGGTGGTGTTCACGACCGGCATGTCGGGCTACCAGGAGTCGATGAGCGACCCCTCCTTCGCGGGCCAGCTGATCACGTTCACCTACCCGCACATCGGCAACTACGGGGTGAGCGCGGAGGCGATGGAGTCCGAGCGCCCGTGGGCGCGCGCGGCGATCATGCGCGCGGCGTGCGACAACGAGGATGCCCCGGGCGCCGAGCGGGGCTGGCTGCAGTGGCTCACCGACTGCGGGGTGCCGGCGATCAGCGGGGTGGACACACGCGCGCTGGTGCGTCACATCCGCGAGGCGGGCTCGATGCGCGGGGGGATCTTCCCGGCGAGCATCGAGCCGGCGCGAGCGCGCGCGCTGATCGAGTCCGAGCCGCAGATGGACGGACAGGACCTCGCGGCGGTGGTGAGCCCGAGCGAGGTGAGCCACCACGGCGAGGAGAGCGGGCCGGGCCCGCGGATCGCGGTGCTCGACACGGGGATCAAGGGCTCGATCGTGCGCAACCTCGTGGCGCGGGGGGCATACGTCTCGCTCTACCCGTGTGCAACCTCCGCGGCGGACCTGCTGGCGGCGAACCCGGACGCGATTCTGCTGGCCAACGGCCCGGGCGACCCGGCGGCGCTGGAGTACATAACGGACACCGTCCGTGAACTGGTCGGGCGCAAGCCGGTGTGGGGGATCTGCCTCGGCCACCAGCTGCTCTGCAGGGCGCTGGGCCTGAAGACGTTCAAGCTCCCGTTCGGCCACCGCGGGGCGAACCACCCGGTGAAGGACCTGCTGACGGGGCGGGTGGAGATCACCTCCCAGAACCATGGCTTCGCGGTGCTGGGCCCCGGGGGGTCGGGCACGATCGAGGGCTCGCGCCCGGTGCGCTGGCACACGGACTTCGGCGCGGCGCAGCTCTCGCACGTGAACCTCTACGACCGCACCGTGGAGGGCCTAGAGCTGCTGGACGTGCCGGGCGGCTCGGTGCAGTACCACCCCGAGGCGGGGCCGGGCCCGCACGACAGCATGTACCTGTTCGACCGCTTCCTGGAGCGAATCGCGGAGGCGGCGGCGTGACGCGCGTGCAGGGGAAGGGATTTTTTAAAGGGGGACCCCCACAGGGGGGGTCTGGGATGGGTTTGTTTGTGCGGGATCGGAGCGTGCGCTGATGCCCCGCCGCGATGACATCCACAAGATCCTGATCCTTGGCTCTGGCCCGATCGTGATCGGGCAGGCCGCGGAGTTCGACTACTCCGGGGTGCAGGCGTGCAAGGTGCTGCGCGAGGAGGGCTACGAGGTGGTCCTCATGAACTCGAACCCCGCGACGATCATGACCGACCCGGAGATGGCGGACGCGACGTACATCGAGCCGCTGCTGGCGGGGCCGGCGGCGCAAGTGATCGAGCGCGAGCGCCCCGAAGCACTGCTGCCGACGCTTGGGGGGCAGACGGCGCTGAACCTCGCGAAGGAGCTGCACGACGACGGCACCCTGGAGCGAAACGGCGTGGAGCTGATCGGGGCCAACTACGAGGCGATCTCCTGCGCGGAGGACCGCCGCCTGTTCGGGGCCGCGATGGCGGATGCCGGCCTGCGGATGCCGGCTAGCGCGATCGCCTCGGGCTGGGACGAGGAGCTTCGCAGAGCGGATGTGAAGCGGGGGCTCGCGGAGGCGCTGGAAGCGCTCCCGGAGATTGGCCTGCCGTGCATCGTGCGCCCCGCCTACACGCTGGGGGGCCGCGGCGGTGGGATCGCGCGCACGACGGAGGAGTTCCGCAAGATCGTTGCGAGGGGCCTGGAGGCCTCGCCGATCGGGCAGGTGCTGCTCGACCAGTCGGTCCTGGGTTGGGGGGAGTTCGAGCTGGAGGTGATGCGCGACCGCGCGGACAACGTGGTGATCGTGTGCTCGATCGAGAACGTCGATCCGATGGGGGTGCACACGGGCGACTCGGTCACGGTGGCGCCCCAGCAGACGCTCACCGACCGTCTCTACCAGCGCCTGCGCGACCAGGCGATCGCGGTGATCCGCGCGGTGGGCGTGGAGACGGGGGGCTCGAACGTGCAGTTCGCGGTCAACCCGCAGACCGAGGAGGTGCTGGTGATCGAGATGAACCCCCGCGTCTCGCGCTCCTCGGCACTGGCCTCGAAGGCGACGGGCTTCCCGATCGCGAAGATCGCGGCGCGCCTGGCGGTGGGGTATCTCCTGGAGGAGATCCCCAACGACATCACCAAGCTCACCCCGGCGAGCTTCGAGCCGACGATCGACTACGTGGTGGTGAAGTGGCCGCGCTTCGCCTTCGAGAAGTTCCCCGGCGTGGAGTCGACGCTCTCCACGCACATGAAGTCGGTGGGGGAGGCGATGGCGATCGGGCGCACCTTCGGTCAGGCGTTCGCGAAGGCGCTGCGCTCCCGCGAGCTCGACAAGCCCCCGCGGCTGCACGCGATCGCCGACGAGCCGCTGCGGGAGAGCCTGAGCACCCCCTCCCCCGACCGCTTCGAGGCGATCCTCGAGCTCTTCCGCCGCGGCGAGGAGATCGAGGCGGTCCACGAGCGCACCTCGATCGACCCGTGGTTCCTGCGGGAGCTGCGCGCGTTCGCACAGGATCCCGAGGCGGCGTTCGCGGGGGAGCGCACCTTCAAGTCGGTCGACACCTGCGCCGCGGAGTTCCCCGCGAGCACCCCCTACTACTACTCCGCCTGGGAGCGCCCACCGGCCTCCTCGAACCCCTCGTCCGCGCCGGCCGCGGCCCCCGGGCAGGGCGCGCTGGCCTCCAGCGGAGACGGTCTTCCACCGAGCGCCCACGCCCACGAGGTGCAGCGCGGCGAGCGCCCCTCGGTGGTGATCCTCGGCGCGGGCCCCAACCGCATCGGCCAGGGGATCGAGTTCGACTACTGCTGCGTGCACGCGGCGATGACCGTGCGCGAGTCCGGGCGCGACGCGGTGATGATCAACTGCAACCCCGAGACGGTCTCCACCGACTACGACACCTCCGACCGTCTCTACTTCGAGCCGCTGACGCTCGAGGACGTGCTCGGCGTGGTCGAGGTCGAGCGAGCCGGAGGGCGTGATCGTGCAGTTCGGCGGACAGACCCCCCTGAAGCTCGCCGCGGGCCTCGCCGCCGCGGGCGTGCCGCTGCTGGGCACGAGCGTCGAGGCGATCGACCTCGCCGAGGACCGCGGGCGCTTCGGGGAGCTGCTCGGGCGCCTCGGCTACGAGGCCCCCCCCTACGCCACCGCAAGCTCCGTGGAGGAGGCGCTGCGCAGAGGAGAGGAGGTCGGCTTCCCGCTGCTGGTGCGCCCCAGCTACGTGCTGGGGGGGCGCGCGATGGAGATCGTCTACTCGCGCGAGGGTCTCGCCGACTACCTGCGCCGCGAGGTCGGCGAGGACACCGGCAAGATCTTCCTGGATCGCTTCCTGGAGAACGCGATCGAGGTCGACGTCGACGCGCTCTGCGACGGCAGGGAGACATGGATCGGCGGGATCATGCAGCACGTCGAGGAGGCCGGCGTGCACTCGGGGGACAGCGCCTGCGTGCTGCCCCCGCACTCGCTGGGCGGGGAGATGCTCGAGCAGATCCGCGCCGCCACCCGCGAGCTCGCGCTGAGCATCGGGGTGGTGGGCCTCATCAACGTGCAGTACGCGGTGGTGGCGGGGCAGCTCTACGTGCTGGAGGCCAACCCCCGCGCCTCGCGCACCGTGCCGTTCGTCTCCAAGGCCGTCGGGCTCCCGCTCGCGAAGCTCGCCTGTCGCGTGATGCTGGGCGAGCCGATCGCCGCGTTGGGCCTTCCCCGCGAGCGCGAGGGGCTGGGGTTCGGGGATCACGTCTCCGTCAAGGAGGCGGTACTCCCATTCGACCGCTTCGAGGGCGCGGACGCGGTGCTCGGCCCCGAGATGCGCTCCACCGGGGAGGTGATGGGGATCGCACGCGACTTCCCCACCGCCTTCGCCAAGGCGCAGGCGGCCGCGGGGTGCCCGCTGCCACTGCGGGGCACCGCGTTCATCTCGGTCACCGACGCCGACAAGGCGGGCGCCTTCGCGATCGCCCAATCGCTGCACGACGACGGCTTTCGCATCCTCGCCACTCGCGGCACCGCGGAGGCGATCGCGCGCATGGGGATCCCGGTGCAGCCGCTCAACAAGGTGGGGGAGGGCTCCCCCCACATCGTCGAGTGGATCGAGCGCGGCGACGTGGACCTCGTCGTCAACACCCCCACCGGCTCGGGCGCGCGCACCGACGGCTGGCAGATCCGCCGCGCCGCGGTGACCCGCGGCATCCCCTGCCTGACGACGCTCGCCGCCGGGGTCTCGGCCGCACGCGCGATCGCGAGCGCCCGCCGCAGCGGCCCCCCGCCGGTGCTCTGCCTGCAGGAGCTCCACCGCGGGCGGTGGCCGACGGGCACACAGCCCGAAGGGCTGAGTCGGGCAGAGGGCCCGGAGGGTGTGGTCGGGGCCCGGTCTTCAGGGACCGAGCCATCCGACGGCCCGGGGGCCGGGGCCCAATCCTCGGGGACCCAGCCCTCCGATTCCCCGGCTGCCCCCGAGCGCCCCGAGGAGCACCCCGCGGGGGCCGGCGCGGCGTGACTCGCCGGGCGGCCCCGTTCGGGCGGCGTCTGCTGCGCGTCACCGGCAACGAGGAGCTGGGCGCCTACCGCGTGCTGCGCCTCGCCGACCCCGACGGCCCCCCGCCGCAGCCCGGCCAGTTCGCGATGCTCGCGGCCGCCGAGCGGTGGGGGGGAGGGGAGCAGGAGCGCCCCTACCTCCCCCGCGCCTTCTCGATCGCCCGCTGGAGGGACGGCGAGTCTCATTTCCTGCTGGAGGATGTGGGACCGGGCACGCATCGGCTGTGCGAGCTGCGCCCGGGGGACGGAGTGTGGACGCTCGGACCGCTCGGTGTCGGCTTCCTCGCCACCAAGGAGGGGCGCCGGGCGATCCTCGTCGGGGGCGGTGCGGGGATCGCGCCGCTGGCGATCTGGCAGGACGCGCTGGGCGCAGCGGTCTCCGCAGCGGTCCCCACTCTCACACCGAGCGGCCCGGGCGCTGCGCCGAACGCCCTTGACCTGCCGGCGGATTCTGCCTCTGCCCAGCAACCGCCTCCAGTGGAGACTCCTACCGTCCTGCTGGGCTTTCGCGACCGTACCCACGCGGGGGGGGCCGCGCTCCTCAGAGACGCGCAGGTGGCCACCGACGACGGCTCCGTCGGGCACCACGGACGTGTCAGCGAACTGCTCGCATCCGAGTTGGCGGGCGAGTCTCACGCGACCGTATACGCCTGCGGCCCCGCCCCGATGCTCGAAGCCGTGCGCGCCCTCTGCGCCGCCTGCGCCGTGCCGGCCCAGCTCGCGCTGGAGTCCGGGATGGCGTGCGGTTTCGGCGCGTGCTTCGGCTGTGTCGTGCCCCGCCGCGGCGGGGGCTACCTGCGCGTCTGCGTGGACGGCCCGGTGATCGACGCGGCCGAGATCGAGCACGTGGACGCCCACGCCGGAGCCCCAGCATGAGCGTGAGCTTCTGTGGCCTGGAGCTAGCCCACCCTGTGATCAACGCATCGGGCACCTTCGACGTGCCCGCCGCCCGCGCGGCCTTCGGCGAGGCCCTCGACGCTGAGTTCCCGTTCTCGGCGTTCGTCTCCAAGACGATCACCCTGGAGCCCCGCGACGGCAATCCTCCGCCGCGGCTGTACGAGGCCCCCGCTGGGTTGATCAACTCGATCGGCCTACCCAACAAGGGCTTGGAGGGCTACCTGGCCCAGGACCTCCCCGAGCTGGCGAGGCTGCCGGTGCCGCTGATCACGAACGTCATGGGCTCGACGGCCGCCGAGATCGCCACCCTCGTGGAGCGCTGCGAGGAGCGCTCGGAGATCGCCGCGCTGGAGCTCAACGTCTCCTGTCCCAACGTCAAGACGGGCCTCGACATCGGCGCCGACCCGGCAACCCTGGAGACGGTGGTGCGCGAGGTGCGCCCCCGCACCAGCAAGCCGCTGATCGTCAAGCTCACCCCCAACACCGCCGATGTCGCGCGCTGCGCGCGGGCGGCCGAGGAGGGGGGCGCGGACGCGGTCTCGCTGATCAACACCCTGCGCGCGATGGCGCTCGTGCCCTCCCGCCGTCGCGCCGGCGAGGCCGGCCCTGGCCGCCCCGGGGTCACGCCCTGGCTCGGCGGCGGCAGCGGCGGCCTCTCGGGCCCCGCGATCCGCGTGGTGGCGCTCGCCCAGGTGGCCGCTGTGGCGGCCGCCGTGGCGATCCCCGTGGTGGGCATGGGCGGGGTGCAGAGCGCCGCCCACGCGCGCGATCTGCTCGACGTGGGGGCCACGCTCGTGGCGGTCGGCACCGAGAGCTTCCGCGACCCCGCGGCCGGTGCGCGCATCGCGCGCGAGCTCGCCCCCTGAGGGGCTTGACAGCGAGTGAGGGGGCGGGCTAAAAACCCCTGCAAACACGCCGCTGTACCATCCACCAGCCTCCATGTGGCTGAACCTCAGGTTGAGCTTCAGCTGAATTGCGCCACCTTGCCTTGATCGCCGCCCGCGGGTGTGTAGACTCGCCGCCCATGGTGACCGCGACGGGCACGACGCCCTCCAAGCACTCGGCCGCCCCTGAGCGCTCACTCAACCAGCGAATGGACGCTCTCGCGCGAGCGAACAGAATCCGCACCGAGCGCGCCCGCCTCAAGCGCGAGCTGAAGGCGGGGCGGCTCTCGATCCACACGCTGCTGATCAACCCCCCGGAGTACGTCGAAACCGCCAAGGTCTTCGACATGATGCTCGCCGTCCCCAAGTACGGGCGCGTCAAGGTCAACAAGATTCTGGCCCACTGCCGCATCGCCCCCAGCAAGACCATCGGCGGGCTCTCCGAGCGCCAGCGTTCGGAGCTGGTCTCGCTGTTGCGCCGCTAGGGCGGCCGCCACCGGCTCCGCGCGGGCGCCGCACTGTCCAGGTACTTGGGTCCTCGATAGGCCACCAGCTTGCTGACCACCCCACAGCGTAGGGTGCCGACCGTGGCGCGCGTCTTCGTCATCACGGGCCCCTCGGGCGTCGGCAAGGGAACGCTCATCCGCGGGCTGATGGAGCGGGTGGAGCAGTTGGAGCTGTCGGTCTCGGCGACGACCCGCCCCGCGCGGCCCGGGGAGCGGGACGGTGTGGACTACCACTTCCTGACCCCCAAGGAGTTCGAGCGGCGGGTGCGGGAGGGGGCGTTCGTGGAGCACGCCGACTACGCGGGACGCCGCTACGGCACGCTGCGCAGCGAGCTCGAGGGGCGCCTGCGCGCCGGGGTGCCCATCGTCCTGGAGATCGAGGTGCAGGGCGCCCGCCAGGTGCGAGCCGCGATGCCGGAGGCGCTCGAGGTCTTCATCGCGCCCCCCTCCCTGGATGCGTTGCGCACGCGTCTGATCGGACGCGGAGCCGACGGCCCCGAGGAGGTCGAGCGGCGCCTGCGAGTGGCCGAGGAGGAGCTCCAGGCCCAATCCGAGTTCGCCCACGTGGTGGTAAACGACCGCCTCGAGGATGCGCTCGAGAAGCTTGTGGCGATTGTCGCCGGCGAGCTCGACCCGGAGGGCCCCTCGGCGGGCCCTCTACACTGAAGGCTCAACCACGAAAGGGCCTCATCACCTTGATCTCTCCCCGCATCGACCACCTGTTGGAGAATGTCGACTCCAACTACGCCAGCGTTCTCGTCGCGGCCAAGCGCGCGCGCCAGATCAACAGCTACTACCACAACCTCGGCGAGGGCACCTTCGACGAGTTCCCGCCCCCGATGATCGAGACCGCCTCCAAGAACTACCTCACGATCGCCCTCGAGGAGATCGCGCGGGGCAAGATCAAGTACCACTACCGGTAAGCCCCGACTCCTCGGCAAGCCATCGACCACGGCTTGCCGGTTGTGCCCCGGCGCTCTAAAACCTCGGTATGCCCAGAATCCTGCTCGGGGTCAGCGGTGGGATCGCCGCGTACAAGGCGCTCGAGTTCGTGCGCCTCGCCACCGGCGCGGGCCACGCGGTGCGGGTCGTTCAGACCCCCGCGAGCTGCCGCTTCGTGGGGCGCGCCTCGTTCGCGGCGCTCACCGGGGCGCCCGTGCTCGTCGGGGAGTTCGAGCGCGACCCCGCACGCGGGGCGTTCCCCGGCCAACAGCCGCCCACTCACGAGCCGATCGGGCACCTGGAGCTGGTGCGCAATTCCGACCTCTATCTAATCGCCCCCGCGTCCGCGAACACGATCGCCAAGCTCGCTCACGGTCTCGCCGACAACCTCCTCTGCAGCGCCGCGCTCGCGGCGACCTGCCCGGTGGTGGTGGCGCCCGCGATGAACAACCACATGTACGAGCACCCCGCGGTGCGGGCCAATCTCGAGACGCTGCGCGCCCGCGGCGTGAGCGTCATCGAGCCCGACAGCGGCCGCCTGGCCTCCAGGGGCGAGGAGGGGGTGGGGCGACTGCCCGACCCCGCCCGGCTACTGGAGCTCTGCGAGGCGCTGGTCGCCGGCGGGAGCGCCCCCACTGGTTCATGGCGCGGTCTGCGAGTGCTCATCACAGCCGGCGGCACCCGCGAGCCGATCGACAGCGTGCGCTTCATCGGCAACGGCTCCTCCGGGCGCATGGGGCTGGCGCTGGCCGAGGCTGCCCGCGCACGCGGCGCGGAGGTGACGGTGATCGCCGCCAACCTGTCGCTGCCCCGCCCCGCGGGGATCGCCTGGCGCGAGGTTGTCACCGCCGCCCAGCTCGCCGAGGTCTGCGAGCGGGAGTTTCTCGCCTGCGACGTGCTGTTGATGGCCGCCGCTGTCGCCGACTTCCGGCCCACCGAGCCTGCCAACGGCAAGCTCAAGAAGGCCGGCCGCGAGCATCTGCGCCTGGAGCTCGAAGCGACCCCGGACGTGCTCAAGGCATTGGCGGCCCAGCGGCGCTCCGGCCAGACACTCGTGGGGTTCGCCGCCGAGCACGGCGGCGGTGCGATCGAGTACGGGCGCGGCAAGCTGCGTGAGAAGGGACTCGACGCGGTCGTCGTCAACGACATCTCCCGCTCGGACATCGGCATCGGTGCCGAGGACAACGAGGTTGTGATCCTCACCGCCGCCGACGAGCAGCACATCCCCCGCGCCCCCAAGGAGAGTGTCGCCGGTGCGATCCTCGATGTCGTGGAGCGCCTGCGCGCCGGGGCGGGCGCCTCGGCCGGGTAGGCGCCTCGGCGGGGTAGGCGTCTCGGCGGGGTAGCACCTTGCGCGATGCGCGCACCGAGAGGCTGCGTTCTACAGTGAATAGGTCGCCATGGACAGCGTCTACGACCTCTACCGACGCGGATGCGATCTGCTGCGCCACGGTGATTACCAGGCCGCGATCGTGCCGCTCACTCGCGCGCGCGAGCAGGAGCCCGACAAGGCCTCGATCCGCGAGGCGCTCGGCCGCGCGCTGTTCCACGCGCAGCGCTACGAGGACGCCGCCGAGGAGTTCCGCGCGATCGCCGCGCGCTCGCCCACCAACGACTACGCGCTCTTCTGCCTGGGGCGCTCCATGCAGCAGCTCGGCCGCCACGAGGAGGCCCGCCACCCGCTCGCACTCGCCTGCTCGCTGCGCCCCGAGCGCCGCGACTACCGTGTCTACCGTGACCGCTCCCGCCGTGCCGTACACGGCTCCTGAGTGCTCGCCTCGTTCGCCCCTGGCTCGGACGCTCGCGCGCAAGGGGGCTGCCGGGGAGCGCCACGCGGCATCCGCGCCTCTGGCGCTCCCGCCGATGCTATGCTCGACCGACAGCTTTCGTGCCGGCGTGAGGACGTCGGCTGTCGGACCGAAAGTGGGCGGATCGCCCGCTTTTTCAATTTCTGGAGGGCGTATGTCTACAACACTGCAGACAGAGATCGAAGAGCTGCTCGCCGAGCGCGAGCCCGAGGTCGAGGTGCTGCTCGCCGAGGTGGTCGGCGGCGGCACGCTGCGGAGTCTTCATCGACCACCCCGAGGGCGTCACGCTCGCGCTCTGCGAGCGGGTGACGGTGGCGCTCGCACCGGCTGCGCGAGCGCTACACCCTGGAGGTCTCCTCTCCCGGCGTCGAGCGGCCGCTGACCAAGCCCGACCACTTCCGCCGCTTCGTGGGCTGCCGCGCACGTGTGCGCACGCGCGACGACTGGATGGCCCACGCACCCGCTGCGAGCCGGCGACCGACGGGCAGCGGTCGGTCCCCGATCGGCCGGCGCAGCTACACCGGGGAGCTCGTGGGCGCCTCGGACACCGAGATCACGCTCGCCGCCGACGGCGCGCTCGTCACGATCCCCTACGCGCAGATCCGCCGTTCCAACCTGGTCGAGGAGTAAGCGCCAAATGTCACGCGAAATCCTTGAAGCTATGCACGCGCTGGCCCGCGAGAAGGGCATCGAGCCCGAGAAGCTGATGCTCGCGCTCGAGGACGCCCTGCTCTCCGCCTACAAGAAGCAGCCCGGCTCCGCGAAGTACGCGCGCGTGGAAATGGACCGCGAGACCGCCGACTTCCGCGTGATCGAACTGATCATCCCCGAGCGCCTGGAGGCGCACCTGATCGTGGAGACGATCGACGAGGGCACCACCGTGGATCCCGAGACCGGCGAGCTGCGCGAACCGGAGGAGCCCGAAATTGACCCCGCGAAGTTCGAGCAGTACCGCGATCAGATCGGCGAACAGGACGTCACCCCCGACGACTTCGGGCGGATCGCGGCGCAGACCGCCAAGCAGGTGATTCTGCAGCGCATCCGCGAGGCCGAGCGGGACATGATGTTCGAGGAGTACCGCGACCGCGTGGGCGAGCTGATCACCGGGATCGTGCAGCAGTCGGACTCCCGCTACACCCTCGTGCAGTTGCGCGAGCGAGTCGAGGCGCTGCTGCCCAAGTCCGAGCAGGTCGACGGTGAGCGCTACGACCACTCGCAGCGGATCAAGGCCGTCATCAAGGAGGTCTCCCCCTCGACCAAGGGGCCCTCGATCATTGTCTCCCGGCGCGACCCGGAGCTGATCAAGAAGCTCTTCGAGCTCGAGGTCCCCGAGATCGCCGACGGCCTGGTGGAAATCGCCAACGTCGCGCGCGAGCCGGGCTACCGCTCGAAGATCGCGGTGGTCTCCCACGCCGACGGCGTCGACCCCGTGGGCGCCTGCGTCGGCCCCCGCGGCTCGCGCGTGCGGATGGTCGTCTCCGAGCTGCGCGGGGAAGATCGCGTTCGGTGATCGGCACGATCGGCGCAAGCTTGCAGACCATTGTGGGCGGAAATATTTCGCTATTTACCAACCTGTGCGAGCAGACGCGGTCCGATTCGTTCGAGTTGATGCTGCAGCATGCCGCCGCACTCGGCGCCAACGCGATTGTCGCGGCGCAATATGATGCGACCGAACTGATGAGCGGCGTGACCGAAGTGCTGGCGTACGGAACGGCCGTGGTCGTCGAGCGCAACGCGCCCTAGCCGCAGGCAGCCAGCGGACTTGACCGCATGCCCAATGGAAGGGTATCGTGTAACGCATTGAACAAGCGTATCCGGGACAGGTTGAACCAAAAGCTGCGGGGACTCGAATACCGACAGCTCGATCGGGAGAAGCAGCGGGCGTTACGCCAAAAGGCCTATCGCATCGCCAGCATGATGCGCGAGCAGGGGACGTTGCGTGGAGCGCGAAAGTACCTCGAGCTGAAAGGCATCCCTTACCGTGAATCGGTCGATCCGGCCAGCGGCAACCGCGAGCTGACGATTCCTGAGCAAATCACGCTCTCCTACGATGCCGACGGCCGGTTTCTTGCCAGCCGCCCTCCCGCCATTAGCGCCATCGGCTGAGTTTTCCACTGGCAATCCCGGGGCCCGGGTTGATCCGTCCATCACACTAAAGTTCAGCGCACAATTAGGCCGATAGATCTTACGAGGACAAGGTTCCACAAGAGCCACCGCCTGAGTCATGTTTGCGATCATCGGGATTGTCGTTGTCTTTGGCGCCATCGTAGGCGGCTATCTCATGGAGCATGGCAACCTCATGGTGCTGCTCCAGCCGGCCGAATTGCTCATCATTGGTGGCGCCGCGCTGGGCACGATGCTCATCGCCAATCCGCTGCCCGTCGTAATTCAGATCTTCAAAGGGCTGCGTGGGCGTATTTCTGCCGAGTCCGTTTTCCAAAGCTTTCTACCTCCAGCACCTCAAGATGTTGAACGAGCTGTTTCACCATGCGCGCAAGAATGGCGCCGTGAAGCTGGAGGCCGACATCGAGGATCCCCAGAAGAGCCCGTTGTTCAAAAACTACCCGGTTTTCTCAAGAACCATCACGCGCTCAATTTTGTGTGCGACACACTACGTATGTACATCAGCGGTGGCGTCGGCTCGTTCGAGCTGGACCAGATGATGGAACTGGACATGGAAGTGCACCACCAAAGCGCGAGCACTCCCGTCGCCGCGCTCACTACGATCGCGGACTCGTTGCCTGGCCTGGGCATCGTGGCTGCGGTTCTCGGCGTTGTGATCACCATGGGAGCGATCGGTGGGCCTCCCGAAGAGATCGGACACAAAGTGGCCGCGGCGCTGGTAGGGACCTTTCTCGGCATCCTGCTGTGCTACGGCTTCTTTGGTCCGCTGGCCTCCAATATGACGAAGCTGAACGACGCCGAGGCGCAGTTCTATCACTGCCTGCGCGTGGCGGTCGCGCATTTATCCGAGGTTCCGCACCCATCCTGGCCATTGAGTTTGCCCGGCGCACCATTCCCGCCGATCTGCGGCCCTACCTTCCAGGAAATGGAACAATTCTGCAAACGGGCGCGCAGCCGCGGCTCCTGGTGCGGCGCCGAGGCGGCCGCGACACCCGAGCCGGCTGCGGCCGGGAAGAGCTAGCCGTGCCCGAACCCGAAAATTCCGCAGCTCCAGTCATCATCATCAAGAAAGAAGCAGGACCACGGCGGCCATCACGGCGGCGCCTGGAAAGTCGCTTATGCCGACTTCGTCACGGCCATGATGGCCCTGTTCATCGTGCTCTGGCTGCTGAGCACCAGCGAAAAGGTGCAAAAAGCCGTGGCCAGCTATTTCAAAGATCCCACGCGGCAACGGCAAACTGATGGGCAGCACCATGGCCGGCCTGGGCGAGAGCGTGAACGTCACCAAGGACGACATGGGCCAGCTCAAGGAAAAGCTGGAACAAGCCATGAAAACCATGCCCCAGTTTGAGCAGATGAAAGACAACGTCGAGCTGACCATCACCAACGAGGGCCTGCGCGTCGAACTGCTCGAGACCGAGAAGGGAATGTTCTTCGAGAGCGGCAACGCTCATCCCACCAGCCGCGGAGAAGAGCTACTCGTGCGCCTCGCCGCCGAATTGGGCAAACTGCCCAACACACTGCTGATCGAAGGACACACGGACGCCAAACCGTACTCCGGCGACGGCGCCTACAGCAACTGGGAGCTATCCGCCGATCGGGCAAATTCCGCCCGCCGGCTGATGCAGGCGAATGGATTGCGCCCGGCTCAGGTCGCGCAAGTCCGCGGATTCGCCGACCAGCGCCTGCGCACGCCGCAAGATCCAATGAACCCCTCGAACCGGCGCATTTCGGTAATCGTAAAGTACCTGAACGTTCCGCAGACCGAGGCTAAACCTGTACAGGCGCCCGGACAGCAGCCGCCAGCCAAAGGGGCCGCAGCACAGCAACCCGTGGCCAAACCGGAACACGCGCCCCAACAGCCGACGCCCGCCAACCAAAGACTGCCGCACCGCAGCCGGTCAAGGCCGCGCACTAGCGCCGCACATCGACATCAAGAAGACTACGCTCCGGCAGTGCTGGCTCTGGCGCGGAGCCTGGTACTGCACTTTCACATGCGGTGTCTCCAGCCGCTGGTGGTTCTGCATGCGCGAAGTGAGGCAGCTTTCCAGAATCCCGCTGACAATGAGCGTGCGCTCCACCGGATAGGGCGCTCTGCCGCGTCGCGAACATCTCCTCGACTTTGCCGATGAGACAGGCCGAGTACGTCACATTCGGCTCGGGTGTCAGCAGGAATTGCGTCGACTGGATTCCTGATCCCTTCACTCGCGCCGCGAAATTGAAATCCGCCACAGCGCCGTTCAGCATCAGCAGCGTGGCCTTGAGCCCGTCCGCGTACTCAATGAAATACGCCCACGGATTCTTCGCCAGCTTGGGCAGTTCGCCATTGTGCACCAGGTCCTGCGTGCGGCCGTCCTTCACGGTGAGGCCTTGCGGCGTATCGCTGCGCGAGAGCGCGGCGGTCAGCAACTCCTTCGACCAGCGGCCTGCGTCACCGGCTTTCCACACCTCGTCGTTCTCAATCAACTGCACAGCCTTCACGCCCGTCTCACCGCCTTTGCGCCGCTCCACCATGCATTGGAGCGCCTCGAGCGCATGATAGTCCATGGCATCCGATCCGCCCTCTCCCACCATCAGCGCTTCTTCGATCTCGCAACCGAGCGGCAACTCGATATCCGGCAGTCGCCAGGTTACCGGCAGCGACGACCCGGCCAGCATCGGAAAGCCGAGCCGCCTCGAAGCCTCCACCATCCACTTGGCTTTCGCGAAGCTGTAAGAGAGGTTCTTGTCGTTGAACACCGGCACGGCCCGTCCGTCTTTCTCGAACACCTCCACGCACTGCTTGAACCATTCGTACCGCGGGTAAAGGATCTGCCCCTTTTCGTTGCGCGGATAGTCTCCGTGCTCGCCGACGATCATGACCGCGTCGACCGCCAGTTTGTCGCCGCCGCACCGCAGCGCCTCGGCGATCGTCGGGTAGACCTGAAATCCGAACTCGCGCGCCCGCTCCGCGCTCAGGTCGCCCTCCGGCTTCTGATCGACGTACAGCGAGACGATTTTCATGTCCGGGCGGTGCCACTGCCCGTTGTGGGGATACCCCACCAGAATCCGGTCCACCTCGTGCTGCGCGTGCGTGAGATATCGATAAACCGTCGTGATGACCGCGATCCGCTTGGGCACCTAAGTTCTCCAGAAGGTCGATTCTTTCGAGGGCTGGTAACGAATGCCGAGGTGCGGCGTCTCGAAGCGCGCCTGGTTGCGGTAAAGGCTCTCCACGCCCGCCGCGGTCAATCCCGTCGTCAGCAGCGTGCGCTCCACCGGGTACGTCGGCTTGCGCGTCAGAAACATCTGCTCCATGTTGTTGACCAACGGGCTGAAGAAATTGGCGAGCGTGGTGCGGCCGTCCGGCATGGGCAGATACATCTGTGTGGAGAACGGCTCGGCGCGGCCTTCCAGGCGCGCTGCGAAGTTGAAATCCTTCACCAGGCCGCTCATCAGCAGCATCGTGCATTGCAGGCCGTCTTCATGCTCGTAGCGGTACGCCACAGGATCCTTCACCAGCCGGCGCATGTCATCCAGGGTCGGGAAGACGTCGTTGAAACCCGGCCGCGCGGGCGTCAGCGTGTGACTGCGGCATAGCGCGGCCTCCATCAAGTCGTGCGGCCAGACGCTTTCCTGATAAGCCTTCCAGAAGTTCTCGCCGCGGTAAGCCTGCACCCACTTCACGCCGGTTTCGCCGCCCGCGCGCCGCTCCACCATGCACTGAATGGTTTCCAGACCGTGGAAATCGTAGCTGTCCACGCCGCCATAGCAGACGCACAGCGCCTCGCGGACGTTCGCGCCCGACGGCATCTCGACCGAAGGTGTCCGCCACGTCACCGGCAAGCTGGAACCCGCCATGAACGCGAAGCCCATGCTGCGCGCTGTGTCGTACATCTCCTTCGCCCAATCCCAGTTCCACGAAAGATGCTTGTCGTTGAACACCGGCACGGATCGCCCGCTATCGCGAAACACTTGCGCAATCTGCTGGAAAAATTCGTAGCGCGGATACTTCGTCTGCCCCTTGTCGTTGCGCGGATAATGGCCGTGCTCGCCCACCAGCACCACGCCATCCACCGCCAGCTTGCTTCCGCCGAGCGTCAGCGCTTCGGCGATCGTCGGATACATCTTCATTTCCGGATGGCGCGCGGCGCGCTCCCGGCTCAAGTCGTCCTTGCCGATCTGATCGACGTACAGGGCGACCAGATCCATGGGCGGATGATGATGCGTGCCATTCCACCCGTAACCGTCGAGAAACCGGTCGACGATATGCTGCGCGTGCGACATGCGAAAGTAGATCGTGCAAATCGCGGCCAGCTTCGGGCCGCGTCGGCCGGCCTTCTGAGCGAACGGCGCGGCAGCCGCGCCGGCAATGAACTCCCGTCTCGAGACTCGCATATCTGTTCGCGTCCTATTTCTTCAAATCCACCACCGCGTACACATTCATCTACGGGATGGTGAACTCCGTGCCGCCGTCCGCCACGCCGTAGTCCGCGAGCGCGGCGTTCTGAATTCCGAATGCCGCCAGCGTGCCGTGCGCATACTCTCCGCGCACCCGCACCCGCAGGCCGTCCACTTTGCCGCCGCCGTAGTTGATCAGGTGCACGCGAACACGCGTGGCATCCCCATTCAGCCGGCCGAGCACCACGTCGCTTCCGTAAAGGCGCAGCAGCCGTTTCTCATCGGTCAGCTTCTGGCGCACCAGCGTGGCGAAAGCGAAGGGATCCGCGGCGTCCTCTTTGGGGAACTCCTTCGTTCCGATCTGCACATTCAGATCGTATTTCGGGATCCGGCGCCGGAACCACTCGAAACAGCAGATTGCGCCGCGCCAGCAGATTCATCACTTCGCCGGTCTCGTCGGAGCCGTCGTCGACGATTCCGATATTCGCCATCACCGGCAGCGGCGGCCGTTCGATGCTTCGCAGAAATGCCAGCATCTGCCCAAACGCCGCCAGGTCGCGCGGGTCGAGATGCACTACCGCGTCCACGCCATATCGCAAACGCCTCAGCCGCTGCCAGCGTCGCCTTGCGCCAGGGCACGTCGTAATAGTACGCGTGCCGTCCGTCGCGCTCGAAGCGCCACCCGTTCGCATCCACCCACGGCAGGCTCGTGGCCGCCGCCACATCCATCTTGTATTCCACGCCGGGCGCCGGCAGCTTCACGAACTTCGCCGCGTCGAATGCCTGCGCGTCAAAGCCCAGCGTTCTTCCACGCCGCCTCCTGATCCGGCGGGAACATAGAGACGCTCGACGCCGGCCTGCTTTACCGCATTCGCTGTCGGCGGACCCTGGTCCCAATACAGCGCCGGCAGCAGCGCCGCCAGGAGAAAGGCGAGCATCAGAGCTCGATCTTCCTGAACTTGAATTTTGCCGATGTCGTAGACGCCCAGGCCCAGCTTGGACGCGTACTCGATGTGCCCGGGCTCGCGGATGAACCGGTTGATGCTGGGATTGTCGTCGTAATCCCGGCCCGACTTCACGTGCGCCATGGAGCGGTCCCAGACCGAGGTGGCGTGCTCGGCCTTGCGCTTGTCGTCGATCACGTCGAGCAGCAGCCGGTCGATCGCCACCGGGTCGGTGCCGAACATCATCTGCTTGGGATAAAAGCGGAATTTGCGTTTGAGACGAGAACGGCCCGCCGTGCCACACGCCGCGCAATCCGTCCATGATGTGCCAGCACCGTGCGCGAACGCAGCGGCTCGACGGTGGCGAGCGTGCCGATGAACGAATACGTGTTGGTCTTGAAACCGGAATGGGATCGCGCCACGTTCGAGAAGCTCCCGTAGGCGATATTCTTCAGGCAGCCCGTGACGCCCGCCGCGCCGTGGTCCTTCATGTTGGGCACGTTGATGATCTTGGTGAACCGCTCCGCGACCACCGGTCGCGCCAGATTGGACCGCGTGTCGTCTTCGCCGAAGAAGTTCACGTCGACGTACGTATTGGGATCGTAGCCGGCGATCGAACCGCGGATTGCTCGGCCGTCCAGATGTTCACGCCCGCCGGCACGAAGCGGTCGTAGTGCACGCTGTCCACCTGGTTCTGGAAGCGCTCGTAGATCCAGATCTGCTCCGGCTTCACTCCCACCACGCCCAGGTTCCGCACGATTTCCGCCACCACCTCCGGCGTCGACATGATGCCGGGCGCGCCGGAACAGTTGACCTTGATGCCCACCACATCGGACGGAGTGAAGAATCGCGCCCAACTATCGCGCGCGTCGGCATCGCCCGTGAGTGCGCGCATGCCCTGCGACATCATTTCGCGCAACGGTGGCACGTCTACCTTTTCGGATTGCTCATCGATGCACCTCGCCGCGTGCACGCGCGCAACTTTGCCGGGATACGGTCCGGGCATGCCCGGCTGAGCGGAAGCCTGAAAGCGGCTCACCACGCGATATTTCGGCAAATCCTCGTGAACCGTTGCGGCTAGAGCCAGCCGGCGCCGCGGCCGCGGCCTGCAGGAATCTGCGACGTTCCATATGTCGATGATACGTCACGCCTGCAGAGTTCCTGGAAACCAGCTGCGTCTCGGCGTTGATATTGGTTTTTCGTTTCCCTACAAATCCACTTTGCGCAGTCTCAGCGCGTTGGCTATCACCGAAACCGAGCTGAAGGTCATAGCCGCGCTGGCGATCATCGGGCTCAGCAGCAGGCCGAAGATGGGATAGAGCACGCCGGCCGCGACGGGGACGCCTATCGTGTTGTAGAGGAAAGCAAAGAAGAGATTCTGGCGGATGTTGCGCATCGTGGCGCGGCTGAGCTTTCGGGCGCGTACAATGCCGCGCAGATCGCCGCGAACCAGCGTAATTCCGGCGCTCTCCATGGCCACGTCCGTCCCCGTGCCCATGGCGATTCCGACATGCGCCTGCGCGAGCGCCGGTGCATCATTGATGCCATCGCCGGCCATGGCCACCGTCCGCCCTTCCTGCTGCAGCCGCTTGACGATTTCGGCCTTCTGGTCGGGCAACACCTCGGAGTGAACTTCATCGATGCCGAGCCTGCTCGCCACGCTCTCGGCAGTCGTGCGGTTGTCGCCGGTCAGCATGACCACGCGGACACCATCGCTATGGAGAAAATCGATCGCCTCGGCGGTCGACGTTTTGATCGGATCGACGATGCCAAGCAACCCCGTGACGCGGCCCTCCACGGCCACGAAGATGGCGATCTGTCCCTGGCGCCGGAGCGCTTCGGCCCGCTGAGCGAACACTCCGGGATCGATCTCCATCTCGCGGAGCAGGTCCGCACTGCCGACGACCACCTGCCGCCATTCCACGCTCTCCCGTCACTCCCTTACCCGGAATCGCAAGGAAGTGCTCGGGCTTTGGAATCTCCAACCCTCGCTCTACTGCGCTCCGGATGACTGCGGCGGCCAGCGGGTGCTCGCTGGCCCGTTCCAGGCTGGCGGCGAAGCGAATCACATCGGCTTCGTTCTGTTCCGCCATCACCGAAACCACGCGCGGCTTGCCTTCGGTCAGGGTCCCGGTCTTGTCCAGCACCATCGTATCCACCTTCTCCAGAACCTCGAGCGCCTCGGCATTTCGGATCAAGACGCCGGCGGTTGCGCCGCGACCGGTTCCAACCATCACCGACATCGGGCGTGGCCAAGCCCAGCGCGCACGGGCAGGCGATGATGAGCACCGCCACAGCATTCACCAGCGCGTATGCCATTCGTGGCTGCGGCCCGGCGATGCTCCACACCACAAACGTGATCGCGGCAATCAGAATCACGGTGGGCACGAAGTATCCGGCAATCACGTCCGCCACCTGCTGGATCGGCGCCCGGCTGCGTTGTGCCTCGGCCGTCATGCGGACGATCTGCGCCAGCAGCGTGTCGCTGCCCACACGCTCCGCGCGCATGATAAAACTGCCCGTCATGTTGATGGTGCCGCCGGTGACGTTCATGCCGGCCGACTTCTCGACCGGGCACCGGCTCGCCCGTCACCATGGATTCGTCAACCGTGCTCGATCCTTCAAGCACCACTCCGTCCACGGGAATTTTTTCGCCAGGCCGAACGCGCAGATGGTCGCCGACATGCACCTGGTCGAGCGGGATGTCCTCCTCGCCCCCGTGCTCCCGAACCACGCGCGCGGTTTTCGGCGCCAGGCCGAGCAGAGAACGGAGCGCGCTCGACGTCTGGCTGCGCGCCCGCAGTTCGAGCACCTGTCCCAGCAGCACCAGCGTGGTGATTACCGCCGCGGGCTCAAAGTACACTGCCACCGCTCCGCCGTGCCCTCGAAAAGAGTCCGGGAAGATCCCAGGCGCGATGGCTGCAATCAGGCTGTAAAGGTACGCCGTGCCAGTGCCCATGGCGATCAGCGTGAACATATTTGGACTGCGATGGATTACCGATGCCCAGGCGCGTTCGAAGAACGGCCACCCGCCCCACAGCACCACGGGAGTTGCCAGCGCAAGCTGAACCCAAACTGCGAGCCGCCCGGACAACAGAGCCATTGCGCCCTTGCCGGCGATCATCTCGCCCATGGCCATCAGCAGAATCGGCGCAGTCAGCGCGAGGCTCATCCAGAAGCGGCGCGTCATGTCGATCAGCTCGGGATTCTCGCGCTCCTCGAGACTAACGGTGCCGCGGCTCCAGCGCCATGCCGCAGATCGGGCAAGCGCCAGGACCGTCGCGCACAACCTCCGGGTGCATCGGACAGGTATATGAGGCGCCGGCGGTTACCGGTGCTGCCGGCATCGGCTCCGCGACAGCTTGCTCAGCCGTGTACTTTTCGGGATTCGATTGGAACCGGTCACGGCAGTGGACGCTGCAGAAGTACCGTGTCTTTCCACCGTATGTGTATGACGCCGCGGCGTGCGCTGGATCAACCGTCATGCCGCAGACAGGGTCTTTGGCCAGTTGACTCACAATGGAAAATGGCGAGCTGCCCTGGCCAGCTTTCGGGCTCACATCTCATGGTGACACAGCGTTGATGTCAGCGACTATGGAACGGTTCTAAGGGAAGGGAAATGAGTGTATGGTACTTACCAGTTCTGTCCCCTTCGAAGGGCGGCGGCTCCCGGCCGCACTCCAGGGCGCGATTTGGAGTGCAGCTACCGGAAACCGCCGCAGAGTTCCACATCTGGGGTAGGGTGACCGGCCAATGCATCCTCCGAGGTCTGTACCAGCCGTGTCACCCTGGGGTTGACGATGCTATTTCAAGTGCAATCGCACGGCCAGTCTTAGAGCCAGTCCTCGGACATGAGGAATCAATAGGTTGCCGCGAATGCCGGCAGCAGCCGGACTGTCCGGAACTATCCAAACAGATAGCCCGCCTATCCGAAAGATGAGCCCGCGGGAGTCGCGCGGCCGCCTCGCCATGTCGTATATTGGTTGCTCGGCACGGATATGACCCACAGGCTGGTGGCCAGGGACGGTCCCCTAAAAGGCTCTGTATTTTCGCTCGACGAGACCGAGTTTTCCGTGGGTCGAAATCCGTCCAACCGTTTGTCGGTAAGCGATCCGTCTCTCTCCCGGCAGCATTGCGTCATCTTTTCGCGCGATGGACAGTACCAGATTCGTGACCTGGAAAGCCGCAACGGCAGTTTTGTCAACGGCGTACCGGTCCGCGAGCGAACCCTGGCCGATGGCGACGAGATCCAGATCGGCAATTCGCTGTTTCTGTTTCTCGCCGAAGATGAAGCGTCGACTCCCATCGGTGCCAGCGCCCCGCTGCGCCTGGATGAAAGAAGCGTACTCACCGGCGCGACCGTGGTCCTGCGGAGCGAAGATTCCCGGTACCTTCAGCCCGAAAAAGTGGCCACCGCTCCGCTGCCGGCCCTGCGCGTGGCCCGCGATCTCAAGGCACTGCTCAAGATCAGCACGGCCATCAACTCCGTGCGAAAGCTGGAGGTGCTGGAGCGCCAGTTGATGGAGTGCATCTTCGAAGTGGTGCCCGCGGCGCACGGCGCTATTTTGTTAACCGGCGAAAACCCGGATGACTTCACTTCCGTCTTTTCGTGGGACCGCAAACAGGGTCCTGTCGCGCCGTTTCCCGTTAGCGGAACGCTGGTTCGCAAAGTGTTACAGGAAAAGGTTGGCGTTTTGAGCACGGACGTCCTGGAAGACGCCACGCTGGGCCAGTCGCCAAGCTTGAATCTCTCCGACACCCGGTCGCTGCTGGCCGTACCCCTGACGGTTTTCGAGCGCGTCCTCGGCCTGATCTATCTGGACACCGGTGATCCGAACGCCAAGCTCGACAAGGACCACCTGGAATTGATGACCGCGGTGGCCGCCATCTCCGCCGTGGCGCTCGAAAACGCACGCGACGTGGAGCGCCTCGAAGACGAGAATCAAAGGCTGAAGGCGGAGATCAACATCGAGCACAACATGGTCGGCGAAAGTGCGCCCATGCGCGCCGTGTACCGTTTTGTTTCCCGCGTCGCGCCGACCGAAGCCACCGTCCTGATCACCGGCGAGAGCGGCACCGGCAAAGAGCTGGTGGCGCGCGCCATTCATCGCAACAGCCCCCGCGCGACCAAGCCGTTCGTAGCCATCAACTGCGCGGCGCTCACCGAAACGCTGCTCGAGAGCGAGCTGTTCGGCCACGAGAAAGGCGCGTTCACCGGCGCCGTGGCGCAGAAGAAGGGGAAGCTCGAAGTGGCCGACGGCGGCACGGTGTTTCTCGATGAGATGGGCGAACTGGCTCCGTCCCTGCAGGCCAAGCTGCTGCGCGTGCTGCAGGAGCGGGAGTTCGAGCGCGTGGGCGGCACGCGGCCGGTGCGCATCGATGTCCGCGTGATCGCGGCCACCAATCGCGACCTGGTGGAAAGCGTCACGCACCGGGACGCTTCCGGCAGGATCTTTACTACCGGCTCAACGTGGTTTCCATTGAGATGCCCGCCTCTGCGCGAACGCCGCGAGGACATCCCGCTGCTGGCAGCTTATTTCGCGGCGCGCGCTGCCGAAAAATCCAAACGTCACGTGCGCGGCGTCTCGCCCGAAGCGCGCGTCTGCCTCATCAATTACGACTGGCCGGGCAACGTGCGCGAACTGGAGAACGCCATCGAGCGCGCCGTCGTGCTGGGATCGTCCGAGTTCATTCTGCCCGAGGATTTGCCGGAAGCCGTGCTCGAAACCGAACAGCCCGCCGGCGTGAACATCGCCCGCTATCATGAAACCATCGCCGAAGCCAAGAAGCAGGTGATCATGCGCGCCGTGGATCAGGCCGGCGGCAACTACACCGAGGCCGCGAAACTCCTGGGCGTCCACCCGAATTACCTCCACCGCCTGATCCGCAATATGAATTTGAAATCCGTGCTGAAGTCGGCGGGTTAGCGCACGAGATGGAGCGGTGTGGTGCATTTCGGCCAGCCGCAGCTGGCTGCTTACTGCCTGCTAAGTCTTTTTAAATCAAGCAATTCCACATTGGAACCGAAGGTGCCATTCAGAGGGCGGGGAACCGCGTATGAGACGCACTCCATACTTACTTCTTCATGGCGTTTATCCTGACCGGGACGGTTGCCACCCTGCGGGCTCAGGAGGATCCTCAGCTCGATCCTAATGACGGCGCGGAACACGGCGTGGCGCGCATCAGCGTGATCAACGGCGATGTTTCGATTCAGCGCGGCGATTCGAACGAACAAACCGCCGCTGCAGTGAACGCGCCGCTGGTGGCTGGCGACATCGTCTCCACCGCACCGGGCGCGCGCGTCGAAGTCCAGTTCGATTCCGCCAACATGCTCCGGCTTGCGCCGGATTCCGAAGTCCGGATCAGCGAACTGACCGCGCAGAGGTATCAGTTACAGGTGGCGCGCGGCACCGTGATTCTCAGTGTGGTTCGCGATTCGCACGCGCAAGTGGAAATCAGCACGCCATCAGTTTCGGTGCGGCCCACCCAGCGCGGCGCTTACCGCATCGCGGTGTTCGAAGATGGCCGCTCCGAAATCACCCTCGCGCGGGTGAGGCGGAAGTCTACGGCCCGCGCGGCGTCGAGACAGTGCGCGTGGGAAACACCATGATGGTACGCGGCGACCCTTCCGACCCGGAATTTAACGTGGCGGCCGCCATCCCGCAAGACGATTTTGATCGCTGGAATGCGGAGCGCGATCAGAACCTCATGCGTTCCACGAGCTATCAGCACGTAAACCCAGAGATTTACGGCGCAGATGATCTCGATTCTCACGGCCGGTGGGTCAACGATCCTGAATATGGCGATGTCTGGAGTCCGACGGTGGGCCCGGACTGGGCGCCGTATCGCAACGGCCGCTGGGTTTGGGAAGACTGGTATGGCTGGACCTGGGTGAGCTACGACCCTTGGGGCTGGGCGCCGTTTCACTACGGCCGCTGGTTCTGGGGCGCGGGCTACGGCTGGTGCTGGTATCCGGGACCGATGCATGTGCGGCCCTACTGGAGCCCGGCGCTGGTCGCCTTCTTCGGTTTCGGTGGATTCCATGTCGGTATTGGCTTCGGCGGGCCTGGATTCGGGTGGGTGCCGCTGGCTCCGTTCGAACGGTTCCATCCATGGTGGGGACGCGGTTTCTACGGCGGTTTTCGCGATCGCAATGTGATGGTTAACAACATCCACGTCGTGAACAACGTGAATATCGTGAACAACTACCGCAATGCGCGACTCGGAAATGGAGTGACAGCGGTCAACGCGAACGATTTTGCGCGCGGTCGCATACCACGCCCATCCGGGTCAGCAGCGCTCAGCTGCAGCAGGCGAGCCTGGTGAGAGGCCAGGTTCCGATTGCGCCGTCGTCTTCCAGCTTGCGATTCTCAGACCGGCCGGTTACATCGCCCGTGCGCGCCGGCGCGTTCAACAACAGCCGCTTCAATTCGCCGGCGGCATCCGCCAATCGCGTGCCGTTCGCACAGCAGCAACAGAGCCTGTCGCAAATCAACCGGCAGCAGGGAAGTGCGGTAATCGGAAATTCCGCGCAATGTGGCTCGATCCAACGTAGTGAGCCAGCCGGCTGCGCACGCCGCGGTCGCTCCTAGCTCCCCGGCCACTGCAAACTCCGGCGCATGGCGACGCTTCGGCAACTCGCCGCAGACTCCCGAGTCCTCCGGCAGCGGATGGGGCCGCTTCGGCAACCCGGCAACGCCCAAGGCCAACATCAGGAACCGCGAGCGGCTGGCGCTCTTCTGGGGACCGGCCTTCCACAGCAACACAGTCGGCGCCTTCGGACGGCTGGCGACGGTTCCAGCCCAGCACGCAATCCGCGCCCCGGTACAGCAACCCGGGCTACAGCGGATCATCGAGATCTTTGCAAATCGCCCCGCCCATCGTGCGCGAACGCTCCACACCTTCGTACCGGAGCGCGCCGGCACCCTCGTATGGAGGTGGCCGCGCAGCGCGCCGGCCCGTCAGTCCGCGCCGAGTGGCGGAGGCGGGGCCACAGTGCTCCGCGCTCCAGCCCTAGCGGTGGCGGAGGAGGCGGGCGCAGCAGTGGAGGCGGCGGTCACTCCAGCGGTGGAGGCCACAGCAGCCACCGGTAAGATTCGAGTTTCTTCCCTTGGGGCCCGTAGACCATTGTGGTTTGCGGGCCCATTTTTTTTGGCGCGAACTGTTAGTCGAGGCTGTTTCGTCACACCTTTTCATGTGAACCTGTTCTGAGGGGGGTGATCATGGGTTCTACAGGCGTGGGGCCTATGGGATATCGTGAACGATTTTAATATATTTTGGACTCACTGTCTTCCTTCATCAACTGAGTGCCCTGCAATGCGTATACATAACAGCCGAGCTGCATGGTAGCGGAGGGACAGTAGTATCAGGTTTTAAGAATGCTCTTCGGGTGATTGACACATTACGAGGATTTTTTGAGTCGAAGGAGTTATCAGACTGTGTGGGGTTCTGCGACGCTGCCAAGGCAGGCTTATCTCGACCGCTTGTCAACAATTCCGCAGCAGCTGCATACTTGGATACTCTTCAGCGATCCGTTCTCACAGCTCTCGAAAAACGGCACTTTCTGTTCATCCGGGACGATCTGAAGGGCTACGTGGATCAAGAGATGCTATTCGGGAAAGAGGTCTGGGAATCCTTCCCATCTTCAAGGCGAGACATCAAGGAAGCGGGAAACTGCCTTGCCTGTGAATGTTCCACTGCGTCTGTCTTTCATCTGATGCGCGCCTCTGAATTCGTTTTGCGGGCCGTTGCCAGAGATCGGAAGATCGAGTTTGCCGACAAGCCGCTGGAGGAAAAGGAGTGGGGGCAAATTCTACCTAAGTTGGAAAATGAGGTCAAGGATCTGCGTTCAGCGCCTCGATCTAATTGGCCGGTGGACGGCGTCAAAGACGTACAGGTGAGGTTCTATGCCGAGATTGTAAACGAACTGCGCTCGTTTAACGATGTGTGGAGACGGCACGTATCTCACGCGGACACGTTGGCATTCTATGAGCCCAACCAGGCTGTAGGCGTAATGGATCACGTACGAGCGCTGATGCAAAAGGTCGCCCCCAAGATCTCTGAGGAGCGCGTAACAGCGCCAATATGGGCTTCAGTTTAAGTATCGGGTCGTATCCATGAAGACGCTCAACCTGGACAAGTTCATTCGCGTATCGGCAAAAATGGCCGAGTTGTCCAGCATCTCTGCCACAGCAGGCGAAAATCTTCTAGGCGAAGACGATAAAAGAATGGGATCGCCCGACTTTCCGTTGAAAGTAGCGGCTCTCGCGTAACTCACTTTACGACGCCTTTCTCCGTTTGACAACCTCCGATCTTGGAAGGAACCAGCGCTTCCAGTTCTCTGAGAAGGATGGGAATCTGTTTGTGTCCTTGGACCCGGCGGAATTGTTTCTCCGCCACCAGCAGGCCGGAACCCACCCAGCGCTCGCGCTGATCGCCGGGATGCCAGCGTTTCACGTTGGCGCAAACCCGTTCGACGATCGAGAAGGCCGACTCGATCACGTTGGTGCTGGCCAGGGTCTTGCGCAGTTGCGGCGGAACGTGGAGCCGATGCACGGTCAGCGTTTCCTCCAATCCTTCCGCCAGACTCCGCGCCGCGCTCGGATTCAAATCCATCAGTTCGCGATGCAGTTTGTTCAGCGCCAGCTTGGCGGCGGCGTAGTCTTCCAGCGCGTAGGCTGCGTTCAGCTTCTTGGCCACCAGCGGCTTCTGATCGTCGGTCAAATGATCCAGCACGTTGCGCCGCTTGTGGACCTGACAGCGCTGGATCGGCGCCGACTCGCCGGCATACTTCTTCACCGCCGCGTGAAGCGCCTTGCCGCCATCCAGAACGTACAACCGCGGCTCGGTGAAATCGAGCCCGCGATTCGTCAGATCGCCCAACAACTCGCCCACCACCGTGGCGTTCTCCGTGGCTCCTTGCCGGATGCCCAAGATCGTTTTCCGCCCGTCCTGGCCGATGCCCAACGCGGCCACCATCTGCTGACCGGCGAACGGCGTCGCGTCGATCAGCAACGCGCAAAACTTCATCTTGTCCAGCCGCCGTTCCATCATTTCCTTCAACTTCGCCCGGCTGGCTTCGATGAAATGTTCGCTGATCGCGCTCTTCTCCAAGCCGTACGCTTCGGTGAACTGGCGCACCGCCTGACCGTACTTGCGCGTGCTCAAGCCCAGCATCAGCTTTTCCCACACCGTCTCGGTCAACGGCTCGCCGCGATGGAACATCTCGTAGCTGCCCAACCGCACTTCCTGGTCCTCGGTGGTACGCACGCGCGGCCGGTCGATCGGCACCTTCTGTCCCATCACCACGCAGTAGCCGCGCTCCTTGCCCCACCGGTTGGCCGTGCGCTCCGGCTGCGGCTGGCTGCGTTCGCCCACCAGCTCCCGGACTTCCTCTTCCATCAGCAGCTCCATCAACTGCAAGCCGGCCTGGCGAATCAATTCGCCCACGCCCTTGCTGCAGCCAGCCCACCATCTCGGCCATCGGCAGCACCATCTGCACCGCCGGATTCCCGTCCGCGGCCATCTCTCTCGAGCCGCTTCACGGCTCGCTGCGATTCAATCTGATATGGTTTCTTCATAGCGACTCTCCTTTTTCTCGCGCAAAGAAAATTGCTCTGAGCCTATCAAGGCTTCGAGCGGAGAGTCGCTACTTTCTACGATCTACCGGGCATTCCCAAAGGCATCGAGCTTGATGACCGTCGTGCTGATAGAGCGAATACGAAAACTTGACGTTACCAATCCTTCAATCACCTCACATGGCACGCTTGCCGCCTGAATGATCGATTTCCGTCAGCACAGGCCAAAGGCATCAATGGAAACGCGACGAACCGTTTTTTCGGGACGTGGCGGCACACCTCGAAGCGTAAAGACAATCCGACCATGCACATCGTTAATCACTACGAGCGGATCCGCACGAAGTTTTCAATGCGGTGATTCAGCTGTTGAAGCATCTCCGGAGAGGGAATGCCCGATAGATCGTAGAAAGTAGCGACTCTCCGCTCGAAGCCTTGATAGGCTGAGAGCAATTTTCTTTTGCCGAGAAAAAGGAGAGTCGCTATGAAGAAACCATATCAGATTGAAGCGCAGCGAGCGGTAAGGCAGCTCGAGGAAATGGCCGCGGATGGAAATCCGGCGGTGCAAATGGTGTTGCCGATGGCCGAGATGGTGGGCTGGCTGCGCCAGGGCGTGGGTGCATTGATACGCCAGGCCGGCTTGCGGGTGATGGAACTGTTGATGGAAGAGGAAGTCCGGGAGCGAGTGGGCGAACGCAACCAGCCGCAGCCAGAGCGCACGGCCAACCGATGGGGCAAGGAACGGGGCTTCTGCGTGGTGATGGGCCAGAAGGTGCCGATCGACCGACCGCGCGTGCGCACGACCGACGACCAGGAAGTACGGTTGGGCAGCTACGAGATGTTTCACCGCGGCGAGCCGCTGACCGAAACGGTGTGGGAGAAACTGATGCTCGGTCTGAGCACCAGAAAATACGGCCGGGCGGTGCGCGAGTTCGCTGAGGCTTACGGTTTGGAGAAGAGCGCCATCAGCGAACACTTCATCGAGGCGAGCCGAGCGAAGTTGAAGGACATGATGGAGCGGCGTCTGGACAAGATGCGGTTGTGCGCGCTGCTCATCGACGCGACACCGTTTGCCGGGCAGCAGATGGTGGCTGCGCTGGGCATCAGTCAGGACGGGCGGAAAACGATCTTGGGCATTCGACAAGGAGCCACGGAAAACGCGACGGTGGTGGGGGAGCTACTGGGCGACCTGATGAATCGCGGCCTGGACTTCGCCGAGCTGCGGTTGTACGTCCTGGACGGAGGCAAGGCACTTCATGCAGCGGTGAAGAAGTATGCCGGTGAATCGGCGCCGATCCAGCGCTGTCAAGTCCACAAGCGGCGCAACGTGTTGGATCATCTGACCGACGAGCAGAAGCCTTTGGTGGCGAAGAAGCTGAATGCCGCCTACGCGCTGGAAGACTACGCCGAAGCCAAGGACGCGCTGAACACGCTACATCGCGAACTGATGGATCTGAATCCGAGCGCGGCACGGAGCCTGGGAGAAGGATTGGAGGAAACGCTGACGGTGCATCGGCTCCACGTTCCGCCACGACTGCGAAAGACCTTGGCCAGCACCAACGTCATCGAGTCGGCCTTCTCGATCGTCGAGCGTGTTTGCGCCAACGTCAAACGATGGCATGCCGGCGATCAGCGGGAGCGCTGGGTGGGGTCAGGCCTCCTGGTCGCCGAGAAGCAATTTCGCCGGGTCCAAGGACACAAACAAATTCCTATCCTTCTCAGAGAACTGGAAGCGTTGGTTCCTGCGAAGTCAGAGGTTGTCAAACGCAGGAAGGCGTCGTAGAGTGAGTTACGCGAGAGCCGCTACTTTCCACGGAAAGTCGGGCGATCCCTCTACTGACCAGGCAGGTAAAGCATCTGTCTGAGCCACCTTCTCCCGGAACGAGTTTGCATTAAGAAACATAGTGTAATTTGTTCAGGCGGGATAATTACCATATAAGTTTACATAATGCTTGTTATCGGAACTGCTCGACCGGTTCAGCCCGGCGCACCCGGACTTTCACCTCCACGCGACCCGAGCCGGTTAAGGATCGACATGAGGCGATCGAGGGTGAATCGTCCGAGGTGCGTCATTGCGGATGCGCGAGAAGTCGGCCGCAGCAATGCCCGTGCGTTCGTGTGCTGCGCGCACGCTCAAGCCGTCCCGGTCGAGCGCCTTGATGATTTCGGCGGCCAGGATGGCCTTGAATCCGCGTTCTTGTGCCGCTGACCAGCGATCTCCCAACGCCGCGCAGAAGCACGGCGGCAGCCCAGAAGGGCTGACCCCACTTCTTTGACGAGTCCTACTTAAACCTCACCGACCCCACCAGCTCGTTGTACACATTCTCCACGCTCTTAAACTCAGCCGATGGTGCGATGAAGGCCAGGTAGAACAGGCCTTGCGGTCTTGCTACGGTCAGCAGTGCGTCGGTTTCTTCGCCGCCTCCCAGCGGTGAGGTGCTGGTCAGCATGGTGATCAAGCGCCGGCTTGCCGTCCACTTTCACTTTTCGGCTGCTGTGCGCGACCTGCATGCTGGGATTCGAGGCGTGCAGATGATGCACCAGATCGTCGGTGGCCTGCGAGAGGCTCTGGCCTTGGCCCTCGGCCGGAAAGTAACTCGCGATCACACCGTAGCCGATCTGCGCGCTTCCGTTCGAGTCCGGTACGATGCCCTCGCGCGCCGCAATGGTGACGGAATCTGAGTCCTGCCCGCCGCCCAATACCTGCCAGTTGGACGGATACGAAAACGAGTAGCTGCTACCTTGAAAAGGTTGGAGGCCACCCGACGGGCGCGCCGCCGCTGGATTCGCACTGGCTGCGCTGCCTGCCTTATTCGGAGGAGCCGGCTTCGGCAGCTTGACAACTTCCGCCTTGGCTCGCTCAAATTCGCCAGTCTGAAAACCGTACTGCCGCTGCGGCAGAGTCCCGATTTCGGCCTCGATGGCCTGCTCGCGGTTTCCCGGGTTGGGGTGGTCCGACAGGAACTGCATCGGTCGCGAGCCGCCCTGCCCTTCGAGCTTCTGGAAAAAGTGCGCCAGCTCAACCGGATGGTAGCCGGCCTCAGCCATCAAGTGCGTTCCCAGCGCGTCGGCCTGGCTCTCGTCGTCGCGTGAGTACTTCAGCAAAAGGGAATTCGCTCCCACTCCGATGCCGAGCTTCGTCAGCTCGCCCAGCAAGGAGCCATCGCCGACCACGGCGCTGGCCAGCATCGCCGGGATCTGCAGGAGGTTGGCTTTGGACGCCTGCTTGGTGCCGTGGCGCAGGATGACGTGCGACATCTCATGGCCCATCACCCCGGCGATCTGGGCCTCATTCTCGGCGTTCGCGATGGTTCCCGAATTGACGAACATGGGTCCGCCGGGAAGCGCGAACGCGTTAATGTTCGGGTCCAGGATCACGGTAAAGTTGAAAGGCCAGTCCCCTGCCTCGGGCTGGGCCGTCAGCCGCTTGCCGATGCGCTGAATGTACTCCTGCAAAAACGGGTTTTGGACGACGGTGACCTGCTTGCGCACTTCGTAGCGGCCTCCTGGCCCAGTTGAACGTCCTGCTCTTTCGAGAAGAAATTCAATCCGGAAGGTCTCAACGGTTCGCCCGGCCTCCGCGCACGCACTCAAGATCAACGTGCCCGTGACCACCAGCAACAAAGAGTAAAATCCTTGCGATGCATGTTCAGGTAACCGTAATTCCAACGCCAAGACATATTTTTAGAATTATCCCGTTTTATAATCATTGAATGTTAACCCCCACCGAAAAGATCTGGCACAACGGCCGCTTCATAGCATGGGACGACGCCCGGATTCACGTCCTTTCCCACGTCGTCAGCTACGGCAGCTCGGTTTTTGAAGGCATTCGCTGCTATGCGACACCCTCCGGCCCGGCCATTTTTCGCCTGCGCGAGCATGTCCGGCGCATGCTGGATTCGGCCAAGATCTATCGCATGGAGAATGTCGGCTTCACGGCGGCCGAGCTGGAAGAAGCCATGCGCGAGCTGGTGCGCGTCAACAAACTGCGCTCCTGCTACATCCGGCCGATCGTGCTGCGGGCATACGGCGAGATGGGCGTCAATCCGTTGAAGAATCCGCTGGACGTCTACATTGCCTGCTGGGAATGGGGCAAGTACCTGGGCGAAGAAGCGCTGGCCGAGGGAGTGGACGTCTGCGTTTCGAGCTGGAACCGCATCGCGCCCAATACCCTGCCCGCGCTGGCCAAAGCCGGCGCCAATTACATGAACTCGCAGCTCATCAAGATGGAAGCCGTCACCAACGGTTACTCGGAAGGCATCGCGCTGGATGCCGCCGGTTACGTGAGCGAAGGATCGGGCGAAAATATCTTTCTGGTGCGCGATGGCAGGATTCTCACGCCGCCGCTGGGAGCTTCCGTGCTGCCGGGCATCACGCGCGACTCGGTATTGCGCCTGGCGCAGGACCTGCGAGATTCCGGTGGTCGAGACCATCGTCCCGCGCGAGATGCTGTACATCGCCGACGAAGTCTTCTTCTCGGGAACGGCCGCCGAAATCACGCCGATCCGCTCGATCGATCGCATCGCGATCGGCAAGGGACGGCGCGGACCGGTGACCGAGCGATTGCAGAAGGAGTTTTTCGCGATCGTCAACGGAACCAAGCCCGACCGGCACGGCTGGCTGTCGCCGGTGGGAGAGCCGGAGCCCAGTTTCGCGGGAAAGAAATAAAAAAACAGCGCAACCTGAGCCGGCCACCTCCCCCGAGATCTACCGCTCAGATTGCGCTGTTGTTTAATGAACTCTCTCTGTTGTAGCCTGTCGCGGCCTGCGGCGCTAGAAAAACTTCGGAGCTTGTTGCGGCTTTTCAACAGATTTATTTATGAAAAGTATGTTACAGTTGCCGCCGCTCCGATGTGGCAAACCTGTGTATAAAGCAAACACATGACAATTTGTTCAGGTATCGACGCGAGCACCGGTTCGGGAATCGAAATTGGGTTCGAGGAAACGATTTCATCCGTGCGGCCGGTCGCCGGGCCGCTCGGACGGGTGGGTGGCTCCCGGCTGGGTGGATATCCAGGTGAACGGCTTCGCCGGCGTGGACTACAACGCGCCCACCGCGCCCCATGACGAGATCGCGCGCTCCGTGCGCGTGCAGTATTCGGCCGGCGTCACGCGCTTTTATCCTACGGTGATCACGGGAGCGCCTGACGACATGCTGGCTGCTCTCAAAAATCTGACGCGGGCCAAGGAAACGCTGGCGGAAGGCGCCGCCATGGACGGATTTCACGTGGAGGGCCCGCACATCTCGCCGGACGAGGGCCCGCGCGGCGCGCACCCGAAGCGCTGGGTGCGGCCGCCGGATATCGAAGAGTTCCACCGCTGGCAGGAAGCCACGGGTGGCCGGATCCGCCTGGTCACGCTGGCGCCCGAATGGCCCGGCGCGCCCCGGTACATCGAGGCCGTGGTGGCCGAGAACGTGGTGGTGAGCATCGGCCACACCGCGGCCGAGGCCCGGCACATTGCCGACGCCGTGAGCGCCGGAGCCACTATGTCGACGCACCTCGGCAATGGCGCGCACGGCGTCATGCGCCGGCATCCGAACTATATCTGGGAGCAGCTTGCCGAAGACCGGCTGCGCGCCAGTTTCATCGTGGATGGCATTCATCTGCCGGCGTCTTTTCTGAAAGTCGCGCTGCGAGCCAAAGGCGTGGATCGCGCGGTGCTGGTCACCGACGCCAGTTCCCCCGCGGGCTGCCCGCCGGGACGATATCGCCTGGGCGAGCAGGAAGTGGATCTGACGCCGGACAATCGCGTGGTGCTGGCCGGCCAGGATAGGCTGGCGGGTTCCGCGCTGCGCATGGATCGCGGCGTTGAAAACCTGATGCGTCTGGGCGAGCTGAGCCTGGCGGATGCGGTGCGCCTGGCCACCGTCAACGCGGCGCGCGCCGGCCGGGTGCCCGGCCGCGAAAATGGATTCGCCGCGGGCGAGCGCGCCGATTTCGTCCTGTTCGATTTCGATCCCCAAACCAAGAGCGTCCAGGTGAAAGCCACGTACGTGGGCGGACGCAAAGTCTGGAGCTTATAATGACCTTGTTCTCATGAGTGAGCCCGAGCCTCCGGCTGAACCCGCGGCATCACCCGAACCGCCGCGCGAAGAGCCTATGCTCTATTGCCCGGTGTGTTCGAGCCGTCTCACCAGCCGGAAATGCAAACTAATCTGCGAAAAATGCGGCTACTACATGAGCTGCGCGGATTATTACTGACGCCGAGGTGACCGTCAGATGAGCAACCTAACCGAAACCCTGGAACGATTTCGCCGCGGCCCTGAGCTGCTGGCCGTCGTACTCACCGGAGTGTACGGCGAGGAGACGGACTTCACGCCCAGCCCCGGCAAATGGAGCATCCGGCAGATCATCGCGCATCTCGCGGATGCGGAACTGGTGGGCGCGCAGCGATTCCGGCAGGTGATCGCCGAGGATGATCCCAGGCTCGAGGCGTTCGACCAGGATGCGTGGGCGCACAATCTGGACTATGCGCGGCGGCAACCGAAGCAGGCCCTGGAGAGTTTCCGGCGCCTTCGCGCGGAAAACTACGAACTGCTCAAGGAACTTCCCGAAGCTGCTTTCGAGCGCAAGGGCATCCACTCCGAGCGAGGTCCGCAGACCCTGCGGCAACTTCTCGAGTACTTCGCCGACCATGCCGAAAGCCACGCGCGGCAGATGCAGGCGATTCGCGAGGAATACAAAAAGCAAAAGGGGAAGAAGTGATGAAACGGCGCTGGCTGGCTGTGGCCGGGTTCGCGTGCCTCTTGTATGGGGCCGACCCCTCTGCCGATGGCAAACGCTGGTGGTCGCACATTCTGTATCTGGCCGACGACAAGCTGGAGGGCCGTCTCACCGGTAGCGAGGGCTATCGCAAGGCGGCCGTCTACGTGGCCGGGGAGTTCGAGCGAGCCGGCCTCAAGCCGGGCGGCGACATCCGGCTACTTCCAGCCCGTGAAATTCAAGTCGCGCGAAATTGTGGAAGAGGGTTCCAGCCTGGCGCTGGTGCGCAACGGAGCGGAAGAGGCGCTGCGGCTCGGCGAGGACGCGACGATTAGCATGCGCGTAGATCCCGCGGGCTCGGTTGAGGCGCCCCTGGTCTTCGCGGGCTACGGCCTCACGGTTCCGGAGATGAAATTCGACGATCTCGCGGGCCTGGATCTCCGCGGCAAGATCGCGGTTTACCTGAGCGGCGGACCGTCGACGATTCCCGGCGCGCTCAGTTCGCATTATCAATCCGGTGAAGAGCGCGGCAAGTTTCTCTTGCGAGCCGGAGTTGTGGGTACCTGCGTAGTCGCGAATCCAGCCGGCATGGACGTGCCGTGGGCGCGCTCGGCGCTGGCGCGCTTCCAGCCCGCCATGTCGTTGAACTATCCGGAAATGGACCAGGGTTTCGGCCAGAGACTTTCCGTAACGATCAATCCGGAGCATCTCGACAAATGGTTAGCGGGGTCCGGGCACTCGGCGAATGAGATCCTGGCTCTGGCTAAAGAACGCAAGCCGCTTCCCCGTTTCCCACTGGATAGCCGCCTGAAAGCGAAGGCGCAGGTGCGCCGCACGGAGGTGGAGTCTCCCAACGTGGTTGCGATTCTGCCGGGCGAGGATCCGAAGCTGAAGGATGAATATGTCGTACTTTCCGCGCATCTGGATCATCTCGGCGTGGGACGGCCGATCAACGGCGACAGCATCTACAACGGCGCCATGGATGACGCATCGGGGGTGGCCACGCTGCTGGAGATCGCGGAACAATTGCACGAAGCCAAGTCGAAGCTCAGACGGTCGGTGTTGTTTGTGACAGTGGCGGCCGAGGAGAAAGGGCTGCTGGGATCGAAATACTTCGCCACGCATCCGACGGTCACACCGGAGCAGATTGTCGCGGACCTCAACGTGGATATGTTCCTGCCGCTGTTTCCCTTTCACATTCTGACGGTGTACGGCCTGGATGAATCGGATCTCGGCAAGCAGGTGCGTGCGGTTGCCGAGCCTCTGGGTATTCGCGTACAGCCTGATCTCGAGCCCGAGCGCAACATTTTCATCCGCAGCGACCAGTACAATTTCATCCGTCGGGGCGTCCCTTCCCTCTTCTTCAAGGTCGGTTATGAGAAGGGCTCTCCGGAGGAGGCCATTGCCAAGCAGTGGCTGAAGGAGCGCTATCACGCGCCGTCGGACGACGTGAACCAGCCGGTGGACCTGAAAGCCGCCGCGGATTTCAATCGGGTGATGCGATTGCTGGCCGAGGCCGTCGCGAACGAGACCGCGCGGCCCCAGTGGAACCCGGAGAGCTTCTTCCGGCGGTTTGCGGCTGACATGGGCGAATAGAATCCGAGCCACTGCAAGACGGAAGCCTCGACTTTCCTGCCACTCCTGCTTTTTCGATCCGCTCCGCACCCATGTACGGCCTGAGCGCCTCGGGAATGACGACGCTGCCGTCTTTCTGCTGGTAATTCTCCACGATCGCCACCCAGGTGCGGCCCACGGCGAGCCCGCTTCCGTTCAGAGTATGCGCGAACTCTGACTTCCCTTTTGCCCCTTTGAAGCGAATGCCGGCGCGGCGCGCCTGGAAGGCCTCGAAGTTCGAGCAGGACGAAATCTCCTTGTAGCCGTTTTGTCCGGGCAGCCACACTTCGATGTCGTATGTCTTTGCCGACGAGAAGCCCATGTCGCCGGTGCACAGCACCACCGTGCGAAACGGCAGCCCCAGACGGCGCAGGATGTCTTCCGCGTCCGCCGTCAATTTCTCCAGTTCATCGTAGCTTTGCTCGGGGCGCGTAAATTTCACCAGCTCGACTTTTTGAAACTGGTGCTGGCGGATAATGCCGCGCACATCGCGGCCATAAGACCCGGCTTCGCTGCGAAAACACGGCGTGTAGGCGCACAACCTCACGGGCAAGCGCTCCGCATCCAGGGTCTCGTCACGATACAGGTTCGTCACCGGCACCTCGGCGGTAGGGATCAGCCAGAAATCATGCTTCTCGCACTTGAACAGGTCGTCTGCGAATTTGGGCAAATTCCCAGTGCCGAACAGGCTCGCCGAGTTGACCATGAACGGCGGCAGCACCTCGGTGTACCCGTGCTCGCGTGTGTGTACGTCGAGCATGAAATTGATGAGGGCGCGTTCGAGCCTGGCGCCCGCGCCCCAGTAGACCGCGAAACGTGCCCCCGTAATTTTGGCCGCACGCTCCAGATCGAGAATGCCCAGTTCCGGGCCGAGATCCCAGTGCGCCTTGGGCTCGAAATCGAATTTACGCGGCTCGCCGCAGCGCCGCACCTCCACGTTGTCCTCGGGGCCAGCGCCCACCGGCACCGATTCGTGGGGGAGATTTGGAATACCCGCCAGCAGTTCGCGGAACTGTTCGTCGAGCGCCTTGACTTGCTCATCCAGCGCGGCAATGCGATTGCCAATCTCACGCACCTGCTGTTGCCGCTCGGTAGTGTCCGTTCCCGCCTTACGCAGCTTGGCGATCTCCGCAGTCTCGGCGTTCCGGCGCGCCTTCCCTTCTTCGGCTTCGGTGATCACGGCCCGGCGGCGCTGGTCGAGCTCGCGGAATTGCTCGAGACCCGAAGTGGCGCCGCGGGTGGCCAGGCGTTCAGCAACCTTGTCAAAGTTGGCGCGAAAGAATCCGAGATCGTGCATGAAACCTATGCTAACGCACAGGCACACCACTCAAGCACGACTCGCTCGAAGTGGACAACGCGAGATCCGTTAATCGTCTTCCTCTTTTTCTACGGTGACGGGTTCCAGGTCCTCGGCTTCGAAGATTTGACGGCAATCCAGGCATTCCACGTAATCCACGCCGTCGCGCCTTGCGATAACCTCGGTACGGTTGTGCTGGCAAGCGGGCTGCATAAAGGCAATATGGGTTTATTCTAATGATGGCAATGCCCTTGTCAAGGGGGTTTACGCCTGAAGTCGTACTAAAGGCCAAAAGGGAGCTTCAACTCTCGGAATACGGTAAACTGAAGATATCCAAGGCAGGACCGTTTGAGTCGAACCTTATCCCCCGCCATCCTGGTACTCATAGCAACCCTCCCGTGCGGTGCGGCCGAACGGGGCCAGCTCGATTTTAGCCCTTCTCTATTCACCGTAATGGCGGCCATAAACGCCGCGGGTTACGATGCCGAGCTGGCCTCTCCCAACAGCGATCCCCTGCGTGAGCAAGTTCGCAAGGCAGTGGAAGGCTCGCACCCCCCAGTTGTCGCCGAGCTTAAGAAGTTCTTTGCGGAGCATCGCCAGAAGGACGAGACCGCCGAGCTGAGCCAGTACCTTTCCTTCGCCCTCTCCGTCAAGGGGCCCCCCGATTTCGCGTTCAAGTACCGTGACGTGGAATTGCCGCCGGACGTTCGTGCCCTGGAGGCCTTGGGGCCGCTTCTGGTGCGATTTTCTCGCGAAGCCAATCTCGACGCACTGTGGAACAACGCACAACCGGCATTCGAGCGTGCCCTCGAGCGCTATCATGCGCCGGTTTCGCGCGCGATTCTGGAAGCCAACGCATATTTGCGCAATCCCACGGCGGGCTACCTTGGCCGCACCTTTCAGATCTATCTCGATCTGCTGGGCGCGCCGAACCAGGTGCAGACCCGGAGCTACGCAAACGAGTATTTCGTGGTGGTGACACCCTCGGCCGAGCCCCGCATTGCGGATATCCGCCACGCCTATCTTCACTACCTGCTCGATCCGCAGGCCACCAAGTACGGCATGGAAATCCTGAAGAAGAAATCACTGGAGGACTACGCGCAGGGTGCGCCGGCGCTCGACCCGGTGTACAAATCGGATTTCCTGCTGCTGGCCACCGAATCGCTGATCAAGGCCGTCGAAGCCAGGCTGCCCGGAAAATCGGACAGCGTCGACGAGGCGCTGCGCGAAGGATATATACTAACTCCGTATTTCGCCGAACAACTCACGATTTATGAGAAGCAGCCGGAGGCCATGCGCCTGTTCTTCCCGGAAATGATAAAACGCATCGATCCGGCGAGAGGAGGACCAGCGGCTGGCGAACGTGAAGTTTGCCGACTCGCCCCGCGTCCGTGCCGCGAAAGTCGAGGCCCGTATGCCTGTACCACCGAGTCCGATGGACCAGGCTCTCGATGACGCGGATCGCCTTTACAGCAACAAAGACTACGATCGCGCCAAACAGGCCTATCTTCGCGTGCTCGAGCAGAGCAGCGAAAAATCCGTACATGCGCGGGCGTATTACGGACTCGCTCGCATTGCGGTTCTGCAAAACGATCCGGAGTTGGGGGAGCGGCTTTTTCAGAAGGTGCTGGATTCCGGCGCCGACCCGTGGGTGAAGGCGTGGACGCACGTTTATTTGGGGCGGCTTTCCGACATTGCGGGTAACCGCGACGAGGCCGCCAAGCACTATCAAACCGCTCTGGCGGTGGACGGCGCCTCAGCTGCCGCGCGTCACGCTGCTGAGCAGGGTATCCAGGAGTCTTTTAAGAAGCAACAAAACTGAAGGAGTCTTTCATGAAAAAACTTTTAACAATTTCGACGCTGGCGCTCTCCATGGCGACGGCGGCGCTTGTGCGCGGATCAGAAACCGCCGGCGCCGAAATCCAAGGGCGAAGCGGAGGCTCTGCAAGCCATGTTCGGAGCCGCAGATCCGGACGCGCGAATTAAGGCCGCGGAGAATCTCATCACGAAATACGCCGACACGGATTTCAAGGCGCTGGCTCTGTATTTTGAGGCGGTGTCGTATCAGCAGAAAAACGATTTCGAGAAGATGGTGGTCTACGGCGAGCAAGCCATCCAGGCTGATCCCAAGCAGTATGCCGCCCTGCTGATGATCGCTAAAGGCATCGCCCAGAGAACCCGCGAGTTCGACCTCGACCGTGAAGAGAAGCTGACCAAGGCGGAGAAATACGCAAAAGACGGAATGGCCGTTCTAAAAGATGCCCCGAAGCCCAGCCCGGCAGCTCACCGATGAGCAGTGGGCAGAAGGCAAGAAAGAATACATGGCGCAGGGACACGAGGCGCTGGGTTTTGCCGCCATGGCGCGCAAGAACTTCGACGTGGCGATCCCCGAGCTGAAGGAGGCCCTTGACGAATTTCCCGACCCCGTGACCATGGTGCGCCTGGCCGCCGCGTACAACCAGACAAAGAAGCCCGACGAGGCTCTGCCCCTTCTGGAAAAAGTGATGGCAACGCCGGATCTCCACCCCAGCATCAAGCAGTTCGCGCAGGCCGAGAGGGTGCGAGCCATGCAGATGAAATCGGGCGGCACTAGCCCGGCTCCCTCCGCCGCGCCGCCGCCGGTGGAAATCAAGAAGCAGTAACCGGAGGATCGCGTTCGATCGCCTCATGCCCGCCGATCTGAAATCTCTCGAGACCGCGATCGGGCATCAGTTTCAGAACCGCGAATTACTCGAGCGCGCACTCACTCACAGCTCCCACGTGCACGAAAGAGGAGGCGCTGCCGGAGTGCTTCCGGCCGATAACGAGCAACTCGAATTCCTGGGTGATTCCATCCTCGGGTTCCTTATCAGCGAAGCGCTGGTTCACCGCTTTCCCGGAAATTCCGAGGGCCGGCTTTCCAAACTCAAGGCCGGTATCGTGAGCGCCGCGCACCTGTACGGCGTGGCGGAAAGGCTGCAACTGGGCCAGTACCTCCGTTTAGGACGCGGTGAGGAAATGAGCGGGGGCCGTTCCAAGCGCACGTTGCTGGTAAATGCGCTGGAGGCGCTGATTGCGGCGCTCTATCAGGATGCCGGTATCGACAAGGTGCGTGAATTTGTGACCGGGCACGTGGTGGGCGACCCGGGGCCGATATTGAATTCTCTGCCAGTGACCCGGCCGGCGCTCTCACGGACTACAAGAGCGCCTTGCAGGAATTGGCTCTGGCTCGCAAGCTTCCTCTGCCGCGTTACGTGATTCTAAAAGAAGACGGCCCCGAGCATTCCAAAACGTTCACCATTGAAGTTCGCGTGGGCAAGGACCTGACAGCCAAGGCCGACGGCTACTCGAAGAAAAACGCCGCGCAGAACGCCGCCCGCATCGTTCTCCAGCGACTGGCCGCCGAAAACAAATCCGAGGCCTCACTCTGACGCCGCGCAGGTTCTATCCTTCACGAGAGCGCACCAGCGTCCAAACACCAGCCGGGCCAGTTCCCCGCTGCGCGTGGCATGCGCGTGGGGATCGATCGGCTGAATGACTTCGCGCGCATCCCCGCAGGCTTCGTCCTCGCGGCACCACTCCGCAATCATGGAGGGAGTTACTTCGAGATGAAACTGCACTCCGTAGATACGATTTCCAACTCGGAACGCCTGGTTGCGGCACGCATCAGACGAAGCGAGCAGCTCAGCGCCCGGCGGCAGCGCGAAAGTCTCGCTGTGCCAGTGAAAGATCGTTTCCGCCTCAGGCAACCCGGCAAAGAGCGGATCGTTCGCGGCTGCCGGCATGAAAGTAACTGGCGCCCAGCCGATTTCCTTCACGGTGTTGGCGTGCACACGGGCGCCCAAAGCCTTCGCAATTAATTGCGCGCCCAGGCAAACGCCCAGAACCGGCTGGCCCCGTTCCCTGGCGTCCCGGATGTACTGGATCTCACGTTGAATGTAAGGATGGTCATCATTAGCGGACATCGGCCCGCCCATAAAGATCAGGGCATCCGCTTCGTTCACGAGCGATTCAGCGCAGGGACGAGCGTAGAGATCCGCGTATCCGGGGAGAATTCCGTGGGCATCCAACGCGGCGGCAATCAATCCGAGATCATCAACAGCGGTGTGCCGAAAGACGAGAACCCGCACCGGCAAGTTAATCGACGGAGGTTCGCTGCGCAACCTGGAAGTGGCTCAGCGACTGCGCGTAACGCGAGACACCCTGATACAGCGCTTCAGCGAGGCGCTGGCGGTGATCGGACCGCTTCAGAAGCTGCTCTTCCCGGGCATTGCTGAGGAAACCGACCTCCGCGAGGATCGAGGGCATTGAGGCGCCAATGAGCACGACGAACGGCGCTTTCTTGATGCCGCGATTCTTGGCCGCGGTGTTATATCGAGTCTCGAAAGTCTGCAGCGATCCTTGCACCTTCGAGGCAAATTCTCGAGATTCCTCGATCTTCTCGTGCAGCGTAATGCTCTGGATGAGATCTTTCAGTTCAAAGACGGATTTTTCGGAACTTGCATTCTCGCGTGCGGCCACGTCCAGCGCGTCCGAGGAGCGCGTGAAGTTGAGGTAGTAGACTTCGATTCCGCCTATCTTCGGGTGCGGCGAGGAGTTGGCGTGAATGGACAGGAACAGATCGGCCTTCTTCTCGTTCGCCATTTCCGTACGGGCGTGCAGAGGGATAAACGTGTCATCCGATCGCGTGTAAATCACCTCGCTGCCCATGCGGTCCTCGATCAGCTTGCCCACTCGCCTGGCGACATCCAGGACCAGTTCCTTTTCCATCACGCCGCGCCGCCCGACGGTACCCTCATCCGCGCCGCCATGACCGGGATCGATGACCACGCGATTGATTTTCAGGCCTAGCGCCCGAATCAGCGAACGTCTCTCCGTCGGCGGAACCGCGAGCCGCTTTCGGCACCACGCGCGGGGACGCCGTTCGGGGTGCAGACTTTGCAGACGCCGCATCGTCCCGATCGCTTTTCGAAGGCGCCGCTACCGGTGATGCCGATGGAGGAGGCGCCGGCAGGATGACAACCGATGTCGTCACGTTCTTGGCAGCCATACGCGCCACTTGCGGCCGCGACCACATCGGCTTTCAGAGATGGCGGATCGGAAATGGCTGGCGGCGGCGCGGCTGCGCGTCGGGGAGGCTCGCGCATCGGGTCCGCCTCACGCTCGTACGGGCGCTACCTCGCGGTCCGGCGTCCTGACACCTGTGTCAGGCGGGGCGCCTGCCGGCACGCAGCTCGATGATCATCCGGCTCGGATTGTCCAGCCGGATACGGTGAACTCCGCCGGACGATTCCAGATCCAGCACGATTCGCGTGATCCCGGGCATGGTCTCGGCCACACGAATTCGTTTCAGCAGCTTGTCACCCACTTCGGCTGAAAACAAGCGCTGGCCATCAATGGATGGGCGCGTGCCCGCCAAATCGAAGAAGATGCGGTCAGGGTTCTGCGACGCGGTCGGAACGATAGTGAAGGTCGCCAGTGATTTCGATGGCGACACGCGTGGTATCGGCAAGCGTCCAGTAGCGAACCGCCGTCACCTCGAGTGACGAAGCCGCGGGCGCGCCCACCGCAGCAGCGGTTGACGCCAGAAGTCCAATCGCAGCCGTAAGCCGCCGTCCCATAGATTATTGTGTTTTGTAATACATCCGTCCCATCGCATCCACAAAGGCGCGGACGGGGTTGAACTCGGGTGCGGGTTGAGCGGTCGCTTCCGCATTGCGCTGCTTTTTCGCCTCTCGGGTTTCATCCAGCGCCTTCCCTACGCGATACACATAATCGCGTGTCTCTCGGAATGGCGGCACACCGCCGTAACGTTCCACCGTCCCCTCGCCGGCGTTGTATGCCGCCAGCGCCAGCTGATTGTCGCCGTTCGTAGTGGTCCAGCAGATATTTCAGATAGCGGACGCCGCCCTCTACATTCTGCGCGGGATTAAAACGTCGGCCACTCCAAACCGACGCGCCGTGGAGGGAACCAGTTGCATCAATCCGAGGGCGCCTTTGTTGGAAACCGCGAACGGATTGTAATTGCTTTCCACTCGGATCATCGAGTGCACCAGATCGCGATCCACATCGTGCCGCTGTGCAATATCGATCCACCAGCGTGGCAAGCGCCGGAGGCGCGGCTTCCGCCGAAGCCGGCAACTCGATCTGCGGAGCCGCCTTTTCCGGAACAGCGCGCGCAGGCCGGGCCACGACTGCGCACCAGCCGGCCCGTGCGCATGTCAGAACGCACAACCACGATAACCGCAGCCGGGCTTGTCCGATAGGCGCGGCAGATAAGACGGCGGCGTTCGCTATGATCACCGAAGATAGTATAAAACAATTTCGCATTTTTATGTTTTATTTCTCTGTCACGTAACTTACGCCCTGTGCATTCTTACAATGTTATCATTTCCGCATGAAATGCGCGGGATTCGTGCTGGCGGGCGGCAAGAGTTCCCGTATGGGCTGCGACAAAGCCCTGCTCCCATTCAATGGACGCACGCTGGTGGAACACGTTGCCGCGCAGGTACATCAGCGGCGGGTAACGTGACTTTGGTCGGCGACCCGGCCCGGTATAGTAACTTTAGTTATCCCGTTATCGAAGATGTCTATCCCGGCGCGCGGCCCGCTTTCCGGCATTCACACCGCGCTTACCGCCTCCCGCGACGGATTGGAACCTGATTGTGGCCTGCGATATGCCCGAAGTTACAGCCGAATTTCTCACCAGAATTATCGAGCGCGCCGAGCGTGGAAAAGCGCGACGCCGTCCTTCCCGCCGGTCCCTCGGGACTGCCCGAGCCTTTGTGCGCGGCCTATCGCCGCCGCGCTTTGGACGTCATCGCAGCGCGCCCTCGAACGCGACATTCGCAAGGTAATGGACGGCCTCGATCGGACTGCGAAATCGACCTTTGGCGCGTTCCGGATTCTGCGCTATTTCCATAACCTCAATACCCCGGCGGAGTGGACCGGTTACTGCCAATGGCTGAACGAGTTCCCGCATTACATTGAATTCCGCCATGTGTATAAGACGTTCGACAAGCCCGTTTTAGTCGACAGCAATTTTTACGTAGATGCCGGCCAGACCGTGGCCATCATCGGCCGCAGCGGCGTGGGTAAGTCGGTTACGCTGGCGCATATCATGGGATTTCTCAAGCCCGATAGCGGCCGCGTCATCGTGGCGCACGAAGATACCACGGATTTTGCCGAACCCGACCTGCGCCGCATTCGCAAGAAAGTAACCATGGTATTTCAGTCCGGCGCCTTGTTTGACTCCATGACGGTCGCTGAAAATGTCCTGTTCTCGCTCGAGTTACGCGAGGATTATGACGAGCAGAACAAAGAGGAAGTGGTCAACGGGCTGCTCAAAATGGTGGACATCTACGAGGCGCGCGATTCCTATCCGGCCGACCTGTCCACCGGCTTCAAACGGGCCGTGGCCATCGCGCGCGCGCTGGCAGCGCAGCCGGAATGCATTCTCTACGACGAGCCCACCACCATGGTCGATCCCATCATGTCGGATCATCTGGCCGATTTGATGCTACGGCTGAAGCGGCAGTTGCGGCTCACCTCCGTGGTCGTGACCCACGATTTGGATTTGATGAACCGCGTGGCCGATCGCGTGGTATTTCTGCACCAGGGGCAAGTCATCTTTTTCGGCCCGGTGTCGGAATTGGAGAAGTCCGACCATCCCCATATTCAGGAGTTTCTGGCGCTGGACCGCGTGGAACCGGTGTGAGGTTAGTGCGTCTCCGCGCCCAGCCCGATGAAGAACACGCCGACGAGAATGAGCAGGAGCCCCAGCGTCTTGGCGTGCGTAATCGGTTCCTTGAAGAAGATGCGCGACCAGAACAGCGTCCACACGTTGGCGAGTGAAACCATCGGATAGAGAACCGATACTTCGCCGCGCTTCAAACCGAGCAAATAAAAAACCGAAGAGCCGAGAAACAGCGCCACGCCCGGCAGCCAATCGCGAGTTCAGGATCAGGTAACGCAGTCCGTGACGAAGCTTCTGCGCGCCGGATTTCAGGAACACGGCTCCAAACGATCCAAGAAACGATGCCGCCAGCACCAGCAGCATGGACGACACGGGAGTGTTCACGATGAACGGCCCTTCCCCATCACCGCCACTCCGACGACCACAACCGCGACGCCCGCTAGCTTTAAGAGATTCATGGTCTCGTGAAAGAACACCACGGACAGAATGGTGACCCAGACATAAGTCAGGGCAATGATCGGGTACAGAATCGAAAGCTCACCGTCCCGCAAAGCAAAAACCAGAAGCACGGTGTTCACGCCGTAAAGGCAATAGCCCCCCAGCAACGGCAAGCTGGTGACGTAACCCATCAGGCCGTTTTGGACGGGATGGCTGAGGCCGATCTTCATTAACACCTGCGCCGCCGCGCCGAGTATCGTGCAGCAGAAGACCAGTGCCATCGACTGCGCGTGGGTAAACGGCCGGTGATGGATGGGGATTGTAGTCGCTGGTGTCACGCCTCATCAGAATAACAGAGGTGTCTCCGGTTTTGGCCCAAATTTGTGCCGTCTCTCCGCACAGACGCGCGTCACGCTTTCCGTTACAATAGTTTTATCGTGAGTCAAGAGAAGACCATCGTAGCCGACGAAACTGCGGAGCAAACCAAGAAGCCGCGCAAGAGTGATATTCCGCGCGGCGTAATCGCCGAATGGACCGTGACCATCGTCCTGCTTCTCTTTGGCACCACCACACTGGTGCAGGCGTTCGTGATTCCCACCGGATCCATGGAAGACACGCTGCTTGATCGGTGACCATCTGCTCGTCGACAAGCTGGCGTATGCGCCGCCGGGACCGGTCACCAGGCATTTGTTGCCATACGAAGACGTGCACCGGGGCGACATCATTGTCTTCCGGTACCCGATGGATATCCGGCAGACGTTCGTCAAGCGTGTCATCGGAGTTCCCGGCGACCACCTTCACCTGGTCAATAAGCGGGTGTTCCTCAACGGCCACGCGCTCGACGAGCCGTATAAGTACAACAAGACCGAATACATCGATTCTTATCGCGACAACTTTCCGGGCGAGCCGAACGTAAACCTCTCCCCGCCGGCGCAGGAGATGCTTCAGAATAACGTCGCAGAACCACGAGGTAGTCGTGCCGCCGGGCCACTACTTCGCCATGGGCGACAACCGCGACTCCTCGCTCGACAGCCGCTACTGGGGTTTCGTGCCGCGCGAAAACATCATCGGCAAGCCCCTGATCATCTATTGGTCATACAATGCTTCGACCGAGGCGTTGTCCAACCCAGCCATCGGCATCGATCACCTGGTCGATCTGGTGGAGCACTTCTTTACCAAGACGCGCTGGCGTCGAACGTTCAATCTCATTCACGGCTACCCCATCCAGTAGCCATGCCGAACTATTACGGCCTGATTCTGGCAGGCGGTCGCGGCACGCGCTTCTGGCCTCGCAGCCGGCGCCGGCACGCCAAACAGGTGCTCACGATTTTTGGTGAGCGCTCGCTAATCCAGTCCACCGTGGAGCGGCTCGCCCCCCTGATTCCGCCGGAACGGCTGTGGGTCCTCACCAGCCCGCTTCTGCGCGATGAAATCGTGCGGCAATTGCCGGAGATTCCGCGACGCCAGATTCTCGCCGAGCCGGCACAGCGCAATACCGCGCCCGCCATCGGCTTGGCAGCCCACATCCTGCACTCCCTCGATCCCGATGCCGTCATGGGAGTATTTCCGTCGGATCACGTGATCGCGAAACCACGGCGCTATTTGCAATTCGCGCGAGCCGCGTTCCGCGCTGCGGCCGGCGGCAAGATCGTGGTTTTGGGAATTGCGCCGCGATGGGCGGAAACCGGTTACGGCTACATCGAATTCCCGCAAGGTACGCGCACCGGCTCGCTCCAGCCCGTGCCCGTCTTGCGCTTCCGCGAAAAGCCCGATGCGCGCACTGCCGCGAAGTACGTTGCGGCCAAACGCTTCTTCTGGAATGCCGGCATGTTTTTCTGGCGTGCCGACGTTCTGCTCGATGAGCTGCGCCGTCATCTGCCTAAAACCGCCACCCTTCTGGCTTCCCTGCCCCGATTTTCCGACCGGCGCTTTGCCGCCAGGATGAACGAAACCTTCCCGCTTTGCGAAGACATCTCCATCGATTACGCCGTTCTGGAGCGCGCCGGCAACGTAGTGGGACTCGCGTGCGACGAAATCGGATGGAACGACGTGGGAAGCTGGAACGCCGTCTACGAACTGTCGCCCAGAGATCGCAACGGCAATGCAGAGCGATCTCCCTTCGTTTCGGCCGGGAGCAGCGGGAATTACATCGACGCCGGAAAAAAACTGGTGGCCC